>JAZOCU010000085.1:0-6369 GCA_045596625.1 Oscillospiraceae bacterium | reverse complement strand
TCCAAAATGCTACCGGCATCAGTGAGGTTTATGTAGTTGCTGAATCGACTGCTTCGGTTTTCTCAACGATCAATCGGAATATTTCTCATAAAATCAATCCCAAGAAGGGCATTGCAGTCTTTGACTTCGGTTCTTCCACGGCTGATTTCACTTACATCTCTCTTGGAAAGTATCTTGCAGAAAAATCATGGACGCTGGGCGCATCTTCCATTGAACAGAATATGCTCAATAAAGCTTACGATAAATTGAGAAAAGACGGCATCAATCCGTATACAACGGATATTGTTCCTATTGAACTCATTGTAAGAAGAGATCATAAAGAGAATTGGTACGGCGATGGAATTACACAAGGGTTCAGAGAAACTTCACCAGAAGGAATTTTTGTCGGAGCACAATACTTCAAAGCGGATGAATTCGGTGAGCTTGATCCGGAGCGCGAACCCTCTTATGTCACCTACAAACTGAATTCGGAGTTTATGAGTTCTGTTGTGAGCGAGATTCCTGTCTTGAATGTAAGAGAAAATGGTTCGCCCGTGGGAATAGACAGCTGGTGGGATCATTGCCATAAGTTCTTCCAAAAGTGTCTGAAGATGATGAAGGATCATGATCTTGAGTGCAGTGCAATCGTTTTGACCGGTGGCGCAAGCCGGATGGATTTTATCATGCCCATTTGCGTGGCTGTGTTCCAAGACGAGAATATTCCCATTTTCCGTAACCCGTCTCCTTCGTATTGTGTATCTTCCGGTCTGTGTCAGATCGCTATCAATCAGTATTTTCTTGATACGACGATCAATCGCATCAAGAACGAGTCAAATGGCAATGTGACAAGTGCGTACGTAAAATATCGTGCTGATGTTTGCGATGAACTCAGTAATTACATATATACTGTCCTTGTAGATGTTCTGCAGGAGGTTCAGGGTGATATTACTATTTCTCAGCTTCAGAAGAGGCTGGAGAAGCATTTTAAAGATCATTTCAATGAACAAAAGATTGAGTCTCTGTTGACAAAACCGCTGAATCAATTAAACAATACGCTTTCAGATGTTATCGTCGATGCTTCTGTGAAGGCTGCTGCTAATCTGTATCATACAGATACGATCAGAGACTGTTTCTCTCTCAATCTGGATACCGTGAAGAAGGTCAATTTGGATCAAATTGCGACTAAATCAGGATCGGTGATTGATACCAAAAAACTCACTCCCATTGCATTGGAAATATCTCGTTTGACAATTAATGCGGTACTGTCATTGGTTTTGTATTTCCTAGCCGGTTTTACGCTTGTTGGCTTGTTATGGATGGATGAAATCGATGCCTGGTGTGATATAATAAGTGAGAAAATTGTACAAAATCCCAATAGAGTAGTTAAGCAAAAAGATCTTCAAAAACTGTCGGAAAAAGAGTATGACATTAAAGCTCGAATCAAGGGCAAGATTGTCAATGATTTATCCGATTCCATTTTCACTGCTCAGTTTGGAAATAACAGCAAGGGATACTATGACGGCGTAAACAATATGTTGGATAAGGCGGTTAAGATCGTTGCACTTGAGCATTTTGATCATATCATCATCGATTGATCTTTAAGGAGGAGCAGAATATGCTTACTATAAACGGCGTGCCGATTAAAAATTGTCTGGATTATTATGAGCATTTCGATGTTTCCGAGATAGTCGATCGTGCCGAGGAGTTTTTTATCTTTGCGAAGTCGCATCTTGATTTTGACCCGATCAGTCATTATTGCATTTCGCTGTTAGGCAACCACTCTCTGAAGGATAAGGTATTTCCTTATCCTTCAGAAAAGTTCTTTTGGGCATCCTGTAAGATTCCTGCCGATGAGATTCCTGCTCATATCAGAAGTATTGTGAGTGAATGCTTTATCTACTATCAAGGAAAAAAAGCTTCTCTTGCGAACTGGTGGAGCACCTTTATCGTTGCTACGGCAGCGACTATATTGGCAAAAAAGAATCACTTTGTGTCGCCCGAATCGATCATAGCCGGTAAACAGGATATAGATATTCTTTTCTCTGCCGTTGATGAGAGTGCAATCGAACTCACTTCCGGAAAGACTTATAAATGCAAATATGATCCACAGTTCGAGCCCGCCGGAACCTTCAGTATTCGTACTGTAAAGCTCTTTGTTCCCGGTGAATACTCGTTGCCGGCAACTCTGCATTTAGACCAAGCAACGGCTCTGGAGATCCAAGCCGGAAAATACATTTTTGTGAATGTTTGCAATGATACCGTCGTGCGTATATTGCCGGACAGAGTGAAATCAAGCAGAGGCTTCTTACGAAGAGATTTCGAAAGAAGAGTGGTGAAAGACGAACACAGAACGATTCCCATTCCTTTGGAAGCCTCCTCTTATGCTTGTATAGGTGATGCTGAATATCTGTATATACAGGATCAAAGGTTGTACTACATAGGAAAACGATTGGATAGAATTCCTGCTTATCTGTTCAATTATGCCACACGGTATGTAGAAGTAATCAGCAAAAACACGGAGTATTATTTGCTGACAACAGAAGGAATCATTAAAACGAAAGACGGGACTCCGATGCACTTGCGTTCGCATTATGTGTCTATCAGTCAGGCGTTAGCAGAGGAATGATGTATGAAACAAAGAACTGTGATCGAAGAGATTATTGCTCAATGTGAAAAAGCCTATTTGAGCGGAAAACCCATCATCGTATTACGCACTAACGAACTGTCTTTAGTGAGACGGGTTATCGAAAGTGATAAATTGGTTGTTCGTTTGTCCAAGGATTGCAGTAATGGCGTAGATCAGGTAACGGTGATCCCCACAAGATATCTGCCGGAAAAGCAGAATCTGCAACTGTTTCGAAAGACAGATGCCAATAAAGATCTGATTAATTTCAATATTCACTACATTTCCCATGATCAGTTGCAATCATTTGCATTGAAGGATAGCGTAAATTACGGAATGCCCGAAATGACGGTTAAATATGATTTTCCGTCGCTCTATGTGATCCAATATCGGTACGATGCTTCCAAACCGCTGGTTATGTGGGATAACGCCGACCTGAATGCCTTTATTGACCGTCATTTGCAGGAGAGCTTAAGCGGCAGTGCATTGTCCAGCAGTGTGATTTTGCTGTACGGCGAATCGGCTGTGGTTCCGCCCAAATATGAGAATTACTGTGAAATTATTGATGAGCCGTATCCTGAAAATGAGGAAATTGTGCAGTGTCTGATAGATAGTCAGGTCTTTGATGCAGAAAAAGAGCGTTCCAAGATTAACACGATTTCCGATGCATTAATGGGCCTGCCGCTTCTGCAAGTAGAACGGATCATCCGTAGCTTGTCTATTATTCCGCACCCTATCCATCCGAAGGAAGGTTGTATTTTGCAGGATGAAAAGCAAGCCGTTGATGCAGTTCAAAAGCAAAAGGAGCAGCTACTCAAGACCAATAGTCTTTTGGAATTGGTTCGAGTGGATTCCCAAGTTGAGGATATTACCGGTGATACAGCAGCGATCGGCGGTATGAAAAACTTCAGAGACTGGATCTCTGTTCAAAAGAAAAGCATTAAAGAAGGCGACCGCCTGAAGCGCGATGTCGGTGCAGTTCCGCCCAAGGGTGTATTGCTTTGCGGTGTACCGGGATGCGGAAAATCCATGGCAGTGGATAGCGTGGCTGCAACTTTGAAAATTCCGTTGTTGAAAATGGATATCGGTCAGTTGATGGGGAAGTATGTGGGCGAATCTGAGCATAATATGATGAAAGCGCTGAAAACTGCAGAAGCTATGGCGCCCTGTGTGTTATTTATTGATGAGCTGGATAAAGGATTCAGCAGCGCAGGAAAGGGTAGTGATGATTCGGGCCCCTTCAAGCGAATGTTCGGTACACTTCTTGGTTGGATGCAGAATTGTAAAAAGCCTTGCTTTATTTTTGCCACAGCGAACGACATATCAAAGCTACCGAAAGAATTTTTCAGAAGCGGTCGATTTGATTGTCTGTATTCACTGTATATGCCCACGTCAGAGGAATGTGTTTCTATTTTCAAAAAGCAAATGGTAGCTGCAGAAAAAAATGCAGGCAGAGCTCTGTTTGATGATGATTGCCTTGCGAGCGATAACCTGGTCGGTTTGGTAAATGGTTTTGTATCTGATTCTGAAAAACCACGTTATGTTACAGGTGCGGATATCCAAAAACTGGTCAGTATGGCATTAAGAGATATCTGGACCTCCGGCTATACTCCCGGTGAGCTGATTGGTTGGACTAAATGGAGAAAATGCATCTTGAAGGCTTTGGAAGTCACATCGGTATATGGAGACAGCAAAGAGAATCTTGACAGTATTGCGATGTGCTACATCCGACTGTTGAGAAGCAATTTTGTTCCTGCATCGGGGAGCCCGTTGTTCAGAGCCGAGGATTACGTTGTGGAAGAAGTGAAGCCCGAAGAAGATGCGCCTAAACAAGGCTTTCCTGCGTATAGGGTAACCATCAAGGAGGGGAAGAAAGTTCTTTCTGAATACGATCAATCTTTTCGCCGGGCAATTGTTCCTTTAATAGAAAAATACGGTTCTCTGGTAGAAGAGCATGCCGTAAGGAGTATGTTGGTATGAATAAATTGAACGATAAGAAGACTTATTCCAAAACGGAAAAAGAAAAGATCATTATGATTGAAAAGAAGATGAATCATCTTCTTTCCAAACATAAGATTGCGACCCAAATATCTAAAGAATCTACAAGGGAGAAAGAAAATGCCGTTCATTGAAGTATTGATTGGTGCGGCCATTAGTGCAGTATACAGGATCGTTCGCATATGAAAATAGACCCTACCGACGATTATGTTTCTGATCTGATCAAAAAGATTGCTGCTGAGCAAAAAGAAATTCCGGAGAACAAAGAAGATATTACGGAATAATACGCTATCGCCCAATTCTTCCAAGGGACTTGGTGTGCTTTGGAAGAATTGGTTTTATTTCTATGTTTTGTAAGCATTGGGCATTTCTGAAAACATGATATAATGTTGGTAGTAAATCACCTGTTTGATGACGCTCGAAGCGTCGTGATTGAAAATACCGGCGTGGAGAGGATATCATGTTAAAAGCTTCTGAGAAACTGAAAATTGCCCGAGACAAAGAATTACGATATATCAATAGGCAAGAAACACTGCTACGAAATCAAGCATCGAAAGAATCTGCCAAATGGAAGGCGCTACTTTCCGAAAAGGTTCCGGAAAAGGTATACGATGGACTATTATCTGCATTTTGTAAGGCGTTTACGCTGATTCTGCAAAAAGGAACGCCAATTATCAATAAAACATTGAACAGCGAGGAGATGAATCAGAACCACCGGATTCGGGATTATGCAATAAAACTCAAAGGTTCCAGACAGGAATTGAAACGAATGCGAAAAATTGCCAACAAATCCGATCTGATCAACTCTGCGGTGACTACTTTAGAAGGTGTAGGTCTTGGCGCGCTGGGAGTAGGAATGCCGGATATTGTGATGTTCCTCTCTTATCTTTTCCGTGGGGCGTATGAGACGGTGGCTCAATACGGCGGCGACTATAACAAGCGATCCGAACAATTTTTGATTTTATGTATGATGGAAGCATCATTGTCCCGTAAAGAAGCTTGGGTGCAATTGAATGACAAAGTAGATAGACTGCTGATGGTCCAATACGAGCCCTCGGATGAAGAATTCAAGGTGCAAATCCGAAGGACGGCGAATTGTTTTGCAGTGGATATGCTGATGCTGAAATTTGTACAGGGAATACCGGTGATCGGTATTTTGGGGGGATTGGGCAATCCCGTGTATTATCATAAGATCAATCGATATATTAAACTGAAGTATTATAAGCGATATTTATTCGCTTTGGAATCTTGACCGGTTCGGCTTCCCCATTCATTTATGATTGCGAGGCGGTACGAAAACTAAACTTGAAAGGAGAGATTTATATGTACGATGTAATTGGAAAATACAATAAAGCAACGATTTATGCGATTAACGTAGACAGTGAATCGTATGCACAGGTACTAAAAATGTGCAATGTGGAAGAGCTGCAGGGCAGTGTGATTCGCATGATGCCCGATATGCACGCTTCAGCAGGCTGTACTGTGGGTACGTCTATGACCGTAGGGGACAAAGTAAATCCTGCGTATGTAGGTAGCGATATCGGTTGCGGGATGCAGGTGTATAAACTGAAGGAGACCGAAATTGATTTTGCCAAACTGGACAATGTGATCAGAACCTTGATTCCTTCGGGGGCGGCGATCTATCCCAGATCCAATCCTGCGATCAAGCAGGTTCCTTTGGAAGGTCTGTATTGTTATCCCACCCTGCGCCATGATGTGGTCATGCGATCTATCGGCACTTTGGGTGGCGGCAATCACTTTATCGAGGT
>JAZOCU010000084.1:0-115205 GCA_045596625.1 Oscillospiraceae bacterium | reverse complement strand
GTAATGAGTGATATCGTACTGCTTTCGCTGGTAGGCATCCGTGTGGTATTGGTACATGGCGGCGGTCCGGAAATCAGTGATATGCTGCATCGGCTGCAGATCGAAAGCCGCTTTGTGGGCGGTCTGCGCTATACCGATGCCGAAACCGCCGAGGTAGTACGCATGGTGCTGGCCGGCAAGGTCAACAAAGAGCTGGTCTCCCATCTCACCCGCCATCAGGGACAGGCGCTGGGTCTGTGCGGTATTGACGGCGAGCTGCTCAGAGCGACCAAAAAAGAAAGCAAGCCCGATCTGGGTCTGGTCGGTGAGATCACCGATGTGAACACCAAGCCCATCCTCATGGCGCTGGATAACGGCTATATTCCGGTCATTGCTACCGTTGCCTGCGGAAACGACGGTCAGGTATACAATGTCAATGCCGATACTGCTGCGGCTGCCATTGCTGCTGCACTGGGTGCCGAAAACCTGATCCTCATGACCGATATTGCCGGTCTGCTGAAGGATAAGAACGATCCCGAAACGCTGATTCCCTCTGTCAGCATCAGTGAGGTGCAGAACTTAAAACGACAGGGTATTATCTCCGGCGGTATGATCCCCAAAATCGATTGCTGTGTCGAGGCCATCCGCAGAGGCGTGAAAAAAGCTGTCATCATTGATGGTCGAGTGCCGCACTCCATTCTCGTGGAGATTTGCAGCAATGAAGGCGTCGGAACCCAGTTCTTAAGCGTTTATTGATCTTTTACAGTTTCTCGTTTTATCAGTGTTATCTTTTATCAAATTCATAAATTCTCACTTGATTGCCCCTTGAAAATATGATAAGATAGAAATGAGGAAAATACTATGAATACCATGGAGACCTCCGAACAATTTCTGATGAAAACCTATGGCCGTCAGCCCATTGCCGTACAAAGCGGCACAAGAGGTATCTGCACGGACGAAAATGGTAAAACATATATTGATTTCGGCAGCGGCATCGGCACAAACTCCCTCGGCTATTGCGATGCCGACTGGGCAGATGCCGTCTGCAAGCAGGTACGCACGATACAGCATACCAGCAATTATTATTACATCAACGTACAGGCTGAACTTGCCGAACAGCTTTGTACTCTGACCGATATGGAACGGGTATTCTTCGGAAACTCCGGTGCCGAGGCAAATGAATGTGCCATCAAGGTCGCAAGAAAATACAGCTTTGACCGCTACGGCGAAGGCAGAGGTACGATCCTTACGCTGCAAAACAGCTTCCATGGACGGACAATGACAACCCTTGCCGCTACCGGTCAAGATGTGTTCCATAAGGATTTTTACCCCTTCCCGCAGGGATTTGTTCATGCAAAGCCCAATGATCTGACCGATCTGCACGAAAAGCTGGATGACAGCGTCTGTGCTGTTATGATCGAGCTGGTGCAGGGAGAAGGCGGTGTCAACGTACTGGATCCCGACTATGTAAAGGTCGTATCCGAAATCTGCAAAGAACGTGATCTGCTGCTGATCGTCGATGAAGTGCAGACCGGTATCGGACGTACCGGCACCTTCCTCGCTTGTGAGCAATATCATCTGCATCCTGATATCATCACGCTGGCAAAAGGTCTGGGCGGCGGATTGCCCATCGGTGCCTGCCTTGTTGCCGCAAGCTGTGCCGATGTCATGGGACAAAGCAGTCACGGTTCCACCTTTGGCGGCAATCCGGTGGTATGTGCCGGCGCACTGGCAGTACTATCCCGTGTTGCCGAGCCGGGATTTTTGGATTCCGTACAGGAAAAAAGCGTATATATCCGTGAGGTGCTGGAAAGCTGTCCCGAAGTGGAAAGCGTTTCGGGTCTTGGTCTGATGATCGGCATCCGGCTCAAGACGATGCAGGCAGGTGAAGTGCTTGCCGCCGCACGGGATGCCGGTCTGCTGGTGCTGACCGCAAAAGATAAGGTAAGACTCCTGCCTCCGCTTACCATCTCCAAAGAGGAGCTGGATGCAGGTCTTGAAATACTGCTGCAAATTCTAAATATTTAATGGTGCGTTTCATTGGCGCATCAGAGAAGGCGAGGTGCGCTTTTATGATCAATCTGACCATATTTCCTCAACACAACAAATTTCTGGTGACCGATCAGAACAACCGAACGCTCTATACCATCAAACGAAAATGGCGGGGCGGCTATGCCATTCTGGATCAGAACCACTATGAACTTTATGTGCTCTCTCCCGGCACACAGGATCGCCATCCTGTCTATCAGATCCAGCTCAACGGCAAAAAGTGCGGCGAATACCGCTGCAAATCCAAGTTTTTAGAGCCTTCCATGCTGCTGGAGCTCGACAGCAAGACAATGCAGCTGCGCACCGATGACGGGCTCAGCTATACCATTCTCGTGAAAAAGCAGCCCTGCGGCACGATCACTGTAGTACCGCTGGCACGCGGTGAATATAAATTTGAACTGCAGATCGAGGATGCCGAGTTTGATGACTATATCCCTCTGCTTCCGCTGGCTGCTGTGGAGTGTATTGCGCCCAAGGAAAAGGAAGCACAGCGATAATCCAAACAATCATAACACATATTTTTCAGAAAGGATACGATTCCCATGAAGCATTTACTGAAACTGCTGGATCTTTCTACCGATGAGATCATTGATCTGCTGAATCTTGCCGATCAACTGAAATATGAACGCAACCACCATATCCCCCATCCCCATCTGCAGGGAAAAACTTTGGGTATGATCTTCCAGAAGGCATCTACCAGAACTCGTGTTTCCTTTGAAACCGGTATGGTGCAGCTGGGCGGTTATCCGCTGTTTTTGTCCTCCAATGATCTGCAGATCGGCAGAGGAGAACCCGTGCAGGATACCGCAAGAGTTCTCTCCCGCTATCTGGATGGCATTATGATCCGTACCTTCGCACAGCAGGAGGTTGAGGATCTGGCACAATATGGCTCGATTCCGATCATCAACGGTCTCACCGATTTTTGTCATCCCTGTCAGGTGCTCGCCGATCTCATGACCATTCGTGAATACAAGGGCAGCTTCCAGGGGCTGAAAATGTGCTATATCGGTGATGGCAACAATATGGCGAACTCCTTGATCGTCGGCGGACTGAAAGTCGGTATGGAAGTCAGCATCGCTTGTCCCGATGCCTATCAGCCCGATCAGAAGGTGCTGGATTTTGCAAATGCAAACGGCGGATTTACTATGACCGATTGCCCCGAAAAGGCTGCTGCCGGTGCCGATGTCATCTTTACCGATGTCTGGGCATCTATGGGTCAGGAGGGCGAAGCAGAGCAGCGCAAGCTCGCTTTTGCCGGCTTCCAGGTCAATGATACCATTCTTGCTGCTGCCAATCCCGAAGCAATGGTGCAGCATTGTCTGCCTGCTCACCGCGGCGAGGAGATCACAGCATCGGTCTTTGAGGCCCATGCCAAGGAGATCTTTGATGAGGCAGAAAACCGTCTGCACGCACAGAAGGCTGTGCTCGTAAAACTTATGGGCTAAGCACTGCGATATCTCTCTTAACTGTTATAACCATTGTGTCAAATGGATTGACAAATTTCGCAGGCTGTGTTATAATGCCAGCAGGCGCATATGCGCCCCATTGATAGAAGGAGGATATGATTATGGGATTTTTTGACGAATTGGTAGATTCGATTTCCAAAACCGCGCATGAGGTTTCCGGCGGTGCCAAGAATATGGCTGAGAAAAACCGGATCCAGAAGCAGATTGCAAGCATCGAAAAAGAGCTGCGTGATCGGTTTCAAGCAATCGGTATGAAATATTTTGCAGAGATCTGTGAGGAGCCTGCTCCCGAATATACCGAGCTGGTCTCATCCGTTACCGCTTTGCAGGAGACACTGCGTGTCAAAAAGGCAGAGCTGAATGCACTGTCCGGTATGGTTGCCTGCTCCGGCTGCGGCAAGCTTTGTCCCAAAGATGCAAAATTCTGTGCTGCCTGCGGTACGGCAATGCCCATTCCGGAAGTAGAACCGGAAGTGCAGAAGCCTGTGATGCCTACCAACTGTCCGAAGTGCGGCGCTGCACTCTCTGAGAGTGCGCTGTTCTGTGCCGGCTGCGGTGCTAAGATTGAGCCGGTGGCTCCCGCTGCACCGGAAGCACCTGAAGCTGCGCCGGAGGTTCCCGTTGTACCTGCTGAGGAGATCCCTGCACAGCCGCAGCCGTCTGTCTGCGCCTGCTGCAATGCTGCATTGCCCGATAAAGCACTGTTTTGTGCTGAATGCGGCACCAAGGCTCCCGGCGTTGAGTGATCCCTATGTCAGTTGCTGATACTGCTGTCCTTCTGGTGTGCGCCGGTAACGCCACCAGAATGGGCGGCATCCATAAAATTCTGCATCCGCTGGGAACTGCAACGGTTCTCGAACATTCGCTCCGTACCTTTTGCCTATGCGAAAGTGTATCGGAGCTTATTGTTATCTGCCGTGCGCAGGATACGGATGCCTTTCGTACCATCATAGATGCAGCGGCACTCTCTCTGCCTGTTACCATCACCAATGGCGGCAGTACTCGTCAACAGAGCGTGAAAAACGGAGTCGCCTGTCTCTCTGCCAATGCAAACTATCTTGCGGTACATGACGGTGCCCGTCCGCTGGTCACGGTCGCAGAGGTCGAACAGGTCATTCATGATGCCCATGTATTCGGTGCCGCTACCCTTGGTGCACCGGTCAAGGATACCATCAAGCTCGTGGAGGATGGACTCATCACCGATACCCCGCCAAGAGCCAACCTCTATCTGACCCAGACACCGCAGGTGTTCCGACGTGCGTTGTATGAACAGGCAATGGCGTTTGCCGATGCCCATCTGCTGGATTTCACCGATGACTGTCAGCTTCT
Source organism: Oscillospiraceae bacterium (assembly GCA_045596625.1). Lineage (GTDB taxonomy): Bacteria > Bacillota > Clostridia > Oscillospirales > Ruminococcaceae > Firm-04. The sequence goes on along the minus strand of JAZOCU010000084.1, from coordinate 110,382 downwards.
GGAGGCGATCAATCATAAGGTTGCCATGACCATCGGCTCCTATGCCAATATCAAGCTGACCACACCGGAGGATTTCGCTGTTGCAGAGGCACTGCTGGCAGACCGATGCAGCAAAAAGGAGGCAGCCGCAAATGACTGATTTTCGTATCGGACATGGCTATGATGTCCATCGACTGACCGAAAACCGTAAGCTCATTCTGGGTGGTGTGGAAATCCCACACACCGTAGGCTTGCTGGGACATTCCGATGCCGATGTGCTCACCCATGCCATCATGGATGCCATGCTGGGCGCACTGGCACTGGGCGATATCGGACAGCATTTTCCCGATACCGATCCCCGCTATGCCGGTGCCGACAGCTTACAGCTTCTGTTCCATGTCAACGGTCTGATCCAAACAAAGGGCTGGCAGATCGGTAATATCGATGCCACGATCCTTGCACAGGCACCAAAGCTTGCGCCCCATATCCCGCAGATGCGTAAGCTGCTTGCTCAGAAATTAGGCTGTGCTTTAGACCGGATCAGCGTGAAAGCAACGACAGAAGAACATCTGGGCTTTACCGGTGCACAGCAGGGTATGGCGGCACATGCCGTTGTTCTGCTCACTAAGATCCCCAAGCCCATGAATCGGCGTCCGGTGGGACGTGTGATCCCTCTTTGATATCCAAAACAAAGCAGCATGAGATGAGCCATGCTGCTTTTTTGCAAAGCCGCAAAACTCCACGGAGCATGGATTGACTTTTACTGCGTTCTTTGCTATACTGATAGGCAAAGGAGCGTGAGCATATGGATTGTCAAAAGGTCGGTTCATTGATCCGTCAGCTTCGCTTAGAACAGCATATGACACAAAAACAGCTTGCCGATGCCCTGCATATCTCCGATAAAACCGTATCCAAATGGGAATGCGGCATGGGATGTCCCGATGTTACGCTGCTGCGTTCGCTTTCGGCATTGCTCTGCGTGCCCGTTGCGGCATTGCTTTCCGGTAAGCTGACTGCATATGATAAGGATGGTGGCAATTTGAACCGGATACGTTTTTATCACTGCCCCTGCTGCGGTAATATCATGCAGACGACCGGCAAGGCAGTGCTTTCCTGCTGTGACAGAGTTTGTGAACCTCTGACACCACAACAGCCCGATGCCGCACATCGGCTCACGGTACAATGCATCGAGGATGATTACTATATCACCTTTCCCCATGAAATGCGAAAGAATCACTATATTACCTTTGTCGCTTATGTCACCTGCAATCAAATGCTGTTTGCAAAGCTCTATCCCGAACAGGGCAGCGAGGTGCGCTTCCCCGCATTGCGCGGCGGCAAGCTCTGGTTTGCCTGCAATACCCATGGACTCTTTGTGCAGGATGGTGTACCTACCGTTCCGGGTGATAACTGATCTGCCGGTTCTTCAGCCTTACAATTCAAAAAATGACCGCTATCCTCTTTTTCAGGACAGCGGTCTTTTGATTTTTCACTCCCTACATCAGCAGGCTTTTATGGTCTTCCCATCATCTGATGGAATGCGGTAATGATTGCATCATCCTGCTGCGGCGTTGCCGAAAACAGATAACCGGATCTCTCATAGGCACTTGCCATCTCTGAAAGCTGCTTCAGATATTGCGGATCGATCCCGTATTGCTTCATGGTATAATCCAGATAATAGGCTTCATCGGGATAGTTCTCAAAGAACCACATCGACAATCCGCTGGCATCATCCAGCCGATAGTTGTATTTGGAGATCACCATCTGTTCCATTGCCGCCAGCAAGGCAGGACTGTTTGCAGTGGGCAAGGCTTGAACAAAATCCACAAGATCCACAAGATCATATTCTCCATTGCCGAAATCCAGCGCCTGACTGCGCGCTTTCATGATCTTCGACAGATTGCCTGCCCGATACATCTGATATAGATCATTTCCATAGGCATACAGCGCCTGCATCACCGCATCTGCATAGGAAAGATCATACAGCGCAAGGGTCGAGTTCATCTGATACAAGATATTTTTTACAACGGTTGCAGCCATAATGGTCTCTGCAAGCTCTTCCGTGGAGATGGCAGGATCTCTTGTCCATTCCTCGATAAATTCCGTATAGCTCCAGCCAAGACCGCTTTCCAGCTCCTGCGAGGCGATCATATAATCCGCATAGGGACGCATGGCATAGGCAACCTCTGCCGTACCCATCAGACAGGCATCAAATCCGATCCAGTCAAAATGCACATCGGCAGTCTCCAAAGCCGTACAAAGGATATCCACAAACATCGTTTCGTCATAAAGCTCATCATAGCAAAGACCATAGATCGGTCCGCCGCCGTGATCCCACAGCACCAGCGCATACCGATCGGCAGGATAGGCTGTAACGGATGTTGTGATGAAATCGGAAAGCGTTTCTGCTTCTGCCATATTGTAACGTCCACCCGAAACGGGAACGCTTTCTACGCCGGATCTGCTGTAATGCACATAGTAATTGGATTTTGCATCCACATATTCATTCTCGGGATACCATTTCTGCGCACCGCCCGTTGCGATCATGATATTGAAATTGTCTCTGAGCGAGGCATCCAGAATCTCATACATATCCACTGTTGCCTGATATGCCTCGGTCTCCAGATCCGATCCGCACATATAGACCATCAGCGTTACACTTTCTGCCTTCGGTGCCGGATATAGGATCATACGCTTGAGCAAGGTCAGATCCTCACCGTCCACGATGCCATCGCTGTTGCAATCGGCGGCAGCGGACTGTTTAAGCGGCTTCTGCTTTACCAGATCAGCGGCAAGCAGCGCAGCATCCGCAGAGGTAAGCTCGCCGTCTCCATTACAATCGCCAAGCAGCAGTGCATGGCTTTCCATTCCACAAGGGGTCTGCTGCAAAAGCAGCACCGCAGACAGTACACAGGCAGTTGCAGCAGCAATCAGTCGTTGAAAATGTGTTGTTGTATTCATTGATAAACCTCCGTTTCAAATTGAAACCCCATCTGAATTATATCTATCTGTCAGCAGGATACCTGCAAAGCAGCACATCGTTCCAGCAGCAATTGCTGCTGTCCCTCTGCAAGAGGAAGCCGATCTTGATTGTTCATGATCAGCAGTGTCTCTTCGATCCGGCTGATCTGATGCAAATTTACAAGAAGCGTATTGGACAGCAAATAAAAATAAGGATTGTTCAGCTGCAATGCAGCCTGCTTCAATAAAGCGTAAAAGCTGACAGTATGATGCTCTGTCACAAGCGTCAGCTTTCTGCCTTCCGCTGTGATATAGCAGATCTCCGGTCGCGATATCCGATACAGCCTGCGGCCGACATGATAGGTGAAACTGCAGCCGCAGCGATAATCCAGCAGCGCATAGGTCAGCATCACATTCCGCAGCGCTTCCGTTTTCACCGGCAGCAGCAGAAAATGCAGCGGATGACTGGCAAATAACTGCAGCGCAGAAAACGGTGTCTTTGCAACAAACAGGATCTGTGTGCTGTGATTGCCAAGGGATCGGCGAAGCATATCGGCGAAGGTAACCGCTTCCTGCACATCGGCATCCAAAACCAGCAGATCTACCGCATTGGATTTTACATACAGCGCACGCAGCTCCGACAGCGAGACAATACGGCAGCGGCAATGGATCTGCCATTGGGCACAAATGCCCTTCAGCTCTGCTGCGATGTCCTGCGCAGGTATCGTTCCGCTTTGCATGACAGCAATCTGTAAGGTCATGAAGAAATCTCCTTTCCGGTGCATACATCCGTGCGGTTCCGGCGCATAAGCTGCTCAGAAAATTCCTGTTCCGAAAGCGGCTGAGAAAACAGATAGCCCTGCGCGATATCACAGCCGTTTTCATGCAGAAAAGCAAGCTGCTCCTTGGTTTCAACACCCTCTGCGACAGTTTTGAGCCGTAAGCGGCGTGTCATATCCAATATCGTTTCCACGACCACATGATCCCGATCCGAAGAATTCAGGAAACCGCGATCCAGCTTCACAATATCAAAGGGCATCTCCATCAGCATATTCAGTGAGGAATATCCGCTGCCGAAATCGTCGATCGAGATCAGCAATCCATTGTCATGAAGCTCCTCCATCACCTGAAGCAGATTATCCTTGCAGTTCACAAAAGCAGATTCCGTCAGCTCGATTTCAATCAGATGCGGCGGAATCTCATATTTTTTCAGCATCGTAAGCAAACGCTGTGTGAAATCTGCCTCATACAAATGATTTCGTGAGAAATTGACCGAAACCGGTACCGCTTCCACTTTGTTTTCCAGTGCTGTACGCAAAAAACGACATACCGTTTCCAGCATATAGAAATCCAGCTTCGTGATCAGACCATTTTGTTCGAACAAGGTAATAAAGGAATCCGGCGAAATGACGGTTCCATTCTTTCGCTGCCAACGCACCAGTGCCTCGGCACCGATCATTGTTTCTGTGGCAATATCATATTTCGGCTGATAGCAGACCATAAACTCACCTGCATCCAGCGCAGGCTCCATGGCGGCAGTCAGCGCAAAGCGTTCCAACTGAAGCTGATGAAAATCTGCATCATAGATCCCCAACGGATTCATACAGTTGCCTTTGACCAGACGTTTGGCAGTGAGCGCATAATCGCAAAGCTGTGTCACCGGCAGCTTGGTATCTGTAACGGGATATAAACCATAAGAAAGCTGTAAGCCCGGATGCACCGGCAGATTCCGCAGCTTTTCGTCCATAGCAAGCACCCGGCGCTTGACGGCAGACAAATTTTCACTGGTCAGCAGACAGATGAAATGATCTGCATAGACCCTTGCAAAGCATTCTCCGCTCTGATCCCGTTCTCTGCGCAGATGTGCCGCAATTGCCTGTAGGATATCATTGCCGCGCTGAAAACCATACAGCGTATTGATCGACTCAAAATGGTTGATGTCAAAATCCAGCAGAAACCATCTGCGATTACTGTGATGCCGCAGCCGATTCTGCGCCACGGCCTCAAAGCTGCGTTCATTCAGCAGATCGGTCGTTTCATCGATGGTCAGCAGAGAATTGCTGCGTTTGAGTTCCTCCTGCTTTCGTTTGGCATCCTGCAGCAACAAAATGAACACTGCGATCACCAAAAACAAGACCAACAGCAAAATCAGCAGACTGATCAGCAATTCGGGATGCAAAAGATAATCCGGTACCGCAAGCATCTGCGGCAACAGAAACAGCCATTGTATTGTCATAGGGATCGTGTGTCACCTCATTTCTAAAGGGATCTCTGATTCTTTATACGATCTGAAGCAGGAAAAACTTCAGATAATCCGTTTCGGGCACAGAAAGTAAAATAGGATGATCCGGCGCCTGCTGTCGGGCTTCTATCTGTCGGATCCGCACGCCGGCCTGCTGCGCTGCCTTTTGCAGCATCTCACGAAACATCGGTTCGGTCATGAAATGCGAACAGGAACAGGTGGCAAGATATCCGCCTCTGGGCAGAAGCCGCATGGCAAGCGTATTGATCTCCAAATATCCTTTTTCCGCATTCTTGGCGGTTTTGCGGGATTTGGTAAAGGCAGGCGGATCCAGAATGATATAATCATAGGGATGCTTTTTGGACTGCATCTCTTCCCGCAGCAGATCAAACACATCGGCAACCGAACAATGCATTCTGTCCGATACGCCATTGATCTGTGCATGATGCTCTGCCGCTTCGATGGCTGTGCGGGAAATATCCACCGAATGCACCATGGCAGCACCGGCTTTGGCACAATTGAGTCCGAACGAGCCGGTATGGGTAAAGCAATCCAAGATCGTTTTGCCTTTGGCAAGCGATGCCGCTGCTCTGCGATTGTATTTCTGGTCAAGGAAAAATCCTGTTTTCTGCCCATTTGCCACATCTACTTCATAGATGATGCCGTTTTCGCAGATCGTTGTCAGCGGATTGTCGCTTCCCTCATACCAAAACCAGCCTGTTTCCTGCGATAAGCCTTCCAGCTCACGCACTGCCACATCATTGCGCAGATAGATCCCTCGGATCTGCTGGCCATCCTCGGAAAGGATCTCTCGCAGAAGCCCTAGGATCTGCTTTTTGCGCTGATCCATGGCAAGGGAAAGAAGCTGCACGGAAAGCAGATCTCCGAAGCGATCGACCGTCAGTCCCGGAAACCGATCTGCCTCTCCGAAAATGATCCGGCAGCATTGCAGCTCCTCCGGAGACAGCACCGTTTTCCGATATGCCCATGCGTGCTCCAGCCGCCGACGGAAAAAGGCATCGTCAAACCGATCGTTGGGATTATCCGAGATCACCCTTACCCGTATCTTCGATGCAGCATTATAAAATCCGGTGCCGAGATAGCGATGCTTCGCAGTACAAAGATCCACAAGGGATCCGTTTTCAGCAGCCGCCATATCCTGCTCCGGCAGCAGCTCATTGTCATAGACCCACGGATGACCTGCCTGCAATCGTGCAGCACAGCGATCGGATACCATCAGTGTGGGATAAGGTCTTGCAGCCTTCATATCAACAGATCATTCCTTCCCGACAAATTGTCCGGCGATATCCGAAAGCAGCCGCAGCAGCAGCTCCCATGTTCGTATTGCCGATGAGATCGAAAGGCGCTCTCTGGGACTGTGGATATCATACAGATCAGGTCCAAAGGAAATCGCCTCCAAGCCTTTGCATTTTGCACAGATCACGCCGCATTCCAGACCTGCATGAATGGTCAGAACCTTGGGCTGTGCGCCATCATAGCAGGCAGCATAGGCACGGCAAGCGATCTGTTCCAGCTTGCTGTCAGGCACATAATCCCATGCGGGATATGCCGCATAGCATCGTGCTGTGCCGCCGTGAGCCTGCGTATATCGGCAGAGAGAATCCGCAAGGGCATCCCGTTCGGGATCCGACAGACTGCGTACAGAACATACTGCCAAAAGCGATGTTTCTTCCAATGCAACGATTCCAAGGTTCAAAGAGGTCTTTGGCATAGACAATGTTTCATGCCAGTCGGTCACACCCTGCGGCAGACCGCAAAGCTGCTCCAACACAGCAGCCGTACTCTCAACAGTAAGGGCAGAGCAGGTCACATCCTGTTCCCATGCAATGGTAAGCTGCAAGCCTGCCTCTTCGGGATATTGCTGCCGCAGCGTTTGTGCACAGGCTTCCAGTGCGGCGGTCACCTGCGCCTGATCTTGCGGCGCAATCAGCACCGATGCCGATGCATCTGCCGTAATGACATTATCTCTGGTACCGCCCTGCCATGTGCAAAGACGCATGGGCACTGCAGCAGCGGAAAGCAGCTTCGCCATTCCGCAATTGGCATTGAGCAGCGGACGATGGATCTCGGTTCCCGAATGGCCGCCGCAAAGTCCTGTCAGTGTGATCGTTGCCCGATTCCCGGCTGCCGTTTCCCGCTGCAGAGGAAGCGTCATATCCACCCGTGCGCCGCCTGCACAGCCCACAATGAATTCGCCTTCCTTTTCCGAATCCAGATTCAGCAGATAAGCACCCTCTATCTCGCCCTCTTCCAAGCCGCCTGCACCCAGCAGACCGATCTCCTCATCGTTGGTGAGCAGGACAGTCAGCGCCGGATGCACGATCGTATTGCTTTCCAAAATCGCAAGGGCATAGGCAATGGCAATACCGTCATCACCGCCGAGAGTCGTGCCATCGGCAAACAGGAAATCGCCCTCCAAACGCAGAACAAGCCCTTCTGTCTGCATATCCTTTGTGCATTCGGGAAGCTGCGCACAGACCATATCCAGATGTCCCTGCAAAATCACAGCAGGTGCTTGCTCTGCGCCTTCGGATGCCGGCTTGTGGATGATCAGATTGCCTGCTGCATCCTCCTTGGCAGAAAGTCCGAGCGAGCGTGCAAAATCACGACAATAGACACGAATGGCTTCGGTATTGCCGGAGCCGTGCGGAATCGCAGCAATGGCGCAAAAATGACGAAATACCGCCTGCGGTTCCGGAAATTGCAGATGATTCATAGAAAAAACCTCCGAATGAGAAAAAAAGCAGTAAGCAGGATCTGCTGCCTTTTTTTCTCAGAAAAATATGGCATCAGATCGCAAGAGACGCATAGCGCGGATTGGCTGCCAGCTTGCTTCGCAGATCCTCTATGGTGATTTCATAGACCTTTCCCTTCGAGGGATTCAGGCAACGGAATGCAAAGCCAAATCGCACCAGAAATTTCTCCAGCAGATCGGAATAAGTGGTAAAGCCGATCCGTGTGATACAGATCCCCTTTGCCTTCCATTCTGCGATATGGGTAAAAAGCCATCCGAACAGCATCATATAGTTTTCCTGGGTGATATGTCCCGGGATCAATGCCATCATTGAAACAAACAAGCTGAACTCGCCGCCCATGCTGAACAGCTCGATCATATTGCCCCGGATCAATGCCCGTCCCGCGATCAGCTCCTCATAGGATTCCTCAGTAACAGGGAATGCATCCACATAGCCGATGATCTCATCCTTTTCTACCAGCAGGATCGATACATCATTGCCATAATCGGTGGTAACATCCTTCCAGTCATCGAAGGTGCCCTCGGTTTCCTCGTTGATAATATATTTATCGGGTGAGATGCAGAGATAATCGATCTCCAGAGCCTTCATGGTCAGCTGCGGATAGGTCATGCCGATGCGATGGATCTGGGATTCCTCCAGCAGCTCCGGCCCCACAATGGCATAGTCACGGGGAGCCTCTTCCGCAGCTTCCTGTTCACACGCTTTCTGCTTGGCGTTGATGCCCGAAAAGATCGAAATGATCTTTTCCAGATGAACCTCCAACACCTGCGGAAAGGCATCCAGCCAATGGGTCGGGCCAAGATAGAATTCCATTGCCTCGGAAGCGAGAAAATCCTCGATACGCAATGGGATAATGGTCTTATTGCGGGAAACCGCCGAATTGACCTCCCGCAGCACATAGGGCGATTTGTCGGCATTACTGGAAAAGATCAGCAGCACTGCTGCGGCATTGCTGATGCCCCGGATGATCTCACCGGCATATTCTGCCCCCGAACGGATATCTCTCGGTGCAATAAAACAATGATGTCCCTTTTCCTCCAGCCGCTCCACGATATAATTGGCAATATCGGAATTGCCTGTGGCATATGAGATAAACAGATCATATTGATAGAGCATAAACCAATCCTCCGTCGTATTGCTGAAACGAAAATCATAAGCTATAATCTTCCATTGTTTATTGTATCACAATCCGAAGCCGTTGTCAATCAAAACAGCCCTTCTGAATCCATGCTGCTATGCATATACTCTGCACAGAACAGGAGGTCTTTTGGAATGCATCTGCTGCGTATCTTGAACGATTTACTCTGGCAATGGATCCTGCCGCTGCTGCTGGTGATCACAGCGCTGTGCTGCGGCAGGCAATGCGGCTGGCGGCCGCTTTGGGGCTTTTCTCATATGCTGCGGACGACCTACGGCACCTTGCTGCAAAAACAGATGCCATGCGCCGAAAACAAGCCCTCTCAGCGTCAGATCTTTGCAACGGCGCTGGCAGCTACCATGGGTACGGGCAATCTGGTGGGTACTGCCGCCGCCATTTCTCTGGGCGGAGCCGGCGCTTTGTTCTGGATGTGGATCTCTGCTTTGCTGGGAATGCTGCTGGTCTATGCCGAAAATGTATTGGGGATCCATTTCCGCAGAAAAAACGGCATCGGCGGTACCTTGGCATATCTCCATGAGGGCATCGGTTCTGTCATGCTCACAGTGGTGTTTGCGATATGCTGTGTGGGGGCTTCATTGGGCATGGGGAATCTGGCGCAAAGCAATGCACTGGCATCGGCTCTCAAAGGGATCGGAATTCCCCTGCCCTGCTCTGCACTGATCACCGTATTCCTCAGCGCCCTGATCCTTTGGGGCGGTGCAAAACGCATCGGCAGAGTCACCGAATGGCTGATGCCGCTGCTGTGCGGCGGCTATCTGCTGGGCTGCGGCATTCTGCTGAGCCGCCATATCGGGCAGCTCCCCACAGTATTGCTGCAGATATTGAGAGAAGCACTGGGTATTCGGGCTGTCGGCGGCGGCATTGCTGCCTCGGCACTGCTGCATTCCATGAGCATCGGCATTCGTCGGGGCATCTTTTCCAATGAAGCCGGTCTTGGCAGCTCTGCTTTGCTGCATATGGAAGCAGAAGGCGACCCACAGCAGCAGGGCAACTGGGCAGCCGCTGAGGTCTTTGCCGATACCGTGCTCTGCTGCACCGCTACCGCACTGGTTCTGCTTACGACCCTTTCCCCCACAGAGCTGTATGGCTCTTCCGATGGTGCTGCCTTACTTCTGCGTGCCTTTTCTTCCGGCTTTGGGCAATGGGCAGCAGGATTTCTTGCTGTCTGTATCGCATTACTCGCCTTTGCAACCCTCATCGGATGGTATCGCTGCGGATTGGCAGCATTTCGTTTTTTGTTCGGTACAAAACAAGAGGATGTTTTCTGTCTGCTTTATCTGCTGACTGCCTTTGCGGGCGCTCTGGGACGTGCCGAATGGGTATGGCTGCTGTGCGATCTCTGCAACGGCTGTATGGCATTGCCCAATTGCATCGGACTGCTGCGGCTGCTGCCGATGCTCCGGCAGCTTCATCCGACAGCCGCAGTCTCCTCCGGACACGATTCTGCGAAAAATGCTTGAAAACCATCGGAATCCATGGTATAATAGAATCGGTATTCTTTGTTAGCTGCACCATACACTGCGTATTCGGCAGTGCATCGGTACATCGTTTTTCGGATTGGAGCATATGGATCATGAAATTACCTGTTGTGCCCCCGCAGGATCCGGCTGGAAAGCTGTTCTCTGTTTTGCAGTTTCTCTTGTTTCTCCTGCTGTTTGTGGGGCTTGCCATCTGGATCTGGCGGCTTTTTGACAGCTTTTGGATCCGCATTCCCCTGCTGTTTGCGGATTATGTCATCAGCAGTCTGATCTTATACTGCATTTTTAAGCCCGTATTTGCCTTTTTTCAGAATCTGCTTGCAAAGCGCAGGCATCACTGAAGCCGCCTTTGCCGATATCGGAACACCATCGGGGCAAAAGCATATTTTTGTGAAAGTTCGTGTGTACTGCAATGGATCAAACAGCAGAAAAAAAATCTGTGTGAAATGATGAGGAGTAACGCAATATGGGAAATGCGATCCGGATACTGCTCGGAGATGACGGCAGTGTCTTTCCGAGCCTTTTTGCCAACTCGCTTCGGTCTCATGGCTTTTGGGTCTATACCCGCAAACAGACCGAACATACCATCCTGCAGGCGATCCAGTCGGATCAAGCCGATGTGCTGATTCTGGACTGTACATTGCCTACCATTGATTTTGCTGCATTGATCCGCAAAATTCTCCATCGTCGCAATCTGATCGTCTATGTAATCATTGCAGCATCCAACTCCATGCTGGAGCAAATGGTGCTGCAGGAAGGCACCATGCGTGTCTGGAAAAAGCCGGTGGATACCGATGCCTTCGCTGCACAAATCCGCAGAGATTATCAGGACAATGCAGCCAAAATGCAGCTGATCGCCGATTCACAGGAATCTATGGTCAGTGCCTTTCTGATGCAGCTGGGTGTTCCTGTCAAGCTGCGAGGCTTCTATTTTTTGCAGGCGGCAATCCGGCTGACGCTCAATGATCCGGAGCTGCTCCACTGCATTACCACCCGCCTGTACCCGCTGGTGGCAGAGGCGCTCAACACTACGCCCTCCCGCGTGGAGCGCAGCATTCGTCACGCCATTGAAGTTACATGGGAACGCAGTGATCCTCAGGTGCTCTGTGTCCTGCTGGGCTGTGCATATCATCCGCAGCGCAGCCGACCCACCAATACCGAGCTGATCGCACTTGTGACACAACAGTTCCATCTGATGCAGCTGCGTCAGGCACAATTGCAGCTTGAACATATCGGTTGAATCTGCATACCGCACCTACTCCTGCACTGATACAAAAAAACGCATGGCAAACAGGGACTGACTGCTGCCATGCGTTTTTTATGCTGTTTTTGGGTCGCTGCGCCGGATCAATCCTTCAGCGCAGCGCTGAAGCAAGGCTTCATGCAGCGATAATACTCCTTTACATCATCGTTGCCAAAGCATTGCTGCAATGCATTGTGAAATTCTGTTTTACTGCTGCTCTTTTGCAGACATGCAAGGATCTGCGCTGCGATCTCTGTGCTCACAGGGGGCACGATCAGATCCCTGACCCGTTCTACCGTCAGCAGCTCCGTATCCTTCCCGTCAGACGGTTGCTCTGCAGGGAAGGATGGATCCGACACTGTCGGCGGCTGCACCTGTATCACAGTCGCTCGCTTGCGCAGACTGATGGCTGCGCGCTTCTTGCCCGATCGTTTGCTGCTCTTTCCGCCGATCGCCGCCTTGATGGAAGGCTTGATCTGTACAGCAGTACCCAGAAAGCTCTGACAAAATACTGCCGCTGCACTGTATCCCATATCCTTGCTGATGATATAATATTCCTCGGCTTTATCCTTGGCGATCAGATAGCCGAGAAATGTCACCAGCTGGAAATCCAGTGCATTTTTGCCCGATTGCGAAATGCATACCCGCTCAGGCATCAGATTCGCCGAAAGCATTTCATCCATGGCCTCAAAGGAGATCGTATTGGCAGAATGACTGTAAAACAGAATGACACGATCCTGCTGTGAAAGCTGCCCGATCCCATGTAATCCGGCAGAATTCACGTTCTCATAATCAATCAGAAACAGACGCATAATATTGATGATATCCTTTCACTGTTCGGATGCGTCGTTCTCCTGTAAGGGTAATGCGATGGGATCATCGTTGCGGATACTGTCCTCTCCGACACATAATGTGATCGCCCGATGCAGATTTTCGATCTCTACAAGCTCCAATGCACCGCCATATTCTCCATCCAGCGTCCAGGTGATCGGTTCATCCGAAACGATCCGCAGCTTGCTGGCTCGGAAAAATTGTACGTGCGTTGCGTCGATCTCTTCGTCGATGTTCAACAGAGAAGCTAGGATCCGATGCAGATCTATGGCACGCTCAGGCTTGCGTATGAGCATCACCTCAAAGGCACCGTCATCCAGCATAAAGCTCTTGAGCTTCAGCAATCCGCCCACAGAGGCAGTGTTGCTTATCATCCCGTACAAATAATCGCCCTCCGAAACTTGATCATCATGCTCAATTCTCAGATGCAGCGGACGGATATTCGGCAGCTGGGCGATCGCATTCAGCACATAGGCTGTATGCCCCAGCGCATTCTTGATATTCTGCGGTGTCTCATAGACCGTTGCCGTGAATGCGCCAAAGGCTGCCACATACAGGAAATAACGAGAATTGAATCTGCCGATATCACAATGATACGGATGGGAATGGATGATCCACTCCACAGCCGCTTCCACATCATCGGGAATCCGAAGTCCTTTGGAAAAATCATTGGTCGATCCGCTGGGAATGTATCCCACCGGCAATGTACGCTGACTGTGCATCAGTCCCTGCACGACTTCATTGAGCGTACCATCGCCGCCTGCGCATACGATCAGATCGAATGCCTTGCTCAGGCAGGCATATTCTGCAGCTGCACAGGCGTCCATCCGTGCCTGTGTCGGACGGATCGTAACCTCATAGCCTGCCGATGTGAATGCATCCACTACGGCAGCCAGCTTGTTGCGGATCATGCTTTTTCCGGATTGCAGATTACAAATAAAGTATAGCTTCTTCATATCGTTTCTCATTACCTCAAAGGACGGGATATATGCCGGATCATTACAGGCTTCGCATCCTGTTCCGGAGCGTTTTCCGCTTGCTGCTTTGCGCTGCAGCGACAACACTCCGATTATCATTATACCAAATTTGCATAAAAAATGCAAGGCGTTTTTGTGAAAATATAAAAATTATAGAAAAATTCAAAAAAAGGGTTTACAAACGCAGATCCTTGTGGTATAATATATGAGTCATCAGCCGATGGCACTTCATTTTTGATGCTGGGGTGTCGCCAAGCGGTAAGGCAGCGGACTCTGACTCCGTTATTTCGAGGGTTCAAATCCTTCCACCCCAATTTCCGAAAACGGATACTGCATTTGCGGTATCCGTTTTCTTTTTTCCCTTTGTTTTCTTGTTGATGCCGATCACGGACCCATGCTTTACGCATGGGTCTTTTCTTTGTTGTTTTTGTGAAAACAGGCGATATCTGTTGATATCTCATCCTATGTTCTCCTGCGTATCATACCACTTGTTTCGTATTTGTTGTCCGAAAAAGGCAATACTAACGAAAATGAAACTGCGGGAGGAATCAACAATGCACAATCAACTCAAGGATTCCACGAGTCCTTATCTGCTCCAGCATGCCGAAAATCCGGTGAACTGGTATCCGTGGTGCGAGGAGGCATTTGCAAGGGCCAAAGCCGAAAATAAGCCGATCTTTCTGAGCATCGGATACAGCACCTGCCATTGGTGCCATGTGATGGCTCACGAAAGCTTTGAGAACGAAACCACAGCCCGGATCCTGAACAAACACTTCATTTCCATCAAGGTGGATCGTGAAGAACGCCCCGATATCGACAGCGTATATATGGCGGTATGTCAGGCATTCACAGGCAGCGGCGGCTGGCCGATGAGCATTTTTATGACATGGGATAAAAAGCCTTTTTTTGCCGGAACATATTTCCCCATACGCTCCCATAACGGTATCCCCGGCTTTTCCGATCTGCTGGAAACGATTGCATCGCTCTGGCACAGCAGAAACACAGAGCTTCTGAAAACCGCCGAGGAGATCATCTCTCATCTGAAAAATACAGAAGCTTCCAATACCGATACAAACCATACCTCTCTGACGGAAAATGCCATACAGTTTTTCCGGCGCAGCTTTGATCCTGTACACGGCGGCTTCGGACAAGCACCGAAATTCCCGACACCCCACAATCTGTTGTTTCTGATGCTGTATGCAAAACAGAATCCCCGCTCCAATGCCATACAGATGGCAGAAAAAACACTTCTGCAAATGCGAAAAGGCGGTATTTTTGATCATATCGGCGGCGGTTTTGCAAGATACTCCACAGATAAATATTTCCTTGCGCCGCATTTTGAGAAAATGCTCTATGACAATGCCCTGCTGATCATGGCATATGCAGCAGCTTACAGCATGACAAAGAATCCTGTTTATCTTGATACCGCAAAGCAAACCGCAGATTATATCCTGCGTGAAATGACATCACCCGAAGGCGGATTTTACAGCGCTCAGGATGCGGACAGTGAGGGCGTGGAAGGGAAATTTTACACCTTTTCGCCGGATGAGATCCTGAAAGTGCTGGGCGAGGAGCAGGGAAAACAATTTGCAACAACCTTCGATATCACTCCGGAGGGCAATTTTGAGCACACGAATATTCCAAATCTGCTCAGAAGCGGCAATTTCCTTTTGGATTTTTCCGATGCAAAGCAGAAGCTCCGACACTACCGCAAGCAGCGCATGAAGCTGCATCTGGATGACAAGATCCTGTTGTCATGGAATGCTGTGATGATCACGGCAATGGCCATGCTGTACCGTATTTCCCACGAAGAAAAGCATCTGCATTCGGCACAGCGTGCACAGACATTTCTTGCACAGAATCTTTGTCAAAGTCTGCAGCTTTCCACAAGCTTTCGTGATGGAAAGCGATCTGCACAGGCGTTTCTGGATGATTATGCATTCTATATCGCTGCGCTGATTGAGCTTTACAATTCCACGCTGGACTGCGCCTATCTGAACAAGGCAAAGCAGCTTTGCAATGAGGCAGTCCGTCGGTTTGCCGATGCGGAAAACGGCGGCTTCTATCTCTGTGAATCGGATCATGCCGAGCTGTTTTTGAATCCGAAAGAAACCTATGACGGTGCGATCCCCAGCGGCAATTCTGTGATGGCATACAATTTTGTGCGTCTGTATCAGCTGACAGAAGAGGAAGCCTATCAATCGCTGGCTGAAAAACAGTTTGCTTTTTTGTCTGCACAGGCAGACGGGCATCCGGCCGGACACAGTCTGTTTCTGCTGGCAAAGCATTTGTATGATGATCCGCCGATGCATATAACGATCGTTTCTGAAAAGACACCCGATCTGACAGAGTTCCGCACAAAGCTTCCGTTTTTGGCAAATATTTCGATCGTCCGGGGAAACGAAAAATATCGCATTATCAATGGCAAAACGACCTATTATATCTGCAGAGATCATGTATGTCTCCCGCCGGTGAACACACCGGAGCTTACAGAAAAATGAGCGCAGCATCTCTTTTCGCATATCATAGAGAAAGACGCATTCTCTGCATTTTTCAAAGAAAAGTGTGAATACTATTTCTATCAAGCAACAGGAGGTTTTATCATGTTTGGCATTACACCATTCAACAGAAACGAATTCTGGAACCCATTCCGTGATCTGGAAAACGAGTTTTTCAATGGGTTCGGAACCATCAGTCACTGCCGCACAGACATCAGGGATGAGGGTAACCGATATGTGCTGGAATGCGAGTTGCCCGGCTTTGACAAGAACGATATTCAGATCGACATCAACGGCAGCACACTGACGCTCTGTGCATCGCACAAAACCGATAACAGCGAACAGCATAACAGCGGCGAATATATCCGCAGAGAACGCAGCTTCGGTTCGTTTTGCAGAAGCTTTGATATTTCAGGCATCGATGAAAATAGGATCCATGCCGCCTATACCAACGGCATTCTGACTCTGACTCTGCCAAAAAAACAAAAGCAGCCGCCGGAAGCAAAACGAATCACTATTCAGTAAATCTTTGGAGGATTCTACACATGAGCGAAAACCGATTTTTCCTTTGTGAGCATTGCGGCAATATCATTGGCATGATCCACGATGCCGGCGTACCCATCCATTGCTGCGGAAAAGTAATGAAGCAGCTTGCGCCCAACACAGAGGCAAATACCGAAAAGCACACTCCCGTTGTGCATATTGAGGACAACACCGTCAAGGTGAATGTCGGCTCGGCTGCACATCCTATGACGGAAGAACACAGCATTACCTGGGTCTATCTGCAAACCGATCGCGGCGGTCAGCGCAAATGCCTCAAGACAGGCGCAGAGCCGGTCGTCCGCTTTGCACTGCTGGACGAAAAACCGGTTGCGGTCTATGCTTACTGCAATCTTCATGGAATGTGGAAAACAGAGCTGTGATATCATTCCATATTTTCAGCCGGCATGGAAACTATAATTCCATCCGGCTGATTCCTTTTTCTGTTCCTTTTGCAGCTTCTCCCCCGCGCCCCCTTTTCCTTGACTCCCTTCCCTCTATTGAGCAACGGAAGCTCATTGGATTATTTGGTTGTGATGGGAGTCAAACAGAGGGGATGGAGATAACGGTAAGCGCCCTCCCCTTTCTCTTGTGGTTCCCCCTTGCACTTTTCATACATCTCACACATCAACTTTGCGTTGCAGATTGCCTGTGAATTTGCAGTTACCTCTCCAATACTGATATGCAAAGCATCGCATAAACAATCGGGGGAGACACCACAAAAGAGAAGGGAGGTTCGTCGAACGAACTCACATCTCCCTTCCCTCTTTTGGTTTCTCCCCCGCGCCCCCTTTTCCTTGACTCCCTTCCCTCTGATTGGGGGACGGAAGCTCATTGGATTATTTGGTTGTGATGGAAGACAAATAGAGGGGATGGAAATAACGGAGAAAGTTCCCCCTTGCACTTTCATGGAAAATACACCTTACCTCTACTTGAAAAGAATACCCATTTATGCTACAATGATACAAATACACTATCTATCCATACAGGAGGTCGTTTGTGCTATGAAAGAAGATCTGCTCTGCCGTCGATTCGCTGACTTGGCAGATGCTGCCGATCGCAATCATCACTACACATTTACCCACTTTCTCACCGAAGCCGAGCTTGCTGCATTCTTATCCATCCGTCATACCCTTGCCCCCTGCGGCTATACCATCTGGGGCGGCCGTGAGGATGCCGAACGTGTCATGATCCGCTTCGGCAGCGAGGAAGAGCTCGGCTATACACAGCCATTTCCGATCTGTTGTATCCATATAAAACCGTTGCAGACGAAATTTGCCGATGCACTGACACATCGGGATTTTCTCGGTGCCATCATGCATCTCGGCATCGAACGTACCGAAATCGGTGATATTCTCGTCAAAGAGCATTCTGCATACTTATTCTGCACACAGGCTATGGCTGACTATCTTTGTCAAGAGCTGAACCGAGTAAAACATACTTCTATGCAATGTACTATTACGGAAGAGATCCCCACCGCCTTTTCTCAACACTTTACGGAAGGCGAAGTACAGGTCGCTTCAGAACGCATCGACGCTGTGATCGCAAAAATCTATCATATATCCCGCAGCGATTGTCTCGAACTGTTTCGCAGCGGCAAAGTTTTCCTCAACAGCCGTACCGTTACAAGCAACAGCATTCAACTCAAACCGGATGACAAGATCTCTGTTCGAGGGTTCGGAAAATTCCGTTTTCTCGGCATCAACGGACATACCCGAAAAGGCAATCTGATCGTGCGCTATGCTCAGTTTGCTTGATGCAAAGCTCAGCCGATCCCCTTGCATTCAACCGCTTTCGACGCAATTTTACATCATGCACAAAAAACATATGTTCTGTAAGTTATTTTTGTGAAAAAAATCACGATTTTATTGACAAAGCTGATAAGATATGATAAAATAATGTTGATGCCCTTCTTGTAAGGCCTCGAAGAACTAACATAGAAAAGAGCTGATATTCCCAATGAAACCCATGCTGATGCATCGGCGGCCCATTGGCAGAGCACTTCTTTGTGCTGTAATGCTCTTCTCCGTATTGATCTTCCAACACTTTTCACTTATCTGCTACGCTTCGGAGAATCAGAGCATTGGCGGCGGTGTGGATTTCACTGCCTCTGCTACCCTGACAGAACGATTCGACGCTATTTTTTCCGGTCAGATCAACTTGTATCTCGATAAGGACAGAACACCTGTCCCGACATCTCTGGCACTGACCTCTACTTTAGACAACAGCACGATGTATTATGCCGGTACCGACAGCAGTCTGATTTCCGGCTATCAGTGCTACATCTATTCGCAGGCGGTATATGCTACGCTGTTTAACGAATTTCCCTATCACGGCGCAGTCGAATCCGTCTATAAACATTCCACGCAGGTAATGGGCTTTACTCCCACTGCGGACTATACGGTATTTGCAGCTTCACAGGTCATGCCCGGCGCATATCTGCGTACCACCGGCAATCAGGACGGTTCCTATAACGGATCCGACGGACATTCTCTGCTGATCCTCGGCTATGATCGCGAGATGGTCTCTGTTCTTGAGGGCAATGCCGATGGCAGAGGTCTGATCACAAGACTCACCCTTACATGGGATGACTTTAATAAGCGGTTTCTTACAGGAAAATCACGGTATATTTCCCATGTGGTACAACCGCTGGATACCTATTATCAAACCCATTTCGGCATTTCCTATGATATGCTGAATATGCAATCCAAACCCCATATCCTGCGCCGCTGCGGACAATCCTTGCAGCTTCCGGCTCCTCAGGAAAATTTGCGCTGGAGCAGCAGTGATCCTTCCGTTGCCGCTGTGGATGAAAACGGTATGGTCACTGCACTGACTGACGGCACGGTGATCATCACTGCCGAAAATGATACTGTACAATATCAGTTTATGCTGGAGCTTTCTTTGGTGCCTTGGGAGCATTTAGGAGAACTCAACGGCGATGGCATCATTACAGTGGACGATGCCATGTGCGCTCTGGAATATTATGCCGCAACGATCACAGGCAAAGAGGACATGCTCACAGAGGAGATCCTGCATCTTGCCGATATTGATAATAACGATGTTCTTTCCGCTACCGATTGTCTTTTGATCCTGCGCTATTATCTCAGCAATCTGATGGGCACCAACAGCGAAGATGCTGCTGCAAACTGGTCTGCGGTTTTTGCACAGCTTCTTACAGAATAATACCATAATGCAACAAACATACTACGCTTACCGCCCTGATCCGTCCTGCGGATTCGGGGCGATTCTTTTGATGAAAGGGAACAACATGATGCTGCGTTATCGAACCATGCTCTGTTTGACAGGTCTGATCGCGATGCTGACGCTCCATGGCTGCACGCAGGATATGCCGGAATCGGTTCCGTACACCGAAACAACTGCAGCCACCACAACAGAAGCTGTCAGCGCCTCGGATACTGTAACGTCATCCTCCACAACGCGCGCTACCGATTCCACTGCCGCACAGATGCCGCAAACCGCTCTGCCAACAAACATAAACCGCAATAATCTTGCCAACGGCGGTTATGCCGCAGAAACCGATACCTTCCGCTATTATATTGATCAGGATGCCCTGCATCGGATCTCCCGTACCGATCCGGATGCCGATGCATCCATCCTGCTGTATCTCCCCGGCATTGCCCAGCTCAATCTGTACGATGACAATACAATATTCTGCACAGCTCCCACGGGCATTTATCGGATCGATACCAATACCGGAGATGCACAGCTGCTCCGTTCACTGACCCTGCATACCGGTGTATGGCTGCCCCTGCTCGTTGCAGAGGATACCGCTTACTATACCGATGGTGTGACGCTTTGGCAAAGTGATCTCACCTTCACAGCACCCTCGATCTGCTATACTGCCGAAAACGGTGCCATCATTGATCAGCTTGTCTGGGTCGAAGATCGCCTTTGCTTTTCTCAATACACGCAAAATGCCGCTTCCGATTCGGGAAGCGATCACTGCGGTATCTATTGCTATGACGGTGATAAAGTGCGTCAGACTTATCACGGCATGATACAGGCGCTTGCCGTGGTGGATTCACAGCTCTATTGCTGCGATACCAAACAAAAAGCCGTCTTGCGCATGAAGGCAGACGGCTCAGAACAATCGGTTTTGTTTTCGGGCAGCTATGGATATTTATGCCCCTCCCCTTCGGGATGGCTGGCGATGAATGATGCCATGCAGCTTGTACACTGCACAGTAGACAAAACGATCCCCTTTGCTGAGGGATATTGCCCCAACCTGACAGCAGATACGCTATACTATCTGCATATGGATACCGGCAGGCTATGCACCATGGCACTCAGCGAAATCGAAGCTGCGGCTGCGCGGTCACCGCTGCCTCTACCGTAACGCCCATAGCGATATCGGGTTTGACTGCCTCACCGTGATAATCGGATCCGGCTGTCACGCAAAGCCCCCGTTCACGGGCACGCTCGGCATAAAACTGTCGCTGCTGCGAGGTATGCCGCTGGTAATATGCCTCAACGCCATCCAAGCCGCAGTCACAAAGCATATCCAGATGACTACAGAATTCCGGTTCCTCCAGCGGCAATGTCATGGGATGTGCAAGTACTGCAATACCGCCTGCCTGATGGATCAGATCAATGGCTTCCTTTGCTGTCGGCTTGGGATCCGGCAGTGCACGCAGCTCCGGTGTGCTGAGATAGCGATCAAACGCATCCTGCACCGAAACCGCCGCACCTTTTGCGATCAATACCTTGGCAAAATGCGGTCTGCCGATTTGTCCTGCCGCTTCCGCACGCACTTCTTCCGTCGTGATCTCCAATCCCTGCGAACGCAGCAATGCCGCAATCCGCTCAGCACGCTCTATGCGCCGCCGGGCAAAGATCTCACACATCTCCAACAGCGCTGCGTTCTCCGGATCGATCCCATATCCCAGGATATGCTGTCGGCGGCAGCCCGTGGTGCTGATCTCGATGCCCGTCAGAAAGGCGATCCCCTGCTTCTTCGCTGCTTTCTTCGCCTCGGAAAGTCCCGTTACCGCATCGTGATCCGTCAGCGCCAGATGCGTGATCTGCGCCGATGCCGCACGCTGCACCAGCTCTGTGGGCGTATATTGTCCATCCGAATAACAGCTGTGGATATGAAGATCAATGCGCATAGTTTCCTCCCGTGATGCAGATCTCGTTGTTTTCTGTATTGTATCCCGAAAATAAGAGAGACTCGTCTTACAGAGTCTCTCCTTATTTTTTATTCAATTGTCATGACGGACATTGCTCTCACATGGTAAAGCGCAGACCGTTTTCTACCGTTGACTCTATTCCAATCGCTTGGCGATATCACAGTCGGGCATCTGCCCATAGACAATATGTCTATCACGGTTCAAGTCGATCCCGGTTCGTCATGATCTCCGCATTGTGCTGAAAATGTACACAGAAGCCTCTATCGTGCTTTCTATTCTGTGCAGCAGGAATCATCTTACGACTCATTACGATCCGTCACGGATCTCTTACCTCTGTCTGCACATCGTTCAAAGGAACTGCCTGCGCTTGCTGCCCGAAATCATAAGGGCAACACAGCATTCAGCGATTTCATCTTGCAGACAGGATCGAAGCTGAGCCGGCGGAGATCACCGGGGTGCAGCTGTCAAAATCCATCGGGCTCACACTTCCTTTCCAAAATGGATTCGGCAAAACGGATCTGCCACTAAGCCCCTCGGCAGAAACACGCCTCATTTTTGAAAGATTCCATGGGCAGGAACACCGTCCTGCAATGCTCTATGTGGTAGGAGAGGCGGGAGAGGATAGAACCCGCCCCTCCGTTTGGGAAGGTTGTTTCATGTTCACTTTCTGATTGTATTATATCACAGCTTTTGTGATTTGTCAATACTTTTTGGTAACTTTTTGAAAAGTTTTTGTATTTTTTATTCTCTTTTTGGGTCTTGACAATTCCAAAAAAATCGGTTACAATAAGAATGACGGCAAAGATATGCCGCAAGATTGATACCGGGAACCTTTTCCCGGAGAACGGAGTATTGTATTATGAGCGAACATAATGAGCAGCTTGAAAACATGATGGACTACGAACCTGAGCTTTATACTCTTGTGGATGAAGACGGCAACGAGAAGGTCTTTGAGCTGATTGATGTGCTGGAGGAGAATGATAACGCATATTTTGCGCTGATCCCCCACGTTGAAAATCCCGAGGAGCTTCTGGAGGATGAATGTGAGCTGGTCATTCTGGCTGTTGTTACCGGCGAGGACGGCAGCAATATGCTGGTGCCTATCGAGAGCGATGAGGAATATGAGCGCATCGCCAACATCTTCATCGAGCGCCTCGACTGCGACTGCGATGATGACTGCGATTGCGGCGATCATGATTGCGGCTGTGGCTGCGGTCACGAATAATCTGCATACAGCTGCTTTTTCCAAGCTACCCTCTATGGTATTCTCTCTGCCTTGTGCGAGCAAGTCCGATTTGATATAATCCAACATATATGAATAGGGAATCCCGGCTCCGGGCGCAGATTGCAGACCTCCCGCCCTAGGCGGACGAAGGGAGCATGAACCGAACGGGCAGATACCCACCTGCTTTATGCGGGTTTTATTCATCGGACGACGGCAAGGCGGAGCGATGCAAACAAACAATCAGGTCTTGATGGGACACACCAAGGCCTGTTTTTTTATTCTTCGTGCAAAAATTCCGCTCCTTTGCCTTACAATCCGAATCCTCTCCCACCGTTGCAATCGTGCCGCGCAGATGCTGCGGAATCCTCCTCAAAATACACAAAGTTTTCCTGCAAATTTCACAAAAGCCCTTGCTTTTTCTTTGGCAATATGATACAATGATTATGTACAATCGGATTCTGTGCCGATTGAAATCCAGTATTTAGGAGGATCATCCATGCCCGAAGGACAAATGAAACCCATCACCAACCCGGTTCTTGTGGATGCTATGGCAACCTTTAAGGTTGACCTTACCAATCGTGAACACGAAAGAGCCTTTCTTGAGGCTGCTATCGAAGCAAAATATCTCATTCCCGCTTTGGTTGAGCGCCCTGTTACTCCCCCTGCCGAGGGCGAACAGATGCAGGCTCGTGTCGCTTTTCAGATGATGACAAATCAGCAGGGCGAAAAGTTTATGCCCGCTTTCACCGATGAGATCGAACTGAGAAAAAATCGTAAGCCCGGCGAATCGTTCCAGGTTGCCGTTATGGGCTTCATGGAGCTGTATCGTTTCCTCAAAAACAATGAAACGATCATGGGTGTTGTCATCAATCCCTTTGGCAGCAATCTTTGTCTGGTACGTCAGCAGGTCATTCTGCTCGGAGATCATAACGGCGATCTGGACGAGCTGGCTGCTGCCGCTGTCCGTGCCAAAGCTGCTGCCCGTGCCAATGCTGCTACAGCACAGCCCGCCAACGCTCTGGGTGCCGCCTCCAACAGCCGTGAGGCACAGCAGGCTGCGATCCGTCAGGCTATGGCCGATATGGAAGCTGCTAAGGCTCAGAACGATGAGACCCCTGCCGTTTCCGCAATTACCGACGATTTGCTGGATGCCGTCAAGGCTTTGCTGAAAAAGCAGAAGGCTGTCAAGAAGGCCTATATCGAAGAATCCAATGACAACGGCGAACGCTTCCTGCTGATCGCACTGGAAACCGATGCCAATGCCGATATCGCCGAGATCGGCAATACCATCTCCGCAGGATGCGCCGATTATTCCGATCTGCCTTTTGACTGCGTTGCAAGCACTTCGATCCGTGCCAAGGATCTGGTTGCCAACAACAAACCCTTCTATGAGAAAAAGCGGTTTGGCTTCTTCTGATCCTTTCTTGCAATAGGATCCTGTTTCCGGTTTTTATAACAGCGGCTTGCTGTTATTGAAATGTGCACAGACTTGTACCACTCTGTACACCATTATTACGAAGGGGGAATCTCTATGAATCTCAAGAAATTGCTGTCTTTGGGTCTTGCTACGATTCTGGCAGCCGGCACGATCAGTTATATGGGTTCTGATCTGCTGAACACGTCATCGGCAATTGCTGCGGATGACACCAATGATGACTGGCTTCATGCTGTGGGCAGCCGCCTTTATGACAAGGACGGAAATGAAGTCTGGCTGACCGGTGCCAACTGGTTCGGCTTTAACTGCTCCGAAAATGTCGCACATGGTCTGTATGCCGCCGATGTGGATGATTTCCTGTCCGGCGTTGCCGATCATGGCATCAATGTCATTCGTTTTCCCATTTCCTCTGAGCTGATCCTCTCGTGGATGAACGGCGATCCCAATCCTGTCAGCAGTGTGCAGGCCGGCTATGAGCCGCCCTATGTTGACATCAACCGCGATTTCGTGTTGGAAGATGGCAAAACACTGAAAAACAGTATGGAGATCTTCGATATCATCATCCAGAAATGTAAGACCTATGGTCTGAAGGCATTCATCGATATCCATAGCCCTCATGCCGATAACTCCGGCCATAACTATGAGCTCTGGTATGGCAAGGCCGGCATCACCACCGAGCTGTGGATCGAAACGCTGGCTTGGCTGGCCGAAAAGTATAAGAACGATGATACGCTGCTGGGCTATGATCTGAAGAACGAGCCTCATGGCAAGGGACAGGATGGCTCCAAGGCCGCTAAGTGGGATGGCTCTACCGATGAGAACAACTGGGCTTATGCCGCAACCAAATGCGCCAATGCCATTCTGGCTGTCAACCCCAATGCGCTGATCTTCGTCGAGGGTGTTGAGCAGTCCATGAAGCGTCCCGACAGCTCCGATTATTGGGGCATGCCCGATTCCCTTACCGATTCGCCCTATTACGGCGCTTGGTGGGGCGGCAATCTCAGAGGCGCTCGTGAATATCCCATCGTCCCCGATTCCGGCACCAGCCAGATTGTCTATTCTCCTCACGACTACGGCCCTTCCGTTTATGCACAGACTTGGTTTGATAAGGATTTCACAACCGAGACACTGCTGGAGGATTACTGGTATGACACTTGGGCTTATATGGTTGAAGAGGATATCGCTCCCCTGCTCATCGGTGAGTGGGGCGGTCATATGGACGGCGGCAAGAACCAGAAATGGATGACGCTGCTCCGCGATTACATGATCAACAACCATATCAACCATACATTCTGGTGCTTGAACCCCAACTCCGGTGATACCGGCGGCTTGCTCAGCTATGATTTCATGACCTGGGACAGCGAAAAGTACGGTCTCTTTGAGCCGTCTCTCTGGCAGACGCAGACCACCGGCAAGTATATCGGTCTGGATCACCAGAAGGCGCTGGGCAACAATGGCACCGGTATTTCCCTCAGCGAGTTCTATGCTTCCTATGCCAATACTGAGGGCAGTAATCTGGACGGCGGTACCATTGGCAGCAATACCGGCACCACAAAGCCTCCCGTTACCAACACCACTTCCTCTTCCACTACCACAACGACTACCACTACCTCTAAGAACGAGGACAGCAATGTTCGTTTCGGCGATGTCAACTGTGATGGCGTTGTCAAGATCGATGACGTGGTTCTGGTTAACCGTTATGCTGCTGAGGATACTACCATCTCCATCTCGGCACAGGGTATGCGCAATGCTGACTGCGCTGTCAACGATAAGGTTGATACCAACGACGCAGTGCTCATTTTGCAATATCTTGCAGGTCTGATCGACTACGAGGAGCTGGGAAAATCCTGAGCAATCCATAATCCATAGCCCTGTTCAAACGCTCTCTGTGTTCTCCCACAGAGGGCGTTTTCTATGAATCATCACAAAAACCTGAGCAGCCATTGCCGCTCAGGTTTTTTTCTGTTTTATGTATTGTTTTCCCGATCGTGGAAATACTATGAGCACATCAATCATCCAAACGGGAGGCAGTCATGAATCAACCAAATCGTCGGGATGTAATCCCCTTACAAAACAGTCCTTCCATCAGCGCATGGGCAAGTGTGGTGGGAAAAAAAGAAGGCGACGGGCCTATGGGCTTCTGCTTCGATCAGATCGAGCCCGACAGCCATTTCGGTCAAGCAAGCTGGGAACAAGCCGAAAGCGAGCTTCAGCGCCGCACAGTCTCTCTGCTGCTGGAGCACGGACATCTGAAACAAGAACAATTGGATGCGCTGCTGGCCGGTGATCTTATCAATCAATGCACCAGTTCCTCCTTTGGAATCCGTCATCTCAATGTGCCGTTTCTCGGCATTTACGGAGCCTGTTCAACTATGGCAGAAGGATTGCTGCTCGCTTCACTACTGGTCGATGGCGGACATATGCAGCATTGCGCCGCTGTGACTTCCTCACATTTCTCCGATGCGGAACGACAGTTTCGGTTTCCCCTCTCCTATGGCGGTCAGCGCACTCCCAATGCGCAATGGACTGCGACAGCCTGCGGTGCAGTGCTGCTGACCGATCAGCAAAAGCCGCCCTATGTTCGTCATGTCTGCGTTGGAAAAATCAACGATCTGGGCATTTCCGATGCCAACAATATGGGGGCTGCCATGGCACCTGCCGCCGCTGATACCATCCAGCGTTATCTTATGGAAACCAACACACGCCCCAACGACTATGATGTGATCCTCACAGGCGATCTGGGTGTTGTTGGCAGCAAGCTTTTACTGGAACTGACAGAACAAAACGGTTACGATCTGCAGCACGTGCATCGTGACTGCGGTGTGATGATGTTCGACAATACCACACAGGATACCCATGCAGGCGGTTCAGGCTGCGGTTGCTCTGCCAGTATCCTATGCGGATATTTTCTTCCAAAGCTCGCTGCCGGTGAGCTGCATGATCTTTTGTTTATCGCCACAGGTGCGTTGTTATCCCCCATGCTCTGCCAGCAGGGTGAAACCATTCCGGGCATTGCCCATCTGGTGCATCTCTCGGCAAAACCGAATGAAAAGGAGTGATCCCATGCATTATATCTGGGCATTTTTGGTTGGCGGCACGATTTGTGCCATCGGTCAGCTGTTGATCGACTTCACGAAACTGACACCGGCTCGCATTCTGGTGGGATATGTGATCGTTGGTGTCATACTGGGTGCTCTGGGCATCTACCCGAAGCTCGTGGAATTTGCAGGTGCAGGTGCTTCGGTTCCGCTTTCAGGGTTCGGCAATCTGCTGGCAAAGGGTATTCGGGAAGGCATTGCGGAAAAGGGACTGTTTGGCATTTTCAGCGGCGGATTGACCTCTGCTGCAGGCGGCATTACAGCGGCGATGCTCTTCGGATTACTCGCAGCTGTCTGTTTTCATCCGAAGGATAAATAAAAGAAAGGCTTCTCCGGAACAAGGAGAAGCCTTTTTGTATTCAGCCTTCAAGCTCATCGGCATGCTCATAAAGCGTAGAATCCTTTACGGCATAGCCAAGCGCAACCGTTTCATCCCAAAGACCGTCATAACGATTATAGTCATCCGGATTGATCGCAATCGGAGAGCTGCCGGGATGACTGCCCTTCATCAGACCAACGCCCAGACAACCGTCTCTGCTCAGACGGAACGAGAATTTTTTCACCTTTGCAACATCACCGAAATACTGCTCAACCTTGGCATAAAGACGATAGAGCAGATTGGTGGATTCCGGATCGGCATTATCGATCACACTCTGACCTTCTACCGCCAGATAATTGACATAGTTATTACCGTTGCCGCTGCCAAGAGAAGCAACCGCCTCTTCATCGCTGAGCAGCTCGACCATACCGACATTCAGCGCATTATGCAGATTCTTGGCATCGCTGTTTGCCGCAGAGATCTTAGAACGTGCTACATAGCTGATCAAGGCAGGCACCAGAATTGCCGCCAACACACCAATGATCGCAATCACAACGATCAATTCGATCAAAGTAAAACCCTTTTTCTTCATTTATTATACCCCTGTTATCTCTCAACAAAACAATTCATAAGCAAGAAAATGCCCCCAATGCGGGGGCATTCTTGGTCAATAGCTCACGCTATCAAACTTCAAAAAGATACGATTGTAAATCAGACTTCGCCGTCGATACCGTAACCGCAAGCAGTGGAAGCATCCCAAGAATCAGTCTCATCGTATACTTCAACGGTCATCTGCTCAGGATGGGAACCCGGATATGCGCCGTTCATAACGCCAACACCGGCACAAACGCCAGCCTTGATAGCATTACCAGCAGCATCGGTCATAGTACCATCGCCGAACTGGATTTCCCATTCAGTCAGCTTATCAGCATCGGTGAAGTAGCTGTAAACCTTAGCCAGCATCTTTTGCTGAACGTCGCCGGTAGCATCGCCCTGAGAGCTCATAGTAGCGCTATCGTTGTCGCCGCTAGCAGTGGTCAGGTCGGTAACGTCCTCATCAGCAGCATCAAGGTCGGTAACTGCAACCTGAACAGCATTGTACAGCTGCTTAGCGTTGGAGTTTGCGGATGTGATCTTGGATCTCTTCACGTAACCCAGCATTGCGGGAACGAGAATAGCAGCCAGAACGCCGATGATCGCAATAACAACGATCAGCTCAATAAGAGTAAAACCTTTCTTTTTCATGATAAGAAACCTCCTCGATAATGTTTGTTCGGTGTTTCCGAACGATTCATTCGGATCACGAGCTTAGAGCTTTTATTATGTAACCCCTGCCGTTCTCCATGGTTTTAGTATAACATAACCAAATTTATTTGTCAATAGTTTTCTAGAAATTTACCAGACTATGAACAAACTTTTACGAAATCGGTTTTTTCTGTGGTAAATTCAAAACAGTTTTCGCCATGTTGCACAAAAATTGTAACCGATTTGTAACTATTGCTCCGAATCAGGCTTGGAATCAGCCGATAACGCCCTCACGAGTAATCACAGACTGACCACCCATAGCGGTAAGATAACGATAGAATTCGGTCTTATCCTGGCACTTTTCAAGGGCATCGATCTCGGCAACGGTGTTGTTCTTGACGAGTCTTGCCAGCTCCTGGTCGAGACACATCATGCCGTGTGCCTTACCTGCCTGGATCGAGGACTGGATCAGATGGATCTTACCCTCACGGATCTGTGCGGAGATCGCATCGGTACAAGCCAGAATTTCCATAGCAGCCACACGACCGGTACCGGACTTCAGCGGCAGCAGCGTCTGCGATACAACGCCGACCAAGGTGTTGGCAAGCTGTGTACGGATCTGCACCTGCTGATGCTCAGGATACACGTCGATGATACGGTTGATCGTATCGGCGGCAGAGGTAGTATGCAAGGTGGAAAGCACCAAGTGACCGGTTTCAGCAGCGGTGATTGCTGCCTGGATGGTCTCGAAGTCACGCATCTCACCGACGAGGATAACATCGGGGTCTTCACGAAGTGCTGCTCTCAGAGCCAGTGCGAAGCCGGGCACGTCAGAGCCGACCTCTCTCTGGTTGATCATGCAGCGCTTATGCTCGTGAACATACTCGATCGGGTCCTCGATGGTGATAACATGAGCACTCTTATTGCAGTTGATGTAGTCGATCATACCTGCCAGCGTGGTGGACTTACCGGAACCCGTAGGGCCGGTGATGAGCACCAGACCACGAGGACGCATTGCAAATTCAGACATAACAGGCGGCATAAACAGATCATCCAATGTAGGAATGTCGTTGCGCAGCAGACGAATTGCAATCGCAGCATGATCACGCTGGAAGAAGATATTACAACGATGACGATATCCGGCACGTGTCACATAGGAAAAGTCAGTATCCTCATGGCGGCCGACTTTTGCTCGCTGCTGATCATTGCACATCTGCTCAATGATCTCGCCGATCATTTCATCGGTCATTTCAGGATAGCTGCTCATCTTACGCAGCTGACCATGCAGACGAACAACCGGATTGATATTGACAGTAAAATGCAAGTCAGAGCAACCCAGTGCACGCACGTCATCCAGGATCTTATTGATCATAATAGTAGGCATAGGAAATTCCTCCCGTCTGTTTCCATTATATTCAGATAAATTTTATACAGCGTAGGTAACACGAACCAACTCATCCATGCTGGTAACGCCCTGCATGACCAGATCGGATACGTTATCACGCAGAAGCTTGGTACCATTGGCTCTTGCCAGAGATTCCAGTTCCTCTTTGCCCGCACCGTTGGCGATCAGTGTGGAAATACCGGCGGAGCAGTGAATGATCTCATGAATTGCGGTACGGCCGCGATAACCATTGCCGCACTCAGAACAACCAACTGCATCGAAGATCGGCACAGAATTCTCAATGTGCATGAGCTTGTTCTCATCGGGAGTAGACATTCTCTGCTTTCTGCACTTCGGACAGAGCACCTTAACCAGACGCTGTGCGACAACGCCGATCAGCGAAGATGCTACCATGTAAGAAGGAATGCCCATATCAACCAGACGAACGATGGTAGATGCTGCATCGTTGGTATGCAATGTGGAAAGCACCAAGTGACCCGTGATAGCAGCTCGAATACCGATTTCGGCAGTCTCGCTATCACGCATCTCACCGATCATGATAACATCCGGGTCCTGACGCAGAATAGAACGCAGGGCTGCGGAGAAGGTCATACCGGACTTTACGTTTACCTGGCACTGGTTGATGCCATCCATCTGCTTTTCCACAGGGTCCTCAACCGTAACCACGTTCACATCGGGTCTTGCAATTGCGCCCAATGCAGCATACAGGGTAGTAGATTTACCGGAACCGGTAGGGCCGGTAACCAGAATAACACCGTGAGGACATTTGATCATGCTGGTGAACAGCTCGTAGTTATAATCGGACATACCCAGATCCTGCAGACGACGGGTCTTAATCGCACCGGTGGAAAGGATACGGATAACGATCTTTTCACCATGTACCATGGGAAGTGCAGATACACGGACGTCCAGCGGAATGCCGTCAACGGTCTGAGAGAAACGACCGTCCTGCGGGATTCTCTTTTCAGCAATGTTCATGCCGGAAATCAGCTTCAGACGTGTGGTGAGCTGGTTATGTACGTTGTTGGATACGTTCATCAGCGGAACAAGATCGCCGTTGACACGAACACGAATCTGTGTATATTTCTCGAAAGGCTCGATATGAATATCCGTTGCCTCCATACGGAAGGAGTTTTCAACGATCTGGGTTGCCAGCTTAACAATCGGGGCACTCTCAACACGGTCCTTGGACTCATCGTCATCGATGATCTCGGTTCCGCCGATGCTGTCGATATCGCCCAGATCAGACATCTGATATGCCTTACCGATCGCTTTCTTGATCGCTGCACGAGTTGCCAGAACCGGAATACAGTCGAAACCGGTCTTAACCTTAATATCCTCAAGAATATTGAAGTTAACAGGGTCATCGGTTGCAACAGTCAGACGGCGGCCGGTCATGTTGATGGCGATCACGCAGTTGCGCTCTGCCAGATCCTGAGGAACCTTACGTGCGATATCGCCGTCGATCTCAACATTGTTCAGATCAACATAAGGAACCTTCAGCTTGCCGGACAGTGCCTGTGCGA
The DNA here is from genome assembly GCA_045596625.1 of Oscillospiraceae bacterium. Classification (GTDB taxonomy): domain Bacteria; phylum Bacillota; class Clostridia; order Oscillospirales; family Ruminococcaceae; genus Firm-04. Next base: position 78,291 of record JAZOCU010000084.1, on the reverse strand, counting down.
ACTTCACATCAGACATAAAGCCCATCTCGACCAGCACCTCACCGAAACGCTTCTGCTCAGTGGATTCATGCTGTCTTTGCAGAACCTGCTGAAGTTGTTCAGGTGTGATGTGGCCCTCTTCCACAAGGTAGTCACCGATTCGAATGTTTCTCATACCTAACCTCCAAAATTGAATTTTAATCTTGAAAAATCATGTAATCTGTGTTAAAATAACAGTACAAACCATAAAGGAGGTACCGCTATGTACCAAAAATTGTTGTGCGGATTGCAGCTTCTCGCAATGCAGCCCGCATGGGAGGAATGGAAATTTTATGATCTCAGCTTTTTCCTCTTAACCATCCCGATGGTGTTCATCTATGGCATCTGCATCGGCAGCTTTCTGAATGTTGTTATCATCCGGCTGCCAAGGGATGAATCCTTGATCAAACGTGCCTCACACTGTATGACCTGCGGTGCCAAGATCCGTCTGATCGATCTAATCCCCGTTTTCAGCTGGATCTTCCTCAAAGGAAAATGCCATAGCTGCGGAGAAAAAATCTCACCAAGATATCCGATCGTGGAATCACTCAACGGCTTGCTTTACCTCGCAAACTTCTTTGTATTCGGATTTTCTTGGTATACACTGATCATGTGCCTGTACACCTCAGTGCTGGTGGTCGTGGGGTTCATGGACTGGGATACGCTGGAGATTGATCTGCGGGTTCTTGCAGTGATCCTCCTGCTGACGGTTCCCGTCCATTTCCTCGATGAAATCTCTATCCTGGATCGGATCATCGGTGCTGCTTGTATCAGCATTCCGTTTTTCTTGATCGGAGAGATCAGCGGATTATACTATCAAAAGAAAACCGGTGAAAAAGTGCGTGGGATTGAGATCGGTGATACGCTGCTCATGTTTTGCGGCGGTTTGTATCTTGGATGGCGTGCCGTTGTTCCGGCAGCATTCATCGGCATTCTTCTGGCAGCAATCTGCGGCCTTATTATCAAGCGTGTGACAGGTAGTTCAAAATTCGCGTTCGGCCCATATCTCTGTATCGGATTGTTGCTTGGTGCAATGTTTGGTGAGCTGATTACCAACTGGTATTTGAGCACATTACCGCAACCGGAAACGTATTCTTATTATACAAATGCGATTTGTTACTATTTGTATAATTGAGTTGGCAATCAATAGGGCAGCCGGCAACACCGGCTGCCCTTTTTGCTGTTATTGGGTTTATGCATTGGGAAGTTCACTTAACAAGATCGGATCAATGCCCCAGAGTGTGGGATCCATATTCTGACAAGTATCCGGCAATGTATAAATGAAATAGAAGTTGCTGGTAGTCGGACTGGGATTTGCATCCAGAGGTGTTGCACGGTCAATGGTAACCTTCTGGTACTCATTGGCAGTGGGCTCGTAAATGATCTTCATATCAGTCTTGGATGCATTCTGATAGGAATTACCCGTGTAGATCAGTGCATTCTCCAGAACGAAGGATGCATAGGTTCTCTGGTGAGAGGAACCTGCACTCAAACGAACCAGAGCGCCATTTTCACGCTTCACCTCATTGGTGCGGATATAGATCTTACAGTTGTTATATGTGAACTGGTAATTGCCCACAACGGTCTGATTATATGCTTCAAGCTCATCAGAGGTTGTGAAGGTACCGGGCATGGGATATGTAGAAATCACATCGTTCTCGGTACCGAGGAAGAACTCATAATCGAAGTTCTGATACAACTTGGGATTTACGACCCATGCTGTCGGAACAGGATTAAGATCAAGCGCATAAACTTCAGAGCCTGCAGCAGGCTTCTGATATTCATAGTGATACTCGAACATCAGGATTCTGCCTTGGTTCAGTTCATTGCGGTTGTACTCGGTCAGTTGGGACATGCCTGCTAATGCGACATCATTCCGACGAATCGTATTATCAAAACACAATACATAGATCGTGCCGCTTGCATCGAAGCAAACACGGTCTTCAAAAAATGCTTTATGGAACTCTGTTACCTGGCTATTGAGCAATGCGGTCGGCTGAACAGCGCCTGTGGCGGCATCTTCGTCAAAAGCAGTGTAGCCGGCATATGCACGGATTCGGTCTGCGTAACGAAGATTGCTCTCGATCGAGCGACGCATATTATCTAGACAAGCCGTAGTGTTCTCATAGTTCGAGCTGCGAACAAAGAACTTAGAAACAGGATCCAGCAATTCGACGATTCCAAACATGATAATAGAAAAGATCGCCAGAACGATAATCGTTTCAATTAAGGTAAAACCTTTTTTTACAATTCTATTCTTCATGATCATTTCCACCATTCTGTTGAAGCATCAACGTACTGATTGAATTGCAGACTGCTTCCTGTAAAGGTGTATACGGGAGAAGCACCCATCACACGGTAAACGAACTTACCGTTTTCTTCAATCGTCTGCCAGAATGCAAAGGTTGCATCCACCTTGTTCTCCGGAGAGCCGTCATTGTATTCCATCTTGATTGAAATCTGTGTCGTATACTTACTCATCTCAATTTCAAGGAATGCACCGGTATCGGGGTTGATGGAGAAGGTGTTCAATTCCCTCTGCTGAACCTCTGCCTTGCTAACCGGATCAATCAGGAACTGATCTGCACCGGTAACGGTGATGGTCACCTTATCAAGACGGTTCACAAGCTCTTCGGGCGAACGAAGATAGAAAACGTGCGAGCTGGCTGCAGAAGCATGACCGATCACTGCATCACCGTTAAATTGCAGGAAACGATAATGTACGCCTTCTTCATTGGGATTATCGTCATAAGCCTGAAGCTCAAGAACCTGCTCGGTCAGAGGCTTGGAGTTGGAGGTATCCATTGCTGTACCGGAATACTTCGGTGTTCCGTCATCATTGACGGAATCACCGTAGATTACGGTCAGCCCAAGCTGCTGATCATCCGGAACCGCGATCGTATTGCCCTGCAGATCCACCAAAGTTGAGGTGTCATTTTCAGGAATACCGTTCACGCCCAGGAGATTGGTTATTTCCAGCGTATTGACGTAAGTCTTTTCAGTATAAAGACGCTCACTCAAATCGTTGGTCGCCTTCATAACTGCATTAACCGACGAAATGATCTGCACCATGAGAATGGAAAGCAATCCGAAAATTGCAATTGAAACGACAACTTCCAGCAGTGTCATACCTTTTTTGCGTTTCATACTATCACCTCACTCATCAATTCGTGACGTAATCATTCTCGAAGTAGTTACCGTCACTTGCTACAATCTGCTCTTCCGAAACACTGCCGCCAACACTGCCGGGACGATTACCATCCGTTGCATAGAAGATGAAGGAGGTGTTCTGGTTGCCGAAGGAATTAACCTGGAAACCGCCGATACCAATGGTACGCTTTTCCATCAGACTGCTGGGAGTATATGCAACATCTTCATGGTTTGCACGATACAATACCTTATCAAGAATCGTATAACCGACTGCAATATAAATATTGGAGGTCGGCATTACGACAAAGGCAGAAAGCACAGTATCATTGCTGAAGTTGAAGGTTGCACCCTTTGCGCCATTGATGGTCACATTGGGAATATACTCGAATTTGTACTTTTCAGCACCCTGAAGCTTATTCCACTCATTGGTTCCGGGATAATAGGGATTTGCCACGTAATCCAGATTGGACAGATTATCCATGGATCCGGTGTTGAACAGCTTGAATTTGTTGCCGGAGAAATCTTCATCCAGATAGATCAGAACGTCTCTTCTGCTTGCGAAGGTGTAAGTAGCCTTACCGTCCTTCATCACAGGATCGCCGTTTGCATCCACCAAAGGCTCTGCATAGTAGTGACCGCCGGTGGTGTTGAAGGTGTTGTTTACAATAAACGTAGTCTCGGAGAAGCTACCCTTCAGATGCAGGATCATCGGATCCGTATCAGTATAACCCTTAACCGAAGGATCGATATAGAAGGTCTTGTTGCTCTGATTATCGATCACACAGCTGCTGGTAATACGATATGCATTGACCGTAGCACTCATATCAGCGCCGGCAGGCGAATGATAATAGTAGGTACAGTCGATCGGATTTGCTGCCTGTGCAGTATAGTCTTCCGTGGGGAAGGTGTTCTGCGCAGCATCATAATACTTATCGGGAGAGGTCATTGCCTCCACACCGGTAACCAATTCCTTAATAAAGGAATGCTTATCCTTGTTGCGGGAGCTGGTATAAGGAACCCAGATGGTCTTGCTGCCATCTTTCTTTTCCTTGACATTCCAAGTATGGCCTGCATCCTTGCTCTCTTGTACAAGAGAATCATTGTTCATAGCAGCTCTGGCTTCGTTTTCGGTGTTCTTAGCCAGATCCCAGCGGATATAGGTCTCGAAGATCTCATCCTGGCGGCTGCAGAACGGGAACAAGCCCGCCTCAACGGTAACCTTGTTGCCATTGGCAGCAGTATAGGTCTGCTTCCAATTGTTCATAGCGGTGATCACACCGATATAATCAGCACCGGTGAAGGTTTCGTCAAGACTCTCAACGAATGCGGAGGTGCCGCTGTTCTTGACAACGGAGTTATCCTTCTTGGTAACGCCGGCACCGGATGTGCAGACAGCCGTCAGATAAGCAGCCTTATCGCCGCCATCATATACCTGACCGTTGATCGTTGTACCGACTTCAATCGTCAGATTGCTCGGATCAACATAGATACCGCCCTTTGCAGTCATGGTGCAATTCTTGATATCCAGCTTACCTGCACAAACGATCGTACCATTGACGGTCAGTTTGGAAGGATTTCCATTAAAGGTCATCAAACCGTCGGGATTGGTGAAGATCAGATCGCCGCCGATCTCCAGACCGTTCTGACAACGGATCGAAAGGCTCTTGTTATTGCTGATCAGATCGCCGCCGGTATAACCGTTCGAATCATAGTTTGCCTTTTTGATGTTGTTGGAAATGAAGGTTGCCAGCTTGGAACCATCCATATGCAGTGTAGTACCCAGCTCGGTCTCATAGAGATAGGTATCACCGTGAATGTTATAGGAACCCTGATTGTTGGAAATATCCAGCGCACCTGCATACACGTTCACAGGCTGATTTGCATCACCGATCGTCCAACCGGAGTTGATCGGGATGATCGCACCTTCCACGTACATGAAGGGCATCTGATTGTACTGTGTCGGCAGAGACTTGAAGTTGGAAACGATTTTCTGATCGTTCTGAACAGCATAGTTTCCGTAAATGATCAAGCCATCGCCGGGATTGCTCAGGACCATTTTCTTACCGGAACCGGTAAATGCATTGTTGTTGACATATACGGTCAGACCGGCAAAGTCACCGGTGTTACCGATGTTGGCATAACCGGTCCAGTCATACCTGACCTCCTGCCAAGTATCATGGTCGATTGTTGTTAGATAGTCAGTGCCGTATTTAATTCTGCCCATCGGCACTACATTCGAGGTCATCGGGCCCATAACGGAAACGTTACCGGCAGTCATGCCAAGGCTCGATGCGAAAATACCGGCACCATTTTCGCCGCCGGAATCAGGCTTAACGCCTTCCCAGGATGCACCGTTATTATCGGGATCCGGAATCTTATCACGATAGGGAGCGTAGATCTTTCTGGCAGAGGTTGCGGAAGCTGCATTACGACCGCTGCCTACCTCAGCAGTTGCAGTGATCGTCCATGTTTTGCGCTCAATGATCAGACGGTTCTTTTCATCCCAATAGAACTCAGGCTCTGCGCATTCGATCGTACAGATGACGATCTTGTCACCGTGTTCATTTCTGGTAATCGGAATCTCACTGTTTTCAAAGCTGACAGAAAATGAAACCGATTGCCCAACATCCGGTGCGCCGGCCATGATGAAATCATAGAATTCCTGACCGTTTTCCGCGCTGAATACGGTATTCTCAACGGTATCCAAAGCGGCCTTCGCTGCATACTGTGCCTGCGTTTCAAAATAGGTATAATAGGCTCTGCGCTGCGCCGAAGTCGTCAAAATCAGCGTAGACATCAAAAACACTACCATTACCATCATAATTGATACGACAGTAAACAGTACAGTACCTTTGACTCTCCCTTTCTTCATATTTTGTTTCATTTATGAAACCACCTTTCATGTATGGGAAGCCTTCCTGCCGGGCAAGAAGGCTTTCCGCCGTGTCGGGTTTACTCAGAAACGTAGGTTTCCCACTTGTTGGTATCCCAAATGGTCTTATCGTATTCAGATCCTACATCAGGCTTGGTCGGCTCCTGCATATAGTATACCTGGAAATCGAAAACAACCTCGGAATAACCGATCTTTGCAGGATCTACTGCCTTCTTGTCATCAGGATTGTACGGAGGAGGATTCACAAGATTGCCCTCTGCATCACGCTCGATGGGCTTATTGTTCAGCTCAGCGTAATCACTGATCGAGATGGACTGAATGAGCAATGCATCATTGTTCTTGACTGCGTAATCATGGACTGCATTAATGAGATCCATGGTGTCCTTACGAGGAATCAGAAGGGTCAGCTGAGAACTGCCGTTGCCAACAGTCTGAGCGCCACGTGCTGCAAGAACGATGGACTCGAAGCGCTTTTCCAGCGCAGCCAGTGCCAGAGAGCCGTCAAAATCGGCGTACTCATACAGCGGATAAGTCACAACGTCAGGTGTGTAATAGTAGTAGGACATCTGAGAAGTGGTCTCGTTGGAAACGGTCAGGCTGGTTATCAGGCTGACACCGTTCTTCTTATGGGTAGCAGTGTTCATGAAGGTATCCTGCAGGAACTTATCCAGCTCTACGGAATCCATTTCATCGGTAAAGCCTTCGGAGATCTTCAGAGCCTCTTCATAACGGGTGTTGATGTTTTGGCGGATCACATTGATGTCATCAAACTGCGCCAACTGGGTATTCCAGTCATTCTCTGCCTTCTTCAGCGCATCCTTGTTCTTGGAAAGATCTTCCCACTGCGGCTTGATGAATACGAAAATGCCGATGCCGAAAATGACGACAACAAGTACGATCAAAAGTATGATTCTATCACGATAACCAAGTTTCATTCTGCTGCCTCCTTATTATCCATCTCATCATCTGTGAAGGCTACACCGTCACCCTTCAACTCAACGACCAAGCTCATGTTGATGTACTCAACAGGCTCCATCTTAGCATTGCTGGAGATGGGATTGCCTTCTTCATCAACAGCAGTACCTTCTACGGGCTTCATAACATTCGCCACAGAATAGCCCTCGTAATCAACATAGCTGACTTCCGGCAGTGCACGCAGTGCATCGATCAGCTTAGCGGGAGTGGGCTGCAAAGGCAGATCCTCCGCCTTGATCGTCAGATCAATGCTGAAGTTACCGTCTGCGTATTCCATGGTCTTGATCTCGTAGTAGTCACTGTAATCGGGATCCTCTGCGTTATTGAGCTTAGGATCGGCAGCGATCTCTTCCTTAAAGGGTGCAAGAGCGATATCCTTGATGGTCTTCTCGACAGCCTCATAGTGCTTGGAAAGGACGTAAGGACGGCTGAGATATGCCTGATGAGCATTGTTGACACCATTGTAGTAGGTGTTCATCGCTTCCTGCAGATCCTTCAGATCCTCAAGCTGCTGCTTCAAAGCAGTACAGCACTGGGAGTTCTTCTTCTCGTTGATCTCCTCGATCTGCTTCTTGATGTTGTTGTTCTGGATCGCAAGTACCAGCCATGCAACCGTGCAGATTGCGATGGAAGCAACCAGGCTGACGATCAGCAGCATGGTGTATGTAGAATCGGAGCGGATCTTGTTGTTGTTAACGGTATCGGTTTCCAACAGATTGATGCGCTCGGTCTCCTTGTTACGCTTAAACATTGCGCCGATGGCGTTTGCGTAAGAGGAGAACTCCAAGTTCTCATAGCCGTGGATCTGGGGCGGAACATTGATGATGCTGGTGCGGATACCCATCTTCTCCAGTTCATTGGTCAGACGGACATACTCACGGGTATCACCATAGAAGATGACGTTCTCGATCGGCTCACTCTCCGCTTTGCTCTTCTGGAACTGGAGCATACGGAAAATGTTCTCGTTGACTGCCTCGAATACGTAATCGTCGGAATCATCGTAGTCCTCAGCAGAGATCGAAGCGAAACGGGAGAAGGAAAGCTGGCCGTGCTCATAGAGGTTCAGAGAGATAAAGTTGTTATCGATCTGAACTGCCAGCAGAGGCATCTTGGATTTTACCTTGGTATCGGCAAGCAGAACCTTTGTGATACAGTTGCAGCCGATCATAACGGAACGCAGGGAGAGCTGCAGCATATTGAATACACGCTTGTAGCAATCCACAACTTCAAACGGACATGCCGTTGCGAGGATCTTCACAGCACCTTCCTGCTGATCGGAATCGCCCACGATGATGTAGGATACAGAATAGGAATCATCAATACCCAGTGCCGCAGCCATCTCGGCACGAACCATCTTCATGAAGTCCTGCTCTTTGGCAGCCTTCTGAATATGCAGTTCCTTAAAGATGGTCATGTTGGAGGAAATGCTGACGATCGCCTCTTTGTCTGCCATCTTGTTGGTACGGAGCACCTGGTTGATGAGCGTTGCCAGACGAGGCACGTCACGCACGTGACCATTGACGATAACTTCTTCTTCCAGATTCAGGGTTGCTGCGGAGCTGATACGGATCTTGCCGCCACTCTCGGTACCCTTGATAATTCGTATATTTCGGTCGGTAATATCAAACGAAAGCATTTACGAAATCCACCTCTCTGTTTTTTATTATATGAATCATATACAGCGCCTCGTGCGGCAGAGTTTACCGCACGAAGCCGCTTGGGGTTCCAGTACGTTGCAATGGTTTACTCGATGTTGCCGATGGAGTCGTACAGTGCCGGGAAGAATGCTGCACAGACAACACCAATGATGATACCCATGACAATCAGCATTACAGGCTCCAGCATGGAGCACAGACGCTTGACTGCGGCATCTGCTTCTTCGTCGTAGTAATCAGCGGTCTTGGCGAGAATATCGTCCAGAGCACCGGCTTCCTCACCGACGTAGATGATCGAGCAGAACATGGAGCTGAAGATATCGGCACGCTGAACAGAGGAGCTGAGGGTTTCACCGCTCTTAACCTCATCCACGATATCTCTGAACTTCAGGGAGATGTAGGAATTATTCAGCGTATCGGCAGAACGCTTCAGACATTCTACCATCGGCAGACCACTGGAGTACAGAGAAGCCATGGTCTGTGCAAAACGAGCTGTATAGATCGTAACGACCAGCTTGCCGAAGCCCGGTCCTTTTATGATGAAGCGGTCCCACTTGAGCCGCACATCCGGAAGCTTCATTGCATAAATGCAAACAAATATAATTACCAGAAGGACACCCAGAATGATGTACCAGTGAGATACCATGAAATTACCAAAGTTCATCAGGAACTTGGAAAGTCCAGGCATCTGCGTAGGATCGTCGTACAGATCTTCGAAGGTCGGGAAGATGAAAACCGCACAACCGATGATAACGATAATAGTCAGAATACCCAGAATGATCGGGTAGATCATTGCGCCCTTGATCGTATTGGAGATCTTGTTCTGATTTGCATAGTAATCACTGAGACGCTGCATAATGACATCCAGCGAGCCGCTGGCTTCACCGGCAGCGACCATAGAGGTCAGCAAGGTCGGGAACACGCTGCCGTGCACTTCCAGAGAATCTGAGAACGATTCACCCTTCTGCACGTTTTCATACACATCGCGCCATACGTTACGGGCAGCTTCGCTCTCCTGCTCTTTACAAAGAATGTCCAGCGACTTCACAAGCGTCAGACCGGAAGTCAGCATAGCTGCCAACTGACGGGTTGCAAACGCAAGATCCTGCGTCTTGAACTTCTTAACCGTCTTTACCTCCGTACGCCGCTCCTTGTAATCGGTGACATACATTCCCTTTTCTCGGATTCTTGCCAGAAATTCCTGCTCATCTTCTGCGGACATAACACCTTTTCGGATATTACCGACGGCATCTTTCGCTGTATAAGCATAACTTGGCATAAAACCACCTCCTGCAGCAATTTTTGGATTTGCGGCATCTCCATTGAGCGAAACAGGATCTGCCGCTGCTGTATTTTTCGTGCGCAGCCGAAGCGAACCACAGTAACTAGTGCATTTTTGATGCAAATTCGTACAAATCTGCGTTTTCGTCAGGGCACACTGGTAGCCACACTACGAACCTATAGAGATATTATATCATAAAATATTTACAATTGCAACCGCTTTTTATACAAAATTTAACCGTCATTTTTAGCTGTTTTGCCGATATCCACCAGAAACGATCCGGCGCATTTTTATGGATTATTTTCCGTTTTCGGCTCGCTCATAGAGTCCTTGATGATCACTCTTCCGGGAATCACATGACGGGATGCCGGCCTTGTGGGGTTTTCCAGCCGCGCCAGCAGCAACGATACGGCAGTATGCGCCATTTCGTTGAGATCCACCTCAACGGTCGTGATGGCCGGCACACACATATCCGATACGGTATAATTATCATATCCCGTTACGGATATATCCTCGGGGATCCGATAGCCCAGCCGCTGCAGCTCTGCGATCACGCGGAATGCCGTCTCATCACAGTTGCACACAAAGGCTGTGGGCATCTCCTCCGGATAATTCAGATTCTGCAGTACGGTACCGTCTGCAAGACGGTCATCCAGCGTCCATTCCGCATGATACGGCAGGCCATGCTCCATCAGACATTTTACATATCCGAGGAACCGGTCATGGATGCTGCTTGTTGCAGTCACTGTACCGATAAAGCCGATCTTCTTATGCCCCAGCATCACAAGCCTGTCTGTCATCAGATAGCTGTCATAGTAGTTGTCGGAGATCACCGCATCAATATCACTGTGTTTGTCATAAAAATCCAAGAACAGGATCGGAAGATGTACGCTTGCAAGCTTATCCAGATAGGCACGGGAAAGCTGCCCTACAATTATGAGTCCCCTCACCTGCCGTTCTGCCACGATCCTCGGAAGCACACAATCGCGCTCATCCGCTGCCGAAACGCTCTCATAAACCGAATACAGATTACACTGTGTCAGCTCCTTGGAAACGCCTGCGGTCAGAAACCAGTAAAATGTACCGCGTGGACCTACAAACCGTTCACTGGTAAGAATCCCGATGCTGCCGCTTTCCACGACCGGCCGTTCTGCCGCTTTCCGCACAGATCGGGGTGCCGAGGGCCGATACCCCAGCTCAGATGCACGGGTACGGATCTTTCGGCGCATTTCATCACTGACGCCGCCTCTGCCGTTGAGCGCATTGGAAACGGTAACAACACTGACGCCAAGCTCCTTGGCGATATCCGACATCCGTATGCCGTTTTTCATGACGAAAGCCTCCTATCGTTTCCGCTCCACCATGCCGGCACACTATACTATTATAATGTATCCAATGCACAGGAAGCCTCAGCAGTATCGCTTTTGCAATACTCGCCGGAATCCAATCGGATTCGACTTATTATACCATATCTTTTCAAATTTGTAAATACCAGATTGAAAAAAACTTTCCGTATAATATCGGTAAAGTTAACACATTGATTTCCCTTAGTTTGTCCTCGCAGTAAAATAATGCAAATCTGCACCGCTTATTTTTGTTCTTTACAGCATTCTATGTATACAAATTCCTTGGCAGACCCTTGTGCATCTCCTTGTTCCAACGGATTTTCCAAGGATCTTTCGGATTATTTAACAAAATTTGTAGCAATATGCAATATGAATTCGTGGCAAACCGAAATCTTTGTATAATTTGCCACTTGCGAATTCCTGCAAAATAGTGTACCATTATCCTATGATGCTGCGTGCTGTTCACTGAAAAGAACACGTTTCATCAGATATAAATCATTTATTGAAAGAGGTTGAATTTCATGACCAGATCCAAAAAGCTGCTTGCCTCTGCGTTTGCAGCCATGATGATGCTCTCCGTATGCACCGCTTGCGACGGCGGCAGCAGTGAGCCGGAGACCACCACCACTACAACTACTACCACTACCACTGCCGCTACCGTGGCAACACAAGCAACCGAGCCTCCGGAATTCGAGGAAGCCATCGAAGCTCAGTCCGGCGATGCCATTCTTTATATGGTCGATGCCGGTTGGTATGTCACATATGACGGCACCACCAACACCAAAATGACCTATGGCGCAGGCGTTGTTCCGATCACCGGCAACGGCGATTACACCGTCAGCGTATCCTCCGACACCAACGGCTGCCGCTATGACTGCACCGGTGATGTCAACGGCGAGCTGGTTACCGGCGGTATCGACTTTGCTGCCGTAAAGGTATTCGACGGCACCACGCTGTATCCCAATATGTGCATCGAGATCAAGGAGATCCGTGTGGACGGCAAAGCACTGACTCTGACCGCAAAGAACTACACCTCCTCCGATGACGGCAAGGAAATGCGTGCAAACATCTATAACAAGTGGGTCAATGCACTGCCTGAGGATGCTCATGATACAGAAGGCAATCAGGTCACCGATTTCGAGACATATAACCCTGTTATCGTCAATGCCGATGATTTCAAGAGCTGGAAAACCATCGAGGTCGATTTTACCGTTACAGGCATCGACGGTGATGCTGCAGGCTCCGATAACGGCGAGAGCACTGATCCTGTTGACGGCACCACGACTGCCGCTGCCGAGTAAGCTGTGATCCCACATCTTCTCACAGCAGATCCCATGCAATTCATGTTCCGAAAGGCAATGCGTTTTCCCGCATTGCCTTTTGTTTTTAGAAAGACAGCACAAAAAGATAGTTTTTGGTTCCAATATGACGTTGACAGCACCGCAAAAACCTGTTATCCTATTCCTATACGATCCGAAATCTCTCAAGGAGGGTACTCTATGAAACATCCCTTGTTCCGAAAACTGACCGCCGTTGCTTCTGCAGCTCTTATCACCGGTATGCTGATGCCGCTGCAGGCTTCCGCTGCCACGGAACAGATCCTCGTGGGCTATTACGGCGATGTGGATCTGGATGGTACGGTGACTGCTGCAGATGCAGCTGTGCTGAGCCGCCATCTTATTACTGCAGCGCCGATCGCCGATCCCGAAGCTGCTTTGCGCAGCGATCTGGATCATAACGGTATACTCAACGCCATCGATCTTTCTCTGCTCAAGCAAGGCATCCTCAACGCGCTTCCCTTTGAAGGCATCTACAAGGAAATCGAAGTACCCGATCCCACACTGATTGATGCACCCGTCAATGCGGTGATCCCTGCAATGCCCAGCGTAGGCGAGCCGCGGATCCTCCTGGTAACAGTCAATTTCCCCGACTGTGCTTTCAATGAAGGCTATACTACACAGCAGGTTCATGATCTGGTGTTCGGTCCCGATAACCCCGATTCCCGTTTTTATCCTATGGAAACCATTTCCGGCTATTATGAGCGGGCATCCTACGGCAGACTCCGAATACAAGGCGAGGTATTTACTTATACCGCATCCCGCAGCATTCACAGCTATGTAGGCAATACCGACAGGCTTGTGGATGAGGTCCTTGCCGCATTGGATCCGCAGATCGACTATACCCGATTTGATGCCAACGGCAATCGCGCCATGGATACCCTGCTGCTGGCTTTGCCCGGCTCTGCCAGCACCGATGACTGGTGGCCATGCTCCGGCGGATATTACGGCGGAAAGTATTTCGATGGCGTGACATTGGACAATCTCTGTATCGGCGGCTGGGCGCTCAGTGATGTGGAAGGCTTCAACAGCACCTGGATCCACGAGCTCGGACACGCTATGGGGCTGCCCGACTATTATAAATATGAAAACACGCAGAACGGCTATTACGGTCTCAACGGCGATGCCGGACTGGAAATGATGGACGATGCCTTTGGTGATATGTGTGCTTTTTCCAAGCTGATGCTGGGTTGGTATCAGACCGATGAGGTCATGGTATATGAGGGCGGGACCCAGACCTACCAGCTCAGCTCCTCTCAGCAGGCTCCCAACTGCATCATCATCCCCAGAGGCGATCTCAACGGATACCTCAGCGAATACTTCATCATTGAATTTGCGACGTATGAGGATAACAACATCAATTGGCAGTTCCGCGGCGGCGGCATTCGCATCTATCACTGTCAGGCAGAGGTCGCCGAAGGCTGGTGGGGACCCGAATTCAAATACAACAACTACGGAATGCATTATGATTCCAGCAACCAAAAGCAACGTGTGCTGCGGTTGGTCAACGAAGGCAAAGGCTTCTTCGGACAAGGCGCTGTCATCAACAATACAGTCAGCGGCTTTGCCTGGTATGATTTCAACGGCTATCAGACCATCGATCCCGGCGTGACCGTCACCATCGGCGCACTTGCCGATGGCCGCTATACCGTGACCATCACGCAATAACACTATCGCAATCCGAAAAACAGGGAGCAACGATCATATCTCGCTGCTCCTTGTACGTTTTTCGGATGCAAACGAAAACGCCCCGATCTTCCGAAGAAAATCGGGGCATCTGTATGTATCGGTTCCGAAACATGATTTTGTTCAGCTCACCACAGAACAGGTCGTCAGTGGCTGTGTAGACTGTACTGTCAGCTTCAGCTGTGCGAAGCTGTTCACCGGGATCTGTTCGCTGTAATACACCGTAATGGTGCTGCCCGAATAACTGATCCTGGAGGAATACAGCGCATCCTTTACGCTGACGAATTTGCCTTCGCTGGGACAGGAAAGACGAATCGTAAGAGAACGACAGGCCGCTGTACCGCTGTTGTAGACCTGCACATTGACGGTCTGGGTATAAACATCGCCGTTCTTGGTCACATCGGCTACATGAGGATTGAAATACTGAAGCTTTGCAGCTGCTGCATTCGTGGTCGTAGTCGTGGTCGTGGTGACCGGCTTTGTTGTCGTTGTGGTAGTCGTGCTGGTTGCAGCAGTACGACCGGTCGTGGTTGTCGTGGCCTTGGAAGATACTGCGGTGGATTTTTTCGTCGTGCTTGTAGTCGATGCTGCGGTTTTGGAAGTACCTGTGGTCGTTTCCTTCGAAGAAACCGTTGTTTGCACATCGGTGGTATCTTCCGTTTGCAGAACTGAATCCGCCGTCAAAATCGGGGTGGTTGCGATCTCATCGTCGTCAAGGAAGGTGGTGGGTGTGGTGGAAACATGCGTCTGCACCGCAGACGCGGTGGTGGGAGTCGTACCGCCGACCTCTGCTTCCTGCTTGATGACATCGGTGCTGCTGGCCCCCGTCGTCGGCATGGAAACCTGAGCATCCTCCTCAGTCTGTGTCTGTGTTTGCTGCGGATCCCGCATGGCAGAATCATTATAGGCAAACCGTATGCCACAAACCAACGCTGTTACAAATATGACGCCCAACACCACAAATACCATCGAACGCTTGCACTGATGGACGATTTCCGTAACATTGACGCCCCGATGGCCCAACGCTTTCCGCTGCTCACGCATAAAGGATTCTGTTGCACGTCCCAGATTGTCAATATCCGAAAAATCCATCTTGGAGCGATCGTGTCTTGTTGTCTGACTCATATAGGCATCCTCCTTTCACTGCGAAGCTCCTTACCGGTATTGCTAAGTCCATGGAAGCTGTCGCACGCTATGATTTATGGCGATTTGTTGAGCGCAATGTGTATTATACAGTCAGTAAAGCGAATTGTCGCCCAACAGCCGAATTTTTCAATTTCCAAGTTTAGAATACCACAAAAGCAGCAATTTGTCAATGAAAATTCATAGCTGTTAGCTATTTTTGGATAATTAGCCAAATGCAGAAGCGACTCGCTGTATAATTTGACGAGAGAAACCTGTCGCATTTTGTCACTGCCGTGATCGGACGCCGCAGGACATTCCGAGATGCGGAGGCATCACAAAAAAACATCCCATACATGACGTATGAGATGTTTGTTGGAAGGGCGGGAGATGGGACTCGAACCCACGATCTTCGGGACCACAATCCGACGCTTTAACCAGCTAAGCTACACCCGCCATATGCGGAAACAGACTGTATTCGACTGCTCCCGATTTGTGAAAAGTAAATTGGCACGCCTTATTGGATTCGAACCAATGACTTACTGCTTAGAAGGCAGTTACTCTATCCAGCTGAGTTAAAGGCGCATTGGAGCGAGTGATGGGAATCGAACCCACGTAACCAGCTTGGAAGGCTGGAATTCTACCATTGAACTACACTCGCAAAGCAGATCGCACAAAGATGCGCTGTCCCAGCACTGCGAAAATCATTGTATCACATTTGCGCGGATTTGTCAAGGGTAATTTTCAAAAAAATCAGCCGATTCCGATTTCTCTGCCGCAATTTGGGGGAATGCGCATATTTTTTTTGAGAGAATTGACAATTTTGTTGTTTTTTGCTATAATACGATCAGATATGATTCAATCCTGAAAGGAGGCATCCGATCATGGCAATTCTGGAGGAATGGCAAAAGCATGGACAAGGGCTTGGCTGTGTGACCACTGATGCGCATTTCCATATGCAATATGCTGACGCTGCCTATTTTCACTATTTCGGCAATGATGTGATCTATTCCATCCTGCGTACCGTTCATGAAGCCGACAGTGAACGTCTGGTGGAGGTGGCACACAGTTTGCGGGATGGTCAGCTGGAACAGCTCGTACTGCGGATGCGGGGCCGTTCTGCCGATTGGCGCTGGATGCTTGTGTGGCTCACCGCACATGGCGAAGGAGAACAGCGCCGCTATCAGCTTCGGATCTCCGATGTATTCCGGCTGCAGCGGCTGCTGATGGAAACCGCCCGTGAAAACACGGATTTTCGCTTTTATCTTAATCTGATGCGGGATCTGACCTTCCGCTATTCCTTCCTCACGCATCGTTTGCAGATCGCTGTACACGACAGCTGCCGGGAACGTATTCTCACCGATATGCTGCTGGATGACTGGAAACAGCAGGCGATCGAAAAAAATATGATCGTCAAAGAAGATATCCCCAAGCTGGAAAAGCTCTGTAAGGAGATTGAAAGCGGCGAGATCCGCTTTCAATGCGAGCTGGAAACCAGTCTTTGTTCCATGGGGCGCAGAATGGAATATTGCTGCTTCCGCGGTGTCACCCGCAGCGATGCACCCGGCGAACGCACGGTTCTGGGTACGATCTCTTTTCTGCATTCCAAATATAAATCCAAGGAGCCAAGCTGGCTGCAGGAGGCGACTCGGGATCCCGCAACGGATCTGCTGAATAAAAATGCGATCACCTCTCATGCCAAATCCGTTTTGGCAGCGCAGCCCGAAGGTATGGTCAGCCTGGTGCTTCTCAATGTAGATGAGTTTAAGGAAATCAACGATCGCTATGGTCATCTGTTCGGAGATGAAGTGCTGTTTACCATGGCACACATCCTGCAGTCCGAACTCGGCACCAGAGGCGTGGCAGGACGCATCGGCGGCGGTATGTTCCTGCTGGTTCTGGAAGGCATTACCGATGAAACCGATCTGCGCGGCATTCTGCGTGCTATCCGCACCAAGTTCGAATGGGCATGGGAACAGGCTTCAGGCGATGCAGCCCTCCCTCGTGTGACCTGCTCGATGGGTGCCGCCTGCTATCCCATTGATGCAAAATCCTATGAAAAATTGTTTATGCAGGCAGACCAAGCCTTATATATTGCCTGCGAAAAAGGACATAACCGTTATGTCATATATGATATCCGCAAGCATGGCGAAGCAATCCCCAACCGTGAGCGTTCCGTTGCGGATCTCTATGCCAACGGCGCAGCCTCTTCTCAGAGTAAGGCAGGATTTGTAGCAGATACGGCACGTGCGCTGCTGCAGCATCCGCTGCCCGATCCGCAGGATCTGATGAGCGGAATCGCCGAACAGTTCGGGATCGACGGCATTCATGTGTTCACGGCGCCCGATTATCAAGCGGCCTATAGCTGGGGGCATCCCGTAAACGGCTCTGCCGCACTGCTGCTTGAGCCGCCCTTCACCTCCGGATTCCGTGAGGACGGCATCTGTGTGATCGATAACATCAATGCGCTGGAAGGCGTTGCCGATGCCGCACATCAATGGTTTTCCAACGAAAACGTACAGGGTGCTGTACTCTATCGCTTCGAGCGGGATGATGCTCCGACAGTGCTGATCTCCTTTGCTCTGTTCGGCAGATTCCGTAAATGGAGCACCCCCGATGTCAATCACCTCACTGTATTGGGCGGGATCCTTTCGGGACTGCTGACGATGCAGGAGCCTTACGATACATGACCGATCCGCCAATCCTATGATATTACAAGAAAAAGGACTGTATCCTTTATGGGATACAGTCCTTTTTGATTCATTTTTACAATCAGCGCGGCTCACAGATCAGCTTGATTGCCGTTCTTTCCTCGCCATCAATGACGACGCTTGCAAAGGCAGGAATACAAACCAGATCAATGCCGATGGGGGCAAGATATCCTCTTGCCACAGCAATGGATTTAATCGCCTGATTGGCAGCACCGGCACCAACTGCCTGCACCTCCACAATATTGTGGTCACGAATAACGCCGGCGATCGCGCCTGCCACCGAATTGGGAGACGAATGCGATGAAACCTTCAGAATTTCCATAGTGTAAGCTCCTTTCAAAATGTGATTGTGAGATACTTGCTAAGGGGATTGACCCATTTGTAGCGAAACGTCTAAAATGCTACTTTCAGTATAAAGCATTTTTCACACGCTGTCAAGCATTCTGGATAATTTTGTGAAATTGTCAATATTTAGTTTATAGAATCTGTGCATCAATCACAAATCGTGGTATACAAAAGGGAATAATTAAAGTTCCTATTACATTTTTTCGGTTTGAAGCGCCTTTTCTCATCTTTCATGCGATTCCCGCAGGAAAATCCGTGTCACAGCAGTTGCTTTTCCCGTTGCCTGATCCACCGAAATACAAGCGCCGTTCAGGATGCAGGGGCCCTCCGCTTCCGTGAATGTCACAGGGCGATGAAACCGCTGCTTCTCCACTGCCTGCGCCGGCACGATCCCCAGCACAGAATCCGCAGGGCCTGTCATACCCAGATCCGAAAGATATGCCGTTGCGCCTTTGAGACATTCCTCATCGGCAGTCTGCACATGGGTATGGGTTCCGACCACTGCCGAAACTCTGCCGGCAAGATAATAACCCAGCGACCGCTTTTCTGCCGTAGCCTCCGCATGAAAATCCACGAAGATCAATGGCGTATCTATGGTTTTCAGCAAAGCATCGGCAACAGAAAAGGGATTTTCCAGCGGCTCCATAAAGGCAGTACCCATCAAATTAAGCACGGCGACCCGGGCGCGGCCCAGATCCACTACGGTCAATCCGCTGCCGGGCGCTCCTTCCGGATAATTGGCAGGACGCAGGATCCTCGGATTCTCAAAAATCTGATCGCAGCGGCGGCGAAAGCAATGATTGCCTGTGGTGATCACATCTGCACCGGCTTCCAGCAGTGCATTGGCGGACTGCGGTGTGATCCCATTGCCTTTTGCGGAATTTTCACCATTTACGATCACAAGCTCTGCTTGATATTGTCGTTTTAATTGCGGGCAATAGCGGCGAAAACAGGCACAGCCCGATTCTCCGACCACATCCCCGATCATCAGAACATTCAAAAGAGACCTCCCAAATCCAATCAGCAGATTATGATACCGGCGCCAAGAATACAGGCATCGTTGTTGTGGTTTCTCCCGTATCGGCAAAAGGATCTGCAGTGCTGCTGCCGGCGGGGCCGCCGTTTCCATCCTCAGCAGGAGGCTCAGTCACAAAATTACCGTTTTCATCCGTGGCGGGCGCAGTGGTCACAAAATTGCCGTTTTCATCGGTCAGCAATGCTGTTGTCGTTGCGGTCGCAGCATCCTGCTCTCTCAGAAAATCCCAAAAATTCGTGGTGACCGCTGTTCCATCCACAGGGGTAAGCAGCGTGGGCGTGGTGGTTTGAGCAGGATCAGTCTGCGGATCGGTATCCTCTTTTTGTGCCAGTCTGCCGAAGAAGATCAGTGCACAAACCAGAATGCAGCTCAGAATAATTGTCATGGTATGCTTTTGTTCCATTGTATCCTCCTTTTGATCGCAGATCGGTTTTCCGATACTTTACATTATAAGCGCTTACTATGCCTTTGTCAATCCTTCTTTTTCGGATCCTCGCCGCTGCGGCGCTCTCCCGCAAGCGGATTGCTGTCAATGGCATTCTGCCGCTGTTCGCTGGCAAGATGCGTATAGATCTCGGTGGTGGCAATGGATTGATGTCCCAAAATATCCCGCAGAGTCAGGGTATCCACATTGCCGTGCTGATACATCAAAGTGGCAGCAGTATGCCGCAGCTTATGGGTAGACAGTCCCTTGCCGGAAAGACCCGCTGCCTGCAGGGCATTTTCCACGATCTGCTGGACTCTGCGGCGGCTGATGCGCCGATGATTCCGGCTTAAAAACAACGCCTTTGGCTCCTGCGGCGGATTTTTCCGAGATTGCAGATATTCGTGCAGCGCTGCAAGGCAGGCATCATTGAGATAGACAATACGCTCTTTGTTGCCCTTTCCCAGCACACGTATCTGACGGCTGTAGAAATCCACATCGGCAACATTCATCCCCACCAGCTCGCTGAGTCGAAAGCCGCAGTTGAGAAACAGCGTAATGATACAATAATCACGCAGATCATCGGAAGATTCAATATGCTCCAGCAGCCGCTGACTCTCTGACAGCGTCAGATAATGGGGCAGCGTTTTTCGTACCGTCGGCAGCTCCAGATTCTGACAGGGATCCTGTTCCAGCATTCCCTTTGTCTTGGTCAGATAGCGGAACAGACTGCGTACCGCGCACATTCTTCGTGCCACCGAACGGGGTGTATTACCTCGTTCATCCCGCAGATAGCGGATATAGTCATATAGCTCCGCAACCGATACCCTGCGCAGAGCCGCAATTTCCATCTGCCGAAGCGCAATGGTTTCCAGCTGCGTCATAGGCAAGCCGCTTTGGGTCACCATCAGCCAGCGAAGAAACAGTGTCAGATCCTGATAATACTCCTTGACGGTTCGGGGCGAGCGTCCCCGGATCACATCAAGATAGGTCAGATAATCATTCAAAAACATCGGGTTTTCTTCACGATGCAGCGCAAGCATAACCAAATCACAGCTCCTTTCCGCTCAAATCAAGAGGCAGTTGCGGTATCTGCTCTTATTATAACGGATTTTCCAAGGATTTGCAAGAGGATCCAAAGGAAAATCTTGGTGCATCGCAGAATCCTCTTTCCCGGATCATCCCAATCGAAGCCCAAAATATCCGTGTATTTCCATAGGCATTTTTCTGCTGAAGTCCTTGTTTTTGTGTTATAATACAAAAGAAATCCCTTCGCTTGCATTTTTTGTCGGATTTTGGTATACTATATTCTGTATTGTTATGAATTTTTTACCGGAAAGGTGTGTGCCTTGATATGAAGCAATGGAGCACCCGTATTGCTGCTTTGGCGGATCTGCGAGCCGTTTCGGGCAGAGAAGCCGCTGCCGCAAAAGCCATTTGCCATCAGCTGCAAACACAATTGCCCGAAGCCGAAACACAGTGCAAGGATGGCTCTGTCATTCTCAGGCTTGCTGCAGCAGAGCACAAACCGCATCTGATGCTGTGTGCCCATCTGGATCAAGTGGGATTTTTTGTCACGGATCTCACCGAGGATGGCTTTTTGCGGATCGGTGCTGTGGGCGGTATTGATCGGCGTCTGCTTCCGGGACAACCTGTTATCGTATATGGCGCTGAGCCTTTGTTCGGCGTGATCTCTATCCTGCCGCCGCATCTTCTGAAAGGAGAGCAGGCGGTACCCTCCGAAGAACAGCTTTGCGTGGATGTGGGCTATTCCTCTGCAGCGGCTCTGACAGATCTTGTACAGCGCGGTGATACCGTCTGCTTCGCCGCCACCTGCAAGACACTGCAAAACGATCGTCTCACGGGTTCTGCGCTGGATGATCGCTGCGGTGTGGCTGCCGTACTTGCCGCTGCCGAGCAGATCGCAGCAGTGCCCGAAGCCGAACGCCCATACAGGATCTCGGTCGTGCTCAGTGCACAGGAAGAACGCGGCAGCCGGGGTGCAAAGCTTGCGGCATTGTCGTTGTGTCCCGATATCGCCATTGCTGTGGATGTCACCTTTGCCATGTCTCCCGGCGAAACACCACATGGCTGCATGACGCTGGGAAATGGCCCTGCCATCGGGATCTCCTCGGTGCTGGATGAGACGCTTTCGCAATCCCTGATCGCAACGGCAAAGAAGCAGGATATCCCCTATCAGCTCGAAATTATGCCCGATGGTACCGGCACCGATGCCGATTGGCTGGCGCTTGCACCGGGCGGTGCTGCCGCTGCAACGGTATCCATCCCGCTGCAATATATGCATACGCCTGTGGAGGTTCTGGATTGCAGCGATGTGGCGCAGACTGCGGCACTGCTCTCTGCCTTTGCACTCGGAAAGGAGACAAAGGAATGAATTGGAATGAACTGCAGACACTTTGTCTGTTAAACGGTACCTCCGGACGAGAATCGGCAGTGCGCAACTATCTTCTGGATGCCATTGCTGCTATGCATTTGCCTGCCGATGCGGTCTGCGTCGATGGACTGGGCAATGTGATCGTGCGGAAAAAGGGCAGCTGCTCCTCGGTTCCGACCATCATGCTTTGTGCGCATATGGATGAAGTGGCTCTGATGGTCACGGAAATCTGCGCAGATGGCTCTCTGCGCTTTGGTGCTGTGGGCGGTGTGGATGCCGCTGCGGTCATCGGCAGACAGGTGCTGGTGGGAAAACAGGGCATCCCCGGTGTGATCGGAAGCTGTCCGGTGCACCGACTTTCTCCCGATGCCAGAAAACAGCCTGCCCAAATGAGTGCTCTCTATGTGGATATCGGTGCCAAGGATCGTGAGGATGCACTGGCTCTGACTGCACCGGGCGATGTGATCAGCTTTGCGCCGGTTTATCAAGAATTCGGCAATGGAAAAATCGCTGCCAAGGCGCTGGATGACCGCTTTGGCTGTGCACTGCTGCTTTCTCTGCTGCGCAAGGAGCTGCCCTGCGATGTAACCGTGGTCTTTTCGGTACAGGAGGAAGTGGGTCTGCGCGGTGCAGCGGTGGCTGCCAATGCGATACAGCCTGCCATCGGTCTGATCCTCGAAACCACCACCGCTGCGGATCTGCCCGGCAGTGACAATCCCGTTTGCCGCTTGGGCGGCGGCGCTGTCATCTCCTTTATGGACGGCAGAACGATATATGATGCCGATCTGTATCGGATGGCAACGGCTCTCTGCGATCGGGAACAGATCCCGTGGCAGACCAAAACCAAGATCGCAGGCGGCAATGATGCCGGTGCGGTACAGAACAGCGGCGCCAGAGTATTGGCGATCAGTATCCCCTGCCGTTATCTGCATTCACCTTTATGCGTCATGCAGCAATCGGACGGCGATGCCTGTGAACAACTGATCGACCATCTCCTTGCTGCCCTTGCCAAGGAATACAGCGTATGATCGGGCTTTTACGATCTCCCGCACAGCTCCCGCAGGAAACGCTCGCCGACTGTCATTACGGCAGAAAGCTGCTGACCTGTCTGCTGGCATATGGGACAGACTATGATTTCTGCGCATTCTATCAGTTGGAGCATCACGGCAAGCATGCATGGCTGATGCTCCAGAACAGCACTCTGATGATGAGTGCACAGGACGATTTTTCAAAGGATCCGGAGGCTGCCGAGGAGCTTGCTGTCTTTGTACAGATGCATAAGCCGTTCCGTGTAGAAGGCTGTCAGAGCCTGATCAACAGGATCTCCCTCGATGGATACCGGAAAATCCGCCGCACGGTATTCCGGCTGGTGGCAGATGCACCCTCCGCACAATTCGATCCGCAAAAGGTCGATCTGACACCAAAGCTCGATGATGTATATGATATTCTCACCGAAGGCTTTCCCAATCTGACCGAGCACGGACTGTGGCTCACCGATACCTCTCACATGGTTCGCCGCGGTCTCAGACGCTGCTTTACATACGACCGGACGACTACTGCAACGGCAGTCTATGACTATCAGAACCATGTGCTGATCGGACAAGTGGCTACCAGAGCCTCTGCCAGAGGGAAGGGCTATGCCAGAGACTTTCTTCGCTATCTTGCAGGAATGTTGCAGGCTGAGGGCAAGGAAGCCATACTCTATGCACTGGATCTGCGTGCAAGCTTCTACCGTGAGATCGGTTTTACACAGCTTGCCGAGGAGTGGGTATGGGAACGCCTTGCCGATGCGGAACCCGATGCCATCAAAAAGGAGGCTTTGTGATCTATGAGCAAACAAAAAGAATTCGATCCCCGCTTGCAGGCCGCTGCCAGAGAGGCTCAGATGGCTGCACAGCATCGCTTTGCAGAAATCGAAGAAATTGCCGAATATAATGCCGCAAAGGTACTGCGCGCCTTTCAGACGCATCGAGTCAGCGCTGCCTGCTTCGCAGGCGCCAACGGCTATGGCTATGATGATGTGGGCAGAGATCGGCTGGATGCTGTCTATGCATCGGTATTCGGTGCCGAGGATGCTCTTGTCAGACATCATTTCGTATCGGGTACCCATGCACTTTCTACGGCGCTGTTTGGCGTGCTGCGTACCGGAGACCATATGGTCAGTGTGACCGGTGCACCCTATGATACATTGGAAGAGGTTATCGGTCTGCGGGGAGAGCAGGGAAACGGTTCGCTGCGTGATTACGGCATCACTTACAGCCAATGCGAGCTGACTCCGGATGGCCGCATCGATTAC
This sequence comes from Oscillospiraceae bacterium, assembly GCA_045596625.1. Lineage (GTDB taxonomy): Bacteria > Bacillota > Clostridia > Oscillospirales > Ruminococcaceae > Firm-04. The sequence goes on along the minus strand of JAZOCU010000084.1, from coordinate 53,620 downwards.
GATGCTGTTCCCGATGCCATACAAAATGCAAAGGTCGTATATCTCCAACGCTCCAGAGGCTATTCTCTGCGGCCTGCTCTGACCGTTGCCGAGATCGGCAAGGTAGTGGAGATCGTGCGCAATACCAATCCCGATGCCATCGTGATGGTCGATAACTGCTATGGCGAATTTGTCGAAAAATCCGAACCGACGGATGTGGGAGCCGATCTCATCATCGGTTCACTGATCAAGAATCCCGGCGGCGGCATTGCACAAACCGGCGGATATATTGCCGGAAAAAAACATCTGGTGGAGCTTTGCGCCTATCGGCTCACCTGTGTGGGTATGGGAAAAGAAGTCGGATGCTCTCTGACCCAATGCCGTGAGATGTATCTGGGCTTGTTCATGGCACCCGAAGTCGTGGCGGCTGCCCGAAAAACCGGTGTTTTCGCTGCCACACTGTTTACAAAGCTTGGATTTTCCTGTCTGCCTCCCGCCGATGCGGTGGCCGGCGATATTATTACCGTTTTGCAGCTTGGCTCACCCGAAGCACTGACCGCCTTTTGCTGCGGAATCCAGGCAGGCTCTCCTGTGGATGCTTATGTCGCTCCCGAAGCATGGGATATGCCCGGCTATGACAGTCAGGTGATCATGGCTGCCGGTACCTTTACCGGCGGCGCTTCCATCGAGCTTTCTGCCGATGCTCCCGTTCGTCCGCCTTATGCCGCCTATTTACAGGGCGGTCTGACATATTCTACCGGCAAATACGGCGTGATGACCGCTGCACAGCAGATGCTCGAAGCAGGACTGCTCTCTTTGTAACCCTCAGAACCGAATCAAACATAACAAGAAAAAGGATGGGATAAACAATGGCTGATAATCGTACTTTTGAAGAACGTGAAATGGATGCCTTCTTTCACGGCGAGATCTCTGTGGATGCCGATCGGCATGACCACGATGAACAATCCGCCTCCGCAGCACCGGCCAAGCATGGGCTCATAAACCGTAAGCCCAGCGGAAAACGCAATCGCCGTGCCATCGCTGCCCGCAGAGTCCTTGCGGCACTGTGCTTTGTTGTAGCAATCGGTCTTGTGATCGGTATTGCCGTCTATGTCAGCAGCCGCCGCAACAATGGCGCAAAGCATGCCGAAAAGCTCTCGCTTTCTCTGGGTGCTTCGGTCATGGATGCACAGCAGAATGCCAAGATCAATCTGGTGTCGGAATCCAAATACAGCATCCTCAATCCGATGCTGCAGCCTATCGGCGGTGTGCTGGAAAGCAAAAAGACCATCGAGGTACAAGGCATTCATCTTCCTCAATGGCTCATTCTCTGCGATGTAACGGATGGCTTGCTCACAGAAGTCACCTATTTTGATTACACTGTGCTGAAGGAACAGCCCTACGGTACCGAGCGCAAATCCTATCTCGAACCCTCCTCCGTGGCGACGGGCAGCACCGTGGAGCAGACCGAAGCTCTGCTGGGTCTTTCCCCCTATGCTGTCAGCTATCACGGCGATCACACCGAGACCCGTGAATACCGCTATTGCTATGAGGACGGCGAAACCGAAAATCTTACCGCCTATATCATTACCGCAAAGTGGAATGCGGAGGGCGGTCTGATTGAGATCTCTGATGTTCGGGTGGATATTCTGTCGGGCATCCTCGGAGACTCCGCACTCTGATGCGGACAGATCGCTGCAATGGTTTCAGCGTTGTAACCGAAGGATTACAATTCGGTTACAATTTTGCGTAAAAACGTCCGAAATCATTGACAGCAAATTGTTTTCCTGCTACAATGAGTAGGAACTGATGCGAAACAAGTACGGCACATCTCTATCGGCGCTTCGGATCCGATCAAAGGTCATTGTTGCTGTGATATGATAAAGGAGTTTGTTTATGAGTGAATGGAATCTTTGCTATGGCTGTATGGAGAGCAAAAGCGGCGAATCGGTCTGTCCGCACTGCGGATATGATGAGAATGCTGCTTATCTCTCGGCCTATCTGAAGCCGGGCACCATGCTGCATGACCGGTATCTGATCGGCAAAGAGCTTTCTCATAACGGCGAAGGCATTACCTATCTTGCCTATGATACCAATATCGGCTGCAAGGTGCTGGTGCGGGAATATATGCCCGAACAGCTTTGCTCCCGTGTGCAGGGCAAAGCGCTCATCAACGTCAATTACAACCATCTTGCACAGTATAAAGCGCTCATGGCGGAATATACAGAGCTGAATAAATCTCTGGCAAGAATGCGAAGCCTCAATCATCTCGATCCTGCGCTGGATCTGTTTGCAGAAAACAATACCACTTATGCTGTATTTGAGTATTTAGAGGGTCGATCGCTGCTGGAATATCTCAAGGAAAATGCCGGTGAGCTGAGCTGGCAAACCGTCAGCCGGATGTTCCCTCAGCTGTTTACTACCCTCAGTCTGCTGCATAATGCCGGTGTCCTGCATCGCGGCATCAGCCCAGAAACGATTTTTGTAACCGATAAGGGCAGCCTGAAGCTTTGCGGCTTCTGTATTTCCGCTGCCCGCACCAATGATACCGAGCTGGATGCCGAGCTCTTTGACGGTTATGCTGCTCCCGAACAATATTTTGCCGATCGGCAGCAGGGTACCTGGACCGATGTATACGGAATCTGTGCGGTGCTCTACCGCATTCTGACCGGCTGCCGTGCCACCGATGCCAATACCCGTCAGGATTATGATAATTTGGTATCGCCTCATGAGCTGAATCCCAAGGTGCCTTTGCATGTTTCCGATGGCATTATGCGCGGTCTTGCACTGGATGGCAATGAACGGATCCGTACAATCACCGATCTGGTGACCGTTCTGTTCGAGGAGACCACAGAGGAGCCTGCTGCTCCCGCATCCCGTGTAACGCCTATGACAGCACCCTTCCATCCCGGCACTGTTCAGCAGGCCGCCAAACAGGAAGAACGTGCCGCAGAACAAAAACACCGCCATCAGGAAACTGTCAACCCCAAACGTACACAGGAGAAAAAACGCAGCCCGCTGGAACAGATCCGTGTGCCTCTGCTGATCACCATTCTGCTGCTCGCAATCATCGCGATCATCGTGATGGTGTTCATCCAGGTGTTCAACAAAGAGAATCCCGGCGGCAAGAATTCTTCCTATGACTTTTCCTCAGTGGAAAATAATATCATCGAGGTTTCCAGCTCGAATCCCGACGATCTTCCCAAATATGACAGCTATATGCCGCTGCTGGTTGGCAAGAACTATCAGATCAAAAAATCTGAAATGGCCGGTTGGCTGGAAATGGAAGCAGAATTCGTATACAATGAAGAATACGCCAAGGATGTTATCATCTGGCAGGAACTGGATGAAGGTGCTGAATTCTTAAGCGGCAGCACCATTAAGGTGCAGGTCAGTCTGGGCAGCTCTCAGAAGGCACTTCCCGATTTTGAAGGCTATCAGCTCAATGCGTATCTCAAAAAGCTTGAGGAGCTGGGCTTTGTTGCAGCAAGCGACGGCAAAAACAACAACAGCTCTTCCGCCAATGAGGAGACGCCTTCCGTTGATCAAAAGGTCATCTTTAAGAAAAAAATCGATTATAATTATGCAAATGGTTTTGTCTGCGCGGTAGAGCCTGCTGTCGGTACTGTGATCAATGTGCAGGAGGATTATAAGATCGTTGTCTATTACGCTGAGAATCCTGAGGTAACGACAACGACACCTACAGAAACAGTACCGCCCGAAACCACTTCCACAACACTGTCCGAACCGATCGAAGAGCCTGTTGTACCTCCCGTCGATCCCCCCGCCGCTGAAGGAGAATGATCTGTTCTTATCGTATTGTCCCATCTGACCCGATGTGATGCTATGCCAAAAAGCGTGACACAGCTGCCATGGAAAAGCTCCTGTGTCACGTTTTTTGCGATAACTCCCATTCTACTGAAAGGAGCAACCATATTCCATGCATTTCAATGACTTTCTTCGCAGTACCAAATTCCGTGTGTTGCTCTGCGTGATCGCTTTGCTCACCGGTGTGATGCTGTATTCTGTCCGGCAAGGCGGTCATACCGATGTGCTGTCCCGTATACTGTATACCGTAACCTATCCGGTAAGAAAATTCTCCTCAAGCATCTCCGGGCAAGTCAACGAAAAGCTTGATACCTACTACCAAGCCAAGGCATACCGTGAGGAAAATGCTCTGCTGAGAGAACAGATCGCATTGCTCAATCAACAGCTCATCGGCTATGAGGAAGCCATGAATGAACTGGGTGCATTGCGGGAACAGCTCTCGCTCAAGCAGAAGCATACGGATTTTGTCATGAGCGAACCTGCTACGGTGCTCATCCCCCTGACCAATGATCTCTCCGATGGCTTTATGATCAATCTGGGCGAGGAGGATGGCATTCTGTTGAATGCTCCCGTCATCTGCGCACAAGGCTTGGTGGGTGTCATCACGGAGCTCAGCCCTCATTATGCTGTGGTCACTACCATTCTTTCTCCGGAGCTTTCTGTTGGTGCTCTGGTGCTGCAAACCGGCGATACCGGTATTGTGGAAGGTACTCTCCGCTATGCAGCTGAGGATCAGACCAAAATGATCTATCTGGAAGAACAGCATTCCATTGAGCAGAATGATCTGGTGATTACCGCCGGTACCACCGGCTTATTCCCCTATGGCCTGCCCATTGGCAATGTGACCGAAACCGCAATGGAAGAAACCGGACTCACAGCCTATGCCGTTTTGGAGCCGACAGTGGATTTCTCTGCGCTGGAAGCCGTTACCGTTCTGCTGGACTTTGAAGGAAAGGGCGTGTCGCTTCCATGAAAATCAAGCGATCCAGCCGTACCGGTGCCGAAAAAAAACTGAGATGGATGAATGCCGCCAGAAAAACACTGAGCCTCGTGCTGCTGCTGCTTTCTGCAGTGCCTATGCTGGGCGGTGGCGTTAAGGGCTTATGGGTGATCCCCGCTGCTATGTGCATCTGTATGCAGGAATCATTGTATTTCTGTATGCTCATCGGTGTGATCAGCGGAATTCTGATCGATCTTGCCTGCGGCAGCGCTTTATGCGCCAATGCGATTTTTATGGTCTGTTTCTGCACAGCGGCTTCGCTGCTGTTTTCACAGCTTCTGCGCCGCAGCTTCCTGCATTATCTGTTTATGACTGCCGTTTGTACCTTTCTGCGTGCAGGTACTTCCTATTTCTTTACGGCGGTTTTGTTCCGCACCGAACACCGATCTGTGCTCTGGTCAGCAATTTTGCTGCCCTCTGCCTATCGTACCCTGCTTGCTGCAATTCCTGTATATCTGTGCTTTCTGTTGCTCGCCAAGCTCCGAACCGGCAGGGTCCGTTCTATGGATGCGGCTGCGGTGCGCCGTGACTGGTAACATCCCTCCTTCCTTTTTATTCCAATATCATACAGAAAAACGACAGTGCATCTCAAGGTGCACTGTCGTTTTTTTCTGTTTCGCACATTTTTGCTTTCGATCGCATATCCTATCCAATAGAGCGTGGTACCTCTCCGTGATTCACAACCATTCCTCCGGACTGAAGATCAATCAAGCCATAAGCCGGCGCTTTCCCATCCCTCGGTCTGGATGCGCTGCCCGGAGAAAAAATGCGGACGCCATCCATCACAAAATCGGTACGGCAATGCAAATGCCCGAACAAGACCAAATCTGCCGATTCCCGCTGTGCCAGACGCACAAGTCCTGTTTCACCGTGATATAAATGCTCGTGTCCATGGACAGCGATCAGACGATGTCCAAAAGGCAGATCCAATGTAAGCTCTGTGGGACTGATGCTGCAAAAATCGCAGTTGCCCTTTACATGATAGCAGCGCGCCATATACTCCCGATGCTCCTGCAAAAAGGTATTCAGCTCCCGCTCGCCGTCACCGCAATGAATGACGATCTCCGCTTCGGGATGCAGCAGCAATACTGCCGTTAATGCACGCAGATCTCCGTGTGTATCCGAAATCGTCAGGATCCGCATAGAATCTCCCTCTTTTCTACGTTCTGATTTGCTATATTATAGCATAAATATGAGCAAGCGTCAAGCGTTCTTATGCAAGAAAGGAGCTGTTCCTTATGCCGCAAACCCCCAAAAATCCCCAAAAAATGGATGCACTGCTGCAGGCTGTCAGTCAGAAGCTGGGTGTTCCTGCCGATACCTTGCGAAAGGAATTACAGGCAGGAAAATTTGATACTGCTCTGGCACAGATGAAGCCGCAGGAGGCTGCTGTGTTCCAGAAAATTCTGGCGAATCCACAGCTGCTGCAGCAGATGATGAGCAGTAAACAGGCAAGGGCACTCTATGAAAAGCTGAAAGGCTGATACGATCTCGCAGTTGTTGGGGAGGAGGCAGTTTTGTGGAGGATTGGATGGGTACACTGCAAACACTGCTCTCTGACCCCGAAAGTATGCAGAATCTCGCAGAACTGGCTGCTATGATAGGACAATCCACGGAAAACGCATCGACAGATACCGCTGCAAAGGATGCTCCGCCGCAGATGCCCGTAACAGCCGATGGCGAAACCGATGACTTCGCTTTTGATCCCACAAAGCTGCTGCTCTTAGGCGAGATTCTGTCCGTGATGCAGCAAAAAGACGAAAGCACAGCGTTTCTCTATGCGCTCAAGCCCTATCTCAGTGAAGAACGCTGCAAACGGGTAGATCGGGCTGTGAAGCTGCTGCGACTGTATACCGCTTATCTCACGCTGAAAGAAAAAGGTATGCTCTCGGAGCTTTCGGGGTTATTGTAATGCCTGCCGCTTCCGATCAATCCAAAAGGAGTATCCTCTCGTATGGCAAATCCGTTTTTCTTTCAAGGGCCAAGACCCGTCAGACATCCCATACAGCAGCATCCGCAGCAAACATCGCATCAGCCGCCGGTTCCTGCTTCCTCTCATCACAGGATGGATCTCCCTCCGGATCCGGAGCCCGCTTTGCATTCCTGTCCGAAAGCTTCCCCCGAGCCGGAGAAAAAAAACAATCCCGCCAATGCACTATCTCTGCAAGGAATCCTTGCCGGATTGGATCGGGATACCCTGCTGATTCTTGCTTTGCTTTTGCTGCTCTCCAAAGAAGGCGCTGATCACAAGCTGCTGCTGGCGCTTGCCTATATCATTCTTTGACATCAATACTCACCATACAGGAGGATTCTGCATCCATGGACAAGCTTATCTCACTGCTGACCCCAGATCATTTGTTATGGGCAGCGGCAATTCTGATGCTGCTGTTTCTGCTGCGGGAATATCGCAGACAGCGCCATCCCTTCCGCGCCTTTCTTATGGGCAGCGGTACCGGATTGGCTGCTTTGCTGCTGGCTCACTGCTTCGGTGATGCCATCGGATTTTCTCCGCCGCTCTCCCTGTTCACGATCGGCATTTCCTTGGTGCTGGGAATTCCCGGTGTACTGCTGCTGGCAGCGGTTCACTTTTTTCTTTGACAAATAACCGATATTATGATATAATATTTTCATTATGATATCATGCTATGAAAGGCGGCTTGCTTATGGGATGGGAATTTACAATACTCAATGCCATACAGGAACATCTGCGCTGCAGCTTTTTGGATACGCTTATGCCCATTATCACCTTTTTCGGCGATGGCGGATGGTTTTGGATCGCTTTGACCGTAATCGGTCTGATTCCCAAAAGAACCAGAAAATATGCCTGTATGTCTGCGATCGCACTGGTGCTTTGCTTGCTGCTCGGCAATATGCTGATGAAGCCCCTCATTGCACGGATCCGACCCTATGATATCCAGACGGGAATCCAGCTTCTTGTGGAAAAGCCCCATGATTATGCATTCCCATCGGGACATACTCAGGCATCCTTTGCTGCCGCTACAGTGATCTTTTTTATGCATAAGCGATATGGTATCGCTGCGCTGATCTTCGCTTCCCTTATCGCATTCTCCAGATTATATCTCTTCGTACATTATCCCACCGATGTTCTGGCAGGCATCTGCTTCGGTGTCTTGTATGCATGGATCGGCAGATGGATCGTGGAAGCGATACTGAAAAAGCATCCGCGCATTCGTTCTGCTGACTAAACACACTGCATCATTTCTGTATTGCAATGCCGTATCGCTTACTGCGATACGGCTTGTTTTTGCTTCGGTTGGCTGTACGAAACTGCTTCGCTTCATTTAACATCCAACAGCTTGATTGTAAATTTTTTGTGAAGATTCAGAAAAACTTGTACGCTGACGTACAAGTTTTTTCTTTTTTTCGCTGTATATAGAGAGTAAGGGCGTGCTCTCACCCATTACATACGCAGCCTGTTCCAAGAGGGCATGACAGGTGCAAATGGAAACAGAATCCCATCCATTATACAAAGGAGGATACCCTTATGGCATGGAAAACCATTCATACCGCGCTTGCCGGCTTCGATGAAAACGGCAGACCGCTGCTCCGCGCTGAGCTGATCTGCGATTCAGCCGATGACTTGCCCGATGCTGCACAAAACGGCTTTGCTCCCATGAGCCTTGCCTTGATCGCAGCGACTCATGATATCTATGTGCTGAATACAAAGGGGGAATGGAAATGAGTCTCCATGATGCTTTGCTCAGCGCATTACTGAACAAAAACAGTCTCTCCGATGCGCGCAGCGATTCTGCCATTCTTCGCTCGACGATCGGCACAGTAAGCAAAAATCTGCTGGAAAATAAGGCAACCGGCAAGACCATCAACGGCATTACCTTCACCATCAATGACGATCATTCTGTGACCGCAGTCGGCACCGCTTCCGCCGATGCGTATCTCACACTGAACAGTGCCATCCCATTGAAAAAGGGATGCCGTTATCTGCTCAACGGTTGCCCCGATGGCGGCGGCAATACACGATATCAGCTCTATCTTGTGGGTGCAAACAATGAGGCCGGCTATTGCACCAGCAGCAAAGCTGTTGCCATTTATGCTACCCAATCGGGCAATGCAGCTGCATATATCAAAATCGCTGCCGGACAAACCGTAGATCTCACGTTTTTCCCTATGCTGCGTGACAGCGAAATCCAAGATAACAGCTATCAGCCCTATGCCCCCAGTCTGGATGCTCGGATCGCTGCACTGGAGGCACTGGTAAACGGTGCGGCTGCCGCAAGTCTTGATGACACACAGGCATCTGTGGAGGAGGAGGAAACCGCTTTGCACTGTCCCACAGCGCCTGCTGCCGTCATCATTGTTTATGATCCTGAAGAAGCGATGCTCCATGAGTGACACGGTTCTTGTAGCGTTCATTTCCCTCATCGGTACCATCTGCGGCAGTCTGGGCGGCATTCTGGTTTCCTCGAAGCTGACCAGCTATCGTATTGCACAGCTCGAAAAAAAGGTCGATGAGCACAACAGCTTCGGTCGGCTCATTCCCGTGATGCAGGAGCAGATCCGTGAGCTTCAGAATGAAGTCACTGCGCTGCGCCTGCTGCATACCGATAAATGATCTGCCGGATACAAAAAGCTGCACAGTCTCTTTCTTTGTGAGACTGTGCAGCTTTTGTTGTCATTGGTCGGAGTGACAGGGTTCGAACCTGCGGCCTCAACATCCCAAATGTCGCGCGCTACCAACTGCGCCACACCCCGTTTCATTGCTGATACTGCCTAAACGCTTACAGTACAATGAAGGCATTCCATAGCGGAACACCTTCATTGATTATATCACATTTTTGCAAAACTGTCAAGTCTCCTGCAGATCAATTCAACAGCAAAATGGTCTCTCCGCCATTGAGCGACAAGATTTTGCGCTGTATCCGCTTGTGCTTATAGCTTCGCACAAAATTCTGCAACACCGTACCGCCGTGAAAGCCATGGATCACAGTCAGCTCACAGTCTTTCGGGGCAGCTGCCAGCTCACGATCCAGCAGCTTTTTTGCTTCAGCTACGGTACATCCATGCAGATCCAGCCTACGAAACATGTTATACCTCCGCCAGCAGATGCGTCATATCATACAGCCCAGCTTTGTGTTCTTTTGCCATGAAGATCGCTGCATTGATCGAGCCTTCGGCAAATACGCGCTTGGAGGATGCCGTATGCTTCAGAGAAATACACTCATCGGGACCGGCAAACAATACTTCATGCTCTCCGACAATGGTACCGCCCCGGATCGAATGCATACCGATCTCGGCAGTTTCTCTCTTTTTACGGACACTGTGACGATCATACACCGCATGCTTCGGCGGATCTGTCTCATCACAAATCGCATTCAACAGCATTAATGCGGTACCCGAAGGTGCATCGATCTTTTGATTATGATGCTTTTCAATGATCTCAATATCAAATTGGTCACCCAATACTGCTGCTGCCTTCTTGGAAAGTGCCATCAGCAGCTGGATGCCGATTGACATATTAAACGAAAAGAAAATGGGGATCTGTAAGGCTGCCTGCCGGATCTGTCCCATCTGCTCCTCGGAATATCCGGTGGTGGCAAGCACCAGCGGAACACCCACAGAAAGCGCATATTGCAGCAACCCATCCAGTCCGGCAGGATTGCTGTAATCGATGATCACATCAGGCTTCTGCGGCAGTGCGGAAGGCGTTTGTACCACAGGAAATCCCAATGTATCACAAGGGAATACATCGATACCGGCAATGACCTGACAGCCATTGCGTTCGGCGATACAAGCGGCAAGCGTGCGGCCCATTTTTCCGCAGGCTCCGCTGATAACGATTTCAACCATCCTTGAGAATCCTCTCTTTATTTTGTTTCTTTCCTAAAATCCACTTATGCAAGCAGACCATGCTTTGCCAATGCGGCACGCAGTACCTCGCGATTCTTTTCCTCCATTTCACACAAAGGAAGACGGCACTCGCCTACCTGCATCCCCATAAGATTCATTGCTTCCTTCACAGGAATCGGGTTTACCTCGATAAACAGTGCATTGATCAGGCTGAGATAATCAAGCTGCAGCTTTGCCGCAGTCTGATAATCGCCCTGCAGGGCTGCCATTGCCATGTCATGCGTCTCCTTGGGACATATATTGGACAGCACAGAGATCACGCCCTTGGCACCCAGCGCCATCATCGGCACGATCTGATCATCGTTGCCGCTGTATACATCAATGATATCACCGCAGCGCTCCATCAGCTTTGCCAGATAGCTGATGTTGCCGGATGCTTCCTTGATCGCAACAATATTCGGCAGCTCGGCAAGCTTTGCCACAGTTTCAATCTCAATATTCACACCGGTACGAGACGGTACGTTATACAAAATAATCGGCAGATTCACTGCATCGGCGATCGCCTTATAGTGAATATACAGACCCTTCTGGGTGGCCTTGTTGTAATAAGGCGTAACCAGCAGCAGTGCATCGGCACCGACTCGCTCAGCATCCTGCGAAAGTGCAATGCAAAATGCAGTATCATTACTGCCGGTACCGGCGATCACAGGAACCCGATGAGCAGCACGCTCGACAGCAAAACGAATGACCTCTACATGCTCTTCTTCGGTCAGTGTAGAGCTTTCGCCGGTAGTACCGGCAATGATCAGTGCATCCGTTCCGGCTGCGATCTGATCTTCGATCAGCTGTGCCATCACATCATAATCGACAGTGCCATCTGCGGCAAAGGGCGTAACCAATGCTACACCGGCACCTGTAAAAATCGTATTCTTCATGGTTTCTTCCACCTTTCTGCTGATATGCAGTGCATATCGGCTATGTCAAATCAACAAGTTCCGACCATCCGTCGCTCTGTAAAAAGGGGATCTGTTCTTTCAGCCATGCGACAAGCAGCTCTGCCTCTTGCATGGAAAAGCCTCGCACTGTATCACCGCAGGCCGCAGCCAGCAGCATATCACCATAGATGGCACAGCCGGTATGATACAGGCAAGTAGCACATAAATTCGGGGACAGATCTCGTTCTCCGCCTCTGCCATCAATAAAATAGCAAAGCCGGATTCCTTGTTTTGCCAATGCGTCAGGCGCTTCATAGGCACGCATCCGCTCGGTGACATCACAGGCCAGCAGATCACAAAGCACATCCTCTGTTACCTGCTCAACAGGATGCATGATCACACGCAAAACAATATCTACCCGTATCAGAAAACGCTTCATCGCTTTTCTCCTCGCATACAGGCTTACGCTTACAGCAACCGAATAAAGTTCCGTGCCAGCATCTGAGGATATACAGGTTCTCCCACATCCTCCAGTGTTTCGGGCAGGCCAAAGGTATATACCGGCTGTGTATGCTCGGAATCCATCTCCTCCATTGCCGCAAAGATCTGCTCCTCGGTCGCTTCGTCAATGGGGATGAAAATACGCTCTGTTTCATCCTTTCCCGCAATCACATGCGTGACACAGACCGATCGCTTGGATGCCGTTACCGCAAGATAAGAAGGATCACCGGAAAGCAAAAACGCCTGATATTCCATCGAGACCGATTTGGCTCCGCAGGCAGTCAGCAGCTCATTGAGTGCATGTGCCTCCAGATCCGTACAGTCATCCGTCAGCGCAAGCAGATAATCACAATGCCGATACAAGCCCTTACAGGCATCGCTGCGCAAAAAGCTTTTGAGCAGCTTCGGCTGGAGATAATAATCCTGCAGATAAGCAGGCACATAGGGCAGCGAATGGTTGGTTGGCGGCAGATAGCTGTGAAATTCCAACGGGCCATATAAATGATCGCCGTTGCGGATATCCACAGAGGCTGCTAAAAGCGCATCTGCCATTGCACAGATAAATACAGATTTCATCGGAAATGGATTCCCTTTCCCTTGTTATATTCCTATTGTTTTGCAATTCCCTGCTGTGTTCTCAGTCAAAATATCCCTTAGCTGCCAGCAGCTCTGCAAGCTCTACGGCACCGCCGGCTGCGCCGCGCAGGGTATTGTGAGACAGACAGACAAACTTATAGTCAAACAGACTATCCTCACGCAGACGACCCACCGATACTGCCATACCGCCTTCCAGCATACGATCCAGACGTGCCTGGGGACGATCCGGCTCTTCAAAATAATGGATGAACTGCTTGGGTGCCATGGGCAGCTCCAGCGATTGGGGCTCTCCTGCAAAGCTTGCCCATGCAGCCTTGATCTGCTCGATGGTAGGCTTTTTCTCAAAACGCACAAACACGGCTGCGGTATGACCATCGGCAACCGGTACACGCAGACACTGGGTCGTGATCAGCGGTCCCTCTGCCTTGACGATCTCGCCGTTTTCTACCTTGCCCCAAACCTTCAGCGGCTCCTGTTCGGATTTCTCCTCCTCACCGCCGATATAAGGGATCAGGTTATCTACCATTTCGGGCCAGCGGGCAAAGGTCTTTCCGGCACCGGAAATTGCCTGGTAGGTACAAGCCAGCACCTGCTTGATGCCAAACTCACGCAGCGGATGCAAAGCAGGTACATAGCTCTGGATCGAGCAATTGGATTTGACTGCAATAAAACCGCGCTTGGTGCCCAATCTTGCACGCTGTGCGGCGATCACCTCCAGATGCTCGGGGTTGATCTCCGGAATGATCATGGGAACATCGGGGGTAAAACGATGTGCCGAGTTGTTGGATACGATGGGGCATTCTGCCTTGGCATACTGCTCCTCCAGCGCACGGATCTCATCCTTTTTCATATCGACGGCACAGAAGCAGAAATCTACCGCTGCTGCGATCTTTTCCACATCAGCACCGGCATCGTAGACCATCAGATCGGCAAGCTTCTCGGGCATGGGCTGATCCTCAAATGCCCAACGGCTGCCTACTGCCTCACGATAGGTCTTGCCTGCAGATCGGGAGGAGGCTGCAAGGGTCGTTACCTTGAACCACGGATGCTCTGCCAACAGCAGTGCAAAACGCTGACCCACCATACCGGTGGCACCAATAATACCAACTCGAAATTCTTTCATCTTACATCGGACTCCTTCTTTAATAAAATCAATTTTTTGACTTTGGCGCTATGATCTGATAAAAGATCATAAAAAAAATCCGCCGGATCAACCGAACGGACATTCTGGCTTATGAACGGTACCCTGCAGCTCTTCATGAGGACTTCTCCCCCATCACAGCCACGAAGGAATCCGGTCCAGCACTCCACATCGCAGCACTGCGATGTGACAGTGACGCACCTGTTCGATGCGTCCCCAGCATTCTTCCCAGCCGTTCAGAAGAATACTTCGGCGGTTTTGCCTTTTTTGCCAAGATCCGATCGGGTCGGCACCCTCTCTCAGCAAGACTTATCGCAACCGCGCCTCTGTCCGTATGTGCTTATCATACCATGTTCCCTTGCATTTGTCAAGCACTTTTTTCATTTCTACCCTTTATACGGTTTCCCCGCACTATTCTATGCTGCATTTGTGGAAATGGTGCCATATTTTTTTCCGTTCTTTGATGTATCTTTCCCATTTTTACCGCATATGCTCCAGTAGCACCAAGCAAGGAGTGAGCTACTGCATGAAACGAAAGCAAATCCATGATACAACACAACGACATCTGCGGCAATCCGAGCCGGATGCGCTGGGAGAGCGTGCCATTCGTCTGGGAGAATATATCATTGCGCATGAGGCTACGGTTCGCAGTGCCGCCAAAGCCTTTGGCATCTCAAAATCCACCGTACATAAAGATATTTCTTCCAAGCTGCCGCTGCTCCATTACGGTTTGTATGAGCAGGTCAAGGTCATCATCGAAAAAAACAAACAGGAACGGCATATCCGAGGCGGCATGGCAACCAAACGCAAATATGAAAATCAGAAATTACGATATGCCGATGCACAGCACCGTTCTCTGTACTGATTTTTCGATCACGGATCCCGCCAAGACCTCATGGGCAGTTTCTTCTTTGTCGATTCACTGCTCTTGCTGTGCGGTATCCCGGCGTATCCGGATCTCTCCGCTGCTGCGCCATTCTTCTGTTCCGTCTTCATAGCGCACCAGCAACCGGAGTGCATCATCTATGGCCAAAGCCACTGCTTTCCGGCTTTGCTCATTTTCATATACCAGAACGGATTCTCCCAGCATACAAAGCGATTTCCGATATACAGCAACAAAGCGCTTGTGCGGCAATTGACGATAATAATACAAAAAACGACGCAGCCATGCCGCTGTCAGCTTGGGCAGCAGATCAGCAGGAGGCACATTGGTATCATCCTGATACAGTGCGCCGGCAACAGAGGCAAGCTCCTGCGGGAATCCGCCCTTCGGAGGAAGAAGATTGATCCCGATCCCTACTATGGCGTAGGAAAGGCGATCGCCCTCCGGTGCTGCTGCACCCTCCGTCAAGATCCCGCAGATCTTTTTGTTTTCATACAGCAGATCATTCACCCATTTGATCTGCACTTTTTTTGCACACACCTGTGCAATCGCTTCACAGGCCGCCACTGCTGCTATGGAAGTCAGAGACAGCGCCTCCGAAGCCGCCATCTGCGGTCGCAGCAGCAGGCTCAGATACAGACCGCTTTCCTTCGGAGAATAAAAGCTGCGTCCCATTCTGCCTCTGCCTGCCGATTGATGCAGCGCAAGCACAGCGGTACCCTCTGCGGCATTTTGCTCTGCCATAGCGCGCAGCTGACCATTGGTAGAAGGCAGTGTATCATAGACCTGTACAGTGCAGGATTCCTCTGCAAGCAATGCTGCGATCGCCTGTTCCAGCAGTATATTTCGCTGCGGCAGCATGATATTCCCACTCCTTTTCTCTTCGGTTTCGTTCCGTTTATTATACCACAGTACGCACCAAAGCGCAAGGAGCTTCCTTCTTTTGCAGAAAACTGCAAAAATCTTCTTCTGTTTTTGAGCGTTTTATAACAATATTGCCAATACAACTTTACATAAAAGTTGTACTTAAAATTTGTTATATTAAATATCAGTCGAATAACAATCCAAAGGCTGCTTGATTTTTCATCGCATATCATCCCCCGATTATCTTTGATAATCAACGAAAACACGAAGAAGCCATCTTGAACAAAAATGAAATCATACATATCCATTGATTCATGTCAGCTATTACAAAATTCATAAAATATTGTTGCTAAAATTTTGTTGAAAAAATATTGACAACGAAATCAAAAAAATGATAAAATAATTGCGAAAGGCTTCCCCCCTTTCAGGTAAAGGTTCCCCGAGCGTACATACGAGAACCTTTCTGCCCCTCTTACAAACAACACACCATCCGGCAAACAATCCACCACATATCTCCCAATTAATCTACTCAGCCGGCATCACAGCAGTTCTCCGAGGATCGTTGTCTGTTCTTTGGCAGCTGCTGATGATACCTGCGATTTCAGCCATCTTTCATAATATTGTTCCGGCAAACATTCAGCGCACAGATTTCAGCATGCTTGTTCGCATGATTTCCTCGTGCAGATCACGGTACAGTCTGCACGCTCTCTATGTATGTGCCGTGCGTGAGCAATCCAATTGTCACGTCGGCAAAAAGTCCTGTGTGTACGGCAGGGCTTTTATTGTTTCTCTATCTTATCGCTGATACTGCCGAAGGATCTGCTGTCCCAACCGACCTGGAATCCTTCGGCTTATCTAATTTATTTTCTTCATTCTCCCCAATTCTTCTTTTGCTCTCCGGATTGACTTTTTACCGCTTCTTTATGGAGTATTGTAGCTGTTTTTTCTGTGCCTATTGCATTTTTTACTGCTTTATGGTACGATTAAGATGGTATAGGATACCAATAGAGATGTGTGATTTCAATTCGGGGAGGATTTTTTATGGCATTCCAACAACAGATATCCCATAGGGGAAGAACACGCCGTGCTGCCGGCGCGCTTGCTGTTTGTGCTGTTATGCTCGCCTGTATGAGCGGCGGATATGCTACGCCGCCTGCCAGCGGCGCTTCAACAGGTATTAAGGCATTTCCCGGTGCTGTGGGCGGCGGTGCCTATGCTACAGGCGGCAGAGGCGGCGAAGTTTATCATGTTACCAACCTCAACGACAGCGGAGAAGGCTCGTTCCGTGATGCTGTCAGCAAGTCGGGACGCTTTGTCATCTTCGATGTGAGCGGCACCATCGAGCTCAAAAGCAATATCATCGTACAGAGCAATGTGACCATTGCCGGTCAGACTGCACCCGGCGGCAGCGGTATCACGCTCAAGAATTACAAGCTCGGTATGGGCGGCGATAATATCATCTGTCGGTTTATCAGCTCCCGTCCCGGCCCCTATGCCTCTACTACCAGCGGCAATGATGCCTGGGGCGGTGCCAAAGGCTCCAACTCCATCATCGATCACTGTTCTATGGGCTGGACGACCGATGAACAATGGGCGCTCTATTCCAACAACGAATACTATACCGTGCAATATTCCGTCATCGGCCCTGCCGATTCCTGGGGCGGCCACAGCAAAGGCATCCACGGCTTCGGCATCATGATGGGAAGAGGCTACTGCACCTTCGATCACAACCTGATCGTTCACAATGTTTCCCGCAATTTCCGCGGCAAGGTCGTGGGTACCTCAACTGCCGATTTCACTAACAATGTCATCTATAACTGGGCGTATCAGACCGCTTACGGCACCATCGGGCATCTGAATTACGTCAACAACACCCTCAAAATGGGCAACGGTACCACCGGCGGAAAGCATTATGTTGATGTGGACAGCAGCACCAGTCCCCAGAATTTCTCGATCTTCTGTACCGGCAACCGTATGCTCAATCGGGATGGCTCTGTATACGGTGATGTCACCTATAACAACTGGAACGGCATCAAGGTAAAGGATGGTCTGGGTATTACCAAGGATTCCGTGAAAAGCAACACGGCATTCCCGATCAATGTCAATAGCGAGAATGTCTCGACGGCTATGACCTGTGAAAGCGCAGAGGCTTCCTATGAGCACGTTCTGACCTATGCAGGCAACGGAATTGCTTCCAACCTCCGTACTGCCATCGATCAGCAATCGGCAAACGAAGCCAGAACCGGTACCGGCAATATGAGCGGCAGCGCTTCCTATAACGATGCAAACTCTGAGGAAAAAACCAAGATCGACAACTATAAGATCCAGTGCAGCACTACCTATACCTATCCGGCTGCCGTGCTGGAAAAAACCATCACCGATACCGATGGCGACGGTATGCCCGATGAATGGGAGTCTGCACGCGGCCTCAATCCCAATGATCCCGTGGACTGCTACGGCGACTACTGCGGACAGGGCTATACCAACATCGAATATTACTGCAACGATCTGACCATCAACGCATTCCCTGAGGGAGTCGTCACACTTTCTCCCGAAATGGATCCCGTGGAAACGATCTCTGCGTTCGAGACCATTCAGGCGGAAGCCTTTACCTCACAAAGCGGTGTGGAGACCGAAGAAAACAGCAGCGGCGGCAGCAATGTGGGATATATTGAAAACGGCGATTATATCATGTTCCGTGCTGTGAATTTTGAGGACGGCTCTGCCAGCTTCTACGCACAGGTCGCATCAACAGCCGAGGGTGCTGCCATTGAGGTCTACGTGGGCTCTATGAACAACGCTCCTGTGGCTACCTGTCCGATCCCCAATACCGGTGACTGGCAGCAATACACAGAGATCTCCTGCAATACAAAATCGATCATACGCGGCACGCAAAATGTCTATCTGAAATTTGTAGGCGGCAGCAGCTATCTGCTGAACATCGACAGCTTTGTATTCGGCAGAGAACGTGTCCCCATCAGCGGCGCATTGATCTCCGATCTGCAGGTGCTCGATGAAGCCAACTACAATGCATGGTCACTGGGACAGAATCTTAGCGATGGCGCTCTGCTGTTCGGTGACAGAACCGTAACCTATATCGGTGTTCCCACTTCTCTGATCGGTGCGGAATACATCCTAACTGCCTGCGATTCCAAATTCACCAAGGCAGATCTTGCTTACTTTACCGCCGCCGAGGATATCCTCGTCTATGTCGCTATGGATACTCGTGTATCGCCGCTGCCGGATTGGCTCTCCGATTGGGAGCCGACTGCTCTGACGGTTGCCAATGACGGTGATGTGACGTTCGCACTCTATCAAAAGCAAGTCTCTGCCGGCGAAATCGTACGGCTCGGTCAGAACGGACAGGATTCCTACTGCGTGAACTACACGGTCATGGCGATCAAGGATCCCAATGCGGTGACGACCACTACCACGACCACGACCACTACTACTACCACCACTACCACCACTACCATACAGCAGACGCTTCTTTACGGCGATATCAACTGCGATGGTCTTGTAAAGATCGATGATGTGGTGCTGGGAAGCCGTCTGATCGGCGAGGATCTGACGGTAACGGTTACACCGCAGGGTATGCTCAATGCCGACTGCGCTTTTGATGGGCAGCTCAACGCTTCAGATACCATCAAGATCCTAAGCTTCCTTGCCGGTCTTACCGCCTTTGAGGAACTGGGACAGCCATAAGGCAATCGCAGACAACAACAAAAATCAAAACGCTGTATCGGAGTTGTTCTCCGATACAGCGTTTTTTCTTGGAATCATTTATGGTATTTTCCGCCCTCTGCGATCTGATATCCACGATAGATCTGCTCCAGCAGCATGACACGTGCAAGCTGATGAGGAAACGTCATAGGCGAAAAGGAACATCGTTTGGCGGCAGCCTGCTTTACAGCATCCGCCAAGCCATGACTGCTTCCGATCACAAAGGTCAATGCCGAACAACCCCGCAGGGCAGGCTCGGTCAGATAGGTAGAAAACACCTCGCTGGTGCAAGGTTTTCCCTCAATGCATAATGCAATCAGCTCTCCCTCTGCATGGCGGAGGATCTGTTCACCTTCCGTTTGCAATGCACGGATAATTTCTCCCTCAGAAGGGCATTCCGGCAGCCTTGCTTCCGGCAGCTCGATCAATTGGAGCTTGCAATAGCGATTCAGGCGTTTGGTGTATTCTGCGCAAGCCTCCTGCAGCCAACGCTCCTTCAGCTTGCCGACTGTCAGCAATGTGATTCGCATCAAAAGACCGTCATCTCCCCGTTGGTTTCTACTTTGGCAACCTCCAGCAGATAATCTTTCCCCCGACACAATCCCGCTAGCGCATCAGAGACTGCTTTCTCCGCCAATCCGGGACGATTATTCTCCTGACTCAGATGTCCCAGAATCAGTCGGGTCGTGCCGCTTTCGATCAGTTTTCGTACCTGCTGTGCACAATCCGTATTGGACAAATGCCCCACTTTCGAGAGGATCCGCTTTTTCACATAGGGCGGGTACCGTCCTGCCCGCAGCATCTGCTCATCATAGTTTGCCTCCAGCAGCACCAGATCGCAGCCTGTCAGCGCATCCTCCACTGTTTTTGTTACATGGCCCAGATCCGTACATACAGCACAGATCCTGCCATCGGGCATCTGCACCCGATATCCGCAGCTCTGCACGGTATCATGGGGAGTCACAAATGCCGTAAGTGCCAGATCTGCCAGATAAATGGTCTGATTCATTTCCTGCAACGTCGCAGATGCAGAGATCGCATCATGATCGATCAGGTTGCGCAATGTTTTGCCCTGTCCGTAGATCGGCACCTTCAGCTGCTCCGAAAGCACCTTCAAGCCGCGCACATGATCGGAATGATCGTGGGTGATAAAAACGCCCTGTATGGCAGACAGCGCAAGACCACAGCGCTCCATTGCCTGTGCCAGACGACGATAGCTGACACCTGCATCGATCAGCACACCGCCCTGCGGCGTTCCGATATACGTTGCGTTGCCCTTGCTGGAGCTGAATAACGAATATAACCGTGCCATACATCCGTTCCTTTCTTACATTCTGAGATTTTCCTTCGGTATTCTTACCGCCCGATAGACAAAGGGCGAAATTTCTTTCGCCCTTTTTGCATTATCCTTGATTCAGCTGACATTTTCCTGCAGCAAAGGTTCTGCATCATCGGGATGCGTTTCCTTGGCAATTTCTGCGCCCAATGCCCGCAGCTTACCGACCATATCGGCATAACCACGTTCAATATGGAAAATATCCTCAATATAAGTCACACCGGATGCTGCAAGTCCTGCGATCATCAATGCAGCACCTGCACGCAGATCACAGGCCTTGACCGGTGCTCCGGTCAATCTGCCGGTTCCCTCAATGACGGCAACCTTGCCATCCACTTGAATGTCAGCACCCATACGACGCAGCTCATCGACATACTGGAACCGCTGCTCCGATACATCCTCTTTCACCATGCTTGTCCCCTCTGCCAGACAAAGCAGCGTAGAAATTTGCGGCTGCATATCTGTCGGGAAGCCGGGATGAGGACGGGTCTTGACATTGGTCTTAATCAGCGGGCCATCGGTAAACACGCGCACCTGATCGCGCTCTTCGTCCGCTTCGATCTGCACACCAATCTTTTCCATCACACTGATGATGGAACTCAGATGCCGTACCGTAACATTCTTCACCAGCACATTACCGCCCGTTGCCGCTGCCGCTACCATATAGGTACCTGCTTCGATCTGGTCGGGAATGATCGGATAATCCGTGCCGTGCAGATATCTGACACCACGGATCTTGATCGTATCGGTGCCGGCACCGATGATATCGGCACCCATGGAGTTCAAAAAGCTTGCCAGATCTACAATATGCGGTTCCTTTGCCGCATTGCCGATCACGGTAAGTCCCTCTGCCTTGACTGCTGCCAGAATCGCATTGACAGTCGCACCCACTGTGACCACATCAAAAAAGATCTGGTTGCCCTTCAGCGGATCTGCAGAAAGATCTACCATGCCCTGTTCCAGCTTGCATTGTGCGCCCAGCTTCTGAAACGCTTTCAGATGCTGGTCGATGGGGCGGGCACCCAATGGACATCCGCCGGGCATGGAAACACGGGCTTTGCTGAACCGTCCCAGCAGTGCACCCATGAAATAATAGGAAGCGCGCATTCTTCGAGCACTTTCATAGGGTACACAGGTGCTGTTGATACCGGTTGCATCAATTCGGTAGGTATGAGGCCCCAGCTTTTCAACAACGGCACCAAGCTCCTCCAGGATCTGAAGGCTTATGACGACATCGCTGATATCCGGGACATTTTCAATCACACAAGGCTCATCGCAGAGCAGGACTGCCGGCAGGATCGCTACGACTGCATTCTTCGCACCGCTGATCTCTACCTCGCCTACCAGTCTCCGACCGCCCTTGATGACAAATCTGTCGGATGATTTCACGGTATTATCTCCTTGCTTTGTTGGTTTTCGAATGTCAAAAGCGACAGGGGTATTTCTTTCTGTCCCCTGCACACTTCTTGTGCCGCGATACAAAACAGCTTACTCTGCTTTCTTGGCAGCAACACTCTGCGGTTCGCCCTTGCTGTTGAGCCAGTTCACACCGCTGCCATCATATTCGGTCACAACCGCCTTTTCAATGACGATCGCCGAAAGCGGCTTGCTGTCGCCATTTACCTGTACCTTTTGAATGGCAAGACAATGCTCCAGACCGTCAAAGACCTGTCCGAATATCTCATAGCCGCCATCCAGATAGGGCTGTCCGCCGAACTGATAGTACATCTTCTTCACAGTATCACTGAAGGCTTTGCCGTAAGTGGATTCCATCAGCTTCATGTAGTCCTCGTTGATCTCCTCACCGGTGACAATATAAAACTGACTCTTATTCAGCTTGTCGCCGCCGATGGCATATGCCACAGCGCCTACATAATGCTGCAGATTACCGGAGAGAGTCTGGGCAAAGCCATTGCCGCCCCATGCATCCTCACCGCCGGTACCGTTGCCTTTGGGATCGCCGCCCTGAATGACAAAGCCATCTACCACACGATGGAAGATCAGTTCATCATAAAAGCCGCTTTCCACCAGCTTCTTGAAATTCTCGACGCCCTTCGAAGTCTCCTCCGGGAACAGCTTGATCTTCACATCGCCATAATCCTTGATGGTGAGCACAACGATCTCTTCGCCCTGCTGCGGCTCCGTGAAATTCACAATGCCTTCGTTTTCCAGTGTAACTTCCTTATTACAGGCGCAAAATGTCGGCAACGTCATGGCACAGCAAAGCGTTGCGGCAACAACTTTTGTCCAAAAATGCTTACGCATAGCACAAAGCTCCTCTTAATCGATTTCGTTTTCGTTGTTCGGCAGGATCTGCAAACAGGCGCAAATGGGCGCACCGATCCCACACAAGTACATCCTATTATAACACAGCTTGCAAAATTTGTAAAGTCAATTCTTAACTTTTTCGTAATTTTTGCAAAAGATTTTCTTATTTTTGCTGCAATTTATTCCGATTTCGACTGAAATTCGCCGATTTCCACCGATGTGATCACAATATCCTCCACAGGACGCATTGCATTTTCTTCACCTTGAAGCTGCACTTGCGTGATGGCATCCAGCACTTCAAATCCCTCATAAAGCTGACCGAAGATCGTGAGCTGCTGTGAATAATTCGGAATCCCGCCATGTTCAACGAACGCTTTCGCAACCGGATTATCACTATTATTGCCCTCAAGCAGTCCGGTTTTGATCTCCTCGGTCATTTCAATGGTATCCACCACAAGAAACCGGCTGCCGTTATAATACTGCTCGGTTTTGGTCAGCAGCTGCCAGAAGTTGGCATCGGTTGTGGTTGTCAATGCACACAGTGCTCCGCGCAGCGGCCAGAGATTCGGGGTCAGCTCACGGGGGACAAGCTCCTGCGACTGCGCTGCGGCTTCCTCCGTCAATATTCCCTCTTTCGTGGGGCTGCCGCCGGAAAAGAAAATTTCCTGTTCCACACGGAATACATAGGTCTGATCGTAATAGCCGCTGTTTGCAAGAGCAATAAAATTTTCTACTGCCTTCGGACATTCCTCCGGATACAGCACATAGGTCATATCCCCCATCGTGGTATGCATGATCGCAATGGGATCCCCTGCCTGCGGCTCCTCAAGCTGGATCAGATGCACCTCATCCAGATTCAAGGTTGCTGTAATATTGTCGGACAAGGAATACCACACCGAACAAAGCAGTGACATTAACAGCGTAAATGCTGCCATAATGGTCAGCACCTTGATCATTTTGGCGGTGCCGGTGGGCAATCCTGCTGCCGGATTGGTTCTTCTCATGAGATTAGAATTCCTTTCTTTTCACGGTTTATGAATCTTCGGAAAAAAGAAATGCGCCGTCTTTCTTCCTCAGATACAGCACGACTACTATTATATCCATTTTTTCCCTGCAAGTCAAGAGGGACAGCACGCATATTCCCTTGAATCCCATTCATACAATCCTATCAGTTGATACAGAAGGGAGCTTTGTATATGCGTGGTTTATCCTCAAAGGAGGCTGCTCGCAAACAACAACAGGAAGGTGCCAACACGCTTGCGGAACCGCCTCGTTCGCATCCTATAAGGATTCTGCTGGCGCAATTTCAAGATCTTATGGTACTGATCCTGATGGGAGCTGCCGGTATTTCTGCTTTTTTAGGTGAATATACCGATGCTGCTACCATCGGCATTATCGTTGTGCTCAACGCCATTCTCGGCTTCATACAGGAATATCGTACCGAACAGACGCTCCTTGCTCTGCGTAATATGACGGCACCGACGGCAAAGGTCTATCGTGATGACAGCCCCGTCATTCTGCCTGCTGCCCAGCTGGTCACTGAGGATCTGATTCTGCTGGAAGCCGGCGATCGTGTGCCTGCGGATGCTTGTATCCTTTCCGGCAGCAATCTGCAGGCTGAGGAATCCATTCTCACGGGAGAATCCTGTGCTGTGGAAAAAGCGCCGCATACCGAACAGGACGGTGCTGTTTCCAACGCTATCGGCAGAACAGATGTTCTCTATGCCGGAACCTCTGTCACCAGAGGCAGCGCAGAAGCGAAAATTATCGCCATCGGCAAACAAACACAGATGGGACAGATCTCACAGCTGCTCTCGGAAATCGACAGCGGTCAGACCCCTTTGCAAAAACGATTGGCTGAGCTTGGAAAAGTCGTTACCTTGCTGTGCGGAATTGTCTGCGTTATGGTCTTTCTGGCAGGTGTGCTCCGTGGTGAGCCGATTCCCGATATGCTTATGACCGGAATCACCATCGCCATTGCTGCCATCCCAGAAGGACTGCCTGCAACAGTTACCATTGCGCTGGCACTGGCTGTCCGCAGGATGCTCAAACGCAATGCACTGGTCAATCGACTGCATGCTGTGGAAACGCTGGGCTGCGCTTCCGTTATCTGCACCGACAAAACCGGTACCATTACCGAAAACAAAATGACGGTCTGCGCTTTGACTGCAGGCACAGAAGCCTTCTCTCTCAGCGGAAACGGCTGGCAGAAATCCGGTACACTGACTGATGCCAAGGGGGCTGCCTGCAATCCTCATTCCAAACCGGATCTGGCTGTGCTGCTGCGCTGTGCTGTATTATGCAATCATGCAAAGCTCAAAGGCACTGTCCGCAATACCGCAAGACAGCGCGGCTCGCTGCAAGCCGCTGGAGAATGGGATACGGTCGGGGATCCCACAGAGATCGCATTGCTGGTTGCAGCAGCCAAATGCAGTTTTACTGCCGATGGCTTTTCCCGTTATCGTCTTGTGCATGAGCTGCCCTTTGAAAGCGAAACCCGTTCCATGACCGTATTCTGCGCTCAACCCATGCAGGAAATGCTCCTTGCCTGCCGCAAAGGTGCGGTGGATGTCATCCTGCCGCAATGCGGATTCTATCGGGAGCAGGGCAGAACACTCCCGCTTACTCCGCAGAAGCGTGAAGCCATTATGGCACAGGCAGAGCTCTATGCCGAACAGGCATTGCGCGTACTCGCCTTTGCCGAAAAAGATTGCCGGGATTCCAATGATCCGCTGCAGAGCATGGTGTTTCTCGGTCTGATGGCAATGATGGATCCGCCGAGAGCACAGGCAAAGGCTGCAGTCGCCGATTGCGTCCGTGCAGGCATTCGAGTGATGATGCTGACAGGCGATCACGCAAAAACTGCAGCCGCTGTGGCAAAGCAAGCCGGCATCCCCAACGGACACAATGTGCTGACCGGTGCTGAATTGGATGCAATGAGCGATGCACAGCTTGCAGATCGTGTAACGCAATACGGCGTTTTTGCCAGAGTCACTCCGGCACATAAGCTGCGGCTGGTCAAGGCACTGCGCGCAAAAGGCAGGATCGTTACCATGACCGGCGACGGTGTCAATGATGCTCCTGCCGTAAAAGAGGCGGATATCGGTGTGGCTATGGGCAAAAACGGCACCGATGTCACCCGACAAGCCGCCGATGTGATCCTGCTGGATGACCGCTTTGATACCCTTGCCGCTGCGGTAGAGCAGGGACGAACCGTTTATGCCAATATCCGCAAATTTGTCCGCTATCTGCTCGCCTGCAATATCGGTGAGGTGTTGACCATGTTTCTGGGTCTCGTCATGGGAATGCCCATGGTACTGCTGCCCACACAGATCCTGCTGGTCAATCTGATGACCGATGGTCTGCCCGCCATTGCATTGGGTCTGGAGCCTCCCTCAAAGGATATCATGCGCAGACCGCCGAGAAATGCCGCAGAAAGCTTTTTTGCCCATGGGCTGCTCTCCAAGATCATCTTCCGAGGTATCTTCATTGCACTTTCCACACTGGGTGCATTCACTACAATACTGCGTCTGACCGGTTCTGTCGAAACAGCTCGCACCGGCGCTTTGGTCACATTGATCCTTTCGCAGCTCTTACACGTATTTGAATGTAAAAAAGAAACCGGTACGCTGTTTACTGTACCCTATTTTTCCAACGGAAAGCTGATCCTTGCTGTTCTGGTCTCCTTGGCTGTCACCGCTTCCGCGCTTTGGTGTGAACCGATCCGGCTACTGTTCGGCACAACGGCGCTGTATGGAAAGCCTCTGCTCTGCGCCGTACTGTTCAGCTTTGCGGTGCCGCTGGCTTCGACACTTCCGATATTGCTTGGTGGATGGCACCGCCATGACGCGGTCTCGGAATCAGTCCAAAGCTGATCTCCAAAGCATAGTCCACCTGTTTCATCGCTTCCTGCGGAATCTCACCCATGCGCTCCTTGAGCCGCTGTTTATCAATCGTGCGGATTTGCTCCAACAGAATAATACTGTCTTTGGAAAGACCACAGCTGGAGGCTGTCAACGAGATATGCGTTGGCAGCTTCGCTTTTTCTCTCTGACTGGTGATGGCTGCGGCTATGACCGTGGGACTGTATCGGTTGCCCACATCATTCTGTATGATCAGAACCGGTCGGATGCCGCCTTGCTCCGATCCCACAACAGGACTTAAGTCTGCATAATAAATCTCGCCTCTGCGGACTGTGAGCATTGTTCTCACTCCTTTCGTTCTCTGTGATAGCTTGCCCCTTTTTGTTCGGTTTAGTCGCCGAAGGCTGCTTCAAAACCGTTCTTTTATCTTATGTTGCTGTCTGTCGAAACGTGAGAGGGATTGTCAGATCTTGTTGTAGCATTTGCCAAACGAATATTGTATTATTCACAAGCGATTGTGCACCTATACAAATCGCAAAATAACTTTTTCAAAACTTGTACGAAAACGTACAAGTTTTTGCAGAAACATCGCTGTGTATGAACGCAGGTCAACGCCCTCAAACAAGGATCTGCGTTGTTGTCATACGCCCTCCCATATCACAAAGAAAGGTGGTTGATACAGATGAAGGGATCTACGGTCAACGCAGCAACAAAGCGTCGCTTCTGCCGCTACTATCTGCTGCTCGCCAATGCTGCCGAGGCTGCCATCCGTGCAGGTGTGCCTCCTGATGAAGCTGAGGCGGAAGCGCTGGCGATTTTACAGTCGCCCTGCTATCGCAGTTATCTTTCCGAGCTTGCCGCACAGCCCCCTCTGCCCATGCAGACTATGGTGCTTGCCGGATTGACCAGACTCGCCTTTGGTTCCGCCAATGATGCGGCAAGACTTGTGTTCGATGCCGATGAGCAGCTTTCTCCCGAAGTCCTGCGTTCGCTGGATCTGTTTCATGTCTCGGAGCTGAAGCGGGATAAAGGCGGCGGTGTGGAAATCAAACTGTTTGATCGGCAAAAAGCAATGGAAAAATTGCTGGAGTTCTCTCACACGGCGGATTCCTCCGCTGCCGCTTCGGCGCTGCTGGCTGCCTTGCGTACACCACAGGAGGTGAACGCTGATGACAGCATCGGACAAGATGCATCAGACCATGATGCAGCCCTTCTCCCCTAAGCAGCAGACGGTTCTGCGATGGTGGCTTGATCCGGAAACAGCGCAGTATGATGCGATTCTCTGTGACGGCGCCATCCGTTCCGGAAAAACAACTGCACTGGCTTTGGGCTTTGTCATCTGGAGTTCTGCCGTCTTTCATCAGCAGAGCTTTGCTTTGTGCGGCAAAACCATTACCTCTCTGCGCCGCAATCTGATTGCACCGTTGATCGGACAACTGAAGCTTTTGGGGTTTACCGTCACGGAACGGGTCAGCCGTTCCTATTTGGATATCAGTTTTCAAGGTCACTGCAATCGGTATTATTGCTTCGGCGGCAAGGATGAGGCTTCCGCTTCCCTCATTCAAGGCATCACACTCGCCGGTGTTCTGATGGATGAAGTGGCGCTGATGCCTCGCTCCTTTGTGGAGCAGGCACTGGCACGCTGCTCTGTTCCCGGCTCAAGGATCTGGTTTTCCTGCAATCCGGAACGTCCTTCTCATTGGTTCTATCAGGAATGGGTACTGCAATGCAAACAGAAAAATGTGCTCTATCTCCACTTCACCATGCAGGATAACGCTTCGCTGACGCCTGCCATCCGCAGACGTTATGAACGAATGTACAGCGGTGCTTTCTATGAACGCTATATCAACGGAAGCTGGGTTGCCGCACAGGGACTCGTTTATCCCATGTTCTCGCAGAAGCGTCATGTCGGTACACCGCCGGAGTCTTGCAGCCGCTATGTGATCTCCTGCGATTACGGCACGATGAATCCTTGCTCCTTTGGCTTGTGGGGCTTTTGCAGAGATCGCTGGTACAGACTTGCGGAAAGCTACTATAACGCAAGAGAAACCGGTCTGCCCCGTACCGATGAGGAACACTATCAGACCTTGTGCGGGCTGGCAGGACATTACCCCATTGAACAGATCGTGATTGATCCTTCGGCAGCCAGTCTGATCGCCTGTATTCGCCGCCACGGCAAATTTCATGTCATCCCCGCACAGAACGATGTGCGCTCCGGTATTCAGCATGTGGCAGATGCACTCCGTGAGGACAAGCTGCGATTCTCTCCTTCCTGCAAGGACACGCTGAGAGAATTCTCCCTCTATGCTTGGGATGAACACGCCGCTAAGGATGCCCCCATCAAGGAAAACGATCATGCAATGGATGACATCCGCTATTTCGTCAGCACAGTATTGTGCCAATCGGAAAAGCCTGCTTTCTTTGCGGCTTCTCTCACGAGAACACATGGGTGATCTTCCCGAAACTACGATCAGAAAGGAGATGTTTCCTCTGGGCTTTTTCTCTTTTTCCAAGCAGCGCCGCAGCAAAGCCGATGCCTTTGCTGCGTCCTCTGTGATCTCCACCACAGCAATTCGAGGCAGATCTGCCGATCCGCTGCTGCCCACACTGCTCCCTGCGGCACCGGCTGCCGCAGAATGGCAGCTCTATGAGGGACTGCGCTATGCAGTTCCTGTCATTGATGCGGCATTCCGTAAAATCGTTCGGCTCAGCGGCGGCTTTCACTTTACTGTGGACAATGCTGCTGCTCAAGAATTTCTGGAGCGCTTTTGCGAAACGGTTCCGGTCAATGCATCGGGCTGCTCTCTGCAGAGCTTTGCCGATCAGATGCTGGATTGTCTGCTGGTCTACGGCAATGCCGTAGGTGAGCTGTGCATTGCCGATGA
Organism: Oscillospiraceae bacterium; assembly: GCA_045596625.1. Taxonomy (GTDB): domain Bacteria; phylum Bacillota; class Clostridia; order Oscillospirales; family Ruminococcaceae; genus Firm-04. The sequence continues at coordinate 23,991 of JAZOCU010000084.1, read as the reverse complement.
GGATGGCTCTGTCAGCGGCTTGCGCACCATTCATCCGGCCGCGGTTATCATGGAACAGACTGCACCCAATCAATGCCGCTTTTCCATGCGGGCATCCGACAGCGATGCGCCGATACCCGTCCGTTCTCCCGAACGGATCCTCTTTACCGCACTGAATCCCCCTGCCGGCGGTCTGTATGGAGTATCTGTCCTGCGTGGAATCCCTGCTCTCAGCCGTATGCTGCTTCGCATTTACGAATGCATCGGTCAAAACTACGATCGGGCAGGCAATGTTCGCTATGCCGTTACCTATCATCCCGACGGCGATCCCGCATCTCTTGCCTTCGCCAAAGAACACGCCGAGGAGATCGCTGCTGCCTGGCAGGATGGGATCCGTGCCGCTCAGCACGGCGAGATCCGCGATTTTATCTCTGTGGGCAATGTGGAAATCCATGCCATTGGTGCGGATAATACAATGCCAAACACGGAGATCCCTGTAAAACAACTGTTGGAGCAGATTGTCTCAAAGCTTTCCATCCCGCCCTTTCTGCTGGGCTTTTCCTGGTCCACCACAGAACGGATGTCCTCTCAGCAGGCAGATATTCTTACCTCGGAGCTGGAATATTTCCGCAGACTTCTTACCCCTGTTCTGCTGAAGATCGCAGAAGCGGCTCTGCGCAGCCAAGGCTTTGCCGAGCATCCCGTGATCTGCTGGGATCACATCAATCTGCAGGACGAAACCGAGCTTGCCGAAGCAAGACTCAAAAATGCACAGGCGCATGAAATCGAACTGCGCAATCAAATCACCGAAACCGAAATGAGAAAGGATCGTTCAAAATGTATCATTCCGTAAAACTGGAAAAAGGTATGTATCATCTCGCCAACACTTCCTTCCTGCAGGCTCTGGAGCAGGCGGATCCCTCCGAGCAGTATGCAGGTACGCCGCTGGGCACGCTGGATGCCTTTGAGCGTCAGCTCAAACGCTTTGATATCCATATCAGCGGTCCCGACTGCGATTGCGTGGAGAAGTTCTTTACTACCACCGAAAGCGCTGTTCTGTTCCCTGAATTTGTCCGACGTGCCGTCAAGCAGGGTATGGAAGAATCCATCCTCTCGGAGCTGACTGCCGCTACCACTGCTGTCAACGGCACTTCCTACAAGGGCTTTGCCATAGATGAAACCGATGGCGCTTATTCCGACACCGCTGCCGAAGGCACTGATATGAAGGTGACTGCCATCACCGAAGCTGCTTCCGCCGTGACGCTCGCAAAATATGGCAGAGTCATTTCCGCTTCCTATGAGATCGTACGCCGACAGCGTCTTGACAGCTTTGCTGTCGCTTTGCGTGCCATCGGCAGAAAGCTTGCCGGTGCGATCGTTGCCAAAGCTCTGACACAGCTGAAGGACTCTGTTGCGGCGATCTCTCTGACCGGCAGTGAGCTCTCCTATGCGGATCTCGCCAATCTCTACGGTCAGTTTACCGACTATAACATGACCACCTTGGTGGCTTCTCCCAAGAATGTGGCTCTGATCCTCGCTATGGAGCAGATGTCCGATCGCTGCGCCGATGAAAGCGGTGCTGTCTATCTGCCCTTTGGCGCCAAGCTGCTCAAGGATGCCTCTTTGGAGGATACCGTTATGATCGGTCTGTGCAAGGATTATGCGCTGGAATGCATTACCGGCTCCGAGCTGCTGCTGGAGACCGATCAGCTCATCAATTGTCAGCTCGATCGGATCGCCGTTTCCGTACGCATCGGCTTTCTGCCGCTGATGGATGGCGCTGCTGCTGTTCTGGAATGGAACTGATCTGCTTTCACATCGTCAAAAGGAGGATGTACAATGGGACAATTGACGAATGAAACACTGCTGGAAAAGCTCAACGCCTTTACCAGACGTGCCCATTCGCTGGATGAGGTCTATCTATTTGACCTCATCCTCTGCGATAACGAGATCGATCGTGACGGCGACTGTTTCTCCAAAGAAGCATTGCTTGCCCTGCAGGAACGCTTCGTCGGCGTAACAGGAATCTTCGATCATAACCCCTATTGCAAAAATCAGAACGCACGAATCTTTCATACCGAGCTGGTGGAGGATCCTTCCCGAAAAACGGCTGCCGGCAAGCCTTATCTCTTCCTGAAAGCCAATGCCTATATGATCCGCACCGAAACCAATCGGGATCTTATCCGTGAAATCGAAGGCGGTATCAAAAAAGAGGTCAGCATTTCCTGTGCAGTCCAAAAGCAGATCTGCTCGATCTGCGGTGCCAATCGTCTGCAGAAAAACTGTGGGCATATCAAAGGAAGATCCTATGGCGGTGCTCTGTGCTATCGGGTGCTTGACGGCATCACCGACGCCTATGAATGGAGCTTTGTTGCTGTGCCTGCACAGAAAAATGCAGGTGTGACCAAAACAATGGGCGGCAATCTTCCCGATGCCGAACAGCAGCAGCTTTATCATGCGCTGGAACAGGCAAATGCCTCACTGGATGTACTCACCGAAGAACTGCGCCGAGAGGTCGTGAAGCTCTGCTACAAGGAGGGCGACGGCATTTGTGCCAGAATGCTTGCCGAAAGCACCCTGCATATGGATGCCGATGCGCTGCTTTCTTTGAAAAAATCGCTGGAGCTTACCGAGCCGGCCGCACAGAAATATCCAAGCCGGAATGCCGCTGCCCCCAAGGCCGATTCCTCCGAAGCCGCTATGCGCTCCTTTTCCATGCATAGAAAGCGAGGCGATACACACAAATGAACACGGAACAATGTGCCGGACTCTTTGCGCTGTTTGCCGAGCTTGCGGATATCACCCCCTATCAGCCCTTGCTGGATGCTGCTGTCATTGAATGCAGACAGCAGCTCCGTGAGGATGCGGATGAATCCGATATCCGTTTGTGCTATTACTGTGCCGCCATTGCCAATCTGCGCTATACACAGATGATCGCTGCCCGCAGTACGCTTTCTCATACCTATGCCGGTACCCTTGCGAAATCCCACGATGAAAGCATGCCCCATCAATTTGCGGTGCGTCTGTGGCAGGAATACCGTGCACTGGCGAAAGATCTGCTGAAGAATGAGGATGTTCTCTTTTCCGCAATGGGCGTATGAGATAAGGAGGTACGATCATGGCATATCTCTCTGCACTCACCGGCTCGATCATTCTTGCAATGCAGAAAACCGGTATGCGTGCCGAACGGGAGTATCACAACAAGCCTGTGAAACAATACGCAAATACGACCTTTGCTACTGTTGCGCCGGAACGGCTGATCTACGGGAAACCGCTTCCGCAAAAGGACGGCACCGTCTTTGCGCTGACCGTTACCATCCGGGTCAGATTGTACTGCCCCAAAGAACTCCATACCGGTATGCTGGAAACGCAATGCGATCTCTATCTGATCCCTGCATTGCTCGATGTCGGGCTCGATCTGCGGAAAATCGTAACCGATCCGCCCTATTTCGATCAGAACACCGGGATGCTTTGTATGCCGGTACATATTACTGCCGATACCCTTGCAACCCGTATTCTGATCGAAACCAACACAGAATCGGAGGCTTTAGACCCATGAGCTACTATCGTTATGATCTGGATACTTCGCCTGCGGCACGCACGGTCGTTCTGGACGATATGACGCTCCTCGCAGAAGGCTTTTCATTGGAGGAAGAACGCCCCTATGATCTGATGCTGCTCTCGGATGGCAGCTATCATCAGGAGGCAATGGAGAAAAAGCCCTGTCTGCTTACCTTGACCGGCAGAATCTCTTCTGCGGAGGAAGTCGGACTGCTGCAGTTCTGCCGCCGTGCCATTGGACAAAAGAATGCTTTTGCCTTTATCTTCGGCGCGATCGCTTTTACCGAAATGCGAATATGTCAATATCGGCTGAATGCAGAGGAAGGTGCTCGGTTTACAAGATATTCTCTGACGCTTGTGGGCAATACCGATCAGCCCTATCCCGATCAAGAAACGGAGATCCTGCCGTTTTCTCTGCGGGAAACCACACAGACTCCAACAGATTGAAAGGAAGGCGGATCGTTTGAAAGCAATCTTGCAGCTCAATGTCATGCAGTCCGATGATGTGATCGAGGCACAATGCCTGCACTTTACCCTCGTGCGGGATCACTATCTCCCCTATGCCGAGCTGAAGGCAGAATTCATCAGCGATGCCTTTGGCCATGGATTTCCCTGTCGTGCGAAATTTTATCTCGATGGCGTGCTGCTTCTTGACGGTCTGGCAAATCATGTGGAGATCGTTAAGAAAAACGGCAGAAAGCTCGTCACGATCACTGCCAAAAGCTATTCTGCCGCTTTGCTGGATAATCAGCCTGCACCCGGCATCTATCCCGATGCTACCCTTTCTTCGCTGATGTCTCTCTATCAGCTTCCGCATATCACCTATCAGCAGGATGTACAGAAAAGCAATTATGTCTATGTGAAGGATCATACCACTATGTGGGAAATGCTCATTCACTATACCTATAAGCTCAACGGCGGCTTTCCTTATATCGAAGGCAACAATCATGTACGGGTCATGCCGAAGAATCCGCCTGTGCTGTTTGAGATCCGGCCGGAAGAAATCATCCGCTACGGCACACAGCATGATGCCTCCCGTGTGATCAGCCGAATCGAAATGGCCGATGCCGCCGGAAATCACGGTGCCTTTTCCATGAATAATCCCTATGCACAGGAACGCAATATCGTGCGCATCAAGCAGATCGCACTGGATAAGCAATATCTTTCCCATCCGGAATATGCCCTCACCCATCGGATCTACCGCAGTATGCAGAAAGTTCGTGCGGACTATGTGGAGTATATCGGCTATAAGGGCGAAGATCTGCAGGATGAAGTCTGTTTTACCGGTTTTTCCACCGGCCGTGCCGATCGCATCGAAATCCGCGGCGATCATGGTCGGCTGTATACGAAAGTGTATCACTATTTCGATCCGTTCTGCAACTGCATCACTACACCGCCGAACAGCGATCGCTGATCGCTTTGCAACGCAAAACATTTTATAATTCTCATCAAAATCCTTGACAAAACAGCTGCAATATGGTAAAATATAGCCATATTGCAGCTGTTTTTTTGTCTGCAATATCAATTTGTACACGATTTGTTGAGGAGGAATTTTATCATGAATGCAATCAAAAAGTATGTTGCCGAGATCTTCGGCACTGCCGCACTGGTCATCTTAGGCTGCGGCACTGCAATGCTGGTTGGCTGTGATGCTGTAAGCGGATGCGGTTATCTGCTGACTGCGCTTGCCTTTGGTCTGACCATCGTCGGTATGGCATATTGTGTCGGCAACATTTCCGGCTGCCACATCAATCCTGCCGTTTCGCTGGGTGTGCTGCTCAATGGCGGTATGTCTGTCAAAGATTTCTTCGGATATGTGATCTCTCAGTGCATCGGTGCTCTGGCAGGCAGCGGCATTCTGGCTGCCATCTTTGAGCTGGGCGATGTAAAGGATATGACCGGCGGCTTCGGCTCCAATGGTCTTGGCGGTGTAGGCGGCAGCGCTGTGGCAGGTCTTCTGGTTGAGATCGTTCTGACCTTCTTCTTTGTACTTACCATTCTCGGCGTGACCTCCAAGAAAGCAAACCACGGCTCCTTCGGCGGCGTAGTGATCGGCTTTACTCTGGTACTCGTTCATATTCTGGGTATCGGTCTTACCGGCACCTCTGTGAACCCTGCCCGCAGCTTTGGCCCTGCATTGGTAGCTGCCATCAGCGGCAATTCCGCTCCCATGGGTGATCTGTGGGTATTCATCGTCGGACCGCTGGTCGGCGCTGCTCTGGCTGCTGTACTTTATCGCTGGTTCGAAAGCGAAAAAGCTGCAAAATAAGCATATAGTTACCGCATACAGAATTCTTGGCATAAGGGGGAACCCTATGCCAAGAATTTTTCTGTTAGAATTCCTATTTGAAATCAAGGAGGATCTGCAACATGATGAAAAAGCTTGGCTTTGGTATGATGCGCCTGCCGCTGCTGGACGGAAATGACCCCACATCCTTTGATGAAGCACAGATCTTTGAAATGGTGGATCGTTTTTTGCAGGAAGGCTTTGTCTATTTCGATACCGCCTATATGTACCACAATCATGCCAGTGAGGCAATGGTGCGTCGTGCACTGGTAGAGCGTCACCCGCGTGATGCTTTCCTGCTTGCCACAAAGCTCCCCACCATGAGTCTGAAAGAGGTCGGGGATATGGAACGAATCTTCAAGGAACAGCTGAAAAAATGCGGCGTATCGTATTTCGATTACTATCTGCTGCATTGTCTGAATGCCGAAAACTATGCCACCGCACAGCGTCTGGATGCCTTTGGCTTTGTTGCCGAGAAAAAGGCTGCCGGTCTTGTACGCAAAATCGGCTTTTCCTATCACGATAATGCCGAGCTGCTGGATCAGATTCTGACCGAGCATCCCGAAATGGAATTCGTGCAGCTTCAGATCAATTATCTGGACTGGGACAGCGACGGCGTACAATCCCGCAAATGCTATGAGGTCGCGCGCCGTCATGGCAAGGAGATCTTGGTTATGGAGCCTGTCAAGGGCGGCTCTCTTGCCAATGTACCGCCTGCCGCTAAGCTGCTGTTCCAGCAGCTTGCACCCGATCGCTCCGCTGCTTCTTGGGCAATTCGCTTTGCCGCCTCGTTGGAAGGCGTATCCATTGTTCTCAGCGGCATGAGCAATCTTTCTCAGCTTGAGGACAATCTCTCCTATATGAGCTGTTTTTCACCGCTTTCTCCGCAGGAGACCGATGCGGTATTCCTTGCACGGGATATTATCAACGGACAGATCGCCATTGCCTGTACCGCCTGTCGCTATTGCGTAGAGGGCTGTCCGCAGAATATTCCCATCCCCGATTATTTCAATCTCTATAACCTGGATCAGCAGGAGATCGAAAAAAGCTGGACCGCACAGGCCACCTATTATGATAATCTGGCTGCCCGATACGGCAAAGCCTCTGATTGCATCGGCTGCGGTCAGTGCACGAACCATTGTCCTCAGCATCTTCAGATCCCCACACTGCTGGCCGATGTCGCCAAGCATTTTGAAACGGAATAAGGTATGTGCCTATGACCATCCTACGTGCCGCACAAGCGCATCTGGACGGCATCAACCGTCTGTTGTATCAAGTGGCGGATGTACATCATCAAGGCAGACCGGATCTGTTTCGTGCCAATGCAAAAAAATACAGCGATGCAGAGATCCTGCGCATCCTTGCCGATCCTGACACTCCGGTTTTTGTTGCTGTGGACGCACAAAATACTGTGATGGGATACGCCTTCTGTATCATACAGGAGCAAAAGGGGCATCCGCTTCTGATGGACTGCAAAACGCTTTATCTTGATGATCTTTGCATAGAAGAATCTCTGCGTGGGCAGCAGATCGGCAAGACCCTGCTGGAATATGTCCGCAGCTATGCCGAAACGATCGGCTGCTATCATCTGACACTCAATGTCTGGAGCTGTAATCCCGCTGCCATGCGGTTTTATGAAAACAACGGTTTTCACCCCATGAAAACCGGTATGGAACTGCTGCTGTAAGCAGCGATTGCATTGAAACGATCACTCTCACAAAAAATGCAAAATGACCTGAGAAGCATTTTTCACTTCTCAGGTCATTTTTTTGCTCTATTTTGATTTCTTTGGCTGAAAAAACTCCAGCTTGCCGCATTGGGGACAACGATAGGTAAGGATCTGCAATTCCTGCGTCATCATACGCTTGGCTTCCCGAATCAGCAGATTCTGAGAAAGCCGTTCCAACAAATCGACCTGCTCCATATATTGTCCGCAGCGCAGACAGATCAACGGCTGTTCCATAGGATCATTCCTTATTCCGCTGCATATTCCGCAATGCGCCGACGAGTTTCCTCTTCACCCAGTACATGGCTGATCTCCCAGAGATCAGGAGAATTCTGTCTGCCGGTCATTGCCACACGGATCAGGTTGCTGACATCCACAATGCTGCCCGGATAATCCTCGGGATTCTTCTTGTATTTCTTCACCTGCACCGCATATCCCATAGCATCAGTGATCTCCTTGACCTTGTTGAACCACTGGGCAGAATCATCGGCAAAATCCAGTGTTTCCAGATAGCGGCGTAAGATCTCACGCTTATGCTCGGAAGAAATATTTTCGGGGCAAGCATCCTCACGGACAAATCGTGCACTGTCAAAGAATGACAAGAAGGCATATGCCTGCCGCCAGCTTCCGAAATCCTTACGGGGCTTATCGCCGCCTCTGCCGATGCGCAATGCAGCAAGATAGAACTCCCGCTGCTGTTCCATGCGCGCGGCTTCTTCTGCCGCAGCATATTCTCTGACCCATGCAAGCAGCTGCTCATATACAAACTCTGCACTCTGTAAGGAGAGATATTCCTTTGCAATATGATCCAGCTTTGCCAGATCAAACAATGCGCCGGAGCTGCTCATTTTTTCTAACGAGAACGTAAATTCTCTGGAATTTGCCTGAGGATTTGCCAATCTCCATTCTTCGAAATTGCTGTTGAGCACTGTCAGCAAATATTGCTGCACTGCCTCAGGCGGATAGCCCTCTGCACGATAATAGGACAATGCAAGCTCCGGATCCTTCCGCTTGGAAAGCTTTCTCTTGGATTCTCCATCCATTTTCATCAGCGTTGCGGTATGACAATACAGCGGACGCTCCCAGCCCAGAATATCAAACAGCTGTACATGAATCGGCAATGTGGCAAGCCAGCTCTCATCTCGCAGCACATGGGTCGTGCGCATGAAATGATCATCGCATACATGAGCAAAATGATAGGTCGGAATGCCATCGGATTTCAGCAAAACAAAATCCGTATAGTTTTCCTGCACCCGCAGCTCACCGCGAATCCCATCCTGCACAGGAATCATGTGTTCCGGATCGCCGGATGAAGCAAACCGCAATACCCAAGGCTCGCCTGCCTCGATGCGTTTTGCAATCTCCTCATAGGAAAGCGTCCGGCAATTGGTCCATTTACCGTAATAGCCGATGTTGGCTTTTTCTTCCATCTGAGCATCCCGCATAGCCGTCAAGGTCTCCTCGGTACAAAAGCATGGATATGCCAGACCCCGCAGTACAAGGGATTTTGCAACGGTCTGATACAGCTCCTTGCGCTGCCGCTGACGATAGGGACCATAAGCACCATGCTCGCCTTCCACCGTTGCACCCTCATCGAATTGGATGCCGTAATAGTGCATGGAATCCATCAGCGCTTCCACAGCGCCTTCTACTTCTCGTTTCTGATCCGTATCCTCAATGCGCAGGAAAAATACGCCCTTTGTCTGTCGGGCAAGACGTTCGCCGATGGCGTTATATAAATTACCCAGATGTACAAAGCCCGTAGGACTGGGTGCAATACGGGTCACGACCGCACCCTCGGGCAATGCACGAGGCGGATATTGCGCCTCGTAATCTGCAATGGTTTTGGTGATATCGGGGAATAAAAGTGCCGCTAAAGCCTGATGATCCATCATCGGAATACTCCTTTCAACGTCATTATAATGATCTCTTATAGAGTATCACAAATCCGTCATTTTGTCAATCGGCAATCTCATCCGCACCCCAGAGCATGCCAACTCCTGCATACAGCAGAATGCCCTGTTCCATTGCCCTTTCATCGAACCGCACCTTGGGATGATGCAAGGGATAGGCATAGCCCGAACGGGAATCTCCGGCCGCAAGCCCGATGATCATCGCAGGAAGCACATGGCTCAGCTCTGCAAAATCCTCAGAGGCAGCCTCCGGTGAAGACTGCGATCCCGGCTCCATGATCTGCTCCTTCGGCAGCAAAGCACGCACGATCTCACAGATCTGTGTATGAAGTACAGGATCATTCCGCAGCGTCGGACAATCAGAAAGCACAGAAACCTCTGCCTTGACCCGATGCGCCTGGGCTGTGGATTCCGTAATGGTCTGCAAGCGATCCTTCATCTGCTTTAAGACCCCATCATCAAAGGCGCGCATGGTACCTTCCATAGTCACAGTATCTGCGATCACATTGGCAGCCATACCGCCTGCTATCCTGCCGACAGTCAATGCCGCACAGGTACCCGGTGCAAGCTCCCGCGCAGAGATCGCCTGCAATCCGGTCAGACAATGAGCAGCCGCTGTGATGGGATCAATTCCCCGATGCGGTGCAGCACCATGACATCCTTTGCCCTGCAGACGGATCCGGAAGAAAGCCGCTGCCGGCGCACTGACGCCGACCGGAGGCAGACATGCCGTACCGGCAGCAATGGGCATCCCGGCTAACACATGAAGCATCAGCGCTGCCTGTGGCTTCGGATGAGAAAGCACACCATCCGAAAGCATATCCTTTGCGCCTTCCAGCAGCTCCTCGGCAGGCTGAAACATCAGCTTGACAAACCCCTTCAGCATGTGCTCATGCGTCTTGAGGAGCTGTGCAGCGCCCAGCAGCATCGCCGTATGCATATCATGACCGCAGGCATGCATCCTGCCGTTTTGGGCACAATAGGGCAAACCGCTTTCCTCTTGCATAGGCAGTGCATCCATATCCGCACGCAGCAGCAGACCTTTTGCTGCCTGCGGATCTCCCGCTACCGCTACGATGCCGCATCTGCCACAGGAAACAGGCGCATATCCCATATCCGCAAGCCGCTTTCTTACATATGCCGCAGTATCCTGCAGATCAAAGCCGACTTCTGCCATTGCGTGCAGCGTTCGGTAATCCGAAACTGCCTGCGGCAATGCGGCGGCAGCTGCCTGTGCAAGACACGTTGCCTCATTTTTCATCCGATCTCCTCCTTCGTAAACAAGAAAAACGATCCCGTGCAGGAATCAAAAGGCCATCGACCTTATGATTCCCCACACGGGATCATTCATTCCTATTATTGTCCGAATCCTCACGGTTCCAGCAGGATTTGCAGTACGGCTGCAGATCCGGGCACCGAAAGCACCAGCCGATCGCTTTCCGCCGCATCGGACGGCAGCGGGATCGTATAAGCTGCAAAATCATCATATGCATTGCTTGCAGCAATGGGCACCGCAACCCATTCGGCATTTCCGATCTGCACCCGAAGCGTATCGGCTTTATTGGTAGATTGTACCATCAGCGTTAAGCTGCGTTTGCCGCGATAATCCACACCTTCGTATACCGCCGTTCCCTGATAGCCGACTGTCCGCAGATAATGTGCCTTGCGGGATTTGGAATAAAAGCTCTGCATCCCCACAGCCTCATCAAACAGCTCGGCAGAAAACAGGGCAGGACGCATTCCAAGGGCTTCTCCCGTAATCATACAATCCGCCTGCAGACGCAGATCTGCAGAAGATGCACCTGCAAAAAACCGATAGCATCCGCCTTCCACCATCATTCTGCCGCTGCGTACATTGAAGATCTCAAGGAAATCGGCAGGCGCATACAGCGATACCGTTTTGCGTTCTCCTGCACGCAGATGCACACGGGCAAAGGCACAAAGCTTCTTGTTGGCACGGCGCACAGCGGAATCGGGTACCGTGAAATACAGCTGCACCACTTCATCGCCATCTACAGCAGAGACATTCTCTACCGTCAGCTGTGCTCTGACGCCATCCTTTTCGGGCTGTACCGTCAGATCACTGTATGCAAAGGCGGAATAGCTCAGACCATAACCAAAAGGATACAGCGCTGTTCCTTCGAAATATTGATAGGTGATCCCTGCGGATGCAATATCATACTGCATCAGATCTCTTGGCAGCTCCAGCTCACTGCGATACCACGTCAGGGGCGTTCTGCCGGCCGGATTGTTCCTGCCGGATAGAGTCGCAGCAACCGCTGTGCCCAGATAAGGACCTGCATGAGAAGTATACAAAATAGCAGAAAGCTGTTCCTGCTCCTCGCAAATGGCATAGGGATAGCTGGAAATCAGCACCATAACCGTCGCAGGATTCGCAGCCTGCAGCACCTTTGCCATGCCGCTTTGTACATTCAATGCAAGGGTTTTGCGGTCATAACATTCCTTTGCAACCTGTACCGGATGATTGCCGACACAGTAGACAACCAGATCATTTGCCTTTGCCAATGCCGCAGCGCGATCGGTGCCCTTGGAGATCACTGTCATTGAAAACAACTGCTCTGCGCAAATATTGCGGCCGGATACGGCACAGATCTTGCCCTCTGCATCACATTGCAGACGCATGCCATTCTGGAAATCCTCGATGAGCATCTTGCCTTCATAAGGATACAAAAACAGCGTCTCACGGGTAAACCAATCGTAGATATCACGATGATGCAGACGCAGCTGACGGTCATCGCCGCAGCGCACATAACGCTGATACCGTACCGAAAACAGATTGCACCAGTTTTCGCCCCAATCCTGTAAGGCAAACAGCTCACTTTCTGTCACATGATCTGCATCGGCGATCACAGAGCCATCCTCTTTTGCCGAAAGATATTTCCCGTTTTCTGCAAGGATCGCTACATGATCCCACAAATCGTCATACGTGACCTCTGCTTTTGAGAATTCCAATCCGATGCCTTCCCGCACCGAGATTTCCTCCTTGGAATATCCTGTATACCAATCCTTCAGATTCTCATCGGCAAGCGCACCTACTACGGCAATTCTGTCGGGCTTCTTTTGGATGGGCAGCAATCCGTCATTTTTCAGCAGGATCATCTGTTCCATTGCAGCACGGCAATTATATGCCTCCGACAGCTGCATATGAACGTTTTCCACGGTAATGGCATCATGTTCACAATCCTCTGCCATTTGTCCGAGCCGCAGTCTTGCATAGATCGTATTGAAAACAGAGGCATCCAGATCCGCTTCGGTGATCCTGCCCTCTTCCAATGCTTTTTTTGCTGCCATCGCAACCAGCGTATCCTCATCGGTCATGGTATCGCAGCCGGCAAGCAGAGCATTGGCAAATGCCTCGGAATGGGTATCGCAATCATGATGCGCCGTCAGAAGCTGAGAAAAATCCGCACCGTCACTGACAGCAAACCACAATCCCCATTGCTCCTTGAGCAGTGTGCGGATCTCCGGATTGCAGATCGCAGGAACACCATTGATCTCATTATAGGCTGCCATAATGCTTTTGGCACCGCCATGGCAGATTGCATGCTTGAAGGCTGCATAGTAATACTCATATTTCAGTCGAGGCGGCAGATAGGCATTGCAGCTGCCTCTGCCCTCCTCGTTATTATTGGCACAGAAATGCTTGAGTGTCGGGATCGTCATCAGATATTTGCTGTTTTCTCCTGCCATACCACTGGTATAGGCGGCAGTCAGATTGCCGGCAAGACAGACATCTTCGCCATAGGCTTCCTCGGTTCTGCCCCATCGGGGATCGCGCACCATATCCACCGTAGGCCCCCACAAAACCAGACCGCCCTTGGGATCGGCATTGTAATAGGCACGCGCTTCCATGCCGGCGATCCATCCGAGATTCTTCATCAGCGTCGGATCAAAGGTTGCCGCAAGACCCACAGGCTGTGGAAATACGGTGGAGCTGCGCTCCGGACTGCGTCCCACATAACCTCTGGCCACCTCGGTGCCGATATAGAACTCCGGAAGCCCCAGCCGTTCTACCGCATGGTGATGCGTAGTCAGCAGATGAAGTTTTTCTTCCAGTGTCAGTTCGGCCATAATCGCACATGCACGTGCCAAAATCTTCGGTTGCATCATATCCGTCCGGCTCTCATAAAAAGAGCCATCCCCCCTTCAAAATCTTGTTTCAGTATAGCATATCTCAATTGCTTTGTCCAGTCATTCCTGTGCTGATTTTCCGCAACAAAAATCCCCCGAATTTCTGCGTCAATGCAAAAATCCGAGGGACTGCTGCGATTTTATGATTTACAGAGCGAAGCACGTGTCACAGGGCCGCAGACACCATCCGCTTCCAATGCATGATCGGTCTGATAGCGGCGCACTGCCTGTTCGGTATCGGGACCAAAGCTGCCGTCAATGCCGGCATCTCCGCAGGAATAGCCCTTCCCGATCAGCTGCCATTGCACCCAGCGAACAGCATCGCCCTTACAGCCGCGGCGCTGCGGCTTTGTCGGCATCGGATAGGGACATCGATCCGTTTTCTCGGCAGATGCCGTGCCGAACCCGTTCTTCTGTTTCTGCTGCATGATGGCAGGATAGTCAATATAAGCATAATTCAGATCTACCTTACAGGAGATCCCCGCTGCACTGCCTGTGTGAGAATATTGCCAGATTCCATAAGGATAACGATATGAGGTCTTGCGGACATCGGTATGTGCGACCCATACGGCATAGCGGCGAAGAAGGCGTTCCGAGATTTTCTGCTCAAGGAAATATTTATAGGAATAAATCCCCACAAAATAGCCTGCCGCCTCCAGCTTCCGGCAAAAGGCTTCCACAATGGCATCGACCTGTTCTCTGCTCAGCATACGCTGCACTGTATCCTCAATATCGAAATAAATGGGGTACGCAAAGGTTTTCCCCTCCAAAAGCTGCAGAACAGCCTCTGCCTCTCTTTCGGCTGCCTGAGGAGTTGCGGCATAGCTGTAACAATATGCACCCACCGGGATCCCCGCCGCTGTTGCTCCCTGATAATTCTCTCCAAAGCGCAGATCAGCGCCGTTGCAATAGACGCGCAGTATTGCAAATTCCACACCGCTTTCGGCTGCCTGCTTCCAATTGATCCTGCCCTGATGTGCAGAAACATCAATTCCTTTTGCCGTCATGTGATCCTACTCCTTCCTCACGATTCATGATCGCAGCAATACCGGCTGCAACCGCTGCCACACAAAATCCGATCCCTGCCGATCGGGTACTGAGATCCGCAGCGGCAGCATTGACTACCACATAACCTGCTGCTGCCTGCAAAAATGTACGCAGCGTACGGCGAAGGCATTCCGATTTGAAAAAAGATTTTTCGCTGTTCATGGTATCCTCCTTTGTGACTGTATCTGTCTGACGCTGTATCCCCTCATGCACCCTCCGAAACAATACGGCATACAGCAAAACAGTCGCCCTCACAAGCAGAGAAAAACGCGTCTAAACTTGTACGTTACCATACAAGTTTTCTGAAAAAAACAAAAAAATCAGCGATGTGCACAATACACACCGCTGATTTTCAGCAAATATTACAATTGAAATTATTGCTTCCAGCTTGCGATCGACTGCAATACCTTGGCAAGCTTTTCCTCTGCTTTGGCGAGCTTTTCCCGCTCGGCAGCAATGAGCTGTGCAGGCGCCTTTTCACAGAATCCGGGATTTTGCAGCTTCTTCTGAACGAACTCGATATCCTTGCGCACCTTTGCCTCTTCCTTGGCAAGACGTGCCAGTTCCTTCTCCACATCCACAAGCTGCTCCATGGGGATGAAGATGCGAGCCACATCGGTCACCGCCGTCACAGCATTCTTGAACTGATAATCCTGACCAAACTCCAGCTCAGAAGCCGAAACCAGATTCTCAAAGAACATTGAACAGGATGAGAACAGTTCGACCTCAAGGGTTTCAAAATACAGCTTTGCCTTTGCGGAATTGGGTACATTCAACTCAGTACGGATGGTGCGGACTGCTTTGATGGCTGCAATGACCTTTTCAAAGTCCTCGGCAGTCTTTGTGTAATCATTCTCCTCGCAGTAGACCGGGAAGTCCTCCAGCATGATCATGCTCTCATCGTTTGTGAGCACCTGCCAGATCTCCTCGGTGATAAAGGGCATAAACGGATGCAGAAGCTTCAGCATACCGCGCAGCACCCAAACCAGAACTGCCTGTGCCTGTGCCTGACTCTCTCCGCCTGCACGCAGACGGGATTTGGTCAGCTCGATATACCAATCGCAATATACATCCCAGATGAAATCATACAGCTTGGTGGAAGCAACACCCAGCTCAAACTTATCCAGATTGTCATTGACATCCTTGGCAAGCTGATTGAACTTGGAAACGATCCACTGATCCTCCATACGCAGTGTCCGGGGCAGACCGGTAAAGGTAAAGTCCTCCGGCAGATTCATCATGACAAAGCGGGATGCATTCCACAGCTTATTGGCAAAATTACGGGCAGCCTTGACCTTATCATCAATAAAACGCATATCATTGCCGGGAGAATTGCCGGTTGCCAGCATAAAGCGCAAAGCATCCGCACCGTAATTGTCAATGACCTCCAGCGGATCAATACCGTTGCCCAGAGACTTGGACATCTTTCTGCCCTGTGCATCACGCACCAGACCATGGATCAGCACAGTCTTGAAGGGTGCAACGCCATCCATATGCTCCAGACCGGCAACGATCATACGGGAAACCCAGAAGGTGATGATATCATAACCGGTGACAAGGGTATCTGTGGGATAGAAATACTTCAGATCATCGGTGTTCTGCGGCCAGCCCAGCGTGGAGAACGGCCACAAGGCAGAGCTGAACCAGGTATCCAGCGTATCGGGATCCTGCCGCATTGCCTTGCCGCACTTCGGGCAGACTGCACTGTCTTCACGGGTAACCACCAGTTCGCCGCAGTCATCGCAATAGAAAGCAGGGATCCGGTGACCCCACCAGAGCTGACGGGAGATACACCAGTCACGGATGTCCTCCATCCAGTTGAAATAGAGCTTATTGAAGCGCTCGGGAACAAATTTGATTTCTCCGCTGCGTACCGCTTCGATCGCAGGCTTTGCCAGCTCCTCCATCTTGACAAACCACTGGAGCGAAACTCTCGGCTCGACTGTTGTACCGCAGCGATAGCAAGTACCGACATTATGGGCATGGGGCTCGGTCTTGATGAGGAAGCCTCCCTCCTCCAGATCGGCAACGATCGCCTTTCTGGCAGCATAACGATCCATGCCGGCATACTTCGGATAATCCTCAATGATCTTGGCATCATCGGTCATCACATTGATGACAGGCAGATCATGCCGCTGACCTACCATGAAGTCATTGGGGTCATGGGCCGGTGTGATCTTCACAACACCGGTACCGAATTCCATATCCACATAGCTGTCGGCAACCACAGGGATCTCTCTGCCGACCAGCGGCAGGATCAGTTTTTTGCCAACCAGATGTGCATAGCGCTCATCCTTGGGATTCACAGCAACAGCCGTATCGCCCAGCAGCGTTTCGGGACGTGTGGTGGCAAGCTCCATGTAGCCGGAGCCATCGGCAAATGGATACCGCAGATGCCAGAAGCAGCCATCCTGCTCCTCATAGGTCACTTCGGCATTGGAAATGGAGGTCAGACAATGAGGACACCAGTTGATGATGCGCTCGCCGCGGTAAATCAGACCTTTTTCGTAATATTTTACAAAGACTTCCTTGACAGCCTCAGAGCAGCCTTCATCCATCGTAAACCGTTCCCGTTCCCAGTCACAGGAGGAACCGAGCTTCATAAGCTGCTGATCGATCCTGCCGGCATACTGTTCCTTCCAGGCCCATGCACGCTCCATGAAGCCATCTCTGCCGATATCATCCTTAGTAACGCCTTCCTTGCGCATCGCTTCCACGATTTTCGCCTCAGTGGCAATCGCAGCATGATCGGTACCCGGCAGCCAGAGTGTCGAATAGCCGCTCATGCGCTTCCAGCGGATCAGAATATCCTGCAAGGTTTCATCCAGTGCATGTCCCATATGCAGCTGTCCTGTTACATTGGGCGGCGGGATGACGATCGTATAGGGGATCTTCTTGGGATCAACCTCCGCATGGAAGCAGCGTTTTTCCATCCACTGCTGATAGATGCGGTCTTCAAAGGTACTCGGGTCATAGTTCTTTGCCAGTTCCTTGGCCATGAAAAATCAGCTCCTTTTTTTCAAACATTGATCGATGCGATCAAACAAAAATCGCCCTGAACACAGAAAACACCATATGCTCTCTATGCTCAGGACGAACGGTTTCCATCAGGGCAATGGGAATCACATCCGTGGTACCACCTGAATTCGGCAAGCGGTAACATCCGCCATTTGCCGCACTCTTTATTCGGACAGCGAGGCTGCACTTTGCACCCGACTGACCTTCTCTGTCACGGGAGAACCCGTCGGACACTACACACAACCGATCGTTCGGGATCCCGGTAACGATCCGTTGCTTTGCATCCGCAGCTCGAAACGCGACTTCGGAGCAGCCATCGAAGCATTTTCACCAACCATGCTCTCTCTGAACGACAGGGAAGCTCTTACTCCTCGTTTGTCATCGCTTTTCTATCTTTCTTATTGTAGCATACGAAAAAACGGTGGTCAAGACCCCTTCCACCTTTTTGGCGATTCGCACAAACGCCAATGAAATTCCGCAGCTTCCTTTGCACATTTATCTCACAGATCCTTTGCTGATTCTGCAAAAAAAGAGCTGCTGTCCGAGCAATCTGCCGGACAACAGCATAAAATCACAAAGTATGCTATGAATTGGGAGAGGAAACTGGCGATCAGAAGATCGCATCGAGAGGGATCAACCGAATTCCTTCAGAAGTCCCGCAAGATACATAAGAATTGCAGTGGAATCTCCGGTAGTAAGGCCTTGATCGCCGTCACAATCGGCATTGGCAATTCCCGGCACAGAGAGCACCGCTTCCCTATCCTCAGCCAGATACCGGCTGAGCAGCACCACATCGTCGATCTTGACCAGACCATCGCAGTTCACATCGCCATAGCGAACAGAAATCGGCTCGGTGGTCGTAGTAGTGGTTGTGGTTGTGGTTGTAGTCGTAGTCGTAGTAGTGGTTGTAGTCGTGGTTGTAGTCGTAGTGGTGGAGGTCGTCGTAACCTGCGCGGCATCGGTGCTGACAGACATATAATAGAGGAACACAGAGCCGTCGCCCTTTGTCACGGTATGATTTCCTGCTGCCAGATCCAGTGTAAACACGCCGGATGCAGGAACATTATATGCAGTACCATCCACCTTGAAGGTATTACCGTTTTGCATCACCAGCGTCAGCACTGAAGGCACTGACGTGGTGAATGCAATATTGGTAGCAGTTTCCATCTTCAGGCAAATCGAGAGCGTCATCCCCCTAAACTCCATGCTGCCCTTACTGTCCGAAAGATTGCCGCTGATGGAATAAAAACTGCTGGATATGCCATGCTGGGTAAAATTATGCTCATAACCGGAAGATACCGGGATGTTGGTCACAATAGGATCGGAATTGCCGTTGGTCGTTGTTGTTGTAGTGCTGGAGGAAGCAGGCGGTGCTGTTGTTGTGATCGGATCGGAGGGCTGCACATAAGAGCCGCTGCCGATGGATACAATCTGATCGTCATAGGAAACCAGCGCTGCCTTGAGTGCTGCGATCACATCGGAATTGCTATCCTCGGTATTATCATCAAAGTTCCATTGGAAATCGCCGCCCTGCACACGGCCCGCATAGGTCTCTACGATGCCGGGAACCGCATCGGCGCTATCCGGCGTATAGCTGTACATACTGCCGGCAGTATCGAAATTATTATACGAAGCACCGCCGTTTGCCGCTTTCACGGAAGAAGGCACCTGCTCATTTCTGGAGGAAACTTCGTAGCAGTCAAAGCTTGTATTGTTCTTGCTGTAGGGAATATAGGAATCGGCACCGATGATCACATTGCCGTATGCCTTGATCATGCCGCCCACTTCACCCGAAAGCGTTTTGGCGGTATCGGAGCCTTGGGTCGAGATCAGCATCGGCTTGCTGCAATTTCTGAAATAATTGTTCTCAACGAACACATCCGAATCGGTGGTAGAACCGATACCGTATTTGGCATTACCGTCAAAATAGTTATTGTATACATGAACCGTTGCCACTCTTACGCGGGGATGACGGGAATCCGAGTGGTCATACCAGTTATGATGATAGGTGATATAGTTGGAGGTATCACTGGAATTTGCACCCTGCAGATTACACTTTCCGCTATCCCAGAAATGGTTGTAGGAATGTGTGATGTACTGGGATTTCTTGGTATCCAGAGCACCATCGCCCTTGACCTGATCGGCATCGGAGCCTGCATCACCATAGAAGAAATCACAGTTGTGCACCCAGCAATAGGTATTGCTCTGCTGGAGACCACAGTTATCACCCTCAGAGCTGTTGCAGTTCATAAAGCCAAGGTTTCTTGCTTCAAAATTCGAAGTGTTCTTGACTCTGAGACCAAAGCCGTTAAAGGTCGTATCGGCACCGATGCCCTCGATGGTCAGACCGCAGGTGACCTTATCCACCAGCAGATCACCCTTATCCAGCGTTGCGGGATCGGTGATATTGCCGATCAAACGGATCGCCACGGGCGTTGTGCTGTTTTTGCAGGCAGTCACAATATTCTGCACACCGGAAACCGTACTGCCGCCGATGTTCGCAGAAACCGAATCCTTGTTTTCATTGGTAACATATACAACAACTGCCCCCGGCTTCAAGGTACCGTCTGCCTGGTAGGCACCAATGGCCTTTCCCTTTTCAAAGGCATAACCGGAACGATCATGGGCAGCCACATTCATAGACTTTTCTGCTGCCATGGAACCGTTTTCCGTACCGTTCATCACCGGCACGACCTTCATCGTATAGCTGCCCGCACTGAGACCGACCGCATCGGCTCGATAATAGCCGTTATACTGTCGGATCAGCATACTGTCGATTTGCTGATAGGATCCGCCGGATGCTTTTACATATACATTGTAGCCCTGTGCACCGCTGACCGGCTGCCATTGACAATATGCCGATTCCAGCCAGCCGCCGGATTCCGTTACGTTCACAGCATCCGCTGCATAAAGAATGGAATACTTTTGTGTGGCTTCGGGCACGATAACAGCACCGAATGCCATGACTGCGCTGCATAAGACTGCAGTCAGCCGCATGCTTGATCTTTTCATAAATAACCCCCTGAAAACAAACAACATGATACAAAAATGCATCCCCGGACAAAGCTATGCCCGAGCCTCTTCCTGTTCAGTATACTGAAAAATCATCCGCAATGCAATGAACAATCCTCTATTTTTTCTGCATAATAATCCGATTATGCAGAAAACCCAACAGGAAAGCATGAAAAAACCATAAAAAATCCCGTCGCAATTTGTGCGACTTTACAAAAATTGCGGAAAGTTCTGAGGAAGCCTTGACAAGGAGAAGAAAACATGGTATTGTTATCTTAGCACTCAAAGAGCAAGAGTGCTAGCACACTAAAAACCAGTCTGCCGACACCGGCTGATCTGCTGCGGAAAGGAGATGGACACTGCAATGGATGACAGAAAGCTGAAAATTCTGGCAGCTGTTGTAGATGCCTATGTGACCACCGGCGAACCGGTTGGCTCCAAAGCCATTGCGTCGCTGCCGGATATCAATGTGTCACCGGCCACCATCCGCAACGATATGGCGGTGCTGGAGCAGCTCGGTCTGCTGGAACAGCCGCACACCTCTGCCGGACGAGTACCGACCTTTCAAGGCTACAAAGTCTATATTGATAAGTGTATGCATGCACATACGATCCCCGAAGCGGATCGGGAACGGCTGGATCAGATCTTTGAGGGCACTGAGGTCCTTGATGAAGAGCTGCTGATCCAATCGGCAACCACGGCACTGGCAGAGATCACCCATTGTGCAGCGGTGGCAGTCAATGCCATGCCCCAGTTTTCTGTGATCTCAAGAGTAGAGGTCATCCCCACTGGCAAGCGATTGTATGTGATCCTGCTGATCACCTCGGCGGGCAATATCAAAAACAAGGCTTGCCGTCTGGAATTCGATCTGAGCGAAGAGCAGCTTTCCTTTTTCACCGCATTTTTAACAGAGCATCTTCATGGCGTATCGCTGACAGACCTTTCACCGGAGCGTATGGAGCAGCTGATCGCCGCATTGGGTGCCTACATGGTAACGCTGAGTCCGCTGGTACAGGGGCTTTATGAACTGAGCCGTGATATGATGCAGCAAGAGCTGACGGTCAACGGCACACGCAATCTCCTCACCTGTCAAGAGCTGGATACAATGGATATCGTGCAATTCATGGAGCATCAGGATGTGATCATGCCGCTGCTCAACGATACCTTCAGCGGAATCCATGTGATGTTCAGTGAAGAAACCCATCAGGCTGCATCAGGTGCTGCCGGACAGACCTTTGTCATCGGCAATTCCAGCATGATCGTGGGACAATATCATAAGGACGGCAGGGAAGCCGGCCGCCTCGGCATCATCGGCCCTATGCGGCTCGATTACGCCAGAGTCATTCCCTATCTTGAATATATCACCCAGAAACTAACGGATCTGATTTCCGAAAACAAGGAGGACGACGACATATGACCGAAGAACTGCGTGATACACCGGGCTGTGAAAATGACTGTGACGGCACCTGTGAGCCTATGGATCCGATGCCGGAAGCGCCCAATGATTTCCTGGAAGAAGAACCGCCTTTCCGGGAAACCGATGACGGTGAGCCTGAGATCATTGAACTGACACCCGAACAGCAGGCCTTGCAGGAAGCAAACGACAAATATATGCGTTTGTTTGCCGAGTTTGATAACTATCGCAAGCGTACTGCCAAGGAAAAAACCGAAAGCTATCAGGATGCCGTAGCCAAAACGGTTCTGGAGCTGCTGCCGGTTGTGGATAATTTCGAGCGCGCCATGGCATCGCCTTGTGCCGATGAAGCCTTCCGCAGCGGTATGGAAAAGATCTATCAGCAGCTTTGTGAAACGCTGAAAAAGCTGGGCGTTACCGAAATCCCCGCAATGGGAGAAGTGTTTGATCCCAAAATGCATAACGCCATTCGTCAGGTTGACGACGAAAACTATGACGAAAATATCATCTGCGAAGTATACCAGAAGGGCTATCTGCTGGGCAGCCGGATCATCCGTCATGCGATGGTCTCCGTTGCCAACTGCGGCTGATTACCCTTTCCGCCATATATTCAGACTTTGAAGGAGGAACTTCATCATGAGCAAAATTATTGGTATCGACCTTGGAACCACCAACTCCTGCGTTGCAGTTGTAGAGGGCGGTAACGCTGTTGTTATCCCCAACGCAGAGGGTGCAAGAACAACGCCCTCTGTGGTAGCCGTTTCCAAAACCGGTGAGCGTCTGGTAGGCCAGATCGCAAAGCGTCAGGCAATCACCAACCCCGACAACACCGTCATCTCCATTAAGAGAAAAATGGGCACCAACGAAAAGGTCACCATCGACGGTAAAGCTTATACACCCCAGGAGATCTCTGCAATGATCCTGCAGAAGCTCAAGGCAGATGCAGAAGCATATCTGGGCGAAACCGTGACCGAAGCCGTTATTACGGTTCCCGCATATTTCACCGACAGCCAGCGTCAGGCAACCAAAGATGCCGGTCAGATCGCCGGACTCAATGTCAGACGTATCATCAATGAGCCGACAGCCGCTGCGCTTTCCTACGGTATCGACAAGGAAGAACAGCAGAAGATCATGGTATTCGACCTCGGCGGCGGTACCTTCGATGTCTCCATCATTGATATGGGTGATGGCGTTACCGAGGTTCTGGCAACTGCCGGCAACAACCGTCTGGGCGGCGATGACTTCGATCAGCGCATCATCGACTGGATGGTCGAGGAATTCAAGAAGGCAGAAGGCATTGATCTGCGCTCCGATAAGACTGCGATGCAGCGTCTGAAGGAGGCTGCCGAAAAAGCAAAGATCGAGCTGTCCTCTATGACAACCACCAATATCAATCAGCCGTTCATCAGCGTGGATGCAACCGGCCCGAAGCATCTGGATCTCAATCTGACACAGGCAAAGTTCAATGAGATGACTGCAGATCTGGTTCGCGCAACCATGGGCCCTGTAGAGCAGGCTCTGCGTGACAGCGGTCTGAATCCTTCTCAGCTGGATAAGGTACTGATGGTCGGTGGTTCTTCCAGAATCCCCGCTGTGCAGCAGGCTGTCAAGGAGCGTATCGGCAAGGAACCCTTCAAGGGCATCAATCCCGATGAGTGTGTAGCACTGGGCGCAGCCTACCAGGGCGGCGTTCTGGGCGGCGATGTCAAAGAAGCACTGCTGCTGCTGGATGTCACTCCACTCTCTCTGGGTCTTGAGACCATGGGCGGCATCTGCACCAAGATCATCGAGCGCAACACCACCATCCCCACCAGCAAGTCCCAGGTGTTCTCTACTGCTGCCGACAATCAGCCCGCTGTGGATATCTGCGTGCTGCAGGGTG
>JAZOCU010000083.1:0-34305 GCA_045596625.1 Oscillospiraceae bacterium | reverse complement strand
GATGCCAATACATGGATCGGCTCCGAGAATGCACCGTTGCTGTTTGACGGCAACAACCAGCCCAAGACCGCATACAATACGCTGCTCAATCTGGTACCTACCTCCGATTGGGGCGATGGCGATAATGTCAGCACCGGTGTTACCACTCCCGAACCCGATGCAAACGGTTGGTTCTTCCACAGCACTTATGAAGACAATACCGACAGCTGGAACGGCAGAGGCTCCGCATCTGTTGCAACAAGCACAAATGCAGCATATCAGGGCAGCAAGGCTCTGTATGTTACCGGCCGTGAGGCTGCTTGGAACGGTGCAACTCGTACTCTGAATTCCCGTGCATTCGTGCCCGGTGAGCAGTTCAGCTTCAGTGCCAATGTTTGCTACACCTCCGGCGCTACCACTGATACCTTCTACATGAAGTTACAGTATGTGGATGCCAGCGGTGAGACAATGTATGATTCTATTGCTGAAGGCACCGCAATTCAGGGCGAGTGGCTGCAGCTTGCAAATACCAATTACACCATCCCTGCCGGAGCAACAGATCTCCAGCTCTATATTGAGACTGCTGAGAGCACTGTAAGCTTCTATGTGGATGAGGCAATCGGTGCAGTTGCAGGTACTAAGATCGAGGGCGCAGGTCAGTCCGGCTTTATGCTTGGCGATCTGGATTCCGATGGTCTGATCACCGGTACCGACCTTGCAATGGCAAAGCGCGGCATGATCAAGGGCTTTGATTCCAACGGCGACAAGCTCGCTGCTGACGTGGATCAGAGCGGTGTTGTTGATGCTGCTGATATGACTTATCTGGCACAGTATCTGACCTGCCAGATCACTGAGTTCCCCGTTGCAGAGCGCGTTGTTGACTTTGCAGCAATGGATCAGCTCTTCTCTTCCATTAATCTTGCTGAAAGCTGGAAGAAGGATAATGAGAACAATGCTCTGTATACGCAGAGATTCGGCGCTGACCCCGGCTTTATGGTTTATAAGGATCGTCTGTATGTTTATATGACCAATGACGATTTCGAGTATGACGGCGGCGGCAACATCAAGGAGAATTCCTATGATGTTCAGGAGATCAACTGCATTTCTTCTGCTGACCTCGTTAACTGGACCGACCACGGTGCAATTCCGGTTGCAGGCGGCAGCGGCGCAGCAAGGTGGGCCTCTGCTTCTTGGGCTCCGGATGCCTGCTGGAAGACCATTAACGGTAAGGATAAGTTCTTCCTGTACTTTGCAAACAGCGCAGGCGGTATCGGCGTTCTCACTGCTGATAGCCCCACCGGTCCTTGGACTGATCCGATCGGTAAGGCTCTGGTTACCAAGCAGACTCCGAACTGCGGCGACGTTGAGTGGATGTTTGACCCCGGTGTATTCGTAGATGATGACGGTACCGGTTACCTCTACTTCGGTGGTGGTGTTCCTTCCGGTAAGCAGGCTGATCCGGGTACTGCCCGTGTCGTTAAGCTGGGTGCTGATATGATCTCTCTGGATGGCACTCCTGCTCGTATCAATCCTCCTTATCTGTTCGAGGATTCCAGCATTCTGAAAATTGGTAATACCTATTACTATTCTTACTGCACGAACTTCAATGTTCCTGGTGGTCAGGCATTTGCCAGCGGCGAAATCTGCTACATGACTTCCAATAGTCCTATGGGTCCGTTTACATACGCAGGCCGTATGTTCAAGAACCCGGCTTCCTTTGGCCTTGATGGCGGCGGTAATAACCACCACTCCTTCGTAGAGTTCAAGGGTAAGTATTATCTGCTCTATCACGCTCGTGCAATTGAAAGACGTATGGGCGTTTCCCTGAACTATCGTTCGCCTCATATTGATGTTGCGAATGTATCCAACGGCAGCATTACCGTAACCGGTACTATGACTGGTGTTAGCCAGCTCGAAAGCCTCAATCCGTATGAGGTTGTTCAGGCTGAGACTATGGCACAGCAGGCTGGCATCAACGTAAGTGGTGTTGGCAATACTGTAGTCAGCGAGATCAATGCAGGTGACTGGATCAAGGTGAAGGGTGTTGACTTCGGCGGCGGTTGCAACAAACTGACTGTTCGAGTTTCCTCTTCGAGCGGTGCAGCGATTAAGGTTTGTACCGGCGGACCTTCCGGCAAGGCATTCGGCTATGTCGAAATACCTGCAGGTACTTCTATGTCCGAGATCACTGTTCCTGTGAACTCTGTATCCGGTGTGAACGATCTGTGCTTCGTATTCAGCGGCGCACTCCAGTTCGATACTTGGTGCTTTTCTTAACACATAACTTCAATCGGCAGATGTCTTTATGACATCTGCCGATTTTTTGTAACAATGGGCAAGCAGCTTTGCATATACTACTGCAAGGCGGTGATTGTATGTATTTTCTATCAAATTATTTCAGCAGATTGGTGTTTCTTCTGCTGCACATCGACCACACTGCTGCTTTTCCGCGTGCATTGAGCAAACAAGAGGAAGTTGAATGCCTAGAGCAGCTTAGTAAGGGTGATCGCACGGCGAGAGAACGGTTGATTTCACATAATCTGAGGCTTGTTGCGCATATGACAAAAAAGTTTTATGCTCAGGATCGTGATCAGGAGGAGCTAATTTCAATCGGTACACTGGGATTGATGAAAGCAGTGGATTCATTTGATCCTGAGAAGGGTGCGCGTTTTGCTACATATGCCGGACGATGTATTGAAAATGAAATTCTAATGCATTATCGTGCAAGAAAAAAATGTGCAAATGAGATTTATTTTGATGAGCCTCTGGAATATGATAAAGACGGCAATGCACTGACTTTGATGGATTTCATCTGCGATGAACAAAATCTTGAGGATTCTGTCGAATTGGCAATGCAGCAAAAACAGCTCCATATTTTCCTTGAGCGATATTTGAATGATCGTGAGCGACTTGTGATCGTTCGGCGCTATGGTCTGATGGGACATCTGCCCAAAACACAGCGTGAAGTAGCGGATGATTTACAAATCAGCCGTTCTTATGTTTCCCGAATTGAGAAACGAGCATTGTTGTTGCTGCGCAGAGCTTTTGAGCAGACAGAGACATAGTTGACAAATGTGATTCCTTTGTGATATAATTCAATAAACAAAAGCACTATTTCTTTTTAAGTACCGTGAAAGCAGAGGATGTTACATGAAATCGAAACGGATCATAGCAGGTCTTGCAGCACTGATGCTCAGTATATCACTTTGCGGCTGTGATATGGTGAATCAGTTTTTCGATCGCAGTGAAGAGGATACGAAGAACTCAGCCGTTTTAACGCCGGAGCAAGAGGCAAAACGTTATGACCTTACTGCAATGGAGGAAACGATTACCGCTATGCAGGATCGTTGGACGATGCCCAATCAAGAGGAATCGCTGCAGCGTGATATCGAATGGCTTATCCATGAGTTGGATGCAGCAGCAGGGATCTATTCACGAGCACAATTGGATTACTATGCCGATTGGAATAATCCTGCTTTGGAAGCAATGTATGATAGTACCTATGAGGATTATTATATAGCTTCTGAGTTTATTTGCTGGGCGTTCTGCAATGGGTATTCCAAATCAGCATATCAAGCGCTGTTTGCGCCATATATTGAAGAGGACTGGTTAGCCTATTACATCACGATCAGTTTAACTCGATTGAAGTCCTATGCCAAATCTGACAGTGCAGACTATGGCGAAACGCTGGATTCCTATTATGATATTGCCAATGATTCGGATCTGAGTGATGATGAAATTGATCTGCAGTGTGCACAGATCTATCTGGATACACTTGCGTTCTATGACACATCGGATTTTCTGTATGATTACTATTCCAGAGATTATACTGCAGCGGATGTATCGGCATTATATGAAACGCTTGTAGAGGAATTGGTGCCGCTCTATGATGATCTGTATGAAACACTGGTAGAAAGTGATGCCTATGATAAGATCAGTGAGGCAAATCTCGTTGAAGAGGATCCATTTGCAACGATCCTGCAGTATGCGCCAAAGCTTTCATCGGAGATCTTGGAATCTGCAGAGAAGCTTGTGAACGAGCAGTTGTATTGCGTTGCGGAAGGCGATGATTGCTATGACGGATGCTATACGGTTACATTTCCCAATGAACAATCTGCAATGATCTATCATTATCGTGGCGGAGATTATTACGATTTATATTCTGCGGTTCATGAGTTTGGTCATTTCCATTCGGATTGGAGGGAGACAACGCCGTTGTATCTGCAGGAGAACTGTATTGATATTGCAGAGGTGCAGTCGCAGGGAATGTCAATGCTGTTCACAGCCTTTTATGATGAAATATATGGAGACTATGCTGAGTATCTGAAGCTTGCAGCGCTGTATGATCTGGTGGATTCTGTAGTATCCGGCTTTGCGATCGGAGAATTTGAGATCCGTGTGATGCAGGATCTGGAGAATCTTACGGCAGAGGATGTCGTAGAAATATATTATGAGATTTCAGAGGAATGCGGCATCGTATTTCCGCTTTCTGAGGTGACACATCTGTATGAACAGCCCGGATACTATATCAGTTATGGTGTATCGGCAATGGCAGCACTTCAGATTTATTCGCAAATGCAGGAGGATTACGAGGAAGGTCTTGCCTTGTATGAGGCAATTTCGGCGATTTCTTCTGTAGATGGAAAATATCGGCTGATGGATGCTATGGAATACTGCGGATTCGCACCGCTGTTTGAGGCGGATACGATCATCGATATGATGGATGATATTGCACTGAGCTTGCAGCAGAGTTCACTCAGCGAATGAACTTGGCACATATTGGCATGAAATGAAATAGAAAAACAGCATCCCGATTCGGTGTTTTTCCGAAATGGGATGCTGTTTGTTTTGTGATATCATCCGGGAATATGCTTCCCCGGACGGGGAGGCAACGAAGCAAGTGTGGTGAGCAGTTTTTGTAATTCATCATGCTGTAAGGGCTTTGCAAGGAAATCGGTGAGCCCAAGCAGTTTGATATTAGGAGACGGGTGATCGGTCACACCGTAAATTGGCATAGTATGTGTATCATCCCGATCAATATTGCGAATGGTGTGGAGAATCTCACTGCCGGAAATCTCATCGGCAAGCTGTAAATCGATGAAGGCCATATCATAGAAATACATTGGCGCATTGGAGAGCATCTGGATCGCCTGTGCACCGCTCCAAGCCTTATAAATCGTAGCATGCGCCTTTTGGAGGGCCAGAGCAGCTTGTTCCAGAACAGATTCGGTTGCGGCGATCAGCAGCACACGTTTTCCGCTGCAATTGGGCAGATCTTCGATCAGTTCAGGCGCAGCAGTGTGAGTATTGGTGATAGCCCAAAGATTCCGCGCCAAAGCCGTACGGAAAATCGGAGAAGGAATCGACAGCGCATCAACGGCTTTTGCATCCAGCAAGGATTCCTGCGTAGCAGGGACGTCTGTGCGGATCAAGAATGCGGTGTCGGGTGAAATGGATTTCATCATGCGCAGCAGAGATTGCTCGTTTGCATTGAGGATCGATTGCGGCAACAACAATACATTAATGGGCTCCTCGGCAGCCGCCGCCTTCAATGTAGCAATGACTGTCTGTTCATCAGGCAGCGTTTGGATCTGCATACCGGTTTCGCTGAGCATTTCCTTGAGTGCAATTGCGGCCTGAGGAGTAGGCTCCCAGATCAGAGCGCGTTTTTGATACAGATGCAGATTGGGGAATACACAAGGCGGCTCCATTGCAATTGCAAAGGGAATCGTCAGCAGTACAGCACTGGCATCGCCATCAAGCTGTACCGAATCCAGACTGCCATTCATCAGGGCGATCAGCTTTTTGTTAATGTGCATATTGAGGTTATCCTGTCCGTTTTCTGCAAACATGGAGCGCTCAATAGGATTCAAGCCGGAGAGTGCGCGCAAGGGTGTACAAAGAGATTTTTGGAAATCCTGTGAAAAACGATCGCCGTATGTGATCATAGAGAACTCATAGATTGCGGTATTATCTTTTTTACCGGGTGATTGTGTCAAGCGCAGTGTAACATTGGCTTCGTTGGGCAGAGCACGTATGATCTGCAGGAATACGCTCTCCACAATATGCAGCAGACGTGCTGCATCGCAGTAGACGATTTCGTTGACTACATGACTGACAAATGCAGTCAGTTGGATCTGTTTTGCCTGCAGGATGGGCTGCGCCTTATCCTTGAGAGAGGCAAATAGTTCAGGCAAGGAGATCGGCTCTTTCATCAGAGGCAGCATATGGTTTTCCAGTAAAAGAACATCACGCATATTCTCGACCATATTGGAAACATGATCACACGCGGTGAGCAAGGTGGTAAAATCATCGTGCTGTTCTTCAGAGAGTGAAAGCGTTTGGCGTAAATGTGTCAGAGAGCCGGCAATATGGTTCAAGGAAAGTTTGGCATCCGCAGTGATATTGGTTAAGAAATGTGCTTTGCGGATTCTGGATTGTTCGGAAAGGCGGATGGTATGCTGGAGCTCCTGCTTGGCTTGTTCAAGCTGCTGCAAGCGCTGTTCTCTTTCACGCACTTCAGGATCAATATTCTCAAGATAGAGCATCATGAACGGTTTTCCGTTTTCATCCTGGAAGAATCTGGCAGCAAAGCTGCACCAGATATAATTCTTGTTCTGTTGAAGATCTATGAGAAATTGCTGCTTGATCAAAGCAGTGCGATTTCTGGAGGCACGCAGAATGGCTTGATAGCTGAAATAATGATTGAAAGTCTCAAGGTGTTCGGGATGTACAAACTGTTCCGGATAGGTTTCGCATAACTGACTGAAAGGGCGATCCCAAGGAACGAGTACGTAGTTATCATTTTCGAGCTGGTAATGGTAAAAACGGTCAGCTTCCAGATCGACTTCGTCAATACTGATGTAGGAATCCTGTACCGAAAGGCCGAATTTCTTACGCAAAATAAGCTGCTGATGTTCGGCTTCGGCTTTTGCGGTAGTTGCACGAACTTCTTCGTCAACATCGGAGATATAGGTCATAGATCGGAGCACATCACGATCGTCACGCAGCAGATACATTTCGCAGCGAACCCATTTCCAGCCTTCAGGGGTGCGGAAACGATAGGTGAGACCCACTTGCTTTTTCCCCATAGTATCCGCAGCGATCACTGCATCAGGCATGAAGGTTTTGGCAACAAGCTTGATATCTTCAGGATGACAATAGGGGATAAATGCCATTTCAAAAAGTCGTTCAAAGGGACAGGTGAATTGATGCGAAACCTCACCGTTATGCAGCAAGGCGCAGTCTGAGACCTGAGCCTGATAATCGCTGTCGATAAAGCAGAGGAAGCGGTTTTTGATGAGTACATCAAATTTACGCTGCAAGTGATCTCTCTTACGGATCGCTTCCAGTTCACGACGTTTTTGATCGTTGACATCCTGAACGGCATAAATGGCTTCTGAAGGTATTTCACCCTTATTACCGATCAGCTGAAGTACAGAGCGAGTCCATTTGGGTTCGGTGTCATCGCCGCCGGATCGGCTTGGCGTAATACGGCGATATTCGATATGAATGCGCTGGGAGTCTTCCTCCAGCGGTATTTTGTATTGGGATAGATCCGAGAACACACGCAATGTTTTTGCGTCATCGGGATGCACAAGCGAGAGCAGCACCTCTGCGATAGCCTCGAAGGGATATACCATATCATAAGAAAGTGTACTCTGTAAGCTCTTATGCATAGAGCAAACAACAGTTGCATGGGTTTTCAGATCAATATGCAGCATCAGTCGGAAAATATCGGAAACGCCGGAAAGAATATGGGCATTGCGCTGCGACAGCGCATCCAGTGCACGCTGATATTGTGCAGAGGATTCCTGCTGACGCTGCAGATCGGTGTTGGTAGCAGTGAGCAGCAGGGTATTGCGATCCATTCTCCGCAGAGAATAGCAAGCCCAGATATCCTCTTGATTTATACGATGACGCAGGGTAGCCGTAGGAGCAGTCCCGTTGCGAAGGAATCGCTTGCAGCTTGCTTCGGAAAAAAGATTCTGGAAAGCGAGTTGGTCATCGGGATGCAGAACAATTGATGTATAGAACGCACTGAATAGATCCAGCGAAGGGAAGCGCTGCAAAGCAGAAAGCAGCGGATGATGCGAATACAGTAATGTAGTCTGCATAGTCTGCGCATCGATGGTCAAAGCGAGATACTGTGTTGCTTCCAGCACACGCTGCTGCAGCGAGTACGGTGACGCTTCGGGCAGATCGCTGCATTGGAGCACAGAAAACAGAATGGCATCATGATTCTCCCATGTCAGACCGGCAGTGCGCAGGATCATGTTATCATGGATCTGCGGGCATTCATCCGGCGTGATGACATGATCGGCAGTAAACGGCGCTTTCAAAGCGATCAAAAATCGCACCACAGCAGCAGGCATCACATCCATGGCACATAAGCCGATGGATGGCTCCAGCAATGTAGTGGATGCCGGATTCTGGTAGAGAATGGCAAGGGAACCGGTTTCAATAACAAATACAGCATCGTGCAGCTGATCGAGCAGAGAAGCATCAATAGAAAACATCATTCCATCAGCCATAATCCACACCATCCTTTCGCAGGCATCACATCAATTCGACGTTTTTTTTGAATATTATATCAAAGAATGCAGAAAAAGTCAATGCATTTTCGTAGGTTTTTTAGAAAAAGATACATACATCGGATTACAACGAATCTGTTAAAATGGAAAGCAATATTTCGGGCGATTCGGCAAACCTTGCGGCGCCGTGCATCGTGAGCAAAGCACGGTCTCGGAATCCCCACAGGACACAGCAACAGTCGATCTTGGCATTGGCGGCAGTTTGTACATCCACTTCGGAATCACCGACATAAACAGTATTTCCGAAGGTGCTGTTGAGCTGTTCCATGGCAAGAAAAACCGCATCCGGAGCAGGCTTGATGGGGCGATCCGGCGCAGCTCCGATGGCAACGCTGATCCACGGGGAGAAAAAATGGGCGCACAGTTGTTTGACCTCTTCATCAGGCTTGTTGGATACCACACCCAGACGCATTTTCTTTTGATGTAGGATTTGCAGCATTGGCAGGATGCCTTCATAGGGTTTTGTGTGATTGCGACTGTTTTTGGAATATTGTTTGCGGACATCCAACAGGATCTCCTCATATTGCGGATGTGCAGTACCGTTTTTCAGAGCGCGTTCCACAAGCTTTGGCAGACCATTGCCTACAAAGCGGCGCACCTCATCCGAAGTGTGCTGAGGCTGACCGTATTCAGCAAGTACTGTATTTAGACTTTCTTGCAGATCCTGTAATGTATCGAGCAAAGTGCCGTCCAGATCAAACAAAACCGTCTTATTCATTGCAAGCAATCCTTTCTTTTGATAAAAAACGATAAAAATCCAGTTAATACGCTGTTTCACATGGAACAGCCGGTCTGACATCCTTGGAGTAAAAGCAGCCCTGGCGCCAACCGTTCTGTTTCATTCTGCAGTCAATGGAATACAGAATCATATCTCTGCGTATGATCCAATCGGGTCCCAGAAGCAGCTTGCGCAGGCAATTTCCATGAAGTCGATGGACAATGATATCAGGGTCAAGATGGGTCAGCGCAGCCATTGCCCATTCAATATAGGTCTGCATGGAAATTGGGACAAATTGTCCGCTTTGATACCAGTCAGCCAGAACCGTATCCTTCATGACGAACAGACTATGCAGCTTAATGCCGTCGATCTGATGACGGTTCAGAAATGCTACGGTATTGAGGATATCCTCCTTGGTTTCTCCGGGCAGACCGAGGATCATGTGAACGATGATCGGCAGATTATACTGTTTCAGCAATCGTACAGCACGGGTAAAGGTATCATTGAGATATCCGCGATTGATCCGTGCGGCGGTTTGTTCATTGGCACTTTGCAGTCCCAGCTCGACCCAAACCTCACAGCGGTCCTGATAGGATGCCAGCAAAGCGGCAGTTGCTTCATCGATACAATCGGGTCTGGTACCGATATCCAGCACACGGATCCTTGGGTCAAAGAGTGCTGCATCATAGCGTTTCTTCAGCACATCCGGTGCCGCATAGGTATTAGTGAAGTTCTGGAAATACGCGATCCACATTGCATCCGGATCGCTTTTTTCCAGAGCATTCTCCACCTGCGCACGAATGCTGAGAGAGGGATCGAGCTGTTCTCCTGCACCGCGTTCTCCGCAAAAAACGCAGCCGCCGGTACCGCAGGTACCATCCCGATTGGGACAGGTAAACCCGCCATCGATACAGATTTTGCGTAATTTCACACCATATTGTTCACGAAGATAGCTGTTGAGCGTTCGATAAGGGCGATCCATCCTTTTATAACCTTTCCTTTAATATTATGCGGATTTGTTTACTGCTTTTTGCTGAAGCAAAAGGGAGCTCAGCGTATCGGCAATAATCTGATGTCCCTTTTCATTGGGATGCGGATCGATCGTCAGTGCCGAAGTATTGGAGACAGCGCCAAAGATCGGCGGGACAGGTTCTGCTGCAAATGCAGCATCGATCTCTGCGATGATCACATCATTCTGTTTGCTGAAGCTGCGGATTACATCATTCAGTCGGCCAATCTGTTCTTCGCCGTAATCCGCAAGTACGATAGATTGCTCTCCGATCACAAGAGGCGTTTTCTGATCGGCATAAGGATGATATACGGTAAGGAACACGATCGTTGCTTCTGCATTGCGTTCCCGGATCCAGTCATATATCAGCTGCAGATCGGTGCCAAGCTGAGCAAGGCCGGTATCGATTTCCTGCAGCATTGCATCAAAGGCATCCGATATCGCAGGTGCCGATACATCCTCGGCTTTATGATAAACAGTCAAAAACTCGGTGAAAGGGCCCAGAAGATAATTGGCACCGATGCAAACGGTAATGCAGTCGGCTGCCGGCAGACGTACTGCACGACCATCCTTCAGACGCTTCAGAAGGTCTTGGCTGGTATCGCCGGATACGGCATAATTGCAGTCCTTCCAGAGTACGGTTTCATCGGAGAGCGCATTGGTCAGCCGTGCGGAGTACCGTTGTTGTTCGGCATCCTCCAGACGAAATCCGGCAGCAATGGAATCGCCAAGTGTTACCATAATCTTTTCTTCCTGCTTCGGTGCTTCGCTTGAGGGCTGAAAGCTGCTTTCTGCGGCATTGCAGGCAGTGCATCCGAGCGCGATGATGCAGGCAGCTGCGAATTGTATGGTACGCTGTAAAACGGTAATGTTCATAGATGGAATCCTTTCGGCAAAGAACAGAGATATGATGTTATAGTATACCACAATTTTGCATGATCTGCAAGAGCAGCGTCTTGCAATCGGAGAAAAAATATGGTATAATCAAAAATGTATCAAGTGGAAAGGATGTGAGCAGGTATGATCTATTTACTGGAGGATGACGAAAACATCCGTTATTTTACGGCGTATTCTCTGCGCAGCTTTGGTTTGGATGTAAAAGATTTTGCATTGCCTTCGGCATTTCGGGCAGCAGTAGCAGAATCGGTGCCGGAGCTTGCATTGTTGGATATCATGCTGCCGGAAGAGGATGGCCTTTCTGTACTGCGTTGGCTGCGGAGCAATCCTGCCACAGCACAGCTTCCTATCATTATGCTGACTGCAAAAAGCACTGAATTTGATAAGGTTCTGGGACTTGACAGCGGTGCAGATGATTATCTGACTAAGCCCTTTGGCAATATGGAGCTGTATTCTCGGATCCGTGCACTGCTGCGGCGGACGGATAAGAGCAGTATGGATAAGACATTGCGCGTGGGTGATGTGATATTGGATACCAATCGACATTCTGTTACGGTCGGTGATGAGACCATTGCACTGACTTGCAAGGAATTTGATCTGCTGGCGCTTCTGATGCGGAATCAAGGGCTTGTACTCAGTCGTGAGCAGATCCTGCAATCGGTCTGGGGATACAATTATGTTGGAGAAAGCCGAACCGTCGATGTTCATATCCGGATGCTGCGCTCAAAGCTTGGCAGCGGCGGAAATCTGATCGAAACTGTGCGAGGCGTCGGCTATTGCTTTTCGAATCTTGCGGCAGAGGCATCTGTATGAGAAAGCTTTTGATTCGATATTTCGCCCTGTTCGGTGGCGGCATTGTGCTGCTGATGGCAATGCTTTGTGCAGGAATCCTATGGCGATTCGGTGCATTGGAGGCAATGCCATGGCTGCTTGTCGGCGTGCTTGGTGTGGGGATCCTGCTTGGGATCGCGGCGGCGATTTTAAGCCGCACCGCAACGAGATCCATTGCAGCATCAGTGAATGCATTGCCTTTTGACAGAGTCTCCGAGCAATGTACTTATTCTGAGCTGCTTCCGCTGATGCATCGGATCGCTGAGCTGCATCATCGAATGGAAGAGCAGCGCTATGACCTTTCCGATCAGCGGGAGCGTCTGCAGGTTCTGATGGAGAATATGCGGGAAGGATTGATCTTAACGGGCAGTTCCGGTGAGATCCTGACATACAATAGTGCGGCACTGCATCTGTTGGGGAAGGATTCGCACCTGATCCATCCGCTGCATTCGGTCTATGCGCTCAATGACAGCGCCGTATTCCGTGAGATCGTTTCGGATGCGTTGCGCGGTGAGCACGGAGAAACTGTTGTATATTCGGGCGATCTTGCCTGCCAGTTGATCGCCAATCCGGTAGCCAATCCGGCAGCAGATGCTCATGAGACCGGTGGAGTGGTTCTTGTGCTTCTGGATATAACCGAACGGGAAAAGCGTGATGCGCTTCGTCGGGAGTTTACCTCTAATGTTTCCCATGAATTGAAAACACCGTTGACTTCCATTTATGGTATAGCCGATATGCTTGCAACAGGCTTGGTGAAATCGGAGGACGTTAGTGGATTTTCCCGTCGGATCCGGGATGAATCCTCACGGATGATCACGCTGATCGAAGATATCATCCGTCTGTCAAGATTGGATGACGACAGCTTTTCTGAGGAAATGGTCATGATTGATCTGTATCAGACAGCCAATGCTGTGTTGATGCAGCTTCAGCCGACTGCCGAGGAAAAGCATCTGACGATGACTTTGCGAGGCAGCAGTGTTATGATGCGTGGTGTAGCGGTTATCGTAGAGGAGATGCTGTATAATCTCTGTGACAATGCGATCAAATATAATGTCGAAGAAGGCAGCGTCAAAATGACGGTAAAACAAACGCCTCATCATGCGATATTTACGGTAACGGACACAGGAATTGGAGTATCGCCTGCAGATTGTGACCGGATCTTTGAGCGGTTTTATCGTGTGGATAAGAGCCATTCCCGCCAGATCGGCGGTACCGGTCTGGGGCTCTCCATCGTAAAGCATGGTGCGGCATTTCACAATGCCAAAATCGAGATGAAAAGTCAGTTGGGCAAGGGAACAAAGATATCCCTGCTGTTTCCGAGAGAATAAATGCAAACAGCCTGAGAAGCAAAGACTTCACAGGCTGTTTTTGTTTGGGATTATTGGAAAACCGGAGTATCAAAACAATTATGCCCAGAATTCATTGATGGCAGCATTCCAATCGGATTCTGTTGCATATCGGAGCACCTCAGTGCTTTTGAGTGTACCAAGTTCATATCGTATTACAGTGATCGTCAGGCGCTCTTGATTGGCAAGATATTGTACAGAAGGCAGAAGCTGTTGCTGCTGCCAGAGAAAGATCTGAAAAGAGATCTCGTTGGTGCTGCTGCCGAGAGCGCATCGTACTTCTTTGCGGTTTGCATCAAAAACCGGTGCTGTGATCTCAATGCCGCGATCAAGATAGTGCAATGTGTCGGGATCCCATAAAAAGAGCGCAAACAAAGCGTTTTGACCTTCTCCGGATAGCGGCAGCAGCAGATCGTAATTTCCATCAAAATTGCAGTCTTGAATGATATAGGTATCGTTGAGCGCAGCGGTTTGCGCTTCAGTCAATGAATAATGCAGCGTCTGATAGCTGCCTCCCGCAAGACGAAGATTGATGCCGTCGGTATGAAAGCGATATGAAAAATGCATCGGATGCGGATCCCATTCATGCTCACCGTATTGAGGATTGGCAGGAAATCGCTCTGTGGATATCAAGGTGGTGGTAGTTGAGATAAACTGTGTTTGCTCTGTGGTGGTAGTCGTGACAGGTTTCTTCGTTTCCGTATCGGCTGACAGCGATTGTGTGGTCGTGATAGTCGTATCGGTGGCTATCGATATCGTGGTAACAGGTGCGGCAGTGGTGTCGGCAGTCGATGTCTGTAAAGCGGTGCTGTCGTTTTTATCGTTGCAGCCGCAGCATAGCAAAAGTGCGGTGCACAAAACAACCGAAATGCGTGATCGTTGCAGCATGGTGATTTCCTTATTCTCCTTGTACTTATGATAGTCTGTAACTGTATTATAGCATTGTACGGTCTTTACTGTCAAGTGCAGTGGTGGGAGCCGTTTGCTGCGGTTTGTGAAAAACGTATGAAAATCAAAGGCGGATGTCGGAATTTGATTGACAAAACGCTGAGAATATGATAAGATAAATCTGTATGAATTTATATTCCGAAAGGGGATTTTTATGATACAAATCCGATGGAAAAAAGCAATAGCAGCCTACATATCGTTATTGCTGTTTGGAAATGGTGCGATGCTTACATCGGGATGGGTTTCGACAGATGCTTTTGCATTCGATGGTTTTTCGTCTGCCTTATCTGTCAAGGAATTTGCCCGCAGTCTGCAAATATTTTCTAATTATGACTGTGCAGAGGAATCCTATGAAACACTGACATTTCGTTCCGAGGAAGGCGTGATTTATGCAGATGGCAATGCTGTCGGTACAGAATGGGGCGATTTGCAGGTGCAGGATCACGGCTTAATGATCGTGCCGGAGGATGAGCAATACAAATACAAAAGCTTTCTGAAGCGGGAGGAATCGTCGCTTTCCTTTGATGAAAATGCCGAAGCATGGGGCTATACTGTTTCAGAAGAAAACGGTGTAATGACCATAGAAAATCCTTTTCAGACAGCGCGTCTGATCGTAAAAGCGCCGGGATCTGTGGATCATCTGGGCGCAAAGGCAGTTGTCAGCGGTTATCGGGATCTGCATATTCTGCAATATGAAACCAGTGCAGAAGCCTATGCAGCGTATCAGATCTATGAGGCAGATCCGAATGTGGTATATGTGCAGCCTTCCCGTTATGTTTCTGTTGCAGGAGAGCCATCCTCTCTTGCATATGCGGCGCAAACAGAGGGAATAGAGAGCGGATCCTATTACACATGGGGCGCACAGTATCTGGATACGGCTGCATTTTACGAGCAGTTTCTTTCTGATTCCGACACGCTGCCGGAAATCCTGGTTGCCGTTCTGGATACCGGCATCAATCCGGAGCAT
Source organism: Oscillospiraceae bacterium (assembly GCA_045596625.1). Lineage (GTDB taxonomy): Bacteria > Bacillota > Clostridia > Oscillospirales > Ruminococcaceae > Firm-04. Next base: position 19,016 of record JAZOCU010000083.1, on the reverse strand, counting down.
TCCATGGTAAAGGGTCGGATCGTGGAAGGCGGTGTCAATTTTTCCGGCTCCGGTGATGATACACCCAACGATGATTATGGGCATGGTACTCATTGCAGCGGTACCATCTGTGAGCTGACACCTGAACAGGTCAAGATCCTGCCGATCAAGATTTTTGATAAAAACGGTAAGGCTACGGAAGAACAGATCTATGCCGGATTGATGTATGCCATAGAGCAGGATGCGGATCTGTTGAATATGAGCTTTGGCGGTCTTGGCGTGAGTCCTCTGGAAGCGGAAGCCATGGCACTGGCTGATGAAAAGGGAATCATTTGCTGTGCGGCAGCAGGCAATAATGCAGACAAGGCAGAGTATTATTATCCTGGCGGCATTGAAAGCTGCATTACGGTTGCTGCGATCGATCAGGAAATGGAGCTTGCTTCATTTTCCAATTTCGGATCACCGGTGGATGTTTGTGCGCCGGGCGTTGCAATCCGCAGCGGTACGATCGGTGAGAATAATCCCATGGAAACATGGGATGGTACCAGTATGGCAACGCCGCATGTCACTGCATGCTGTGCGATGCTTTTGCTGCAGAATCCTGAGCTTACGCCGAAAGAAGCCTGTACACTGCTGACAGTCAACGCAGTGGATCTGGGCAAACAGGGCTATGATGATGAATTCGGCTGGGGCTTGGTTTCTATGGGAGAGTTTCTCTTTACCGATGGCAGATGTGCATCTCCGGAGTTTTCGGAAAAATCAGGTAATTACGGTAAGGGACTTACCTTAGAAATACAATGTGAGACTGCGGGCGCTCAGATTTACTATACGCTTGACAGCTCTGAGCCTACAGCAGAAAACGGCTTGTTGTATACCATGCCTGTTTCCATTGACTCCACAACGCGAGTGCGTGCCATTGCCGTGAAAGAGGGGAGCCTTGACAGCTATGAGACAGAAGCTGTTTACGCCATCGGCGGTTTGGATGTATCTGTGCCGTATACCATTGAAAACGGTGTTCTGACAGCATATCGGGGCGTTTCACGCCGCTTGACGATTCCGCAGAGCATTGATGGGCAAACTGTGACTGCAATTGGTGCATATGCCTTCGCAGAGCATCCGTATTTGCAGGAGCTTACACTGCCCGATACGGTAACTTTAATTGAGGAAAATGCATTTTATGGATGTCCTGTGCTGCAATCTGTGAAAGCAGATGGCATCAGCAGTGTAGGTGCTTTTGCTTTTGCGGAGTGCAAGGAATTGCAAACGGTATCCTTTTTCGCCGGATTGACGGAATTGGGCGAAGCTGCCTTTTATAATTGTGCAGCATTGGAATCTGCATCTTTTGATTTGCTCAAAGAGTTGCCGGATCGTGTATTTTATCATTGTACTTCGCTGCAAAGCGTGATGCTGCCTCAGCTGATTCGTATGGGTGATGCTGTCTTTGCCGGTTGTACAGCCTTGACACAGCTGCGCTGTCCATGGGAATCTCTGGTGGCGATCGGAGACGGCGCATTGCAGGATTGTACCGCATTTGCCGGCAGCTTACGGTTCTCAGCCTTGGAGCTAATGGGAGAGGGTGTATTCAGCGGTGCCAGTGCATTGCTGCGTGTTGCATTGCCCGAACAGATCACAGAGCTTCCTCGTCTGACCTTTGCGGGCTGTACCTCTCTGCGTCAGTTAGAGCTTCCGGGTGTGACTGTGCTGCGGGATCAGTCGCTTGCCGTGCAGCAAACCGGTTTCGGTCTGGTGCTGGATCTGCCTTTTGAAGAGATCACTGTTCTGGGTACGGATGTATTTTATGGCTGTCCTTTGGGCAAACGAGGGGAAGAGATTTGTTTTGCCTCATTGCAGTCGGTGACATTCCGATCTTTTGCCGGTGTTTATGCCGATCATCTTTCATTTCCGTCTGCTGCAAAGGTGATGAGTGATGCCTTTGTCTATGCGGCTATCGGATTGCTGGAATTTCCGGCAGTCATCACGCTGTCTGATCATGCAATTGCGCAGACAGATTGGGTATTGCTGGGCGCGCAGTGTACTGAGATTGCCGAAGATGCCATTGCTGCAGGTGTCCGAATTTATTGTACATCGCCATCTGCGGCATTGCAGACATATGCTGCAGCGCAGGAGTCAGAACTGACTGATATACCGGCTTTGATCTATGCTTTTGGTACGCAGAGCCGTACACAGCAATATGAGCCGATCTCACTGACGATGCTGACCGTAGGCAGCAATATAAGCTATCAGTGGTATGTTGTTGCCGAGGATGGGACTAATATATTACTTCCTGATGCAGTCAATGCACAGTATCAGCCATCGGTCACAGAAGCAGGCAGCAAGCAGTATTGCTGTGTGATGACCGATGCACAAGGCAAACAGCAGTCGGCGGTCTTTACCGTCACAATATCCGCAGTCGAGCAGGAGCAGCTTGTGGAGGAACAACTGATTTATTTTACCGATGATCAGTCGCATAGTCTGCTGTTTGTGCCGGAATATGATGCGGAATATACCTTCTATGTCTGTGGTGATGTGCTTTCACAAGCGTTTCTCACTGATACACAGGGAAATATGGTATCATTGCTCACAGAGCAGTCGGATGGTAGTGAACGCTGCACCTTAATACTGGAAAAGGGTAAGCAGTATCTGCTGCATACAGCACCGATCTGGAGCGGCGTGTATATGTTGAAGGCGACACGCAGTAAACCGCAAGGCACATTGCTGTCTGATATGCAGGCAACCTATGATCGGTTCTTTTATCCCGGTGCCAAGGGCGAGATCCCGGCTGTGACCGTGACTGCACCGGATGGCACGCTGCTACAGCAGGATGTTGATTATTTGGCAGTATATCGTCAGCAGAACAGCCAAGGTATGGTATATTTGTTTGGAATTGGTGCATATCTGGGTTGTATTCCGGTTTCGATTACCGTATATGAGCAGATGTTTACCGATACCGCCCAGACGGTCAAGCTGGAAAGCGATACCGATTTTGTGACCTATCTTTTGATTCCCAAGACCAGCGGACGGTATTATTACTATGCAACATTTCTTCCCGGCTATGAGCAAGAACGGATGTATTATCTGCAAAAGGGCAGTCTGCAGACAGACCACCGCTATTATTCCATTGATCCGCTGGCTGTGATCACCGATATCAATGGCATAGAGCTTTCCAGAAATGACAACAGCGGCGGAAACGGAATGTTTCGCGGCTCTGTGCAGCTGCAGGCCGGTCAGCGGTATCTGATCACCTGTACTGCAAAGGCGGCAGCCTATTTTTCATTGGTCGTTGCGCCAAAGGTTTATAATCTGTCGAACGCATATGTGGATGGCATTGACGGCTATGTTTATAACGGCAGTACAATATCTCCGAAGATCTCACTGGAGCTGGACGGCACGGTTCTTTCTTCGCAGATGGATTTTGTACAGGTGGATCAGCATAATGATGTACCGGGTTATGCGACAGTCATTGCACAGGGTGTAGGATTATATACCGGTGCGGCTGAGCGTACCTATCAGATCGATTATCGCGGACCGGATGCAGCGGCACCTACGCTGGAAATGGGCAGTTCACTGTTACTGAACTTTGCGTCACAGCGTACCCATGCAGTATGGTTTGAGGCAAAAAGTTCGCATTTCAGCACGAATCTGGATACATATCGGATCTCTGTTGATAACAGCAACAGCAAGAGGCTGCGGTACAGTCTGTATTTGTATGACCCTAAAACAGATAGCTTCTCGCTTGTAAAATGCGGAGAGGGCACCAATGATTATGAGTTGAAGAACGGTCGCTACTGTGTGGTTTTTTATCATGTGAACAGTATGCGTCTGACCGAGCACGCCGTAACCATCCGACAGCCGTATTCGTTGGAAGATGCGGAGATCACCGTTGAACCGCAGTATTATACCGGTGGTATCATCCAACCAGCCGTAAAAGTCGTATGTGACGGTGTTACATTGATACAGGATGTGGATTACTATATCCGCTATTTTGAAGATCCGGTTATGTTTGGCATCCACGAGTTTTTGGTAGAGCCAAAGAACACCAGCTACGGCAGAATCGCCGGTTCGTTTGAGATCGTGGTGGATCTGCCGGAGGATGCGCCGCTGCTGACTGTGGGAGAGCATACGACATCGGTAACATTGGAAGATCGTCTGTCTGTCTATCGGTTTGAACCGGAAGAGGATGGCACCTATATGCTTTCCAACGCTCAGATCATGGATGTAGTTCTGCGTGCCTTTGATGAGGCTGGTGAGATCCTGGCAGAAGCCTATGGTACAGGTGAGCAATATGCAACCTTTGATGCCGAAGCCGGAAAAACTTACTATATTATGGCAAAGTTCAATGGTGTATTGCGTGAGGGTACGATCCATTTTTCACTGACCAATGATTATCAGCTGCTGACGGAATGTGAAGCAGTCGCAGCGCAAATGGCATGGACAGGTGAAGAAATCATACCGCAGGTACAGTTCTATGATGGTGAGATTCTGCTGACAGAGGGTGTGGATTATGAGCTGCGATATTGTAATGACAATGTCAATGTTGGCACAGCCAAAGCGCATTATCGTGGAATTGGTGAGTATTTCGGTGAGTGTGAGGTACCGTTTTCGGTAGTAGCAGCCGATCTGTTTGCCTTGCCGGATATGGAATCCTTCCCGGTGCTGCTGGATGAGATCAGCAGCGGACAGGAGAAAACGGAATGTGATTATCTGATTTATCGGTATACTTCCGGCACAGATGCACAGATGCAGCTGGATCTGTTTGATGTGCTTTGCTTGATGACGGCACAGCTTTATGATGGGGAAGGTCATTTTGTTGACAGCATTACCACCAAAATGTTGGGCGATCTGCAATTCAACATGAAGGCCGGAGAGACAGTTTATGTGCTGATTTCCGCAACAGATATTGCAAGCTGGAATCAGACCTTTAGCCTGCTGCTTTCGGAATGCAATACAGAGGGCTATCAGTTGAAAACGGATGCCGAAAACGGAGTGGCCTATCGAATGAATCCATCCATTGGCTATGCAGAGGTGTATCGCCTTGATGAGAAGATGGATACTGTAACGCTGATGCCTGAAATTGAGGGGATCACGGTCTCGCATATACCGGAAGCTCTATTCTGTGATCTGCCGGAACCCTTTGTGGTCTACGGATATGCAGGCTGTAAAGCGGCGGAATATGCCGATCAATATGAATTTGTCTATCTGGAGAATAATGAGAATGCCGGAGCGATCACTGTAAAAGGGGATTTCAACGGCGATGGCAGATGCTCCATGGCGGATCTGGTGCTGCATCATCATGCTGTGACCGAAACAGCCGAGATCAAACTGACGCAGCAGCAATATCTGCTTGCCGACATGGATGGCGATGGTATGATGACATTGCTGGATACGGTTGCCTTAATGGAATGGCTTTTGGAAGAATCGGTGGAGAGCACATAAATATCTCTTGACAATTTTTGCAAACTGTTCTATAATAAATAAAGTATGTGCAATTAAGGAAAGGCGGTTTTATCATGCTGAAAAATACCGAAAAAACAATGGAACAGATCGTTGCGCTTTGTCAGGGACGCGGCTTTGTATATCCCGGCTCTGAGATTTACGGCGGTCTGGCAAACACATGGGATTACGGCCCGCTCGGTGTGGAATTGAAGAACAACATCAAGAATGCCTGGAGAAAGAAGTTTATTCAGGAGAATCGATTCAATGTAGGGCTGGACAGTGCCATTCTGATGAACCCACAGACATGGGTCGCTTCCGGTCATATCGGCGGATTTTCGGATCCGTTGATGGACTGTAAGGAGTGCAAGACTCGTCACAGAGCCGATAATCTCATCGAAGATTTTGATGGTACCAATCCCAGTGGTTGGAGCAATGAGGAAATGCTTAGTTATATCCGTGAGCATCATATCTGCTGTCCCAACTGCGGCAAGGAAAACTTTACCGATATCCGTCAGTTTAATCTGATGTTCAAGACCTTCCAGGGCGTTACTGAGGATAATAAATCTGAGTTGTATCTGCGTCCTGAGACGGCCCAGGGTATTTTCGTAAACTTTGCCAATATTCAGCGAACCAGTCGTAAAAAGGTACCGTTTGGTGTTGCACAGATCGGTAAGTCCTTCCGTAACGAGATCACACCCGGCAACTTTATTTTCCGTGTGCGTGAGTTCGAACAGATGGAGCTGGAGTTTTTCTGTAAGCCCGGTACTGATCTGGAATGGTTTGACTACTGGCGCAGCTTCTGCCGTGATTGGCTGTTGAGTTTGGGCATCAAAGAGGAGAATCTTCGTTTGCGGGATCATTCTCCCGAGGAGCTTTGCTTCTATTCCAAGGCAACAACCGACTTTGAGTATTTGTTCCCCTTTGGCTGGGGTGAGCTTTGGGGTGTTGCGGATCGTACCGATTACGATCTGACCCAGCACATCAAGACCAGCGGCAAATCGCTTGAATATTTCGATCCGGAGACCAATGAAAAGTATGTGCCTTATGTAATTGAGCCTTCTCTGGGTGTAGAGCGTCTGTTCCTTACTGTTGTGACTGAGGCATATGATGAGGAAGAGATCATCTCTGTGGACAAGAACGGCAACGAGAAGAAGGATGTTCGTACCGTGATGCGGTTCCATCCTGCATTGGCACCGTTCAAAGCTGCTGTGCTGCCTCTGGTAAAGAAGCTGACACCGCAGGCAATGGAAGTATTTGATATGCTTTCCAAGAAGTTCAATGTTGATTTCGATGAGACCGGTACCATTGGCAAGCGGTATCGCCGCCAGGATGAGATCGGTACGCCTTTCTGCATCACCTATGATTTTGATACTCTGGAGAAGGATAACAGTGTTACGATTCGTGATCGTGATACCATGGAGCAGGTTCGTGTTCCGATCGATCAGCTGGTAGCCTATCTGGAAGAAAAAATTGCATTCTGAGATATTAAAACAAAGACGTTTCCTTCTATAAGCAAGGAAACGTCTTTGTTTTTTATGAGGATTTGTTTTTCGGATTACGTTTCGACGCAACAAACTGCTTGATCAGCGAATAAGGCAGCATCCAGATTCCGTAATCCAATATGCATAATACACAAAGCCATTTGCATGGCGAAACCATAAATGCAATGAATATCAATATTCCGCCGACGCATGGAAATCCTGAAATAAATCTGCCTTTTTGTTTGCTTAGAATGATTGCGGCATATGTTAGGACAAGAAAAAACAGTCCGATTGCGCCGATAGCAATACAAGGGATCCATTCAGATAGATTCAGAGCATGATTTGGCATAATATTTTCCTCTATATTTCAGTTGTTCGATTTGTCTGATTACATTATTATATCAGATGCATTTTCACAAGTCAAGCAAAAACAAAAAGCCGCTTCCGATATCCGATCAGAAGCGGCTTTGGCATTTACGATTGGATCAAGTAGTTAAGAGCGCCTATCAGAGAGCCTCATCGCCTGCAACGACTTCACCCTGTTCGGGATAATCGCTCACTTGACCGGTCAGATACTTTGCGTACCAAACGAGGTCAGAGATCGAAACACGGTTATCCTTGTTGACATCAGCAGCAAGCACTGCGATCGCATCGACTTCACCGCCGAGGATGATCTTCTTTGCAATGGAGAAATCGGTTGCATCGATGCTATCATCGGAGTTTGCATCGCCGAGAAGGAACTCTACTGCGGCAGGGCCATCGACCACAACGCCGGGCAGCGCACCGATCGCTTCATCAATATAGAAGTCCATGGTGTTATCGGCGGTTTCAACATAGATGTACATATTGGTAGCATCTGCTGGGATCAGATAATTGGTATTGGCAAGCTGAACGTAGGAGCCGTTCATTGCCGTTGCTTCTGCGATGGTATCATAAATGGTTTCACCGGCTGCATCCACATACTGCAGCTTCAGATAGAAGAGCTGTGTCGGATCGCCATCGAAATACTGAGCACAAACGCTGAAGCTGTACTCATTACCGGGCTCAAAGGCTACGGGGCTGAGCTTACGTGTTACACCGTTCCATGCAGCCTCGCGATTGGCTACGAGCAGAGATTCAGAACCCATATAAGCGGTCTTTCCGCTGGTCTGGATGGTAGCAGAGCCTCTGCCGGTCCAGCTGTCGGTATTGCCTTCAAAGGTGCTGTGGAAGAAATAGCCGTTCTCATCGGGCTCGATGACAGTAGGAACATTCCATTCTGCACGAGAATAATTGAACGAATCGATATCGGCATAGCCGCCGGTATTCTTGGTGGCATAGCTGTAGATCGCACTGCGGTAGCCGGTGAACAGCTTCAGATCATAGACCATGCTGAGTTCTTCACCGATCTTTGTCCAGTTGCTGCCGTCGTAGGAATAGTAGAAGTTTGCTTTATCAATGTTGTTAGAGCTGCTGCCGTCGGAATTGACATTGCTGAAGTGGAAATCTACCTTCAGATAGACAGTGTCACCGGTCATATTCGTTTGTGCAACGATCTTGTTATAGCTTGCGGTGACATCCGCAGAGCCGGAATAGCCGCCGTTATTTGCCATATAGATCTTCTTGGATCCGTCATCGGCAACATAAACGCCTACATTACCGTATTTGAATTGGAATGCGGAAAGACCTGCATAGTCACCGACCTTCATGCCGGTGGTATCCAGCTTGATGTAGCTGCTGCAGGAAGGGCCTTCTGTACGCATGGTCAAGGTGTTGCGTGCGTTCAGAAGATTGGTAGCGATGGTCTTGTTGGTCAGTCGGAGATAACCCTCACGTGCAGTTACCGACCATGCGGAATTATCGGGGTTGTGATTCCATTGCCATTCCAGAGCAAGGTCATCATTGGAGCTGTAGTTGAAATCATCACTCTTTGCAAGAGAAGCACCGGTGTAATCGGTATCTACAGTGAGCGTCAGAGGAGCCTTGCCGTTTACACCCATCATAGGCCAGTCATTCTGCCAGGTAACCGGCACCAGAACAGGGATTCTGCCCACAGAGCCGTGATCCTGGAACAGCATGCCGTACCATTGGCCATCGGGCGTATCAACGATACCGCCCTGAGCAACGCCGCTGCCGTAGGAGCCGAGACCGGAATTGAGGACAGTCTTTCCTTCGTAATTGCCCAGCAGATCTTTACTGCGGTAGCAGAGCTCGATACGACCGCTGCCGGAAGGCCATGCAATCAGGAAGATGTAGTAATAACCGTTGAGCTTATGAATGTGTGCACCTTCACCGCTCAGACCATCGAGACCGGTGGAGAATAGGGTCTTGGAAACACCGCCGTTTTTGAATCCGGTCATTTCAGCGTTCAGCTCTTTGATCTGGATGGTACCGCCGCCGCCGTAGACCAGATAATTTCTGCCGTCATCATCAAAGAGGATGGAAGCATCGTGATACATACCGGAGATCTCGGAACGGGTCCATGTACCGTTTTCAATGTCGTTTGTTTTGTAGATGTAGGATTTACCGGAGCCATAGCTGCCGAAGAATACATAATATGTACCCTTGTTGTAGCGAAGGCTGGTAGCCCACTGACCATGCGAGTAGTCATGCTTGCCATTTGTGAGATTCTGTACATCGCCATCTGCATAGGTATCATATACATAGTTGCAGATTTCCCACGAAACCAGATCGTGTGATTTCATGATTGGCGCACCGGGGCTGAAGTACATTGTTGTGCTGACCATATAGTAGGTATCGCCCACACGAATGACATCGACATCCGGTACATCGGCCCAGATAAACGGGTTGGAAATGACGTTCTGTGCAGCCTGTGCTTCGATAGTAGGTTCGATGGGCATCAGCTGCATGGATGCAGTCAGCATCAGTGCCGATGCAATGCATGCAATGGCTTTGCGAAAAAGTTTGAATCTTGGTTTCATATCCCTTTCCCTCATTTCATAGCTTTTTGTTGATATCCTGCTTGCTTCGGGGCTTGTGCGTATCCTTGATTGTCAAATAGACAAAAATACGCATCATACTATTTCTATTGTATCTGTTTTTTCGCTTTGTTTCAATTCATATATCAGCTGTCTTTCTAGCATTTTTTTTCAACTGAAATAATGTTGCTTTCAAAGCGCGGTTTTTAGTGCAGAAAACACTGAAAAGGTTGCATAAAATACAATAATATGATATAATCACAAAAAGACAATTTGATCGTGAAAGGAGCCTTGGGGGGATGGCAGAACAACATTGCAGATTATTCAAACGCTGCGGAGGATGTCAGCTGCAGGAATCCTATCAAGAACAGCTGATCTGGAAGCAGAACAGAGTGCGGCGGTATTTATCGGCGTTTGGAAACTGTGCACCGATCATCGGGATGCAGGATCCGTATCATTACCGCAACAAAGTGCAGCATGGATTCTACAGCAATCCGTCCCGACATATCATATCCGGGATCTTCCAGTCCGGCAGCGGCAGGATCGTACCCTGTGAGAGCTGTCTGCTTGAGGATCAGCAGGCAGATCGTATGATGGTGACGATCAAAGAGCTGATGCAGACCTTTCGTATTTTTCCATATAATCCTAATACCGGCAATGGCGTACTGCGCCATGTTATGATCCGGAAGGGATATCACAGCGGAGAATATCTGGTGTGTCTGGTGACAGCGAAAAGTATGCTTCCATCCAAACGGAATTTTGTGACAGCATTACGGAAAGCGCATCCATGTATCACAACGGTAGTACAGAATATCTGCACAAATCCGATGCCATTGACAATGGGCGAACAGGAGATCGTATTGTATGGCAAGGGTTATATTGAGGATTTTCTTTGCGAAAAGCGTTTTCGGATCTCCGCAGGATCATTTTATCAAGTGAATCCGGTGCAGACCGAGATATTATATAGAACTGCCATGGAATTTGCGGCGCTCGCACCGGAGGATCGGGTGCTGGATTGCTATTGCGGAACCGGTACGATCGGTATCATAGCCTCGGATCGGTGTAAGGAGGTGTTCGGTGTGGAACTGAATCCTGCTGCGATTGCCGATGCCCAAAAGAATGCCAAAGCCAATCGGTGCAGTAATGTTCGCTTTTTCCAAGGTGATTCCGGACGGTTTATGGAAGAAATGGCAAATGCAGGAGAAACTGCCGACGTGGTGTTTACTGATCCACCCCGTACAGGCAGTGACAAGCGTTTTTTGGAGAGCCTTGTAAAGCTTGCGCCGAAGCGGATCGTGTATATTTCCTGCGGGATCGAAACCCTTGCAAGAGATCTTCGGCTGCTGGTGCAGCATGGCTATCGAGTCGCAGCGATCCAGCCGGTGGATATGTTTCCCCATACAAAGCATGTAGAGACAGTTGTTCTTTTAAGTAGGGAAAAGGCCGACGATTATGTCCGTATTTCTATTCACACGGAGGATTTACAAAACAAAGGCGAACTAACCAGCAAACTTGAATTTGGTTAAAGGAGCATTCTCATGTGCAATGTAATCAAGCAAATATCAGACGGCTCAGTTCTTTACCTTCTGACGTGGTTTTACAATAATAAATTGGCGCTGAGATGTGAACTTGGAATTGGTGAAGGCGATGAGTATATGGACAATGCTTTCTATAGAGCTATACACATCGCAAATATCCTGTTTGAAAGCCAGAAAATTGACGCAGCGTTTTACCATCGATATTTTGATAACGATGGATGTGCACACACTGCAGGCGATTTTACACTAAATGTTGATAAGACAGTTGAACTCGATAGAAGCATACTTCTTGGCTTGGATGAGATTGATGATGATATATCTGCTGTAAAAAGATGCATTTCGTACAATGTTGATTTCATTACTTTAGAGAGAATATTGAAAAGCCAAATAGAGTGTCAAATCAACCCGTTGGTAAGCTTTGTTTCTTTTGATAGTCAGTGCATTTTTTCCGTTTACGATGACAGAGGTTGTGATATAGTGTTTTTCAGCAATGAGAAATATAAGGAATTTTATATGAAATTGGAGCAGTATTTCTTGGATTATGACCGAGAAAAAATGAGAGAAATATTTGAGTCAATATAACACTTTGGTAGACTCCCTACCTAAAGGGACAACTGTGGAAACTGTAATCCTTTTAAGCCGGAAAGATGACCGCGAGCGCATCAAGTTTGATGTCAATGTGGAGAATCTGATGGAAAGGTCTGACCAATATACCTGAATTTAACAAAGGAGGTTTTTGTATGAAAAAGCAATTGCTATATTTGTTGCTCCCGATTATGACACTAATCTTAGAAATCTTGCCTTTTGGGGCAGTGTGCAATTTTGCACTTGATGGAGGTGAGCAGTTACGTCAAACCTTTTCATACTTTGATTTGACACCGTTTGGCTATGCGAATTTTGCACCTTTGATTACCGCTATAATCACTTGTATTATTTTCGTGCTGCTCGTGGTTTACTGCATTTCATGCAAACAGCGCTTTGCTTTAATTGCAAGAAATATTCTCTGTATTTGCATTGTTTTTTCGTTAGGGCCGTTGGTGTTTGGCATCAACTTTTTCTCTGTGGTCGGTGCGATGATTACGGTTTCTTTGATTGCTGAATTGCTTGTGCTTCACTTTACCATTAAGAAACCTGAAACAAAAGCATAAAATTCTCAATGCTTAGGAGAATGTGAATATGAACATAGAGATATATCCATTGAAAAAAGTAATGATTGACACTGCGGCGGGTTTCCGACCTAAAAAAATTACAGGCGAGACAGTTGTTTCTTTGTGTAGGGAAAATCATTCGGATCGTGATGTTAAGAAACGAGCTTTTTTTGAAAACGCGCGATTGTTGGCGGATAAGCTTGAGATTACCCCACTTATGTACGGCTCTTTGGGGTTGGAGTATCTGACAGGCCATAACTTTAACGCGGACGATATTGATATTCTGATCCCCAAAATCTTTATCACAGAGCGTTGGACTGAATTGAGAGATGTCCTGGAAAGAAATGGATATATCCTGATTGACGAGAACGAACATACATTTGAGAAAGATAGTATTCACTATTCCTACGCTCCGATTGAAGAACTGGAATCGTTTGCCGGTATCTGTCAGACAGACATTGCAGCCTGTCATGCAGAAGATGTTTGTTTTCAGCTGTTATCCCTGCAGCAATATTTGAAGGTATATACTGCTTCTGCCAAGGATGGATACAGAGTAACCGTAAGAGAAAAGAAAGACTCTGAAAAAATCGCATTTATTAAGAAGCAATTGCAAAATACAGAATATTCGTCGATCGAGAAATAAAATCAGACCTGATTGTGTTCCGTCAATCCGGTCTGATTTTTGTGTTTGCTTATCCTATTTTGATTTTGAATTCCGCGGTAAGCTTCGGCAACGCAATCCGATACTGTTCCGCCAGTGCAGGTCCACAGGAATTTGAACCTACACCTGCCATTTTGTAATCAATACAAATCACGTTGCTTTTGCATCGTTTCAGCTCAAAATTGTGACGTTTTTCGGAAAGCTCTTCTTGGGTATATTCCGAAGCGTTGAAAGAAAACACGCTGCCTGCCTCGAATCGCATTCTTACAGTTCCATCAGTAATCGTCATGTGCGTGCAGCCACAGTGCGAAGAGTTTTCCTGCGGTCTTATGTAATCCTCGTGCATTGCGCTGATTGGCGAGTTGAAATTGCCGATGTACGAAGCGCGGTGTTTGTCAACATAGCTTTCGTATGGACCGTAGCCAAAGTAATCAATCATATCAAAGCGCTTTGGCACGAACAGTCTTAATCCGAAGCGCGGCAGGAACGTGATTTTATTGGTAGTTTCAATCTCACACTTAATATGCAGTCCGCTGCCGCAGCGAATCGTGTATACCACATCTGCGTAAACAAACGGCTGATATCTGCTCCAGCCAAATGACTGCTTTACCTTGATTGCAATACCGTTTTCGCAGCTGCAAACTTCTGTGCTGTAAACCTTGACAATATAATCATTCAGATGAGCTCTGTACCAGTCAGACTTCATTACATCATTGTCAGTTGGTGCGCGGAAGAAGTTGAACTGCATCGGCTTATCGAGAATTTCTGTGTTCCCATGCTTGATAGAGTCAAAGCTTGCAGTGCGTCTGTTGAACAGATACTCCGTTTCGTTTGCTAAGATTTTTACGAACAGAGGATCTTCTGTATACGTAACATTTCCGCAGTGAGCATCTTCACGATGTGCAGTAATCTCGTTCAGCATAAGCTGGTCAAAGCAAACCTCATGTCCCTTTCTGCACCAACTTGTATCCTGTTTCATAGTGAATATAAAACGGATATAAGCGGTTTGGTTACGGTGTTCAGCAGCCTCGGGGATTGTCACCACAGTCTTTCCCATCGGTGCAACACTGAAATCAAATCTGCCTGCTGCGTAAACACCGCCGTCATAGGTTATCTCGTAGCGGCCGTCAAGAATATCACCTGCATTTTCAAAGCAAAGCAGATTTTTGATCACAAAGCTGTCGGCGGTGTTGCCTTTTTCTATTCTAACGGGACGGTATACCTGTTTTGCTTCAAGCAGACCTGTGTGAACACGGCGGTCCGGATAAACAAGCCCATCCATACAGAAGTTTCCGTCATGGTGACGCTCATTGAAGTCACCGCCGTAGCCGAATTGTTCCATTCCGTCAGGGGATTTTCCGAGGGAGAAACCGTGGTCGCACCATTCCCATATAAATCCGCCGCAAAATCTTTCGTTGGAGCAGAAAATGTTGTGGTAATCCTCAAGATCGCCGGGACCGTTACCCATAGCGTGGCAGTATTCACAGAGAATGAACGGACGCTTTTCAGTTTCATCTTCAAGAAATTTCAACATATCCTCAGGTGACGGATACATTCTTGATACAACGTCCAGAATGGCATCGGAAGTGTCATCAAGCTTGTGCACGCTTTCATAGTGAACAAGACGTGTGTCATCAAATTCCTTGATCAATTCAGCGGCGGCACGAAGATTTGTTCCAAATCCGCTTTCGTTGCCCAGTGACCAGAATATGATACAGGGACGGTTCACGTCACGTTTGATCATAAGCTCGGAACGGTCAAGAATTGCTTTTCTGAAACGTTCGTCGCTTGCAAGAAGTGCAATGCCGTTGTAGCCGTTTTCCCAGCTCCACTTGAAATCGTTGTAAACCTCGACACAGCCGTGCATTTCAAGGTCTGCTTCGTCAATCACATAAAAGCCATACACATCGCAAAGCTGATAAAAGACAGGGGCGTTGGGATAATGTGAAGTTCTGATGCCGTTTATGTTATGCTGTTTCATAAGCACAAGATCTGAGCGCATTTGTTCAACAGAAGCGTAATAGCCCGTATCGGGATAGCTGTCATGTCTGTTCACACCGCGAAATTTAACGGCCTTGCCGTTGATCTTTACAACGCCGTTTTCTATGCAGATGTTTCTGAAACCGATCTTTTCACCGACGATTTCGTTTTCGGTAACCAAAGTCAGCTTGTAAAGATAAGGCTTTTCCGCCGACCACAGCTTGACGTCATCGACAGGGATTGTCAGCAATTCTCCGTCAATGGCAGTACCTTTGAAAATTGTGTTATTGTCAGTGTCTGTCAGTGTGATTTCGGCATCAATGCCATATATCGTAAGCTCCAAATCGGCGGAGTTATGATCGCCGAGGATCGTTTTGATACGGTAATTTTCCAGCCTCTTTTGGGGACGCGACAAAACGTATACATCACGAAAAATTCCCGAAAGCCTGAATTTGTCCTGATCTTCCAGATATGTTCCGTCGCACCATTTCAGCACAGCAGCGGTTATGTTGTTTTCACCTTCGTGCAGAAAATTTGTAATATCAAATTCAGCGGTCATATGAGAAACCTGAGAATAGCCTGCGAATTCATTGTTGATATAAAGATAGAGACAGCTGTCAACGCCTTCAAATGTGAGGATTTTCCGTCTGCCATCCGGTGTATGGTAGTAGCTTCTGCTGTACACACCCACAGGAATATCATCGGGCACATATGGTGGGTCATAAGTGATCGGATAACATACGTTGGTGTACTGCGGCTTGTCATAGCCGTGAAGCTGCCAGTTGGATGGAACGGGGATTTTCTTGTCGGATTTCACAGAAATGAAATCGTCATCCATATCAATGATGCTTTCATAGTATCTGAAATCCCAATCACCGTTAAGCAGTTCAAAGCATGCAGAAGCTTCCCTGATATCAAATGGGTTCTGACTCTTGTCGAAGGGAATAAAATAGCAGTGGGGAGGAAGTGTTCCGATGTGAAGCTGTTCGGGATTTTCATGATAAATCATTTTGCTTTTAGCTGAGCCGCTTTTTGAAATCAATGATATATCCATAATATTCCTCCTTTATTCGATCGCCTTGTACACGCCGAAAAATGCAATGGTCGGCTCGGTACGAGAATCTGTAATTCGTATTCTGATACAATCCGTCTTGACTGATCGCAGAGGAACGATTCGTTTATAGCCAATCACCGTGCCGCTGTAAATCTCTTGGAATACTCCGTCGATCATCGCATCAACAGCAAAGCTTTCCACTCTCTGGCTACAAAGAATATTTTCTTTTAAGACAAGATTTCCGATGCTTACCGGCTCATGCCATTTTGCTGTTATTACATCAGTTGCCATACCTTTTGCTGCTGTATAATATTCTTCATAGCCGTCAGTTCTGACCGCTGATATACCGGCATTTTCTGCATGCAGTTCAGCCGTATCAAGCAGATTGCAGCCAAAAGCAGCGGTCAGATAAGCACCGATTTCCTCCAGACGCTTCACATCATTTTCGTGAAGCAGACCTTCATTTGTCGGTGGGATGTTCAACAGGAAAGTTGCGTTTCCGCCGACGGAATTATTGTAAATATGGATCAGCTCATCAAGAGGACGCACCTTGTCATTTTCGCTATCGTGCCAGAACCAGCCCGGACGGATTGAAGTATTCACTTCGGCAGGATACCAGATAAGCTGTTCCTCGTCCATAAGCATTTCGCGGCTGCCAAGGTCAGCATCTCTTGCGTCAACGGTTCGTTGTCGAAATTCTTCTCCGTCAACCTGCTGACTTTTTTCTGCAATGATCTCGCTGTCCTTTGCACGCTTTGGAACAACACTCCATTCAGCCTTTCTTGTATGTCCCGCTTCATTGCCGCACCAACGCACATCGGGACCGCATACGCTGATGCACGCCTCAGGCTGAAGCGAACGGATTTTTGCGTAATACCGGTTCCAATCATAATACTGTTTCTTTCCGTTGGAACCCTCGCCGCAAGCACCGTCAAACCATACCGAAAATACATCGCCATAATTTGTGAGGAGTTCGGTCAGCTGGTGGATGAAGAAATCATCATACACCTTACCTTGGCCGTAAAGCGGACAGTTTCTGTCCCAGGGAGAGAGGTAAACTCCGAATTTTATCCCATGCTTACGGCAGGCGTCTGAAACTTCTTTCACAATATCCCCCCGTCCGTTTTTGTATGGGGCATATTCAATGGTGTGCTTTGTATGCTTGCTGGGCCATAAACAAAATCCGTCGTGGTGCTTGCAGGTAAGAATCAAACCCTTCATCCCGGCATTTTTGATCGCCTTGACCCATTGTTCGGCATCAAGCTTTGTGGGATTGAATATGGATGGACTTTCCGTGCCGTCACCCCATTCTTTGTTAGTGAACGTGTTGACAGTGAAATGTACAAATGCATAAAACTCCAGCTTTTGATGCGCAACCTGTCGTTTATGCGGTGTGATTCCGATCAGTTTCTCATCAAGCGTCATAATTACCGCTCCTTTCCACTACATTATAAATTTATTTGACAGATGAGTCAATCAATGATATTATTAAAATGTAACAATATGAACCTGGAGAGAAAATTATGCGATTCTATGATTTCCCCATTATAAGCACCGAAAGCAGCCTGCCGATCTATCTTGTGAACATGGGCTTGCATGATGTGCAGCCTCATATCGTGAGAGAAGAAGGCTACAGCTGTCATCAGATCCTTTATTGTACCAAGGGAAGCGGGACATTCCTGCATGAAAATAGAAAGTATATCATTGCACCACATACTGCGGTTTTTATTCCTGCGGGCTGTCCGCATGAGTATTATCCCAACGAAGAAGTATGGGATATTCATTGGGTGGTGCCGTCAGGGTATGCAATCAATGAACTGTTTTCACATTTTGGTTTGAATAGCCTCTGCTTTTTTGAATTGGGCACTGTAAAAATGTTGGAGCATCATTTCAGGAAAATGCACGATGCTCTTATGGGTGACAGGATTTACGGCAATTATCGTGCTTCGGGATATTTGTACGATTTTCTCATCGAGTTTCACCGTCTTGTGACAGAAGCTGAAACTGCGGTAACTGCTAATTCGGCTGTGATTAAGGCAATTGATTATATCAATATGAACTATACCAAAGAAATATCGATGGAGCAGCTTTGCGAAGTATCCGGCGTGTCCAAGCAGCATTTGTGCAGATTGTTTCGCTCGGCACTCGGCTCCCGTCCGATGGCATATGTCGCGAAACGTCGTATTCAGGCTGCGAAAGAGCTGCTTACCGATACAACTGCAACCATTGAGAAGATTGCGGAGGAAACTGGCTTTTGTACCGGAAGCTATTTTTGTAAACTGTTCAGGAGATATGAAGGAATGACACCCACACAGTTTCGAAAAGGGGAATGGTTCAGCACTATGAAAGCGGAATAAGGTCAAATCGGAAATAAAACACTGCTTGAGAGAAATGGTCACGATGAAATTCTCATTGGAAAACTTCGATTTTCAGCGCTGAACAGGGCACAAGTTTTTCAAAAAGCAACCATCTTCTTTGTTCTGTCCACCAAATCTGTAAATTTTCAATTGCACATTCTAACAAAAATGATTATGATTATTATGTGATAGTAGGCGAATCGGACAAAAAATTAAGAAGCGCAGACTATCGCAAAAAATATATATAAACCGGGGGTTATAACAATGCTTCGAAAGAAACTTTCAGCAGCAGTGACAGCATTTGTCTGTACTGCGTCGATGCTCGTCGCAATGCCCTTGCAGTCTGTCGTTTCCGCCGATGTAATCGAGAACGATTTCGAGATTACCTATGACGGCTGGTGCGGAACAGATGACACAGTGCAGCTGACGGCGATCGATGGAATCGGCTATGGCGGAACGAGAGGAAT
>JAZOCU010000082.1:0-2650 GCA_045596625.1 Oscillospiraceae bacterium | reverse complement strand
TCGGTATCGCCGTACTGCTTATCATTGCCTATTTACTGGACGAGCTTGACGGCATAACCGCAACCCCCGCGATACAGGCATTGATGCGCGGACTTCGAGGAGTAATCCATATCTCACTGCTGATCAATTGGTGTGTATCTTTGAAGCAAAGAATCATGAATGCGCAGGTGCGCCGCAGTCTTGTTGCCGTCAGCATTCTGATGATTTTCTGGCTGACTGCAAAAGTCATCAAGTACGAATTCATTGCTGACCGTACCTTCTGGCTGGGACGTTATATCTGGTACAGCTATTATATCCCAATGATTTTGATTCCGCTGCTTGGTGTATTCATTATTGACCATATGGGTAAGCCGGAAGGCTATCGCAATCCTCGGTGGATGAATGCCCTCTATATTCCCGCATTTGCAATTCTTGGCGGTATCTTTACAAACGATTTACATGAGTTAACCTTCAGTTTCCCTGACGGTATCAATCAGTTCGATTATACATATGGATACGGACCGATTTATTTTGCCGGAATGGCATGGTTTGTGCTGGGCGGCATCTACGTGGTCGTTATGCTGCTGAAAAAATCCCGTGTTCCAGGCAGAAAAATGTTACAGAAAATGCCTGCCATGATTATGGGCGGTGCGGTGGTTTTCTGGACGCTTTACTGCTGCGGAATTTTCCGGGATTGTGATCTTACTGTCGTTGACTGTCTGATTCTTTCACTGCTTCTGGAAAGTGCAATCCAGAGTGGTTTGATCGCATCAAATACGAATTACAAAAAGATATTCAACACATCCACCGTTGCGGCACAAATCGTCAATCTTGATTATCAGCCGTGCTTTGCTTCGTCCTCTGCTATCCCATTGACACAGGATGAGATCAGACAAATCGGCGAACAGCCTGTCCATAGGGACGATACCATTCTGCACGCCAAGCCGATCAAAGCGGGATTTGTGGTGTGGCAGGATGATGTCACCGAAATCAATAAATTGACGAAACAGCTTCAGGATGCACAGCAGCAGCTTGGCAGAAAAAATGCGCTCCTGCAGGCAGAGCTGAAACTGAAAGAACAGCAGGCACAGCTCGAAGAGAAAAACCATCTGTACAATCGTATTACAAAAGAAGTCTCACCGCAGATCGAGAAAATCGAAGCTTTGCTGGAACAGACCAAAAATTCGCAGTTGGCCGAAAATGCACTGGTGAAGATGTGCGTGATCGGTTCCTATGTGAAGCGACGCAGTAACCTTCTTCTGCTTGGTGAGGAAAATCCGATTGTTCAGGCTCGTGAGATCGAATACTGCATTCGTGAATCGCTGGACAATCTGCAGCTCGCCTCTGTTTCCGTGTTGCTGAACGCAAAGTGCGAAGGCAATATACCGCTTTCCTGTCTCCTTGCCGCTTACGACTTTTATGAAGATCTGGTGGAAATGCTGTTTGATCAGATCACAGCCATGATGGTGCGCATTTCCTGTAAAGACGGAGCATTGAAAATGAACCTTCAGATCGGATGTACAAATTGCATTGAAACGTCTGTGCTGGATGCAATTTGTGTTCACGGCGGCAAATTTGCTTATACCGTTCAGGAGGAAGACATCGTTATTGATTATGAAATAGCCGAAGGAGGTGCGGATAAATGATGAATTACGATACCATTTCTGTTCTCTTTCGCATCATGCTGATGCTCGGCTTGTTTTTGATTCTGTGCGGCAGTATCCATATGCTCTATCCTGTCTTTCGCAGAAAATCCATTCCTCTTATTCTTCCAACCCTCTGTACGGTTGTACTCAGTGCGGGTATGATGCTCCTGTATACTGCTGACGTCCGCAGCGAGAAAAAGGAACTGGCTCCTGCGGCTGTCAGCCGTTGGTTTTGTGAACTGCCCGTTGTCTATATCATCATCCTTATGGCTGTGATGGCTGTTTTTCTGATTTTCCTGGTTCTGCATGAAATACAGCTCAGCAAGACTACGCTTTCCCGTTCTGCCGTCAAGGAGAGCATTGACCATCTCCCGACCGGACTTTGCTTCTATGCCGAAAACGGCAGAATCCTATTGGTCAATCATCGTATGAATCAGCTTTGTCATGCCATATTGGGACGCGATCTTCAAAATGCTGCTCTTGTGTGGGACGACCTCTTCAGAGAAAATATTCAGCCAGATATTGTACCGCTGTCAATGGGAGGTCAGCCAAGTTTCCGTCTGCCTGATGGCACAATCTGGAGCTTCTCACGGACACAGCTTTCGGATATGTTTCAAATTACAGCCGTTGAAATTACACAGCTTCACAATCTTGCAGATGAATTG
This sequence comes from Oscillospiraceae bacterium, assembly GCA_045596625.1. Lineage (GTDB taxonomy): Bacteria > Bacillota > Clostridia > Oscillospirales > Ruminococcaceae > Firm-04. Next base: position 360 of record JAZOCU010000082.1, on the reverse strand, counting down.
AAGCAGAAAAACTTTGCCCTTGAACAGCTGCATCAGCGGCTCAAGGAATATGAAACGGATGTGGAAGAACTGACACGTACTCACGAACGGCTGGAAACAAAAATCGGTATCCACAGAGAACTGGGGCAGACGCTCCTTGCCACCCGCAGTTATCTGCTGGACAGCAGCGAAAACAAAACAATTCTCGTCGAAGCATGGAAACACAGTATTGCGCTTCTTCGGCAGAATATCGTCGAAAATGCGGAACAGTTTACCTTGCAGACGCTTATTCAAACTGCAACCGCATTCGGAATTTCCGTAGAAGTCACAGGACAAATGCCAGAACAAAAGGATGTCGAAAAACTGTTCCTCGAAGCAGCA
>JAZOCU010000081.1:0-11331 GCA_045596625.1 Oscillospiraceae bacterium | reverse complement strand
ATTATTGCTTCATTCCGCAGCAGATCTTGTATTTCTTACCACTGCCACAAGGACAAGGCTCATTGGGTCCTATTTTCTTTTTGGCAGTAGCACGAGCAGTAAAGCTGCCATCGCCTGCACCTGCATTGGGCGCATCAGGTTTTGCGACCTGCTCACGCTCAGGTGCGCGGTTATCGGGCAAACGGATGGTCAGCAGCAGACGGACAGTCTCCTCACGGATTGTCTCAATCATCGCATCGAACATCGCAAAGCCTTCATAGCGATATTCAATCACGGGATTATGCTGTGCCATACTGCGCAGACCAATACCACGGCGCAGTTCATCCATATCATCAATATGACTCATCCACTTGGTATCTACGATTTTCAGCAATACCACACGTTCCAGCTCACGAAGCTCTTCCCGTCCGATGGTGTTTTCACGCATATTGTAAACAGCAAGAGTACGCTCTGTCAGCATTTTAACAATATCATCACGGCTGGTACTCTGGATCTTTGCATCATCCCATTCAAAATCCTCAGGGACAGTGACCCAATCCATGAAATATTCACGCAGACCGATCAGATTCCAGTTATCCTTATCCACATCATCGGCAAGATACTGATACACGGTATCATGCATCAGTTCTTTGATCATGTTGATGATATAAGCATGGAGATCCTCACCATCCAACACCTTACTGCGCTGACCGTAAATGATCTCACGCTGCTTACTCATAACATCATCATAATTGAGCACGTTTTTACGAGTTGCAAAATGTCTTGCTTCTACCTTCTTCTGAGAAGATTCAATGATCTTGGTGAGCATCTTGCTTTCGATCGGGATATTCTCTTCCACATTCAGACGTGCCATCATATTCTCAAGACGTTCACCTGCAAACACACGCATCAGATCATCTTCAACAGAAAGGAAGAAACGGCTTTCACCGGGATCACCCTGACGACCTGCACGGCCACGCAGCTGATTATCGATACGACGGGATTCATGTCGCTCAGTACCCAGAATGTACAGACCGCCTGCTTCCTTGACAGCGACGGCACGCTCCTTGACCTCGGCATCGAATTTGCTGTACAAGGAACGATATACCTCACGAGCAGCAAGGATTTCCGCATCATTGGTATCCGCAAAGCCTACCGCTTCGGTGATGATATCCTCGGGGATTTCACGTTTGCGCATTTCAGCCTTTGCGAGGAATTCCGCATTACCGCCCAGCATGATATCCGTACCACGACCTGCCATGTTGGTTGCAATGGTAACAGCCCCCAGCTTACCTGCCTGTGCTACGATTTCGGCTTCCTTGGCGTGATATTTCGCATTCAGCACCTCATGTTTGATGCCGCGGCGATGGAGCATTTTAGAGAGCAGCTCTGACTTTTCGATGGAAATGGTACCCACCAGAACAGGCTGTTGTTTCTCATGACAAGCGAGGATCTGATCAATGATCGCAGCATATTTTGCGCTCTCTGTACGATAAATGACATCAGTCTGATCCTTACGGATGACAGGACGGTTCGTAGGAACAGCAATGACATCCAGCTTATAGATCTCCTTGAACTCGTCCTCTTCAGTCATAGCGGTACCTGTCATACCGGAAAGCTTTTTGTAAAGACGGAAATAATTCTGGAAGGTAATGGTAGCAAGCGTTTTGGATTCGTTCTTGACCTTTACGCCTTCCTTTGCCTCGATTGCCTGATGCAGACCGTTGTTATAGCGTCTGCCCAGCATCAAACGACCGGTATTCTCATCAACAATGATGATTTCATCATCCTTGACAACATAGTCGATCTCATTGTGCATTACACCATGTGCATTGATCGCCTGATTGATATGATGCAGCAATGTCATATTATCGGCATCCATCAGATTCTCAACAGCAAAATAGCGCTCGGCCTTCTGCACACCGCGGCGGGTAATGGTTGCAGACTTTGCCTTTTCATCAATGATATAGTCGTAATCCTCGAAGCTTTCGTCCTGATCCTGCTTCTCATCCATCTCAACAATGGTAATGGGAGTAAGAGTGCGGGCGAATTTATCGGCACGCTCATAAAGATCCGTTGACTTATCGCCCTGACCGGAAATGATCAGCGGTGTTCTTGCTTCATCGATCAGAATGGAGTCCACCTCATCGACGATCGCAAAGTTCGGTGCACGCTGTACACGGTCTTTCTTATAAATGACCATGTTATCACGCAGATAGTCAAAGCCGATCTCATTGTTGGTAGCATAAGTAACATCGCAGTTATAGGCTGCTCGACGCTCATCGTTATTCAGTCCATGGAGGATACAGCCTACAGTCAAGCCCAGAAAACGCAGTACTTTTCCCATTTCATCGGACTGTGTTTTGGCTAGATAATCGTTTACGGTAACAACATGGACACCCTCACCGGACAAACCGTTCAAATAGGATGCCACACAAGCAACCAGCGTTTTACCTTCACCGGTACGCATTTCCGCAATACGCCCCTGATGAAGCACGATGGCTCCGACAAGCTGTACGGGAAACGGTTTTTTGCCCAGAATACGATCTGCTGCCTCACGAACAGTAGCAAGTGCTTCCGGCAGGATATCATCCAAGGTTTCACCGTTGGCAAGACGCTGTCTGAATTCCAATGTTTTTGCCTTTAGCATAGTGTCGGATAAACCCTTATATTCGTCATCCAGTGCAAGGATCTTCTGCTTAATGGGTTCGATTCTTGCAAGCTCCTTTTCACTGTAAGAGCCAAAGATTCTATCAAATAAACTCATGGAAAAACCGCCTTTTTGAATCAGTATTTACGAAAAGGTCATAAGCAGGATCACCTGCAAACCAAAATTTTCATACCCTTTCAGTTTACATTATATCAGAGAATTTGTCAATAGCTTTGCTGAAATTTTACAGAAAGCTGTTGAAAAAACAAGATTGCAGAAAACGAAAAACAGCTGCTCCGGAAAACTGCAATCATTATTACTTCATGTCAATATCGGCATCCGAAGGACCGCTGTGAAGCCATTGCTCAACAAAATATTTTGGCCTTGCTTTGGATTCGAGATAGATTTTGCCGATATACTCACCGATAATACCGATGGCAAGCAATTGCAGACCACCGATCATCCAGACAGAAGCAACAATGGAGGTCCAGCCGGTAACCGTATGTCCTGTGAAATGACGGATCAGAAAATACCCGAGCATCAACAGACTGACCATAAAGATCAGAAAGCCCAATGAGGTGATTAACCGGATCGGCTTGATGGATAAGGATGTGATCCCCTGCATGGCAAAGGCAAGCATTTTTTTCAACGGATATTTGGATTCTCCCGCAAAACGCTTAGCTCTTTCGTAATATACCGATGTGGAACGGTAACCGATCATGGGGACGATGCCTCGCAAAAAGAGATTGACCTCTTTATACTGTGCCAGGCCATCCAGCGCACGCTTACTCATCAGACGGTAATCGGCATGATTATAGACGACATCAACGCCCATCAAGGACATCATTTTATAGAAACCCTGTGCGGTAGTACGTTTGAAAAAGGAATCGGTCTTGCGTGCGCTGCGCACACCGTATACCACATCATAGCCCTCATCGAATTGCGCGATCATCGCATCAATGGCATTGATATCATCCTGCAGATCCGCATCCAGAGAAATAGCAGCATCACATTCGCTTCTGACTGTCATCAGACCGGCAAGCAAAGCATTCTGATGACCTTCATTGCGTGAAAGCTTAATCCCCTCAAAAAAATCGGGCTGGGTATTGTGATAATATTCGATCATTTCCCATGTACGGTCTTTGGAACCATCATCGACAAATACCGCACGGCTTTGCTTTGAGATCCGCCCCTTTTCCATCAAAGCAGAAAGCTTTTCTTCCAGTCGTTTGGTTGTTTCAGGCAAAACGGCTTCTTCGTTATAACAGGGAATTACAAGATAAACAGTTTTCATGATATCGTTCTTTCTATCCAATCATTCGGGTTGCATCACGAGCGTTCTGAAATGCTCGCCGCGTTCTTCAAAGTTACGGTATCGGTTATAGCTTGCAGCTGCAGGAGAAAGCAGAGCGATCTGTCCGGGCACTGTGATCTGCTTCGCCAGTGCGACGGCATCAGGCAAATCTTCTGCATATCGGATCCGATCGGTCAATGTGACTCCATATGCCTTTGCTTCCTCAGCGATCCGTTTGCCCGAATCGGACATAAGGATGATATGAGGAACCGATGCCTTTGCAAGATAGTCAAGGAGCGCTCCATAAGAAATGCCGCGATCCATGCCGCCGATAAGAACGGTATCCGTATCGGGCAGACTGTTGAGTGCCTGTATACAGGTTTCGCAGGCAGTGGAAATGGAATCATCCACCCACCGGATCCCATGATAACTGCCAATAGGTGTTAATCGATGGGGCAAAGGCGCAAAGGTGGCGATCGCTTGATGGATGGCTTCCCGAGAAGCCTGCTGCATCCGTGCAAGTGCATATACCACCGCACAATTGAGTCGATTATGCTTGCCGGTCAGCGCCATGGTTTCCGGCAAAAGCATACGTTCATTGCCAAACCGTACTGTATTATCATCATGCAGTGATATTTCCGCCTCGTTGCTTTCCATTGCAAGGCGATATAATTTGGCAGGTGTATCCCCTGCCGCCGGCAGACCCTGCTGTCCGCAGATCACAATATCGCCCGCCTGTTGATAGCGATAGATATTCTCTTTGACATATGCATAATAGTCAAAGGTGCCGTAATGATCGAGATGCTCCTCAAACAGATTGAGAAATACAGCAATTTTCGGAGATACATGAATGTATTCCAACTGGTGCACACCGATCTCAAGAACGATCACAGTTTCGGGTGTGATCTGTTCATAAAGATCTGCCATGGGAATTCCGATATTGCCGCCAAGCACCGATGGAATACCGGCTGTCTGCAAGGTATGATACAACAGCGATGAGGTGGTGGATTTTCCTTTGGTACCGGTAATACCGATGCATTGGTCTCGATAAGCAGATAAAAACAGTTCCGTCAGCGAGGTCAGCTGACAAGGCAGCGTATCAGGGTTTTGCTGCAAAACGATGCCCGGGCTTTTGAACACCAGATCATATTGCGCCATAGCATTCTGATAATCACTGCCAATATGCAATGCCGTATGCATCGGCGGATCGGCAATCGGATTCAGATCGGCAATGCCAAGCGCTGCATAACCGCCAGCTTGTATGATGCGCCGATACAGTGCACGCCCTTCTCTGCCAAAGCCGAGTAATAGAACACGTTTTTGTGCAATGCATTTCGTTAATTGCTGCAATAGCATGGAACCGATCACTCCTTTGATTCAGTGGGATCCAATAAAGCTGTGGCACCAATGGCTCTGATTGCCAAAATATGACAGGCACCTTCTCCCAGAACCGCTTCGATTTCTTTGCAAAAGTGCTCACAATCCGCAAGCGGTACATATGCCTGTACAGTACCGGCAAAACCACCGCCATGCACCCGATAAGCACCTTTCCCCGCAAGAAGCTGTTCACATAATGCAAGGGTAAGACTGACAGCCTGCTGCTGAGGCTTATGACAAGAAAATATATTTTGCAGTGCAACAACAGAGGAACGTCCCGAAGCAGTGACCAACGCAAGATAATCATCAAAGCGCTGTTCGGAAAGTGCTTTGATCTGTTGCGAAACACGTGCATTGTCTGCGTAAAAATGAATGGCACGCATAACGGCACGATCTCCGCATCGGGCGCGAAGCTTCGGCAGCTGCGACCAGAACACGGCAGGATCGGTATCTCGAAGCACATCTGCGCCCAATTCCTTGGCAATCAGCTTCATTTCAGCGGGGATCGCTGCATATTCCTCTGTCAGATCGGCATGATCTCCGCCGGTATCGATGATACAGAGCGCATAGCCTTCCTTGTTCAGATCCAGTGTGACTTGTTCAAACTGCGGCTGCTGCGGATCGGCAAAATCAATGGCCACAACGCCGCCCAGAGCACAGGCCATCTGATCCATCAAGCCGCAGGGCTTTCCGAAATATTCATTTTCTGCATATTGTGCGATCATGGCAAGCGTAACGGCTGAAAACCTGTTGTTCGCATAAAAATGATTACAGATGGTGCCGATCATCACTTCAAATGCTGCCGACGAGGACAATCCGCTGCCCTTAAGCACAGCCGATGTCATCGTTGCAATAAAGCCTCCGACAGGATATCCGAGTGCAGCAAAGCGAGCTGCAGTACCACGGATCAATGCAGCAGATGTTCCCTGCTCTTCCTTGCGGCATATAAGATCCGACAGTGCGATCTGTTCCGGGGCATAGCCTTCGGATTGAAGAACGATCTCAGGGGTCCCGATCGGCGCAGCAACAGCCAGAATATCCATACTGACCCCTGCTGCAAGCACGCTGCCGTGCTGGTGGTCGGTGTGATTACCGCCAAGCTCAGTTCTGCCGGAAACAGAAAACACTTGAACGCCGATTGCTTCACAGTCCTCACAATCGGGATACCGCAGTTTATACAGTCGGATAAAATCATCCAATGTTTTATGAATTCTTATACGATAGGGAAGCAGTGCATCGCCCAAACAGCCATAAAACTGGGACAGTGTTTTATCCAATGCACCGGTATCAAGCAGCTGACGAATCTTATAAATGGGATGTATTGTTGACAGCATTGGGAAAGCCCTCCTTCTGACCATCTTCTTTACCATGATACATTATATCGCAAGACAGCAAAAATAGCAAGCAGCTACAATGCATTTAGGCTATTTTCACAAATCCGATGTGGAAACCATGATTGTTTTGGCGACAAATCAAAAAAACGTGTGTATCCAAAGAAATACACACGTTTTTTGTATCATTCCCAGCCAAGCCATATACGGATGAAATCTGTAAGCGTGTCGGCTGCTTTGGCATGGGTTGCAGCGGTAGGATGCCAATCTACGGCATATCCATCCTCAGCTGACTGCATCGCAAAGCGCATGCTGTTGATCTTGCTGTCCCCTGTTTCCGTACAATATTGTGCAACGGCAGCTTCCATAGAAGCACAGAGCGTATCGCCCATAATGCCCAATGTACAGAGAATCGGCACATCAGGATTCTTCTGACGGATAGTTTTCAGAAATGCTACATAGCCATCAATATATTCCTGCTGCCGAACAGGATCGGTACCGGTATAGGAAGCATCATTGGTGCCGAGATTCACGACGATAAGTTCCGGAGTATCCGAAAAATCCCATGGAATATCCTGCGGTTTCTTTTTTTGTTCCAAGACACCGAAGCTGAAGCCCAGTTTATCATAATATCGCGGCACAAGCGCTGTTTTGTTGCGTTCATTATTATTGGTATATCCCGAAACGATACCATAACCGCTGAAGGATACCATGCTGTAATCTGCTTGAAGTGTATCGGCAGTCAGATAGGCATAGGTACGGGTCACATTTTCAGTCAGTGTTTTGAAACCGCCGGCGGGATTCTCGTCATCGACACCATAGCCACAGGTGATGGAATCCCCGATAAACTCAATGGTATGGGCTTTCGCAGCAGCAGGCATAATGCCTTCCTTTGCGGTAACGGTAATGTCTTTGATGCCAAAGGAGGACTGTGCGGCCTCTGAGAGCTTGATCACACGTACCTCTGCATATTGTATGGTCTCGGAATGCAGTATGGTGATTTCCGTTTCTGCCTCTGTAACCTGTGCATCCATCACCATTTGATCGTTCAGATAAACAGCATAGCGTGCAGCGGCAGCACCCGAAGCATACTGTGAATCGCCCACAAGCGTCAAGATACAATCAGTGCCTTCAAAGGTAAATGCGATCCCGCTGCCCGAATGGGAACACCAAAGCGTTTTGGTTTCCTCGTGGTAATAGGTGCGACCGATTTGTTTCACATTAGCAACAGCAGGTGCATAAACCTCAGTCATTGGATCGTTTTTATGCAACAGTGCATCTTTCTTGGCAAGCAGCAGATCCACTGCATTCAGCGTTCCGTTATGATCCAGATCCAGAACTTCAAATTCTTTCTTTGTCAATGTGGTTTCCCCTTTAAGATATGCCTGAAGCTTTCGTACCTGCGCATTGGTTGCGACGGCAATGGGAATGACTGTGCCGGCTGCAATCGCTGCAATGATACCGATGATAATCCAGCCTTTTCTTTTCATAGATTTCTACCTCATGATCCGATTGTGATCCGATGAGACCATGCATCAGCAAGTAAATTCATTATAGCAGAAGTTCTTGCAAAATGCAAACGGATATGTTATAATTTACAAAGTATTCAGAATTTATCCTGTAAGGAGGTCATATCATGATTCCATTATCAGCACGGCTGTTATGCTGTGCATCCATGGTAAAGGGCGATTATGTCTGTGACATCGGTACAGATCATGCTTTGCTTCCGGTCTATCTGATCCGAAGCGGACGATGCAATCGTGTATTGGCAACCGATGTCAAGCAAGGTCCCTTGCAGGCTGCTGCACAGACGCTCAAACGCTATGATCTGCTCGACACTGTGCAGCTTTGTCTTTCCGATGGTCTTACAAAGGTACCCAATGCAGGCATTACCGATCTTGTCATTGCCGGTATGGGCGGTGAGACTATTCGGGATATTCTTGCATCCCCCAAAGCAAAATGGATTCAGCGCGGCACCAATCTGGTATTGCAGCCTATGACCAAGGCAGAGCTTCTGCGGCGCTGGCTTGCGGAAAATGGCTTTGTAATCACACGGGAATCGGCTGTTCGTGATGTCCATCTCTACACCGTCATACAGGCCTGTTATACCGGAGAACACCGAACGCTCACTGATGTAGAGGCTTATGTCGGTAAACTGAATATTGCAGAACCACTGACGAGAGTCTATATTTCCATTATTCTGGAACGGCTCGGCAAGCGTCTGGAGGGTCTGACGACTGCGGGTGCCAACGAAGATGCTGCCGATACCCGTGCGCTGATCGATGGGATCAATCACTGGATAAAGCAATAAGGAGGAATCACCATGAAGCTGACTGTACAGGATATATATCGTGTTCTTGATAATGTCGCACCCTTTGCATTACAGGAGTCTTATGATAATTCGGGATTGCTGGTTGGCACCATGGATGCTGCAGTGCATCATGTACTGCTGACTCTGGATATTACGATTCCTGTTATTGAAGAGGCTGCATCTCTTGGTGCTGATCTGATCCTTTCGCATCATCCGGTAATCTGGGGCGGTTTGAAGCGAATTGATCCGACGCATCCGGTCTGGCATCTGATCCGGCATAATATCACCGCCATTGCTTCGCATACCTGTATGGATATAGCGCCTGCGGGTGTCAATGCGGTTCTGGAAAGCAAGCTGCGCACCGGCATCGGTCTGCAAGGCGAAGCGCAAGGATTGCTTTCACTATCCGGCGGAAGAACACTTGGATGCTGCTGTAAGCTTGAAAATGAAGCCACAGCAGAAGCACTTGCAAAAGCCCTTGAAAATACACTCAACTGCAAGGGGTTGCGTTATTATTCCAACGAACAGCCCATTCGCAAAGTCGCATGGTGCGGCGGCAGCGGCGGTGATCTGATTGGTGCTGCACAAAGCTGCGGTGCCGATGCTTTGATTACCGGTGATGTCAAGCATAGTGAATGGTGCGAGGCACAAAATCGTGGAATAACCGTTTTTGACTGCGGTCATTTCTTTACGGAACAGCCTGTTCTTGCACGATTCCATACACTGCTAAAAGAAGCTTTCCCCTCTTTGCAGATAACAGAAACAAAAATGCTGCAATCCGCAGTTTATACAGTTTTATAAGAAAAACGACCTTGGAACACGCTGTCAGCACAGATTCCAAGGTCGTTTATCATATATGGCATACAGCGCAAAGAACAAAAAGAAAAAAGCCCGGAATTAACATTCCGGACTTTTTTTCACGACAAGGATATTTCCCCACCGCATACTGGAGCGGATTACGAGGCTCGAACTCGCTACCTCCACCTTGGCAAGGTGGCGCTCTACCAGATGAGCTAAATCCGCATAATGGTGCCTCCGGTCGGAATCGAACCAACGACACGGGGATTTTCAGTCCCCTGCTCTACCAACTGAGCTACAGAGGCAACGCTAATAAAAAATGCGAAATTGGCGACCTGGATGGGACTCGAACCCACGACCTCCGCCGTGACAGGGCGGCGTTCTAACCAACTGAACTACCAGGCCTTGCACCATTTTCGTTGCCGTCGAGAATTCCCTCAAGCAACGAAATTTATTATAAACCAATTTCGTGGAAAAGTCAATAGCTTTTTTATATTTTTTTGTAGTTTGTAAGAAATTTCCGTCGTTATCCATATGTCAGACGATTATTTGTGCATATCTGCTAATTCAAACCGTTTTCGCCATTCTTAGCAAATAACCGATAGACCGCAAGCTTCATGCTATTATGTTCAGGTTTTGTCAAGAAAGGATCTGCTGCAAGAATCTGAGCTGCAGCGTTCTGTGTTTCTGCTACCAGAGGCATATCACCGGTCAAAGCAGTCTGCATCATCGGTGGAATACCGTGCTGGGCATTTCCGAAGAAATCGCCCGGTCCCCGCAGCTTCAGATCCTCTTCCGCAATTGTAAAGCCATTTGTGGTACGGCTCATGATCTTCAGACGCTCGCGGCTTTCTTCATTTTTGCTGTCAGTCACCAGAATACAATAGCTTTGCTTTGTTCCTCGTCCGACACGGCCTCTGAGCTGATGCAGCTGCGCCAAGCCGAACCGATCCGCATTTTCAATCAAAATCACCGTTGCGTTCGGTACATCCACACCGACCTCGACAACGGTGGTGCAGACCAGTACATCCAGCTTATGGGCTTTCATATCCGCCATAACCTGTTCTTTTTCAGCAGATTTCATTTTGCCGTGGAGCAGACCGATCCGATACGCAGCAAAAGCACCCTTGCGAAGTGTTTCTGCATAGCTTTCGGCTGCCTGTATATTCTCCATCTGCTCAGATTCTTCGATCATAGCGCACACAAGATACGCTTGTTCTCCGGCATCCAGATGCTGTCGGATAAATCCATAGGCGCGTTCCCGATAGCCGCCGGTGACTGCAAAGGTTTCAATGGACAACCGTCCCTTTGGCATTTCATCGAGCACAGTAACATCCAGATCACCGTAGATGATCAGAGCAAGTGTTCGGGGAATGGGTGTTGCAGACATGACAAGCTTATGAGGCACACCGCCCTTTTCAGCAAGAGCAGCTCTCTGTGCAACACCAAAGCGATGCTGTTCATCGGTAATGACCAGTCCGAGATTCTGAAATTGCGTATCCTTCTGGATCACAGCGTGCGTTCCGACCGCAACCATTGCTTCACCGCTTGCGATCTTTGCTTTGGCTTCCCGTTTCTCTTTCGCACGCAT
>JAZOCU010000080.1:0-6807 GCA_045596625.1 Oscillospiraceae bacterium | reverse complement strand
GGATCATCGATAACGATAACGAGTGCAATAATAATCATCAGAGGAAGAAATCCGAGCAAAATGATCGTTGCAAAAAAGATGTCAAAAAGCCGCTTCTTTTTCCAGTATCCGGAATACGATTTTTCAATCAGGGCTTCCAGTTTTATTCGTGTTTTTTCATCGACTTTTTCGGTTTCAAGAAATGGCATGATTCGATCCTTCCTTCTTCATTTTGAGTAATTCGTCATTCATTAATGTTTCATATTCCATCATACGCCAAGGCGAACAGTAAAATTTTTTGAAGTCTTTTCGGCTTCCGTCAATCAGCTCAAGATCTTTTCCGACATATCCCGGATGAAACGCCACTTCAATATCTCGCTTTTTCTTTTCTGAAAAATACAAATAATGCTTCAAGAGTTTTTGTACACGCTCTTTCGTCAGTTTTCCAGACAGCATCACTCCCATAAAATAGGCAGAGCGGAAGGATAATCCTTTCAGTGATCTGCGGTTGATAAAAGCAAGCACCTTTAAGAGCCACTGCTTCACAAAGCCCGTCACGCTGTACGAATGGTAGAGCGACGGAGTATACAGATAGGAGCGAAGAGGCTCAGCAGGAATCCGCAGGTAGTTGATTTCTATCTTTTCATCGTGAAATACTTTAACCAACGTCTTGAAAATCCACGGAATCTCGTATACATGCTGATGGCAATCCACGGAAACTTTTTTCTGACCGGTTTTCTCCATCCAAAAATGCAGCTGATTTTTGATCTCCGTATACATTTGCCGCTCAAGCACTTTTCGTCTGGGCGAAAATGTCATCAGGAATAATCCAATAAACGAATGCTTGAAGTTCCCTTGTTCATCACAGAGCAATCGAATGTCCTCCAGAGGTGATAACGGGCGGCCTTCCACAACATTGAGATGCAGAGTCAACAGCACGTCTTTTGTCGAAAATTTCTCAACAAAATCGTCTATTTCCCCGTTTGGCAGAATGCTGACCTTATTTAATATCCTTTTTTCGACACACTCTTCAATACATCTGTTGTATTCTTTAGAGATTCCGTAATCGTCGGCACAAAAATATATCACGCTATTGCACCTCTTTTCCAAGTCGGATAACAATCACTTTGTCAACAACAAAAATTGAGTCGGATGCAGGCCAAACCCCGATTTTTTCGATATCAATCTCTTCAAGCAGCATCGATTTCTCTGAACCGGCTAAAAATGAATAGTTCTTGCCGCAATAGTCGTTCAGAGCACTGCAAAGTACACTCTGTCCCACGACTTCGTCGTCCGCTCTTAAAATATATCCGTCCGTCGTTCCCGTCATATCGGGGGGAAGATTCACACTGTATGCTTCACTGTTCTCAAGAGCACCGAGTACGAGAATGCGATCACAGTCTGCTGCACCTTCAGTTTGCTCAATGCGGTCAGCGATGCGAATCAGTGTACCGTAGGACTTTTCGTATGCCATACCGAGCTTGTGATAACTGACATTGGCGATAACAGTATTACTGAACACAAGGGCGAGGGAGACACCGAGAATTGCCCACGACTTTGCTGCATAGAGCTTTGGATACTTGAAGTCCGTCTTTTCATACTGCAGGATGAAAAACAGGTAGAATACGCAAAAACCCATTTTCATCAGATTATGATAATCCACATCGCTGTTGATAAAGGCAAGAACGCTTGCGCCTATCGGAAGAAAGATTACATATACAACAATCAATAAAATCTTTAGCGGACTTGTCCGATGTCGTATGATATCTTCAAGATAGATCATTACGGCGGCGGAAAATATGATGCAGTTCAAAGCAGTGAATGCAGAAATACCGTTTGAGAAATCAAAGAAGTAATCTGTGAAGGAATTCTTGATTGTATAGAAAACTCCGAGAATGTTCGTGCCTGAAAGTGACAGTGCACTGTTTATTCCCTGGTATTCCAAAAGTTCGGTTCCGGTAACTTTCAGAATTACCGTCATGACAAGATAATACAGCACCATTCCGAGAACGCCTGCCCCAAGAATCTTCAGGCTCTTTATTATCAGCGGTACGGCAGTTGAATCTTCACGAAGGGATTCGAGTATCAAATAGCAGAGCAGCAGCATAACCGTGACGGTGATATATGCCTGATAAATTCCGACAGACAACGCGATGCAGATGACAGAACCGATATAGTTCGGCTTTTCGTCTGAAAGAAACATAGCTGCCATACATGAAAGCAGAAATGCAAATGCATATCCGTCGGCGACATAGTTGTACATCAGTACCGATGTTACGGTGGGAAAGGTGATAACTACAGCACCAATCAGCGCAGCCGTTGTATTTTTATGTATGCGGAACATTTTGCAGATGCATACTGCACCGAGCGCATGAAATAGCAGCGCAAGTAATCCGGCAAGCCACGGCAGATCATAAAAAGAACTCGGTGCACACACAATGGGCAGAAACCATCTTCCCATTGCTATCATGTTCTGCGGATCATACCGGAATACAAAGGAGTCCCAGTTTGGAAGCCAGTTTGTAAGCTTATAGATATGGGCGATAAAACCCATAAGCATTGCAGAAACAAAACAGACTGTCCAAGAAGGCATTATGCTCTTTTTGATTTTTTCAAATAACTCTTCTGGCATAATTACCACTCCAACCCTTTGCATTTGTGCAGGAACTTACCGTAAAGCTTATTGTACAACTTCACACCAATGATGCGCTTGATAAGAGTCGTTCTTTTGGTTACATCAGAAGTCCACGAAGCGCAGTAATGGTGAATGGAATATGTATTTTTCGTAATTGTCTTTTTGCCGGTGTAGTAGTCCATGGGACACAGATATTCACGTGGGAGAAATTTCATTCCCATAAATGTCTGATTCGTATTGTTCGGATCCATTCCAAGACGCTTCAGTGTACTTGTATTTCTGTCGGGACAGGGTGTGAGATCGAAGCTCCCGTCAGGCAGAATAAACGGAATATCCTCATAATCCGCAAGAAACGCACCGACGATTTCATTCCCGGGTTCAGCACCAAAACCAAGTCCCGTGGCAACAATACCTTTCTCGTCAAATCCCATGAACCCACCGCTTTCAAGAAGCGGATCAAGCGGCTTTATCAGCTCCACATCGGTGTCAAGATAGACCCCGCCGTGATCGTATAGAATTTTCAGTCGTGCAAAATCGCTGACAAATGCCCATTTACCCGCTTCATATGCTTCACGCATATATCGATTTTGCGTAAGGTCGAAATTCTCTTCGTTCCAACAGATTATCTCATAGTCCGGACAGATTTTCTTCCAGCTCTTTATACATTTTTTGGCGATTGACGGCATTTTTCCGTTTCCGAACCAGCAGTAATGTATCACTTTGGGAATGCTCATTGATCTGCCCTCCTGAGTTCACGTAGATTTTTAAATGCTTCACGGCAGAATACAAAGTTTGCAGCGACATAAAGCGAAACGATCCACAAAGCATGAATGATTCCCTGAATGACAAGAGAAACAAAGGAAAGTCCACTGAAGCTGTCAACGAAGAAGATTATCATGATAACCGCAAATACCGCTCCGTTGATGAGCCACAGTTTATAGGTTTTGAAAATTCCGCGTTCAAGCACTTTTTTATTGGAATAATAGATCATCATCGTCCCTCGGTATAAAAGTGCGACGATCGTGCCGAGAATCGCACCGCAAATACCCCACACAAGGATTGCCGCTATGGAAACGACAAGATTGATGATCATTTCGATAATAGCGTGTGAACGTGTCTCTTCGAATTTTCCGGAATATTCGAGGACATGGTTAGAAGGAAGCTTGCCATTTGCAAGGAGATTCATGACGACAAACAACAGCACAAGATTGGCATTGGTGTAGTTTGCATCGTTGATGCCTTGGGTGTAGATCTGAATAAGAGGCAGAAGGAACACTGCCATAAGTGTATAAATGATGAAGGCTGCCATTATATAGAATGTTTCGTATACATGATAGACCTTCATGAATTTTTCACGGTTTGTATGAAACATCTGCCCAAGCGCAAAGCTGAAGCCGGACAGGATGCTTGTGATAAACGTCTGCACCTGCGAGAAAAAGATATTATAAATGGTATATACGCTGACCACCTTGAAGTCACACAAAAATGAGAGAAGCAACACATCCGTGTTATTGAATATCATCCCTGACAGTTGATGAACCAGGACGGACTTCCTTTGGGAGATGGATGCGTAGTCAGGTGCGGTGCGAAGGCTTAACCATGTGTATCTGCGCTTTGCATGGACATAGATATAGCCAAGCTGCATGAGAGCGAGAATACAATATACAAGCTGAATCAGAACAAGGCTGTCGGTCAGAAGCAGAACAAGAATCTTGCCGATGTTGGATAAGAGCTGCAGAACCGTTTCTGAATTGGTGATGATATATTTTCTGCCGTCCACTTCAAGCAGGATTCTGTACTTCGCTTGAATAAAATAACTGAACAGTGCAGGAAGTGCAGTAAGAAGAATGATGACAAACAGTTCACCGGAAGGAATACTTGTTGGAATAAAGAAAGCATATACTACAGCAAGCATCAGCACGATGGAGGCATAGATGATGCCGGTCTTTATATAAAAATTGTTGGCAGCGGAAAGAATGGCACTGGTTTTACCGTGGTTTTTTTCGGCTACAGGCTTATACAGTGCCTGCGTTGCGGCAAGACCGATTCCCGCTTCCAAAAGCCCCATATAGACGAAGATCTGCTTGATGGTAGACAGAACGCCATTGACCTCCGAACCGAAATTCTCGAGATACAGTCGTGGAAGCAGAAAGCTTATGACGATCAGAATGATCTGATAGACAAGCCCGGACAGCAAGTTGTATTTGACTCTGTTATCTTTTTCGCTCATTTCGCTGCCCCCTGTATGCTGTTTATACGATGTTGCAGATATACTCTTCCGTTGCGTTTTCTTTACTGATGATTTTTGCGGGATTGCCGATCACAACACTGTGCGGCGGGACATCGAAATTCACATAAGACAGCGGAGCGATCAGCACATCTTCGCCAATATGTATATTTCCCACGATTACCGCATTTGCTCCTATCCAGCACTTGCCGTCAAAGGTAGGTGCCCCTTTTCGTTTGCCGCGATTTTCGCTGCCGATAACCACACCGGTGCTTACATTCATATTTTTGCCGAGTTTTGCA
This sequence comes from Oscillospiraceae bacterium, assembly GCA_045596625.1. GTDB lineage: Bacteria > Bacillota > Clostridia > Oscillospirales > Ruminococcaceae > Firm-04. Next base: position 1,664 of record JAZOCU010000080.1, on the reverse strand, counting down.
TCGGGATTGATGATCACTCTGCCGCTGTGACCAATATAAAAACCTTCGCCTATTTCAGTACGTGCCGGGATCTGAATAAGAGTTTTATACGACAAATATTTAAGCTTTACCGTATAGTAAAGCTTCAGCGGGCGAAATCTGCACATATTAGCCTTTCTGAACAGGGCAATATAACGTAGTTCCGGCGGACGAATGATCCTTTTTGCAAGCGATTCACCCTCGTCGCCGTAATATCGGTATAAATCTTTGGAAAATATCGTTTTCATAGAATCCTCTCCCGCTGGCTTTTGGGTCAAATCAGAACTTATTTCTGTATTCTTTTACAAACGACTCCGCTTTTTCTTCGGAAAGTGCGGTTGAATAGTACCAGCCCTGAATAAAATCACAGTCGCTTTCGCCGACGAGTGCGTTTTGCGGCTCGGTTTCAACACCTTCGCAAACAAGCTTCAAATCCAGTGAATGCACCAGAGAAATGATGCCGTGGAACAGCTTTCTGCCTCGTTCGGTATCGGTAAGCAGGAGCATAGCACGGTCAAGCTTAACAAGGTCGATGGGATAATCGCAAAGATTACGCAGTGAAGTATAACCGCTGCCGATATCATCGAGAGCGACGATAAAACCAAGTGCCTTTACCGCTAAAAGATTGTTTTTTGCGGTTTCGAAATTTCTCTCTATAGAATCCTCGGTGATCTCCATAATGATCTTGCTGCAATCAATCGGATAGCGAGAGAAAATTCCCCTGATTTTATCTGCAAAATCTGCTTCGGAAATTGTAATTCTTGTGAAATTGCAGGAAATGGTAATGTCTTTGAGTTCTGTGTCTGCCCATTCGCTGAGCTTCTTGCATACTTTTTCAAACATCATGTAGTCGAGCGTGGTGATCATGCCGGTTTCTTCCATGATGCCGATATATTTACCGGGGAAAATCACAACACCGTCAGCACTTTCCCAGCGTGAGAGTGCTTCAGCGGAAACAATGTTTTTCGTTTTGTTATCAACAATGAATTGCAGATACATTTTGAATTCATCGTTTTGCAGGCCAAGCTTGATGGCCTCAATAAGATTACTTGAGTTTTCGTTGATATTCATCCTGAAAAGGTTCCTTTCAAATCATTACTTTGGTTTGGAGGGAATGAAAAACAAAAGCTGCAATAACACAGAGTCTGAACAAAGACCTCGTATCATTGCAGCTGGACTGGCATAGTATAAAACCTTAGCCTCTTTGCTTTGCGTCGCCGTTTTTCAACGGTTTTGCCGAATATTCATACAATAGCATTATATCACAATGATCTGCCTTTGTCAAGTATTTTTTACTTTTTTGCAAAAATCCAGAGCGTTTCCGATACAGATTCCTTCGAGCTGTCAAGGCTGTAAACACTTAGAGTCACCGTTTCGCCATTGATTTTTTTGTATGTGATTCTTGGCGTTTTACCCTCTGCCAACTGCTGCTTTAAGGCATCATAATTGCGGAATGTAAGCAGTGCACGATTGTAATCCGCCTGCACAGCTTCAGATACATATTTAGCAAACAGCTTGGAGAAGTGCTCCTCAGTTTCGTTGTACTTCAGGTATGCCGGCATCAGGATTCGTCTTCCTCTGTCAGTGTCCAGAGATACCCGGTATATACCGTTATAGCTTTCTTTCAGAACCGAAAGAATCGTATC
>JAZOCU010000079.1:0-12461 GCA_045596625.1 Oscillospiraceae bacterium | reverse complement strand
ATATGATGAACGGCATGATGAACAGCTATGAGCTTCACTCACTGCCGCTTTATAGTAATGCTTCAGATATTCAGAGCCGCTTTGAGCAGAATGTAAAGCTGGTGCTGAGAACTGCACACAACCAGTATGTTGAACGGACAGTGAACGGCGAGGACAAGGATGCTGTACTGAACGAGCTTGCCGTGTCTTCCCTTGAAGAGCTGAAACGGCTTTCAGATAAGGATATGTGAGGGTACGCTCATGAATATACTGAAATACCTTGACATAAAAAGCCTTGTCGGGCAGTTCAAAACCGAAGGCCTGTCAATGCGGAGAAGATTTGCTGTCTATGTATTTTCCGTAATCTGCCTGTTCCTTGCGGTTATTATTATCCTGCTGAACCTGTTCGGTATTCTTAATCCTACCGACAGGCAGATAATGAACGACCTTAATGTGCAGCTTTCCGCCTGCTCGGACAGTATCGAGGGTGACTGCGACGAGCTTGCGGCTTGTGCCATATCCTTTTCGGGGCAGCTTTCGGATTCAATTCAGAACTATCTGACTGAGAATAATATCAGCTTTGACCAGCTGACAAATAATCCGGCAGCGCTTGACGCCTTACAGGACAGACTTTACGACCCGGTTTACCTTAATATGCAGGTTGCTCCCGCAAGCGGTGCATTCTATCTTCTTGATACCACAGCAAACAATACTTCCGCTGCTCCGCTTTACAACGGAATATATCTAAAATACATAAACCTTTACTCTGAAAACACCGTAAACAATGATTTCTCCATTTACAGAGGCTCTTTCTCAACCGGGAAAAGCAGAAAAATCAATTTCCACAGCGGTTGGAAGAATGAAAGCAGTACCGATTTTTTTGAACACTGCAACGAAACCTTTTCAGACGGAACGCACTATGTTTTAAGTCCTGCTGCCACCATTCCCGATACATGGGAAAGGGCAAGATATATTTATGTTCCTATCCGTGATTATAACGACAATATCATCGGTGTCTGCGGCTTTGAAATCAACGACCTTTTGTTTCAGCTGTCATACAAAATCGAGGACGGACACTGGGGCGGAGAAATCTGCGGTCTGCTTGACGAAAGCGATGGGATATACTCAGGGCAATTCAGCTCAGGGCGTTATAATAATATCGGAAACGGGTTAAATATCAAAAGCAAAAGAGGCTCACAGCTTTTCGATTTCGGCAACGAAAAATGTGTGGGACTTACAGAGAAAATAACGCTCGGAAATGAAACCTTCAGCGTTGCTGTGATGATTCAGAAAACACAGTATGAAAGCTTTTTGCGTAAAGGACAGATCAATATTCTGCTGATTTTTCTGATTGCGGCAATTCTCGCCGCCGTCTGCTGTGTTTTCATGAGCAAGAAATATGTTTCTCCCATTCTGAAAAAGATAGAGCAGGTCAAATCAAAGGAAGATTACGGCGAGCAGCTTCGCATCCGTGAAATAGACGACCTTTTTGCTTTTCTTGAGGAAAAGGACAATTATTATGAGCAGCAGCTTGATGACCTTGAACACGCAAAGCGATTTGCCGAGGAGGAGGCACGCAAGGCAAAAGAAGAATACGAGAAGGCTGCGGAAAAATACGAGCTTGCCAAAAGTGAAATTGATCGCCTTGCCGAGAAGCATAAGGAGGAGATCGTTCCTGAGGAATACAACTTCTTCGTGGAAAATCTTGGTATGCTTACCCCTGCTGAGTACAGGATTTACGAATTGTATCTTTCGGGAAAGACCGCAAAACAGATTGCGGAAATTCTTCACATCACCGAAAATACCCTCAAATATCACAACAAAAACATTTACAGCAAGCTGGGGATTTCCTCACGCAAGCAGCTTCTTCGTTTTGCTGCACTGAAACAGCACAGGGACGGAAAAGAGGACTGGACGTAATTTTATAAAAATGATCCGATGATAAGCAACTCTAAAATCCTCTACGCTCATAAAAGATACATCCTCGCCGATTAATTCGGCGAGGATGTTTTGTAATGTGTGTAATCTGTGATTTTACATGGATTCTCCGATTCACTTACACGGCAGGCACTGTGTGGACATAGGTGATCTGATCGAGTGCTGCGATCTGCATCAGTTCCTCCTTCTGTGCCGTTACAGTAAATCCATAGAGGTACAGTCCATACATGGTAGTGCTTTGCGAGCTTTGCAATAACATTATTGAAACTGAACGAGTTTGTTCCTTGAGCATGAAGTAACAATAATTTATCTTTTGCAGTTCCAATCTCGTAATAGTTCAAAATACTGCTATCATCAACCCTATACTGTGCATTACTCATATTCATATCGTATATTTACCTTTTCAAATTCTTATTTTTCGGTCTGTCCGACCTCCTATATTATACCACACTTCACTGACGATTGCAAGAAAAACCCCCGATGCTTTCACATCGGAGGTTTGCTGTCTGTCCTGAACAAAATAGATGACATTGAAAACGGATATGTAATATGTTCAGTTCGGCAAATTGGAGATTAACGATTTATCTCCATCTCTATGCAATACCATATTCAGTCATATGACTGTTTTTGGCTATTATTGTTGACTTTGTGGCTTCGTAATCGAATTGATCACAAAGCTGTCAAGAAGTATGCCGTGCTCGTTTGCAAGCTCTGCTCTTATTTCTTCTTCTATTTTCTTATTCTCTTCCGAGAGATGTTCTGTGTCAAAATACCACGCTCCATACAGCTCCTGAATAGATGCGTCTGTTGAAGCTATAGTACTGGTTATTGTCGTTGTTTCAGAATTGTTAGTAACAATTTGTGTGCTTGTTACATCCGATGCTGTTGTAGAATCATTAGTATCATCAGAAGCAATGATTGTAGTAGTCGTGGTAGTAGTTGTAGTTCCTGGACTGTTAGAAACAGCGGTAGAGGTATATACATGCGACATATCATCTGGGTATATATATGCTATACATTCAGTTTTAGTATTGCCTTTATAGAGATCATATCTGTAATCATAAGCACCATAATAAGCACAAACGGTATAGCCATCTTCCGGCTCCTGATAGTAAGTATATCCTTCAGGCATATTATTGATTTTAATACCGAAAACAGCAGAAGGGCTATCATATGTGTCATAAGTGATTGGGATAGTGATTGCGTGGCTGTCAGCGGCAGTACTCCAGCTATCAACAGTTTCAACGTAATTATACTTGTTTACAACATTGGCATCCAATTCCATTTTGGCAAGCTCAACATCGAGTCCCTCGATAACCTGGTTTGTTGATTTATCCACAACAGAAAAAGTGAACTCACGCTCAATATCGAGAGGATATTCAACCTTCGGAAGTGGATTATGAGGCTGTAATGCGATGTTATAATTGACAGTTCCGGTCAAAGTGCCGTTTCCATGAATGCCAGTAACAACATGGTCTTCCCAACTATAGCAATAGCCTTCAGGAATATTGTCGATTTGAACAGCATAGAAATGTCCTTTGGTAAAAGTGATGTCTGAAATTTCATATGGATTTATATCGAAAGTGTTCCATTCAGACAATACCTGTACAACATTTGCCTGAGGTTCTGGTATTGTCGGAAGGTCAGCGTCATACTCAACAAACTTTACATCAATACCTGTTACAGGCTCTTTCGTTTCGTCATTGTACACATTGACTACCGCTGTAAATGTTGTTTCTTCAGCAGCGCTTGCCGTTATAGTCGAAAATCCACAGATTGACAACATAAACGAAGAGGCGAGAATGGAGATTAAGAGCTTTTTTATTGTGATCATCCTTTCATAAATTTAAAAAACGATTCTGCTTTTAGAATACAATAATTCTTTGTGCATATTATATCACAAATTGCACAATATGTAAAGAATATTCGGCAATTGTGCGAAAAAATTGGCGTATATATATATATATATCGCTTACATGTGCAAAAACTATTCAAAACGACGATTTATGCTTGTGACTCTCAACAGGTTCGGCATAACGAACAAGAAACCGCCAGAAACTTTGTGAAAGATTTTCTGGGTAAAAAAGAGCAGATATCGGAAATTTCATTCCAAATCTGCTCTCCGTACTCTTGAAAATGAAAAAACGCCCGTTCAAATCCTCTTTTTAGGCTGAAAAGGCAAAATGTCTACGGTTTTAGTATAAAAAATTCGGCGTCAGAGTAGCAAAAAACCACGCAAGTGCGTGGTTTTCGGTATGTGCTTTTCACACATAAAGGTGTCAGTCTTGCTCAAAATAGATGACATTGAAAACCGTCAATTCTACGAGGTTTTCGAAGCATTTCATCGCTTGGAGAGCTTGCTTTTGCTTAATGCAACAAGTTAATTCCCATTTTATTAGCCTTGTAAATACTGCCTGTTGCATTCATCAATGACTTCCTGAATGCCGGCCTGCTCCAGCTTCATTTTCAATGCGTTCAGTATCTCATCCAAACTCTGATCGGTTGAAAGCGTAAATGTATCGAGAACCTCAGCAATCGCTTGCGTTTGAGGAATCATCTCCCTGCCGTCAAAGGCAAAACTTATATCCTCCGAAACGGCTGCCAATGCAAAGATCGTACGGTAATCTTCAGCAGAAAAGCCATTGCTTTGGTGAGGGTGACAGATCATGTAATTGGCAAAGCGATCAAGACTGACACGATTCTGCACCTGGCTGACAATACCATCCACAAGTTCATAATCCTCGCCCTCTACACCATAGGTCAGCAGATTGTTAAGGTCAGCATCCGTTTGTGTCAGTGCAAGCAACCGAAATGCCATGTCGGGATGCTGTGATTGCGTGCTGATTCCGGTTGCACAGTAAGCCTGCCGTACAGCAGTATCCTTTGGGAATAACGGGTACGCCTCCACTGTATTTTCGCCGTATGGTACGGAGATCGTTTCGTCCGCCTCCCATACCAGTCCTGCTCCGGGACAAAAATTCGTCTGCAGGATGAAGAACGTATCCTCCATTTCGGGTCTTGCAAGGAGCCCTTTCTGTTTCAGTGTATAAAACAGCTTCAGACGATCTGTATATTGGACATGATCCGGTGCAATCTTTGCCCGATGCTCTGTATCATCCCAGTACACAGCGGATGTGATGGTCTGTATATTCGCATAATAAGAGAAACTCGTATAGTTTTCCCAGGCGGCAAACACATCGCATTTCTGCTCAGTGCTTTTTACCTGATCCAGAATTGCAATCTGTTCTTCCAATGGCGAATGAATATCATATCCATACTTTTCAGCCAGTTCTGCGTTGACATAGTATCCATAATCCAGACTCAAAGTCTGCATGGAGCCATCCACACCATAGATATGATCATTCACACGGAGTGCTTCCCAATGATTCTCCGGCATCAGTTCATAGAGAATCTTTCCCTCTGCGGTATCAAAATAGGGATCCAGCGGCACAAACAGCCCGTTGTAAATGTATTTGTGATACGAATTACTGCCCGCCTCACTGCTTGTGGTGAAGGAAGCATAGATGATATCTACCTGTTCACCGGCATTGATCATGTCGGTTACCTGTGCTGTATAGGTTTGTTCATCTCCACGGATCGGCACAAAGCAGACCGCAAAATCATAGCCCTTTTCATCCAGATAAGCGTTGACTTCTGCCGTACGGAACGGGTAATTACGCTCATAAAGTGTTTCCTCGATGACCCACACCAGAACAGTCTTGTCGGGATATTCACTCTGTATTTCTTCATAGGACGGAAAATTCAATTCCTTTTGCGATGGTGTATTTTCGGCAGACGATATCGTTGTAGTTTCTGCAATCGATGTGGTTTCAGTGGATTCCGATGCAATAGAATCGCTCTGCGGCTGACATCCGCAAAGCAGAACGGACAGCGTACAAAAGCATAAGATTGATTTGATTTTCATAGGTTCTCCTTATAGAATCAATGGGTTCCAAAGCAGATGCTGCATCCCGGGAATACCGAGCCACACAAGCAGCAGCGGCAAAAGGAACAGTACACCTGCAGCGGCAATGAGTGCCGATGTGTTCTGCAATTTATGGGATAACAGCCACAGCGTCACTGTCTGCAGCAGAAAGCCCGCAAATCGTTTCAGACTCAACAGAATCAGATAGCCGCCGACCGAACAGTTCCATCCCTGCAGATGTTCCATGGATGCGGCGGGAGCATCTGCCCCAACCATGCCACAGGCGGATAAGACCTGCATGAAATACGGCACATACACCGCAAGATATACCATCAACACGATGAAAAACGCAATACACAGTTTACAGATCAGCACAGGCTTTTGCCCTTTGTAGGAGGAATGCAGCAGCATGTGCATCTGCGTGTGGTATTCTCTTGTGAATATCCCTGATATACAGCACAGGAGCAGCGCACTCATCAGCATGGCAAGCAGAATATGGGTTTTGTTTTCTGCGCCCGATGTCAGCAGCCGATACCCTCGGTCATAGAAAAATGCGCCGTCGGGAACAGATCGCAGGTGTTCGGCATGACGGATAGTTTCTTCCAATGCGGCTTTTGGTGCAAGGATACTCTGATACTTTGTCACGACAAGCAGGGTGTTTTCTCCCGCAGCCTGCAATGCAGCCATATATTCTGATTGTGCTGCATCCAGTGATGCTTTTTCTTCCATTAGCCATGCTTCTTTTTCTGCTGTGTATTCACCCGCAAGCACCGTCATATACTGCCGATAATAGATCTCATCGGGTGTATAGGATACCTGAAGCGGTGTATAGGTCACTGTACGAAGCAGCAACATCGCCGCTATGATCCACAGTACCTTGCCGCCGATGAACACCTTATAGCATTCATGGCTGAACAGATGCAGATGCGTATGCCGGATCCATCGCAGATGCGGACGTTTTGTCTGATTCCGGATCACGGACATTCGTGCAAACAGCTTCACAGAGAACAGCGATATGACTGTCAGCATGATGCAGACGGACACCGCAAACACAGTCATCTGCCCAACGGGGAAGCCGAATACATTGCGGTTCTGATAGACGGCAAACAGCGTTTGCGTATCCAGAAACGCCAGCAGATTCACATATTTGAGCAGACAGAATATGCTTTCACTCGGGATTATCATCCACAGTGCCGCCGAAATTCCGCCAACGATCGTAAGCGTTCCGAAACATTGGGGTGCGGATTTTGCAAATACCGCCGTCAGATACATGACCGCTGCAAGCAGACAATACGCCGCTGATTTTGCAAGCAAAAACAATCCGAGATATGCCCCCACTGTCAGCTGAAAGCAGCTGCCATTCATTGCGTGAACGGACTGGATCGGTCGGCTCAGATCACCAAGTCCATAGATACTGCCGCAGATCAGAAGATTGCAGACATACAACAGCACTGCCGCAGCAATTCCAATGGTGAAACACGCACACAGCTTTGCAAGTCCCAGCCTTCCACGTCCGTGGAATGTGGTGTGATACAGTAAAAGCTGATTCTGTTCCTTTTCCCGCATGACCAGTGTCAATACTGTGAGCAGCAGTATGCAGGCAGCAATGCCGTCGGTTACAGGAAAATCAGTGGCAAGTTCGATTCCTTTGGATGGGGAGAGGATGAGTTCTATGCCCTTGAGATGTGCAAAATCCGAAGGCGTTTTCCGGATATTGCGGTAGCTGAAGGAATCGGGTTTGCCGAACAAGCTGCTTTGCTGCATCCGTGCTGCTGCTTCGTCAATGCCTGTCAGATAGTCATCATATGAAGTGATCGCCGTGATCTCATCCAGAATCACAGCATACAACTCCATCTCATCCCAGCACGCACCCTCTGCAAGCTTCCACTGTTCCCGCAGTTTTTCGTATTGCTGCAATACCTCTGCCTGTGCCTGATCGTTGGATTTGCCTTGCAGTTGTGCATAGATCGCTTTGTAGTCCTCTGCCGGAATCGAATCTCGTCCGATTTGCAGGCATAACAGAACCACATTTGCAATCAAAAGGCCCATGACGGACAGCAGAACAGAACGTGTACAGAACAGTTTCCGTAATTCGTTTCCTATCATATGCTGCTCCTATTCAAAATTCCGGAGGTACACATCCTCCAAATCGGGCTTGCAGGTGACAGCATTCGGCGGTGGTGCATCACAGAGTATCCGCACGGAGATACCATTTTCTTCTCTGGTGATATTGCAGATCTTCCCTTGCTCTGCAAGCGCGGAAAGATCTTCTTCTGCACAGTTTACCAGAAACACTTTTCCCTCCAGCTTTTTACATAGGATGGGTGGTGTACCGCTGTCAAGAATCGTGCCTTGCTTCAGAAGCAGGATCTCCTTTGCGATGTATGCCACATCCGTCACCACATGAGTGGCAATCAGAACAATGCGGTCAAATGCCGCCTCTGCGATCAGATTGCGGATGCGGATACGTTCTTTTGGGTCAAGACCGGCAGTGGGTTCATCCAGGATCAGAATGTCGGGCTTTCCGAGCATGGCTTGTGCGATCAGCGCACGCTGTTTCATACCGCCCGAAAACCCACCAAGCCGTTTATGTTCCTGTCCATTCAGATTGACAAGCTGTATGAGATGTGGGATTTCCTCTTTCGCTTGTTTCTTGCTGAGTCCCTTGAGAGATGCCATATACCAGAGAAAGTGTTCCAGCGTAAATTCAGGATAAAGCCCCTGCTGTTGGGGCATAAAACCGATCCGTTTCCGAAATGCCGCACCCAGTTCCTGTACGGGTGTACCATCCAGCAGAATGCGTCCCGCAGTTGCTTGCAGATTGCCGGTGAGAATGTTCATCAGTGTGGATTTTCCTGCACCGTTTGGGCCAAGCAATCCGTATACGCCGGGTGTGAAGGTGTAGGAAAAATCCTCCAATGCGGTGAAGCTGCCATATTGTTTTGTCAGATGTGCAAAGGTCAGCTTCATGACAGAATCTCCTTCACAGGTACAGAGTGGTACACGGATGTGCCATTACCGCTCGTCTGAATCACAGCATACTCACCGCAAATATCGCAAAGATATTGATTTTCCGAAAGAGAAAGTGCGTATAGCGTCTGTGTCTCCTCACTCCAGAGCTTCATCCCCTCATTGGTGTGCAGCCAGCAGTAGTCCCCATACATTTCTGCGGAGATCACATCATTATCATAGATGGAAAAACGTTTGCCGTTGTGATCTTCTGCATAAAACCCATTTTCGTCCTGATTATACCAAAAACGTGCAGATAACAGCATCGGCACATCCTGCACTTCTGTCCATTCTCCTGTGGAAAGGTTCAGTGTCAGATGCTTTTCTATATAGCGATCCTCCTGCATAAACAGTGTCATCGCCTCATCCTGCGTCAGATTGTTTTCTTCCGCATAGGCAAGTAACCGATCAAGATAGGGCAGATTGACTTCTGCCGCCGATGCAGTAACATAAAGCTTCTCCTCCCAGATGCCCAGCGTCCACATACCGCAGCTGTACCCCTTGACCACTTCACCATACTGCATGGTTTCTTCTGTTTTGAAGTTGTATGCATGGAGCGAGATGCTTGGTTCATTTTCCTGAAATTCCATATCATAGGTCTGGCGTGTAACGAAGTAATAGAGCACATCTCCATCCAGTACAAAACGCTCTGCACCCATGCAGAATGCACCCTTTTCCACAAGCAGCATTTCGGCATTGCTGCCGTTCGCATCACTCTGCCACAGTTGTACATCCGCCTGATAGCCGCTGTCTGTTTCATAATATTCCGTCATCGTAAACCAGCACAGCTTGTCGCCATAGAAAAAGGGATGATTGGATTTGCCATAGGCGGTGCAGTCGCTTTCCGAACTATGGGCACAGGACGGCTCATCGCAAAGGGGAATGCTTGTGTTTGCCTGTACATCCAGAAAATCCAGTCTGCTGTCGTTCATGATGAATGTGCCGTTTTTTTGCGGCTCTGCAAGCTGATACATGGATATGATCCGCCAGTCATTCGCAGCAGATGTTTGCCCGTTGCATCCTGTCAGAAGAAGTGCAAATGCTGCAGCAATGCAGCCATATACTCTTTTCATGTGATTCCTCCAAAAAAAGAAGGAGTCTGTTTGACAGACTCCGAAAATCTCTTATAAAAGTAATCCATTTCAAAAGCAAAAGGATGCAAGACTCAATCAAATTCTACTTTTTGCACAGATTCCGCTACTTTCATTAGTGCATCCTGATCAATGTTCGTGCGGATCCAGAAAATATATTCCCCATCATCCAAGCACAGCCAGCGGTAATGCTCCTGACACAGCACTACCAGAAAGCCATCGCAGCCGTTGACTTGTACGGGGATCACATCGTTTTGTTCCGATACATTCCAGCAGGCCTGAAACTCCGATTTAATATACTGCCGATAGTACAGAAATAAATTATTGTCCTCCATCAATTCCCCAAAATGATACTCCAGATGATAGATACTGTTCTCATTTGCATATACATCCGTATTGGTCTGCACCAGCGGTTCGGGAATATAGGAAGGGGCATAGTAGGTGTGGATTTCTGTTTGTGCGTTCTCATCATATGCGGCATTCACAATGGTTTCTGTTTCCAGATGTTCCCATGTGAATCCACCCACATAGGCAGCCACAGTCATTGTCATCATGGAAAGCAGAATGATGATCATTGTCATAAATGCAATGCGTTTCCGCAGGGGCATTCCGTGCAGATCGGGAAGCGCAAGTGCTGACTGTCTGCTCATGCGCTTTATTTTTCGTTCAAATCCTTTGGAGAAGCGGTGTGACACTGTATACTGCGGCACGTTCACATAAGAGTCGCCATGCTCTTCAATGGATTCACGCAGGAACTGTTCAAATTCTCTGTTTGTCATGGCATCTCCTCCTTGATTTTCTCTGCCAGCAGACGCTTTCCTCTTGCAAGACGGCTTTTCACCGCAGTCAAAGATACCCCCAGCGATCGGGCAATTTCTCTGTCTCTCAGCTGATGGTAATATTTCAGCACCAGCACGTCGGCGTATTTTTCATCCAGCGACTGCACCAGACGGAATAGGTCTGCCTTTGCTTCTCTTGCATGAATATCCATCTGAATGCTTGTCAGATCTGGCAGTTCCTGTGGTGCAGTGATGACTTCGTGCTTTCTGCTGCGGCAGATTTTGCGTGCGGCATTGCGTACAATGATCACCAGATAGCTGCGTGTCCGTTCGGCGTCATTGCCGGCAATCTTGTCCATGTTTTTGATCAGTGCAAGAAATGCCTCGCTGACAGCGTCCTCGGACAACTGCACATCCCCCAGAATGCTGTAAGCACAGTAGTATAGGAGGTTCCTGTTCTCATAATATATTTGTTCAAACCTGCTTTCTTCCTCTTTGGAAGCAAGCAGGGGAAGATACATTTCCAAAACCATATGCCGGCTCCTTTTGCGTGTAAGACGATGGAATGTTATATTTATATTATACAGGATATTACGGGGTTTTTCAAGTGAATGCGGAAAAGAACTTTCTGAGAATACTATTGCGCAGTAACCTTTTGAGAATTATAGAGCATTGTCTTAGTTGATCGGGGATTCTTATTTAAGAGTATCAACTGTATGAGTTTTTGAAACACTTTCATCCGATATCACAAATTCATGGTATAATCAACAATGAAAGGAGTTGACCATTCATGAAATCATATTCTAAAGAATTAAAACAGCAGGTCATCGAGCGTTATTTTTCCGGTGAAGCATCAGCAAGCATTCTTGCTGATACAGGCATACCCAAAAGCACATTTTACAGTTGGGTACGCAATTATCAAGAAAAGCAAAAAGATGCAAATCAAAAGGTTGTCAACATTCGGAATTATCACTTGCTTGAAAGCAAAGTCGCACGCTTAGAGGGTATTATTGAGATTCTGAAAGCTGCAACCTGTACAGCTAATGCGCCGTTGAAACAACGACTATCTGAAGCAGAACAATTCTATGGAAAATACAGCATTCATATGATATGTGATGCATTGGATATTCCAAGAGGAACATTCTACAACCACGTTTTGCGAAGCAAGAAGGATAATACATGGTATGCAAAACGTAAAGAAGAACTTCGTATACGCATACAAGAAATCTATGATGAAAGCAATCAGATTTTCGGTGCCGAAAAGATTGCAGCAGTCATGAAAAGTGAGGGAATCAAAGTCAGCCAAGAGATGGTACGCACACTTATGCGTGAAATGGGACTCGTCAGTATCCGCCAATCTGCCAAGAAGCTGTACGAAGACGAAAGTCGCAGATACAAAAACCACCTTAATCAGGAGTTTGATACGACCAAACCGAATGAAGTGTGGGTTAGTGATGTGACTTACTTCAAGTATGGTAAGACTGCATATTACATATGTGTAATCATTGACTTATTCTCTCGTATGGTGGTGGGATATAAAATCGGTAAAAAGAACAGCACACAGCTTGTAAAGTCTACGTTTCGTATTGCATACGAAGCTCGGCAACCTGATTCACATTTAATATTTCATACTGACCGCGGCAGCAATTACCGTTCCAAAACGATGCGTGATTATCTTAGCTCTTTGAATATTACACAATCTTTTTCGCGTGCACACGTACCTTATGACAATTCCGTAAT
>JAZOCU010000078.1:0-8029 GCA_045596625.1 Oscillospiraceae bacterium | reverse complement strand
AGTTGGGGGGGCAACTTGTCTTCCTAAGACCGCTTGGCCTCCGACTTGCAAGAGCTGATTTTTTCTTTACCCGAACGATACGCAATTGTATTGTATCTTTATTATTATGAGGGCTATTCGATCGGTGAAATTGCATCGATGCTGGAGGAGAAAGAGAATACGATCGGTACATGGCTGCAAAGAGGACGTAAAAAGCTTGCCATGCAGGTAAAAGAATCTGAGTGAAAGGAGTTGTATCAGATATGACGATCAAGCCGGAGGATTACAGAAGGATTTATCGACAGGTGCGTTGGTCACCGAATCAGCGTCTGAAAATGGAACGACTTCTTTCTGAACCCATCCTATCTCCCAAGGAAAAACCAATCTTACAAAAATGGAAGGAGAAATTTGAAATGAAAACACTGGAAAACAAGAAAAAACGTATCTTGAAGCCCGCTTTGGCAGCATTGAGCATCTGTCTTGCGGCAGGGATCGGCTTGGGGGCGACGCTTCTGCTGCGCAAGGGTGCCGATCTGCGTCCCGGTGGTATGAGCGGTGAGCTGAGCCGGACGGAGCAATCACTGCCTGAAGAGGAGAAGCTGCAATCCGGTCTTAATGCGGATGTACCCTTGTTTGATGTGACCGTATCTGATACACCCGATCCCTATGCTATTCATTGGGATGTGTCCGCATTCATGAGCGGATCACCCTACAAGGCGATGCAGACGGAACATGGTTATTATTACCGAAAGACCATCCGGATCAATCGGAATGACGAAGAAATACTTTCTTATTATGATAAGGAATCGCAGGAAAGCGTTGTGGTCTGTGCCAAGCCCGAATGCAAGCATAATAATGAATACTGCATGGCGAATAATCTGGTTTATCAAGGCAGCCCTGTATTATATCACGATGACTATTTGTATGGTGTAGCTTGCAAATATCCCGATGCCGCAGCGGCAATCAATAAGGATACTGAAAATACAGATATTGTGTTGGTACGCTATGCGCCTGATGGCACTGCCTTGGAAGAACTGGTTTCCTTTGAAGGCACACTGGAGCAATCAGTGAAGGGCAGGGGGCTGATTCAGGCTGAAATTATTGCACACAGTAATGCGCTGTGGATCAATGCGCAGTTTGGTGGAATATCTGTTTATAATGAGAAATTGGATATATATCAAACCATTCATGAATGTTATGCCATCTATCGGTATGACCTGCAAAGTGGTGCGTTGACCACCGTGATCTATTCGGAAACACCGCAATCAATGGATGGACCTTATGGTCTGAAGGCTGATGGGGACTATATTTATTTCTGTAAATTATCGGGAAGCTGGCCGGATGATTACCCAGATGCAGGCATTTATCGAATTGATGCCCGTACCGGTGTTTGTGAAAACTATATTCCTAAGCGAGAGGGGATGTATGGCTATGCACTGAGTGGCGAAGGAAAAATGGTCTATTCGGATTGGGAAGTTAAGCAAGGCATGCCGGCAAAGCAGTTATTGGTAGGAAAGGATCTCAAAACAGGTGAAACATGGCAATTTGAAGAGCCCGATTATTTCTCTTTTGCCGCCAATTCTGAATACGTGATTACGGTGAATATTGCAAATAACAGTGCAGAGGATGCGACCTTCCGCAATGTTCTTTCCATTTACAATTGGGAAGGAAAACGAATACAGCGTCTGGAGCTGGAAGCACTCAAGAGAAATGATATTACCCTTGGCATGGACGAGGATTACTTGTATGTGAATGTAAATCTGAACGCGGATGTGGATCCATACGAAGCACAAAATGAAACCATAGTTCGCTTGTCGATTGCAGACCTGCTTGATGGCAAGATTCAGACAGAGGCTCTGTTTTCCTTGACACCGGATGCGCAGTAAGCCGTGGATGATAGAAAGAATAAGGGTATTTGCGAGAATGATTGGAGGATGTTTGGCAGATTGCATAAATTGTTGCTGTCGGATTTGTATAAGCATACAAATTTAGAAATGGCACCGGAGAAATGAACGATATCGGTTTTTTGGATTGTATACCATACAGTAGATTAAAAACGGAAGGGAGCAATCCATATGAAACCAAAAGCAAAACGAGTTGTCATAGCAGCATTGAGCATCTGTCTGGCGGCAGGGATCGGCTTGGGTGCAGTGCTTCTGCTGCGCAAGGATGCCGATCTGCGTCCCGGTGGTATGAGCGGTGAACTGAGCCGGACAGAGCAGCCTTTTCCGGATGAGGAGAAGCTGCAATCCGGTCTGAATGCGGATGCACCGCTGTTTGATGCGACCTTGACAGGGCAACCGGATGCGGCGTCCATGCACTTTGTGCAGAAAGACCCATATTTCAGCCAGTGTGACCAGATCATACAGACAGAAAACGGCTGGTATTATTTGGTCTCTGCCAAAGAAGATCTCCCTGCAACCTGGACAGAAAACTCCAAAAGTGCTCCGGGTTTGCTGTATTACAAAGACAATGCAAGCGGCGAAAGTGTTGTGGTTTGCGCCGACGCTGCCTGCACCCACTACAATGAATATTGCATGGCTGCCAATACTGCGTACCATGGTGGCCCTGCCGTGTATTATGAAGATGCGCTTTACGGTGTGGCAAAAAAATATTCCAAGCCCACCCTTTATGAATGCAATGATCCGAAATCGACCATTACACTGATGCGCTATGCACCCGACGGAACGGCAATGGAAGAATTGGCGGTGCTGGAGGAGATTGAAGGGCGTTCTCTGCAAGGAATGCATCTGAGCCATAGCTATATGATCGCCCATGGTGGTGCGCTTTGGATGATCGTGAATTTAGATGGCTACGAAACCCCCGATGCATATGGGATCTATCGGTATGATGTTGCAGCAGAAGAACTCACATTCATTATGGGCAGCAGCGAAAAGCCGAAAGATGATTGGCGTAGCAGTGAACCCATGAACCTTATGGCAGAAGGGAATTATGTGTATTTTGCAAAGCCCCATGCCCAATGGCCCGATACCTATACGCGTTCCGGCATTTATCGCATTGATGCCCGTACAGGCTGCTGCGAGCTGTTGGCGGAACAGCAAGCCTATATGTATCGTGTGATGGATAACAAAATGGTGTATATCGAGGACGCAGAACACCGAGACATCAAGGAATGGTACTATTTGTATCAAAAAGATCTGGAAAGCGGTGAATCCGTTCAGCTGGATACCCGTTATGTGGTGCGGATGCAGTGCAATGGGTCATATATATTGACCGTAGATGCAACAGAAGGCGAAACGAAAATGACGTTGTACGATCGGCAGGGGAAGGCGCTGAAAACCCTTTTCCCCAATTTTGCACTATTATCCCGATACGGCCTTGCCATGGATGATACCGATTGCTATGTGCAAATACAAGGTCACGGTCTGTTTCGATGCAGCATTGCTGATATTCTTGCGGACAACCCCAAATGGGAAATGGTATACAGCTTATCCCGTTTTGATTACGGTTATGATTGAATGACAATATCATCCCTTGATTTGTGATGATCGAAGGGAAGCCAAAATGATGCGGCTGCAAACCGCATATGCTCCCGAAGACATCGCATGGTAATCGAAACAGACAGCGAAGAGCAACGCGCCCAATCAAATGAAAGGGAAGAAGGAACATGGCAAATCAACTGGTCATTGAGAATCTGAAAAAAAATTACGGCAGTTTTACTGCGCTGGATTCGGTCAGTGTGACATTGGAACAGGGTGTAACAGGCTTGTTGGGTGCCAATGGCGCAGGCAAAAGTACTCTGATGAAGCTGATGACCGATCATATGAAGCGCACAGAGGGCAATATACTTTATAATGGCACCGAGATACTGAAGATGGGTGCCAAATGGCGCAGCCTGATCGGATATACACCACAGCTGCAGGGCTTATATGAGGACAGCTCGGCACGGCAGTTTTTGTATTATATGGCATCGCTGAAGGGCTTGCGGCGGCGGCAGGCAAAGGAACAAACCGCACAGCTGCTGCAGCTTGTCAATCTGGAAGCGGTTGCCCATCGGAAAATCGGAACCTTTTCCGGCGGTATGCGGCAGCGTGTTCTGTTGGCAGCTGCGCTGCTGGGAGACCCGCAAGTGCTGATTTTAGATGAGCCGACTGCAGGACTTGATCCGGAGGAACGAATCCGATTGCGCAATCATATTGCGGATATTGCAAGAGAACGGATCGTGCTCCTTGCTACCCATGTGGTCAGCGATATTGAATGCGTGGCAGGCAGCGTCATGCTGCTGAAAGGCGGCAGATTACTGGCGCATGAATCGCCGCAGGACTTGATCGCATCGGCACAGGGTAAAATCGGCATGTTCTATGGCAGCTATGAAGAGATAAGGGCGCTGCAGGCGCAGTATCCGAAAGGAGAGGTCAAGCAGAATCAACAGGGCTTTGCCCTGCGTATTGCAGCCGATCCTTTGCCGATAGGATGCATTCCTGCACAGGATATCGGCCTTGAGGATGTGTATCGTTTGTATTTGGAGGGAGATCATGCGTGAATTGCAGCGAATCTGGACATCCCCCAAAACACTGTTGATCTTATTGCTGCTTGCAGTATTGAATCTTGCTTTGTTTGCGGGCTTCTGTCGTACTGAGTCTGTGCAATATGCCGCAGAAGCTCAGGAGCGCTCTGAACAGACAGAGATTTATCTTACAACAGGGTATCAGCAATATTTGTCCTATATCACAGCGCAGTCGCAGGCACAATCCATTTTGGGTTCTTTGGGTCAGCAAAGCGATTATATCAAACGCAATCGTGAACAAACGATCGCCGATTATCGGTCTTTGGGCGAGTTGACGCTGCAATCGGGCGAAGATAACGGGATACGGGCATTGCTGGGTTTTACACTCACCGATTATTTGATGCTGCTTGCGCCGCTGCTGCTGGTCATGGAGTTGGTAAGTGCACAGCGATCGGCGTGCGGCGTCATGCTGCGCTGCACGAAAAAAGGACGATGGCAGCTGATGTTCTGGCGAATGCTGGCATTGTTCAGTGTATCGGCAGTGAGTGTGCTGCTGCTTTGGGGCAGTGATCTGGTATATTCGGGAATGTATTTCGGAGATCCTGTATTGGGTCGTCCCTTGCAATCTATCATGGAGTTTCAGCAATGCCATTTCGCCTTGACTGTAGGAGAATGGTTTGTGGCCATGGGAATTTGCAAGCTGTTTGCGGTGTTTTGTATTGCATTGGTGTTTTGGCTTGTGTTATCTGTTTGTCAACCGATTCTTTCTGCGCTTGTATTGCTGTTGACAGTGGGCGGACAGTTGCTTTGTTATATACTCATTGTGCCTGCCGTAGCATTCAATTATCCGAAGTTCTGTAATCTTTTTGCTTTGTTGGATGCGGATCTGTTCTTTACGGATTATTGTAATCTGAATTGGTTTTCGCATCCTTTCGGGATGTTTGAGAGCTGTGTTATCACTTGTATGATTCTGCTGATCCTGTTGGCAGTGAGCTGTGTTGTGTGTATTGCAATGCTGCATCCCTTTGTCGTAGGCAGCCGATTACAGTTTTATGGAGAAAAGCTTCGCGCATGGTGCTCTGTTCGATTTGGCTGTCATTCTTTGTTTTGGAATGAGGGCAAAAAACTACTGATCGCCCAGCGTGGCTTGCTGATCTTGGCGATCACAGCAGCTTTGGGCTATTCTCTTTGGCAAGATCTGATGTTTTATACCGCTACGGATTATCGGATGCTGGAGATCTATGAGCAATATGAGGGCGAAGTGACCGATGAAAAGCTGACGAAAATTGCGGATCGTATCGAAAGATTGGAAAACAATGTACAGCAATACAAAATTTCAGTGCAGCACGCCATTGATATCGGGCTTTCGGATTTTGCTGTTGCAGAAGCACAAGGTAAGCTGGCGCAGGCAGAGAATGAACTGCATTGTTATCAGGATGTGCAGACTGCATTGCTGGATGTGCGCCATTATACCGAGGAAACCGGCTATGATGCATGGTGGATCCGGCAAGATGCTTATGTGCATTTGTTTTCTGAAGCGGCAGGGGTACGACGCTGTGGCATGTTGCTGCTGTTGTGTCTGGTTTTCTTATTTTCCGGTATTGGCGCATATGAAAATCAATTTGGAGCCATCCCATTGCTGCGCAGTACAAAACGAGGCAGATGGGGCAGAAACTGCAATAAGCTGTTTTGGATTGCGGGACTCAGCTGTATCGTGGCATTGGCATTGTATGGGATCCATGCGCTGCGAATCGAAGATTCCATTGGATTTGCATTCACCGAAGCACCGATGCACAGCATTGCAATTTTGCGTGATATTCCGTTTTCAATCTCCTTGCACAGCTTCATTCTGCTGTTTATGGCAGCAAGAATGCTTGCGGCTGTGTTATTTGCTTTGACGGTGGCTTGGATCGGCAGCCGATGTCGGAATCCACAGAATGCACTGCTGGTTTGCTTGATGATCTTTTTGCTACCGGCTGCCTTGTGTGAAACCGGAATCTCCATTCTTCGCCCGATAGATTGGATATGCTGGCTGGGATTGTATCAATAATACAACATAAAAGAGCCGCCTGTTGATGTGATGCTTATCACATACAGGCGGTCTTTTTGTTTATGTATTTGAAAGAGTATCCAGCAGCACGGAGCAGCCTTCATAGATATCCCGAAAAGCAGCAGAGAAATTACCGCTGTACCATGGATCCGCTACACGGATAGGCGTGCCGTCCGTATGGGTAAAGCTGCGGATTTTTCCTTCGGGATCTTGACCTAAGATCCGCCGCATATTGTGCAGATTGGCATCATCCATACCAACAAACAGATCATAACAGGAATAGTCGCTTTTTTTGAGCTGTGTTGCACGATGCGGATGACAGGGGATCTGATGCTTTTGCAGCTCTGTTTTTGCCGGAGGATAAATCGGATTGCCTATCCCGCGGATAATTTCTTCGGTGCTGGTTGCGGAGGATGAAATATGAAATTGTGATTCCAGTCCCCGCTGCCGAAGCATATGTACAAAGATCATTTCTGCCATGGGAGAACGGCAGATGTTGCCGTGGCAGACGAACATTATCTTTATCATACGTTTTTTCCTTTCTGATTTGCCCCATTTTGCCCTGTTTTGCAGGGCTTATCGGGGTGATTTTTTCTTACTACCAATTTGACAGAATGGGGTGAAAACTACAAAACGGAGCAAGACTTTGCAAATTGCGGACGCCGTTAGTAGTAAAATAGTAGTAGAAATCGGAGTGTTTTACTACTAAGGATTTCGGGGTAGTATTCTTTTCAAATATTATTCTGTGCACAAAAACCAGCGAATGATTCTGCATATCTGATCTTTTGCGTAAAAGCACCTGTGGTATATTCGTTTTCACCGGCTAATACAGCAGATAACCGACCGGTTTTTTCTGTAATGTCATACGAAGCAAAACGGAGCTTTTTCTGTGTTTCCTCTTTCATAGCACTCATCAGATCATAGATACGATCGCTATGCTCTTTTTTGCATATAACACCGAATGAAATGACATCCATCTGATCATGCGGATCTGCGTAAAGATTGAACACCATGCAGTTGTTTTTGTGATTTCCAATTACCCAGAGGTCGCCTTCGCCGGATTTTTGATCAAAGAAGAAGTCAAATAGCTTTTCTGCATCAATGTATATGCCCATAGTATCCATAATAGCTTTTAGATTGGGATTAAGATAATCGTATTCCGGATACCCATAGAGTACTATGTGTATAGGCGATGATATATGAAAAGTGCATACATCAGCACTTATTTTGGATTCAATGGACATCGTAGCTTCTCCTCTCGTTTTTCTCATTATACCATAATCCTTCCAATTCATCAAGTCAAAACGGACAAAAAAATAGCGGCTCACCGCAGTGAGCCGTAAGTATCATATCGCCTGATACTTCGTCCTGTTCATTTCCTGTCGGGCGTTTTGCACTTCTTCCATGCCAGAATGATAGTACAGCAGGCAGAATAAGTCAATCAGAAAGCAGCCTTGCGATATCCTGACAAGGCTGCTTTTGAGCTTCGGTAAGCTGTGGGATTATATTGCCAAATGAATTTTGGCATATGC
>JAZOCU010000077.1:0-5796 GCA_045596625.1 Oscillospiraceae bacterium | reverse complement strand
GCTCTCCAAAACAGAGCTGAGATCCATCACCCGATTCGAACGCGGTGAGGCACTTGTGTGCTCCGGTAACAACAAGGTTCCCGTGGTGGTGAAGGCATCAAAATCCGAGCAGGAAATGATCACAACCGACCGTGCGGAGCTGCAAAAAATACTCGCTGAAAGGCGAAAGAAGAATAACGAATAGGAGGTAAAAGACAATGCTTTTGCAAGAGGAATTGCTCATTCTTCAATGGCTGTCGCAGTACGGTGTGCTGACAAGAAAGCAGCTTATCCGTATGTTGCAAAAGCCCGAGGCGACAGCCGAGCGTCTCATAAAAAGCTTAAAGAAACAGATGAGAGTTGCGGAGATCAGCGGTGGATATTACATCGGTCTTGATCCAATGTGCAGACCGGATCAGCGTTCAATACTTGCTGTATGGGTTTTGCTAAAATTCATTGATCAGGTGGAACCGATGGCGCACTATCCCGCATCATATCCTTCGCAACTCTTTTTCTTGAAGGATAATATCGGTTATGAAATTGTTGTCCTGTACGACGGAGAAGGAAGCAATTTAAGGCTCCTTCAACCAGATGAAGAACTCAAATATATCATCGTTGTTCCGCACATTTCTATGGCACAGAGCTTGCGTCTTCCCAAGGCACAATGTCTGTTTGCAACAGTAGATTATAACGGAGAGGATGAACCTGAAATAACATTTTATACGGAGGAAATCAAAGATGAAAAAAGGTAATTTTCAGCAGTTAATCGTTCGCATCGATAGAATGCTTGCTACGGCAAAAGAGTCCTCGGAGACTGTCAAAATTCTCTGCGAAAAGGGAGATATGATAGAGGCAAATGAGGAGGCTTTTCGCCTTGAAGGAATCACTGAAAAGGTGGTTCTTATGACCAGGGCTTTACCGGATTATACAGGCTATCCAAGAGCCAGAAGCGAGGTGAATCACATCATCGCAGATGCAGTTCCCATTGATATCGGATACACGGAATCCGGGTGGTTTTCTGTAAGAATCCCCCTGCTGTTGCCGAAAAAAGAACACGGATCTTCCGACTATATTCGACAGATTTTGTATCCTGCAATGCAGCGATTCTTCCGTGGAAGAATACCTCATAAACTCGACGAAGCGGCTATCGTTTTCCGCCATGTATATTCAGAAGATAGACCGGAGCGCAGAGCAAGAGATCACGACAACATTGAAACAAATACAGTTTCAGATATTGTGGCAATGTTTACGCTTGTTGATGACAGTCCAAAGCACTGTTCGCACCTCTATATTTCTGCTCTTGGAAACGAAGAACGAACCGAAATATACATTGTTCCCAAGGATGAACTTTGTGACTTCCTGAAGCACGAAGGAACGATGCCTAAAGAGGGGGAAAAACTCTATGAAACGTGACTTTAGAGCTCCAAAAAACAAGGGTACTTTTGAAGCAAATTTTGCCAAGAAAAAATACCCACAAAATAAAATGTCAAAAAACCAGGCACGTCATGGCTTTTTTCAGTCAAAAAACTTGCAAAATTACGCAGGAGAGAGCAGTCTTCAATGCGTAATTCTGCCAATTCGCCGAGGTCGTCGATGATATACATCCGTTCGGGCAGTCGTGCCGATTTTATCATCACTCTTCTCTCGATTGTTGGCGAATTTCCGTATTCCGCAATGAAACTTCTTGGTGACGAACGAGTATATCGAAAGCTCATTTCAAAACTCTCCGAAAAACAATCCTATTGTCATACCGACTCAGGTGAAGTGCTTACCGTAAAACTGCTCAGTGTGTCCGGTAGGGGACAGTTAAAAACGGTACGGCTTTATAAGAAAGCACACTCGGTTTTGGATTGGTATGGAGCAAGGTCATTCTATATTGACTCATACTATTCACCTCATTTCAGAGGTGGCGCAACTTATACCGATAGAAACCATAGGGTAGCCGAGGCAGTAGCGATGCTGATGAAAGCGGGCGTGGAATGTCGTCCTTATATCATACCGAGATTACAGGAAAAAGAATTTCGCAGCGGCTTTCCGGAGCCTGTTTTCTACATAGCTCGCGAGATCAAAACAGCGGGTGAGGTTGAGGTTAATAAAACCGCCTTTACCAGAATGGTTGGTGCAGTATTTACCAATTGGGGAGGTTATGCCATTTATAACACTCGAAACGCGGCAATGAAATGGCGAGGGCAAGGTGAGATGAAAGCCAATATTGCCCTTGATCAGATTTCTGAGAAAAACACCGGAGTTGTTGAAATCAATTCCGCAATTCTGTTTTGCGAAACTCCCGAGGTGGCACTCGAAACCTTGGCTGAGGCAGGCAAGTCTCGTCGTAAGGAATATCGGTTTGACGGAATCTACGATCACATTCACTATGTAACCTTAGATCCAACCGGGCAGAGAATACTGCGCCTTCTTCTCATACCGAAATTAAAAGAGAGGCAACTCGAGCTGCTGTTTGACGACGCCGAACGTTCTTTTGGCAGAGGGCGATTTGAGTATGATGCAAAAATCGATGATCGGTATGTCTATGCTTTTCTTGATGGTAATATCGCCGGTCTTGGACGGTTCAAAGAGGGAATTGAGTTTTACAGAGAGCATGGTGAAGTTCTTTGCTACCCTCACGATGTCAAATTCGTAAAAAACTACTTTGGCAGCGGAGTGACCATAAAAACAATAGATATCGGGCTTATGGAAAGTGAACTCGGTATCGGAAAGGAAAAAGATGAAATTTAAGATACAAGACAAAAAGAAATTTATTCTGGCAACTGGTTGTATCATACTGGCTCTGTTTATGCTCTTATTCATCTCGGGACTTATCGCCCAGGTAGCGAACAATTATTCCGAATGGATGAGCGCAGACGGTCTTACGGGAAACGTAACGATGAAGCCTCCAAACTGGAATCCATTCGTTTGTATTGGACAGGCATTTACGCTGCGGGGAGTATTCTGCTTGATTGCCATCGTTACGATAGGCGGAGTGATATTCCTCATCTATAAGTTGTACGACCGATTTGACGGAAAGAAAAAGGATCCAAGAGGATTTACCACGAGCGACTCGGGTGTATACGGTACGGCAACTTTTATGACCGACAAGGAAATGCAGAAGATGCTGGAGCTGACGACTCCCGAGAAAGCAGAAGGTGTGATTCTGGGTGAGTATGAGGGAAAAACCGTCTGCATGCCACGGGACACTAAACTCAATAAGCATATCGCCATCTGCGGCGCATCAGGAACGATGAAGTCGCGTGCCATTATCAGAAATGCTTTATTCCAGGCCCTAAAAAATGATGAGTCTGTGGTAATCGCAGATCCGAAAGCCGATCTGTACCGAGATACAGCCGAGATGTTCAGAGCCAATGGTTATGAGGTAAAGGTGTTCAATCTCGTCAGCCCCGCAAACAGCGACTCGTGGAATTGCATGAGCGACCTTGGGGGTGATACGCTTCTTGCACAGGTGTTGACCAACGTTATCATCGGCAATACCAGCTCGGGAAAGGGGGACCACTTCTGGGATAACGGAGAGGGAAATCTTCTCAAAGCGCTTGTATTGTATGTTACTCTAGATCCTGATAAAACGCCAGAGGATAAAAATCTTCCCGCAGTTTATCGGCTTCTGACACAGAATAGCGAAAACGAGTTAACGAAAATGTTTGCGCGTTTACCAATGGACCATCCTGCGAAAGCTCCGTTTAATCTATTTGCTCAATCCAGCGAAACGGTTCGTTCCGGTATTATACTGGGACTTGGCACACGCTTGCAGGTGATGCAGAACAAGGCTGTACAGAGTATTACGTCTCGGTCTGACATAGACCTGACGGCACCAGGAAGAAAGAAATGTGCTTACTATTTAATACTTAGTGACCAAGATACGACGATGGCATTCCTATCGTCGCTTTTCTTTTCCTTCCTTATGATCAAACTCACGCGTTACGCGGATACATGTAAAGGCGGAAGGTGTACCGTTCCTGTCAATTTGATTCTGGATGAGTTTAATAACATCGGTAAGCTCGGCGGTGCAGCAGATGGATCTGACTTTACAAGATTCCTTAGTGTGTGCCGTTCCAGAGATATTCGTGTAATGCTTGCAGTTCAATCTCTTGGACAGTTGCAAAATAGATATCCAAATAACCTTTGGGCAGAGATCATTGGCAACATGGATATCCAGTTGATGCTCGGATGTACCGACGAGGTGAGCGCCAAATATTTTTCCAACCGTTGCGGTGAGATGAGTATTGAGGTCAATACCACGATGACGATGAGGCGCACGATAACCATTGCACAGATTATACCTCAGTACCGACACGTTGAAGGAATGGGCAGAAGAAAACTGCTCACTCCGGATGAGGTGCTGCGTATTCCCAATGAGCAACTTCTCTGTATTGTTCGAGGCTGTAATGTGCTTATGCTCAACAAGCTCGATTATACAAGGCATCCATACTCGAAGATGATTAGGGAGGTGTCAGTATATGACTATCGCCCTGAGATATCTGAGCCATTTCCGATAGAGGAGAAAATCATTGAGGAGGAGAAACCCAAAAAGAAAAAACGAATCTACGGATCGGCATCACCGCCGTCTGACTTTTAGGAGGTTTATTTGTCTAAAACACGAAGGTTTGTAATCGCTATAACAGCAGTTAATCTTATCATACTCATTTTTCTTGCCGTATGTATGTTCCGCATCGGAGAGATGCACCGGGAGATAAATGCAGCCGGAGATGAGTTCCATTATACCGAAACAAAAAACGGGGAAGTGCTCCTTGATCTCGGGGACCACGGTATTGCAACGATGAGATTTGGTCGAGATGGAGTGAGTATAGAGGATTCTCATCTTTTTGATAATCCCGAGTGCCTTCCGCAGGTGTTGCGTTTTGTTAGATATTACGCATTACGAGAGGGATACAGAATTCCTCGTTCAAACATCGAACTTATCGGCGAGTATCGGTTACATACGATGCTCTATAACATTGGGTACAAGCCCGAACAAACAGGAACACTCAACTGGGACTTTACGGAAGATCCCAGATGGTACGTTAATACCGCAAGCTCATTCGTTGGGTGGTGCGGCATATAAGAAAGGAGTTTTTTATGAGAACAATAAGGATCAGGGATGCACCTGAAAAATTTTTTTGAAAAAAGATGAGGTTTTGGATTTTCAATTGCACTTTGTTTATGAAGCCACTCGAGAGGCCAATGTTCTTTGACAATTGAATAAGTTTTTCTCACCCAAAATCTTTCACACAGTTTCCCAAGGCGGCACAAACGGTGCTGCCTTACAGTAACCAACCAAAAATTAAAAGGAGGAGTCATAACATGACCAAAAAGAAACCTGAGCTTCCCGTAGAGGAAGCAATCAACTTCCATACCGATATGGAAAGAGCCCCTGAAGCTGCGATCGGATCCGAAGACGGCGCCGAAGAGGTGATGAATTCCGATTCCTGTCATACCGATTTGCTTCTCGCAGATCCCGATGACGATCCACCGGACGGCGCGCCCAATCCTGATGATCAGACGGTCGAGCGTCAGACTGATTCAAATGATGAACACGAGCGGGCTGAAGCAGCGAACGAACCGGATGAATCTCCGCCCAAGAAGCCGGGCAGGAAACGCAAATCTGTCTCTAAGAAAAATGAGTCTGAGGAAACGATGGTATCCACACATGGGGCCGAGGCACCTTCGGAATCAAAGGCAAGAAAACGCCGTTCTGTCAGACCGATTCAGCCCATTATCTCAATTGATGATGAGCGAACTGTCGAAACAGATGCGGATAAAGCCAAGAATGATTTGCTTGACCTGATGGAATCCCTGAAAACAGGC
>JAZOCU010000076.1:0-24844 GCA_045596625.1 Oscillospiraceae bacterium | reverse complement strand
TGCAGGTTTACGATGGTTTTCTTGAATTCTTCCGTGTAACGAGTGTTTTTCTTTCTTGGCATTTCTTTTTTCCTCCAGGTGTTTTATTCTATTATACCTTGTCTTTCCTTTTTTGTCCACTTTTTTAGTATAGCACCAGATCCTACTGTATATTTCAGAGATGCCGACGATAAGACAGAATTTACAAATGAGGAACCGTACAGAACTGATAAAAAGCGAGTCGAAGTTGAAGTGTATGACAATTCTCAGAAGGAAGCTCAGAATGTGGTATTTACATTGAATGGTGAAACTATCAATGCAGAACACGAGGCTGGTACAATGATTTATACGCTTGAGATTCCAAGTAAATCATCTGCACAAGATTTAGTTGTTACGTTGGATGATATCGCTGGTAATCATCTTGAAGGTGGCGTTGAGGATTTCCTTATTACAACCAATGTGTTTATTCTTTGG
The DNA here is from genome assembly GCA_045596625.1 of Oscillospiraceae bacterium. Lineage (GTDB taxonomy): Bacteria > Bacillota > Clostridia > Oscillospirales > Ruminococcaceae > Firm-04. The sequence continues at coordinate 24,391 of JAZOCU010000076.1, read as the reverse complement.
TTTGAAAACACTCCATTATTCATAGGTTCAATTGTTGCTTTCCTTGCTGCTGTTGGTGGAACAATTTTTGTTATTGCACGCAAAAAGCGCAAGACGTCACTTTGAGGTAAATGTATATGATGGATATCGTTATTATTGTTATTTGCGGAATTAACCTGATTATTTCTTCAGTAGCGCTTATACTGCAAATTAAGAATAATTCTATTGGTAATGCGAAAAGTTCCGACAATGCTGGGAATGTGTACTGTTCAAATTGTTGCCAGCCATTTCCGGCAAATCTTAAGAACTGTCCTAAATGTGGTCAGCCTAAAAAAACAAGTCGCTAATTTATCGTAGTAAAAAGTCGTAATAATCATGGAAAAAGAGGGTACGACTGAAAAGCCGTACCCTCTGCAACCACTTCCTCAAAATGCAACCCCCAAGCAAAGAAACGAACCCCTGCAAGGCGGTTGCATTGTATCAAAGATTGAGTCTTTTGCCACATCAATAAAACCGAGCTTTTTATCAAACGATAATAAGTTCGGTTTTTATTGTTTATCTGCAATGATCGGTTGCTTCTTCACCAATTGATAGAAATAAAAGGCGACACATTATTGTGTCGCCTTTGTTTTGACAGATATAGAGATTTACTCTCCTGCTTTGATCAGTGCAACAATACCGCTGCCGATTCCATTTAACCTGTCCGCAGAATCGTTGCCCATTTGATTTCCTCCCTTCGTTGAAAGCAAATTTGCTTTTTCACTTATTAGACACAGGATGCTCTCAGTTTTCGCAGCAGGATTCAAATGTTATTTTCAATGATCCTTTTACTTTCGATCAGAAAGGTGTTCACGGTTTTGACTGCAGTATGTGATTCGGTTATGAACTGCAAAATAGAAAAAACCTCGTAGTCTATAAGAAACTACGAGGTTTTTGAATTGGTCGAGATGACAGGATTTGAACCTGCGGCCTCTGCGTCCCGAACGCAGCGCTCTACCAAACTGAGCCACATCTCGAAATGGAAAACGAAAATAGCAATGTAGAAATTCAAGGATTCTATCTGATTGCTTAAACATTATATCACAAAGTTTAAGAAATGTAAAGAGGAAATTTTGCATTTTGTGAAAAATTATCAGAAATCACAATTTACCCCTTGAAATTTCAAAATGAATGTGGTATAATGTTAGCTGTTGAGCGGAAACAACATCACATTTGGGAGAAATTCCGGATTATAGGTGTGCGGGCCCTGTGCAGCAAAGCACCGTGAACCATGTCAGGCGGGGAACCGAGCAGCATTAAGCGGAGCGCTTGGCGTGCCGCAGTCAGCCTGCACACCTATGCTCCGGAATTTTTTGTATATGATTTTGAATGCAAGGCAAAGCATGGGAGAGTACATATGGGGGATCGGTTGCGCCGATATTTTCGGCAGGTCGGAATATCCTGTCGGAAAGCAGCGTTTCCGGCCATATTGCTGACCATTGGTATGATGGTTGCATGCAGCATCAGACAAATCGAGCTGACACCGTATCATTATATCCTATGTTTGCTGTTTTGCTATGCGTTGTCTTGTATCATGACGCTGATAAGAGATCATACCATACTGATGGAATCGATCCATCGGATCCATGCGGAACTGATCGGGAATACCTTCGGTGGCTTTCGGCGGTGTGACAGGATCTTTTCCAAAGCAATGCAGTGTTATTATGCGCATCAGTATCGGGATGCATTGGAATATTATCTTGTGATTCGGGAAGAATCGCTTACTGAGCGTGAAAATGCAGTGTGTTCCTATTATATCGGTCGCTGTTATCATCATATGGGCTGTGCGGGCCATGCACGACAGTATTATGAAACGGCTTTGGCGCAAGGGTTTGACCGAAATCATGCATTGTTATTTCTGGCACGAAGCAGTGCCGAATGCGGCGATCTGGATGCGGCAATGACATATTATCAGCCGCTTTTGGACGAACCGCCGATTGCATTTCCGTTTTTATATACAGATGTCGGTTTTGCCTATTTGCGGCAAAAGCACCCGAATGAAGCCATGCATTGGTTTCAGATCTCCATCGAAAAGGGCGCGAATTATGCAATGGCGCTGGGCGGCATGGCGGTGGCTTGCTTGTATCTGAGAAAAACCGAAGAAAGTCGGGTATACTATCATAAAGCATTGCTTTTCCATATCGAAGAAGCAGCGTATTTCAAGCGGTTTTATGCCGATATTTATTATGAAACACAGGGAGAAGTCTTTACGCCCGGTTTACCCAAAGAGGCAGCAGAACACAAGGAGTAAATGATATGGCAGTCTATGAGGCATTATACCGCAAATGGCGGCCGCAAACCTTTGATGATATTGTAGCGCAGCCCCATATCACCACCACATTGCGCAATCAGATCCTGCGCAGCAAAACAGCGCATGCCTATTTGTTCACCGGTTCACGGGGAACAGGAAAGACGACCAGCGCACGTATTTTTGCCAAAGCAGTCAATTGTCTGAATCCGCAAAACGGCAATCCTTGCCTGGAATGTGAGCTTTGTAAGGATGCCGAAGCCGGTACGCTGACGGATATCATCGAGATCGACGGTGCTTCCAACAACGGCGTGGATGAGGTGCGGAATCTGCGGGAAAATGCCGTGTTTATGCCGGTTCGCTGCCGGTATAAGATCTATATTATTGATGAAGTGCATATGATGTCTGCCGGCGCCTTCAACGCATTGCTGAAGATGATTGAGGAGCCGCCGTCCTATGTCAAATTTCTGTTTGCCACCACCGAGATTCATAAGGTGCCGGCAACGATCCTGTCACGCTGTCAGCGATTTGATTTTCGCAGAATTCTGCCGGCGGATATTGCCGCACGGCTGCAATATGTTGCCTCACAAGAGGCATTTACCATTACCGATGCTGCTGCTGATCGGATCGCAAGAATATCTGATGGCGGTATGCGTGATGCGCTGAGTCTGCTGGATCAGTGTGCTGCTGTTACCGATGCCATTGATACCGATACGGTGGAGGAGGCAGTGGGTATCGCAGGCACGGAATCCGTGTTTTCCGTATTGGATGCCATTGCAGCGAAAGATGCATCGGCAGCGCTGCAGATCGTGGATCAGTTGTATCGGCGATCCAAAGATATGACACGCTTTGCGGATGAGCTTTCACAGCAGCTTCGCAGTATTATGATGCTGAAAGCAGCCGCCTCGGCACCGGAGATGCTGCAATGTATGCCGGCAGATCTTCAACGTCTGGAGGCGTTGAAAGAACGGATGCCTATGGGTGCGGTGCTTGCGGCACTGGATGCCATTCGTCAATGCTGTGACCGTATGGCACGTTCGGGCAGCCGCCGGATGGAGCTGGAAATGACCTTGATCCGCATCTGCGGTGATGTGCGGCAGGAGCAGGGTGATGTCAAAGCATTGACAGAACGGATCGCTGCTCTGGAAACCCAGCTTGCTTCGTTGATGAAGAACGGTGTGCGGCCTGCTACCCTGCAGGCGCAGTCCAAGAGCCGACGGGAGGAAGCGCCTGCAAGAAATCTGCAGGTGGAGGCAGCACCCGATGAAAAGACCTATGTGCCGGTAAAATGCTGGCCTACTATTCTGGAACGATTTAATGAAGTCAATCCATCGGTATCCGGATTGCTGCAAGGTTCTGTTGCTTATGCCAATGAGGATAAGGGGATCTTGCTGCTGATCGTGCGCAACCGGCTGTTCAAGAAGCTGTTTACGTCATCGGATGCCGCATCGTTGGGGCAGTCAGCGTTTCAGGTTACGGGAAGAAAATATGCCATCCGCTATAAATGCGAGGAGGCAGATGCAGAGCAGACCTCTGCGGTAGAGCAGCTTTTGCAGCGTGCACAGGCATCGGGGCTGGAGGTTGTCGGTGCAGAGCAGAGCCCCATTTGAACAATTTGCATACTGACCGTGCAGGACACGGTTTGTATAGAGCGTCGGATGCCATTGGGCGGACGGCATGAAGATTAAAAATGTAAGGAGAAATTGATATGAGATCCAGAATTCCGAAGCAGTTCCAAGGCGGCGGCCAGGACATGAACTCTATGATTCATCAGGCAAAGAAAATGCAGGATCAGATCGCAACATTGCAGGAGGATATTGAGAACCGCACCTTTACCGCAAGTGCAGGCGGCGGCGCAGTCAGTGTTGTGGTAACCGGTAAAAAGACCATCGAGTCTATTGAGCTGAAGCCCGAGGTTGTAACACCCGATGATATCGAGATGCTGCAGGATCTGATCATCAGTGCTGTCAACGAGGCGATCAATGCCGTTGAGGAAACCACTGAGAAGGAAATGAGCAAGATCACCGGCGGTGTGGCTCTGCCCGGCCTGTTCTGATTTATGGAGCAGTTCAGTGCTTTGCCGCTGGTGGTATTATCCGAACAATTCGCAGCGCTGCCCGGGATCGGTATGAAAACTGCGCAGCGTCTTGCGTATGCGGTGATGGAAATGCCGGCTGAGCAGGCACAGGCTTTTGCCGATGCAATTCTCAATGCGCGCAACAATGTGCATGATTGTCCCATATGTCAGAATCTGACAGAGCGTTCCTGCTGTTCGATCTGTGAAAACGGCAAGCGGGATCACACTACGGTCTGCGTGGTGGAGAGTCCCAAGGATGTCACTGCGATCGAACGTACAGGAGAATATCACGGTGTATATCATGTGCTGCATGGCCTGATCTCTCCGCTGGACGGTGTTTCACCGGAGCAGCTTCGGATCGATGCGCTGCTGCGCAGAATTCGTGAAGGCGGCATACAGGAGCTGATTATGGCAACCAATCCCAGCGTCGAGGGAGAGGCAACTGCAATGTATCTGTCACGGCTGATCAAGCCCTTAGGTGTGAAGGTCACAAGACTTGCCTTTGGCCTGCCGGTGGGCGGTGTGATCGAGTATACCGATGAAGTGACATTGTATCGAGCCCTTTCCAATCGCAGCGAGATGTGAATATGCGTGGTGTGATTTTTGATTTTGACGGCACCCTTCTCGATTCCATGCAGATGTGGACAGGGATCGATCGTGCGTTTTTACTGGAAAACGGGATCGAACCGCCGGAAGGGATCTCGGATATTGTCAAAAAGATGTCCATTGAGGAATCCTCGGCATATTTTGTGGAGCGGTTTTCGCTGCCCATGACCGCCGAAGCGGTATCACAGCGTATTGAGGAAATGGCGGATGCTGCTTATCGGTATGAGCTGCAGCTCAAGAAAGGTGCAAGAGAATTGCTGCAAGGCTTATGGCAGCGTGGAATCCCATGCTGTATCGCCAGTGTAACCTATCCATCACTGATTGAAGCGGCAATACAGCGTCTGGATATCGGGCAGTATGTTTCCTTTTATCTGACACCTGCTTCGGCTGAAGAGGGAAAGCATACACCGGCTTTGTATCTGGCAGCAGCGAAGCGCCTGGGAACTGCGATCGCAGATACCGTGGTGCTGGAGGATGCGCTGTATGCGGCAAGGACTGCAAAAAATGCAGGGTTTTATACTGTCGGTGTGTTGGATTCCGTCGGGAAACCGGATTGGGATGCGATGCGTGCAATTTGTGATCGTACGACAGAATCGCTCTGTACCCTTTGTGACGCTTCATTTTATTCTATATTTTACTGAAACGCCGCATATTCTGCGGCGTTTTCCTGTTAGGAGGTCTTTGCGTGCTGATTGATTTTCATACCCATATTTTCCCCGATTCGATCGCGGCACGAACATTGGAGATCCTTGTGAATGGCATCAGACAGCAGCAGGGGGATGCTTTTGTTGCGGGCAGAACCATGCATCATACCGATGGTACTTTACAGGGATTGCTGGATTCTATGACAGCCGATCATGTGGATATGAGCATTTGTCTGCCCATTGTGACCAAGATCACCCAAACCGAAAGCATCAATCGGTTTGCGAATGGCATCCGGAATCGAGAAGTACAATCCTTTGGCAGTCTGCATCCGCTGCAGCCCGATTGGGAACAGGTGCTTGAACAGCTCGCTGAGAAGGGATTTCGTGGGATCAAGCTGCATCATCAGTTTCAGCTTTGTGATATTGACAGCAAGGAATCGCTTCGGGTGCTGAAAAAAGCAGGCGAGCTGGGACTTCTGGTCATGTTTCATGCCGGTGCAGATATCGGATTGCCCCCGCCTGTGTATGCGCCTCCCGAAAAGATCCGCAATGTGCTGACCGAAATGGATGGCAGTCATCTGATCGCAGCCCATTTGGGCGGCTGGCGGATGTGGGATGATGTGGAACGGTATCTGGTAGGGAAGAGCATCTATCTGGATACCGCATATATCCGTGAATATATTGATCCTGTGCAGTGCAAACGGATCATTGATGCACATGGTGCAGATCGTGTGCTGTTCGGTTCGGATTCTCCGTGGGAAAAACCATCGGATACCCTTGGCTTTTTGCAGAGCCTTGCTCTGACATCGGAACAGATGGATGCCATAACCCATCGGAATGCACAGCGCTTGCTGGGAATGGAGCTGTCATGAGACAAGTAATGATTGCAGGGCAGCTTGTGCCCAGAACTGCGGCTTTGGCGCCAATGGCATCGGTTGCGGATACCAGCTATCGGCAGCTTTGTATGGAGCATGGTGCTTGTATGTGCACAGGCGAGCTGGTATCGGCAAAGGGCTTATGCTATGAGAGCAAAAACAGTGCGGCATTGTGTAAGATCACACCGTCAGAGCGGCCTATGGGGATCCAGCTGTTTGGCAGTGAACCGCAGTTTGTTGCTGAGGCGGTAACAAGGATTCTGTGCTTTGCACCTGACTGGATCGATCTGAATATGGGCTGTCCGGTGCCTAAGGTGGTCAACAGCGGAGCAGGTTCCGCATTGATGAAAACGCCGCAGCTGGCAGAAGAACTTGTAAAAGCGGCAGTGAATGCGGCGAAGGGTATTCCGGTGACCGTGAAAATGCGGATCGGCTGGGATGCAGAGAGCATCAATGCTGTGGAATTTGCAAAACGGATGGAAGCCGCAGGAGCACAGACTATCTGTGTGCATGGCAGAACGCGTATGCAGCAATACAGCGGCAGTGCGGATTGGCAGCAGATTGCTGCAGTGAAGGCGGCCGTATCGGTGCCGGTGATCGGCAACGGTGATGTACAAAGCGGTGCGGATTGTCTGCGGATGTATGAACAAACCGGCTGTGATCTGGTCATGATCGGCAGAGCGACGTATGGAAATCCTTGGATCTTTGATGAGGTGACAGCAGCGGCAGAGGGCAGAGCGTTTGTACCGCCAACCGTAGAGCAGCGGCTTGCAGAGATGCTGCGGCATATTCGCATGGTGCTTGCAGACAGCGAAAAATCCGAGGCACTGGCAATGCGTGAGGTGCGAAAGCATACGCTGTGGTATCTGCGGGGCAGACCCGGTGCGGCAGCGTTTCGGGCAGCTTGCTGCAATCTGCAAAGCTATGCTGATGCAGAGCGTCTGGTGCAGGAATACCTGGAACGCCATAAAGCACTGCAATAGAAACATTTTTTTGTATGACGAAGTTTTCGAATTTGTGTGAGGATACCGCCGTGGAATCCGAATTGACAGACAGCACATTGTTTATGACTGTGATGTTGATTGGGCTCCGGCGGTTTTCTTGACTTGAAAGCAGTGATATGTTATACTGATAACGTATGCGATGAACCTGTTGACAGCGAAAGAAAGGAGTCTGTATGTCTGAAGCGATTGTACGATTCTTTGCCGAAGCGCCGGTGCTGCGAGAGGCATTGACTGCTGTTGTCGTGATTTTTACCGATATCTGTGCGCTTATGATCCTGTTGGCATCCGGCAGAGAACGGCGTCGTGGTGATCGGATCTGGGCAAAGGAAGGCAAAGGCTATATGCTTGTCTGTGGGGATACCAGTTTTCCCCTTGGTGCGGCAGAGATTTTAATTGGCAGACATATCAGTGCGGATATCAGGATGCAGGAGGCTGAGATCTCACGGTTTCATGCCATATTGGTGCTCAGTGAGGGCAGCTGGCGGATCGAGGATCTTGGTTCGGCAGGTGGAACCTATGTCAATGGAGTACGGATCCATAAGCCGCGTATGCTGCGTGTCAATGATAAGATCCGTATCGGTACCAATACTTTGACAGTGGTCAGGGGCAGCGGAAGGAGCGTGGGAGAATGAGTCGCGCAGTAGATTCCCGGCGTTCCGGTTCCCATCCGTTTTTGCTGATGCTGATCATAGCAGCGCATACGGCAATGCTTTTGACTGTGGCATTGACCGTGGGCTTTACGTCAGAGGTCATAAAGCTTGCCTGCTGTGTGCTGGCAGCGGATCTTGTCGGCAGTATTGTACTGCAATTGGTGCAGCGGCAGGCTTGCACCGTAGATTTTGTATTGTTGCTGGTGTTGGGCATCAGTACGATATATCAATCCTGCTTTGGTGGAGCAGCTTTTGCTGTGAAGCATTATCTGTTTGGCCTGATGGCCTTTATAATATGTCAGCTTTCCTATCTGCTGGTGCGGAATCCGTATCGTGCAGAACGATTAAAGCCCTTATGGTATGTACTGTTCGGGCTTCTTGTGCTGTCTATATTACTGTTCACAGGCAGTCGGGGAATCTGGATCGATCTTGGCTTTATCACCATACAGCCCTCAGAATTCATCAAGCCTGTTTTTGTTCTGATCTGTGCATCGTCGATGCATACACAGCTGCAAAAAAAGGAATGGAAGGGTCTGCATTATGTGCCGGATAATCTCGGTATGCTGATCTGTACCGGCGTGATCGTTTGTTTGCAATGGTGGTGCAGAGATCTTGGCTCTTTGCCGACATTTCTGGCAGTTGCTGCCTTTGGATTGCTGTTGCGGCTGTATTATCTGCGGGAAAAATGGTCGGTGCGGCTGATCGTAGTATTTTGTCTCTGCGGTGCCGTATTGGCGGTAGCGGCATTGAAGTTTGCGCCTGCATATGTACAGGATCGGCTGAATGTGGATATCTGGGCAGATATGTCGGGCGATGGTTATCAGCAATGCAAAGCGCTGACTGCCATTGCAGAGGGCGGTTGGTTCGGCAAAGGAGCCGGCAATGGTATGCTGCATACGGTGGCTGCTGCCAACACGGATATCGTATTTGCGACTATCAGTGAGGAATGGGGCTTGTTTTCTGCTCTGATGGCAGTGATACTGGTTCTGTTTTTGCCGGCAGCGGTACTTACGGTACCGCCTCGCAGCTATTATCATGCGGGACTGGCAGTTGGCGTTGCTGCGGTATTTATGGTGCAGATGACCTTGAATATTTTCGGTTCTTGCAATCTGATTCCCTTTACCGGTGTAACGATTCCGTTTTTGTCACAGGGCGGCAGTTCCATGCTGTCCAGCGGAATTCTGGCCGGATTTCTCAAGGCGGCACAGGCACCTGTGCTGTCATCCGCTGAGCGATCCGGCAGAAAACTGCAAGGAGGGAGGGCACAAAAAGCATGAAACGTCAAACGGACGGAAAGTCCCGCAAAGCACGCAATCCGATCCCGCTTTCAGTGGATGCGCCGCGCAGTGTTCTGCGAGCAGGACATGCTACCTCTTTGCTGATCGTGCTGTTTCTGGCAGCGCTTGGATATCTGACCTATACGCTGCTGACAGAGGCATCCTATTATGTTGCCATGTCGGGCACTGCCGATTACGGTATTGTGTATGATCGTACCGGTGATGTGCTTTTTGACGGCAGCCGTCCGTTGGAGGAATATCCGGCAGGACAATTTGCCGATGTGGGCAATTTTATCGGAGATACCAGCGGACAAATGACCAATACGCTGGTTTCCCGTAATCTTGCGGATCTGACCAATTACAGCTTTATGCTGGGCGCATCCGAAGGGAATGCCTCGTTGGAAACGACGCTGCTGCATTCTGCCAATCGAGCGGTATTTGAAGCGATGGGGGAGAAGGAAGGTACTGTCATTGCCTGCAACTGGAAAACCGGAGAACTGCTGGTATGTGTCAGCAAGCCCTGTGTGGATATCGCAGAAGGCTATGCAGATCTTGCCAATATGCCAAGCGGAAGTCTGCTGTGCAAGGCGTTTTATCCAATGGTGCCCGGCTCGACCCAGAAGGTCTCTACCTTGATTGCAGCCTATGAGACCTGTGGCGTGGAGCAGATCAATGCAATGGAGTATGGCTGCAGCGGCTCATGGCTCAATGCCAAACGGCAGCGGATCAATTGTCATAAGGAGCAGGGCCATGGTGCACAGACGCTGATACAGGCATTTGCCAACAGCTGTAACCCTTATTTTGCACAGCTCGTGCAATCGGAGCAGCTTCCTCTTTCAGGTGTGATCGAGACGTTTACGCAAATGGGGTATTCTGTCAACGGAGAAAAAGCAAACAGTCTTTCGATGGATGGGATCACAGCATCGCCCGCAACCATCACATTGGCTGATCCGAAGGATTTTGATACCCAGTGGAGCTGCCTTGGACAGGGGGATACCTTGATCAGTCCTTATCAGCTTATGATATGGCAAACGGCGATTGCAGCCGGTAACGGCAAAGCAGTGCAGCCCTATGTGATCTCTGCAAAAACCAATGCGGAAGGCGATCGGACAGAGCATACTGTGCAGCGAACAGCGGAGCAGCTGTTCTCGGCACAGACCGCACAAGCTGTCCGGGATGTAATGACTCAAAATGCTGCCGCTTATTACAGCGATACCCTTGGCAGTTATGTATGCGGTGTCAAAAGCGGTACAGCGCAGATCATCGATCATGGTGAGGAATATGAGAATTCACTGCTTGTAGGATTTTCAATGCAGGATACCTGCCCGGTGGCATTTTGTATTCTCATTGAGAAGCGGAATGCCGGTGAGCTGACCACAGCGTCTCTTGCCAAGGTGCTGCTGGATGCCTTGCAAGGTATGATCTGACGCAGAAAAAGCAAAGGATGATTCGTGATGAAAGGTAAGCCCTGTATGAAACAAATTGTCATAAAATGTTTCAAGGAAGTTTCAAAAAGTAGCAAGCGGCTACATCTGCTGAGTCTGCTGGTTGCGGTTGTATTGACTGTCAATGGTCTGCCGCGGCTCCCAATGAATCGGGCTGCGGCAGAGGAAGAAGCGGCGCAGTCGGTTGCAGAAACCACAGCACAGGCATTCGTGATGGCAGAATCTGCTGCCGAAACGGATGAAAACCTCTATGCGGAAATACCGGTTTCATCGATGCGTGTTTCCGATTTGGCAGCAGAAGTGGCGACCGATCTTGACTATACCGAGTGGTTTTACAGTGAGTTTGATGACTGTCGTTATATTTGTCTGCCTGCTACAGCTGATCGTACCGCATTGACCATCACCTACGCGGCAAGCGGCGGGCAATTGTATCTCAATGACATTGCGGTGCAGTCCGGTGTCAAAACGGATCTGCTCAGCACCGCAGACAGCTTCCGGATACGGGTCGGCACAAAGGAATACGGCAGCTTGCATGTGCTGCAATCGGATCTGGGCTGTGTGTTTCTCTCCACAAAGCATGGCGGCTTAGATTATGTCGATGCTTTGAAATCTCGTTCTGACAGCGGTACGCTCCTGATGCTGAATGCCGACAGCAGTGTGGAATATCAAGGTGACCTGGAGAAAATCAGCGGCAGAGGCAACAGCTCATGGGATTACAGCAAGAAAAAGTCCTATCATATCAAGCTGCCCGAAAAGCAGAATCTGTATGGCATGGGCAAGGCGAAGAAATGGGAGCTGCTCTCCAATTATCTGGATCATACGATGCTGCGGAATGCAGCTGTCATGAAACTGAGCGATGCCGCAGGACTCGTGACAATGGATTATGTATTTGTGGATCTCTATGCCGATGGCTCCTATCGGGGTACTTATCAGCTTTTTGAACGTGTGCAGGTACAGAAGCAGCGTGTCAATATCGAGGATCTGGAGGAAGCCACAGAGGAATGTAATCCACTTGCGCCGGATCAATATCCCATTGTCTATTCCGATGGCAACAAAAAAAGCGCTGCGCCCAACAGTTATCGGTATGTGGAAATTCCCAATGAACCGGAGGATGTCACAGGCGGCTATCTGGTGGAGTTTCAGCTTAGCGGAAGATATCCGGCTTGTTCCAGCGGCTTTGTGACATCCAGAGGACAATGTGTGGAGATGCGAAGTCCCGAATATGCGACAAAAGCACAGGTCTTGTATATGCGACAGTTTATGCAGGAGCTGGAGGATGCCATTTATTCCGATGATGGCTATAACAGTCTCGGGAAGCATTACAGTGAATATCTGGATGTAGATTCCATTGCCCTTGCATATTTGCTGCAGGAAATCTCTGCCAATATCGACGGCAACAATACCAGTTTTTATTTCTGGAAGGATTCGGATGCTCACGGTGACGGGAAGCTGCACGCAGGTCCACCATGGGATTTTGATCTGTCAATGGCGAATTTCGCAAAAGTAGTCGGTTCCTATATGGCATGCAATCCCGAAACACTGTTCATTGCCCATTTTCCCATTGAAGGCGGCCTTGGTTTGGCTGAATTCGGCTGGCTTGGCACGCTGTATCGGAAGGAAGCGTTTTATGCAAGAACCGTATCGCTGTTTTATGAACGGTTAGAGCCTGTTCTGCTGGATCTGTGCGATCCGGAATCCGAAACCGGTATCAATGCCATGGGAAAAGCATTGTCCGCATCGGCAGCAATGAATAATGCCAAATGGAATATGCTTGGAAAAAACCGTACGCTGGGGCCGGTCAACGGCTATACATATGAGGAGTGTCTTGCATATATTTGCAGCTTCCTTGATAGAAAGCATAGCTATCTGAATCAGCTCTGGATTCCGCAGGGACGGGAGCAATTGTTGACAAAACTGCAAACTGCATTTGAGGCATTGCCGCCGGAGCGTTATGACGCAGAAGGCCTTGCAGAGATCGAGAAACTGAAATCGGATTGTGAAGCAAGCGTTAATGCCAATATAGACTATGGGAAAATGTATGCAGTCTGCGAGGATACTATAGCAGCTTTTTTGCAGATCCCCACCAAAGAGATCTGCGGTGATTTCGATGACGATCAGATTGTTACGCTGGATGACGCCATGGCATTGCTGCATTATTCGGCCAAAACACTGGCAGGCTTTACCGTGGAGCTTACACCGACACAGCAGCGAAACGGTGATGTCAACCATGATGGAAAGATCAATGTGCTGGATGCGACCCATGCTTTGCGTCTGGTAGCGGCAAAAATGATCGGAAAAGAATACAGACTGCCGTAAGCGGCATGAAATGCTATGGATGCAAAAAACCACGTTCGATTCTCTTTTTGAAGAGAAAAGCGAACGTGGTTTGTTTTTGTATTCCTGCTCGGAAGGGATCATGCGGTAGGTGTATCGGCAGATTCATCCGCAGTGCTGTTTTCGGTATCTGAATCTGCAGGCGGTTGCTGTTCGGAAGCCGGCTGCTTTTTGCCGGTGGCAACTGTTACGATATAGCCGTCAATATTGTTGCCGGATACGGTATATTTCAGCTCTGCGGGGATGGGGATCTCGGTGGTATTGGATTCTTCGTTTTTGGGAACGAAGAATACCTCATATAAGAATCCATAGCTGTCATTGATCTCAAGATGGATACCGCTATAGGTATATGCGGAAAGAAGCGGGATATATTCATCCAGCACCAGATCCTGCTCCTGCATATATTGTGCATGGGGAACGCCTACATAACGGAAATGCCAAGGTTCATAGGAAAACTCGGTGACAGAAACCTTGTGCTCGGGATATCGCAGAATGAAACCGTATTCGGCACAATGCTCCGCAAGCCAAGCGTATTCTTCGGTGCCATCGAAATCTAAGGTAACGCCGTCACGGAAGATGTTGAAATCCACGGCCTGACCGGTTTCGTGCTCGCTGTGACCGGCTTTTGCCACTCTGGAGGCAGCATCCTCAGCATCATCCTGTGCGGCATCATCGTAAAGCGATTGCTGATATGCCTTGGTACGATAACCGCTGATGACCTGCAGATCCTCGCGGCCGGTTTCCTCATAGAATGCTTTCAGCATCGAATTGAGTGCTGCGATGCATTCCTCGGTCAGCAATACATCTTGATCCTTGACATAATAATGGGAATTCTTGTTTTCGTAAACAGAAACCAGCCCTTCCTCAAGATCAGCGGTGGCGTGGGTGCGGTTTACAAGCGTCAGAGAGCCTTTCTGAATTTCATCATGAAAGCGTACATCATAGGTATAAATGATCTTGTTTTCGTCAACGGCGCTGCTGTCCGAGAGCGTAGGAACACTCAGCTCCGATTCAATATCCGAAGAGGTTTCCTGTTCAATATCCGTGAGACCGTCCATAACCGATTTGATTCCGAATGCCGATATCAGTACCAATACAGCAACGATACCGACTGCGATCAGCCGTTTGGGCGATTTGCGCAATTCTTTTCCGGTTGTATAGGATGCCATAGAATCGTATCACACTCCGGTTTATACCGAAGCATTCTCCTTTCGCGATATGCAAAATTACGGCGCTCTGACTGGAAAATCAGAGTGCTTTTCCTGTTTATCTTTCCCATTATACCACAGTTTTTTCAGAAAAGGAAACATTTTTCACCATCTTTGTTGATTCTGCACAAACCCGACGCAGGATTTTGTGTAAATCGCAAATAACCCATGATATTGTAACGGATCGGGATGAATATGTGATAATGCACAAAAACAAGGAGAGCGGAATGCGAAAAATCGTTGGAATGTATAGTGCAATTCTTGACGAAATATGGTATAATGAATTGAAAATTAGATGCAGTATGTATGCTGCGGGAAAGGATGTTTTACATATGGCAAACGAGAAGAAATCCATCATGCAGGAATTCAAGGAGTTTATTTCCAGAGGCAATGTCATTGATATGGCAGTCGGTGTTATCATCGGCGGTGCGTTCACAGCGATCGTCAATTCACTGGTTACCGATATTCTCACACCGATTATCGGTACTTTCCTGTTTGGTCTGAACTTCAACAGTTTCGGTATCAGCATTCCGTGGGGCAATCATCCTTATATTGATTTCGGCGGTTTCATTCAGAATATCATCACTTTCCTGCTGACCGCGATCTGCCTGTTCCTTATCATTAAGGGCATCAATGTACTCAGACGCAAGAAGCCTGATGTACCCGCAGCTCCTCCTGCACCTTCTAAGGAAGAAGTGCTGCTGACCGAGATTCGTGACCTTCTGAAAGCACAGAACGGTATTGTAGATGCCGTTGAGGAAAAGACGGAATAATCCTGCATAATCCATTCGAAGAAACACAGCAACGCAGTGTATTGATGCTGCGTTGCTGTATTTTTTGGAAAAATCCTGCTTTTTTTAAAAAAAGCATGACAAATCCGTTAGAATATGATATAATAACAGTTACGGCATTGCGTCTTATGAGACGCATAACAGACAAAGGAGGTTTTTCCCTATGAATAAGCAGCCGTATTATCTGACAACAGCCATTGCGTATACATCACGCAAACCCCATATCGGCAATACCTATGAGATCGTCATGACCGATGCATTGGCACGTTTCCGCCGGATGCAGGGCTATGATGTGTTTTTTCTGACCGGCACCGATGAGCATGGTCAGAAGATCGAAGAGATCGCAAAGGAAGCCGGCATCACGCCGCAGCAGCATGTGGACAAGATCGCCGGAGAGATCCGTGAGATCTGCGACCTGCTGAATACCACCTATGATCAGTTTATTCGCACCACAGATCCGCAGCATACCAAAACCGTACAGGATATCTTCTGCCGTCTGTATGAGCAGGGCGATATCTATAAGGGCGAATATGTTGGTAAATACTGCACCCCCTGCGAGAGCTTCTGGACCGATTCTCAACTTGTGGACGGCAAATGTCCCGATTGCGGAAGAGAGGTTCGGGATGCAAAAGAGGAAGCCTATTTCCTGAAGCTTTCCAAATATCAGCAGTGGCTTGAGGAGTATATCGAGGCAAATCCGGATTTTATCTATCCCGAAAGCCGCAAAAAGGAAATGCTTAATAACTTCATCAAGCCCGGCCTGCAGGATCTGTGTGTTTCCCGTACCACAGTGAAATGGGGCATTCCGGTTCCCTTTGATGATAAGCACGTCATCTATATCTGGATCGATGCGCTTTCCAACTATATCACTGCATTGGGCTATGATGTCAATGGCGAGCATGGTGAGAATTATCGGAAATACTGGCCTGCCAATGTTCATATCATCGGTAAGGATATCGTTCGTTTCCATAGCATTTACTGGATTATTATGCTGCATGCGTTGGGCCAGCCGCTGCCGAAGCAGATTTTCGGTCATCCTTGGATGTTGTTTGGCAATGATAAAATGAGCAAATCCAGAGGCAATGTGATCTATGCCGATGAGCTGGTAGAACGGTTCGGCGTGGATGCGGTGCGTTACTATCTGCTCAGTGAGATGCCCTTTGCTTCCGATGGTTCCATTACTTATGAAACCATGATCGAACGGTTCAATTCCGATCTTGCCAATACATTGGGCAATCTGGTGAATCGTACCGTTGCGATGCTGAATCAGTATTTTGAAGGCGTGATCCCCGGGCAGGAGCTGCTTTCGGCAGCACCCGATGCGCCGTTCGATGCAGAGCTCAAGGCAGTTGCCGAAGCCACAGCGCCTCGTGTTGCCGAGCTGCTGGATGCATTCCGTGTGAGCGATGCCATTGAAGCGGTGATGGATCTGGCACGCCGCTGCAATAAGTATATTGATGAGACAACGCCTTGGGTGCTGGCAAAGGATCCCGATGCTCGTCCGAGACTTGCTAAGGTGCTGTACAATTTGCTTTGCGGTATTCGTTGTATCGGCGGCTTGCTCAAGCCCTTCATGCCCGAAACTGCCGAAAAGATCCTTGCATATACGCCCGATGCCGTTGCTTGTGCCGAGGAAGCCTCCTTTGCACGCTGTGCACAGTTCGGCGGATTGCAGCATGGTGCGGTGATCGGTGCTGCCAAGCCGTTGTTTGTTCGTGTGAATGCCGAGGCGTTTCTGGCTGAGCTGAAGGCTGCCGAAGAGCAGAAGGCAGCTGCTGCAAAGGCTGCCGAACAACCGCCTGTGGAGCCTTTTGCCGAGGAGATCGACATTGAAACGTTCTTCCGCTCTGATCTGCGTGTGGCAAAGGTCGTTGCCTGTGAAAAGGTAAAGAAATCCTCTAAGCTGCTTTGTCTGCAGTTGGATGACGGTGTCGGTCAGCGTCAGGTGGTATCAGGCATCGCCAAATGGTATACACCGGAGGATCTCATTGGAAAGAAGGTTCTGCTGGTTGCCAATCTCAAGCCGGTGAAGCTCTGCGGTGTGGAGAGCTTCGGTATGATCTGTGCTGCAGATCTGCCCGACGGAAGCTGCAAGGTCATGTTTGTGGATGATACTGTTCCCTGCGGTGCAAGACTCCACTGACAGACAGCCGAGGAGCTGTGATAAGGGGAGTGTGCCGTAATGGATCTCAACGCTGCGCTTTTGTGATTTTGCCATGTGCCGCTCCTTATGTTTCGATAATATGGTTAGGAGGAATCCGATTGTGAAAAGGAATCGTCGAATTGGCCGCACTGTCGCTTTGATGGCGGCTGCGGTTCTGACCGTAAATGGTATGACAGCTTCTGTGCCTGCAGAAGAGGCAGGTATGACCTTTCGTCTGGAAGCATCCCGTTCTTACTTGTTTGCCTCTGAGGTGAAGGAGGCAGATACTGTGCTGCAGGGTGCTATGTATATCGAGAATTACAGTGGCATCAATATGATGCGTCTGACATTGGGCAGTGATCCGGAGATCGTCATTGAAAACGGCGGATTCTCCAGCCCGAATTTTCTCGATGATCTGTATGATTACGATCCCGATCTGAGTGCCAATATCTATAACGCCTATTCATCTGTACATGATGTTTATAATCTGGTGACATGGTATGGCCCCGGAATGATCAATGAAAATGGTATTGTTGATGATCCGGATGCCTCTTTTTTAAGCTTTGATGTGCGTATCCCGCAGAATATCCCTGTGGGGCAGTATCGGCTATATTTTGATGAGCGAGTCTTGAAGCTGTCCTCCGGAAAGGACTATCATTTGCTCAGCGTATATGCAGAGGAAGGGGAGTACGGTAAGAGCCTGCCGGCAATTGATCTGCAAGCCTTTACGATTACCGTAGAGCCGGATCCGGTACGAGGCGATGTCAATGGCAATGGCGTGATCGATGTTGCGGATGCCATGTGTGTTCTGCGATATTATGCAGCCGGTCTGGTCGGAAAGCCTGAGAACGAACGCTTGATGCTGCTTCATGAGCTGTATCCTCATATGGGATATGCCGCCGGAAATGTGGATCAGAATACCCTTTGTGATCTCACCGATGCAACGGCTATTTTGTGGTATTATGTTGCGGGATTGATTGGTGATACTCCCGATTGGGATGCGATCCTTAACGATAAGTCTTGATATCAGCAGGATTGGATGCACCGTGTCGGAGCCGATGCGGTGCATTTACTGCTTTTTTTGCGGTGCTTTGCCAAAAGGAAGCTGCCAAAAACAACGTATTTCCGATCAGTTTTTGCGAATTGCAAAAAAAATCGAAAAAAATGAAAAAAAAGCTTGACAATCAAGAAACTCTGTGCTATAATAATAAAGCTGGTTACGGAGAATACAAACCGAACCGTTTCAAACAGAATGCTGGTGTAGCTCAGTTGGTAGAGCAGCTGATTTGTAATCAGCAGGTCGGGGGTTCGAGTCCGTCCACCAGCTCCATATTCATACATGGGAGAGTTCCCGAGTGGCCAAAGGGGGCAGACTGTAAATCTGTTGTTCTTTAACTTCGGTGGTTCGAATCCACCCTCTCCCACCAAACACACCGAAAGCCCTTGATTATCAAGGGCTTTCGGCATTTTCATGCCCGATATATCCCGAAAGGAGAATTGTTATGAAAATTCAGTATCTTCCGGCAATGCGAGTGGATTTTGTTCCGAAAGAAGGCCCCGGCAGCCGACTGCCCGTAACGGTCTATCGGCCTTACAGCGTGCTGCAGATGGATGAGCTGATGATGCGTGCGCAGCGAGCAGAACGCGGCGCATTGCTTGAGGCGGCAGAGCGGTATTATTTCGGTCTGGGCGTGGAAAAGGATCCGGATAAAGCGCTGCCCTATCTGCTCAAGGCTGCAGAACGGGATGTACAGGATGCGGCGTATTTGATTGCTGAGTGCTATCGGAATGGATCTGCCGTGGAGCAGGATGAGAAGAAATATGTAGAATGGCTGTTTCGTGCGGCAGAAAACGGAAGCTGGATGGCAATGCTGAATCTGGCGGCTGTATATCATACAGGGTCTGCTGCCGATGGCAATGCAGGTCTTGCTGCGGATGAAGTCGAAGCATTTTACTGGACCTTGCAGGCAGAAAAATCTGTGCGTGCTTATTGGAATGTATACACCCGTCCCGATTTTTTGGATTTTGTTGAGATGAAACAGCGTCTGCTCAATGCTTATCTGCAGGTCGCTGCACAGCTTTCTGCCCATTATGCCGATGGCAGAGGTGTGGAATGCAGCTATAAAAAAGCGCTGAAATGGCTGGAGCGCGGCAAGCGCTTCGCAGTGGAAGCAACCGGTCAGCAGAGTGTTCCGCCGATGGATCGTGCCATCGTGGAGTTGCAGAAGCGGATCAAAGAAGAAAACGCCGCACAGTCTTAATAAACAGACTGCGGATGATGAATGAGATACAGGAGGAAGCATTTTGGTTCGAGAGAATTTACGCAATATTGCGATCATTGCCCACGTT
Source organism: Oscillospiraceae bacterium (assembly GCA_045596625.1). Taxonomy (GTDB): domain Bacteria; phylum Bacillota; class Clostridia; order Oscillospirales; family Ruminococcaceae; genus Firm-04. Next base: position 4,722 of record JAZOCU010000076.1, on the reverse strand, counting down.
GATCACGGAAAAACTACATTGGTGGATGAAATGCTCAAGCAGAGCGGTGCCTTCCGTGATAATCAATCTGTGGCAGAGCGTGTGATGGATTCCAATGATCTTGAGCGTGAGCGCGGTATTACCATCCTTGCAAAGAACACCTCTGTAATGTATAATGATGTGAAGATCAATATCATTGATACTCCCGGACATGCCGATTTCGGCGGCGAGGTAGAGCGTGTGCTCAATATGGTGGACGGTGTTCTGCTTCTGGTGGATGCGGCAGAAGGGCCGATGCCGCAGACACGTTTTGTGCTTTCCAAGGCACTGGAGATGGGACAGAAGATCATTATTGTTGTCAATAAGATCGATCGTCCGGATGCCCGCTTGGATCAGATCGGGGATGAGGTTCTGGAACTGCTGCTGGATCTGGATGCCAATGATGAGCAGCTGGAAAGTCCGCTGCTGTTCTGTTCGGGCAGAGCAGGTACCGCATCTCTCAGCCAGTATGAAACGGGTACAGATCTGAAACCATTGTTTGATACGATTTTGGATTATATCGAACCCCCTCGCGGTGATGAAACACAGCCTTTGCAGATGCTGATCTCTTCAATTGATTACAATGAATATGTAGGCAGAATCGGTATCGGCAGAATCGTGCGCGGTCAGGCAAAGGTGGGTCAGCAGGTGCAGGTGGGCAATTACCACAGCGAGGAAAAGCCCTTGAATGCAAAGCTTGTGACGCTGCTGCAGATCGAACAGCTCAAGCGTGTGCCGACGCAGGAGGCGACTGTTGGCGATATTGTATGGGTCAGCGGCATTGAGGGCATCAATATCGGTGACACCATTTGTGCAGCAGGCAGCTATGAACCGCTGAATTTCACCAAGATCAGCGAGCCGACTGTGGAAATGACCTTTGCGGTCAACGACAGTCCGCTGGCCGGACAGGAGGGAAAATACGTTACCTCCCGTCAGCTTCGTGACCGTCTTTTCCATGAGCTGCTGCGTGATGTTTCATTGCGAGTGACCGAAACCGATAGCACCGATGCCTTTTTGGTAGCGGGCAGAGGCGAAATGCATCTTTCCGTGCTGATCGAGACCATGCGTCGTGAGGGCTATGAGCTGGCAGTATCGCCGCCTCGTGTGCTGTTTCGCGAGATCAATGGGAAACGTCATGAGCCGATCGAGCGTCTTGTGATCGACGTGCCCGAAGAGTCTGTGGGTGCTGTGATGGAAAAGCTGGGCAGCCGCAAGGCAGAGCTGCAGCAGATGCATCCGCAGGGCAGCAGAATGCGTATGGAATTCTTAGTGCCTTCCAGAGGATTGTTCGGCTACAAGAGTGAATTTCTTACGGATACCAAGGGTGAGGGTATTCTGTCTGCGGTGTTTGAATGCTATGCACCGTACAAGGGCGATATTCCGCGCCGCAATATCGGCTCGCTGATTTCCTACGAAACCGGTGAGGCGGTTACCTACGGACTTTATAATGCCCAGGAGCGCGGTGCGCTGTTTATCACGCCCGGCACTGCCGTATATGAAGGAATGGTCGTGGGATCCTCTCCCAAGCCTGAGGATATTGTGGTCAATGTGTGCAAAAAGAAGCATCTGACCAATACCCGAGCCAGCGGCAGCGATGATGCGCTGCGTTTGATCCCGCCCCGTGTGCTGAGTCTTGAGGATTGTCTGGAGTTCCTTGCCGAAGACGAGCTGTTGGAGGTCACGCCCGATCACCTGCGGATCCGCAAGCAGATTCTGGATAACAGCCAGCGTATGAAACAGCGTTTCAAAAAATAAAGGGATATCGACAGTGCCATGCTGCATACCTATCTATCAACAGGAGGTGCAGCTATGGAACGACCGCCGCAGGATCAATACCGTTTGCTGCAGGAAATTCAGCTGGAAAAGGGCGCTTTGCGACTCTGGAGCCCATTGACGGATGCGTCAGCAAGCCGGAATGATCTTGCGCAGCGTGCGGATCTGCTTCGGCAACTGCTGTTGCACGTCTGCGAGGATCGGATTTGTGCTGATGAAGGCACGGATATGTCTGATTTTTTGAACGATTTGTGAATTGTGCCTAAAAACGAAGCGAAAATTTCAGCATGAATTGTTCTGGAAATGTGTGCCGTATGCTTGACTTGTGTGGAGATTTATGATAAAATGTCTTTATGATATACGGCAGAACCATGCTTGTAGTCAGTTAATTAGTGAGAAAGAGGATGAATGAAATGGCTTCAATGATTCGGAAGTCGGTCGCTGCAGCACTGTCTCTTGGCTTAGCTGCTTCTGCGATTGGCTCACCTGTTCTGGCAGCAGAACAAAATGCAACGAGTGTTTCCGTATCCAATGTACTTTCCGTGCCGTTCACTGTTGAGACGATCGATGGCGAAGCTTGGAATGTTGATGGCGACTGGAACAACTTCCTGATGACCTTGTTGATGACAATGGATCAGAACGAGTACTCTGTGGATCCTGCCGCTGTTGCAGCAGCAATCGCCGGTGTGAATCCTGCATGGGGCGAACTGGCCCAGAAGGCTCTGGCTTATGTGACGGAAGCAAAGGCTGTTGTTGATGCAAACGGTGTTGTGATCACCGGCAAGACTGCTGATCTGAGCGCTTTGGTAGGCGATACTCTTTCTGCAGTATTCGCAAAGGTTTCCGCTACATCGCTGGATCTCGATCTGCAGGGCCTTGACCTTGAGACTGAGGTAAAGGTTACCATCGATTGCGCTTCCGGTCTTAATAACTATCAGATCCCTGTTAATATTGAAGTGCTCGTCGGCGGCGAGTCCTACACACTGACCGGTGAGAAGAATGTATATGATCTGATCAACGAGAAGTATGCTGCACTGGCTGCTGAAGTTGCTGCAATGCAGGGTGCGGATGCTGCTGAGCAGGCTGCTCTGGATGATCTTTCCGCACGGCTGAATGGTTCTTGGGCTGCAAAGCTCGATGAGGCTCTGGAGCGTGCAGATGCTCTGGTTCAGAAGGTTGAAGCATATAACGGCGTATTCGCCGGCGGCAGTCTGACCGATGTTATGAACAATATTCTGGCAAACGTCAAAGAGGATACCCAGGTTGAAGATATCCTGGCAAATTCCTATGTACAGACAGGCTTTGCAAAGGCTGTTGAACTGTTCAATACGATCTTGTCCGAAGATGTTGTTCTGGATGTAACTTTGGATGACATTGCTGCGCTCATGGATGCCAGCTATGATGCTTGCATCACTGTGAACGGTGCAAATGCTGTTGTTGAGATGTCTCTTGCAGACGATGAAAACAGCAATGGCGAGCTGGTTGCTCTGGCTGCTGAAAACGAGATCGTTTATAACGCACTGGCTGAGATCTATGCTGAGATCTATGATGTTGAGATGCCCGAGGATGCTGAGATCATTGAGGTTGCTTCTCATAAGACCGTACTGGCTTCTTTCGATACCCAGTATGATGAGGTCAATGCCGTTGACGTTACACTGAATGTGACTCGTGTAGTTGATGAAATTGTGATCGAGATTCCCGATGTTACCACCACCACTCCTGCAGAGACCACAACGACTCCTGCAGAGACCACAACGACTCCTGCAGAGACCACTACCACTTCTTCCGAGACCACAACAACTACTACAACTACCACGATCGTTTATGACTACAACATCATTGCTTCTCCCTCCGAAGTGATCGAGGGTGGCTGCTACTGGTCTGAGGATACAACTCCTTTCAGCATCGGTGATGTTGGTTATTACCTTGACCTCTATCGCAATGAGGTCTACGAGGATGGCACCGTTTCTGACCCTGAGATCTATGCTTATGCATATGGCGAGATGATGGATGCTTCCTTCTTCACTCTGGATGCTGCTTCTCCTGCAGAAGTTGCATATACCGTTCGCGGTGCATATACGATCAACGTCTGCCTGACACAGGAGGCTGTTGATGCGATTTATGCTTATGTTGCAGAGACCTATGCAGATGAGATCACACCCGAGATGCTTGCACGTGCAGGCGTTACCGAGGGTAGCGTGATCGATTCCTTTGAGGTTATGATCGGTCTGCGCGGCGATACCACGCTGGATGAGCAGGTGAATGCAAATGACGCTCAGATGACCTTGAACTACTATCTCCACACCGAGATCATGCATGAAGATGATTACGCACTGAATGCAGATCCCGCACTGCAGGAGCTGGCATTCTATGTATCTGATGTGCTCGGCAGAGGCAGACTCGATGCAAGCACAGCACAGATGATTCTGATGTATTACAGATACAATACCATTCTTGGTATTCCCACAACATGGGATGAACTTCTTGGTAACAACGCTGAATAATTCGGTGTTGATTATAAGCGAAAAACAGAAAGGATTGAAACGCATGAGCATTTTCAAGAAAGCAGCTGCATTGGTTTGCAGCGCAACCACAATCATTGCACTTGGTGCAACTATGACCGCATCTGCTGCCGGCCCGATCGAGATCTCCGTTTCCGGTGTTACCGTGACCTATGGTGTTGACGATCTGTCCAAGGTTGCCGTTACCCTGAACATCGCAAACAACCCCGGCTATGCAGCATCCGGTATCGGTATGGTTTACGACGAGCGTCTGACTCCCGTAAACAATGACGGTACTCTGGTGACCGAGTTTGGTCCTGCAGGTGATGGCCTGATGGCAGTAGTTGACTACACTACTGAGCGTCACATCATTGGTTGGACTTCCATGGGTATGAACATGGAGACCGATAACGGTGTTATGATGACCGTT
>JAZOCU010000075.1:0-4255 GCA_045596625.1 Oscillospiraceae bacterium | reverse complement strand
TCGGATCGGTTGTGGTATCCTGTTGGTAGCACAATCGGTTTGGCATAGTCCGCAAGGACGGAAAGGAAGGTAACGAATGCCAAACAATCAAAAAATCACCGCCCTGTACTGCCGTCTGTCCCATGAGGATATGCTGCAGGGTGAGAGCAACAGCATCACCAATCAAAAGGATATTCTGACTAAATTTGCAGTGGAGCACGGCTTTCTCAATCATCAGTTCTATATTGATGACGGCTACACAGGCAGTGACTTCAATCGTCCTGCTTTCAAAAGAATGCTGGAGGATGTTGAAGATGATAAAGTGTCAACTATTATCGTCAAGGACTTATCCAGATTCGGAAGAAATCATCTTCATGTAGGATTGTATACTGAGGAATATTTTCCGCAGCGAGGTGTACGGTTTATCGCAATCAACGATAATGTGGACACGGCAGATGTGAATTCATTGGGCATGGACATTGCAACATTCTGCAATATCTTCAACGAGATGCACGTCAAAGATACTTCCAAGAAGATCAAGGCAAGCAATAAAATCAAATCTGACCGAGGACAGCGTGTTGCATCAAGACCGCCGTATGGTTATCGCAAGTCGGAGCATGATAAAAATATGCTGATTCCCGATGAGGAAACAGCACCTGTTGTCCGTAAGATTTTTCATCTGTGTGCCGAAGGATATGGCCCATCACAGATTGCAAAACAGCTTGAGGATGAGAAAATCATCACACCGGCTATGTATGAATATACCCACAGTGGCAATATCCTTGCGAATTTTGATGTAAGCAAACCATATGCATGGAATCCGACAACGATTGCATTGATATTGGAAGACGTAAGCTATCTGGGACACACCTGCAATTTCCGATATGGAAGAATCTCGTATAAAGATCACAGAAAGCTGAAACGTCCCGAATCAGAGCATAAGCTCATCGAGAATACGCAGGAACCGATCATCGATCAGAACACATGGGACATTGTACAGCGGATTCGCAAGAGCAAACGCAGACGAACGAATTTCGGTGAAAAGAGTATCTTTGCAGGGATTCTGTTCTGTGCCGACTGCAAAAGCAAATTGTATTTTCATCGTCATCGCAATAATAAGCCGGAAAACTGGAAATTCGTCTGTGCAAACTACAGGAAGAACACAAGCAACACCTGCACCATGCATTCCATAAAGGAAAGTCACCTGAAGCGATTGGTACTGCATGAAATCCAAGCGATCACCCAATCTGCAAGAGAGCACCCCGAGCAATTTGCTGATTTTATTGGGCGCAGAGTCAATGCGGAGCTCAACAAAACCATTGCTGAATCATCCAGACAGCTGACCAAGTACAAAAAGCGTATGACAGAACTGACTGTCATATTCAAGAAGCTGTACGAAGATCATGTGTTGGGAAAGATTGATGATGAACAATTCCAGATGCTGTCACAGGGATATGCTGCAGAGCAGTTGGAACTGAAAGCACAGATTGTCTCACTGAATGAAACCATATCACAGGCAAAAAGCAAAACTGCGGATACTGCAAGGTTCATTTCACTGGCGAAGAAGTATACGGCTCTGACGGAGCTCACCCAGGAAGTGCTCCACACCTTCGTATCACGCATTGAAGTCCATGAAAGAACCATCGACAGTTTCAGCAAAGAGCATCAGGATATTGATATTTACTTCACGCACATCGGAACTGTGAAGTAATCCGCACAAAAAGAAAAGTGGATAGCATTTCTGCTATCCACTATCTTGAATTAAGTGTTCCCTAATTCAGCCACGATAATGCGTGGTTTTTCGCCCTGTCATCTATTTTGGGCATAAGAAATGGTTGCGGGGACAGGACTTGAACCTGCGACCTCCGGGTTATGAGCCCGACGAGCTACCAACTGCTCTACCCCGCGATATACAATGCAGTCACGAGACTGCTTAATTATGATAACACAAATACAGCAGAAAGTCAAGTATCGAATGTAAAAAACGGAAATTTATATAAAAACGGCATGAAACAAGCCCTCTTTTCATAAACTATGCAAAAGGAGTGATGATGCAAATGAATAAATGTGGAAAGACAAAGATTGCATCCGTATTATTCAGTTTCGGCGCAGGCGGAGCAGCCGGCATGTTGACGTTGAAAGGTATACGAGGTTTTTCGCAATTGACACAACCGTTATTTACACCACCTATGGTAGTTTTCTTGATTGTATGGAGCATTTTGCTGATGCTTTTGGGATTAGGCCTTGGCGATGTGATTTGTCGTAAGGAGCAAACAGAGCGTCGAGAGTATGATGCCGCAATTACAGCTTTTTCTGTTCAGATGACATTTTTCTTCTGCTGGATGATCTGGTTTTTCGGACTGGGTTGGTATGGATTTTCGGTTCTTTGGACGGTTGGTCTGATCATTTCGGCTGCAGTGATGATACGGCGATTCTATGCGGTGTGTCGGCATTGCGGATTGCTTCAACTTCCGTATATTCTCTGGTGCTGCTTTGCGCTGTATCTGACGATCGGTGTTTGGTGGTTGAATCGTTAATATATGCCGGCGATAATAGAAAGCGGGTATTTCGGAATTTGTGCGCTGTAAGAGTCGGATACATATATAATAGTAGAGGAGTGAGCGGATAAGAACAAAGCGATCAATGGTAAAAGGTGGTTTTCTTGTAGTATGAAAGAAACGATACCGTGCGGTGATACCGCTTTGTATCTTCGTTTATCACGAGAAGATGGTGGCGATGCGGAATCGGAAAGCATTGCCAGTCAGCGATATCTGTTGGAACAGTATGCCGCAGCGAATGGGTTCTCAGTGTTTGGTGTATATGCAGATGACGGCATATCCGGCACTGCATGGCAGAGACCGGCGTTTCAGCAGATGCTGAATGCCATTGAGCGCGGGATGATTCGAACGGTCATCACCAAGGATCTTTCACGGCTCAGCAGAGATTACATCCGTACCGGTGAGCTGTTGGAGCGTTGGTTTCCATCTCATGGAGTGCGGTATATTGCTGTCAGTGATGGCATCGATACTGCAAAAGCGATGCCGAATAATGATTTTACGCCGCTTCGAGCGGTGATGGATGATTGGTATGCAAGAGATATCTCGCAGAAGGTGCGCTGTGCGCTGCGTGCCAGACAGCGAAACGGCATTTGTACGCTTGCAACAGTGCCTTATGGGTATGAAAAGAAAAACGGAAGCTTGGAGCCGGTTGCGGCGTTGATCCCGATAGTCGAGAAGATATTTTTGCTTGCCCGATCAGGGTACAGCTTTCGGGGAATCGCGGCTTTACTGACACAAAACCGGATCCCGACACCCGGTATGGAAAAGGGGAGTGCTGACTGTTCGGAGGTTTGGAGCGATAAAACGGTGCGGCATATTCTATGTAATCCGGCGTATAAAGGGGAGTTGATGCTGCATCGTACCGAACAGATCAGCTATAAGTGCAAGCGAAAGCGACAGCTTCCGGCTGAGGAGTGGCAAAGAATCGTCATACCACCGATTGTGAGTGCAGAGCAGTTTGATCTGATACAGCAGATGCTGCATCAAAGGCGAAAACTACATAAGAATACGGATTGGTTTTCTGATCTTGTGTATTGCGGCGATTGCGGCGCAAAAATGATTGTATGCGCACGCAAGCCCGGTGTGAGACTTCTATGCAGCGATCGGAAAAAAGAGGGGAGCTGCAAAAATCCATCCATAACAGCAGATATGTTAGCTGATGCGATTGAAGTGCCGCTTTATCGGGATGGTATCCCACAGCAGGAAATCCTATGGCGATATGTGATCTCAAGGATCGAAGTGAGTGCTTGTCGCATTGCTGTTTTTGTGCGTTATAGGGAGTTGAACAAAAACGTGCCGTGAATTCAGCAAAAACCTGCATTGACACTATCGAATCGTTTAGATATAATGATAGTAATGGACAAATTATTGTTAAAATTCGCTCGAAGCATATGGCTTGTCCATTTTTTCTGCAGAAGCACCACAAACAAAGCCGAAAGGCAGTGCGTGGAAGGGATGCAGAAACACCTTAACGATGCAGGAAACTGCAAATAAATAACACAGGGGGAATTGAATATGCGACTGAAAAAAGCAGGAGCAGCATTGACCGCACTGGTGTGTTCGGCAATGATGCTTACCGCAATGCCCTTGCAGTCTGTCGTTTCCGCCGATGTAATCGAGAACGATTTCGAGATTACCTATGACGGCTGGTGCGGAACAGATGACACAGTGCAGCTGACGGCGATCGATGGAATCGGCTATGGCGGAACGAGAGGAAT
>JAZOCU010000074.1:0-3315 GCA_045596625.1 Oscillospiraceae bacterium | reverse complement strand
AATTTAGCTGTCCAGTCCGTCAATGAACTCCTTTATGATCTCACCACATTCACCGGGCTTCTGCTCATAGATGCAATGATCGCCGCCCAACAGAACCACCTCACAGTTTCCCATTTTCTCCGCATAGGGATAGATGATCTCCTGTCTGAGCTGTTCCGCCTGTTCTACCTGCTGCTGGAGCTTTTCATCAGAAATGTCGGTACTTCCGTGCGCATTCCGGTCAAAATGGTTCTTTTCCTGCAAAGCACGGAACCACACCAGAAAATCCCGTAATTCTTCCTTCGTCTGGAATCCCCAGCTTGCGCAGATGTAGAGCTTCGGGATATCATTGGTCACGATGCCGTTCCATGCCGCCTGACCGTTCTGCGCCAGCAGACAGCTCTCTGATTCGACCGCGATCGAATCCATTGTCATCAGATTCAGCGCATCACACAGATACTGCTCCTCGTCGGAGTAGTTGTCCGGCTTGAGAAACGCATACTCGCGGAGCACATATCGGCTGAATCCCAGCTTTGCCAGAAATGCCAGCACATGATCGTCCAGCCCGACAGTCCCGGTTTCTCTGTCATCAAACGCATGTTCATCGAGCTGACTGCCGTCCACAAATACAACCGCTTCGATCTCATCGGGGTACATGCTCGACCAGTAATTTGCATACGCGCCGCCAATGGAATGCGCCATGAGGATATACGGCGCTTCGATCCCGGCACTTTGCAGTGCCTTGCGATAGTCGTCAACAATATATTCCGTTGTCATCTCATGATCGGTGTCGTCGCTGAAACCATAGCCTGCACGGTCAATAAACACGATCCTGTTATCATTTTCAAGGGTAGCGGTCATCTGCCGTTCGGCTACGGAATAATCTCCCATGCCAAGCCCCGCAAGTGACACGATCGTATGACTACCGTTTTCATTGCCGAATGCTGCAACATTCAGCGAATAGTCACCGACTGACACGGGATTGTAGCAGCCTTTCTCTTTGAGTAGTGCTGTCTCCTGATTGGTTTTGACACGATGTATGATGAATGTGATCAGAGTAAACAGCAGAAGAAGTATCAGTAATAACAGCAATATCCGCCCTGTGATCTTTAATGCTTTTTTCATTAGAATACTCCTTATAAATTCCGATTTGGCGAAGGAAGCCCCATACTTCCCCCATACCAGAATTATAGCACAGCAGGGAGCAAAAGTCAATCAGAACGCATCAAAGTCCGCCTGCCCAGCGACCTCCGATCAGCTTGGTAGTATCACCGCCGATCTCAACGGTGATGCCCTTGATTCTGTTTGCCATGCGGTTTCACCTCCTCTGTGAGAGCATGAAAAAAGCACCTGCCGGAGCAAGTGCTTTGTGTATATTCAGTTAATGAACTAAATCAGAATTTGTGCGATTTACTTCTGAGATAACTTACTATCTCATTTCAAAGACATCACATATATCTGACATGGATTTGCCTCATCCCAATGGAACGGTAATACCTCCAGTTCCTTGAAGCCACAGCTCCTATAAAAAAGATTTGTTTTGTCATAATCCTCATACATACCCATTTTAACAGTCTTGACCTGCATAAATTCGTATCCGTCAGCCTTTGCTGCTTCCTTAGCCTTTTCTGTAAGCTCCCGACCGATACCGTTTCTGTGGTATTCCTTCATAACCCCCATAACGGCAAGCTCGACCGTAGCATTCCCTGTTTCCTTCAGACATAAAAATCCCATGATCCTGTCATTTTCCATAGCTGCAAGAAAGATCCATTCAACACAGTCGTGTATATAACCTTCCCGACTTTCTTTGACTTCAAACCATTCTGTCAGGTCTTCAAGCACTGTTCTTGCAATTGCTCTTTTTTCATCTGAGTCCTTAATCTTTACTATCATTGTTTTCCGCTCCGTTTCTTAATTCTGTGTTTCATCGGGATAATCCCAGAATCCGCCGGTATGGAAATTTTCATTTCCCAGCGGATTTGCCGTCAGTCTGAAAATCACGCAGCCATCCGGACAAACAACAGTTTTTGTGTACTTTCCGTCGCCGCCGACTCTGGTAAGATCGCCGCCGCTCCTGACAGCCTCCATTAATGGAAACAGCATCATCATTGTTTTTGAGCATATTCCAAATCCGTCTTTATTGACCGGACATCCATAGGTACATTTATACACATCACCGATCTCTTCTCCGTTACGGCAATACCTTTCTGTTTGATCCCCATGCAAAAAGCCTGTTACTTCTACAGTAAATTCATATTCTTCATCGTACCACTTTTTCATTTTTTCTCTCCTTGTGTAGGTTGTGCTAAATGTCCGGCAAATTCCGATTTGGCGAAGGAAGCCCCATACTTCCCCATACCAGAATTATAGCACATCAGGGAGCAAAAGTCAATCAGAACGCATCAAAGTCCGCCTGTCCAGCCACCTCCGATCAGCTTGGTAGTATCACCGCCGATCTTGACCGTGATGCCCTTGATTCTGTTTGCCATGCGGTTTCACCTCCTCCGTGAGGGCATGAAAAAAGCACCTGCTGTAATTTGCAAGTGCTTGGTGTGTATTCGGTTAATGCGATCACTCAGTGCTTTTCAGAATCGTGACTATATTGACCGCCTTGCCTTATAATAAAACTTGTAAAGCTGTCACTACATTTTACAAAGCTTGAGATTTCAGCAGCTTCTGAATAATAATAAACAGGCGGATCGTCACCTTCTGACAAATTGAAGAAATAGAACATATACCCCTGATGCATCCAGAAAACAAAATCATCCTCTTTCAGCTTGCAGGGAAAGCTGTTTTCTTCTAACAATTCATCTGCCCACTCCCGTAGTTTCGGTACATCATCAAAGCTGCAATCAGAGCCTATCCAAAAATTACCGCTACCTGCATAACGCATGAATTCGACATAAGCAGAAGGAAGCCTGAAATTTGGAAAATTTACAAGAAAACTCTGTATTATTTCCGAATTACAAGCATTGAACCGATTGGAAGGATTTTTCATATTCAAATATGAAAAAAACTCAGCAAAATTCTGATTCCCTGTGTATACGTTCATAAAAGCACCTCTGTTTCAACATGGTTTGCACAACTGAATTATAGCACAGCAGGGAGAAAAAGTCAATCAGAATGAATCAAAGTCCGCCTGTCCAGCGACCTCATGCCAGCCGTCATATTCGTCATTTTCCTTTTCGGTGAACATATCATTCACGACTCCGATCGTGAGCAGATCAAGCTCCGAGAGGGACAGCCCGATCTGCACACATCGGAGAAGGAAGAGGGGCGTTGTCATCGGGCGGTCAGTTTTTCGATGTTTTTTTTAGATTCCGCCTGCGTCTCCAC
>JAZOCU010000073.1:0-18304 GCA_045596625.1 Oscillospiraceae bacterium | reverse complement strand
CTGATACGACGTCCGATATGCAGGCAGCTCATCATGCTCACGCGCATAAGCAGCGGAGTGCGGATAGATCGGCAGGCCGGTCATCTGCTGAGCTTCCAGAGTATCCTTTGCACACTGCTCCACACAATCCCAGACATGCTCCATGTGGGGTGATTCGGTATGCTCCAGCTTGCTGAAGATCGCCGCAAGGGGCTTATCCATATCCAGCAGTACAGACGCATATCGGTCAGAAAGATCGTTGTACTCAAGGCTCAGCAGGATGTCCTCACGCATGACATAATCATAGGCGTGTTGCAGAATCTCGTCGGGCGTCTGCTCCAGCAGCCAGGATCTGAATTCATCCTGCTCTGCAAACATCTTCTTGTACAATGCCGTATTCAGTTCTTCATTGGTCATTATCTTGCCTCCTCTCTGTGATTGGGTCGGGTGGGATTGCCGGGTCTGCCGGGTTGTCTGAGTGCGTCCTGAATGGACTGCCTTTCATCCAGATCGGCTGCCTTGGAGGGCTTGCGATCCATGTTCAGCTTCGCATCCAGCTCCGCAAGACGGGCGCTCTTGGTCTGCAGTTCAGCTTCCTGCGGGAAGGGCTTGCCCACTTCTGCTCTGGCAGCTTCCATCTGCTGACGCTGGTTTTCCAGTTCAGCCTGTGCCGCTGCCAGTCGGTTGGGAATGTTGGCAAGGGCATTTTCAATACGCACCAGATTGCCACGGGCGTCGCTGCCCAGCTCCACTTTGTGTGACATCTGACCGCGCAAGGTCAGGTAGAACAACTGCGAGAAAGGCTCAAAAGCGATGCTCATATCCAAGCCACGATAGTGACCGACAGCCACATCCTGATTGGACTTTGCAGCAGCCTTACAGGCATCCAGCAGAGCTTCGCCAGCCTTCTCTTTGTCCATGATCCGCTTGCCCATGACCTCCATGCCGATGAAATCTTTCTCCGGCAGCGGGTGTGCAGCCAGCGTTTCAAGGTCGGCCTGGAAGCCGGTAATGAATCCGCGCTGCTGTTCCATCACCTGCGGGAAGTACCGCAGCAGCTGATCTTCCAGACGATACTGCTTGCTCTGATGGTCGGCTTTCATGAGGCGCAGTCGCGCCACGTCAATGTCCAGATCCATCTTCTCCTTGATGGTCGGATCACCAGCACACAGTGCCTTGATCTCCGCATAGGACAGGGCGGTTTCGTCCACATCCTCACAGGAGCGCACAGGAGATTTACTGGTCATGATCTGGCTAATGAATTTTTGTTTGTTCTCCACCGTCTGCCACAAATAGGCGTCAAAGGTTTTTTCCGTGACATACCGATAGATGAACACTTCCTCGTTCTGATTACCTTGTCGCACGATACGACCTGCCCGCTGTTCCAGATCGCCGGGACGCCAGGGGCAGTCGAGATCATGCAAGGCCACAAGCCGGTCCTGAACGTTGGTTCCGGCTCCCATCTTGGCTGTGCTGCCCATGAGGACACGCACCTGACCTGAGCGCACCTTGCCGAACAGTTCTTTCTTCCTTGCTTCTGTATTAGCGTCATGGATGAAGGCGATTTCTTCCGCAGGGATGCCCATGGAAATGAGCTTTGCACGGATGTCATCGTACACGCTGAACTCCTGATTCTCCGCCCCGGCGGTTCCCTTGGGGGTGGAGATGTCGCAGAAAACCAGCTGTGTCAGCCGCTGCTCCATGCCCTCCTGCCAGATCCGGTGGATATTACGGACGCAGGCATTGACTTTGCTTCCGGGATCATCAGGCAGCATGGGGTTGATCAATCGCTGATCCAAGCCCAGCTTTCTGCCGTCGCTGGTGATCTTGAGCATATTGTCAATGGACGGGTCAACATTGCCGCTGTGTACCTCGGCTGCGCGTTCAGAGAGTGCCTGTACCAGTTCCGCCTGCTGTTCGGTGGGCTGCACAACAACCGTTTCAAAGTTAGCCTTGGGGGTGGGCAGATGCAGCTGATCTGCTGTCTTGATGTCCGCCACTTCCTTGAAGATTGTCATGAGTTCCGGCAAGTTGAAGAATCGTGCGAATCTGGTCCTTGCCCGGTAGCCGGTGCCTTCAGGGGCAAGCTCAATGGCCGTTGTGGTTTCTCCGAATGTCGAAGCCCAGGCGTCAAAGTGGGTCATGTTGCTGCGCTTGAGGGTACTGTACTGCAAGTACCGCTGCATGGTGTACAGCTCCGTCATGCTGTTGGAAACCGGAGTCCCGGTGGCGAATACGATACCTCTGCCGCCAGTCAGCTCGTCCATGTAGCGGCACTTCATGAACATGTCAGAGGACTTTTGCGCTTCCGAAGTGGACAGGCCAGCTACGTTGCGCATCTTCGTGTAGAGGAACAGGTTCTTAAACCCATGCGCCTCGTCCACATACAGGCGATCCACACCCAGCTGCTCAAAGGTGACAACATCATCCTTCTTGCCTTCGGCCTGCAGCTTTTTCAGGCGCAGCTCCAACTGCTTCTGTGTTCTCACCAGCTGCTTGATAGTAAACTGCTCGCCATGGCTGCGCTTCAGCTCGTCAATGCCCGCTACCACCTCGTCGATCTGTTCCTGAATGAAACGTTCCTGCCTTGCCTGAGACACAGGGATGCGCTCAAACTGCGAGTGACCGATGATGACCGCATCGTAATCACCAGTGGCGATACGGCTGCAGAACTTCTGACGGTTGTGACGCTCAAAGTCCTTCTTGGTAGTCACCAGAATCCGGGCAGAAGGATAGAGCCGCAGGAACTCAGAGGCCCATTGCTCCGTCAGGTGGTTGGGAACCACAAACATGGCTTTCTGACAAAGCCCCAGCCGCTTGGACTCCATACAGGCAGCGATCATTTCAAACGTCTTGCCCGCGCCTACCTCGTGTGCAAGCAGCGTATTGCCGCCGTAGAGGACGTGCGCGACAGCGTTTCTTTGGTGTTCTCGCAGGGTGATCTCCGGGTTGATGCCCACAAAGGAGATGTGGGAGCCATCAAACTCACGGGGACGGGTGGAGTTGAAACGCTCGTTGTACTCCTGCACCAGCGCATGGCGGCGGTCAGGATCACGCCACACCCAGTCCCTGAAAGCATCCTTGATAGCCTGTTGCTTCTGCTGGGCAAGGGTGGTCTGCTGCTGGTTTAGCACACGCTTTTCCCTGCCTTCCTCATCCAGCACAATGTCATAGATGCGTGTGTCACGCAGGTTCAGGGTGTCCTCCAGGATGCGGTAGGCGTTGGCTCTGTCTGTGCCGAAGGTAGTGTAGGCTGCCACGTTGGTACTGGAGATCGCGGTCTTGCCGGTAATGTTCCACTCGGCGGTGTAGGGAGAGAAATGCACCTGAATCTGCCGCTTCAGGTGGTACGGGGTGCTGAAGGTTTCGTACATGAACTGCTGGATGTAGTCCTTGTGTACCCAAGTTGCACCCAGACGGATGTCGATCTCCGATGCGTCCAGATCCTTGGGCTGAGCCGCTGCCAGGGCTTCCACATTGGGAACAAACCGGGCGTCACGCTCTGCCATCAGACGGGCGTCGCGGAACTTCTGCCTTACGTTGCCGGACAAATACTCATTGGCTGTCACATACTGCAAGGGTTGACCTGCTCCCACGGATTCAGGCAGCGGGAAGATCACGCCGGTCAGTTCATCGGCAAGTTCATCTTCAGGCTTACCGGTCAGCTGCGCCATGAACGGAAGATCCACGCCGACACGCTCAGCGATGGAGACGGTCAAGGCTTCCACAGCAGTATCCACATGCTCGATGACCTTCTGCTGCTTGATGGTGCGCTTGGTGAACATGTCTGCTTTCCGCTTGAGCTGCTGCTGATCGTCCAGCACTTCCAACGAACACAGGAGGTAATAGGAACTGTCATCAGAGAAAGCCAGCGCGTTGCCACGGGCATTGATGAGGCCATACTTCGCCGTGAAGGCATCGTACCGCTGATTCAGCTCCGCCTGCAGCCCCTGAATGGCGCTGTCACCGGCCTCGTCCATTTGGGCGTCAATGAGTGCGTGAACGCAGTCACGCAGCCCCACAAGCCCCTTGACACGTTCCTGGGCGGTCTGGTTGAGGTCAGGGCGAACCATGATGGAGTTTTCTCGGTAATACACTTGTCCGTCCACAATGGTGTAGGAGTAGTTCTTCACGCTGGGGTCAGCAGGAATGGATTCGCGGATTTCCTCACCCTCTGCCAACTCCGGCAAGGCCGCTGCCACATACGTTCCGTGGATGCGCTGCACGGCGTCGCGGAGTTCGTCGGCAAGGGCTGCGCCAGCCGTGGGGCTGACGGTATATCCCGGCTGACCATACTGTGTGCTTTCTGAGGTCTGCTCACCCAGCACCATTTCAGGATGGTCAATGAAATACTGATTGATGGCAAAGCCGTCAGAATTCTCTCCAAGGTGTACCCAGTCCGGCTCAATGGTCATGGCACGTTCCCGTTTCTGGAAGAACAGGATATCCGCCACCACATCCGTTCCGGCGTTTGCGCGGAAGGCATCATTCGGCAGACGGATAGCCCCCAGCAGCTCGGCTCGTTCTGCAAGGTACTTGCGTACTTCAGGCGACTGCTGATCCATGGTGTACCGGGATGTGACCACCGCCACCACGCCACCGGGACGCACCTGGTCGATCATCTTGGCGATGAAGTAATTGTGGATGCTGAAGCCCAGACGGTTGTACGCTTTGTCGTCCACCTTATAGTTACCGAAGGGTACGTTACCCACAGCCAGATCAAAGAAGTCGCGGCGATCCGTGGTTTCAAAGCCAGCCACGGTGATGTCAGCCTTCGGGTACAGCTGCTTGGCGATACGGCCAGAGATGCTGTCCAGTTCCACACCGTACAGGCGGCTGTCACGCATCGAATCAGGCATCATGCCGAAGAAGTTGCCCACACCCATAGCAGGTTCCAGCACGTTTCCGCTGGTAAAGCCCATGCGCTCCACAGCATCGTAGATGGCGCGGATGATCGTGGGGCTGGTATAGTGAGCGTTGAGTACGCTGCCCATTGCTGCGCTGTATTCTTCCGGCGTCAGCAGGTTGCGGAGCTGAGCATATTCGGATGCCCATGCAGCCTTATGCTCGTCGAAGGCGTCTGCCAGACCGCCCCAGCCAACGTACTGAGCAAGAATCTCCTGTTCAGCCGGCGACGCAGGGCGGTTATCGGCTTCCAGAGCTTTCAGCACACGGATGGCTTCAACGTTCCTTTTGAACTTCTCCTTCGGCCCACCTTCTCCCAGGCGATCATTCGTAATCCGGTAGTTTTCAGGTGTGATCTGCGGAACAGGGACAGGCTCAAGAGCTGCATTATCCCTGGGCAGGAAGGCTGCATTGCGCTTATCCAATGCCAGCAGCCGTTCAAGCCGTTCCTTGCTCTCTGCCCGCATGATGGGATAGACCGCTTCAGGATCACGCATGTGTACGTCATAGATACCGACGCTTTCCACAATAAAAGGCCGGTTATCCAGATAGAGGATGTCACCAGCCCTGTATGCGGTTTCCGTAGCAACCGGCTGCGATTCTTCTTCACCAGGAACCGGCTTCTCCTGAGTCGGAGGGTCAAAGCGCAGCTTCTCCACGACAACATCAAACGCTGTGCCATTCTGTTCCGCCGGATAGACCGCTTCCACCTCTGCGGTGTATTCGCGGGGTTCAGGTCGCCGGATGAAGTCAGCCACGGTCAGTTGCTCTTCTCCGAATGTCCAGTCATCATCTGCAATCAGATCAATGTACCCTTCAGGCGGGAACTCAATGGGTCGCTTCGTGAGGATACTGCCGAAATGGTTCACCACCACAGAGGGTTCCAGGCGGGCAGGATTGCCGTAGCTGTCATCCCGAATGTCGTAGCAATGCAGGAAGTCCGGGAGCTTATCACGGTCAAAGCGGCCATTGCTGAAGATGGCTTCTTGACCGGCGATCTCCATCAGCTGATACTTGGTCGGGTCAAGGAGCGGATTGGCAGCGTCTGCTTCATCGATGGATTTTCTTACAAAGGAGATCGGCTCCACACGGAAGATGGGAGATGCAGGAGCGTTGCTGAAGGTGATGTCCTGAATGTTGACAGTACCGGCTTCCAGATTCACACGATCAACCATGTAGGTACGCCCGTCGATCTCAAAGACCGTTTCATCAGGCGTCAGATACTGCTGTGCATATTCAGCATCCGTCAGCGCAGCGGGTTTGTCTGCTTCCTGTTCCAGTTCGGCGGCAATCGCTTCCACCGCACGGACAATCGGGGCGTTTGCCAGCTTTTCAGGGTCTACCACTTCGCCGTTGACGATACCGGCTTCTTCCAGTCTTGCACGAGCGTATTCCACATTGATCTCATCCGGATCACGGACTTCCAGAATCCGTTCATCCGGGATTTCTGTCGGTACATCGTGCATTTCGCGGATGGCTTCCAGCTCGGCTTTCTGCTGTGGCGTCAGGTAGCGATCCAGCCGGATCAGGTCCTGAATCCTTTTGACGGCCTGGGGCCAGCTGAGATGGATGTCAGGACAATCACGCTTCTTGTAATGAAGTCCCTTTCCGTCATAGGATTCATCGCTGTATGTAGCACCGGAAATCGCGTGAGAGTGTCCACCGATACCATATTCCTTTTTCAGAAAGTCGGCGTACTCCTTGGGCGTGTGAGGCTGAATGAAGAACTCATAGATACGGGCTTTGCCAGAGGTAAAGCTGCTTCCATGGGAGATGGCTTCCGCCAACTCGTCATCTGTGATGAACGGCAGCACATTCGGGATCTCCGGCATAGTGGACGAAAACTCACGGCGAGGCATGGTGTACTCGTTCACCAGCACATCCAGTTCATCAATGAAGTGGTAGCGGAACCGCATCAAGCCGGGAGTTTCTTTACAAGCAGCACGGAAATCCTTGTACTCAGCCAGCATGGCGGGCATCAGGGCAGGGTCAGCCAGTGCATTGGTGGCAGCTTCCACACTGGCAGGATGGGAACCGCTGCACATTCCGCCGAGGGTAGCCATATAGCCTTGTTCACGGGCTTCGGCAGAGGTATCCCAATACAGGTTGACCATTGCCTCTGCCATGCGGTGGCGTTCATGCCCCGCTGCTGCCGCCACTTCAATGTTGGTGGCGAAATGACCTGCATCCAGCAGCTCGCCAATCCGTTTGGCAGCGTCCGTCCAGGAAAGCACCTGGGCGGTTCGGGTGTAACGTGCAGTCCCCCCAGTGGCAAGATGGATACCATCTTCGGCATACCAGGCAGTAACACGCCCGTGTTCCGTGGCAATGCCATTGCCGCCGTGGTACACCCTGCGAAGCATGGCGGTCATCTCTTCCAGCGGCTTCTGCTTGGAGAACTCTGCAACGAGGATCATGCGATGGTTGCTGGTGTTGCTGCCGGTGCGCAGAATGTGGTCAATATCCTCCTGCGGCAAAGAAAAAGCGAAGGGTGCAAAGATCGCACGCTCCGCTTCCATGAGGTTATTGATTTGTTCTGCCTCGTCGGGGATGGCGTAGGCAGCATCCCAGAGGGTCAGCTGTTGACCAGCTCCGCCAGCAGGATTTCCTCTGCCTGCGCTTTCAGGCTGTTCATCAGGCCGGTCCAGCGCATCGGGTCGCTGGCTTTCAGCTCCTCCGTCACGTTCGCTGCTTTGGCCAGCTCCTGCATCATCTGCTCCAGACGCTTCTCCGCCGTCTCGCTGATCTCCTGCAGGTGCGTATCCAACGTCCCGTTCAGCAGCATGGTCTGGAAGATCAGCGGCTGATGCTCCATCAGAAACTTCTTCCGCATCCGTCCGTACTTGTTCAGGGGCTTCATGCTCTGCTGCGGCAGGCTGATATTCGGGAACAGGTAGTCTCCCACTTTGGTGTAAGTCAGTTCGCTCATTTTCCAAACTCCTTTCGACGCTCTTGGCGGTCAGTTCGATCTGCCGAAGTACCGTGCCGCTGATTTCGCTGACAGCTGCACCCAGCGTTCCCACAGCATCCGGCGTATTCCAGTCAAAGACGTTGGTGAAGTCCTCCGGGATAAAAACGGAATGGGCATCCAGTCCGCACCGTACATGGAGGGTGTAGCCAATACTGGCTGAAGCTGCTCTCCTGAAGGACATCCCTACGTTGATTTCATCGTACTCCTCCAGGAACGAACCGTCAACGATGCGAAGAATCTCCTGACGGTGATCCTGCCAGTAGACAGTAGCCTGCTGCTGTGCAATATGCGTCAGCTGGTAGGATAAACCCATATTGGAATCTACCCCATAGGTTTGATCCAGCATGGTGGCGATAGCCAGCTCGTTGTGGGGCGTGATCTCCCACAGGTAGGGATCAAGGGAAGAGCGACGGGTACCGGTGTCTGATACATCAAACACATACCGCAGCCGGGTCTGGTCGCCCTGCGTCTGCAAAAGGGCAATGCCCTTGGAACCACGCCGCACATAGCGGTGCATCACATCGTTCCACAGATCATACTCCGCACAGGCAGTGGCGTCAGGCCGCTGTGCATAGATCAGCAGCTGATCCTTATACTGGTATTTGTACATTCGTGCCGCTGTGTTGAGGTACGAAGTCCAGTTCGCATGGCTGCTGATGATCTGCTTGGAGAACTTCTGTGCAAATTGCACATAAGTTGAAACCTTGTCGGTCATAGCCAGTCTCCTTTCGTTATCGTTCAGGGGTTTTGTGCTTCTGAGCCTGCTTTTCACGCTTCTTCTGATGCTTGAGAATCCCGGCTTGTGCCCATTTGGGTATCTGATCTTCTTTCAGGATGCCCAGAATATCCATGCGGTCAAAGCGGCTGGTTTCACCCGTGAGAGGGTTTACGCAGTAGCAGGCAGAACCACGGCTGTTCGGGGATGCGCCAAAACCGCCATCGCAGATTTTGATCTGACTGCTGGCTTTGCGGAACTCCCGACGAAGCACATCCGGTCGGATGACCACCACTTTGTTGTTCAGATCATCGTCAGAGGTGATGGGTGTACAGTTCGCAGCAGTCAGCATCGGGTTCTGTTCGCCCTGCAAATCCAGCTCAGAGAATGTGCGGCGGATTTCTTCTGCGCTTTCTGTCACTCGCCAGCCAAAGATACCAACAATCTCGGCATAGTCATCACTGGACAGGACCTGTTCATACCGGGCGAAGAAGTCGTTCTGCTCGCAAAAGGCGCACATATACTGCTGCCCAGGAACGGCTGCGGCATCTTCACCGATGACAATCTCCTTATCACCGATCTGCATAGCGTGTATGATTTCATAACTGCCAGCCATGCGCTTCTCGTCCTTCATCAGCACTCCACCTCCTTGGCAGGACGGCCACGCTTCTTGCCATAATACATCCGGTATTCGGCAACCATCTTCTCATGGGCACTGGTGATGAAGCCGTTATCCTCCACATACTGCATGTAGGTGTGATAGGTGAAGCAGTCCAGATCCATGAAGACGCGAATCAGCCAGGAAAGAATCTCCTTCAGCTTACGCAGGAAGTCAGCCTGCGCTTCTGCATCGTCCACATACTCAAAGAGCTGCTCCCAGTGGCCTTCATGGTAATCCGCTTTCAGTTCCACGGACACATTGCCGTTTCCGTCGATCTGGAAGTCCATGCACTTGCCGTAGTCAATGAAGCGGACATATCGGTTCATCTGCCCATGAGTGACCTTGACAATGAGCTTGCGGCGCTCTGCCTTGGTCTGAGCCGGAATGGAAGTCAGAAGCAGCAGATACACCTTCTCAATGAAGTCCTGCTTGCGACTGGATGTGATTTTGGGGTTCTTGGAATTACTCATAGTAGCCTCCTTAATCATAAAAGGTAACTCCGGCATGTTGGCCATGCCGGAGTGAAGGGTTATTCAATGCCAGGTTCATTCTTGTGGGGTTTGCCGGGAGCCTTGGGCTTGTGATTAACAGGAGTGCGAAGCTGTTCAGCGACAGACGGGCGTTCCTTTTCAGGATCGCGCTTGCCGTTGTTCAGGATGCCGTCGATCATCCCATAGTCATCTTCCAGCAGCATTTCCGCATTTTTCAGCGGGTTATCCGCCAGAAAACCATTCAGTTCCTCCCAGCCCCATCGGTCAACATAGTGGACGCTGACCTGACCGCTCACCTTGAGTGCCACCACATCGCTCACCGACAGGCTGTGACCCTCAAAGTCCTTCGGATGCTCATGGTTGAACTGGAAGAACAGGTCGTTGAGCAGCGCGGGAACCTCCTTGCCACCGCTGTTCGGCAGGGCGGCGGTATAGACCAGCTCATAGTTGCTGCGTTCCACCGGAAGGTTATGCTTTTTCAGGTAATCCATGGGCATGAAGCGAAGATCTTCGGTTTTCTCATGGACGCCCAGCTGGTAGATGGCGAAGGAATCAAAGGGATTGCTGATCAGCAGCTGATCCTGTTCCTGACCGACCAGAGTGCGGCCAAATTCCAGCTTCATCAGTTCATCATCTTTGCAAAGATTCTTCATAACATTCTCCTTTCATAATTATTGCCCTCTGCCGGTGTAGCAGAGGGCTGGATTATTCGACTTGCGGGGCACTGCTGATGAATCGCATCAGTCCGTCACGCGCTTTTGTGATCTTATGAACACGGCTGCTGAGCTGAGTCACGGTGTTCTGTACTTCCTGGGCGTTCGCACCATAGAAGTATCCTGCGGAGTTGCTGCAGATGGGCTTGCCATCGCACCGCAGGGCATTGATCAGCCGCCGCACTTCGCTGCCTTTGAGGTGAAAGCTCTGCTCCAGCACTTTGCTGCACACCGCAGCACCTTCACCCCGGTGAGACTGACACAGATACTCACAGAGAGCGTCCTTGATTTGCCTGTCAAAGGGCGGTTTTGCGTTAGCCATGTGCAGCACCCCCACTCTTTTGAGTGTCGAAGGAGAATCGGAACCTGGCAGAACCGTCCTCCTTGCACTCCAGATGGAGTGTGGCGTCATAGGTTTTCCCTGTCTTCTGCGAGCGAAGCCCCTTGATCAGAACACTTCGGTCTTTCAGCAGCGTCTTCACCAGTTTGGCAGTGGGTTGGATATGCTTGCCGTTCAGGAACTTGTTGTCCTTCCAGATGCAGAAAGCACAGCCCCGATTGCCGCACATGAAGCGATCATTGGTTTCGTACACCGCCATACCGCAGTGAGGACAGACGCCCACCTCGTCTTTCCGGGGAGGAAACAGGGTTTGCGCCCCAGGCACCGGCTTGGCGTCGTGGTGCAGCTCTCTGACCATATCTGTGATGTCACGGATAAAGTCGTCAGGCATTTCTTCGCCGTGCTCAATCCGCTTCAGACGATGCTCCCACTCGGCGGTGAGCAGTGGAGACTGCAGCTGTTCAGGCAGTACCGTGATAAGCGCGACGCCTTTATCCGTGGGAACCAGATGCTTGGTGCGCTTGTCCCCCTTACGCTCCACAAAGCCAGAGGACACGAGCTTTTCCAGTATCCCGGCACGGGTAGCAGGAGTGCCGATTCCTTTGCGCTCTGCATCTTCAGGAGCTTCCTCCGCACCTGCATGTTCCATCGCTGCCAGCAGCGTATC
This sequence comes from Oscillospiraceae bacterium, assembly GCA_045596625.1. GTDB lineage: Bacteria > Bacillota > Clostridia > Oscillospirales > Ruminococcaceae > Firm-04. The sequence continues at coordinate 6,862 of JAZOCU010000073.1, read as the reverse complement.
CTCGGTGTAGTGCTTGGGCGGGGTGGTTTTGCCCTCTTTCAGCTTGGCAACCACAGGCCCCAGGGTTTCACCTACCTTTACTTCGGGAATCGGATATTCAGTTTCGCTTTTCTCACGCTTGTACCGGCTTCCCAGACTGCCCTGATAGGTTGCTTCGGGGATTTTCCATCCCATTTGCGTGATCACTTTCGCCTTGCCGGTGAAGCGGACGCCCTCACACTCCAACTCCACACAGGTTTCCTCATATACATGGGCATCGCCCACAGCACAGAGCAGTCGAACTGCCACCAACTGAACAATATCCCGGACGCCGGTAGCCAGAGATTTCAGATCAGCTTTGAGCATACTCCGTGTGGGAATGATGGCGTGGTGGTCGGACACCTTTTCATCGTCGATGACCTGACCAGTATTGATGGGGAGATTCAGACCCGCCGTGTACGGAAAGGCTTCCTCCACTTCTTCCACCAGTTCCGGCAGCATATCTTCCATGTCGCTGGTCAGATATTGACTGTCTGTGCGGGGATAAGTCAGGAGCTTCTGTTCATAGAGGGTCTGCATGTACTCCAGCGTCTGCTGGGCGGTGTAGCCAAACATTCTGTTGGCGTCACGCTGCAGGGTGGTCAGGTCGTAGAGCTTGGGCGGCTTTTCGGTTTTCTTGACCTTGGTGACGCTTTTCACCACCGCCGATTTCAGATTGCACTTCTGGTAGATGGCCTCTGCTTCTTCCTTGCTTTTGATTCGCTCGGATCGCACCAGAAAACCGCAGCTCAGCTGCACCGTGTAGAAGGGTTCCGACTGGAACGCCCGGATGGCAGCTTCGCGGGAGACGATCATGGCGAGTGTGGGCGAAACCACACGCCCCACATTGAGGGTCGGCCCGTACATCAGGGAATACAGACGGCTTGCATTGATGCCCACCAGCCAATCAGCCTGCGCCCTGCACAAAGCTGCCTGATAAAGCGTGTCAAAGTCAGAACCATCCATCAGGTTCAGAAGTCCGGAGCAGATTGCACTTTCTTCCAGAGAGGAAGTCCAGAGCCGCTTCACGGGCTTTGTGCAACCTGCCATGTTGTAGACCAGACGGAATATCAGCTCACCTTCACGACCGGCGTCGGTGGCACAGACGATTTCATCCACCGTGGGGTCAAGCATCAGTCTTTTGATCGTCAGAAACTGCTGCTTGCTCTTTTCGCTGACGCAGTATTCCCATGTTTCCGGTACGATGGGAAGATCATCCCATTTCCATTTGAGATAGCGGGGATCGTACTTGTGGGCAGGTGCCAGCTCGACCAGATGCCCGACACACCAGGTAATGATGCGACCAGGGCCGAGAATGTAGCCGCTATGCTTCACAGATGCCCCGACCACATTGGCGATGGCGTCAGCAACGGTGCGTTTCTCAGCAACGATCAGCTGCATGGTTCACACTCCTTTCAGAGAAGGAGGGGTACTCAGCGTACCCCTCCCGGATGGTGGTATCAGGCATCAGATTCATCTTCTTCGTCCTCAAACTCGTACTCATCTTCGTAGTCATCCATACTGGGCGCAGCGTTGTTCTTCTTGCCCTTGACGAACCAGAACGCAGCACCGGCGATGGCGGCAATGCCGACGATCAACAGGAGGGTGGCAGAAGACGGTGCAGCAGGCTCGTCATCTTCCACAGGGATGGGCGTGGGCTGGACAGGAACCTCCGTGGGTTCAGGCGTGACATACACGATCTGAGGCGTGGGCGTGGGCTGAATCTCATCCTCCGACACGACGCTCATCAGATCGCGGTCATCGACAAGGTTGAGGAAGTAGGTTTCGTAAATCTCGTTTTCCTCGTCGATGGGCTTGTCGTAGTCAATCACCATGTAGTAGGTTTCGCCAGCGCGGGTCTGAACGGTGATGAACTGCTTATTGGTGGACGCGGAATAGAGCATATCCAGCGTCTGCATATTCCCTTCGGACTTGTAGGGCTGACCGGGGCCGAGGGGAACATACACCGTTTCAGGCTCTGCCGTCACGGTAGGCTGCATGTAGTTGAAGTAGTTGGGATCAGGCGTCACATAGATGATCTGCTGCGTGGGAGCCGTGGTAACAACAGGGGCTTCCGTGACCACAGGAGTAGCGGTGGGCTTGGAGCTGGTGCCGCTGGAAGAAGAACCGCTGGAACTGGACGGCTTTTTCGTATTCGTGGGCTTCTTGGTCGTGGTCGGCTTCTTGGTAGGCTTGGGGGTGTTGGTGGGTTCCGGCGTCGGTTCCACATAGTAGGGGTTGTCCAGAGTGACCGGGTCGGAGAAGTTGCCAGCATAGTCATAGGCGCGGATCGCCAGCTGCTTGTAACCCAGCAGCGGGTCTTCCATACGCACATCCAGCTTGCCGTCCGTCAGCGTGGTAAACAGCAGGCCGTTGACCTGAATGCCAGCCACCTGAGACAGATCATCCACCGCCTCAACATGCAGCACCATATCCTTGAAACCGGCAGTCACTTCGGGGGCATAGTGATCGAAGATATTGATGTCGGCCTTGGTGTCGAAGTATTCACCTTCTGCACCGAAGAGGCGAACAACGATCTTGGCGTTGTAATACACATCAACATCGGTGTAATAGAAGCCATCATAGAGGAACACATTATCCTTGAGTTCCTCCCAGTCTTCGTCGCCCACACGGTACTTGACCTTATCCCACATGACATCGCTGCTGGGAGTGATCTTGATGCGGACAGGAGCGGAGTAGCTGTTGCGCCAGGTGGACGGCACCTTGATCTTAACCTCAAAGAGGGTTTTCAGATCAACGGGCGGCGTTTCAGGCTCCACAGGCGTTTCGGGTTCCCCAACAGGGACATCAGCAGGTGTATCAGAGGGCGTGTCAGAGGGCTGCTGTGCAGCATCATCGCCGGTTGTCTGATCAACCTCACCTTCGGTGGTGGGGGTATCGGGCGTTGCAGGCGTCTCGCCGCCAGCGGCGTCCTCGGTTGCCTTATCGTCCGCTTCCTCACTGGGTACATCTGCGCCAGTGTCCACGGCAGGCTCCTCGCCATCTTCGTCCATAAAGTAAGCGGGGTCGTCCAGAATGACCTCGCCCTCTACCTCGTCCAGCCAGTAAGATTCATCCTCTTCGACGATCTCCAGATCGGTGGGCGTGGTGGATTCACCAGCGGCAATGCTGCCGGTCATGTACACACAGACCAGCATGGCACACAGCAGCATCGTCAGCCAGCGCTTAAAACTGTGCTTATTCATCATTTTCATGTTCGATCTCCTCCTTATCGGTGGGTTGTGCCATCAAAACAGGGACAACGCTGTTGCGCTGTCCCTCCATTATCTTGCGAAGATCCTCAAGCGTCACGGCTCCGGCACGAACCATGTTGACGATCTCCACGTTTTCTTCTTCCGTAATCATAGCCAGGAGTTCAGTTTTCCGGGCTGTCATAGCAGCCATCTTTTCTTCGATGGATGCCAGCTCCTGCTTATGTTTCTCAAGCAGGGCGCGGTTGCTCTGGTTACGCCGTTTCATTTCATCCCTCCTTATCAATGGTCGTAAAGACGGGCGTATCCGTAGAAATGTGTCTGCCAGTACGAATCTGTCAGATCAGCATAGCTGCAGGGATTACCACAATGGATCATCATGTTGTTGCCAACATACAATCCGCAATGAGTGATTCCTTCTGTACCTTCTCCCATGGTTCCCTGGAAGAAGATGACGTCGCCGGGTTTTGCGTCTTCCGGTCGCACAGGATCGCCGTATCCGTACAGGGATGTTGCACCCATATGACCGATGTTGTTCACCCCAGTTGATGTGAACAACCAGCTGATGAAGCCGGAGCAGTCAAAGGATGTGGACGGATCATATCCACCCCATACATAGGGATAGCCCAGCCGCTTGTTGGCTTCCTCTATAAGGAGAGCAAATTGCGGATCGGCGTCCAGCAGTTCCTGCGGCACATCATACACAAGCGGGTCTTTCAGCGTGGACGCATGGGGACCGCTGAACAGATGCGGCATATTGCCCAGGGTGGACATATACAGCGCATACATGCCCATCTTCTCACGGGACATGATGTACACAGGAGCGTGTGACAGGATTTCCGCTTCCAGCGTGACCGTACAGGTTGTGTAGGCATACGGCACAGTGACTTCGTAGGTGTACCGCTCCCAGTAGCTGCGTCCGGTGTCGGGATCGGTGACAAGCCGGGTATCCTCCCGCGTTTCTGTTCGGGAGCGTGTCTCCGTTGTCACAGTTTCCGTTACCTTGTACTGCCACTCAAACAGCATGTCGATGATGCCGTAAACATCATCAATCGTCCATTCCTCGCCATGGTAGGCAGAGATAATGGCGATCAGGGCGTAGGGATCGTGCCAGATGTCATCCGTATCGGCTTCGATGATGTACTCATCATAGCCGGGATGATGACGCTCATAGCGTTCAAGCTCACGTTTCAGGTCATCTTCTTTTCCCTTGTACACCCGCTCCGCAGCTTTTACATCCCGTTCTTCTGCCGGGTATGTACCCATCACCAGCGCATGAAGTCCAGCTTCCAGCAGCGGCGTACAGGAAGAAAGGGCGTTCATCACAAACATGAGCATTGCCACAAGCCCCAGAATCAGCAGGAAGTGCTTCTTCTTGGCGATGAACTTGCCCACGGATTCCGTAGAAGACGCCGTTTTCTTGACCGCCTTACTGGCATTCTTGCTCGCGCCGTAAGCAGATCCGGTGCTGCGCCCTGCCTTGGCTGCAAGGTACTCCCTTTTGATGGCTCGCCGCTGATTGGCACGGGAGATCGGGTTGCTGCCGGTATGCTCCGGGTGCTTGACCTCCTGCTCCTTCTGCAGGAACCGGATATTGGCATGATCCAGCTTCTTTTCCGCCCTGACCAGCCGTTTGTGATCGTGCTGGAGCTTGGACTGATGCATGTGTTGAACGGTACTCAGCGTGCTATGACCGGCACGTTCTGTGCTATGAACGGCTTGAAGCCCCGTGTTGTCATCCTCATCCTGAACCATTTGTCGGTGTACCTCGGCAGATACCGTCTGTTTGACGATGCCCTGTCCATGCTTCTTCGGAGCTTTCACGCCGCCATCGTCAGAGAACAGAAGACGGGGCGGGGCTGGCTTGGCAGTTTCGCCAGAGGATGCGGGGGCTGCGTTGGGGACAGTTGGTGCTGTCTGCTTTTTCGGGCCATGCTCATGCCGCAAGCGAGCTTTCATCCGATCCCGTTTGTCGGCTGCGCTTTCAGCAGCTTGCATGGGCTTTTTCAGTTCAGGAAACTGCTGATCTTCATCCCTGAACTGAAGCCGGGGTGCAGAAGGCTGCTTTTCTTCCTTCATTTTCGCACCTTCTCCCATCAGGCGGCTGTCTTCTTCTGCAGATGCTGGAACTCAGCCTTCTTCTCAGGATGGTCTTCCAGCCATTCCGCGAAGGCAAGTTCCATATTGTCATCCGCAATGGAGGCGGCGCGGCAGGCGGAGAGCATGATCACAAGGACCAGCAGAGCCAGAAGAGAAAGGAAAATCATCATACAGCTTCATCCTCCTTCAGCATTTCACTCGGTTTTGTGGTCATGATACGGTAGAGTTCCGTATCCTTGGGGAAGCGGTCAACAAAGGGAATGATGACATTTCCGAAGAACAGCAGCCCTTCACCTTCACCGGCCTGCGTGACATGGCTCAGCTGATGGTCGGAAATGTGCAGACGCTTGGCCAGCTCTGCGCTGTCACCGGGAGCCTGATTGAGCATCATGATAAACTCGGAGTTTTCAAAGATGCTTTCAACCTCGCGGGAGATCAGCAAATCCTTCACGTTTTGCGTGATGCCCGTAGGAACGCCGCCCCACTTCCTAAAACGCTTCCAGATTTCGATGGAGTAAGCTGCTGTCTGCGGCTCGCGCAGCAGCAAGTGGAATTCGTCCATGTAGTACCAGGTGGATCTGCGCTGCGCACGGTTGATCGTGACACGGTTCCAGACCTGATCCTGAACAATGAGCATACCCAGCTTTTTGAGGTTCTGGCCCAGATGCTTGATGTCATAGCACACCAAGCGGTTATTCAGTTCCACATTAGTCTGGTGGTTGAACACGTTCAGAGAGCCGGTTACATACAGCTCCAGAGCGGTCGCTACTTCCGCAGCTTCCGGTTCTTCCATGCTGCGCAGCTTGTTGTAGAGATCGCCCAGAATGGGCATCTTCTCAGGCACAGGATCAGCGAAGAATGGCTTGTAGATTTCCCGCAGCGCACGGTCGATGATACTCTTCTGCTGAGCGCCAACACCCTCTTGCTCGCCCAGAACCAGCTCACACAGGGACAGAATGAAGTCAGACTTCAGGCGGATGGGATCATCTCCATCCGAGTAGTTAACATTGATGTCCAGCGGGTTGATGTAATCCGTACTGGTGGGCGATATCCTGATTACCTGACCTTTGAGGCGATTGACAAGCGGGTAATACTCGCCTTCGGGATCGCAGATCATGATGTGATCCTGCGTTGCCAGGAAGACATTGGCGATCTCACGTTTGGCGGAGAAGGATTTGCCGCTGCCGGGAGTGCCCAGAATCAGACCATTCGGGTTTTTCAGGCTCTTGCGGTTCGCCATGATCAGGTTGTTGGTCAGGGCGTTCAGACCGTAGTACAGGGCTTCCGGATCACGCTGGAACAACTCCTGCGTAATAAACGGAAGGAAGATCGCCACACCAGAAGTGGTCATGGTGCGCTGAATCTCCACTTTGTTCAGACCCAGCGGCAGCGCAGAAACAAAGCCTTCTTCCTGCTGGTAGTCCAGCGGAATCAGCTGGCACAGCTTCTCCTGGGCGATGCCCTTGGCCTGCATGATCACAGAATCCAGCTCCTTGCGGGTGTCGCCGGTATGCAGGATGGTGAAGGTCATC
>JAZOCU010000072.1:0-2216 GCA_045596625.1 Oscillospiraceae bacterium | reverse complement strand
ATGCAGCAATGCAGCGATATGGTGATGCCGTAAACTGTTATATTGCTGTGATAACCATGCTCGAAAATATTTTTGGAATAGATTACGCAAGAATAGAAACAGTCAAAAGTAAAATGGATCAAATAAGACAATAAATATCTTTAGGGCATCCAAGCCAAATTCAGATATGCGTAATGATAGAACGCTGCTGTTTGGCAGTCATTTGAAAAGAAAAGTGGAATAACCATCATACATGGTCAAAATACAGTGGAGGTAATGGTATGCAAGACATACATTATGATGTCTTTATTAGCTACAGTAATTTTGACAAGCATATAGCAGATGCTGCTTGTCACTTTATTGAGGCTCGTAAACTGCGTTGTTTTATTGCTCCCAGAGATATTACAACGCCTGATTGGGCAGGCTGCATTACAAATGCGATTGCCCATTCCAAGGCGTTTGTGGTGATTGTAAGTGAACATTCTATTGATTCTCCCGAGGTGTCGAAAGAAATCACCTTGGCAACTCGTGTAAGCACTTATATTTTTCCTTTTTTAATTGAAAATACACAGATGAACGAGCGAATGGCATATCATCTGTCGGCATATCATTGGATTGATGCAATCACACCGCCAATTGAGCAGCGTTTGAATGAACTTGCAGATCGTGTTGTCAGCGCACTTACCAATTGTGATGGCAACGAAAAAACAATATCTTGTACTACAAACATCAATAAGTCTGCAAGAAGACTGATCGGTCAAAATGTTTCGCCCCGCGCAGAATTTATTGGCAGAGAGAAAGAACTGCAAACGATCGAAACCCTATTTGAAAACGGGGCAACCAATGTCTTTTTGACCGGTATGGGCGGCATTGGAAAAAGTGAAATCGCCAAGGCATATGCCAAACACCGGAAGAACCGATATCATACAGTAATATTTGCAAATTATGAATCCGACCTGATGCATATGATCGCAAGCGATCAGACGGTTTTCGTGGAGAATCTCAGCAGATCGGTGGCATCCGGCGGACAGGCAGAAACGCTGGAGGATTATTATCTGCGTAAGATGGAAGTTTTGCGTACGATTTTAGATCGGAATACCCTGTTGATTATCGACAACTTTGATGTGGATGCGGATGATGAGATGGAACGCATCATGGCATTGCCTTGTGATATTTTATGGACTACCCGAACTGATTTTTCCGCATTTGGATATGATACGGTTGCCATCGGTCCTATGGAGGATATGAAAGCGTTGATCTGTTTGTATGAAAGAATGGATCGAAGTTACCCGGCCGATTGTGAACAAGAAGCGATGAAAGCAATTGTTGAAAGACTCGAGCACCATACCTTTGCTGTCAGTTTGACCGCTGCACAAGGAAAAGCGGCACATATGAAACCTACCAAAATGCTGGAGAAGCTTTTGGCAGAGGGACTGGAAATACAAACTTCCAGCGGTTTTGTAAGAGAAATATCAGATCGGCGTAAAATGACAGCCTATATGTATATTGAAAAACTGTTCGATTTCTCGAAAATTTCCGAGGAAGCATGTCAGTTGATGCGGCTGATGGCCATAATGCCCCGAGAAGGTGTCACAATTGATCTGTTTATGGAATGTGCCGCAATTGATGATTATGGTGTGATTGAGGAGTTGATCTCACAGAACTGGATCCGCTTGGATGAGGAAGCCGACCGTATCAATTTGCATATGCTGGTACATGAAGTGGTGTGGAAGCATTTAGTGCCTACCGTGGAAAACTGCAGCCAATTGTTGGAAGGTGCATATCACAAAGTCAGCAACGCCTGGAATACCTCTTATGAAGAAAATTGCCGCATGGAATCTATGATATATGCAATTTTGCATGCATTCCCGGAGCCTACTGCAGCATACTTTGATCATTTCGAAGCCTTTGCTACATATTGTTGGATTCAGGGCAACTTTAGTCTGGCTGAGCAATATGAAATGAAGCTGTATGCGTTATCTTGTGCAGCTTGGGGTGAATGCAGTATGCATACCGGGTCTGCTGCATTGCGTGTGGCTGCAGTTTACCATAATCAGGCCGATTATGCCGCAGCACGCCCTTGGTATGAAAAAGGATTGGAAATTCAAAGCAAGGCGGCACCGGGTACGCTCCAAAATGCAGTGGCATTATCCAAAGTGGCGCGATGCTATGCGCAGAATCAAGATCTGCAGAAGGCAGAAGAAATGTTCTGCGCTTCCAAAATACTCCATGAAAAT
>JAZOCU010000071.1:0-3818 GCA_045596625.1 Oscillospiraceae bacterium | reverse complement strand
CACGGGGAGATTCTGTATCTTTACGGGGTATTCACAGTACCCACAAACAGCGGAATCTGCTCTCTTGACACAACGAATACAAAGGGACGGTCCAGCACAAAGTCAATAATCTCATCCGGAGGCTCGGCAGCACCGGCACCAAAGTTCAGTTCTATATAGCTGGCGGCGGTGACGCCCTTTTCGTCAATCTTCACGCGGGTGTCCTGGTTGATGCTGTCAAGATAAATGGGATAGGGCTTGGATTTGCTCTGCATGGTGGAGGCAAAGCTGTTCGTTGTCCAGTCAAAGATCTTCGACACGCCAAGCTGCTGCAAGCCTTCCTTCACATTCACAGAGGAAGAAACGTCAAACTTAGGCACGGACAGATTGACCTTCATCCATTTATGATTTTCCTTGGGGAACGCATCACTCAATGTGACCATGTTCATATAGTCGCCGCCCGAGAGCACGTCATCGACGGTTTTGTCTTCATCCGGAAGAATGAACCACATGGATGCGCCATTCTTCATGTGCATCTGCACAGCGCCGTAATCCTCTGCCCAGAAGTAGTTCATTTCTGCGAGCTTCTTATTCATAAAGGTGCTGTTCACGTCGCCGTCAGCCGCATGGAACACACCGTCCGTATTCATGCCCTTGTTGAATTCGTCGTTCCACTTCGCCTGGAAGTAGATGGTGGATGCCATGGTCAGCATCATGTCATCTTTCGCAAGATCGGTTTTGCCTGTACGATCGGAGAGAAAACCGCCGGTCTGATTCTTCATCCAGTTGGTGATGTCGGTGTTGGTGCGGTCACTGCCAAGGTCACGTTGGTAAACCGAAGCGTAGTAATCGTAGGCAAGGGTGTCCATCACTTCTTTGGAGTAGTCGAGATCATTGTCAATCCATAAGGAGTTGGCAAGTGTGCAGATTTCATTGCCTTTGTCGTTTTCATAAGCACTTTCCCATACGGCACTGATTCTGCTGCGCAGAGCTTCCAAGGAATCCACGCCAAGCAGTGTAAACAGCTCCTCCTGTGCCTCACCCTCGGTCAGTTCTGCGGTCATGGCAAGGGCGATGTAAGCGTTGATCGGCGACCAGACACGGTTGGTGCTGTCGGTACCGGAGATCATTTCCGCCGAGCAGAGTTCGGAAAAGGATGCAAGGGACGGGAGCGCTTCATCTTTCAGAGCATCACGAAGATCGTTTGCCGCCCACCACGCATCTCTTTCTTCCTTGCTCTTGTCCCGAACGGAATTATAGTCCGATACACGCGGCTCGGCTGCTTTGCTTACGGCATGAGCATGGATAGCAAGCGGAATCCCCGGCATATTGTTCACCAGCAGCACAATCGCCAGTACCGCCGCAATACCGCCCATCCACTTCGACCACTTGGGGATGCGGCGCTTTTTCTTATATTCCTTTGCGTCTTTTACATAACTGTCGGGAGCCTCCCCGATCATATCAACGATTTGTTCTTTCTTCATAGTAGCCCTCACTTTCCAGTTTCTCGCGCAGTTTCTTACGGGTACGGTGCAGCATGGATGCGATTTTGCTTTCGGTGAAATCAAAGTCCAGCGCAATTCCGGCAACAGAATCCATGTACCAATAGCGTCTGAGGAACACACGCCGCTCGGTCGCAGGAAGCGCATCGAGAAATTCACGAATCAGTCGTGCCATCTCCTGCTGTTCGATCACCATCTCCACGTCGGTCGGATCGGATACGCAGTCCTCCAGTTCATCCAGTACCAGATCCATCTCACCGCCGCCGCGTTTACCTGCGTGCTTTTTCCGCCAGCGGTCGATGGAGATTCGTCTTGTGATCTTACCGAGGAAGGTAGACAGAATGGACGGCTTATGCGGCGGCATGTTATTCCATGCATCAAGCCATGTGTCGTTTACGCTTTCCTCGGCATCCTGGCGGTTAAAAAGGATGTTGTATGCTATGTAGTGGCAGTAATCGCCGTATTTGTCTGCGGTTTCGCTGATGGCAGACTCTGACCGTGCCCAGTACAGTTCCACGATCCGGTCATCCGGCAGACCAGTCTGCTTTTGATTCGCTCGTCCCAATCTTTGCACCTCCTTGCTGTTATTGTAAGAGCTCTTCACCTATCATCTCGCAAAAAAAGAGGATTCATTGCATGAAAAGTGAAAATTATTCCTGTAAATCGTCCATTTTCTTTATTTTCCTGATCTGCACCTGATATAACACCACAGGGATCAGCGAAAGCAGACCGAGGCCTCCGAACACGATAGAAGCAATCGGAGTCTGGAAGAGGAACAGAATCCCCATGAGGAAGAACATCGCAGTATAGGTCAGCCATACATTCCGCCACTTTTTCAGAAACCCGATTCTGTCAGTCGCGGTGGTATGCAGTTCAAACGGCTTGCCATCGTTCTCTTTTTCCACGATCAGAAGTTCCTTGTTGTATGTTGTCCAGCTCGTTGTGATCTGACCGCCCGCTTCCGCCCATGGACGCCAGCGTACTTTGCCGACAGAATAGCTCAGGTTGGCGTTCTTATACCAGACCTTGTATCCGCAGCCTTCCAGAAAGGCTTTGTAATCCTCGGCATTTTTCTGCGATTTATCCGCAATAAATTCCACGGCATACTGATATCTGCCGGGATCACAGCTTTCAAACTCGTAGCTCATCTTGCCCGTCTGGATAAGTCTCCATCCCTCTGATGCCATCCGATTCAGCCATTTTGCCTGTATTTCCGTGGATGCACCGAAAAAGCGATTGACTTTCTTAACCATACTCTTATCCTCCTATTATATCTTCAGCAATTCGCGTTATTTCTTTCAGTCGTGCAAGCTCCTGCTCCGCAATCTGTCTGCCGAGATCGGTGATCCGGTATTCTTTTTTACGGACATCCGAATCATCGTAAAGCTCAATCCAGCCTTTTTTGCACAGGCTGTCAATGGCTCCGTACAGTGAGCCTGCACCGAGCATCAATCTTCCGTTTGTTGTGTCTTCGATAAACTGCATAATGGCGTATCCATGCCTGGGTTCATATAAAGAAAGCAACACGAAAAACGTCACTTCCGTCAGTGCACCGCTCTTTGCATTGTCACGCATACTGTCACTCCTGTCTATTACGGTTACTGTAATAATATTGTATCACTAAACGTAATAGTTGTCAATAGAACTACGGATCGTATGTGTAAATGCCTCATGAATATCTCATGCCACCTATTGACAAACTCGATAATCGAGATTATAATTATATTACAGTAACTCGATAATCGAGAAAAGGAGGTGCAGTTATGGCGAGAGCCAAATTCAAAACGCTGACAGAGCAGATGTTTTACATCCTCCTGTGTATGAAAGAAGAGTGCCGCGGGATGGACATTCTGGAAACTGTGCGCAAAATGACCGAGGGCAGAGTAAATATCGGTTCCGGCACGCTGTATGATCTGCTGGAACAGTTTGTCGAAGAAGAAATCATCGCAGAAACAAAAGCAGAAGGCCGACGCCGCAGTTATATCATCACAGAAAAAGGGTTGGAAATGCTTGCCGGAGAGTATGAACGTCTCCGCCGTCAAGCTGTCGATTATGAAATGATTTTCAGAAAGGAGCAGAGCAAATGAAGGATACGAAGAAGCTATTCTGGACGATTTCCGTTTATAATCCCACTGCCATTGCAGAAAAGCTGGAAGAAATGGCAGCGGAAGGATGGATGTTTGAGAAAACAGGCAGTGTGTTCTGGACGTTCAAAAGAGCAGAGCCGAGGAAGCTCCGTTTTGCCGTGACCTATTTCCCGGGTGCATCCGACTTTGATCCCGATCTTACCGAAGGTGAGAAGATCAAAGCGGAATACTGTGCCGAGGATGGTTGGAC
>JAZOCU010000070.1:0-3085 GCA_045596625.1 Oscillospiraceae bacterium | reverse complement strand
GGTTTTGTTGGAATAGCCACGTACACACGCATAATAGTCCTCAAACCTATCCATCTCGACAACCATTGAGCAATTATCCTTTGAATCGATGCATCCGTTGTCGTTAAAACCACGTCGCACATATTCGGTTCCGGTCAATTTATTTTGCTCTTCATATATTGCTCCAACAGTGTCTAACGAGCCTGTTGTGTAAATCTGATAATAGCCGCCTTCTTGACATTCGTAATGGTAGATGTCCATCGCATAACCATTCGATATCTTTCCAGAAATCGACTGTGACTTGCTAATATACATAGGTGATTTCGCAGATTTGAAATTACTGTTTGTTGGAGCAATTGTGTTTAATCCCTTAGTGGTGGTGGTATACGCTGATGCAATGCATCCCCACGAGATGATGTTGGCTAAAAGTACCGCCGTAGCAGAGCCTAATAGTCTTTTCAAATTTCCATAATGAATCATGTTAATTTTCCTCCTGTCGTGCTGCATAGTTACTTGAAAATGATGGTAAAAAATATTGAAGATTTTTTAATTTTATCACGCCACTGAAATTTTGTCAATATTTATTGAAATAAAAGTGAAAATCTCCCTGTTTTGCTCATATTTTTCCACAATCTGATGAAATTAATGTAAGACATTATAACCCTGTTACCTTAATAGAAAGACCGCAGTGTATAGAGGCGCTTTCGGAAATGCTTGACAGAGTCGCATTCAGATCCTTCGTTCTGAATATGAATTGCAGCTTGTCTTACCGCTTAGCAGCTCATTATTTTTTTATCAAAACCGGCTCGCTTTTTATTGACGAAATGGCTCAGATTTTAATTGGCAAAAAGGTTTTGTGCGGAAACCACAAAAATGTTGCATTCTTATTGGCTTTATGCTATAATAAGAACAAAAGGGCATCAGATGCAACTATAAATTAGGAGGAAGCATATGAACATTGATGTGTTTGTGAGTCATCATACGGATTCTTCTTTACATATCGTAGAAGCAATCGTCAATAAATTGGAAGCCAAAGGTATACGTTGTTGGTATGCTCCAAGAGATACAAAGGGAAGCTATGCAAGTTCTATTACACAGGCGATCAATAGCTGCAGAGTTTTTCTTCTGATCCTGAATAAATCGGCATCAGAATCTGTTCATGTGCTTAATGAACTTGATCTTGTTACAAAACGATTATCACGAAAAGAAGAAGTTAGTGTGCTTCCGTTCCATGTAGCAGATAATGACATTTCAGACGATGCCCAGTATTATCTTGGACGTTTGCACTGGCTTGATGCAACAAAGCCTTCTATGATCGAGCGGATTCATGAACTGGTTGCCAAAATATCAACTATGTTTTCAGAAACACCCGGTTTTGAGAGAAATGATTCTATTGTTAAAGAGAAACATGTACTAATATCTAAAATTCCTCAGACCAGAGAAGTGTTTTTGGGAAGAGATGAATTGCTGCAGAGCATTTGCTCTTTTTTTGAAGGAGGAGAACGAATCCTCTTTCTTGAAGGTATCGGCGGCATTGGAAAAAGCGAGATTGCCAAGCAATATGCTGCGCGATCGCAGAAGAAATACAAGAATATTATTTTTGTAGCTTATACAGACACTTTGAATGCACTGGTTTGTGATCAGAATAAGATCGAATTGACCGGGCTTGAGAAAAGGCCCAACGAGACAGAAGCGGATTTTTTTATAAGAAAAATGAATGCTTTTCGTTCGGTTACCTCAAAAGATACTTTGCTGATTGTAGATAATTATGATGTGGATGTTGATCCTGACTTTGACCTGTTTGTTGAAGGAAGTCATCACGTCATCTTTACTACAAGGAACTCACACCCGGGTTTTCGAAGCATCCATGTTAAGGCAATTGATTCCAAAGAGATTTTGTTCGATATTTTTGAGCAGAATTACGGCAATGTTGTCTGTGAAGAAGATCGTCCATTTCTTGAGAAATTATTTGCACTTGTAGAGAATCATACTTATGCCATTGAACTTCTTGCCAAGCAAATGAATGCAAGTTTTTATACTGGAGAAGAATTGTACCATGTTTTTTGCAAGGGTTACAGTACCGCTGAACATGAAGAACAGATTGTTGGTCGTGATGGAATCAACACTGCTATCGGACATATTCGTTCATTGTTCTCGCTCAGTAATTTATGTGATGAAAAGAAACAGATTTTACGTGAACTTGCATTAACCGGCACAGGCGGTATTCCCTCAAAATTATTTTTTGAATGGGCAACTCCGACCAAAAGCCAAACAATCAAGCATCATCTGAATCAATTGATCAATCAAAGTTGGGTTCGCTGTGAACGCAAACCCACGTGTCAGCAATTCTCACTGCATCCATTAGTATCAGAAGTAATCCTTAGTGCAAGCGAATTAAAGCCTAATATTGTAAATTGTAGGTGTTACCTCGAAAAAATAGCAGACAGGCTCTATTTTTCATGGAATCATCCGATTTCAGAAAACATTCTTTATGTTGATGCCGTTTTATCTATTGCTGAATACTTTGCACCATTTGAGTTTAACAATAATGATCAGGCATTATTTGAAATCTGGGTTGTATTCTCTTCATTTCTTTGGCAGGTTGGGAAATTTGATGAAGCGATTCATTATGGTAAAATTGCATATGATAATTGTTTGAAAGAATATGGATCTGCAAGTATGTTGACAGGTTTTGCTGCCAGAGCACTTGCAGGAGCATATTTTAATTGCCAAAAAATAGAAGAATCAATGCCTTGGTACCGCTTAGGACTTGAACACATGGAAGCTGAATCTAAGAAAGAATCAATTGATTTGGCACTTTCATATGAAAAGGTTGCAAGAACCTATACATGGAAATATGACCGTGATTTTAAGAAGGCAGAAACCCTGTTTAAAAAGGCGATTGATACCAGACTTCGTTTGATTGCTGCGTATGAAAACGGCGAAGAAATCGCACGTGTGGAGCATAGATACAATGCAGATGCACAGACAACACAAAAAGGGCTTCCGAATATTTATATGGAGCTCGGCCGAATGCATCAGGAAATGGGAGACTATGAAACGGCTCTTCATTATGCCGGTGAGTATTTAACGCTTTTGGAGAAAT
>JAZOCU010000069.1:0-7032 GCA_045596625.1 Oscillospiraceae bacterium | reverse complement strand
TAAAAAATTCCTGAATAAATTAACGAAAAGGAACGGCGAAATCCGTTCCTTTTTTGTTTGTGGCTTTTTTCTTTTGCTTGCGGTTTGCCAATGTTTTCGATGCGCTTGTGACCTGTGATTTCCAAGGGCAGGGCACTTTTCCGGGAAACAAAAAACCAGCCGATTCCGGCTGGTTTTTCTGGAGTGAAAATTGTTTATTGGTATTCGCAGGAAAAGCCATGCTCGCGCGCATAAGTTGCAGCGGCGCTTCCTTCCGGCGTTATAATGGTCACATCACAATTCTCAAAGGCATTTGCAGCAATATTCACTACACTCGCAGGAATTGTAATTCTTTTTAAAAGGCTGTCTGCAAAAGCCCGTGATCCAATGGCAGTTACGCCTTCCGGAAGAATGAGTTCTGTTGCGCCTGTATGCAGAAACGCTTCTGATCCGATTTCCGTAAGGGAAGACGGGAAAATAAAACTTGTTTCCTCCGGAGGAGAAATCACATTGATAATAATCTGAGAAGTCAACCCGTGATTTGTTTCAATAGTCACTGTTGTACTTCCGATAGCAATGGCCGTAACAGGAAAAGATTGATTTTCTCTATGCTTCGCCTGAATAATGGATTCATCAAACGACACAAAATAGCAAAGATCAAAACTATCCGCAGGAACAAAAAGCGTTTCGATGATGCTGTCGAAATTCTTTGTTTCTCCTAAAAACATATTCACTGTACAACCGGGCAGCATGCTATCGGGAAGGGGAGGAACAGTAACATGGCGTGTAATACTTTTTCCGGAAACCGTTTCTGTAAAGGTCACATCCGCTTCGCCTGAGGCCAAAGCCTGAATAAAAAAGTGTTTCTTTCCGCCGCGAATTTCATCAATAAGCCTGTTTTCCTTTACGATTACAATATCCGGATGACTGCTTTCAACGGCAATTTCCCATTCTTCAACATATGCTGCCGGTTCTACCTGAACATATATATTGTAACCGTCCACGCAATATATGCAAGAACCGGGAGCGGTAACTTGAAGCCTTACTGCATCTAACGGAGTATCTGCACAAACAGGATCATGATCATAATACAATGCCTGCAGTGCATTGGCATTGCACTTGGCAACAACATGACAGGAAAGGGAACCGCCGTCTTCGATTATGCCTTCAATATGCCCGATTCCTATCCCGGTGAAATGCAATACGCCTTCTTCATCAATATTCATGAAAGAAACACCATCATCCACATGCCAATCAACGCTCCCGGTGTATACCTCACCGTCATTTTGATATACAATCAGCGGATATTGCGCCGTTTCATCAATGTTTACTGTCAATTCGTAGCCGTTTCCGTTTACATGACTGGCATTCATGGAATATTCCTGCTCATCTTCAACGCCGATAAAATGCCAATTTGCTGTCGTGAGAGAGAGGATGTTTTCCTGACTCCAGGTAGGATTGGATCGGGGATAGAATATTGTTACTGGTGTTTCTAAATAATAATTCGCGTGATAAGCAAGTTCATCAAAAAAATCCCGGGAAGGCATATCGCCATCAAAAATCAGCGTTTTCAGATAATAAGAAAATTGAAAAATGGATTTGCCGTATTCTTTTACAGATGCCGGAAAGCGAACTGTTTCCACATTAAAGCCGCTGAAGGCATTATCCGGTATTTTTTCCGTCCAGGAGAACTCGAAATTGCAGCCGCTGCCAATGGGGCCGGCTGTTTTCATATAGACACAGCAGCTCAAATATTCATTCCAATTGAATGCATCTCCGAAGTAACCTTCTGCTGTGGAATCGGATGATTTCATGATGAGCTTTGTGGTTTCACATGCCACTTCCTCTTCAAGCCACATATTCCCTTCTGTCGGCCTGGCATCCAGCTTTTTGTTGTCAAATATAATAAAAGCGCTCTGCCCGAATTTCCTGAGACTTTGAGGGATGATAATCGTTCTTACTGAACTGGAATACATAGCAAACGCATTATTGCCAATTGCTGTTATTCCTTCGCCGATACGAATGGTTCTTATGATTGCACCATAAGGAGCCCATGGGCTACCTGTTGCAGAAACACCCGGAAAATATTCATAATCACGGATGGCGCCATTCCCCTGAATCAGCAATTCGCCGCTTTCGTCCAGATACCATGTTATGCCATCGCCGCAGGTTCCGCTTGCGGAAAACGTTGTTTTTTCTGCAGAAGGTACAAATACAATTCCAAATGCCGCATTCATTGCAGCATATTGTTGAGCGCAGTTTCCTTCATAACCCAATAGAATAGTGCCTTTATAAAACGCATTATCGCCAATGGAAACAACAGAAAGAGGCACATGAATCAAGTTCACATTGCTATTCCAGAAAGCGTATGCATTGATGGTGGTGATGCCCTCGCTGATAATAACTTTCGTTACTTGCTGACGATCCTTAAATACATCCGTGCCTATCGTCTTCACGGCATGGCCGTCAATTATAGCGGGAATGGTAACATTCTTTTCACTCCCGGTGTATTCTGTGATGATGGCAAAACCATCAAGCATGTATTTCCAATCGCCGCTGATCATTTCTGGCTGGTTTTTCATATCGGCGCTTTCCGCGTTGCCGCAAGTTGCAAAAATAACCGCAATCAGAAAAATATATAAAAAGTGCTTTTTTCTCATTTTTTATTGACTCCTCTGTTTCTTATTTCCTATCTAAACATTATATCCGACGGCAGTCGATTTGGCAATATTCTTCCGGCTGTCCTTCCTGCCGGCAGATTCCATAAACCGGCATAAACCTGAAAACGCCCCCAGGCGGTCATCCCCTCAGCTTTCCCGGGGGGGGGAATGCGACCGGCATGTATTCAAACAACAAAAAAACCGTCTTTTCAGACGGTTCTTCTGGAGCTGATGGCCGGATTTGAACCGGCGACCTCATCCTTACCAACAGCCAAAAAACAGGGATTTTTCGGCATTTGCGAGACAAAAAAGGACGACTTTTCTTGCTTTTTTGCCCGCCCAAAGCCATCGAAAAAGTATCATCTTTCAAGCAACTTTGATACATCTCTGTATCATCTCTCACACATCTTCCAGTCAACTTTCATACATCTTTCAATCACGATGGAACATCTCTTCATTCCATCGTGATTTTATTTTTATGAAAAAATAAACCTATGTCAATAAAATCAGTGGTTCGATTTTGAAATGTTCTATACTGTAATCACAACTGAGGTGAATCTTTATAATTTTTCAATGCATTAAGCAAATCATTTTTTATTTCGTCTGCAAGTGAACAAGGTGTCAAAACCCGGACGTATGGTGCATATTGCAGCGCCCAGTAATGCATAGCGCCTTTGTTGATGGTTACACTGGCGGTAACATGATTCTCCGTTTCATCAAAAAACAGTATATCAGTACCAAACCAATCGATCACATCATTCAGGATCGATTTTTCTATCCGAAAGGTAACGGCAATGCTTTCATCTGAAAACATATACAGATGTTCCGCCATGTGTCTGGGCAGCGAGAAATTTCTTCCCATTCCCGCCACCTGTTCCCTGGGCTTGGCTGACGTATCCAACATGCGAATATCTGTAATTCGATCCAGACGATAATTCGCTATATGATCGTATTTATCATAATTGCAGATCAGATAATACCGGCCATTGGTCGCTGCCATCTGGTATGGATTGACGATATATGCTTCCTTCCGGCGGGGGTGCAGCTTCTTATCTGTGCCATAACTGTTGTAAGTGAATGCCACTTGTTTCCCTTGCGCAATGGCTTCATCCAGCACTTCAATGGTGTAAAACAGCTGACGGTTTTCTGGTGCTTTGGGGGTAAGAGTGGCAATATGCCGTACCCGAGATTTGAAATATTGATTAGACAACCCTTCCAACTTTGCGGCCAGCGTTATACACTGCCGGTGTGGAATGTGCCTGGAAAACAGCAAACTGTCGATCAACAGCCGAAGTTCTGCGTCAGTAAACTCCTTCTCTAAATAAAAGTCAGACAATATGTAGCTTTCTTCCTTCTGCCCGTCCCTGTTTGGAAACATGCGCAGAGTTTCTGTGAAGTTGATCTCATAGCCCATTTCCATCAGATTTGTGATATTCCGTTTGATGCTTTTTCGATCGGCGCTTATATCATATTCTGTCTTCAGAAGATCAACAATTTCCTTTTGATTCAGGCGATGCTTTTCATCGGTATATTTGCGCAAAATTTCAAGAATGGCAAAGGCAAGAGCTTTTCGTTTCATTGAATTCATTTTCATTCCCCCCCTCCATCATCGCATATTGATTTCTGTTTGTCAATATCGGATGGGGCATTTATGGTACATCCAATCTGTTAGAATATACTTGTAGCGGCACAAAAAAGGAGGGAACTATTTAATGAATCCTTTTGATAAGATTATTGGTTATGCTCCTGTCAAGCGGGAGTTGGAACAAATCGCAGATATCCTGAAGGATCCGACACCCTATGAAAAACTTGGTGTAAAAGCCCCCAACGGTTTGCTTTTGCACGGTAGCCCCGGCGTGGGTAAATCACTGATGGCTTCAGCACTCATCCAAGCCACCGGACTGCATGCGTTCATCTGCCGCAAGGACAAACCGCAAAATGATTTTGTTAACGTCATCCGGGAGACCTTTTTAAATGCTGCTCAAGCGGCGCCGGCTATTGTTTTCCTGGACGATATGGATAAATTCGCAAATGGTGATGAAAAAAGAAGGGATGCAGAGGAGTATGTCACAATACAGGCTTGCATGGATGAACACAAGGATAAGCATATCTTTGTTATTGCAACGGCAAATACTTTGAAGCATTTTCCAGGCTCTTTATTGCGTGCCGGACGCTTTGACCGAATTATCGCAGTAGAAATCCCACACGGAGAAGAAGCTGAGCAGATTATGGCATTCTATATGTCTCAAAAGCCCTTTATATCTGATATGGACACGCCAACCGTTGCCAAAATGATGGAGGGATGCTCCTGCGCAGAACTTGAAACGGTCATTAATGAGGCAGGCCTTTATGCTGGTTTCGAGCGTTCAGAAGTCATTACAATGGATCATCTCCTTCGGGCGTTTATGAAGCACAGATATCGCATTTTCGATTTTGACAATCATCCAGCTGCTGTTGATCTCAATAATGGCGATCTTGAGGAAACACAAATCATCTACCATGAAGCAGGACATGCTCTCATGCGGGAATTGCTGACTCCGGGATGCGTAACGCTGGTTTCAACTCGCGGAGGAACCGGAACAGGCGGCTTTGTTTCATTTGTGCAGGAGAGAAAAAACACCCTCTTGAAACAGAAGCAGACCGCCATCATGTGCGCACTGAGTGGAATGGCGGCTTTGGATATAAAATTTGGCGCTGCCAGCATGGGTGTGAGCAGTGATCTTACGAAAGCCTATCACGCGGCTAAGGAAATCCTTCTGGATAATGGTATTGGCGGTTTTGATCTGTATAATCCTGAATACGATTGTTCCCACAGCCTCCTGTCCAAACAAGAACAGATGATCAGTGCAATGCTTCACAGATACTACCAGAAGGCAAAGGGATGCTTGGCATCCAACCGCGAATTTCTGGATCAAATTGCCATATCTCTTGCACAAAAAAAGCTACTGACTGGAAAGGATATCCAAAGGACAAGACAGAACTGTGCTTTACACAAAATGGAAAAGGTGATATAATGACGTTAGAACAGCATGTGGGCATATTTTTCATCACACCAAAAGGAATCATTTTGCATATATGCCATGTGGAAAAAGGCGAACATTACGGTGATTTCATCAATTTCCCCTATAGCCATGATGCTGTCTGGCAGCAGCATTATACAAAGCAGTTTGACGGAAAAGCTTTTGATTATTTCCCTCGGGGAAGAATCATTTTTCACAAGCCCAGCAGCACATACTGCATCTATCATGACGACTGTACGGACGGAATCGTTCCCTTCCTGCAATCATACTATTCTGAATCAAACGTGATTTGCGCCTTAGATGAACACTATCAATGCAGATGGTGCAATCCATTCTACTTTGATGAAAGCTTCCTGCAAACGCAATATGAACAGTTTCCCGACCCATATAATACAGAAAATAGCGAGAAAGAAAAGGAGATAGCTTCGTTTCCGCTGATATTCAAAAATTTAGTATTTATTACATAATGTATTGCATTCAGGAAAAAGGAGGAAAACATGATGGAAAAACTATTTCTAAAGGAGCTATATGGCGAATTGTACAAGGCATTAGCCGAAAGGAAATATAAACGTATTTTTGATGGCAAGGATCTTCTTGCCATACATGTGCCAATGGTGGGTTCTGACTATGAACGCAGCAGCGTTCGTGTGCTGTGGATAGGCCGGGCATTAAATGGCTGGTTCAAAAAAACCCCCGTGGAGGCTGAAGAAAGTTTTTTGGAAGACATTCGGCAAATCGCTTCTGAAAAAAACCGCTTCAAATGGCTTGTTGAAAACAATGAAGAGATAATTGATAATGAGAAACAATATAATTACCATCATAGTAGCTTCTGGCGTACTGGTGAAAAGATCAGCAGAGCATTAATCCCTTCCGATGAGATCAATGAACGCTGGTTTGAAAACATCGCCTGGGCTAATCTGTATGCAGCATCTCCCAGCAACGGTGGGAATCCGTGCGATACGCTGTGTAAAGCGCAACGTGCAGTTTGCGGCAAGCTGCTCAAAGAGCAGATTAAATTGCTGAATCCTACACATATTGTCTTTGTTACCGATTGTCATTGGTTTAAAGCTTTCAACGAAGCGAAGAAAGATGAAAAGATCCTTCTATTTCCTGATGTTGAAATATCTGCATGCAACAATTCCTTTGTTGTCGGTTATGGAAAAATCGGCAATGCCCAGGTTTTGGTCACCGTAAGGCCCGAACATAAAATCGAGCAAGATTTCACCGATGCCGTTGTTTCTGCCTTCCGCAGCATGACATAATCCTGCTCCAGTTTTCTTGCGCCGCAAACAAGCTGGGAAATTTAACAGTATTGATTTTGTAAAAAACGAAATCTTTATCCAGCGGGAGGTCATCCATCCAAAGCGAAATCA
>JAZOCU010000068.1:0-1508 GCA_045596625.1 Oscillospiraceae bacterium | reverse complement strand
CGACTGCCTACGCCGAAGAACCGGAGCAATCCAAGCAGCGCATTTTTGCGCAGGTGAGGGAGTTGTATCCTCATGCGAGAGATGGGCAAATCAAGAGAATGTGTGGATGAGCGGGGACTTTGCTGCACTTTGAAATCTGTTAGTCATAAAGACGAGAATGAGGCAAAATATGGGATTACTTGAAACGATTTTCGGTCATCTCAGCTCGCAGACACAAGAGCGAAATGACCTGTGCGACTATTTGATTGCAATGATCGATATTGCATTGAGTGATGCAGATGCATTGTTTTCTGATCCACAGGCGTTTGTTGATCCGAATGAAGCAAGTGTTTGGCATACAAAAAATGGTGGCTTGCTGCAGGAAGCCGCACCTGTTAATACTCAGCGGTTAAGAAGGGCAATCCGATATCAGGAGCTGCTTTCAAAGCAGAGCAGATTGTTTGCGGTATCTCGTTCATTGCCGCAGAGAATCATTCAGCATAATGATCGTGTTGCAAGTGTGAGAATACAAGCCGCATACGAACTGATCGGCAATGTAGAAGGTCGGAAGCTGGATCAGCAGCAAATGGCTTGTATCATCAAAGAATCCCACAATCATCTGGTAATCGCAGGTGCCGGTACGGGCAAAACAACTACCATCGTGGGGAAAATCAAGTATTTGCTGAAATCGGAACAATGCCGTCCCGAGGATATTCTGGTTTTATCCTTTACCAATGCATCGGCAACCGAAATGAATATGCGTATTGCTGCCGAAACCGGTCAACAGATCGCAGCTTCCACTTTCCATAAGCTGGGCTTGAATATCATCACACAAGTAGAGGGGCGCATACCCACAATCACCAAGGTTAACCTGAGAAAGTTCATCAAAGAACAGCTGCTGCAAAATATGCAAAATGACGCATATCTCAGCATGCTGAGCTCCTACTTGCTGTATAATCGGGTGGTTTCCAGATCCGAGTTTGAATTTCAATCGGAAGAGGAGTACAAAGAGTATCTGAAACTGAATCCGCCCACCACCGTTAAGAACGAAACTGTGAAAAGCTATGGCGAGATGGATATTGCCAACTTCCTGATGCAAAACGGTATACGGTACATCTATGAGCACCCATACGAAATCGATACCGCCACCGACGAATACGGTCAGTACCATCCGGATTTTTATCTGCCCGATCATCAAATCTATATCGAGTATTTTGGCATCAATCGCAACGGAGAAGTGCCCGCCTATTTCAAACCGAAAAACGGCGTTTCTGCCGGAGAGGCTTACCGCGCATCGATGGAATGGAAGCGTGCCACGCATCGTGAACATCATACAACCACGATCGAATGCTACGCTTATGAAAAGTTGGAAGGCACTTTGCTGGATGGGTTGAAACAAAAACTGGAGGCAGCTTCTGTCATTTCGGCTCCTAAATCCGCAAAGGAATTATGGACGGAGATTTCGGCGGAAGGAAATTCCTTGCTCAGCGGTATCATTGAGCTGTTTGAGACGTTGATCAACTTAATCA
>JAZOCU010000067.1:0-5424 GCA_045596625.1 Oscillospiraceae bacterium | reverse complement strand
TGGTGGTTGTCGCTTCGGAGGTGGTGGTTGTCGCTTCGGAGGTGGTGGTTGTCGCTTCGGAGGTGGTGGTTGTCGCCTCAGAGGTGGTGGTTGTCGCTTCAGAGGTGGTAGTTGTCGCCTCAGAGGTGGTGGTTGTCTCCTCAGAGGTGGTAGTTGTCGCTTCAGAGGTGGTAGTTGTCGTCTCTGAGGTGGTAGTTGTTTCCACGGTGGTAGTAGTTGTTGCTTCTGTGGTTGTTGTTCCTTCGACGATCGGTGTTTCCAATTGGATACTATGATATGTGATATCGAGGGTGAGGGTCTCATCCGGATAAACGGGCTGTTCCATGATCTGATAGGTCAGCAGACCGTGGTCATCGATTTCGATACCGTAAATGGAACCCAGTGCTTTTTCACTTCCTGTTAAGGTATAGAACAGCGTCACTTCCTCGGTTTCGAGATTCAACTGATAGATAGCGGTGTCGGTAGTATAATACAGTGCATTGCCATAGCAATCCGAGAGGGAATAGCAGGCGATATAGACCTGCTGCTCAGGGGTGAGCCATTTGGCTTTGTAGCTGTTAAGGATATCGGCAGTTTCACTGTCGTCTTCCAGAAAATCGTAAAGAATGGTTGATGCGCCGATCTGTGATGCTGTGGTAATGGTGGTGGGATCGACCAGCTCGGTGATCAGCCATTTACCGTCGGCAGTGGGATATGCTGCATCCATGGAGCGACGCCAGAATGCATTGGAAAAGCGTTCGCTGCTGCAAACGATTTGCTCACCGTTGGCGAAATATTCCCAATCGTCTGCCGCATGACCGCTGTCGCTTTGCATGAAGGCATCCGAACATAGGAGATAATCATGATTGGTATGGCCGATCATATCCGGTGCACTGTCATCGTAGGTAACATCTACATGATACCAGGCATCATCGATGCAAACAACATTCCACATATGCATCTGTGTATCACTGGCGATGGCATAGCAGGGGATTCCTGCGGCACGGCAGAGTACATTCATTGCAAGGCTGTATCCTTGGCAGACTGCCGATCCACCCAGCAAAGCGGAATAGGCATCGCCTTTTGTGAGGGAAAGATCAAAGGCACATACCGATGCCAGATGCTCATGAAAGAATAGTACCGTTTCAGCGTCAGTCCAGCTGTCCTGACGGGCATCGACCAATCGCCGGATTTCATTGTTGAACGTCTCCTGCATAGCGGGGATCTCATCGATATCATAGAGGTATTCGATGTAAAGCTCTACCACATTGCCGCTGGCTGCGCTGGCATATTGATAGGTTGAGCTGACATAGAACAGATCTGATTCTGCATAGAGCATATCGTAATATTCTTTCGCGCATTCCGCAGCGGTCATTTTCAGTCCCTGTACCGAAACCGTAGTTTCAAGATTCTTCCATGCATTCAGAACACGAGAGCGGAAGGTGCTGAGCGAAGCGGAAGATGCTGCGGCAGCCGGCATAGCGCTGATCGATGAAGCGCAGATCATTCCGGCAAGCAGCGATGCACCGGCATGGCGCCATGTGGATTTTGAAATAGAACGCAACATAAAGCTGAGCCTCCTTATGGTATATGATACATTACCCATCTATGTTTCTATTTCCCAATCTCTATAATAATAGTATAGCATAGTTTTCCTCAGATTTCTATGCGAGAAATCACAAAACTTTCCGAAGGTCTTTTGTGAATATTCACAAAAAACGACATGAATTCTTGAAATAGCCTTAAATATCTGTTCGGATTTCGTAAAAAACCGCTTTGGATCCCATTGATGGGAATGGAAAACGCTGACCGAAAAGCGAGATACTTTCCGGACAGCGTTCTGTGAGATTATGGTTGAGAGAATCGTTTGCTTTCTGCTACAGCCAGCGCATCACAGCGTTCATTTTCCGGATGTCCGGCGTGTCCCTTGACCCAGACAAAGGTAACCTGATGCTTTGCAAGCAAGGGGAGCAGCTGTTCCCAGAGATCGACATTCAACGCAGGCTTTTTATCGCTTTTGATCCAGCCTTTACGCTGCCATCCATAGACCCATCCTTTTGTAATGCTGTCTACCACATAGCGGCTGTCGGTGGTAATGGTGACTGCACAGGGCATTTTCAATGCAGAGAGCCCTGCGATCACAGCAGAAAGCTCCATACGATTGTTGGTAGTATGCGCTTCGCCGCCGGAAAGCTCTTTTTCATGTGTTGCAGTCTTGGTATGATAGCGTAGAATGGTACCCCATCCGCCCGGCCCGGGATTTCCGCTGCAAGCACCATCGGAAAACATTGTAACCTGAGGCAACTGCTGTTGTTCCTTCATGAGTCCTCCTCGATTCTGTTGAAGATGGATCCGCATTCTGTCGGTATAAGAGACAAAGAATGTTGGTGTATAAAAGAAAAGTCAAGTGCTGTACCGGAGCCGATCACAACCTTGACCTCTTTGTTCTATTATATAGTAATTCTTTCGGACTGTCAAGAGCCGTTGATCGTAAAATGCATTGCAATCTTGCGGTTTTGCATCCAAATTGCAAAAGCTGAACCTAAAAAATGTGAAAACTGACAAAAAAAAGAAAAATCAAAAAAAATTGGAAAAATACTAGCATTTTGGAAGAAACTGTGGTATAATAGAACCATGTCCGGTCTGATGGGTGTATTGCGCCCTGATAGCCCGGGAACTAATGAATGGAGGTAAATCCCAATGGCAAAGAAATTTTGTTATCTGTTTTCTGAAGGCGACGCTTCCATGCGTGAGCTGCTCGGCGGTAAGGGTGCAAACCTGGCTGAGATGACCAAGCTTGGTCTTCCTGTTCCGCAGGGCTTCACCATCTCTACCGAAGCCTGCACTCAGTACTATGAGGATGGCAGAAAGATCAATGATGAGATCCAGGCAGAAATCAATGAGTACATCGTAAAGATGGAAGAGGTAACCGGCAAGAAGTTTGGCGATAAGACCAATCCGCTGCTCGTTTCCGTACGTTCCGGTGCTCGTGCATCCATGCCCGGTATGATGGATACCATTCTGAACCTCGGTTTGAATGAGGATGTTGTTGAGTATATGGCAGAGGCTTCCGGCAATGCTCGCTGGGCTTATGACTGCTACAGAAGATTTATCCAGATGTACTCCGACGTTGTTATGGAAGTCGGCAAGAAGTACTTTGAAGAGCTCATCGATGAGATGAAGGCAAAGAAGGGCGTTACACAGGACGTTGAGCTGACTGCTGACGATCTGAAGGAGCTGGCTGAGCAGTTCAAGGCTGAGTACAAGTCCAAGATCGGCTCTGACTTCCCCACCGATCCTAAGGAGCAGCTGATGGGTGCAGTGAAGGCTGTTTTCCGCAGCTGGGACAACCCTCGTGCAAACGTATATCGTCGTGATAACGATATTCCTTACAGCTGGGGTACCGCTGTTAACGTACAGATGATGGCTTTTGGTAACATGGGTGATGATTGTGGTACCGGTGTTGCCTTTTCTCGTGATCCCGCTACCGGTGAGAAGAAGCTCATGGGCGAGTTCCTGACCAATGCACAGGGTGAGGACGTTGTTGCCGGTGTTCGTACTCCTATGCCTATCGCTGAGATGGAGCAGAAGTTCCCTGCAGCATTTGCACAGTTCCAGGAAGTTTGCAAGACTCTGGAGAACCATTACAGAGATATGCAGGATATGGAGTTCACTGTTGAGCATGAGAAGCTCTATATGCTCCAGACCCGTAACGGTAAGAGAACTGCTCAGGCAGCTCTGAAGATCGCTTGCGATCTGGTGGATGAGGGCATGAGAACCGAGCAGGAAGCAGTTGCTATGATCGATCCTCGTAACCTGGATACTCTGCTGCATCCGCAGTTCGATACCAAGGCTCTGAAGGCTGCAACACCTGTCGGCAAGGGCTTGGGTGCATCTCCCGGTGCTGCTTGCGGTCGTGTGGTATTCACCGCTGATGATGCTGAGGCATGGGCTAACAAGGGCGAGAAGGTTATTCTGGTTCGTCTGGAGACCTCTCCTGAAGATATTACCGGTATGAAGTCTTCTCAGGGTATCCTGACTGTTCGTGGCGGTATGACCTCTCACGCAGCTGTTGTTGCTCGTGGTATGGGTACCTGCTGCGTATCCGGCTGCTCTGCAATCGCTATGGATGAAGCAAACAAGAAGTTTACTCTGTCCGGTAAGACCTATGCTGAGGGCGATTGGATTTCCATTGATGGTTCTACCGGTAACATCTATGATGGTGTTATTCCTACTGTGGATGCAACCATTGCCGGTGAGTTCGGCCGTATCATGGCTTGGGCTGATAAGTTCAGAGTTCTGAAGGTTCGTACCAATGCGGATACTCCTGCCGATGCAAAGAAGGCAAGAGAGCTGGGCGCTGAGGGTATCGGTCTGTGCCGTACTGAGCATATGTTCTTCGAGCCTGCAAGAATCGCTGCATTCCGTGAGATGATCTGCTCTGATACTGTTGAAGAGCGTGAGGCTGCTCTGGCTAAGATCGAGCCCATGCAGCAGGCAGACTTCGAGGCTCTGTATGAGGCTCTTGAGGGTTGCCCTGTAACCATCCGTTTCCTGGATCCGCCTCTGCACGAGTTTGTTCCTACTGAGGAAGCTGACATCAAGGCTCTGGCTGATGCTCAGGGTAAGTCTGTTGATACCATTAAGAACATCATTTCTTCTCTGCATGAGTTCAACCCGATGATGGGTCACCGTGGGTGCCGTCTGGCTGTTACCTATCCCGAAATCGCTGCTATGCAAACTAAGGCTGTCATCAAGGCTGCTATCAATGTGAAGAAGGCTCATCCCGATTGGGCTATCGTTCCTGAGATCATGATTCCTCTGGTAGGTGAGATCAAGGAGCTGAAGTACGTGAAGAAGGTCGTTGTTGAGACTGCAGATGCTGTCATTGCTGCTGCCGGTTCCGATCTGAAGTATGAGGTTGGTACAATGATTGAGATTCCTCGTGCTTGTCTGACTGCAGATGATATCGCTAAGGAAGCAGAGTTCTTCTGCTTCGGTACCAATGATCTGACTCAGATGACCTATGGCTTCTCTCGTGATGATGCAGGTAAGTTCTTGGATGCTTACTATGATGCAAAGATTTTCGAGAACGATCCGTTTGCACGTCTGGATCAGACCGGTGTTGGCAAGCTGATGGATATGGCTGTTAAGATGGGTAAGACTGTTCGTCCTGAGATGCATATCGGTATCTGCGGCGAGCACGGCGGCGATCCGACTTCTGTTGAGTTCTGCCACAAGCTGGGTCTGACCTATGTTTCCTGCTCTCCTTTCCGTGTTCCGATCGCACGTCTGGCTGCTGCTCAGGCTGCTATCGCACAGGGCTAAGCGAAATTTACAACTGCCCTTATTCCGGTACACCTTCCCCTTTGAGGAGGCGAAAGCCTTCCGCAAGGCACAGGGCCTGTATCTGAGACAAACCCAATGGCAGGATCTGACCATGAC
>JAZOCU010000066.1:0-23172 GCA_045596625.1 Oscillospiraceae bacterium | reverse complement strand
GGTGCAGGTTTACGATGGTTTTCTTGAATTCTTCCGTGTAACGAGTGTTTTTCTTTCTTGGCATTTCTTTTTTCCTCCAGGTGTTTTATTCTATTATACCTTGTCTTTCCTTTTTTGTCCACTTTTTTAGTATAGCACCAGTGGAATGGTTGGAGGGGTGTTTTCCGAATAGGGGGAGGAAGTGAATACCGGACTGATTTTCAAGGATTAGGTGAATGTGTCTCCTTGAAAATGGAACGCAGATGTGGTATAATGAACTTGATAAGAATTATAAGATCGGAGGAGCGTATATGGCTGCGGTGAAAGTAAAGATTTTGAAAATCGTTGATATGAGCTATCCGATTTTTGTTGAATTTGAGTTAGTTGACGCAAAAGGTGCAAGCCATTACTTCATTGATAAAGTTCCGGTAGTAAGCAGTGAGGATGAGCTTGTTCCGCCCTGTGTCGGATATATGCGCTGTAATATCATCAATGAAACTGAAAATACTTTCATCATTGATACCGCCTTGCCCGATGATATTGCATCTAAGAATGGAGAGTATGTATTCGAGGTCAATAAAGACCGGATAATATGATCAATCCAATTTTACAAGGAGGTAAATTTATCAATCACATTTATTCCAGAGTCAGCATCCGAAAATATCAGGACAGACCTGTCGAAAAAGAAAAGACGTTTGCAATCCTCAAAGCTGCCATGCAGGCACCCTCTGCTGCAAACCAGCAGCCGTGGGAATTCTATGTTGTGACCAACAAGGAAAAGCTTGCTGCGCTTTCCACCGTGCATCCGTATGCCGGCATGACGAAACATGCACCGGCTGCAATCGTGGCCGTCTACAGAAAAGACTGTATGCTCCCTGCGTATGCACAGATCGATCTTTCGATCGCTATGGAAAATCTCTGGCTTGAAACGGACGCACAGGGGCTTGGCGGCGTGTGGCTTGGCATTGCACCGCAGGAAGAACGGATGCAGGCGGTTGAGAAAATCCTTGATATTCCGGATACGCTGAGAGCCTTTGCCATCTTCCCCTACGGCTATCCTGCCGAAAAAAGACAGCAGCAGGACAGATTTGATGAGAGCCGTATTCATTTTGTAGAATAAATCGGAGGGTATTATGAAAAAAATAATCGCAATCAACGCAAGTCCTCGCACAGCGTGGAATACCGGCACACTGATTCGTGAAGCAGCCAAAGGTGCTGAATCTGAAGGTGCAGAGGTGAAGGTGTACGACCTTTATCAATCCGAAAAGTTCACAGGCTGCATTTCCTGTTTTGGCTGCAAGCTGCCGGAACATCAGGGCGTGTGCGTCTGCAAGGACGGTCTTACACCGATACTTGATGACATCCGCAGCGCAGATGGTCTGATCATCGGCACACCCAATTATCTTGGCGATGTCAGTGCGGGCTTCCGTGCATTGTATGAACGTCTGATTTTTCAGTCCCTGACATACAAAACAGAACCGAGAAGCTACAACGAACGCAGAATTCCTGTTCTGTTCATTATGACAAGCAACGCTGCCGAGGGATTTTATGCACAGATTGGCTACGATAAAATGCTGGCGAATTATCAGAATATGCTTTGCAATATGGTGGGACCGACAAAAATCATGATCAGCAGCGACACATTGCAGGTCAGCGATTACAGCAAATACAACTGGACAATGTTTGATCCCGAAGCCAAGAAAAAGAGACACGAAACTGTATTCCCGACTGACAAAGAAAAGGCATTCTCGCTTGGTGCAGAGATGGCTGATGGAATTTGGGAATGAAATCGATCTGCAAATGAAAGGGACTGCTCACGCAGTCCCTTTTTTCACACCTTAAGAGTGTTCTTTGTCTGTAGATCTGCGCAGCAACCACTCACTCATAGTAGCTTGATAAGGTCGCATCATAGCCGTTATCTGCAGCTTCAAACTGAATCAAAAAAGTCAGACGGCTTTGCAGCGAATCTGTACTTTGCGGATACGGTCTGCATTTGTACTGTGCCGAAGAACGATCATCTGCCTCGGAAAAATTGATGATTTCGCCATAATATCGGTTCTCCATAAAGGCTTGGTAATCATCCACATGAAATGTCAGCCGGTCTGTGATATCTTGCGCCATAGTTGTGTTGCTCTGCTTGATATCTATATTGGAGAACGAGATATGATATTTATTCTCCAGCTCCGTAACAGTTGCAGGATCCGTTGGCTGATGCAGCAGAAGGAACAATGCTCCTACGATTACAATCACAAGTGCAATCAGCACAACAGGCAATAGTTTTTTCTTCATAACGATCATCTCTCTTTCGGGTGATGGATTTGTGGTTGTGTCAGAATTGGATAGTATCTATATTTGTTTGTATCAGCAGAAATGCAATGCCTGATCAAAAATCCACAAGATGGATTCCGATGCTGATCTGCTGATAATTTGCACTGCGTTGCTGAATCGCCTTAATATAGGCAACAAGCAGTTTTCCTGCATCCATTAATCTGGAGAAAATAATATTATCCTTCTCAGGGACATATCCCAACTTTTTCCCTCCGCTTGTTATGATTACAATTGCCTTGTCATCAAATTTGTTATCCTCTCTTTGCAGAGTCAAACGATCACCGATTGCAATCTCCTGCAAAACAGATTTATCACTTAGATAGCTGACACCTGCTACATAGGTGTCAAAAAGATGAATTTCCTTTGTCAGCGGTTTGATCACCTGATCCAGGCCGCCGTTTTGTGTTAATGCTACCACTTCCGGATTATGTATAATCAATTCGTCCATGTAAATGTTCCTCCTTCCATGATAAAGCGCTTCAATTCCTGCTCAAGCTGCTCCGCATACCTCCGATATTCGTTACATTCTTCTGCCAAACCCTTTTTCTTTTCACGGATCAAACCTTCATCCGCGAGTATCTCTCGAAAACGATATGGATCGGTTGAACGGATCTGCTCAATTTCGCTTTGCAAGGCGTTTATTTTCTCTTGTATATCAGGTATTGACAAAACTGTTTTCCCATCGCCGAGTGCGGAAAGTGCCTGCTCCACAAGAACTTCCAGTTCTTCAAGCTCTTTCAGATCGTTACACTGATATGCCGTAAGGTTTCGCATCCACAAATTCAACAACTCTTCGTGCTGTTCGGTAAGCGGATTCAAATCGGGATGCAGTCGTTTGGCAATTCTGCGGTAGATCTGGCGGATTCTCAAAACATCACTTTCGGGTATTCTTTTCATTTGCTTGCAGGTTTCATTATCAGCAATCATAGCATCAAGCTGCTTCTGATAATCTGCCATTTCCACTCGGATCTGTTCATTGACTTTCTTGATATCAACACTTTCTCCTCGATTAAAATACATCAAGCACATGGAAAGCATTTTCTTCTTTTCAATACAAGCAATCTTTTGTTTGAAGACAGCCGTGGTCAGATCGCCAAACACGCTGATATATTCCCGAAGTGCAAGCTCAGCTTCCTTACGGTAGCGGTCACGCTCCAACAAGAGATTTTCATATTCGCCGTATCTTCCGTCGTCAATATGTACGATCTCCATTATACCACCTCAAACAGTTTCAATTTCCACGAAATCAATGTGAGCAGCTCTCCGTCAATCTCTGCTTTCATCAGCATATCTGTAACATCACGATACCATTTTCCTTCATAACAAATTGCGATTGTGCCGTCTGCTTCTTTTTTTGATTCAATGATATAGGTTTCACCTTGATAGGTAAAGCCAATCCTAACAGGTGCTTTCATCAATTCATAGAGATCAAATATATCTATGTTCTTTTTGTCAATGGGAATCAGGCGGTAAAGGGTGCTGATAATTTCCTGCATAATGGTAAAATTCCCAAAGAAAGGATTGAATCCAATCCGAGAGCTGAGCATACTTTTACCTTCACACAAAAGTCGGATCGCTTCTTCTGTATCGCCTTCTCTTTCCCGAATTCCGGCAAGTCGGACGCAAATTTCGGGCAATGGATCTTCCACATAATTGGTTCCATGATATGCCTTGTACAGAGATTCAATGATTTCTTGATACTTTGCTTCATCCTTCTCCACATAGTACCCATTGTGATACATATCACCAATCTTATACCGAGCAACAGCATTATCTCCCGCTAATGTAAAATAGCGAAATGCTTTCTCGTAGTCAACGGTCCCGGTTCTGCCATAATACCAAATGTATCCAAGATTCACGGTTGCTGCTTCGTCACCAAGATCAGACGCCATTTCGTAGTATTTCAGTGCAAGGTCATAGTATTTCTGTTCGTAATAATAGCCGCCGAGGTCACACATATACTCCGGATCGTTGGTTTCAAGGATCAGCATACCTGCTGCTTCCGTATAAAGGAAGAATTCCTCTTCAGTGTAATGTCCATTGTTTCTGCCAAACTGTTCGCAGATGATTTTTGCTTCTTGGATTGTCATGGAAATCTCCCTTCTGTCATCCCACCATCAACTTATTCGTCTTCTTCAAGAACCTCGCCGGAATCGGGCGATCCAGCTTCCATGTAATGTTCATAGGTCGGGAGCCGTGGTGCGACACATAGTGCGTTGTTCCAAGATAGGTATAAGCTTCCGCACCACCGGTGATACGGTCTGTTTTGTATTCACGGACAAACAGCAGTTCATGAATATACCTTTCCTGATGGTGGATATACCGCTGTCCGGTCGGTGAGCTTTCCGATGTCGTACTTTGGCTCTGCCAATGAAACAGATTTTCATTGATGGAGTAGTCGTGATACATGGTGGTCGGAGAATAGTCCTTTTCTGACTTGTTGAGGGTGATAAAATGCACATCCAGATTTTTATCAGGCAGGAACTTCGTGCCCTCACGAACGGTACTCGGCTTCATGAAATCCAGTGCCACCAGAATCTGATCTCGGGTATAGGTGCAATGCAGATCCAGCGGACAATCAAAGCCCAGATCCACAGGCGCATCAATGAAGTCAATGTGCTCATAACGATATTGGAGCAGACTCATCAGCTCCAATATCAATGATTGGCTGTCCGAGAGTGCATAAAGATTGCTGAGGACCTCCTCACTGTTCCAATCATCTGCAGGTTTACACCAAACAGTGACATAGAACATTTGCAGCATACGCTTTTGCAGATCGGGTAAGACGTTGAAATCCACATCATCTAGTTGTGGCAAAATATCCAGCAGGAATGCAATCCAGCGTCGGGAATCAATCACTGCCAGGCGAGCAAATGCCTTAGTCAGCGTATCTTCAAGGGGTTCGCTAAAATCCTCCATCACGCCTGCACGAACACAAATGCGTGAAAAGGAAGAAAACTTATAGATGGCTCTGGGATCCAGATGATAATAATCCAGGAAATTGCCCAGTGTCAGTTCCATGCCGCTATCTTCTGTGAAGGTCGCCGCACGTGTTACAAGTCCTGCGGTATTGCCGTAGGAAGCTCGGATATTTTCTAAGATATACTTGGCAGCCTGCTTTTCCAGCTGAATATAACAGCCCTTAGGAACGGATACAAAGCCATTCTTAATCTCATGGGTGACACTACGTGTGGTGTTGGAAAGCAGTGCTGCAAATTTATCCTCAAAATTATATTTCTTGTGTGCCTGACCGATGAAATCCAGAACGGTCAGGCATTCCTTATCCTCTGCCAAACGCAGACCACGTCCAAGCTGCTGCAGGAAGACGGTCAGCGACTCGGTTGGACGCAGGAATAGAACTGTGTTGACTTCGGGAATATCGACACCCTCGTTGTAGATATCCACAACGAAAATGAAACGCACCTCGCCTGCCACCAAACGCTGCTTGGCAGATTTTCTTTCTTCATCCGGTGACATGCCGGTCAGAAACATGGAAGGAATCCCACGCTCGTTGAAATAGCGGCTCATGAACTCGGCGTGTTCCACAGAAACACAGAATCCAAGCCCTTTTACATCACGAATATCCGTGACATATTTCAAGAGGGAGTTCACCACAAGATCGGCACGGCGATTGGCTGCCATACCGCTGAATGTATACACATGTGAAAGCTCACCTTTATCATAGCCACCGGCAGACCATTTCAGCTCGCTCAGATCAACCGTATCAGTTACACCAAAATACTGGAAGGGACACAGCAGCTTACGGTCAATGGCTTCCGGCAGACGAATTTCTGCGGCAATGCGGTTATTAAAGTAGGACAGTATATTTTTGCCATCCATACGTTCCGGTGTAGCCGTCAGCCCCAGCAAAATCTGCGGTTGATAGTATGCCAACAGCTTTTGATAGGTAGGTGCTGCTGCATGATGGAATTCATCCACGATAATATAATCGTAGAAATCCTGTGCCGTTTTTGCGGTGAAATCCTGCGAATTGAAGGTCTGGATGGAAATGAACAGATTTTCAATGCTATCAGGCTTGTGGCTGCCGACGAACATCTCGCCAAAGTTCGCATCCTTCAAAACTGCACGGAAAGTGTATAAGCTCTGCTTCAGGATCTCCTCACGGTGTGCCACAAACAGCAAGCGACAAGGCTTGTCAGGGGTCTGCTTTCGGAATCGCTTGTAATCCAGTGCGGAAATGACTGTTTTACCCGTTCCCGTTGCTGCTACAACCAGATTTCGATAATACCCTCGCACCTTGCGCTCTGCTTCCAGCTTGTCCAGAATTTCCTGCTGATAGGAATAGGGCGTGATATCCATAGTGTAGACTTCAGGATTGGTTCCATCGGCATAGCGTTCTGCTTGCAATGCCCGTGCAAGACGTTCTTTCTGCTCCTCGGAATAATACTCAAACTCGTTAGAATTCCAGTAGCTCTCAAAAGTTGCTGAAATCTTGTCGATGGTCTCGGGTAGATCCTTCTTTGTGACCTTCACATTCCACTCCAAGCCACTGGAAATAGCGGCATTGGACAGATTGGAGGAACCGACATAAGCCGTGGTAAAATCTGTGCTGCGATAAAACACATAGGTCTTTGCGTGCAGACGTGTACGCTTAGTATCGTAGCTCACCTTGATTCTCGTATTGGGCAGCCGGCGCAGTTCCTCGATGGCTTTTACATCGGTAGCACCCATGTAGGAGGTCGTAATAATGCGAAGCTCTCCGCCATTTTGCGTAAATTCTCGCAGCTCATCCATCAGCAGACGTAAACCACTCCATTTGATGAATGATACCAGCATATCAATGCGGTCTGCAGAAACGATTTCTTTCTTCAGTTCGGTATACATCTGGGGTTCGTGAATGGCACCAGTGAACAGGGAACTTTGTGCGATGGAGGTTTCCGGACGACTGAGATCGGCAGCAGTTTTCCCCACAGCAAGACGTGGATCCTGTTCCCGTAAAAGCGCAAGAAGCTGCTCTGCACGCTGGTCAACACCCAGCGCAGCAAAGTCAGCTTCTTTTGTTGTATTTTGGATCAGATCAACAATCTGATTGGTCAGCGCAATCTGGGCAGAGAGATCTCCGCCTTTATCCGCTACGTTATCAAGACCTTTCTGCACCACATCCGCCAGATACTGTGCCAGCACCTTGGAGGCTTCTGCCTTGTCAATGGGCGCAACAGCCTTACGGGCCTGCGGAATCTCCGCAAGCTCGCTGTTCAGCTGATGATTGATGACTTGTTCGTATAGGCCGTGGTGCAGCATAATGGGTCTCCTTAATATAGATGCTCTGCTAGGTGGCAGAGTATTTGGATGATTTTTCTCGCCACACAACGCTTGCGGCGTTGTTATTTATTATAGCATAGTTTGAGGAATTTGGCAATATGGACAGAGACCAATGAACAAATAGTTGTAAACTTGTGGCTAAAAGGTCACGCACTTTGCTGTGTCGGTGTAACGGTATTGAGTTTTACCAGATTTAAAGAAGCAACGGTTCATCCTGCCGAAACCCTTTTTCTAATCCCATTATCTCTACTTTCGTATCCCAATGATTGCCCAATCGGTAAAACCGAATGGAATCATGTGCCTGATCAATGGTGTCAGAAAGCGCTGCTTTGATCTGCGTCAGCTGCACAGTATCCACCAGCATCTCAAACACAGAATTCTGCACACGAACACCGTATTTTTCGCAGATCTTTGCTACCTTGCGCAAACGTTTGGCACCGGAACTTTGCGTATAATCCACATCATATGTGATCAGAACCATCATATTCTTTCACCTCCAGATAAAGGGCGGGTATCCGTCCAGATCTCCGCGAAAATGCCGTGCAAGCAGCATGGATTGACAATACGGGATCAAACCGATCGCTATTTTTTCCTTCAGGAAGGGATGTATGATCTCCTCTTTCTTTCGCCTCTGCCATTCTTGAATCACCAATCTTCTCGCAGCATCCTTTAATTGAAATTCACCATCAGTCACTTCAAAATCCGTTGTGCGAAGCTGTGCGCGGTTAATCATAGCAATGACCAATCTGTCACAAAGAGGCGAGCGAAGCTCCTCCATCAAATCTAATGCCATAGAGGGACGTCCCGGGCGAAGTGTATGCAAATAACCTGCTGCCGGATCGATTCCTACGGATTCCAGCGCTGATTGAACATCGTTTTTCAGCAGCATATATACAAAAGAAAGCACTGCATTCACCCGATTCTCCGGCGGCCGTCTGCTTCGCTTTTCAAACCGCATATCCGGATCGCTCCCCTTCAGCATTGCATCAAATACCCGAAAATACACAGAAGCCGCAGCACCCTCAATGCCCCGCATACTGTTAATATCATCTGCCGCCTTCAGAAGTATGTGCTGCTCAGCAAGATGCTCCGCTGCGGCACGAAGCTGCTCCGAATACTCCGCTGTATTATCACGCGCCGCTTTCAACAGCATATTCCGGCTGTTCAGGAATTTGCCAGAAAGAATATTCCTGACAATCTGAGCAGATTCCGGTGTATGGATCCATTCATACTGCTTTTGCCGAAGTAGTACATTTCCGCTGACTGCGCCGTAGATCCTGCCATAAAATTTACCGTTATCTGCATGAAAGGATAACGAGATTCCATTGCTGCCACAAAAACCAATCAACGGCGTTGATACTGATGTATTACAAAGACAGATGATGGATTCAATGGTATGCGCAGGAATCCTGGCGACTTCTTTTGTATGCACTTTTACCGAGATTGCTTCATTTTCTACGTGGAGATGGCTGTTTTCCGTAAGAATATACAGCGTATTGGCTAGCTTTTTCATTCTGCTGCTCCTTTCTCGATCTCTCGATTGATTCTTTTCATATACGATTGCACGGAATGCTCCGTATCAGGCATACAAATCTCCCTCATGGAGCATCTGACACATTTGGAGGAGCGTTCTGCACCCGGTACTTTTGCGGTCTGCAGCATTACCGATAATGCCGCTGCCGTTTCTGCGGTATTGCGCCGTAATTTCTGTCCAAATTCGACTTCCTTTCTGCGATGTGAGCTGATATAAAACAATGCACCTCTCTCGATTCTGCACCCATACATTTCCTCCAAACACATTGCCTGTGCACAAAGCTGCATCGCATATTCAGGCTCATTTCGCAGCTTTCCGTGCTTGTATTCGATGGGATACAGCATATATTGTGAGTCATCCAGAAAAGGAAAGTGCATACCTTTTTCTGCTGGCATCGCCTCAATAGCATCGCTTTTACCAAACAATTGCATGGAGCGGGACACTAAGGTCAGATTAGAGATCAGCTGCACAGCACCTGCTTTGGCAATGGAGGACGCATGTACATTTTTATGCTCCAATCTTCCCTTGGCAGTATCTACACTTTCCGCCCACTGCTGTTCCAGCATAAGTAACCCTACACGACGTTTGCAAAAACAATACTGGGCGATATATGACAGCGGGATCAGTCTATCATCTTCCATCGTTGACTCCTTTCTAATTTTGTGACTCTTTTGTGCATTGGTACACTCTCCGTGGGAGACCCGTTCCGATACAGATCCTCACAGGAGGGGCGACGCATGGTGGTCTGTGTAATAGGTGGATCCTTATGTTTCAATTCACGCCCCCGCGTAGGGGGCGACCGCCTGCGGGCGGGACGCTATTGAAAACAAAGTCGTTTCAATTCACGCCCCCGCGTAGGGGGCGACTATAATATAACAAAAAAGCGCCACATCGGGAAGTGTTTCAATTCACGTCCCCGCGTAGGGGGCGACTATGATGAAAGTGAGTTTATCGCATTATGAAATTGTTTCAATTCACGCCCCCGCGTAGGGGGCGACGTTCCGTCAATCCGCATTTTGGATTACACGGAAAGGTTTCAATTCACGCCCCCGCGTAGGGGGCGACGGTGATGCTTTGAAAGTCATCATGGTTGATAAAGTTTCAATTCACGCCCCCGCGTAGGGGGCGACACGACTGTATCGCACCGGTTTTGTCCACGCTAATGTTTCAATTCACGCCCCCGCGTAGGGGGCGACATTTTTTCGTTGGTTTCGGTGATCCAGTTAGAAATGTTTCAATTCACGCCCCCGCGTAGGGGGCGACCTATCATGATTGCGTCTGGGCAAACTGTTGATCTGTTTCAATTCACGCCCCCGCGTAGGGGGCGACTACACCGATTACCCGAAAGCGTTGCAGATATATGTTTCAATTCACGCCCCCGCGTAGGGGGCGACATCATTCCAGAAAAATCATCGAAAGCAAGATCTAGTTTCAATTCACGCCCCCGCGTAGGGGGCGACATGAGCTGAAAATTCCGAATGAATGAAAAATAAAGTTTCAATTCACGCCCCCGCGTAGGGGGCGACACGATGCGTTCCAAGATGAAACAGAACTTTATGTTTCAATTCACGCCCCCGCGTAGGGGGCGACACGGAACGCCTTGCGAGTTTACCGATTTAATGTAGTTTCAATTCACGCCCCCGCGTAGGGGGCGACCTAACATGCTCAACGGCTTTGCGGGTGTTCAGCAGTTTCAATTCACGCCCCCGCGTAGGGGGCGACGTGCCCTCCATGATGCGTCCATGTGTATGATGTGTTTCAATTCACGCCCCCGCGTAGGGGGCGACCAATGCGTATAATGATTTGCATCACGCACACTATGTTTCAATTCACGCCCCCGCGTAGGGGGCGACCATCCTCCTATTTTGAAGTTTACAATTCCTTAATGTTTCAATTCACGCCCCCGCGTAGGGGGCGACATAACCCTTGCTTTTTTCTTGACTTGCGAATATGTTTCAATTCACGCCCCCGCGTAGGGGGCGACCGGTCACAGAATAAATATTACGCACCCCCATTGTGTTTCAATTCACGCCCCCGCGTAGGGGGCGACCGTGTCAAGCTGCCGGATTTGTCGGTAAAGTATAGTTTCAATTCACGCCCCCGCGTAGGGGGCGACGATATCACGGCTACTGAAAATCCGTCTATAGTTGTTTCAATTCACGCCCCCGCGTAGGGGGCGACATTATTCTCCGGCAACGTTAATCGGATGCTTCCTTGTTTCAATTCACGCCCCCGCGTAGGGGGCGACGAAAGAAGGTCTGAACATGATACAATTTATTAGTGTTTCAATTCACGCCCCCGCGTAGGGGGCGACTTTAAGACTTTGCCTTGTCTTTATGTCTATATTAGTTTCAATTCACGCCCCCGCGTAGGGGGCGACTATTTCTAAAACGTGAAGTGTACAGGCGATATGAGTTTCAATTCACGCCCCCGCGTAGGGGGCGACGTTTTACCGCAACCAGGTAAACCAAAAAATAACTTGTTTCAATTCACGCCCCCGCGTAGGGGGCGACGTTCTAAATTTTTCAAATCTTCTTCTGCATTCAGTTTCAATTCACGCCCCCGCGTAGGGGGCGACCGTGTCAAGCTGCCGGATTTGCCGGTAAAGTATAGTTTCAATTCACGCCCCCGCGTAGGGGGCGACAGAAAAGAGGGAACGTCGTGAAAAGCCGGTATAAGTTTCAATTCACGCCCCCGCGTAGGGGGCGACGTTTTGAAGCAAACTCTATAAGTTGATTAAAAGGTTTCAATTCACGCCCCCGCGTAGGGGGCGACATATGGATTTGTTCAGCCGATTGTCATTGACAAAGTTTCAATTCACGCCCCCGCGTAGGGGGCGACATGGTTGCGAGGGCAAAAGAGAGATTGACGCAATGTTTCAATTCACGCCCCCGCGTAGGGGGCGACCATTATGGTGCGGTGGTTTAGATGTACATATTGATGTTTCAATTCACGCCCCCGCGTAGGGGGCGACAATAGTGTTATGCTGCAGAATACCAAAGTAATTATGTTTCAATTCACGCCCCCGCGTAGGGGGCGACCTATCTGGTGTGTTGGCGTGAACCAGGTATATCAGTTTCAATTCACGCCCCCGCGTAGGGGGCGACTGCAAATCTCAACAATCAACAGCGCCAAGTCCAAATGAATTCCGGCGCAATCAACAAATCGAAATGATTTACAGCATCATATATCAAATCAATATATGCAATATGGGCGAAATCTGCAGTGAAAGACTGCGCAGATCTGCCAATATTTTTGGTGATGATTGTGGTCTGCGCAGAGTCAGACAAACTGCATCCAATCGGAATCTACGGGCAAACTGCTCCATGCGACATCATCATACGGATTAGTTAAGAATCCGATGGTTACTCCCTTGGGCACGGCGGAAATATTCACCGTGCAATTGTAATCTCGGTAGCTTCTAGCCATATCCACTTCTGCTTTCTTTTCGATGTGTACCAGATCAAACAGCTTGTGCGCTGCTGCACAGCCAAGCTTTGCCTGCCGCTGACGCTGTGCTTCATCCGTATCAGTACCAACGTGCTTGAAGATAATCATCGGCGAGATCACCGACATCTCTCCCTTGCTTGCGGAACGGTCATGCTCGTACATATTCAAAATTGACTCAAACAGTGCCTTCAGATCTCTCTCATCAAAGCCGGTCTCCACAGCCAGATTTGCACTGATAAAGCCATGCGCCACATACAGACCGTAGGAGATCAGCTGCTTTCTTCCCATGGTTCTCAGCTTATCTTCGGGAGTCTCAGCTTCTAGTTTGGCATAATATGCCGAATCCTTGCCTTTATCCCCATCGGCTGTTACCATACGAGTGATGGAAATATCCAAAGGCAGGATCGGATCAAGGGACTTAGCAAATGTAAGCTGCACCGGACCGCGCACCTGTCCTGCATTGGGGCCGGTGGAAAGAACTGCGCCAAAGGTACGAACATCGTAGAAGAGCTGACACGCCTTTGCTCTAGATTTTTCAATGTCTGTCTTTGTGACATCCGATGCCGCAAGACCTGCTTCTTCCTTTACCCGAGCGA
Source organism: Oscillospiraceae bacterium (assembly GCA_045596625.1). Classification (GTDB taxonomy): domain Bacteria; phylum Bacillota; class Clostridia; order Oscillospirales; family Ruminococcaceae; genus Firm-04. The sequence continues at coordinate 10,002 of JAZOCU010000066.1, read as the reverse complement.
TAGCATGGTTAATGTTGGTGGCGTTCTGCATGATGATATGCATACCCTGCTCACCGGCATATGCTGTCTGGATGTAGTTGCGGATGCGGCGTTTGATGGCAACATCGGTGATGTAGCCGCACATATCCTGGGGATCCATGCGGGGGGAATTGCCCATATCCGGATCACCATTGGGGTTGCCGTTCACGCACTGAATGCAGAACATAAATTCATATCTGTTTTCGATTGCCATAGTTTATTCCTCCGTTTTCTTTGATTGTTCTTTTCTTGCGCGGATATCCGCACGAATCTGCGAATTCTGGAAATAGTAGCCTAGTGCTACTTCGGACTGCTGCTCAAGGGTGAAGGTCTTCGGCAGCACTGTACCGATCTTGCAGGTGATTTCTTCCAGCATCTGGCTGTAAATGTGGTGCAGACCGGGCTTATCACCACGCAGCTTGGAAAGATGGTACTGCGCCATGGTTGCCAGCTTGCCCATGACCAGTGCAGGTGCAGTGCAGGCTGAGGTGTAATAGCGTTCCACAATGCCTGCGCCCACATTCCCCAAAGCTGCACTCTGCAATGCTGCATATGCTGCCATGAGTCTTCCGGTCTGGTAAGCGACGGACGGGCTTTCCGGGTTCAGTTTTTCCATGATAATGAATTCCTCCTTTTTTTGATTGCGATATTTGCGATTCAGCCATGCCTTCAAAAGCTGACAAGCAACTCGATCCGGCGCTGACTGTTTTTGATTGCTGTTATCCTCGGGACTACTGTACATATCAGAATGGATATATGCCAATGCCTTGACTGCTGTGCTGTCAGGCAGTACGGTATTGTGCATGATGGCATACAAAATTCGCGGGGCAATGCCGCTGAGTTCTTTCTTAATGCGGTCACTCAGCTTTTTGTTATCTCCGGTATGCTTGAGCAATCGGCTGTATGCGCCAAACAGCTTGGGATATCGCTTTCCGTAACCCGCTTCTTCGATGGCTAGATCTTCATACCATGCCCGAATATTGGTACACAGGTCATCATAGGTGCCCTCATCATAGCTGCGGATCATGACACGCCCGTTCACACCGCTGAGTGCCATCATATAGTAACGGTTTTCCGGCATAGGCGGAAGCGTTCGGTTCATCATAAAGTTAAACATTGCTCGAACGCGGTTCTCATCGGAACGGTTTACATCCTCTGCCGTATCTTCTTCCGCGATATCGTCTCCGCCAAAGCCATAATCCAGCACCTCAATCACGTCATTGGCAGTCTGTTGGCTGAACCAGTGGATGTATTTTGCTCCTGCCAACGGAGGCGGTGCGTTCTTCATCAATTGCGTCAATGCAGCATTCATACCTGCCACCGCTTCCTCAGAAACAGCAGCATTGGCAGCTTTTTCCAATCCATAGGAACGATAGGCATCCTTATCAAAGCAAATGAAACTGTCGCCCTTTTTATGTCCACCGACAGATGCAAGTCCCTGCACCGGCGGAACGGTTTTCACCGGTTCCTCCAGATCGCCGGTGATAAAGCAGCGCATAGCACCTTGGGTTTTGGGGGAATCCAACGTCTTGCGAAATGTTTCCCACCATGTAAGATATCCAGTGCTGCTTTCCAGCGGCTGACCTTCTACTTTGATGCTCACAAAATCAGAAGGCTTTGTTTTTGCCAGCTGCGCAAAAGCGGCTTGGATCGCATCCAAATGCTCGGTCAGTCCCTTGACTGCAGGCACAAACAGTGGATCGTGCTGTGACGCCTGGCAAAGGGCATCCAGATAAAACTGTTGCTTCGGTGCTCGTTTATAGTACAAGGTACCGTCTTTTTGTTTTTCAGGCAGATTGAAGATGACCTCTGCTTTTTCAGCAATGATATTGCTTTTAGTCTTGCCGTTTGCTAGACTGCCAATGTCCGGACATATGGGCATTTTTGCACCGTCCTCAACAATATCGAAGCCTCGGAAGACTCCATCTGCAGAAAAATTGATGTAAAACTTGATGTTTTTCGGCTTAAAGCCCGGCTTTGCAACCAATCCTTCCGATTTCGCATAGTCATATAATGCTTCAAGCATTCGGCCTACCCCCTTTCCGGCTTCAATACCGCTTCACTGTCAAAATCCGGCACATTCATGACGCCGTGGTCCAGATTTGCACGAAATACCGACACAAACGGTTCCGGCTTCGCTGTTTTTTCAAATCGGTGTAGATCAAACACATCGTAGAGCATAATACCCAGATCCATGCTCTCAGCAATGGGCGGCCTATCCGTGGGCAAATCGAAATAGCACACAAACTCACGCAGTCCCAATGAAGGCTGGAAGAAGCACTTGCCTGCACCGACACGGCGCATTGCCTGTTCATAGAGCTGCTGTGCCGTGCCGCAGAAATTTTCCCGCGGAATGATCTCAGCGGTGATGCGATAACGTACATCCTTCAGCACCACACTCTGCCGCTGTGTACGAACATCTTCAACCAGCATAGGCTGCGGGCTTTTGCTCACATTATATTTAATGACCTCATTCCGCTTGAAGCTGAGGTATCGGATCGGCCGAAGCACCTCGATTTTCCGTATCTGCCAATAAAATTCCACCGGCTTTGAATAGATGGCGCTCAGGATTCCACGGGCAGCAGAGGGCGTCATCACGGGATAGGTCAGCCGTTCCACTTTACTCTCCGGACGAGTAAAACACGCAAAATCGCCCCAGACCTCTACTTGTATTCCGTTCATTGCAAACCTCCTTATAACAAATAATTCAAACTGCTTTCATTCGTCAGATGCAGTCCCGCTGCAGGATCGTAGCAGGTATCGGTGCACAGGATATACCATCCTGGCACGATGATCCGCTTCCCTTTTATCATGGTGAAACACTGCTCTGCAACTTCCCGAAGCTTATCCTCCATATAGCTGGAAACCGTGATGGGTGCCGCCCGACGCATCCATTCTTTTGAAATTCCCTTTTGTATTGCCTCTTCTCGGAGCTGTTCAAACAGTATCTGCTCACCCATATATGGCACCAGTGCATTGACGCCCGCTTGCGGAATGATCCTGTACTGTTGCTCCACCTCGGCAAAATCATAATCATTTATAGCTTTTTGCAGTTCGGGTTTATCGTGGTCATAATTTGCATCAGAGAATAAAAGCGTATAATACTCTTTAATATGCGCGGGGTCATAGATATCAATGGGATGATTCGCACGTAATAGCTTGACCTTATTTGCCGCATTAGAAATCGTCGGCGTAGGATACAGCTTTTCCTCGTCGGGAACGAAAATAGTCATTTTCCCCTCTGTGTTTCCGTTTCGATTGCATCGCCCTGCGCACTGAACAATAGAATCCAGCGGCGCAAGCGCACGGTACATACAAGCAAAATCCAGATCTACGCCTGCTTCGATGCATGAGGTAGAAACCACACGGCAAGGAAGCTGATAACGCAGTCGCTGTCTGACTTCCTCAATGACTGCATCACGATGAGACTTGCACATATCAGTGGAAATGTGAAACACCTCAGATGGTTCGCATTGCTCTCGCAGTAGACAAAACAGCTTTTGCGTATGATCTTTTCGGTTCAGAACGCAACAGACACTCGTATGCACCGCCATCTGCGCTGCGATCACCAAAAGAGATGTCTGTTCAGCAATGTCCCATTGCACCGTAACACGGCGTGTCTGTGCATACAGTTCTGAGGGCGTTGGAATGATCTCATGCGGCTGATATCGAATATCTTTTCGTACATTAAATTCGGGCTGTGTCGCGGTAGAAAGCAGCACGGTACATCGAAACATCTCACAGAGCATACGCAGGGTCTCTATGGTGCAACCTACCAGATTTTCCGGAATACTCTGCGCCTCATCAAAAACGATCACACTATCAGCAATGCTGTGTAAAAAACGCAAATCGGATGGCTTGGATTTGAAAAACGCCTCGAAAAACTTTACAGATGTAGTAATGATGACCGGTGCATCCCACCGTTCCGCCATCAAGCGCAGCGATTCTTCCTCACTGTAAGAGGCCATACTGTGCGCTTCCAACACATTTCCGCAGATCTCACGATATATTTGGGCGTTCTGCGAGATGATAGAGAGGAACGGCAGTACAATGATAATTCGCTTCTTATGATGCTGCAACGCATGTTGTGCCGCAAAGCCGATCAGCGCAAGGGTCTTTCCCGTACCGGTGGGGGCTGTCAGTGTGAACATACCCGGTTCACATAGAGCAGCTTGAAGGCAAGCCGCATACACCTGCTCACGCAGCTGATTGATATGAGGATCGGCAGTAGAATTCTCCGCGATGGCAGCGCGGTAATTTGTCAGCTTCTCCATAATGCGTTCTGCCTGCAAAGGCTCGCTTTCTTCTGTTTTGTAAAGGAATTCATCTTCATGCGATGCTGTGGCAAGATAATCTGCGTCCACCAGACAGGAAAGCAGCATTCTGGTATGCAGCATTGGGGGTAAATGGCCATAGAAGGATTCCCCATCGATGTGCAACTGCGGACACTCCTTAGGGTCATCCAAAAGTCCTAAGATGTATTTGGTAAGTGCCTGATACTGATCTTTTCCGGTAACAGCAAATCGTTTTCCATTCTGATGATCTTGAGAATCGACAATATGCTGAGAATCGTTAATATCATCTTGAATATCCCAAAGAAGACCATCATGATGTGCATAAATCACGCGGGAAAGCTGTTTGTGTTTCCTAAGCAGTGCAGCGCCAGCTGCGGCGTGATTGACATTATGCTCCGTTTTTTGCAAGACCCCCTGAAACATAGCGGATGCTTTGCCCGCATCATGAAACAGACCCAGCCATTTGCCAGCGCAGCCCTCATCAAATGCGGCAGCATAGCGTTCTGCAAGCACCGCCGTTTTTCTCAGATGCCTTTCCAATGGCTCCCATTGCCCCTTGCTGTTGGCGGAATGGGCGTAATATTCCATATTCTCCAGCTCCTTTACCATTCACAACATCTTTGCATCTCATGAAGCAATCCGGACTTTTGTTTTACACCAAATGGCAGATCAAGCTCTTTCACAAAGTCGGTGAATGCATTCTTGACCTCATCTAGCTTTTCTGAAATATGCTTGACACACCTTATAAGCTAATAAAATTATTATAGCATAAGACCGCTGCGCATGTCAATAGTTCACATAACTATCTTGATGTATGCACCATTTATAGTGCATACATGCCAAACATAGATGCAGTTACTCTGTATACAGAAAACTTTCCCATTCCACATGAAATAGGGAGGTCTGCCTGTCCGCAATACCCCACTGCATCGTGTAGCAAAGGGGTAATTCAGATGCAAATTAGATAAAAACGGATTACGAAAAGATAATTGAATAAAAATAGCATAAAACAGTGGATGACGGCAATCCCTTTTGAAGTGGATCGCCATTTTTTCAGATTCAGAGGAACAAATTGATACCTGCCCCACTTTGTAACCTGAGCTAAGCCACTACACAGAGTGTATCGCATGCCGTGCGACTACCTTCTTGCAGGATTTGCTATGTACACATCGTTCCCAAGACGAACATCTTTCACAGACATACGGCTTACTTTTGTATGATCGCAAAAACAAGCGTCGGAACTTCCAAATCCCGACGCTATTCTTACTCATATTTGATTTTAAAATAATTCAGACGGATTCTTTCCCATGGGCTTGACAGTGCGTTCATCCCTTTCAATGATTACGACTCAGTCACACATTCTTTATGAACCTGCATTTTGGAAAGTTACTGCATCCCCAGAATTGATTGCCTGCATTACTGCCTTTCTTCGCAGTTCTCAGAATCAGATTTGCACTGCACTTCGGACAAATTTGAGCCTGCTCACCTTCGGATATTTCCTGCGCACATTCAGTTGTTTGGGTTTGTACTGCATGATCAGCGGAAGAATCTTCACCTAATTTCACTACTGAATCAGCAACAGGCGATTGTTCGGGCTGTGCTTCGTTTGATTCTTTCGCATAAAAACGATTGCGAATGCTCTCAACATGGGCGTGTTTGGTTGCATTATCTACGCTTGTAAGCATTTGCAGTATCTGATAAATCTGTTCCACCTCGGATTCCGACAGACGATCAGCAACAGAATCCCAGATCGCACGAACATAAGCGTACAACTCATCTCTTTTGAAAACCCATGTGTTTTTGGCAGTCACTGACATTTTTTTGATCTCACAACGCTCAGAAAAAACAATCAGCGAGTACATAGAAACATCGTGAAAACCATGGGACTCCAAATAAAGATTCAGCCACTTAATATGTGTCTGATTTTGCTTAACCGGACTATAAAAGCGATTCTTTTGGCCGTTAGGGAGACTGGCTGTCCAATATGCTGATTTCTCATCACCGAAAATCCAGCCGGAATAATTCTTGCTTTCAATCACAAATATGCCTTTCGGAGTAATATAAACCACATCAATTTCAGATGTACCGCCTTCTTCTTTAGGCAAGTAGATGTTTTTCAAGATCTTTCCTTTGCGGCCGAACAAACGCACCAGCTTTAATTCTCGTTCAGTCAGTTTTTCGCCGAGTTTTCCAACACGTTCATCTGTCCAGAATGCATCTATCAGCATGTCAAGGATTCCTTTAGCCATATCACAACACCTCACTATTCCTATCGGCAAGCCATTTCCTGAATACCGCTTACCCCAATGATACCATTATAGCACATCATTACAGAGACATCAAGCCAATTTGCCATAAAACAAGCGTCGGAACCCCCTAGTCCCGACGCTTTCTTCACTCATATTTGATCTTAAAATAATCCAGATACGCCTTGAACCGATCTTGTGCGGTCAGGATTGTGTCCGTGAGATAGCCTTTCTGATGTGTCCACTCCTTCAACCCACGATAATAGAACATCTTGAGATCATCGCTGATGATGAACGGCACAATTCCGTAATGCAGGCATTCCTTGAACATGATCAGTCTGCCCACACGGCCGTTGCCATCCTGAAACGGATGAATGCGCTCAAATGCCCAGTGAAACGCAATGATGTCCTCCAGTGACTTTTCGGGCTTGGCGTTATAATCCGCAAGCAGCTTTTGCATTGCAGCGGATACCTCCTCCGGTGCAGTGGTTTCGATGCCGCCAATCTCGTTGGGATACCGCTTGTAATCGCCAACAGCGAACCATGCTTTCCGGCTGTCCGCAGTGCCATTTTTCAGCGTGGCGTGGAGCGATTTGATCAGCTTTTCCGTCAGGCGACTCTCCGCCTGTTCGATGATGATGTCAATGCAGCGGAAGTGGTTGACGGTTTCCACAATATCATCCACATTCACAGCGGCATTTTCAATCCCGATGGTGTTTGTTTCGAAGATATATCGAGTCTGATCATGTGTCAGGCGACTGCCCTCGATATGATTGGAATTGTAGGTCAGATCAACCTGCACTTTATGATAGATGCCGCCCTTCTGCTCACTTGATTTCTGCTCACGCAGAATTTCCAGCAGCGTTTCAGGGGCATTCTGCTTGCTGTTTTTGCGAATGGGCTTAACAGCATCTTCGGGAATGTTCCATGTTTTGCCGGTCAAAAATGCGCCGGGAATGCGCCCCTGCGCACAGTAATTGCGGACACTACGCTCGGAGATGCCCCATTTTGCGGCAATCTCTGCTGCAGAAAGATAATTCATCCTTATCACCTCAAGCTCATTATACCACATTATCGGCAAAAATACAAGATGTTTCGGAACGGAAAATCAATGTTTTTTGCCGATAACGGCAAAAGGGGTGTCCAAAACGGACACGCCTTTCGGGCTTACTCAAGTCGGGGTATTGTGTTTTCAGTTTGTGTGTGGTATAATGAAAGGGATAATAAATCGAAATTTAGAGGTGAAAAATATGAGTTTGGGCATTGGAGGATGGGCTTACTTGACATTGGAAAATGGAAGCATCGTCCAATACAAATATGGAAGTTTCAATTGGAATAATCCTAAGCATTACAACGATGATAAAATATGCGATGGCAAAATAACTATACATAAAGATTTGCTTCTCGAAACCCCTGATAACAACCAATTGATAGCGAAACAGGTAATTGAAATTGTGAATTGTAGTAATTGCTGGGCGAAGACTTCCGATGAATTTGAAATTGAAACCATAGCATTTATCTTGATATATAAAATATTGAATGAATATAGAATTAGCAATGAATTTCCAGAAAAATGCACTCTGTGTAAATAAAACTCTTTGTAACTTAAATTCTGATTGATCAAACCCTTTCTATACCCCAGCCGCGCCCACCACAAGTGCGACTTTACTTCACACAAAAACCCTCCCCAACTCAGCGAGACGAGGCATTGTGTTTTCAATTGGAGTGTGGTATAATAAAGGCGACAATCAATTGGAATTTAGGTGGTTACTTATGAAAATGAAAAGAACAATAAAGATTCTTTTGGTAGTCGTCCTGATTCTGCTTGTTCTGTGGCTGCTTATTTTTATCAACAGCCGCATACGTCTGAAACAGGATAGACAATTTCTGACGGAAAACGGCTATGCAAACCTTGTTTCAGTCGGTGATTATTCCGTAAATGTGCTTACCTACGGAAATGAAAATGGAAAGCATCGTATCATAGCAATTGCCGGATTTGGTGATCCTGATCCATTTATTTCGTGGAGACGAATGACCTCTGCTCTGGAAGAAGAGAATCAGGTCATATTCGTTGACCGTGCAGGCTATGGGTTAAGCGATAATACATCGCAGGAAAGAACAGTCGAAAACATTGTTGAGGATTATAGAACAGCACTCAGAAATGCAGGGGTTGAAGCACCCTATATCTTGCTTCCGCATTCAATTGGCGGTATCTATGCTTCCTATTGGGTAAGCAAATACCCGGAAGAGATCGAAGCCGTCACATTCATGGATACATCTGAGATCAAAGAATATACTCCCGACCAAATGCGTACCAAACCCGATCCGACGTTTTTGCTTGCATATCGCCTTGATAAAATGGGTGCAGGTGGGCTTGGCAATCTAATCGTGAAAATAATGTTACCCGAAAAGGCGTATTACTCTGCTGAAGAACAGCGGGCAGAGCACGCACTTGCATTGCTGACCTTTCAGAATTCTGCTGTCATCGCCGAGGACACAATGATGTCCCGAAACATGAATGAGACATGGAATATGCTCGCTGCGAATGATGTGCCGAAGCTATACATCTGTGCAGAATTCGGCTACAGTACAAAGGAAGAGCTGATTGCAGACGGCGGACTGGACAGAGAGACCTATCTGAAATTCTTTCATCTGGATCAGGATACGGATGATGATACGCTGTATGACAGATATTTGGAGTTCTGTAATAAAATCCGTGAAAATACACTTTTCGTCTACGCTAATAAATTAGGGAACTGTGATATCGTACTATTGCCTGGCGATCATTGTATTTATGAGCAGAAACCGGATGAATGTAGCAAGATCATAAATGATTTTATTGATAAACTGGATGCTAAATTCTGATGGATCGAACCCTTTCCATACCCCAGCCGCACCCCACCACAGGTGCGGCTTTTCTGTACACACAAAAACCCTCCCCAACTCAGCAAGTCGGGGAGATTGCTTTATGTCCTCATTTATGCTATAATGGAAGTGGACAAAGTGACAAAATCACGCAGATACGCCATGTCAAAATGTTTTGACAGGCTGTTTTTCAGGAAGTCAAGTCCTTTTGGTAGAAAAACGGCTACAGATGTGCTATGATACATACACAGGGAAACCCCCAATGGAAAGGAGATGGATGATTTGGAAATTGGAACAACGATCAAGCAGCACAGAACGGAGCTTGGCTGGTCACAGGAGGCACTGGCGGAGAAAGCCTATGTTAGCCGCCAGACTGTTTCCAACTGGGAGACTGAGAAAAGCTATCCCGATGTGCATAGCTTGCTGATTCTGAGCGATCTGTTTGGTGTTTCTCTTGACGAATTGATCAAAGGAGATGTTGCGGTTATGAAAGAACAGGTAAAAAGCAAAGACGTAAGAACATTCAAGAAGCTCCAACTGATCGGTGGGCTAGGAATCCTGCTGCTGATTGTGACAGG
>JAZOCU010000065.1:0-4003 GCA_045596625.1 Oscillospiraceae bacterium | reverse complement strand
GTGGAAGTAGTGGAAGTAGTGGAAGTAGTAGAAGTAGTGGTTGCAGAGGTTGTTGTGGTTGTATCAGCATCCAAGGCAACAAAATCAAATCCGTTTTCCAAAGCATAGGCTTCGGCAGCGGTTCCTGTATAACCGTAAATTGTTGCATCGATTCTGGTGTAATCAGGATTATAATACGTGTAACCAAGTGCATGCGCCCCGATTTCCGTAACCGATGCGGGGACCACGATTTTTTGCAGAGAATACAAGTTCACTGCCGCATTTTCTTCGATTGTTGTGACACCATCCCCAAATATCAGAGACTCAACATTGCCGCAGCCGTGGAATGCGTGGTCGGGTATAATCTCGATGTTTCCGGGAACGATGATCTCATCGAGAGAGATACAGAGCTGGAATGTGCATTCGCCAATTTTCTCAACATAGGTAAGATCAATGGCCTTCAGGCTGTGACACGTTGTAAAGGCATATTCGCCGATCGTTTTGAGACTGCGGGGGAAATTGATCGTTTCAAGATTTCTGCACTTAGCAAAAGCTTGATAGTTGATTTCGACGATGGTGTCAGGAAGTATTACATGCGTGATTGTTTGATTTTCGCTAAAAGCATAGCTGCCGATCTTTTTAACGGTTTTGCCTTCGATTGTTTCAGGAATCGTTACATTTGCCGAACTTCCGATATATTTCGTGATCGTAATGCTGCCGTCATCCTCAATCTTGTATTCAAAGTCGTTATAATTCGGATTGGTTATGGTGGTTGTCGTAGTAGTGGATGTGGTAGTAGTATCGGTAGTAGTGATAGCGGCGCTTGCATCCTCAACCTCAATGATCAACGGAACAGTATCATAAGCCAGTGCTTCAGCAGAACCGGCACCCTTGCATCTGGATTGGCTGTAAATGGGAGTGCTGCTGCCAATGCTCAGTGCATTAACATACTTTTCTCTTCTTACATCCAGTACATATTGACCGGGTGCGGTGTTTTGCGGAATCACCAGATTGGCGGTTGCAAAAGCATAATCATAAGCCCAACTGACATCTTTGTCCCAGGAGGTTGTGCCGGATTCGGCATAAGCATCTGCATTGACAGTGGGATCTGAGGTGTAGAGCCAGCTCAGATTCATGTTTTCCGCGTTGAAGATCGAAGAAAGCGCCATCATGGAATCGCCATCATTTGCGTTGTCAAAGCAATAGGGCGCAGCAAATTCGCCTTCGGTGAGTCGGAAACCGTAATTGCCAAAGCTGCCATCTTCAGCTACTTCGCCGTCATTGACCTGAAGCTTCAGAGAAATGGCATTAACACCGGGATTTTCGGGAATGAGAATGGAGATATCAAGTTCAACATCGCCTTCAACCAGTGCGTCACTGCTAATAATAATGTGGTTGGATTCGGCGCACTGGATATCGAAGAGAAGTGTTTCATCTGCGGCGAAAACTTGCGTTGCAGGCATACTGATCAGTGCACTCGATGCAAGACAAAGCGCCGTAAATGCTGCGATGAATTTTGGAATGCGCATATTTAATCCTTTCTGTTTCGATGGGAAACGGCCAAAATGTGGGGGTATCTTGGTTTGTAAAAAAGATGATGAGAAAGTTATTGGTTCAATCCATAGGCGAGGGTAGAAAGACTATCCTCCAGATACACATTTTCGATCAGAATATCGGGATCCGAGAGAATCAGATCCGCATGACTGAAATTCCAGAAAGCACGGATACCCAGCGATACCAGATGTTCTGCCATCTGCGGTGCAGCATCTCTGGGAATACATAGAACAGCCATCACAGGCTTTTCCATGCGGCAGAATCCATCCAGTGTATCGGTATGATGAATCGGCATGCCGGCAAGATCCCGTCCGGCCACAGTCGGATTGGAATCAAACAAGCCGATCAGTTCGCAGCCACGCTGCTGAAAATTCACATGCATTGCAATGGCGCGTCCCAGATTGCCTGTACCGATGAGAATGGTACGGCAGCGGTTATTTACGCCAAGGATTCGTCCGATTTCCTCACGCAGCGCACTGACATTATAGCCATAGCCCTGCTGTCCGAAGCCTCCGAAGCAATTGAGATCCTGTCGGATCTGTGATGCCGTCAGACCCATTTGCGCAGAAAGCTCTTTGGAAGAAATCCGCACTACTTTTTTCTGTTCCAGTTCGGTCAGAAAGCGGTGGTATCGAGGCAATCGGCGGATGACAGAGGAAGAAATCGCCTGTTTGGGCATGACAAAAACTCCTTACTGCATCAAAGCGGAGAGGCGAGTGTTGATTTCCTCCAGGAATTCTCTGGAGTTGACCTTCTTTTTGTTTTCCAGTGTGGAAAGCAGATAGAGATCGCCGGTCATCACACCATCCTCAATGGTCTGCAGCGTAGCCTGTTCCAGACGGTCAGCATATTCACACAATGCAGGGATCTGATCCAGCTCGCCGCGCTTACGCAGAGCGCCGCTCCAAGCAAAGATGGTTGCCACAGAGTTGGTAGAGGTTTCTTCTCCCTTCAGATGCTTATAATAATGACGCTGTACAGTGCCGTGTGCTGCCTCATATTCATATACACCATCGGGAGAAACCAGAACAGAGGTCATCATGGCAAGGCTGCCGTATGCGGTGGATACCATATCGGACATCACATCGCCGTCATAATTTTTGCAAGCCCAGATATAGCCGCCGTTGGAACGGATGACACGTGCAACCGCATCGTCGATGAGGGTATAGAAATACTCGATGCCGGCAGCTGCAAATTTCTCTTTGTATTCCGCCTCGAAGATCTCGGCAAAAATATCCTTGAAGCGGTGGTCATACTGCTTGGAGATGGTATCCTTGGAAGCAAACCATACATCCTGCTTGAGATCCAGCGCATAATTGAAGCAGGCTCTTGCAAAACCTGCAATGCTCTGATCCAGATTGTGCATACCTTGGATCACACCGTCTCCCTTGAACTCATGAATAAGCTGACGGGTTTCATTGCCATCCTTATCGGTAAAGACCAGCTCTGCCTTACCACCGCCCTTGACCTGCATTTCGGTGTTTTTATACACATCACCGTAAGCATGACGAGCAATGGTAATGGGCTGTGTCCAAGTGGGAATATAAGGGGTGATACCTTTGACCAGAATAGGAGTCCGGAATACTGTGCCGTCGAGAATGGCACGGATAGTGCCGTTAGGAGACTTCCACATTTCCGACAGGTTATATTCTTCAACTCTCTGCTTGTTCGGTGTAATGGTTGCGCACTTGACTGCAACACCGTATTTTTGAGTTGCATATGCGGAGTCGAAGGTAACCTGGTCTTTTGTTCTTTCTCTTTCGGGAAGACCGAGGTCGTAATACTCGGTTTTTAACTCGACAAAAGGATAGATCAGCTCATCCTTTATCATTTTCCAAATGATTCTTGTCATTTCGTCACCGTCCATCTCAACTAACGGCATTGTCATTTTTATTTTTTTCATAAGTTTATTGCTCCTTTTTTCGTGTATATTGGTATTTCATAACGTGCGCAGTCCTCGGCGCATTTAATCAGCATATCGGTGTATTTTTTTCCATCTTGTCCATCGCGCCACATAGCGTCGACTCCGATAAACGGGGCATGAATAGACTGATATTCCATAGACAGTTCTTTCGCGAGTTTTGCCCATTCACTGATATTTTCGGGCTCTCATCCTGTAAAGAAGCCTTCCCAGCCTATTTTGTGAAAGAGCTTAATCTGCTCACTGTCGGGAATTCGAGCGCTTTTTGTTGTTGATAATCCGATCTTGTATTCCATATTAACTGTTTTTTTCTTTGTAATGGTTCATTAAACAACCTGCAAGAAGGATCTCTTTTTCTTCTTTGGTAAGGCCTTTAATATAGAGTGTCAGGCTATCGACAGCTCCGTTTTTACGAATAACCTTTGCATCAAAGCTTTCTTCACCGTTTAATAGCGCGTTTCTGATACCTTCCACAAATACGCACTCACCAACTTCATATTCAAAAGCGGTTTCGGGATCGAGAGTGAAGGGCATAATACCCCAGTTGAT
>JAZOCU010000064.1:0-5656 GCA_045596625.1 Oscillospiraceae bacterium | reverse complement strand
AACGGAAAATGTCTTGGAACAACTTTATTTCTTTACTATTCCTCTTTTGGTACAACGAAAAAACGCAGGTGTTGGTTAGTGCGATTGATGTGTTCCCCGAAGAATTGCAGACCACTTTGAGTTGTGGCAATCAAGGGAATCCCGTTTCAAAGTAAAGGCAGAAGATTAGGAGGAACCAAAATGAAAGCAGGTCAACCAAATTTCATTGAACGATACTTTGGAATACGTTCATCTGGATCAACTATTAGAACTGAAATACTTGCCGGATTAACGACGTTCTTTGCAATGTCATATATCCTTTTCATCAACCCAAGTGTTCTTGCCAAAGCAGGAATGGAATGGGGCGCGGTTTTCCTCGCCACGATTATTGCTTCGGTAATAGGTACATTGGTAATGGGACTTGTTGCCAATGTGCCCTACGCCCAGGCTCCCGGTATGGGGACAGGCGCATTCTTTACATATACCGTTTGCTTCGGACTTGGATTTACTTGGCAGCAAGCACTTTCCATCGTGTTTATATGCGGAATAATCAATATTCTCATTACCGTAACCAAGGCGCGGAAAATGATTATTCGCTCCATTCCCATAAGCTTGCAGAATGCAATCGGTGGAGGAATCGGTTTGTTTGTAGCATACATCGGCTTTTTGAACGTCGGATTTATTGATTTTTCATCCGGTGTACCGGCAATCGCAACATTCAACACGCCCGTAATTTGGGTGTTTATGATAGGATTGCTACTTTCTATTGCTTTGACGCTGATGAATGTTAAGGGTGCTTTGTTTATTGCGATTATTGCAACAACGCTTATTGGCATCCCATTCGGCATAACGAATTTTGGAGAAACAGTAAGCCTTTCGGAAGCTTGTCGGGCTTTGCCTTCGACTTTCCTCGCAATCTTCAGGGAGGGCGGTATTCTAAGCTTGTTTACAGACATGAGCAAACTTCCCCTCACTCTCGTTGTTATATTTGCGTTCAGCATAATGGATACGTTCGATACGATAGGAACGTTTATCGGAACCGGCGTCCGTGCGGGCATCTTCAATATTGAGGACGAGCTTGCAGCCGGAGACGGAAAGGGCTTCAAAACCCGTTTTGATAAAGCACTCTTTGCCGATGCAACGGCAACCTCAATAGGCGCGTTGATCGGAACATCAAATACCACGACATTCGTAGAAAGTGCAGCAGGAATCGGAGCGGGAGGACGCACGGGCTTTGCATCCGTTATCACTTCTCTCTGCTTTATCCTATCAGCTTTTTTCAGCACCTTCGTAAGTGCTGTACCTGCTGCAGCAACCGCTCCAGTGCTCGTGCTTGTAGGAATCATGATGGCCTCATCATTTAAGGATATCGATTGGAGCAGCCTTGACGAGTCCATCCCCGCCTTCTTCACCGGGATATTTATGTGTCTGTGCTACAACATCTCTAACGGTATGGCGTTTGGATTTATTACCTACTGTATCGTTAAGATCTGCCGCAAGAAAATCAAAGAAATACACCCCATCGTTTGGATTTGCACAGTGCTTTTCATTTTGAACTTCATACTGTTTGCGTTCATATAAACAAATAATCAAAAAATAATTTTTAAGGAGAATACGGCCATGACCATCGAAAAAACTCTTAACGGTACCGAGCTTACCATCAACCTGATTGGCAGACTTGACACTACCACCGCACCTAAACTTGAGGCGGAACTGAAACACAGTATTTCGGGCATTAAAAAACTCGTGCTGGATTTTTCGGCTCTTGAGTACCTTTCTTCAGCAGGACTCCGAGTACTTCTTGCCGCACAGAAGGTAATGAACAAACAGGGCGAAATGATTATCAGGAACGTGAACGAAACCATTGCCGATATTTTTGAGATCACCGGTTTCTGCGATGTTCTTACCATAGAGTAATCCCATGAGCAGCAAGGATAAAAATGAAATCCTTGAACAGGCTTTGTTCGAGGAAAACGAAAAAAATGCCAATCATTACACTGTAAGGTGCTTGATGTTCGCCGCTGCTGTAACAGTCTTGATATGGATACTGAATCTTTTGGATTTCTTTATCGTTGATGATGCGTTGATGAATCTGGTTATGCCGATCAGCATCGTGCTGTTACTAATCCCTTTGCTTCTTGAACGGTTTGCAAATATTCCGGGCAGCATCTTTCGTTACATACTGTTTTTGTTTTTCGTTTTGGTTATTGCAATGATGTCGGTAGCTATGCCGAGGCACTTGATTTTGGCGTGGGCTTGTCCCATTATGCTTGCATGTCATTATTACTCGCCCAAATTTGCGCGCTTTGCCTTGATAGCAACACTTATTATGATGCTTGCGTCGCTTTACGGCGGTATCGTGTTTGGAGAATGGGACAAAAATATATTGGGAAACTATATTGAAGAATATGATAATCTTTCCGGAAGGCTTGAGTATCTTAGCGGTAAAGGAAACAGCGTTTATCTGCATGCATTCGAGTTCTATTATTTACCGAGAGCAAGCATCCTGTGCGTCGTTTATCTTATATGCATCACGCTTTCCAAAAGAACGCACGGACTTCTTATCAAACAAGGCGAGGCAGCCCGTGAGACCGAAAGAATCTCCACAGAGCTGAATGTTGCACATCACATCCAAACCTCAATGCTTCCAAGCACTTTTCCTGCTTTTCCCGGGCACGACGAATTTGATATTTTTGCAAATATGGCTCCCGCAAAAGAGGTTGGAGGCGACTTCTACGATTTCTATCTCATAGATGAAGAAAACCTTGCGTTTTTGATTGCGGATGTTTCGGGCAAGGGCATTCCTGCCGCAATGTTTATGATGCAATCCAAAACCATACTGAAAAGCCTTGCGGAGTCGGGAATGGGTGTTGAGCAGGTATTCACTCTGGCAAACAAAAAACTCTGTGAAGGTAATGACGCCAATATGTTTGTCACCGCTTGGATGGGTATTCTCAATACAGCTACCGGTATGGTAACGTTTGCCAACGCCGGACATAATCCTCCGCTGGTGAAACACGCAGACGGTACGTTTGAGTATCTCAAAACTCATGCGGGATTTGTGCTCGCGGGTATGGAAGGCATTCGTTACCGTAAAAATGAGCTTCAGCTTGAACCTGGAGACATCATTTATCTTTATACCGACGGAGTTACCGAAGCGACAAATCTTGACAACCGGCTGTATGGAGAAGATCGTTTGCACACACTTCTTGAGAAACATCTTAATTCTGATGCGCAAACGATTTGTGACGATGTAAAGCGTGACGTTGATTCATTTGTGGGCGATGCTCTGCAGTTTGATGATATTACAATGCTTTGCTTAAAATATAACGGGCAGGAGAAAAACACATGAAAGAACTAACGATTGCGGCAACAGTTGAAAATATTGAGACCGTTACGGAGTTTGTCAATGCACAGTTGGAGTTAACGGATTGCCCCATCAGAGCTCAGATGCAGATTGATATTGCTATTGACGAGCTTTTCGGAAACATTGCTCATTACGCTTATAATCCCGAGGTTGGAAACGCAACCGTTCGGGTTGAGGTAAGTGAGGATCCGTTGGCTGTTATTGTTACTTTTATTGATAACGGTATTCCGTATGATCCGCTCAGAAAAGATGATCCGGATATTACGCTTTCCGCAGAAGAAAGAGAAATCGGCGGGCTCGGCATCTATCTGGTAAAAAAGAGCATGGATGAAATATCTTACGAATACAAAAACGGTCAAAATATTTTGAAGATTAAAAAGAACATCTGAGGATATCAGAAATTTGCAGCATTCACAAGTTCTCAATTCGCAAAGTATATGATTGAAAACTGTCTGCCATGTTAAGGGAAGCAAAACAGGGTGCTGCAAAAGCGGAATAAACAATCAAAAGTGAGTGGCGAATAATATGAATGAACAGTTATTTAGAAAAAAGAGCATAGATCGGGTTTCTTCCCCGGAACAGCTAAATGAGTATATCCGCGTGTCCAATCCCGGGATATGGATGGTGCTGGCTGCAATCATATTTCTGCTTGTCGGTGCTATCGTTTGGGGTGTTGTCGGAACTTTGGATACAACACTGTCTGCCGTTGCTGTTGCAGAAAACGGCGAAGCGACAATTTATGTTAAAGAGGCGGATGCCGATTCGATTGAGAGCGGTATGACTGTTCGCATCGGTGATAAGGAAGGAACCGTCACCGAGATTGCTGCATCTCCCGTGCTTGTTGATGCTTCGTTTACCGATTACACGCTTCATGTTGGAAAGCTTGTAAGCGGAGAATGGGTATTTGCCATAAAGGTCAGTGGTGAATTTGCTGATGACGTACAGAATGCCGAAATTGTGATAGATAGTGTTTCTCCTATATCCTTTGTTTTGAATTGAGGTGACGGATATGGGCAAAACTACAAAATCTATCAGGCAGCCCATAACAAAAGGCGCAGCAAAAGTCCCCGTTGTGATGCAGATGGAGGCGCTGGAATGCGGTGCAGCATCACTGACAATGATTCTCGCCTATTATGGGAAATGGATTCCTCTTGAGCAGGTACGCGCAGATTGCGGCGTATCAAGAGACGGATCCAATGCAAAAAACGTATTAAAAGCCGCAAGAAGTTACGGACTTGTGGCAAAGGGTTACCGCTACGAACCGGAAGATTTGAAAACAAACGGAAAATTTCCCTGCATCATTCACTGGAACTTCAATCACTTTCTTGTGCTTGACGGATTCAAGGGGAACAAAGCAGTGCTGAACGATCCCGCAAAGGGCTGTTACACCGTACCGATGGAGACTTTTGACAAATCCTTTACCGGTATTTGTTTAATGTTCGAGCCATCCGAAACTTTTGAGCCGAGCGGCAAGCCCAAAAGTATGCTTTCATTTGCCAAAGCAAAGATGAAGGGTGCGGGAGTTGCGGTTGCATTTACGATTATTACAACAGTAATCGCTTCGCTCATCGGAATTATTGAGCCCGCATTTTCCCGTATCTTTATTGACAGATTGCTGACGGGCCAAAACCCCGATTGGTTTATACCGTTTATTTGGGCACTCGCGGCGCTTTCAGTTATCGAAATCATTATAACGTTTATACAGGCAGTATTTGCGGCAAGAATCAACGCAAAGATTGCTGCCGTCGGAAGCGCCACCTTCATGTGGAAGGTGCTCCGAATGCCCATGGAGTTCTTCTCGCAAAGGATGGCCGGAGATATTCAACAAAGAAAAGGCTCCAACGCTTCTGTCGCTTCAAGCCTCGTGAACACCTTTGCTCCCCTGGTTATAGAAGCGTGCATGATGGTGTTTTATTTGGTTGTTATGATTCGATACAGCGTGCTTTTGACGTTGATCGGAGTAACTTCCATCTTTATAAACATGCTTGTATCTCGCTTCATTTCAAAGAAAAGAGTTAATATTACCCGTGTTTCAATGCGCGACGCAGGTAAACTCGCAGGAGCAACCGTTGCCGGTATTGAAATGATTGAGACAATCAAGGCATCGGGAGCTGAAAACGGCTTCTTTGAAAAATGGGCAGGCTACCAGGCAAGCGTGAATACCCAAAAGGTGAAATTTGCAAAGCTCAATCAGTATCTCGGACTGATACCCCAGTTAGTATCCTCTCTTACGAACACGGCGGTATTGGTTATAGGTGTGTATTTGACCATACAGGGACAGTTTACCATCGGTATGGTTATGGCGTTTCA
>JAZOCU010000063.1:0-10260 GCA_045596625.1 Oscillospiraceae bacterium | reverse complement strand
TGATGATGTCTATAAGTAGTATCAAAGTTCCATGAAAGATGTATCAATAATGAATAATTTTGTTATCTATTTCCATAAGTAGTTACTACTGTTCAAGATAGTATTGGTTTGTTTGTAAATGAAAACAAATTGACAAATCATTTTGCTACAGTTACGGTTAATGCAGAACCTTGAAAACTATAAATGCTGATAATTCAAAAGGAGCAAAAAATGGCCAAACGCATTCGCCGGGAAATTATCATCGGCGGAAAGAAACAGTGGATAACGGCTTACACCGAACAAGAGTATGCCAACAAACTAATTGCAGCAATCGGTCAGGCAACGGAAACAAACAGACAACATCCATTCGAAGGCTTTGCATGGGAATGGTTCCAAATCTTTTCAAAGCCGCATATTGAAATTGCAACAGCACAAACGTATGAAAAGGCAATCAAAAACCACATTATGCCGGTTCTGAGTGAAATGATGCTGGAGGAAATCAGACCCGCTAACATACAACTCATTTTCAATCGAATGGATAGTGCCAAGGAAACAAAGCTGAAAGTAAGGAATATTCTCAATATGATTTTTGAACGTGCTTTGGAGGAAGAAATCATTGAGAAAAATCCGCTTCGTTCTCAAGGTATACGCATTACAGGCCGTGCCAGCAAGCCAACAGAACCCTATACCATTAATCAGATGCGTTATTTGGTGCAAAACATCAATAGGCTGTCACGTTTGGATGACCAACGCTATCTGGCAATTCATGCATTACATCCCTTAAGGCTGGAGGAAGTATTGGGGCTGCAATGGCAGGATATTGATTGTGAAAATGGGTTCATCCATATCGAAAGGGCTGTTACACATCCCTCGCGAAATGAACCCCACATCAAGTCACCTAAGACAGCAGCAAGCCGCAGAACCCTTCATCTGGCACCGCAGGTTCATTGCTACCTTCCCGGCGGTATTCCCACTCATTTCATTCTTGGCGGCGAAAACCCACTTTCTTATACACAAACACAACGAATGTGCCGCAGAATACAGCGGGAAATCCAATTCGATGAAAGCATCACACCCCGCCGCTTTCGAACCACAGTTCTTACGGACCTTTACGATGCCACAAAGGATATCAAGCTGGCCCAAATGTCCGCCGGGCACACCACAGCCGCAATGACACTGAAACACTATGTTCATGGGCGGTGTATTGAAAAAAACACGGCTTTGCCCATTGCTGACCGCTATGGACTGACAGAAAACTGACAAGCATCAAAGACCCAAAGCCCAGATAAATCAAGGCTTTCCGGGCACAAAGCCCAAAGAAAAACTGACAGAAAACTGACAAAACCCCATTTCCCAACCATCTGAGGTCATTAAAATGACGGAAAGCCGGTGTAAAAATTTCATTTTTCACCCTTTTCACAACAAAAAAACCGTCCTTTCAGACGGTTTCTCTGGAGCTGATGGCCGGATTTGAACCGGCGACCTCATCCTTACCAATGCCACACAGGCAGTGGTGAGAGATGCATGAGCATGAATAGTAGCGCACGGAGTGCAACTTCTGCAGCGTGGTATCTGCATCGTGTGCATTGTGTGTATGAATAGGTGTCATAACTGCCAGTAGTACTGATTAGCAGGTGATTAGCTACTGGAAATTGAAACGGATTTCAGGTATAGCAGGGTATTTACTCCCAGCCAAAAACATTGTCGAAGGGTGATTTGCCCTCGGATTTACCTGAAATGCGTATAACTGCAAGACGTTCAAAACTGGACGTCTATTTTTTATGCTCAAAAGGAGGTTATTCCCATGGCAATCCGAGGCGGTTTTGACGCAATGAGGCTCCTGATGGAGGAACCGGAGAACGATCAATATGACAGCGGCGCAGACGGCATTCTTCCTGAGTGCCGGTCATGTCGGCTGCATCGACCGTTTGACCCCGTTCAGACCTGCGTGTATCGCTACTGCCCCTACTCCGTCGATGAGGTATCGACCCTGCGCACCCAGCCGTTGCGGCTGGTGATTGTTGCCCCCGGCATTTTGAGGGAGGTGAATCAGAGTGAATGCGTCTGTCATCGCAATAGCCAATCAGAAGGGCGGCGTTGGTAAAACCACCACCGCAGCCAATCTGGGGATTGGTCTTGCCCAGGAAGGCAAGAAAGTGCTGCTGGTTGACTGCGATCCGCAGGCCAGCCTGACGATCAGCCTTGGCTATTCTCAGCCTGACCAGCTTCCCACCACGCTTTCCACTTATATGGTGAAGGCTCTCAACGACGAGGCAATGCCCCCTGGTGAAGGGATTCTGCATCACCCCGAAGGCATCGACCTGCTTCCTGCCAGCATTGACCTTGCCAGCATGGAGCTGCGGCTGATCAGCGCAATGAGCCGCGAAACTGTTCTCCGCAAGGTGCTGAAGCCCCTGAAAAAGCAGTATGACCACATTCTGCTGGACTGTATGCCCTCGCTGGCTCTCCTGACGATAAATTCCCTGACTGCGGCTGATCGAGTCCTGATACCTGTCCAGCCGCATTATTTATCGGCGCGAGGACTGGAAGAACTGGCGAAGTCCATTGATCAGGTTCGGCGTGACATCAACCCGAAGCTGAAAATTGACGGCATCCTGCTGACGATGATGGACAATCGCACCGTATACGCCCGCGAGATTGCTTCCCTGATGCGTGAGAGCTACGGCAGGAAGCTCAAGGTGTTTGACACCGAGATTCCCCATTCTGTCCGTGCGGCAGAGATCAGCGCAGAAGGCAAAAGCATCTTCACACATGACCCCAAAGGCAAGGTGGCGACCGCTTACCGCGCCCTGACGCAGGAGGTGATGCAGATTGAAAAGCAGCGCGCGACACGTCAAGCTGGCCTCAGTCGATGAGCTGTTCACATCTGACACGGAACGGGAAAAGGTGGAGCAAATCCCCCTGACCGATCTTCATCCCTTCGTAAATCACCCCTTCCGGGTGGTCAACGACGATAAGATGCAGGACACAGCCGAAAGCATCAGGGAATACGGTGTGCTTGTCCCGGCCATTGCCCGCCCACGGGAGGACGGCGGCTACGAACTGGTATCCGGGCATCGTCGCCATTTCGCCTGTCAGCTGCTGGGGCTTGAAACCATGCCGGTGATCGTCCGTGATCTGGACGATGACGCCGCTACCATCATCATGGTGGACAGCAACATTCAGCGTGAAACCCTGCTCCCCAGCGAGCGGGCATACGCCCTGAAAATGAAGCTGGACGCCATAAAACGGCAAGGTTCCCGTTCCGATTTAACTTCTGTGCAAAATGCACAGAAGTTGTCCGCCGAGAAAGTTGCCGATGAAGCTGGCATGAGCCGCGACCAGGTACGCCGTTTCATTCGTCTGACAGAGCTGATTCCAGAGCTGATGGCGAAGGTGGATAACAAGGAAATCGGCGTCACACCTGCAGTTGAGCTTTCCTACCTGACGCAGGAAGAACAGGTTCTGCTTCTGGATGCGATGGAGAGCGAACAAGCCGTGCCATCCCACTCTCAGGCGTTGCGGCTGAAGAAATTCAGCCAGGAAGGCGCTCTTTCCATAGACGTCATGCGGGCGATCATGAGCGAGGAAAAGAAAGTCGATACCGACAAGGTTGTGATTCCCATCAAGGAAGCAGCCAGATTCTGTCCGAAAGGCTATGATTCCCAGCAGATCACCGACTACATCATGCGAGTGTTGGAGCGGGTGTGGCGTCAGAAACAGCGTCAAGCGCAGCAAGCCCGGTAAATTCAAGGAAAGGAAGGTATTTTAATGGGTTCTCGTAAACGGCGGGATTCATTCACCGTCATCAGCAACATCCCCCTCCGCGATCCCGACCTGTCGCTGAAAGCGAAAGGTTTGTTTTGTGTCATCCGTTCTCTGCCCGACGATTGGGAGTATTCCCTGCGTGGGCTTTCCCACATCTGCGTAGAGGGCATTGACGCCATCCGCGAAGGTGTCAAGGAGCTGGAACGGGCTGGCTATCTTCATCGGGAGCGCAGCCGCAAATCCAATGGCAAGTACACCACGATGAAGTATGTGATCCACGAAAAGCCGCTGGAACCCCATATGGCGGAAACTGCCACGGTGGAATCTTCCGAACCGGAAAAATCACCCTCGGAAGATTCAACTGAGGATGACCATCCACAGGGTACGGCAACGGCGGCTGACTCAACGTTGACTCCTTCTGCGTTGACCGGTGCAAGACAATCAAAGAAAGATAGATCAAACACCGATCAAAAAAAGAAAAAAGAAAAAAATACGTATCCATCAAGTACGGAGGTATCAAATCCATATCAATCAATCAGAGGGCAGGAGAAGGGGTGGTCAGGAGTACCTGTCGCACAGCTCTGTGAGATCGTGAAGCAGCACATCAGCTATGACATCATGTGTCAGGAGTATGACAGTAAGCGGCTTGACGAGATCGTCGCTCTGATTGTTGAGGTTCTTTGCAGCAAGGCAGACATATTCAACATCGCCGGTGAGGATTACCCGGCTGAGTTGGTTCACAACCGTCTGCTGTCCCTGAACAGCCTGCATATCCAGTACGTTTTTGAGTGCCTTAACAAGAACACCAAGGCAATCTACAACATCAAAACGTATCTGCTCGCCACGCTGTTCAACGCCCCCGCCACCATCAGTAACTACTACGACGCCAGAGTGCGTTATGACTTTTCACATTGACAGGAGGTATAACCATGTCCAAGAACAATCGCAACAAGCGCAGCACCACCACCGTCGTACTGGCGGTCATTCTCCTTCTCTTCGGCCTGTTTGCCATCGGCGGCTCCTACTGGATGCAGGAGAACGAGATCAGCCAGGGCGCTCAGGAGTACGAAAACATGACCCTGGAACTCAAGCAGCCCTCTGAGGATTCCAAGGCAGAAACCGGCGTGATGGATGTCCCTGTTGAGGACGACCAGACCGTGACCGACGCCTCTGCCGAGGATGCTGAGAGCATCGAGGACGCCACCGAACAGACCGAAGCTGGCGAGGAACCTACCGCTGCCACCGAAGACGAGGCTGACGGTGACGCCCAGCAGGACGATCAGGAGCTGTCCGAGCGTGACAACACCGATCTGAAGGAGCCTGTCACCATCCCTGCGGAGTCCGACCAGTCTTCCGGCAAGGCTCCTGTGGTTGACAAGCCCGTTGTGCAGCCCGGTCAGGCTGCTTCCAGCGGCAACACCGGTGCTGATCTGAATGCCTGCAAGGCGATCAACAAGGACTTTATCGGCTGGCTCCAGATTCCCGGCACCGATGTGGATTATCCTGTGGTACTGACCAACGATGTGGACTACTATCTGGATCACACCTTCAACGGCAAGGAGAGCATTATCGGCTGCCTGTTCTCTCTGGGCAAGTCCGATTACCAGACCCCCAGCCAGAACATTGCTGTGTACGGTCATCACATGCGCCGCAGCCGTGCCACCACTATGTTCCAGCCCCTGCACAACTACAAGGATTCTGGTTTCTATGCTTCCCACAAGACCATCAACTACGACACCCTGTATGGTTCTGACACCTACACCGTGTTTGCCGTCATCAACAAGCGTGAGTGCGACTGGGATGTGTCTACTGCCGATTTCGCTTCTGCTGCTGACTTCCAGGCATTCATCGACCGCGCCGTTGATTGGTCCATCTATGATACCGGCGTCACTGTGACTGCGGATGATCACATCCTGACCCTTGTCACCTGTGATCGTGACTACAACTCCGAGGATGGACAGCTGGTGATTATGGCCGTGAAGGACTAACCGAACGTGCCATTCACAAATAAAAAACAAGGAGGTTCTCATGAGAAACACGTCGATCCTGACCAGGGTGCTTGCTCTTGTCCTTTCGGTGGTTCTTGTTCTGACGGGGATGCCCATGGCAGTCTTCGCAGAAGAGATCGCCACGCCCACGGAACTGGAGCAGCCGGAGGAAACCGCCACCGCCACGGAAGATGTGGTGGAAGAAGTGCCGGTTACGGAAGAAGAGCAGCCTGCGGAAGAGGAAGTTCCCGCAGAGGGTGAAGTCCCTGTGCTTGATGATTCCCAGCTTCCTGCAGATGTGGTGGACGAGCTTGTGCCGTCCGATGATCCGGTAGAGGAAGCCCCCGAAGATCTGCCCACCGACGATGGTGAGCAGGTAGAACTGCCCGATCAGGAGGAGTTCCCGGAGGAAAACGCCGACGAGATTCCCCCTGTCGAGGATGAAATCATCGCAGAAGACGAGCCTGCCGACGATATGCCGGAGGAAGAAGAACTCTACTTCGAGGATGAAATCGCCACCGAACCGGAAGAAATCACCGAGGATGAGCATCCTGTCAAGGTGATGCTTGAGGCTTCCGGCTATGCCTATGTGATGACCGATGATGCGGTGAGTGCATATGCCGACGCTGACCTTCAGGAGTATATGTGCAACATCGCTCCTGGCAGCGCACTCCTGGTGACTGCTTTCATCGAGCTGGATGCCATGGACGTGCTGGAAGTGCAGTTCATGGCTGATGCCTGTGAGTTGGCCTATGTGGATGCTGCCGATCTGCCTGAAGCTGTTCTGACGGATGATGATCTGGCAATCCTGTACCAGACCGCCCCCTTCGCTCTGATCCTGCTGGATGGCATGGAAGCGGCTGTCTTCGCGGCAACCGTGGAATATCCCATCGAGGATGAACAGCCTGTTGAGGTTGTGCCGCCCGTTGAGGACATTCCCGTGGAACAGCCCACCGAGGAAGATGCGGTGGTCGAAGCACCTATCGAAGACCCCATTGAGCAGCTGCCGGAGGAATCCGGTGATGAACTCACGGAGGAAGATCCCCTTCCAGTAGAGGATGAGGAGCTTCCCGGTGAGGTTGTCGTAGATCCCGAAGGGGAAATCCTGCTCCCCGAAGATGGCGAACTGCTTCCTGATGCGTCCGAAGAAATGACTGAGGACGAACAGGAGCCTGCTGATGAAGTCTGGGTTGCCCAGGAAGGCGACTTCGTGCTGGTCAGTCCTGATACACGAGCCTTTCTGTCCGTGGATGATACCGCAGCCGAGGATTACGAGGGCGATCTGGCGATTGGCTTCTTCGTGAACGACGCTGCTGTTCAGGTGGAATCCGTGGAACAGGATTCCCTTGACCGCTGGTGGTATCGCATCACGTTCATGTACGGCGATGACCATGCGGACGGCTCCCTGAAGTGGACGGACTTCGACACCCTGTATGTGCTGGCAGAAGAAACTGAATACACCGACGCCCAGGACTTTGACGTCACCGACTATGCTTTTCCCTTCGCCCCCCGTGCGATGACTTTCAGTCTTCGCTCCACTACGGCGATGAATGGCTTCAGCCTTCGTGACATCAGTGCAAGCCTGGGCAATTTCTATGCCGGGCAGACCGGTCTGCATGGCAGTTCCGGCAGGGACAGCGATTATCTGCAGATTGCTACCATGGCTGGACACGGCAAGATCTACGCCACCCCTCACTTCCTGGAGGGATATGTAGTTTACTGCCTTGAACACCTGCTCCCCGGTCCTGGGGAGCGGGTGTCCGGTGGCAGCAACCAGCCCACCGGTCCCTACGCGGTGGTTGATCTGGCGTCCTACATGAACACCCCCGGCTATTCCGGCGTCATGTACAAAGAATCCACCATGCACGCTATCGGCTGGGTGCTGCGGCATACGGTTCCTTTCATGGAACTGGATCGTTCCGACTCTGATAACCGTACCTGGAGCCGTGTGGCTGGTCAGTTCGCCATCCGTGAGGTGATCAAGCAGCTGGAAGGCTCGCAGTATGTCCGTGATTACTGGCAGATGGAGGATTTCTACGCTGCCAGCGGCAATGCGCCTGCGGTGTATCTGGAGTACGCCCGCTGGCTGGCAACCAACGGCATTGCCCGTGGTTCCATGACCGGCAAGATCACGGTTTCCAACAAGAGCGTGTCTTCTGTCAATGGCAGGACTGTCGGTACTGTCAAGCTGACGACTGATGCCGATCTGATCCGCATCAGCAAGAGCTACGGCACCGTCACCGGTCATACCTACGGCGAGGATGGTTCGTATTATTACCTCAATAGCGGCGATACGATCACCATTACTTCCACGGCTTCTGCCTTCAGCTTCAAGGCGGAATCCATGTCTTCTCCGGAAGAAGAAGCTGGTTTCTTCGTCGGCGTCCCCCAGGAGGCCATTCAGAAGCTGCTGATCCCCATCGAAGGTCTGCCGTACCCGCTGAAGTCCGTATCGGTGTCCTTTGAGATTCCTTACGGTTCCATCAGCGTGACCAAGAAGGACGTAACCTCCGGTGCTGTCCTGGCTGGTGCCGTCTTCGATCTGATGAGCGGCAGCACCGTCATCCAGACCCAGACCACCGGTGCAAACGGCGTTGTAACCTTCTCCAACATCGCTCCCGGCACCTATACCATTCGTGAGCGCACCGCTCCGCAGGGGTATACGCTTGGCAGCGTCAATGTGCAGAACGTGACAGTCACCAATGGTCAGACTTCCGGCGTCACCTTCAAGAACGACAAGACCACCGCCAAGATCAAGATTCGGAAAACCGATCAGGTGACTGGTTCCGCGCTTGCTGGTGCAACCTTCACCATCACCCGACTGTCTGCTCCGGCAACGGACAATGGCGCAGGTGTGGGCGAAGTCATCACCATCACCACCAACGCCAATGGTGTGGCTGAAACCGGCTGGCTCAAGTGGGGCAAGTACAAGATCGAGGAAACCGCTGCGCCTGACGGCTATCTCAACAGCGGCTATTCCACAGTTGTGGAGTGCTACGAAAACGGCAAGACCTATTCCTTTGATGTGGAAAACGAACCCATGGCGGGCTTTATCCAGATCGTGAAGTTCAACAGTCTGGATGATCAGCCCATCGCCGGTGTGCAGTTCGACATCTTCCATGCAGACGGTTCCGGCCTTGCTGGCAGCATGACCACCAACGATGAAGGTGTGGCCATTTCTCCGCCTCTGCGCAAGGGCAAGTACACCGTCAAGGAACATGCTAACCCCGAAGGCTATGTTGCCGAGCTGGTGGAACTGCAGGCAGAAGTCCGTTCCAAAGAGACAACGCACCTGTCCGCTGAGAACAAGCCCATTCAGGGTAAGATCCAGATTGTCAAGAAGGATCAGCTGACTGGCAATATGCTGGCTGGTGCGGAGTTCACCATCACACAGATTTCCGGTCTGCCGTCCCACAACGGCGCAGGCAATGGCAAAGTGGTGGCTGTGATCACCACCGACAAGAACGGCGTTGCTGAGTCTCCGCTGCTGACCTATGGCGTCTACAAGGTTGAGGAAACCAAGGCTCCCGAACACTTTGTGAACGCCGGTTTCTCCACGGAGGTTTCCATCAACGAGGATAACCTGCAGACCTACGAGATCAGCGTAGAGAACGAGCCTACCAAGGGCTGGATCAAGCTGACCAAGGCGGATGCTCTGGATGGTCACACGATCGAAGGAGTACGGTTCGACATCTACTTCGCTGGCAGCACTGAGCTTGCAGGTACCATGACCACCGATGCCAACGGCGTGGCGGTTTCTCCTGCACTGCCCAAGGGCAAGTACACCGTCAAGGAACATGCTAACCCCGAAGGCTATGTTGCCGAGCTGGTGGAGCTGGAAGCGGTTGTTTCCTCTGACGAAACAACCGTTCTGGAGGCGATCAATCAGCCCATTCAGGGCAAGATTCGGATCGTCAAGAAGGACCAGCTCACAGGCGATGCGCTGGCTGGCGCAGAGTTTACCATCTCCCGCGTTTCTGGTCTGCCTTCCTGCAACGGTGTAGGCAATGGCGAAGTGGTAGCTGTGATCACTACTGACAAGAACGGCATTGCCGAGTCTCCGCTGCTGACCTACGGCGTCTATCGGGTCGAAGAAACCAAGGCTCCCGAACACTTCGTGGATGCCGGTTTCTCCACGGAGGTGTCCATCACCAAGGACAATCTTCAGACCTACGAGATCAGCGTAGAGAACGAACCTACCAAGGGCTGGATCAAGCTGACCAAGGCGGATGCTCTGGATGGTCATGCCATCGCCGGTGTGCAGTTTGACATCTACTACGCTGGCAGCACCGACCTTGCAGGCAGCATGACCACCGATGCCAACGGCGTGGCGGTTTCTCCTGCGCTGCCCAAGGGCAAGTACACCGTCAAGGAACATGCCAATCCCGAAGGCTATGTTGCCGAGCTGGTGGAGCTGGAAGCGGTGGTTTCTTCTGACGAAACAACCGAGCTGGAAGCGACCAATCAGCCCATTCAGGGCAAGATTCGGATCGTCAAGAAGGATCAGCTCACCGGCGATGCGCTG
>JAZOCU010000062.1:0-21843 GCA_045596625.1 Oscillospiraceae bacterium | reverse complement strand
ATGGTTGGTATGACTGTTGCTTGTGCTGTTGCAATTGAAGAGGCAATGAAATAATCGTTGTTGATGACGAGAATTTGAAGGCTCTCACGCATTTGCGTGAGAGCCTTTTTGCATGGCGTACTGCGGTTTGTCAAATGCATTCAGACGATAGCAGCACAATCTGTGGTTGAAATCACCAATACTGTCAGCTGTGATTTGTATGGATTAAACAAAGTTCGTTGATACGTGAAAAAAAGGATTGCATCATCGGTATGGATTATGATATAATAACCGCAAACCATGTCGGAAAGGGTCGGGAGAAAGCGTGATACAACAGAAATCCATGCAGGGAAATCTGATGTTGCTGATCACAGCGATCATATGGGGTACTGCATTTGTGGCACAAAGTGAAGGAATGCGATATGTCGAACCGTTCACCTATAATGCCATTCGTACCTTGCTGGGCGGCATCGTGTTGATTCCCGTGATTCCGGTTTTGAAGCGTTTTCTTGCAAAGGGAGCGGCTACAAAAAAGCCGGCAATCTCACGAAAGTATACGGTACTGGGCGGCGTTGTATGTGGAATCGTTTTGTTTATTGCCAGTTCTTTTCAGCAATGCGGGATCCCCATGACAACAGCAGGAAAAGCGGGTTTCATCACAGCATTGTATATTATTATGGTGCCGTTGATTCAGTTGTTTCTGTATCACCGTACCGGCTTGCGGATCTGGTGCTGTGTGTTGATTGCGGCAATGGGATTTTATCTGCTTTGTATCCATGAAGGCTTTCGGCTCGGTAAAGGTGATTTGCTTGTACTGTGTGGTGCCGTGTTTTTCTCGGTGCACATAATGGTCATTGCGTTTTTTAACAGTAAGAATGCAGACGGTATGGTGATGTCATGCATACAGTTTTTTACTGCAGGCATTCTGATGCTGATTTGTATGCTGTTATTTGAACAGCCACAGCTTCAGGGCATCTGGGATGCTAAGATTACGATTCTATATGCCGGTGTAATGTCCTGTGGCGTAGCCTATACCTTGCAAATCCTTGGTCAGCGGCATACCGATCCGACCATTGCTACACTCCTGATGAGCTTAGAAGCTGTATTTGCGGCGCTTTCAGGCTGGCTGCTATTGCATGAGGCATTATCCGCAAAAGAGCTTGCAGGATGTGTATTGGTATTTATAGCGGTGATTGCAGCGCAATTGCCTGACTGGCATTCTGAGAAACGACAAGTTGAAAAAAGGAGAAAATGAGATGAAGAAGCATATTACGAAAATAATATTTGCAGTTCTGATATTGGCATTTATCATCTGCTGTATGATATCTGCGCCGATCACTGATTCGATTGGAACACTTTGGTCTTTGCTGCCGCCGATTGTAGCAATCGGGCTTGCTTTGATCACCAAGGAAGTGTATTCGTCTTTGTTTATCGGTATTCTGACCGGTGGCACAATATATGCGATTGCCTCGTCCACAGGATTTACAGGAATGTTCACCTCAGTGATTCAGGATGGATTGATCACGAATCTTTCGGATACATATAATGTAGGTATTTTGATTTTTCTTGTCGTGCTGGGTATTATTGTCGTGCTGATGAATAAGGCAGGCGGCAGTCGTGCATATGGAGAGTGGGCATCCAAACATATTAAAACTCGTGTCGGAGCAAGTCTCTCTACCTTTTTGCTTGGTACATTGATTTTTGTGGATGATTATTTCAACTGTTTGACAGTTGGCTCTGTGATGAGACCTGTGACGGATAAACATAAGGTCTCCAGAGCAAAGCTTGCTTATCTGATTGATGCTACTGCAGCACCGATTTGTATTATTGCACCGATTTCCTCTTGGGCAGCAGCGGTCAGTGGTACTGTGGAGGGTGTAAACGGCATTCAGCTGTTTATCAGTACAATTCCCTACAATTTGTATGCACTGCTCACTTTGCTGATGGTTGTATTTATTTCTGTCGGTAATTTTGATTACGGTATTATGAAGACCCATGAGCGCAATGCACAGAACGGCGATCTGTTTACCACTAGAAATAAAGTGTATGAGGAGGATGATAAACCGACACATACACGCGGCAAGGTGATCGATCTGATCCTTCCTGTAGTAATACTGATTTTACTCTGTGTTGTTGGCATGATTTATACGGGCGGATTCTTTGATGGAGCTTCGTTCATTGATGCCTTTGCGGATTGTGATGCATCTTATGGATTAACGCTTGGCTCTTTTGCTACCTTGATCCTTGTGATCCTGTATTATCTTGTACGTCGCGTGCTGACCTTTACTGAATGCATGGATTCCATTGCAGCCGGCTTTAAGCAGATGGTTCCTGCTATTTTGATTCTTACCTTTGCATGGACGTTGAAATCCATGACAGGTCTGCTGGAAGCCGGTGCATATGTGTCTGCGATTGTGGAAAGTGTTACGGCAATCCGCTTCCTGCTGCCTCTGATTCTGTTTGTTGTTGCATTGGGACTTGCATTTGCAACCGGTACTTCATGGGGTACCTTCGGTATTCTGATTCCCATTGTTACCGATGTATTTAGTCAGCAGCTTGCCAATGTTGGTGATGCAGGCACGATTCCGTCGATTGTTATTATCTGCATTTCCGCATGTCTTGCAGGTGCTGTTTGCGGCGATCATTGCTCTCCGATCTCCGATACGACAATTATGGCATCCACTGGTGCACAATGTGATCATGTGAATCATGTTTCCACACAGATCCCGTATGTATTTACAGTGGCAGGTGTCTGTGCAGTTGGTTATTTACTGGCAGGCTTTATCCAAAACCTCTTTGTTGTGCTGGGTACTTCCATCGTGCTGATGCTTTTGGTATTGTTTATACTTCGTATGTTGAATCGCAGCAAAGAAGAAACTGCCCCCGAAAAGACAAAATAATTGCGCACTGATAATGAAGAAAAATCCCGAATCTTAACATCAGAGATTCGGGATTTTCTGTCTTGTTCACTGAAGAGCATCGTTGTTATTCGGTTGCAGTAAAGTATCAAGATGCAGCTTTTCACAGCACAGGAGAATGACCAAATAGACGATACCGCCCCCTGCAATTGCAAGCGGTAATGCTGTATGGATCGGCAGGATCAGATGATGATACAGGTACTGTGCGGTCAGAGCACAACCAATTCCGCCGATCATTGGTACAAGGCAAATGGAAAACAAAGGCAGTGAAATATTAGTTCTTTTGCGCAGTATCACAACCGCACGGACTACGATCACCAGATAACAAAGGAGCGTAGCAATGGCTGCGCCGCGCAAATGAATGGAAGGGTATTGCATCAGGATTAAATTACAGGGAAGCTTAACAGCAATGCCCCATAGCATGATCCAAACCGTATCTAAAGCAGAACCTGTGGCTTGCAGCATACTGAAAATCGGAACAGAGATAGTGAGAAAAATCATAGCTAATCCTAAAATCATCAACGGTGAAGCGGCAATGTCGATTTCTTCAGGCCTTGATGGGAACAAAAACAGGAGAATGGGCTTTGCCATTGCAAATATCCCCAGTCCTGCGGGAATGGCAAGCAAAGCTGTCATACGGATGGCTGCAATAGCGTGTGTATGCATTTGCGCAATGTCTTTTTTAGCAAAAGCGTTTGCAAAAGCCGGCAGTACACTTTTTCCCACCATATTTGTCACAGAAGGTACCAGATTGAATACAGTAACAGCCAATCCCGAAAAGGCTCCGTATAAGAAATTAGCTAGTGCTATGGTATCTTCTGTTGAGGGTACAGAGAGAAAACCAAATAACTGCGGCGTGCGTGTGATCAGTTTGATCATGCAGCGCATCACCGTGGTCAGATCGATCAGAGAGGTCATATTGGTGACAAGAGCGCTTAAGGAAACGGGAATCAGCAGACGCAATAGTTTTCTGCGGATCGACTTATGAGAAATGATCGCATTGGTAGGGGAGGCGGTGATCGGATTATTTGGCTTTTTCCAGCAAAGGAGAGAAAGGAATCCGATTGCCGTTGAAATCGTGACACCAAAGATTGCCGCAGCGGCTGCTTGCTGTAAGGAACCGCCTTGTGACAGAACTGCATCGCAGAGCCATAGTCCGCAGGATAGGCGAACGATACTTTCCAAAGCTTGTGAAACAGCTGTCGGCAGCATATTGTTGCTGCCTTCCCATGCACCACGCCATACAGCACTGAGACAGCAAAACAATACTGTTGGAGAAAGTGCTTTGACGGCATCAGATGCCAATGGATTTTTCAGCAGGTGTGTACAGACAGGATCAGCGCTCAAATATAGCAGTATCGTTCCAATCAGACCGAAACTGCCGAAAATCAGCAATGCATTGCGCTGTATGGCTTTCTTGTACTTTGCATGGTTTTCAGCAGCGGCTTCGGCGGTGAGTACCGAAACAGCTGTATTCATGCCGGTTACAGAAAGCGCGAAGATTGGTAAGAATAAGCCATATGCACTGGAAAAATATCCCATGCCGGTACCGCCCAGAAGGTCGGTCAATGGAATGCGAAAGAAAGCGCCCAGTATTTTTGCAACGACTGCGGAAGCCATCAGAATGATCGAACCGAAAAGAAACCCATGCCTTTTCATAAAACCTCCCGGAATTGAAATAGCGATCTGTCATCATAATTGACCATGGAAAAATTCATAGCGGAAATACTCAAATTTATGTTGCAAAATTGAGAAGTATGTGTTATAATAAAAGAGCATTTGCGCAGCTATATTATAGCTGTTGATTTTTGTTTCAAACGAAAGGACGATTATCATGGCTAATCGAGGACCCGTATTCAGAGTACCAGTAGCAAAGGATTACCTTGTTACCCGCAGTCAGGCACTGCGACTTTCTGCTTCTAACTTTACCCAGTTTATGACAAAGAGTACGCTTTACGGCGTAATTGTTGATATGCCTATGGCACCCAATCTGATTACAACGCTTGCATGCTTTGTCAATGGTGCAGCAAATCTGTATTTCAGCAATGGCGGTGATTATTCCGGTGCAGCACAGCGTTATCCCGCAGTTGTGCAGGCAACACGAGTGTTTGTCAATAATGCGGTCAATTATCTGGATGATGCAGAGCCGGCCGAATCTTTTGAGCTGCCCGCAGGTCATACACATTATGTCTATCTGCTGACAACGGGCGGTGTATATCGCCTTGCTATGAATTCCACAACCGGCAATACCGATCCTAAGCAGCGCGCATTGATGAATCTGTATCAGCGTGTGATGGGAGAGCTGCGTTCTGCTCAGATGAAGGATCAAGCAGCACGCAAAGCAGAGCAGCAGTAATCTATCCCGAATAAAGGAGTAGCAATATGTCCGAACAGGAAATGACAGCGAAAAAGCGAATTTTCAGTGGAATTCAACCAACCGGTGTATTTACGCTTGGCAACTATATCGGTGCAGTGCGGAACTGGGGTGCATTGCAGGATGAGTATGAGAGCATCTATTGCATCGTAGATCTCCATGCAATCACTGTTATGCAGGAGCCGGCAAAGCTTCGTGCCAATACCATGCGTGCTTATGCGCTGATGCTTGCCTGCGGCATTGATCCGAAAAAGAGTGTTGCGTTTATTCAGAGTCATAATCCCAATCATGCAGAACTGAGTTGGGTACTTTCCTGCTCTACCATGTTTGGCGAGCTGAATCGTATGACGCAGTTTAAGGATAAAAGTGCACGTCATGCAGATAATATCAATGCCGGTTTGTTTACGTACCCTGTG
Source organism: Oscillospiraceae bacterium (assembly GCA_045596625.1). Taxonomy (GTDB): domain Bacteria; phylum Bacillota; class Clostridia; order Oscillospirales; family Ruminococcaceae; genus Firm-04. The sequence goes on along the minus strand of JAZOCU010000062.1, from coordinate 16,156 downwards.
TTGATGGCGGCTGATATTCTGGCGTACAATGCAGATCTGGTTCCGATCGGTGCAGATCAAAAGCAGCACCTGGAGCTTGCAAGAAATATTGCAGTTCGCTTCAATCAGCGGTTTGGCGATACCTTTACGGTGCCCGAGCCCTATATGCCGAAAACAGGTGCAAGACTGATGTCTCTGCAAGATCCGACGAAAAAGATGTCTAAATCCGATGAGAACGTCAATGCCTGTGTGTTTATTCTCGATGATAAGGATACGATCCTCAGAAAATTCCGTCGAGCCGTAACCGATTCCGAAGCCGAAGTTTGCTACCGTGAGGGCAAGGATGGCATCAATAATCTGATGACCATTTATGGATGTGTTACAGGAAAAACTATGGATGAGATCACTGCGGAATTTGCAGGAAAAGGATACGGTGATTTCAAAACTGCAGTGGGTGAGGCAGTTGCCGATCATCTGGCTCCGGTACGCAGTGAGTTTGAACGCATTTCTGCCGATAAGACATATCTCAATGAATGTATCGCAACCGGCAGTGAGCAGGCATACCGTATGACTCGCAAGATTCTTTCAAAAGTATATCGTCGGGTAGGGTTTACCGATCGCAAATAAGTCGCTGTTGTCTCTACTGGCATGAAGCTGAGTGCTTGTATATTACCACAAGAGCAGCATAATATTTTGCTGCTATTTTGACGGAATGCAAGAATTATGCATTTTTTTTACAAAAGCGCTTGCATTTTCTGATGATTTGGAGTAAGATAGAAACAGTATGAATGACAAAAATATTACATTGCAGGAAGAAATTGCAATTTTGCGTGACATGCCGCATTATGGCATGAATGAACTGCTGGCAGTGATGAATATTTTACGTAGTGAACAAGGCTGTCCATGGGATCGTGAGCAGACCCATGTTTCGATCCGTTCCGATTTTCTTGAGGAATGCTATGAGGCGATCGAAGCCATTGATTGCGATGATCCGGCGATGCTGCGGGAAGAACTGGGTGATGTTCTGCTGCAGGTTGTGTTCCATTGTCAGATAGAAACAGAGCAGCAGCGATTTTCCTTTGAAGATATTTGTGATGAGCTTTGTCGTAAGTTGATCGTGCGGCATCCTCATGTATTTGGTGAAGTTACTGTAACTGATAGCGGTGAGGTGCTCCGCAACTGGGATGCGATCAAGCGTGAAACCAAGCAGCAGACAACGTATACCGAAACGCTGGAGGGTGTATGCAAAGCGCTGCCTGCGCTGATGTATGCGCAGAAAATCGGAAAGCGGGCATCTCGTGCAGGTATGGATTGGCAATGTGCTGACGATGCATTTTCCTGTGTTCGTGCAGAAACGGAGGAGCTGTCAGAAGCAATGTCATCAGGAGATGCTGCAAGAATTGAGGATGAGCTTGGCGATCTCTTGTTTTCCTGCGTGAATACTGCACGACATCTGGGTATTGATGCAGAAACAGCTTTGCGAGCAGCGACGCAAAAATTCCTGCGCCGATTTGCAGCGACCGAAGCGTTGGTGACTGCAGATGGCAAGCATATGCCCGATTGTACGCTGGAAGTTTTGGATACTTATTGGGCGAAAGCAAAATCCGAGAATAACTAAGAGAACAGATGGCTTGTATTCCGTGTATCACGGGTCGAGATAGCGAATGAAATGAGTTCAATAATATGTGGAGGATGTAAATATGACAAAGATCGAATTGATTTCTGCGCTGGCACAAAAGGGAAACTGCACCAGAAAAGAAGCTGATGAGGCATTACAGTTGGTTACCTCTGTATTGGTTGATGCTTTAATTGCCGGTGAAAAGGTGCATCTTACCGGCTTTGGAACCTTTGAGATTCATGAGCGTAAGGCAAAAGAGACGAAGAATCCTCGTACCGGCAAGCCTATGACAACACCTGCCAAGAAGGCACCGGCATTCCGCGCATCCAAAAGTCTGAAAGAAGCGGTCAATCAGTAATGCGTCTTGATAAATATTTGAAAGTTTCCCGATTAATGAAGCGGCGTACTGTGGCAAATGAGGCTTGTGATGCCGGAAGAGTATCGGTAAACGGCAAGCCTGCACGTGCATCCTATGAAGTCAAGCTCGGAGATCTCATTGAAATCGCATTGGGACAAAAAACCATGCGTGTTCGTGTTGCTGCAATCAATGAATTCACCCGTAAAGAGGATGCAGCTGCAATGTATACCGTTGAATTATAAGAATCCATAAGAAAAAACGCATACGGAATCGTATGCGTTTTTTATGTGTTAGAATGATACACTCAATGAGGAATCGGTTGTGAAAAATACATGGAGCGTAGTGTTTAGATCGGAACATGACCTGTGCTGTCCGCAGCATAGAAGCCTGTAATAGAGAACAGCGCTGCACGGAATGCATACTGCATTTGCATCGTTGTTTGTGCAGTATGAAGCAGATGGGCAAATATTGCCATTGCAGAGAACAGAAGCCGCTCCTTGGCAGGAAGAATCAACGGTGAGAAGGCATCTGCTTTGCTCAGGATTTCATCTGCAGCGGATAATGCCTGTACAAAAGCATCCTGATTCAGATCCATCATAACAGCCGGTGCCAGAATGACCGGCAAATTGCCTTTACGCAGATTGATTTTTGCAGATTTAGCGGCATCGCTGAGTAATTGTACTTTGGTGCATATTCCGTCTACATCTTCAGAGAATGCCAGAGCATGACCCAAAGCCTGAATTGCATTACGGAAGAAATAGTCATCATCCAAACGATCGGCAAATGCTTCTGCGCGGTGGATGAGATCCGTTTCGGATGTTTCGTACAGCGCAAATAGTGTAAAGACTCCCAAATCTTCATATCCCGTAAGAATGGGATGTGCATTGTGGATCTCTTCGAAAATATCGAAAATACGTTTGGCGTAGTCGATGAATTGTTCTGTGGCACAGGAACTTTCTGCCAAAGCGCAGGCAGGAAGAAGTAATCTTGCAGAAGGAATAAAAACCTTGCATAAGGCATTATATGCAGTCTGCATGCGATACAGCATCAGATCCATATCGGCTGAAGAAGCAAGAACGGCAGAGAGTACAGGCAAAAGCTCTGCTGCAGCATCATCGAAGCAAAGAGGTGTGCGGCGCAGCAGATCGGCAGCAGTTTTCAAAGGCAGATCGGTGCTGTCTGTATCTGCAAAGAGCAGGCAGGTGCTCATATGCAAAGCAATATCCTGTCCGCGGAAAAAGATCTTGCGCAAAGCTTCGTCTTGTTGAATGAAAAGCGGTAATCTATTCAAAAAGGAATCCAGTTGCAGTTCCATACGTTTGTTCTCCTAATCGGTTACGATTTCGACTCCAAAGCAAATTGTTTGCGATACGATTCAAACTGATCTTGATAATCGCCGCTTTCCTCTGATTTGATATTGTGCAGATATGTATGTGCTTCATAAGTATCATGTTCCGCTTCAATGATTGCGACAGCAATATTGGAGCAGTGATCGGAAATACGTTCATAGTTGGTAAGGAGATCGGTCAAGATAAAGCCAAGCTCGATGGTACAATTGCCATGCTGTAAACGCAGAATATGGCGGCTTTTAATTTCTGCAATCAGATTATCAATGACCTGCTCCAACGGTTCAACTGTTGCAGCAAGTGTCAGATCCTTCGTGACAAAAGATCTGACTGTCAATGAGAGGATCTCATGGATCGCTTCCGTAAGGATTTTCAGCTCGGCGACAGCCTGTGGAGAGAACGTGATCCCTTTGTTGTGGATTTCCTCTGCAACACCAATAAGGTTTTTGGCGTGGTCACCCAGTCGCTCCAGATCGTTGATCGTATGCAGCATACGTGCGACCTGTCGATGGTCGGAGTCTGAAAGTTCGGTATGAGACAGTTTTACGAGATAGGTACCGAGAATATCTTCATAATGATCGATATCGTCCTCCATTTTATCGATGTCAGCAGCAGTTTTTTGGTTCCAATCGGAAAACAGCCCGGTAGCATCGCAAACTGCTTTCTGTGCTGCCATTGCCATTTCATTGGAGACAGAAATGGCTTTTGCAACTGCAAATGCAGGCATTGTCAGCAGACGCTCATCCAGCAGAACCGTTTCATTGGTATCCGTCTGCGAAGCATTCTCCTTATCGCGGACGAAGAAGTTTGCAAGTTTTTCAAGCTGTTTGGTAAAGGGCAGCAAAATAAAGGTTGTTATCACATTAAAGATACTATGGCAGACAGCGATCATAAATGCATTGATTGGCTGATCGATAAAGGCGGGTGCGATGATCGCATCGATCAGCAGAAAGGGGATCAGACAGACCAGTGTACCGATAATATTGAAGGAAAGATGGATTGCAGAGACTTTCTTGGCATTTTTGTTAACACCAATACTGGAGATCAGTGCAGTCACACAGGTACCGATGTTCTGACCCATAATGATCGGGATAGCAATGCCATAGGTAACTTCACCGGTCAGAGAGAGTGCCTGCAAAATACCCACAGAAGCGGCAGAGCTTTGAATGATACCGGTAAAAACAGCACCAAACAGCAATGCAAGGATCGGATTCTTGAAGGCAGTCATCAAGCCGGAAAACTCAGGCATATCAGCAAGAGGAGCCATAGCATCGGACATGAGAGTCATACCATACATCAGTACAGCAAAACCTACAGCGATATTACCGATGCTTTTCCGTTTTTGCGTTTTGCTGGACATGATCATGATCACACCGGCAAGCGCAAAAACCGGAGCAAAATTCTTAGGTTTCAGAAGATTCAAAAACAGGTTGTTGCTTTCCAGACCTGCAAGACTCAAAATCCATGCAGTGAGTGTTGTTCCGATGTTGGAACCCATCAGAACACCGATGGTCTGGCCAAAGGAAAGGATGCCGGAGTTTACCAATCCGACCAGCATAACGGTCAGGGCTGAGGAGGACTGAATAGCGATGGTAATACCTGCGCCCAACACAAGACTCAGAAGTTTGTTGGAGGCAACCTTGCGAAGCATATGCTCCATTTTACCGCCGGCAATTTTCTCCAGACCGGATGACATGATCGTCATACCATAAAGGAAAAAAGCCAGTCCGCCGATAAGCGTAATGATCGAAAAAATATCCATACCTTTGTTATTTGCGCCCTGTTTGTGCAGTGCACAATACTCCTTTTGCGTTTTTTTGCTATTTATGTCAGTTTATACTATACCAAAAGAGTGTTAAATTCTGTTTTGAATTTTGTTAAGAATATGTTAAGTCTTGCGGTTGGTGCGAACTCAATTTCTTTTGATACAGTGTGCAGGAATTTGGCAGTAAATTACATCTTGTGAATTCTAGTAACCATAAGCTTTATTAATATAGTGCCGTTTGTGAATTTGTACAGAAACCTGCCATCTGCTTGCAAAAATTCTCTGCATATGCTATAATATATATAATATTTGATGTTGAGGGAGGCATCTGTTATGAAGCAAATCCAAGTAAAACGAATGTGCTCCGGCTTGCTTGCGCTATCGGTTCTGTGTACTGTGAACCGACTGCTGCCAATCGAGCAGAGCGTCAGTGCGGCAGATCCGATCTTTCATGCAGAGGCAGAGGATTGTGAATTGCTGAGCGGCGGTACGGTTACGGATAACGTTTATAACACGGAATATCCCGGATACAGTGGCGATGGTTTTGTCTGGGCACCAAACTCCGGCGGTGTAAAGTTTGAGGTTACACTGGAAGAGGGTGCTATGTATGAGGTCAGCACTCGTTGCTGGATGTACCTTGAAGGCTCTCGCGGTCAGACTGTTGCTGTTGACGGAGAAGTGGTAGCCAATTTGCCGATTCCTAATGAAGGGGAGTGGATCGACTTTAGCTTTGGCTATTTCTATATCCCGGCAGGTACCCATACCATTGAAATCGGTGCATCGGGAAGCTACTATTTCGTGCTGTATGATACTGTAACTTTTGATTATGCTATTATGCCAGATTTAGAGATCGAGCCAACTCCCGTTGATCCGCAGGCAACACCCGAGACCAAGGCGCTGCTTGAATATATGACCGAGCAATATGGTAATCAGATCATTTCAGGTCAACAGGAGATCTATGGTAACGGTAATGATGGCGATATGGAGCTGGAATTCGAATATCTGTATGATACGACCGGTAAATATCCTGCGATTCGCGGGTTTGATATGATGAACTACAATCCGCTTTATGGCTGGGAAGATGGCACCACAGGACGTATCATTCAGTGGGTAGCGCAGCGAGGCGGTATTGCAACGGTCTGCTGGCATATCAATGTACCGATCGATTTTGAAAACTATACGCTTGGCGAAGCGGTAGACTGGGAAAAATGCACCTATGCCAACTATCAGAAAACAAACAGTACTTTCAATACGGCGAATGTTCTGATTGAGGATTCGAAAGAGCGTGCCTATTTTGAAGAAGCAATGCGTATGCTGGCAGAACAGCTTCTGATTCTGCAGGATGAAGGAATCCCTGTGATCCTGCGCCCGCTTCATGAAGCACAGGGAAACTATGGCAGATATGATAATGGTGGTTCTGCGTGGTTCTGGTGGGGTGATCGTGGCCCTGAGGTGTTCAAGGAACTCTGGAAGCTGCTGTATACTACGCTGACCGAAAAATATGGTGTGCATAACTGTATCTGGGAGCTGAATCTGTATGAGCTGGATAACTCAATCGAGTGGTATCCCGGTGAAGAGTATGTTGATATGCTGGCTTATGATAAATATGAGGGTTCACCTTACCAATGGAATTTCGATCCCGCAACTTCTGTTTTCTTGAAGCTTGTCGGATATACCGATGACACCAAGATGGTTGCCCTTTCTGAAAACGACAAGATACCGTCCATTGAGCGTATGGTCAATGAGGGTGCATGGTGGTCATATTTCTGTCCTTGGTATGGTAATTTCATTACTGATGGCAGCACCAATCCCAAAGATCATCTGCACGAAATTTACAACAGTGAGTATGTGGTAACATTGGATGAGCTTCCTGCTGATCTGTATGGTTATGAACGCGGCAACGGCGGCAACTGGGATGTGGAAGGTGCCTATGAATGTGAAGATGGTACATTGACTCGCAATGATGGCACGAGTGTCATAGATTATAAGTATTGCTCCGGTGATGGCTATGTGTTCCTGAAGGGAGAAAATGATGCCATTGAGCAGACGATCGAGGTAGACAAAGCAGGTACTTATTATTTGATTTACGGATATCAGCAGCATTATGAGGCTGCCGGCAAGACACAGATGCTCCATGTCAATGGCGAGGAAGTCGGAGAAGTATTTTTCCCGCAGGCATTATTGTTTACGGAATCTGCTCCCATTGAGGTAGAGCTGAAAGCCGGTAAAAACACCATAAAGCTTGTGAGTGTTGAAGGCTGGACTTATTTTGATTATCTTCGTGTGACTGATGATCCCTCTGTGTTTCCGGGCCCCGCTCCTGATCCCGATCCGGAAACAGGAAAGCTTGGCGATGTCAATTGCGATGGCGTGGTTAAGATCGATGATGTGGTGCTTCTGAACCGGCTGGTTGCTGAAGATACTACAATTGATGTGACGAACGAGGGTATGGCAAATGCAGATTGTGATGGTGCATCCGGAATCAATGCCGGAGACGCCACTGCGATCCTCAGTTATCTTGCCGGTTTGATCCCAAAACTTGGTTAATGCAATTTGGAGCTGTATCACAATTTGTGATGCAGCTCCATTTCATTTATGAGTATATTGTGAATTGTAAAATGCGTTCGTTTGGAGAGGCATACAGATAGAGTTTCGTTCACTGGAAAATAATAATAGTTTTCGTGTTTTGGTGGTTTTATGCTTGACTTAATTGTAGAATTATGCTATAATTAACCGATAATGTATGTTTGTCGCAGTGTCGATTATTGATAAGGCAAAAACAAATAGCAGCATATGGCAAAGAAAATTCCGAGATATCGTTTCGGACTCTTGTCGTCATGCTGATTTCGAAACAAAAAGGAGTACAAAATTTATGGAGATTAAATTTTCTCCCCCGGATATTTCCGAACAGGAAATTGCAGAGGTTGCAGATGCGCTGCGTTCCGGCTGGATCACTACCGGACCTCGTACCAAAGAACTGGAAAGACAGATTGCCGAATTTATCGGTGTGCCCAAAGCCTGCTGCTTGAACTCACAGACAGCCTGTGCCGAGATGGCATTGCGTGTACTCGGTATCGGCGAAGGAGACGAAGTAATTACAACTGCGTACACCTATACCGCAACAGCCTCGGTTGTTGATCATGTCGGTGCAAAACTTGTGTTGGTGGATACACAAAAAGATTCGCTGGAAATGGATTACGATGCTGTAGAGAATGCTATTACAGCACGCACTAAAGTGATTATTCCCGTAGATCTTGCAGGTATCCCTTGTGATTACGCCCGACTTTTTGATATTGTCGCCCGAAAGAAGGATCTTTTCACACCGGAAAATGCGATCCAGCGGGCGATGGGACGGATTGCCATCAATGCAGATGCAGCCCATTCCTTCGGTGCGGTTTGGAACGGCAAAAAGACCGGCAGCATCGCTGATTTCAGCAGTTTCAGTTTTCATGCAGTAAAGAATCTGACAACTGCCGAGGGCGGTGCACTGGCTTGGAATACCATTCCCGGTATTTCCGATGAGGAAATCTATCATCAGCTCCAGCTGCTGAGTCTCCATGGTCAGAGTAAAGATGCTTTGGCTAAAACACAGCTTGGTGCATGGGAATATGATATTGTCGGTACTTGGTATAAATGCAATATGACCGATGTCGCTGCAGCGATCGGATTGAAGCAGCTTACCCGATATTCCGATATGCTTGCACGAAGAAGAGCGATCATTGAAAAATATGATGCCGCACTGCGTCCTGCCGGTGTAAAAACACTTTGTCATTATACTGATGCGTATCAGTCTTCCGGACATTTGTATCTGACAAGAATTCCCGGTATTTCGCTGGAGCAGCGCAATGCGTTCATTACACGTATGGCAGAATTGGGCGTTGCAACCAATGTGCACTATAAACCGCTGCCCATGCATACCGCTTATCAGAAGCTCGGTTTTTCCATTGAGAATTATCCCAATGCTTACGCACAATTTGCCAATGAGATTACATTACCGTTACATACACAATTGACAGATGAGCAGATTGATTATGTCATTGACTGCTATCTCAAAACTTTGAAGGAGCTTACATGATTTTGCGTGCATGGGAAACGCTTCCGACAGAAATGCAGAATGATGAAGTACGGAAGTATTACGACATTTTGCGCCGAAAGACCTTCAGTTTAATTATGAAGCGTATTTTTGATGTGTTTGTTTCCGCAGTCATGATGATTCTGCTTTCTCCGGTTTTTCTGGCGCTCGCAATTGCAATCAAAATTGATTCTCCGGGGCCTGTTTTTTTCCGACAGGTACGTGTAACGCAATATGGAAAGCAGTTTCGTATCTTCAAGTTCCGTACTATGATAAACAATGCGGATAAGATCGGTTCACAGGTTACTGTTGGCAATGACAGCCGGATTACGAAGGTTGGAAAATTGATTCGCAAATGCCGTCTGGATGAGATCTGCCAGCTGATCGACGTATTTCGTGGTACGATGTCTTTTGTGGGAACACGGCCTGAGGTGCCGAAATATGTTGACCGCTACACTCCTGCTATGCTTGCGACTTTGCTTTTGCCTGCCGGAGTGACATCTGAGGCGAGTATTTATTATAAGGATGAGGATGCGCTTCTCAATCAAGCCGATGATGTGGATGCTGTGTATGTGGAAACAGTTTTGCCCGGTAAAATGTATTATAACCTGAAGGCGATCGAAACATTCAGCTTCTGGCATGATATCAAGGTAATGTTCATGACAGTGTTTGCCGTTTTGGGAAAAGAATATGTGGGAGATCGTCCTGCGGAAGAAAAAGAAACGACGTTGACCAATAAGTGAGTAGGGTATGATGAAGATTTGTGAAGTAACTCCCGATCAGAAAGAGATCATCAATACGGTTGTTGAAATCCATCTGGCAACCTTTACAGGTTTTTTCCTGACCTTTATGGGAAAAGGTTTTTTGCGTCAGATGTATCGTTCCTATTGCGATCATGCACCATCAGGGTTGTTGGTTGCACTGGATGAGCAGCAGGAACCGATTGGTTTTCTTGCATATTCGGCGGATATGAGTGGATTGTATAAATTCATGATCAAGAAGCGGCTGATTCCCTTTGCATGGTATAGTCTGGGTGCGTTTTTCCGTAAGCCCAAGGTATTCATGCGTTTGATCCGTGCATTTCTCAAGCCTGGGGAAAGTGCTCGTGAGGATGCCTATGTTGAGCTTGCTTCAATCGGTGTCAACCCGAATATCAAATCCAAAGGCGTCGGTTCTCAGCTGATTACCGCCTTAAAGGATCGTGTAGACTTTACAAAATATGCATATATCAATCTGGAAACAGATGCCGTCAATAATGAGGGCGCTAATCATTTTTATGTCAAAAACGGTTTTGTGCTGGAGCGTTCCTTTGAAACACATGAGGGACGGAAAATGAATGAATACCGGTATGCACCTGTTCCGGTAACAATTGAGGGATAACATGATGGAGCAAGGGAATCACGGCGATACGCTGAAGTTCAAAAATGTGTGGATCATATGTCATTATGCGCAGCAGCCGCCATACAATACGATGCTGCGATATCATAACTGGGGCAAGCAGCTGACCAAGCGTGGCTGCAATGTTGTAATTGTAGCTGCCAGTACCGTTCACAATACCGATATTGATGTGGTAGAAAAGATCGGTGCTCAGGAAACTGTCTGCGATGGCGTGACGTATTTGTATGTCAAAACACCGAAATACAGCGGAAATGGTGTGAAGCGTATTCAGAATATGATGTCATTCTGCTTTGGATTATCGAAGTACAAGAAACGGGATCCCAAGCCGGATGTTGTCATCACCTGTGAAGCATATACCTTCCCCTTTGTAAAGCGATATTTCCGCAATGTACCGATCATTACGGATACCGTCGATCTCTGGCCCGCCAGCATCATCGAATATGCTAATTTTTCAAAGAGCAATCCCATGATCAAGGCACTGTATTCTTTGGAAAAGAAAGCATATCTGAACAGCGATGCTTTGATTTTTTCCATGGAAGGCGGCAAGGATTATCTCAACGAGCAATCCTATGCATCCAAGATTGATTTTTCCAAGGTCTTTCACGTCAATATGGGCTGTGATATGACAGAATGCGATCATAACCGGGAGCATGTTACCGAAGCACTTCCTTGGAATATGGATGCGTTCAATCTTGTATATTGCGGTTCCGTGCGGCAGGCAAATCAAGTACAGCAGATCTGCGATGCGGCTATGGCACTGTACGAACGAGGAATACATGATATCGCAATTCATATTTATGGAAATGGTTCTGATCAGGAAATGCTTGAGCAATATGTTGCAGAAAAGGGGATTCCCAATGTGACATTTTACGGGAGAATCGAAAAGGCAAAAATCCCGTATCTCTTATCGCATTCCAAAGCCAATATTTTCACTTATAAGCAGGTAAATCTGATGAAATACGGCGGCAGTCAGAGCAAGCTGTTTGATTATCTTGCAAGCGGTCGCCCGATCATCTGTAATTGTAAGATGGGATACAATTTGATCACGCGCCATCACTGCGGTCTTGTGACTGAAAATCAATCGGCTGAAGCCTTTGCAGATACCATTGAACAGATTTATCGTATGTCTGAACAGGAATTAAAAGAGATGGGAGCGAATAGCCGTAAGGTAGCAGAGGCCTATGATCAGCCTGTACTGGTTGATCAGCTCTGTAAAGTGATCGAAACGGTGGTAGCTTCCAACTGATCGTCAGAAGTAGAAGGAAGATGCAATGAATATTCTTGTGATAACCCAGCTTTATCCTCAGCCGGATGATACCGGTGATAACAAACCGACACGCACAGTCGAGTATTTTGCAAAAGAATGGGTGCAGGCTGGTCATAAGGTCGTTGTCATACATTGCCCCAGCAAATTTCCGATTTTTTTCTATTGGGTGCCGGATGCGATCAAAAATAAGGTGGGCGGCAGTTCTTCCAATATTATTCCGCCCATTGAATCCAGGAAGAAGCTGGAACGGGAAGCACTTGGGATCCATGTATATCGCATGCCGATGCTGAAAATGATGCCCGGAATGGGCTATTCCAAGCACAAAATGCAGCGGCAGGCGAAAGAGATCGAAGCTTATCTCGAAAAAATGGGATTTACTCCGGAGCTTGTAATGGGACATTTTGCAAATCCCAGCACCGAACTGGTTGCATTACTTGCCAAGCATTATGGCGCAAAATCGTCCATTGTATTTCATCATGATTGTACGGAGCGCAACGTTCAGAGATATCGTTTGGATTCACTTCACAAGGAAATCGGTGCCATTGGTGCACGTTCTGTCATTGAAGCGCAGGATGTCAAGAGACTGCTGCAATTGCAGAATGAACCGTTTTTGTGTTATTCCGGTGTCCCGAATGATGCGATCGCTGCTGCAGAGCGTACATGTAATAAACACGATTTTTCAAATGGGATCCGACATATATATGTAGGCAGTCTGATTGCCAGAAAGCATCTTGATGCAGTAATCCGAGCATTGCTGCAATGTAACAATCCCAACGCAGCCTTAGAGGTTGTCGGGGGCGGTCCTGAGGAAGAGAAGCTGAAAGCCTTGGTGCGGGATCTGAATGCCGGAGATCGGGTACACTTCATCGGCAGAATCCCTCGTAATGAGGTGCTTGATAAGATGAAACAAGCGCAGGTGTTTACCCTGATCAGCGATGGGGAGACATTTGGTATGGTATATATTGAAGCTATGCTGCAGGGATGTCTTGTGATCGCTTCAAAGGGCGGCGGCTTTGATGGTATTATCAAAGATGGAGTCAATGGCTTCTTATGCGAGCCGGGCAATGCAGAGATGCTTGCTTCGATTTATCAGCGGATTGAACAGCTGTCTGAGGCGGAACGTAATGCGATCGGTCAACGTGCTATCGATACAGCGTTGAATTTTTCCGAAAAAGAAGTTGCAGATAATTATCTGCGTGATGTTATGACAATCAACGGAATGCACTGAGCAGTTTGCAACTGCTATGAAATACGGAGGAAATGGAAATGAATGTAAATTTTGCTGAGCTGAGTCGTCAATACGAAAGATTCCAATCGGAATATGAAGAAGCTGCAATGCGTGTACTTCGTTCCGGCTGGTATATTCTTGGTAAAGAGCTGGAGCAGTTTGAGAAGGATTATGCAGATTATCAAGGCATGAAGCATTGTATTGGTGTTGGCAATGGCCTTGATGCGCTCCGTCTTGCATTGACCGCACTGGGAATCGGCAAAGGCGATGAGGTCATTGTACAGACCAATACATTTATTGCCACAGCGCTTGCCATCACCGAAAACGGAGCAACTCCTGTATTTGTTGAGGCTGATTCGTATTTTGGACTTGATGTAACCGCAATTGAGCGTGCGATCACACCGAAAACCAAAGCAATTATGGCTGTGCATCTTTATGGTCAGATGTGTGACATGGATCCCATTATGGAGATTGCCAAGGCACATCATTTAGCTGTTATTGAGGACTGTGCACAGGCACATGGCGCAACTTACAAGGGCAAAAAAGCCGGAACCATTGGTGATGCGGCCTGCTTTAGCTTCTATCCCATGAAGCCCATCGGAGCATTTGGCGATGCCGGTGCAGTTGTGACCAATCGGGATGATGTGGCAGATGGTGTTCGTATGCTGCGTAATTACGGCAGCAAAATCAAGTATCAGCATGAGCTGGTTGGCATCAACAGCCGGTTGGATGAAATTCAGGCAGCAATTCTGGGTGTTAATCTGAAGCACGCAGGGGAATGCACTGCCGAGCGCTGTGTGATTGCATCGAAATATCTGAATGGGATTCAGAATCCGAAGATCCAGCTTCCTGCAATGCGTCCGGATTGTGAACATGTATTCCATGTATTTCCGCTTCTTTGTGAGAATCGAGATGCGTTGTATACCTATCTTGAAGAAAACGGTATTCATGCGCAAATCCATTATCCGATCCCTTGTCATTTGGCACCCTGTTATACAGAGCTTGGGTATCGTGAAGGTGATTGTCCTCGTTCCGAGCAATATGCTGCAAAAGAGTTGAGCCTTCCGATTTATGTGGGACTGACTGATGAGGAAATTACTTATATTATTGATACATTAAATCGATTTGAGTGAGTGGAGTAGAATTATGAATTTACGAAAACTGCAATTGAAGGATGCCCCTCTGATGCTGGAATGGATGCATGACTCCTCTGTTACGCATGATCTTCATGCTGATTTTGCATCCAAAACGCTGGCAGATGCCGAAGCATTTATTGCAGCGAGCCAGGATGCTTCCACAGATCTGCATATGGCAATTGTATCAGATCTGGATGAATATATGGGTACTGTAAGTTTAAAGCATATTGATCGTGAAAACAGCAATGCCGAGTTTGCCATCACGGTGCGTTCTGCTTCTATGGGCAGAGGATATTCGTGGTATGGTATGGCTGAGATCATTCGTATCGCGTTTGAAGAACTCGGACTGAATTGTGTATATTGGTGTGTATCACGAAAGAATGCACGTGCCGACCGATTTTATACCAAGCATGGATTCCGTGAGATCGTAGATATTTCTCCGGAGATCCTGCAGCGTTATGAAGGTGTCGAGGACTTGAAATGGTATTCGGTACTCAATGGCGATGATTATATGAATGAAGCGGTTTGCAAAGGAACTGTTGCCGGTTGTAAGGTAGTCGGGATCAAGACCATACCGACTGTAAATGCCGGGGAACTTTCTTTCTTTGAAGCAAATCATGATATTCCCTTTGATATTAAGCGGATTTATTATATTTCCAAGGTGCCGGAGGGTGTACGGCGTGGGTTCCATGCACACAAGGATCTGAAACAGCTGTTATTTTGTCCCTATGGCAAAATCCAATTGATTTTAGATGACGGTGTTGTGCGTGAAGAAATCACACTTTCTGATCCTTCGGTTGGTGTTGTGATCGATCGACCAATCTGGCGTGAAATGCTCTGGATGCAGAAGGATTCTGTTTTATGTGTTGCTGCATCGGATTATTATTCAACCGAAGATTATATTCGTGATTATCAGGAATTTTTGGATTTCGTAAAATAAGGGAGGGTATGAAATGAAAGGAATTATTCTTGCCGGCGGTTCCGGCACCCGGTTGTATCCGTTAACCAAGGTTACATCGAAGCAGCTTTTGCCTGTTTATGATAAGCCGATGATTTTTTATCCGTTATCGACTTTGATGCTGGCTGGTATCCGTGATATTCTGATCATTTCCACGCCCACGGATACACCTCGTTTTGAAGCTTTGCTTGGTGATGGCAGCAGCATGGGTATTCGTCTTTCCTATGCTGTGCAGCCCAGTCCCGATGGACTGGCACAGGCATTTCTGATCGGTGAGGAATTTATCGGTAATGATGCCTGTGCAATGGTACTTGGCGATAATATCTTTTATGGCGGCTGGTTCCGTCGAAATCTTCGTGAAGCTGTACGTAATGCTGAAGCAGGTCAGGCAACCATTTTTGGCTATTATGTTCGTGATCCAGAGCGTTTTGGCATTGTAGAATTTGATGAGAAAAAGAATGTTGTTTCTGTTGAAGAAAAGCCGCAGAATCCGAAATCAAATTATGCGATTACCGGTTTGTATTTCTATCCATCTGGCGTTAGTGCAATGGCAAATCAAGTGAAACCTTCTGCCAGAGGCGAGTTGGAGATCACCGATCTCAATCGTCTTTATCTTGAGCAAGGCAATCTGAAAGCACAGCTTCTTGGACGCGGATTTGCGTGGCTCGATACCGGAACCATGGATAGCTTGATGGAAGCATCTACTTTTGTTCAGACGGTTCAGAACCGACAAGGTGTTGTCATTTCTGCTCCGGAGGAGATTGCTTACTATGAAAAATGGATTACGCAGCAGCAGCTGTTGGATACTGCTGCAATGTATGGTAAATCGCCTTATGGTGAGCATCTGCGATTAGTTGCAGAAGACAAATTTGTGATCTGAGGAGAAAGAATCATGACTTATATCGTAACGGGAGGAGCCGGATTCATAGGCTCAAACTTTGTATTTCATATGCTGAAAGAGCATCCGGAGGATCGGATCATCTGTCTGGATAAGCTGACCTATGCGGGCAATCTGTCTACCCTTGCATCCG
>JAZOCU010000061.1:0-27534 GCA_045596625.1 Oscillospiraceae bacterium | reverse complement strand
ATCAAACCGGTGTTTGCATCCCACAATATCGCCGTGGTGTCATCGCTTCCTGTAAGTACATATTTTCCATCGGGAGACCATGCAACTGAACTTACCGAATCCGCGTGACCACTCATGAAATTCCACTCATTCAGAGTGCAGCCGGTAAAATCACAGGGATACTCCCCATCCAATGAAACATGAATGCCGTTCAATGGAATATTGCCAAAATCTAGGTGTGAAAAATCTTCGCCACAAACCTTATCATGGCGGGATATTCTCATGGTTCGGATTACATTATGCAACGCTCCGCCGGTTTCATTCCACTCTTTTTCACGCAGCAGATCGACATAGTAATGCAATTCATTCTTCTGTGTATCCAGGCTCATTTTTATAATCTCCTATTATCTCACCCAACAGAATACAAACATCGTCAGACCAGGTGTATTCGAGGCCGTTATCCTTCGTGAATTGAAGTTGCTCAGCCCGAGATAATCCATTCTGCCCAAGCGCTTTTGCTGCATTCAGGATGTTCTGGATATGCTTCGCTGCAAAGTAGTCACGAAAATACTGGTGGATAAAACCATATTCTCCATCAAGCGTTTTATAGCAGTACCCTGCTTCGACATTCAGTATATGAATAGTTTTCGCGTTAGCATTACTTGGTTTATCCGGAACATCAATACCAAGCACGAGGCCGACCATCAATCCGGCCTCCTTGTCATATACTTTCCACGCACGGTTCATACCGATTGCTATTCGAAGCACTTTGACACTGAACGAGCGCTGCTGATCCATTTCACTTGCTATAATTGGCAAACCATACTGTACGAGGAACAACCGTAAGGATGCATTTTGGGCATTGCCTGTCTGCCTGTCTGCGATTTGTGCTGCAGCATCCATTTCTTTTTTCATGACAAACTGCTCCAATATTTCGCCTCTGGTATGAACGGACACGGCTTGGTCAAGCTCAAATTGAATAAACATTCCCATAAACATAGGGATTCGCAGAACGTCCCAGAGCCGTTCGTCGCGACGAATTCTTTCTACGCTTTCCGGATATTTTGCTGCAATCAGAGCGCTTCGTTCCTGCTCAGATATACCAACATACTCAAAGCAACTGAAACGATCATACAGAGGAATTTTTTCGCCTTTATCATCAGCAGGAATATTTCTGCCTGTGATGACAATACGACAGTTCTTCCATGCATCAATAATCGCGCGCATCTCTCCGTCAAAGCCTCCGCGGTCTTCTTTGGATATTTCATTATAACCATCAAGCAGTAAGACATACTGAGGTCGGGGGTCATTTGCATCCAGCTCGCTTAAGCTCTTCAACAAGATATCTTCAACTCTGGAAAGCGCTTCTTCTTTTATGAAGCCGACGGCATCAACAAACTTGTGGCAGATCGTCTCAAATATTCTTTCGAAAATGAAAGTCTTATCGCGATTAGATCTGTATTGGCTCAACTCAATATATATGGTTGTTACAGATGCAGCTTCACGCATGTAGTCATAGAGAGCAGTACTTTTCCCCATGCCACCGTCACCATACAGAAAAACAAGACGATTTTCGCCACCTTCTGTAGGGGAAGCATTGTTAATTGCTGCAGAAGGAAGTACATCCTTATTGCTTCTGTCAGATCGCAGCGTCACACGGCTTTCAAAACGGCCCTGCAATTGCTTCAGGTGTTTGAATTTTCCGTCTGCATCACCCGTAAGAATGGTATTCAGATATCGATTGCAGCAAAGGGTAACATATCTTCTTGCATTGCCTTGAATAATGGACAATCCCTCGTGAGTGCATAAATCGAGATACAGTTCCTTTAAGTCGATCATATAAGCAGAAACTGAGAGATATCTATTCTCCCTTTTCTCATAAAATAAGCAATTGGCCAGAATCGCTTTGATTTTTGCTGAAACCCCTTCTGAATAACCTCGCAGCATTTCAAAGCGTGTCATATCAAAGGTTCCGTCCTGAAGCTGCTCACAATCCTGCACCGTCGGTACTTTCCCCATCAGTCGCTTAAACAGCATAGAGCCAAGGAGGAAGATGTCTGCCTGAACTCCGTAGTTTCCAAGAAGATTGACTTTTCTTCCCGCAGCATGAACATCAACAAACCCAAATTCTGACTCACGAGACAGTTCTAATAAAGATTGCATTTCTTGAGGCAACAGCAAGTCGGATGAAGTAGGAGAAAAGGACAAGACAAAATCAGGGTCTGTTCCTGCTTTATACTGTATCAATTTATCTCTTGAAATCAGACTGCCGAAATCAAACATACTGACGGATTGCACAGAACCAGCAC
Organism: Oscillospiraceae bacterium; assembly: GCA_045596625.1. Lineage (GTDB taxonomy): Bacteria > Bacillota > Clostridia > Oscillospirales > Ruminococcaceae > Firm-04. The sequence goes on along the minus strand of JAZOCU010000061.1, from coordinate 25,246 downwards.
CTACTACATTAACGTTAGCCTCTTTGATATCCAACCACAAGTATCCTTGATCATGATATGTTTTTACGACCTCTGCTATTTGTCGCTGGATGTCAATCAGTTCAAGAAGAGACTCCTCTTTATGCGTTTTGAGCGTATGACCAACCGAATACTGGAACAGTCCGTAAAGTGCATAATCGCCCTTTCGGCTTGATGCACGATCTTCATACAGCCCAATCGGCAAAGAAGTAGTCATGGACGCCACTGCATTTTCACCGGTAGCCATTTCGTTTTGAACACGATATGCTTCTTCAAATCGTTTTCTGTAAACTGCATAGCAATTCTCCGGCGACACTGCTGCGTCATACTCGTCTATCTGCAATGTATTAACACGCCTTGCAATAGCCGGATTATTACTTGTGGGGCATGGATAAACCTCCTTAAGCACATAAAGATATCGGTTATTATCTGCACCGTCATACTCAACCTTATATGCAATAGCGGTTCCACCACTTCCGAGCTCTTCGAGAATACGGAATGTACGGCTTGCGCCGTCATCATTTACAGGATTCAGCTCAATTGTTTCCTGAATGCAAAGGCTGATTCTCTCGAATGCTTCTTTTTTCAGTTTACTCATCTTCATTCCTCCATTGAATATATCCATAGGTTGCATCATCGGAATGTCCGGCCGCTAGTTTGGCACGAATCATTGGCATGGTCAATTTTTCACCATTCAATCCATAGTTTTCCTGAAACACTTCGTACATTGCGCCATCCGTCATTACCCAAATAATATCCATATCCTCACACAACTCTTTCCGAATTCGCAAATGAGTTTCGAGGGTATCCATTGTTGTCAAAGCCGTTGATTGCTTGCTTACACCATTCCTAGGGAACGATAAAACATTCAGAGCACCTGTGCGTTCAGTCAAAATCACTCCGTCGCCTATGTGCAGCAATACGCATTTTTCTCCATCAGTGAGAATGCAGATCAAGGTAGAAGAAAGATCCGAATAATTGACACCACGAATTGCGACCGTTTTGTCCAGCGAGTGCTGAATACAAGATACAACCTTCTCTCGGATCTGAACCTCATCGTTGTTGATTAGCGCGCACGCGTTTTCAATCAAGTACTCAGAAACATCGTGAGTCAGCCATTGCGCGCCCAACGAAGAGTGCTTCTTGCTGCCTGCTCCATCAGCCACGCAAAGGCAGCACCACCGGTCATTCGTTTTAAACGAAAAAGCATCCTGATTATCGCAAGTATATTTTTTGGATTTCTGTCCAACCCTGCTTTCACATTCAACCTCAAAGATCATAGTATAACTTCGCCTCCTTGTATTTACAATACACTACAAGAAGGCGAAGATTTATGATAAATTAAAAAATACTGTCGTTGTAAGCAAGCGCAGCCTCTAAGAATTGCAGCGGGTACTGATATTTGAAGCAAAGCAACAGAAATCGATCAAGTGAGTTGCATTCGTTGATAGGTGCACAGCACAACTCATCAGCTATGTTCTTAAAGAAATCGTAGAATTGATCGATTCGCAATTCAGGATCGAATCGATCATAATCATCTAGGGTGCCAACAAAATCCCAAAAAGCCAGTTTCACAATATCGTTGCGTGTATATGGCTTAGACTTTTCGATGTACTGCTGATTAAACATAGCCGAGCTATAAAAACTATGAAATGGCGAATGTATATTAGACGCCACTTCGCCCGCATTAGAAATTCTGAACAAAGGAACAATACCGTCTTTCAGATCGTCTTCCTTGCTTCCCATACGCCTGATAACTCGCTTCTCATCTTCAAGCGAACCGATAAAGTCTTCTTTCGCCCGACTGATGTTCCCATGATAATTCTCATAAATATGATAACTGCGCATCAGTACTTTCAAAAAATCCTCTGCCGTCTTTTCTGAAATACTATCAAGCATATTCCTCAACTGCTGTAGTGTATATGTCTCTTCCCCATCATATTTCGCATCCAGATGTTGCTCATACTTCCATTCCTTTGCGCCGAGAGCGTCCTCACCGAAGAACGCATGGAACAGAATCTCATTCATTCTGATATAAATCTGCCAGAGTTCAGGACAGCGTCTCTGGGTAACTGCACGCAAATCACGCACCGCTGTCATCAACGTAGAAAAGAAAAAGCAATAATAAGCGGCATGCTCTGCAAAAAATCGAGGGAGAACATAAGGGTGATACTCGCCAACTCTACGTTGTTCCTCTTGACGTGCTTCAGTCTCTTGGCGAAAATGATCAAGCAATATGTGCTTTATCATTTCGTTGAAATCGCCCTTTGGGAATTTACCCAAACCTGTTTCCGAAAGTAGGGGCAGGTAATCAATTGGTGACAACCTTTTCTCAGACGGCAGACTGGCTGTATATTCCATGGCCTTATTCAGGAAATCTTGCATAGAGCAATACAGCTTACGCTTTGTCTCCAGTTCTACTAGCTCTAAAGCTGTATTTAAGTATTGCTGCGCATTCTCAAACATTCCGCGAAGTTGTTCCGGAGTCCTCTGTGCATATTGATATTTGTTCTGAGGCTCTGTATATCTTTCGCAATCATTCGCATAATCATAACATAGAAGGGCAACTGAAGTATCTGGTACAAGTTTCTCGCGTCTTCCCGATTCGGCATCATCTTCAGATTCATCATTAGAATCGTCTTCAACCATACTATCTGCCAATCTCGCCAGCTCATCTTGCTTTCCTTCAATAATAGCAGCAAGCCGGAAGGCCGTTTCAGTTATATTTGCCGCATCAAACACCTTATAATCGGCGTCAGAGTGGCTAATCAACTGCTCAAAGCATGCCCGATACTTAGTGCCAAAGACGTTTATCAAATACTGTATTTCCGCTGATTCGATTAATTTCTGCACAGAAACCAAAGATATCTTGTGAAGAATCGCATATGCATACAGCATTTCGTCTACCATTCGCGGGTTGAAATCCAGTTGTTTCTCATCCTCAAGAACAGTATACAGCAATTCTCTTGTTTCATCTTTTGTGAACCTGAATGCTACAGCCGCCTTGAAAGCTGTTTTCCGTTGCATCGTTTTCGCCTTTAACCAACTGGGGATTTTGGTGCCGAGTTTGAAATCATCGTTTTTCGGATCAACAGCGCCTAACACTGTGGCAACTTGCTGAAGCACTTTCTTCAAATCCTCGTCGTAGTCTTCTGACTTCATATATTCAGCTCGCTCGGCCGCATTCATGGCATCCCACTTGGCTTTTCTCTGCTCGATATTCGGCATGATTTTGACTTCCGCCAAAGACTCCAAATACCAAGTATATTTCTCCGCAGTTATGATGCTCTTGATCCCCTCCCATACCGAATTTGGTCGTGTGACACAAGCATTGATCGCATCCATATCTTTTTCTTTCAACACATATTGTTCTGTAAACATAAGCACACTCCTTTAGATTGCAAAAATTCATTTTAATCCCCTAACGATCAAAACACCACAGTCGTATTATAACATAAAAGTTGATGACCGTCAATAGATTTTGGTTGTTTTGCTCTGTTTTTGAGCCAAAAGCTAAGGCTCGCAATTCATAAAACTGCGAGCCTTGCATGCCTCTAAATGATCAATCGTAAAAATAGATGCCTTCTTTCGACTGGTCCTGTGTGGATGTCTCCGGTGTTGAATAATAGTACATGTAATTCCCTTTATCCGGATAATAATATGTGTCTGTGTGTTCTTGTTCCTGGTCCAAGAAGTCCGCTGCATGTAAGAACGCAATAACAATGAGCAAAATGAACAGTGCGCCCTTCAAGTATTTTCTCACGCTTGTCCCTCCTTTCTTACAGAATCTCTATTGTATACATAACCTGCAACAGTTTGTCAATCAGCGATTCGTTACTTATACTGCCCTCGGGTACATGGTTTACTGAAATGCAAGCCGAACACACAACGTCAGAACGATTTTCATTGAGCAAGGTGAGCATAATCGTTCTATTCTCGGTTTTATCCGCATTCTCCGCTGTACCAGATTTTGCAAGCAATCTTCTCGATGTCAGAAGTTCGTTTGGATATTTCGCGCGCAAACCATTGGTAAGATATGATTCAAAGGTATCCTCCAGAGCGTTGTTTAGAATATCCTTCTCAACATCCACATCCAAATGATATTCAGTTTTCTCAGCGGGTGAAGCTGTGTAGATTACACTCCCATCCGGTTGCGTAATCGCTGCGATGTAAAAAGGACTGTAAAATTTGCCTGAAACAACATGGGTATATAGCTGACACATACGAACCGGTGACAGGCACGCATCCTGTCCAAAGAACAGCCACGGGAGTCTCTCCGAGGAAAGTGAAACCCCTGCTATAGAATTGATCTCGGTAATCAAAGGAAGATCTATCCCGTACATCTGCTTCATCTGCTCAAAAGAATCTTTGAACCCGATGGCCTTAATGCATCGTAAAGGCGCCGTATTGGATGACCTTTGTAGAAGTTCCGACAAGTCACAATATCTGGTATATACGCCGTCGTCATTACTTTCGTAGCAGCTTGGATATCTCCAATCCCAATTGTGAATGGTCTCGCCGTTAATTTTGATATAACCAATATCCTCGAAGCAATCGCTCGTAATGTCAAGATTTGCCGGTAGGCATTCAATATTTTGAAGCAGCATCCTGTATGTGACAGGTTTAAAACAACTGCCTTTCTCCTTCGCCGATGCAGAATAATCAACATACAGGTCCTTAGGGACTATCATACTGGAAAACGAGGATTCATCGTAGCTATTGTTACCGGCTGCAACGAGCACCGCCCCATCCCGAAGCACAACAGTAATAGTTGCTTCAATATGCTCAACATCATAATCAGAAAGCATCTGCACTGCTGTTTCCTGACCGACGGGATGGAGCGTTGTGATGATATTATTTCCTTGTCGCTGTGAACGGTTAATCTGTGCATTGTTAGCAAGAAGAATAGGTTTGCACCGATAGATCATGCCGCCTGCTTCGCTTCCAATAATACTAGAATAACCATTATTGGAGACGTACAAAGGATTAGACTCGGTATAAAAACCGGCTAATTCTTTTCCATCGATTGAATAAATCATTCCATAATCATTACCGATAGCATAATCAGAATCCCCCACAATTTGTTCAAGCGGTGTGGCATCTGCTACATTTGTCAATACTATCAGTCGAATGGTGTGGAACAGGATAAGCAGAGAAAGTGCTACCGAAGCATATAAAACTCTCAAACTATTTCTTTTCGCATTCCGCATTGAAAATCGTCTCCTTTCATTTGGAAAACAACAGATTTGATTACATTTTGTGGATAACAGATTGAACCCAGGAGGAAACCAGATAGGATAGAATAGGTGATACTGGCTCCTGTAAACGGCATTTGAGATCCAAGAATAGGAGTAAGACCGATACCCATAAGAAGGTTATACCAGAACATGATGAAGAAAACAGAAAAGCAAATACCGCAGATGGCATTGTCGCTTCGCATCTTATGATGTGTTATATGTAAAGCCCCTGTGAAAAACATAGGAATCGCCGCAGCGAAGATAACAAACAGAAATGCTACCCCACAGTAATGCAGGATCGATACCATAGCCAAATCGCTGCTTCCTTCCATGAGATATACATTGTAACCCTCCGAACCAAACCACCCGCCAGACTGTAAGCTGCGAACAGCCGCATTGACTTGATCAACTGACTCTGCGAAAATACGGGTTTCTATCTTATCGGCGAGTGAATACAGCAGTGTATTTGCTGGCAAACTGTCATGTATCCAATGAAGAACCATTACAACAGTATACCCTAATCCCGCAGCCAGCGGAATGCCAATATTCAACCATTTTGTTCTGCGAGGCTGTAAAAGGTAATAATAGAGTATAGCCGCCGAAAAGAAGATTAAAGGGATTCCCGTCTCACCTCTGATGACGAGCGCTGCATTTAGCATTGCAAGAGAAACGAACATCACCCCTATCCAAACCTTGCTGGATAATTGGGTGATAATACAGAGCAGGATAATCGAAAGCATCAATGCTGGAATTGCAGCTTGTAAGTTCACTCCCCCAACGTGAATCAGTGTCGTATTGGCTGATCTATCTGTCAGAAGAACGATCAGTATGCTGTAAATGAAAGAAGTAATAACTGTCGTTGCGTAGGTAATATTCTGAATCAGTGGCTTCTGTCTGCTTATCCAAATCAGCGTTGCAACTACACACCAAGCAACCGGAATCATGAGAATCGTAATCGCCTGGTTTTCACTAATGCTTTTTGCGTATTCCGTTGCATGGTCAAAAGCGCTTGTATACTGTAAGAGGGGCAATGTTGCAGCATTCCCGATCGTCAGAATAGATGCAAGCGTAAGGATATGAAGTGTGAATGTTGATTCTGCATACTTTGATGCCAACGCAAGCATGAGAAACATTGGAACAACCGTTGCGCCAAAGTGCACCATACTGTGCGGAACGCTTGCATATGTGCTGGTGAGCATAGGGTGCAATGCGAAAAGAAGAGCCACACAGCACAATGTGAACGAGTATACCGTGGTGGTTTTGTATTTCATAATATTTCTCCTTTCTGCTAGGCAAAGGACTTAACGCTCTCTGCCCAGCATATGATACTTGCCGTACTTATGCTTACGATGCCAGAAGTTGTGCCAATACCACGAATTGCCCTGACTGCCGCAGTGCTTGATAAAATGATACTTCAGTTTGTGGGTGTTGTTCCAGACACGGTGCTTCTCTTTGCACAGAAGTGATTGAAGCTTAGGCAACTCCTTTTGAAGCACCATAATCTGCTTACGTTCTTCAGAGCTGATTGAATCGAAGCGGATGCGATGCAGAGCAAGCACCTTTTCTCCTACTGTGTTTTCTGCGGTCTCCAGCATCTTTCCAGCCTTCACAGATCTATAATAGAGCATTTTGAAATATTGGTAGGTTGAAGAGCTCGGAGCGTACTGTGGTGAATCCGCATTCCGGTAGATTGTATATGCAGCCCTCACAAGTCTGTCCAGTGAATTGACCCATTCTTCTGATAATGCGACTCTCTGAGAAGCTCGCTTGTTGTAGATAATAGTTCTTTTGACACTTTGTAAAGAAGAAACATCATCACTCGGAAGCGCATAGGCTCTGTCCTTACCGTCATTCAGCTGAATTTTGCTCCAATCCACCTTATCCTTCTTCTTGCGGCAGAACGCAAGGAAGAAAAAGAGAATGGAAAGTCCGAAGATGATGCAAAGCATCACCAGCTTGTGTTCACTCATAAAAATCCTCCTTCTGTTTGAGCAGAGTACAGAAGCACCCTGCCATTCCTTTATTTGAAAAATTCGCTTTCTGTCAACCATTCTTTTACCGTGTAATAAGTCTCAATGGCCTTATCCTTTTTGTCCATGACGTATTCCTTGTACTCCTCGATTGTCGGCAGCTCGTCCGTGCCATTCGTATCGATGTAGCAGAGACCATAAAGTGCCAGAGCTACAGCGATTACAAAAAAGATCAGCTTTTTCATGATGTTCACCTCCTTCTGCACCTGACCTTATATTATTTATATCAGACCTAGCATACCGAGATCGTATCTGATTATAAAAAACAGCCCTACACATGGCAGGGCTGAGGAGAGACAGCATATCAGAACTTGATTTTCTGAAACTGAAATAGCGGCTCTTCAAAGAGATCTGTTATAGATATCATTTGGCCTAATGCTGGAGAGGTATAATTCCTCCTTCGCTTTTGCCACTTGTTCTGACCATTCCAATGACCTGCTTTTCTTTTCGGGTGCTGATATCGCTGCTTCGGGGAATGTTGCTTTGGCACTGCGGGCGCGTGGTACTCCCGCACAGGCTTGTTGTAGACGTTATTTACCATTTCCCGAAGCGTATTAATAATCCGTTCACAGCTAGGAATAGACTGAATATTACTACGCAGCATGGAACGGAGAAGATCAGTAACCCTTGAAGAAGGAGAATTCCGTGGCGCAGGGATATTTCCTCGACATGGAGCGGTTTGACCTGCATTTAAGAGTTGGTACCCGATCTGCCCGATGGCATACAGGTCAGCATTTTCAGCATCACATCTGCGAACGCCTAACCTAGTTTCCTGTGTCATGATTCTCGGATGCGCGTACTTATCGGAGCCTACCTTCGTATAATCGTAGTCTCTTTCGCCAGAAAATGCCTTCGAGACGTTGAAGTCAGCAACTGCCGCTCTGACCTGCCCATTATCAAGTAGAATAAGCATAATGTTTCCAGGCTTGAGATCTCTGTGGATGATACCGCTTTTATGCATAAACTGAACTGGCTGGATCAAATCGAGCATGAGTGCAGCCCACTCTGCTTCCGTCAGTCTTTGGCCGGATTTGAACAGATACTCCATAAACGATGAATATGGAAGACCCAGTGGCATCAACTCCAGAATCATCCAACCTGACGGGATCAGTGCTTTGGGTGTGCGCCTTGCCTTATTTATATATTCTCGGATCGTACTCTCGCTCGGTAGATACTCTTTCAACGGCATGATCCCATGCACGCCGTCACGCATAAGTGTTTTTGTCAGTTTGATTTCCTGTAAAGTACGCTCTGCAATATTGGCAGCAGAAGGCGCACCGTCATTTGTATATCGTAAGCTCGTCACCTTACAAGCGTAGTCCTTTCCGTTTTTTCGGACTCTGTACACCGTTGCCATGAGCCCCGACCCGATATACCCCATGCATGACACGCCGTATTGCGTCAAATCCATGCGATAACGTGCATCTCCTGTGGGAAGGAGCGCACAAAGGCGCTCCGGCGATGGATACACTTTTTTCAAGACAACCTGATGGTTAGGCATATCATTAACCTCCCTTCGTTGCAATGAAGCGATGATCCTCGTAGGTGATGAGCCCATTTCTGAGAAGCGGAGTGAGGAAGGTAAGAATTTCGACCTCTTTATCAATATACCCAGAAAGAAGAAGCTCTTCAGCAGTGCGCGGGGTTTCAAGAAATCTAAGGAGTGCAGGTGTCCCAGCATCGCCTGAGTCATCAATCGCAGTCGCATACTCGACTTCAATCGGTGTATCCTGATCTTCTCCCAGAACAAGTTCAGATGCGTAAGTTGCTCCTGCAATCCGGATAATATCGGGGTCATCAGAACGCATGGTAATAGCAATAGTAATATCATCTGATGTCTGATCTGCCAATTTGTTGATGTATGTCTGAAGCCCTGCCTGCGCCTGCTTTGGCGAAAGCACCACCAAGGAAGTAAGTTGCTGAATGTCTGGGATGCATTCCTGTTCAAGAAGAGCATCTGCGCCATCGGTGATGAGCACAAATCCGCCAACATCATCCAGTACTCCAGCCTCCATCCTCATGCTTCTGGAAGCAAGCGAAGAGTTAGCGAATACAGTTCTATCTCTCTGTCTCATAAGATTTAGAGGTTGCAGCAAGAGAGCCGGCTCCAGAGACTTGCTCAGAATGACACAACTGCAATCTCCAATTGAAATCGCAAGGAAGCGGTTATTCACCTTATTGATAACAATCAGAGCCGTTGTTGCGGCAAGATCTTCATAAGGATAGGGGCAATTAAGGTAATGCTTATCCAAAACACGAAGGAACTCATCACGGATCGCCTTCTGCTTCATCTCCCAAATGTCACCATTGACAGCGAGTTCGATCGCCGCCGCAACCGTGGCTTTGGAAGCAGAAGAAGCACAGGAGGACTCGGAGCAACCGTCAGCTATGGCGAGTATGACAACAGTATCACTTTCGTATACATTCACAAAATCCTCGTTTTCTTTCCCCATAGAAAGATGACGCCGCCCCGGAATGGAATGGTAAATAGAATTGAATTTCATCATCTCAAAATTCCTCCGTTTCAGTAATAAGAATGCGCTCAATTGTATTGCGGAGTAAATCCTTGCCGGGCAATGGACAATTCATGCTAGGGAGAATTGTCCGAGAGAAGAATGCAGTAAAGTCCTCGAACATATAAGCTGGGTAGTCAGGATGTGCAAGGCGATCGTTAACGAGCATCTCCAGCTTATCCTTGTATGAATTAGGGTTGTGTGAAAAGTAAATTGTGTACAAGAAAGCAGCGAACGACTTGAAGTCGTACTTGATGGGTCTACCAATGCTCAAGAGTTCAACTCTCTCATCGTTCTTAAAGACAAGAAGATTCTCGGCTGCCGGAAGTCTGCCACTCTCGAACATATCGAGTGCCTGTTTGCAGACGCAAGCCTTAGTTTTCAGATCGAGATTCTCAAGATGATTCATTAACTCACCAATCAAACGGTCGGCAGTATACATGGACGGATTAAGCGAACATCCCCACACTGTTCCATCGGATGCATACAACTGATTCTTGTCCTCCTCAAACCCACGCAGGAGAAGATGGCCATTTTCATCAACGAACAACACGTCCGACAACTGTCTAACCGGAAGGTGTTCCGTCCCTGAGACAGTGTGCAGCATTTTTTCCTCACGTTCAATCTCTGTCATAGTCTCCTCATCATAAAGCACGCCGTTGCACAAGACAGCGAGTTTATGTTTCGGAAGCGTCTGGTTCATTGCAAGAAGAAGATTGCAAAATGCGCTGGACGATGTTACAACGAGGACTCTCTTCTGCTTCTGCCATGTCAGAACCGTGTTCAGAGCCTCCTGAATATCGCTGGGGTCACAGGTAATCTTGCTATCAGGAAGGTGAAGACTCATAATATCCTGAAGACAGTTGTTGTCAGCAATTACACACTCAATGTGTGAAAGAAGTTTTTCATTCATGGTAAACCCTTTCTGCGCTTATCGGCGCGGTTTGTTGTACTTACCGAACTTGGTCGGATCGGTTTCATATGGATCTGTGGGCCTTGTAGGTTTCTTCAGATCTGCTTTCCGAATTCGATCTGTTTTACCACTGTTCAGCATCCTATGCACGATCTTGCGGATTTCGTCACCAAAAATCAGGCAGGTGAGGATAACAATCACAGCAATTACAAGAATGGTTTTCATTCCGCCCTCCTCCTTTCGATTATTATGATAAGATACAGGATGTCGTAAATAGTGTCCTGATTTAAGAAAGTGCAGCCCGCCCAACTTGAACGGGCTGCATCTATTGAATTACGGAAGGAGTGCAAGACGGGTAAAGGGCACAACGCTGACCGCGCTTGTTCTGGAATCGATCATGTTGTTAAAGCGAATAGAGAACGCCTGTACGTCAATACTAGGGCTTACGACGATCGTTACCGAAGAACGCAAGCGATTTGCGATCCGCACAAGGCGGTCGATCTGCTGGGGCATTTTATCGAGATGCTGATTGAGAGCGATTAAGGTGAATTTCACACTTGAGCCTTCTCGATGCATCACATCAATGACATATGTATCCGGAGCACCGCGGGTTTCACCGAGATGAACGTCATAGAACAATTCATCGGGATGCTTGTGCTGTTTGATATGGTCTATCAGGTGCAACTGTGCAAACCCTTTGATAATGAAGCTATGTGCATCCTTGTTCAATTCGACGAACAGTCCGGTTGCGTATGCTGCATAACGGTTGATAACGCCTGCCTGACACAGCATGTCTACCTGCTCACAGAGCACTTTTTTGGGCAAACCAACATCGTTGTATTGAATCAAACCCGATGCAAGGTCGGTTGCTGCAATTTGTCTGAGACGTGCATGCATGGACTCGTAGTAGGCATAATTCATTCCAAGACTCACAGCCAACGGAGTATTCAAATCATTCTTGCGGCCGTCCTTGGAACGGAGATAACCGGTCACGGGATCACGCTGAATGAGCAGCTGCTTAGCCGCCAGAACGTCTTGGGTATTTAGCAGGAGTGAACGACGAGGCGTGAAATTTCGGGTAGGAGCTGTAAACTCCGGCATGGTATTTTTCCCGATTGTAGGGCGCTGGTGCGCGGTCTTCGTGGAAGCTGTGGAAAGCGGGCTGATGAACATTGAGTTTTTCATGATAATCGACCTCTCTTTGATTTTCATTGTATACAAACGGCACCAGGTTGCCGTCCGTAGTTAAGCGGAACACACGAATCGAGTGTGTGCAAATAATACAGCCGTCCAGAAAAGATGGCAGATGTGTAGCCTTTTGAGCAAGGCTTTTATCTTGTGTCAGCAGTACCACTTCATAGGATTGTGTTTCTGTGATAAACTGCGATATAAAACCTGCATCGCTGAAGTCCGGGCTGCTGCTTGTGATGAACTTGACCGAGCCGTTTAGGTTCATGTATTTCAGCTTGTCAATAACCATTGTACAGCGGCCGATTTTTGACGGATTCTTTTGGCCAACATTTTGAAGTTCGTAAAGCACTGATGTCAGAATCAGCAAATGCTGATTAGGCGTTGCCGAGAAAACCATGTCTGCTGCATCCAGCAACTCCAATCCGGAATCGTGAAGCAAAGTACATGTATCAGCATAGACATGCGTGGTTTTCTTCGCCAAGGCCAACTTGCGAAACTCTTGTAAAAAAGCAAGTCTGGGGATTTTCGCTTCCGCAGCGCCCTTGCTACGACAAAAACAGTCTGTAATTGCTGAAGGGAGTTTGAAAAAACGGGGAATTCTTTTATTATAGAACATAGTGTTCACCTCCTTCCAGTGTTCTATATACTTGTTATACACCCATACACATCTGATGTTCCGATGTGATTATTTTTTCACATTCCACATCTCAACGAGGAAGTGGATGCTTTTCGTCCTCGTTCGAATATATTAAAACACAGTTGGTACTGAAACATCCTACCCAAATAAAAAAAACGGCTGTGGATAACCACAACCGCCATAAGCACTCATTGTATTTTATTGACAAGTTCCTGCCAACTGCCGATCCTCAGATACGAAAAATCACTTTGCATCATGTCATTCTTCTCATGAATAGAACTCGATACACTTCTGTCATCATAGAACACAGGCAGTAATCCGGCCTCTGCCATTGTCAACAAAAATCTGAGCCAGCTCGCTAATAAAAAAATGAGCCAGTAGTGATAAAAAAATATTGAGCCACTAGGTATTGATGGTCGCATCAAAGCGATAGGAAGATGAACAGTTCATGTTGAGAACAAAGGATCTGAAAGTCACCCTATCGATGAGCGCGGCAAGCATCATTTCGTTATTAAAGAGCTGCGTCCATTCTGAGAACTCCAGGTTGGTTGTGATGATCACGCTGGAACGCTCAGATCGCTCGGATGTGATCTGGAAGAGCATCTCAGACTGGTATCTGTTGAAAGTCAGATAGCTCAGCTCGTCGATGATCAGCAGTTCATTCCTGTTCAATGCCTTCTCAAAACGTGAAAGCCGGTTCATTTGCACTGCTTCTGCAAGCTCTGCCGCAAGATTGACAGCAGTATAGAATCGCACACGGTATCCCGCTTCGCAAGCATTCATTCCGAGCGCAATTGAAAGATGCGTCTTACCGCTTCCGGGATTTCCGATCATCACGATGTTTTGCCGCTGTTTAATGAAATCACAGGAAGCCAGCTGTCGGACCGTGCTCTCGCTCACATTCTCCAACCGTGTCAGATCAAATTCGTCAAGTGTCTTGGGAGAAGGAAACCTGGCTGCTTTGATTCGTCGTTTTTGTCCGGTGAGTGAACGTTCAGCTAGCTCTTGTTTCATCAGTTGAATCAGGAATTGCTCATATCCATCTTCCGTAGAAAGCTGCCGGATGATTTTCTCATAGCTGTTGAAGGTCGGCAGACGAAGCGGCTTTGCATAAAGTCGGATCATTTCTTTTGGCACGCTGTTCATAATGCTTCACCCCCTCTCAAGAGGGCATCGTATCGCTGCAGATTCGGCATCAGAATGTGAATCTCCGATGAAACGGATGCAGACGGCATCGCTGCTTTGCAGGTACAGGCATACAGTGCTTCATAAGTATTCACATGAGGTAGATATTGCAGCAGTGCATCGCCTTCTTTCAGATAAAGCCGCAGTGCTTTGACGATTTCTTTCGGACTCTGCAGTTTCATCAGGAAGCTGAAAAACTCTTTTGGAACAGTTTCCTTGACCGGTGCGGCATGATATACGCTTCTTGGCCTTTTTTCAATCAGGCCGATGTAGTGTTCCAACCGATAATGCGTTTGGTTATGACGGTAATCCCGATCATATTCTGCAATTGTCTCACCGCGATACAGTATCCGTACCTGATTGCCGCTGCCTTTTACGGTGACGGTTTTGCCGCTGAAATGATACGGTACGGAATACTTGTTGTGATCAAACCGAATCAGCGAGAAGTCATCTACCTGCACTTGTGTTGTATTCGATGTATCAAAGCGGTATGGTGGCAGCGGAATCCATCGATCAGCACAGAGTTCTGCCATTTCGCCGACCGTCATGCTTTTGCCGGGAATTCTGTGATTTCGGTAGTTCTTGCAATATTCAAGAAGACCGGTGTTCAGTTCTTCAAGGGAGTCAATATGCAGCATCGGCACAAAGTAGTTTCTGCGCACCAGTCCTACAAGACCTTCCACAAGTCCTTTTCATGACCCTGTGCAGGATTGCAGAATATGGGCCGGAATGCATAATGGGCTGAAAGCGCAAGGTATTTGTCTGTCGCTTTGGCATGATGTCCAAAGCCTTCCTTTACCGCCACCCGGGCATTGTCAAAGATCATTTTCTGTGGCACACCGCCGAAGTATTCAAAGCCCTTGACAATACCTTCCAGAAAACTTTCTTCATTCTGACGGTAGAATGCCGTTACAAAGCAATCTCCGCTGCTGCATTCACACATACACCAAAGCCGGACCGTTTGTTTGACACCGGCAAGAACAACGGTTACTTCGCCCCAGTCGATCTGGAGCGCTTCAGCCGGTTCATAGGCAAGCGGCACGAACACATCACACGGAGTACCGCGCATCTCAGCGACTGTCCGGCGAACGGAAGCTTCGCAGCCCTCAAAGCCCAACTCTCTGACCAGCCGTTCATAAATGCGATGTGCAGTATGGCGCTGCTTTCTTGGTACATTCCTGTCGGCTTCCATGCAGGCAGCGATAAACGCTTTGACATCTGCTGTTATGATGTCATTTCTGCGGCCGCTGCCAGGCTTACGTTCCCACGGTACTGCTTGACCTTTCCAATACTTCTTGACAGTATTTCGCGAGATGCCAAGCAATTCCGCCACTTTCCGCTGACTGTAATCCGTGTGTGCCTGATAATAACGGATTTTTTCATAAATTTCCATTGCGATTGCCACTCCTGTTCCCTCCTGTACCATGAGCTGTTACTTCTCATTATACAGGGTTTTCTTTCGTGACTCAATTTTTTATTGTCATTTCTGCCATTAGTGGCTCAGTTTTATTTTAGCATACATATGTACGAATGCCCTTTTTTCGTAAGGCAGCCAGCATCTTATCTGCATCTGGTGTCATGCAGCCCTTGGAAATGCCATTCCACATAATCCACTCCGCCTCTGCAATCGAAACAGAAAGTTTCATATCGAAATGCTCCAGCACATACCGCAAAAATGTATGCTCGTGGATCTCAATCAGTTCCCCACGCAAGGCTCTGATTTCATCAAACAGCTTCAGCAGATAGTCGCTGAATTCCTGCAAGCTGATATTGTGTGGATTTTCACTGATATACGGATAAATTGCTGTGTTGCCGGCGCGGAGACAGAAGTCTGGTTCGTATATCAGTGTTCCGCCATAGTCGAACAGAATCATTTCAGGTTTCATCTTGTGCTCCTTCCGTGTGCAGCTTGCTTCGCAATCTGTAAAGCTGCTTGATAAATTCCGCTTCGGTCAATACTGTCTTCCGTGGATTCTGACCGCCGATGCTATGGCAGAGTTTCTCATTCTGTGTTGCTTCGAGTGTGGTCCTGAAATCCACATTTTCATATAGTGCGTCATAGGATCTGGCGATCAATTTCTGATAGTCCGCTGAATCACGCTTGTACTTCATTCCATTCCAGTGCAGTGTCTGTATCAGTTTCCATCGCAGATTCCGCAGTCTGCCGGGTGCGTTTTTTGCCTCTTTCCCGACAAGTCTGCATACCTGTTTTTGCTTCTATATCCGCATAAATTTCAAGCTTTGCAGGAATCCCTCCATGGATGCACACGGGATGCCGTCAACCATAAACTCATATGCTGCGAAGTTTGAGAGTGCATCAGACGGATACGCTCCTTTGCTATGAATGTCAATCATATGGCAACCCTCCTTATTTCCATACGGATTCTCCCTATTTCATCCGATGTAGCTACGGCTCTCTTGACAGATAGTTAAATAGTATCGGCATAATCACAGAACATTCACTTGTAATTTAAAACCCTTGCATCTCAACCAGGCTTGCAATTGGCAATAATCCACGCAACCGCCAGTTTTTTCTCGGTATTATCAGCAAAACAAATGGTCGCTATTGCACCTGCGATATCACTCACCTTGCCTATGCCATAAATCTTGTGTACGACTTTCATTCCTACTTCTAGCTTTGTAAGTTTTTCAGAATCATGGATTTGTTTGCTTCTTCGTGGCCGTTCCGGATACTTTGCCCAATATCCTGTAATAGGCTTTCCCGTACTGTCCCAAGTATCCACAATTTTGTAATGCCCATCAAAAACAAGAATAGCAACTGCGTGGTGATGTCCGGAATATGCATATAATCTCGTACCCGCCTGAAACATATCCTGTATCAGCTCACAGAATTCCTTACCAGTTAATATCCGCCCGTCTCGTTTGATTGGACCGTGCTTTTCAAAGCCTTCTTTTTCAAGGCACTTCTCAATGTTTGTAACAAGATTAATACATGAGCACACAAAATCACCTGCTGCTGCCAACTTCCATGCAGCTTCTTCCCATGATATTTCCAATACACCAGCAAGCGCACGCACAGCACAGTCTCCAACAATATTATCTGTCGGGTTTTCATTGAAAGCAACAAGAGATTCATGATCCTGTGCAGACATTGTTTTCTTTTCCGCAATCCTTCCCGCTTTCCTTCTCGGTGCAATACTGTGATCCTGTCGATCTCGCCACCTAATCCATACTTCATAAGCAATGTTTTCTCTATAATCAACGGGATATAGCAACTCATAATGTGAAATGCCGTTGACTTTTATAGGGACAATCGGCATATATCTGCCGTGATTTGGTGAGTCCATCAAATTGACGATGACCTGCTCCACATCATGAAATCTCTCATCACATTCTCGGATGATACTACTTACAGAACGTTTGGCATAGGAACCTGCCTGTAGAAAAAACCCACATTCTGAAAACATAGTACAAATAGACTTCCTTGTGTGGGGCATGGTACCACTGAGTGCAGAGCTGTGAATCAGCTTGCGAAACGCATCTCTCCACAAGATTTGTTCTACGATAGATATGCTATGCAAAGCGGATTCCACTGTTCCCAAATCCCGTATCTGTTCTGGGTGACGATTTATCATTTGGTAACTTTTCGCAGTCATATTCTCCATATTTTCACCTTTGTGCGTTCTTTACTCTACCACCTGTAAGAAGTCACGTAAAACATACAAATTTTCGCCAGAAAATATACAAGCCGTTCGCCACAAAGTATACAAGGTCAGTGCGTGATGGATTTTCTGTGTGAGAGGCGGTATGACTCACCGGTCTGTTAATGATCTCGTAGTGATGGATCAGTCTGTCCAAGAATGCAGGCATGATTGTTGCATCACCCATAAAGTCGATCCATTCATCAAAGCCTTTGTTGGAAGTCACAATCACAGATGTCTTTTCGGACATCTCGGAAATGAAACCAACGCACAGATTGGTTTCCTGCGGATTCAACGACATAAAGCCAACTTTGTCGATGGTTATCAAGGCAGCCTTCCGCACATATGTAACCGTCAAATTCTCCGCGCCTACACTCTCAGTTTCTAAAAAGGTATAATGTACTCTAAGCAGATCCAAAGACTGTTTTGGATAATTCAATATAGTTCATGGAGTAAGTTAGAGTTCATTGGACACAAGAATAAAGGAGTCATATCTGTTTACTCCTTTATGCCGCTACGCCTGCATTAGAATTGATCAGCTTGATTGTTCGCATGATACCTGCCCATATCGTAATATCAGTGAATACTTCACCCAGTTCACCTTTATCGGTAAACGGTGATTCTTGCAATACTGCAAAATCTTTCATCATACCGTTTTGTACGATATAGTTAATAATCTGATTGACAAAATAAATCTGTCTATCATCCAACTGTACGTCATTAAGATACTGCGCAAATGCTTCTTTCGCAGCATTCATATCCAAGCCTACGATTTCACGCACTAATTCACCCAAAGGTTTATCCTGATACTCCTTATGATATTCTTCTTCCGTGCCAAGCTGTGACCAAAGAATATTTTCAAGTGCCGTAATATCATCCTGATTCAATGGCTGATTTGTATGGAGCTTCTTGATTACTGTATCTTCCATATGCTGACGAATATAATAATTCACCTTCATCTTGTAATTCTGCAGATCATCGTTTTCAAGGTCGGACGTATTTGTCTGCATATCCAGAATATCATCATCAAAGTCCGTATCCCATGTTTTCTTTGGAACTCTTGGCAGATATTTCATTAGATCACGCAACTTCTGACGTATCAGTTCGAATTCTGAAATACTCGCTGTTTCCAGATAGCTTGTATGTAGAATCTGATGGATAAAATCCACTTGTGCTTTGACTTCCGGAATCGTGGACACCGTCTGCACAGCTCGTAATTTACCGCAAAGTTCTTTGATACCCTTTGTATATTTTTGTCCTGTAATACATCCAAGCTCAATCGCATACATGAGTGCGTCAAAACGTACTGCACTGATTTCATCCTCGTATGGCTGAATCAAAGGTGCCACTTCTTCAGTCAGCTGCTGTAAGTCCAGAGGAGTCAGTGCATCATAGCTATGACGGTTGGAATACAGATCCACCCATTTCAGATGCTGCTTGACTGCAAAATTATCTCTGTTGAGTTCTGCGATTTTTGCAAGGGTATCGTCAATCAGTGTATTGCGGAATGCAGTCATTTCCTCTGTCTGAAATGCAATATCCTGCATTTTATAGATCATCTGTACCTTGAGATTGAAGATACGCTGTTGTACTGAAATGGTGGTGAGTACATCTTTCCCCTTACCATTCATACGGAAAAACTCAAAATTCCCACAGAAGTCAAAAATATAGAACTGCTTCTTATCCTCTCCATCAATAAGTCCGGGGCAGAGTCTTGTTCCTCTGCCAATCATCTGCCAGAATTTTGCCTTACTCATGACCTTTTTAAAGAACACAAGATTTACAACCTCCGGTACATCAATGCCGGTATCAAGCATATCCACAGAAATCATAATCTGTGGCATTTGCGTCGGATCGGAGAATTCATCAATCAGCTTCTGGGCATAGTTTGTTTCATAGTCGATAGTACGACAAAAACCATGCTTTTGCAGATTCGGGAATTCCTCGCCGAAAATCTCATAGATTCTTTCTGCATGACGTTTATTCTTGGCAAAGATGATCGTTTTACCGATTTTACTGCCATAGTCAATACGGATGCCCTTATCCATCAGGATATGCAGCACCTTTCGGATCGTATCTTTATTGAAAATACGCTCATTCAAAAGAGAACTGTCAATTGCTTCGGGTATCTCACCGTTCTCATTGATGAACTGTTCCTCGTACTGTTCTTTATCTTCCTCGGACAGATCATCGTATACGATGCCGTTTTCCATAAGTTTCAGTGTGGTTTCAACGGTAATAAAATCTACAAGATATCCGTCCTGCACCGCCTGTGCAAGCTCATAACCAAAGGTAGGATAACCCTTTTCCAGCTCAAAGATACCATATGTATCCTTATCCACTTCATCTCTCGGTGTTGCCGTAAGTCCAACAAGATGAGAATCGAAATAGCGGAAGATATCCCTATATTTATTATAAATGCTGCGATGTGCCTCATCGCAAATAATAAGATCAAAATGTCCCACAGTATAGAGCTTTTTACCGTCCTCATCATGTGCGCTGTCAATGACATTCATCATGGTCTGATAGGTCGAGAAAACGCCACGGGCGTTATAGTTTTCTTTGTCCTCGCAAAGATTGACCACTGACAGATTCGGAAGGAGATTTACAAACGCTCTCTTTGCCTGTGTAACAAGACTGTTTCTGTCTGCAAGGAACAGCACATTTTTTACCCAGCCATGGCGAAGCAGTACATCCACAATGGAAATGACCGTTCTGGTTTTGCCTGAACCCGTGGCCATGACGAGCAATGCTTTTCTACGGTTTTCCTGATCAAAGGCACGACATACCGCCTTGATTGCCTCTTTCTGATAATATCTGCCTGAAATAGCATCATTGATCTGCACATAGGAAAGCCCGGAACGCATGGTTAGTTTATTGAATTCCTTTTCCAGATCGCGCTTTGAATAGATACCGCTGATTTTTCGTTCGGGATAGTGTGCATCATCCCAGATACGGGTATCAAAACCATTTGTCAGAAAAATAATAGGTCTGCGTCCAAATTTCTGTTCAAGGAGATCAGCATAGAGTTTTGCCTGCTGTCTGCCAACAGAAACATCCTTACAAGTGCGCTTTGCTTCAATCACTGCAAGAGGCTTGCCGTCATTTCCAAACAACACATAATCGGCATAACCCACCTCACTTTTGTTGGGCATACCGGGGAGTTCGTATTCATTGATCCAGTCCCTATGCTCAGTCCATCCTGCATCAAGCAACATGGTATCAATATAGATTTTTCTCGTTTGATACTCGGAGATATCCAAGGGCTTAGGTACATAGGTCTGGGCTTGCTGTTCACGCTTGGCAGTCAGCTGTTCCTTGAGTGTGGCATTTTCTGCAATGAGTTTCTGAACATCAATGGCATCATCCATAGGCTTAGCAGTGTCTGTATTGGTTTTCAGAAGCTGTGAATCCCATTTTTGTGGCTTATAATCTTCGGCATAAAAATATGCGACAAGGTCAAGGAAATAAAAGAGGTTTTCCAGTGCAAGTTCTGCCTGTTCCTCTGTGATTTTCTTTCTTGTATGTGCAGCATTATTGCCGATAATGCGAATAAAATCCAGTCTGCGGAACATATCGGTTCCTATAATATCCTTGAAATCGGGAGCATTGATGAGGGTTGCAAAATTATCCTGCCATGGCATGGTGAGGTCATTATCGGCAGTATACATCCACTTGACCGCAAATTCTGCTGTTCTTCTGACTGCAATGGCACAAGAGGCCGTATCAATATGATAAAGCGTTTCGGCAGTAACTGCTGTGTCCGAAAAGCTGTTGAATTTTGGCTCTTGTTTGAGGTGATCGAAGTTCGTCATATGTTCCACTCCTTATCCAAAATACTGCTGCATCAAAGATTTTTCAAGGTTTCGAGCTTTTCAAGGCTCTGCTGCACTGCCAATTTTGATTTGTCAGTATCTGTTTAACGCAGCTTCTTTTTCAGGAACCTTTGTGTAGTTCTTTGATTGATCATTTTCTGGGTAGCAGGTTGCTCTATGATTTTGTCCGCTAATTTCTCAGTCACTGTTTCAACAATTCTGTTTCCTGTTTTCTGTGCTTCTAATTCTTGCTGATGTTTATGTTGGAGTTCAAGCATTTCAATTTTGTGCTCATATTCGCTCGTAATTTCCTTAATACGGTTCTCGTGCGTTGCATTTAACAGTTCAATTTCCTTTTTGTACTTTTTTGCTTGAAAACTACCAGTAATAATAGCGACAACAATAGGAACTGCGATATTTGTAATTATAAGGATAATGGTTTCTGTTATCATATCTATCTCCTTATCCAAAATACTGCTGCATCAAAGATTTTTTCAAGGTTTCGAGCTGTTCAAGGCTCTGCTGAACTGCCAATTTTGATTTGTCGGTCTGTTCGACGAAGGCTGCGAACTGGTTTTGCAGTTCCAATGGAGGATACAGAACAGGATAGTTTTTGATAATATTGCCATTCAAGTTCGGCTGGTTTCCGCCCTTTGCCATATCACGTAAATTATCATAGGATAGCACAAAGAACTGCCATAAAAACTTTTGGTTAATACTATCCGATGGTAAAATACACGCACACGCCTGATTGGTACATGCTTCTACTCCTAAATAGCCAGTCATTCCACGTGTTTTACCCTGTCCATACATTGCTATCAATACAGTACCTGCTGGTACAATTTTTGCCGAAGAATTATCCAGCCCCGCTTCTGTGATATGCTCGTCAATTTCTGTAATGATGTTATTCTGCAATTCTGTAGTCTTAACCCAGGGAATAGTACCGCCTTCCCAATATTCATTTACGTCTCTACTTGGTGTACCGCCACTAATAACATCGGTCAACTCTTTAACAGCTTTATATGGATACTTTTTACTATCGCTTATTCCACCAAACAGTTCTACAAATCGGGATTTTACAAGTCCATCCAGCAATTCCAACTGCCGCTTATGCTTGTCGATGAGTGTTGTGACTTTGTCGAGGGTGGCGGCGATATTACACTGTTCATCGAGCGAATAATCAGGGATCGGTTCTTTACAATAATCTCTGAAATAAATATGAGGAATTGTAGCACCACTAAAATACTTTGAAAGATTCATGCTTTCCATAGCATACGCAAGGTAAGAAATATCTATACCCTCATTTGGAATGATATACTGCATTGTACCAATTACTGAAGATTGTGCAGGCAATCGCATAACACGACCTATTCCAGCACCATCTTTTACAACTGCTATATATGGTTTATCTTGAATATAAAAATCCACATTTTTTATAAATCCAGATGCACCGTAAATTGGATACTCTCCGTTTAAGTGTTCCAAATCTCCTTGCTTGATATTAGAAGAAGCCTTAGAACAGACATCACCTAATTTAAGCATTAATCATCCCCTCCAACTCACAAAGCCCTGCATCAATCTGCTTCTGCAACTCTCTGATCTCCGCAAGAATCTCACTCGTCGGCGGATACTCCACAGCCACATACTCTGTCTTTTTGTACTTATTAATCGACAGGTCATAGCCGTTTTCCACGATCTCGGACTTCGGCACAAAGAAGCTCTGTGCTGTGCGTTCTCTGTCCGCTTCACCGTCAAGATTGCGGAACCGTGCGATAATATCGGGAATATCGTTCTCACTCACCGGTGAACGCTTGTCATCCAGACTCAACCCGTCCGCTTTCATATCGTAGAACCACACGTTATCCGTACCGCCGTAGCCTGTTTTCGTGAAGATCAGAATACCTGTTGAAACGCCTGCATAGGGTTTGAACACACCACTTGGCATCGAGATCACAGCCTCCAGACGGTTCTGCTCGATCAATTCCTTGCGTATGTCTTTGTGTGCCTTGGAAGAACCAAACAATACGCCATCCGGAACAATACAAGCACATCTGCCACCTACTTTCAGCATACGCAGGAAGAGAGCAAGGAAGAGGAGTTCCGTTTTCTTGGTCTTGCATACCTTCAGCAGATCAGCAGAAACCGTATCCGCATCCAGACTGCCCTTGAATGGGGGATTGGCAAGGATCATGGAATATCTTCCCGTGTCCGTATTCTGGTCGGAAAGGCTGTCACGGTAGTCGATATTGGGATTCTCCACGCCGTGTGTCATCATATTCATCGCACCCACACGCAACATGGTTCTGTCCATATCATAACCGAAGAACATGGCGTTGTTGTAGTGGGCTTTCTTTTCCTTGCTGTAGAAGATTTCGTCGTGGTAGGTTTCTTTGAGGTATTCTCCCGCAGCAACCAAGAATCCCGAAGTGCCACAGGCAGGATCGCAGATGGTATCATCAGGCTTGGGATCGAGAAGTTCCACCATCATGCGAATGATATGGCGAGGTGTACGGAATTGACCATTCACACCGGCGGTAGAGAGTTTCGCCAGCAGATGCTCATAAACATCACCCTTGGTGTCCGTTTCAATCTGCTTTGCCATATCCTGATAAAGTCCGTCCAGTGAATCTACGATCTTTGAAAGCAACTGTGGTGTAGGTATCTTGAAGATTGCATCGCCCATGTACTTGGAATAGCTACTGTCCTTGTTACCATGCAGATTCTTGATGAACGGAAAAATCTCCGTCTGCATCAGTTCATACATCTTCTCCGCAGGCAGATCACGGAACACCGACCATTTATACTGGTCATGCCCCTCGAACATGCTTGTGTATGGCAATTCGAGCATCAGACTGCTCTTTGCCTTTTTTGCATCCGCATCATCGAGGTCATGGATGAACATGAGGTATGTCATCTGTTCCACAACATCGAGAGGGTTGGTGATTCCACCAGTCCAGAACATTTCCCAGATCTGGTCGATTTTATTTTTCAGTTCTCCTGTAAGCATAGTTAATACTCCGTATCTATATATTTTCACTCTGCATTTAGAGTTTGTTGCATCATTTCTTTATACTGCTGCACAGCTGTTTCCGGTGCTGCAATCCTCATTTTACCTGCAAACTGAAATAGCCACCCATAAAACGTCGGGCTGAGCTGCACATCTACTCTTGCAGTGTATTGTGTTTCACCGCATGGACATATCTTTGTGTCCATTCCAAACTTCTCGTATATGTAATCAATCATCTGCGCACCGAACAACAATGTGACTCTTTCCGGTGTTCCACCATACATACGAAATACCTGTGCGGTGTACTTCGCAACACTTCTACTACGAATAACCGCATTCTTACTAATCTTTTCATCCAGAATCTCAACCCATTCAATACGGTCGAGTCTGTAATTGTAATTGCGATCTGCTGTAGGGTTATAACAAGTGAGATAATACCTATCGTTGTTATAAACAAGGGCAATCGGCTCTACCGTGTGAATTCCGTTCTCAGAGCGATACACCTTTTCACGATGTTCATTCAAATGGAAGTACCGAATGGTTACCTTTTTCTTTTCACGGATTGCTTTCTCCAATGACTCTATGGTATAGTAAATGCGTTCATTGGTCGGCTTGACTGAATTAAATCGCACAATACTGCTTTTTAATATCTCTGCCTGTCTGTCACCACTGAGTCTGACAATTTTATCTATAAGTTCCTGTGTCTTTTTCTCGGTCAGAAGCTGTGAAGCCTCCACCGCATCTATCAGCATACGAAGTTCCGGCACACTAAAGGCGCGATCATCAATAAAATATCCTTTAGCCCTGCCTACCTGACATCGCTGTATCTCATAGCCTTGCTCGCACAAGGTCTGAATCTCCGAAGCAAGTATTCTTCTGTCACAAGAGATGTCCATATCCTCCAACCGACGACAGATGTCTGTTGTTTTCATAGGATGCTGTTCGTCCGTTTCTCTCTGCAAAATTTCCAGTAGTTTCAGCAGTTTGAGTTTTCGATTTTTATCTCTCTCCATGTGCCACCTCCGTCAACAAGATATG
>JAZOCU010000060.1:0-50770 GCA_045596625.1 Oscillospiraceae bacterium | reverse complement strand
AACCTGATGCGCCCAATGCAGGTGCAGGCGATGGCAGCTTTACTGCTCGTGCTACTGCCAAAAAGAAAATAGGACCCAATGAGCCTTGTCCTTGTGGCAGTGGTAAGAAATACAAGATCTGCTGCGGAATGAAGCAATAATTGCTTTGCGCTTAGTGCAATTGTCTGCACAGAATGTATTATCTGTGGCAGATTCCCGATGTGATCCCAAAGAGGCAAAAACAAGCGGTGTACTCTCTTGCAGAGAATACACCGCTCTTTTGTAAGGAGGCTTCAGATTATGATACCTTTAGCAGAACGATTGCGTCCACGCACCATTGATGAGATGGTGGGGCAACCACAGCTGTTTGGCAGCAATCGACCGATGCGCCGCATTGTGGAATCGGGCAAGATACCGAACATGATCTTTTATGGTCCTTCGGGTGTCGGAAAAACAACACTTGCACGTATCCTTGCCGAACAGACCGATTTGCGCCTTTATAAGCTTAACGGCACAACAGCCTCGGTGGGCGATATTCGTGAGATCTTGCAGGAAAGCGGATCGCTGTTTGGCTCCAATGGCATTTTGCTCTATCTGGATGAGATTCAATATCTGAATAAAAAGCAGCAGCAAAGCTTATTGGAATACATTGAAAACGGCAGTGTTACTTTGATTGCCTCTACCACCGAGAATCCTTATTTTGCGGTATTCAATGCGATCATCAGTCGATGTACGGTTTTTGAGTTCAAGCCGGTTACAGCACAGGAAATCGCACCTGCCATTGTAAGAGCATTTGATTTTCTTGCAAAGGAACAGAATACACCGATCCGATATGATGACAGTGTCATTCCGTATATCGCTGCAGGCTGCGGTGGCGATGTGCGAAAAGCTGTGAATACTGTTGAGCTGGCTGTGCTTTCCGGACTGCATACAGAGCAAGGAATCCTTGTGGATACAGAAGGGGTACAAAGTCTGACCCAACGCAGTAATATGCGGTATGATCGAGAAGGGGATCAGCATTATGATCTGCTTTCCGCACTACAAAAATCTATCCGCGGATCCGATGAAAATGCTGCGATTCACTATGCAGCACGGATCATGGAAGCAGGGGATCTGCTGTCCATTTGCCGCCGATTATTGGTGATCGCCGCCGAGGATGTAGGACTTGCCTATCCGATGGCAATTCCAATCGTGAAGGCTGCTGTGGATTCTGCCTTGCAGCTTGGAATGCCGGAAGCCAGAATTCCGCTGGCAAATGCGGTGATCCTGCTGGCAACCGCACCCAAATCCAACAGCGCATATCTGGCTGTGGATAGTGCACTGACCGATATTCGTGCCGGTTTATCCGGTGATTTTCCCCGCTGTCTGCAAAATGTCCATTTCGATGGTGCGGATGCAGCAAAAAAGGGACAGCATTATCGCTATCCCCATGATTATCCCAATCATTATGTGCAGCAGCAATATCTGCCGGATACATTGCGTGATCGGGTTTATTATGAATACGGTGATAACCGTCAAGAACAGGCAGCAAAGGAATACTGGGCTAAAATCAAGCCGAAACAATAAGAGCTCTGCTTATCCCAAAGGTAACCATGTGCTGCAGATCCAGACAATAAGCGGCAAAGACAGCAGAGAAAACAGCGTTGTTACAAAAATTGCCTGTGATGCCAATGCTTCATCGGCATCATATTCTGTTGCAAACAATGCAGCCATATTGGCAATGGGCATAGCTGCCATCAGAAGCAGTACCGATGCAAGAATCTCATTGGTGATGCAAATTCGGATCAGCAGCCACATACACAACGGAATGACGAGTTGTCTTACCAGAGTATAGACATTCAAACGATAGTCGGTAAACATTTTTTTCCATGGCATGCCTGCAAGATTTGCGCCTACAACCAGCATTGCAAGGGGAGAGGTGAGTCCACCGAGGGTATCAAAGGTATCTGCCAGAATTCCGGGCAATGCGATTCGGAAAGAAAACAGGAGCACTGCAACTGCACAGCATAGAACGCCCGGAGTCAGCAATAATTTTTTTGGTTGCATCATGCTCCATGCGCTTTGCTGCTCTGTGACTTTACCGGATGCCATCATCACAACACCGATGGTATAAATCAGAATGTTGAATACACAATTGAGGATCGCTGCATAGAATAAGCCTTCATTGCCGCATACGGCAAGTGCAACAGGAAATCCCATGAAGCCGACATTGCCGAAAATGGTCATGAAGGTATACAGACTCCTGTTTGCTTTGGGCACTTTTATAAGATGCACCGTAATCCATGCCAGCAAGGTCATCACAAGATAGAATCCGCCCGATACAGCAAACAAATACCATACACTAACACCGCTTTCTGCCATATTCTCAGATTGCATCATCGCCAGACGATCATTGAATGCATCGAGTATCATCAGCGGTGTTGTGACATAGAGCATAAGCTTTGTCAGCTTCTGTTTTGTATGCGTATCCAGAATGTCGATTTTTGCAAGTACTGCACCGAAGCATAAGATCAGAAATAATCGGATCAGTTGGTCAAGAATCACTGAAATATCCATGATATTCCTCATTTCTACCGATTAAAATCAGAAGAAAAGTGCGGCAGAGTGCCACACTTTTTTCACTGATAGAGAAACAAAACACCCAGTGTATTCGGGCCACAATGACTGGAAACCGTACAGCCTGCAACCGTTTCTGTAACTTCATCGAAGGAAGCGGCAGCCTGCACACCCTCTCTTGCCGCCTGCAGCGCTTCTTCTTCGGCTTGGGTGTAAGTAATAAAGATGCGTTCCTTGCGAATTCGTTCCGATTCTGCCAGCCGATCTTTTACATATTGTGCCACACAGCTTGTAAAACTACCGCGGTATTTTTTGACAACCCGCATTTCACCATTCTGTACTGCAATGCAGGGTTTTAACTTCAGCAGATTGGCACCTAATGCAGCGATTGTCGAACATCTGCCGCCTTTGTGGAGATAATCCAGACGATCAACAATAAAGCTTGCATCCACCTTTGGGATCACATCCAGCTTCATAAGATCTGCGATCATAGCATGGGTCATATCTGTATTTGCACGCATTGCTGCCTGCAGTACAACATGACCAAAGCCCGTGGAAAGATTTTTAGAATCTATCACAGAAATTCTTGGATCATAATTTGCGGCAATACAAGCATTCTGATAGCAGCTGGAAAAGCCGGAGCCGATCGTCAGACAGATCACCGAATCATGCTCCTTGAGCAGACGCTCAAAGACTTCGGCATAGGTTGCAACGGAAATTGCTGACGTTTTCGGTAGTGCACCGCCAGAACTGACATGACGAAAGATATCCTCAGCGTGGATCTCAACACCATCCAGATAGGATTTATCATCCAAATTTACATAAAGGGGTATGATCTCAATCTGATAATTTTCAATCAATTCCTGTGAAAGATCGCAGGTACTGTCGGCAACAACCTTAATTCGCATGATACAATCTCCAAATTTTCAAAATTTATGCAATGAATGCATTGAACATGAATATTATACTCTGTTTTGCTAAATTTGTCAAGAAAGCCAACATGAATCTTTTTTGAAAAATACGCTGTTTTATTTGACAAATCGATCAAATTGGTATATAATAGGTAACATTGAATGATTAAGGAGGTAACTGTATGAATCCATTACGCATCGGTATAGTCGGATACGGTAATCTTGGCAAGGGCGTTGAGCTTGCGATACGCAGCAATTCCGATATGAAGCTTGCTTTTGTTGCGACTCGAAGAAATCCGGATTCCGTGAAATTACAAACGGAACAGATTCCTGTATATGCCTATGATACATTGGCAGAGCATCAGCAGGATGCAGATGTATTGATTATTTGTGGAGGCTCTGCAACAGATCTTCCGGTACAAACGCCTGAGCTTGCAGCGCTGTTCAATGTTGTAGACAGTTTCGATACCCATGCCAATATCCCGAAGCATTTCACAGCAGTGGATGCTGCTGCAAAAAACAGTGGCCATGTTGCACTGATTTCTGTGGGCTGGGATCCCGGTATGTTTTCTCTTGCCCGCCTTTACGGTAATTGTGTCCTGCCTGATGGAAAGGATTATACCTTCTGGGGCAAGGGCATCAGCCAAGGGCATTCCGATGCCATTCGTCGGGTAAACGGTGTTGTGGATGCAAGACAGTATACCATTCCCATTGATGCTGCCATGGAAGCTGTCCGCAGCGGTTCACAGCCCGAACTGACCACCAGACAAAAGCATCTGCGTGAATGCTTTGTTGTTGCTGAACCGGATGCCGATCTGGAACGCATTGAGCAAGAGATCCGTACCATGGAAAACTATTTTGCCGATTATGATACGATTGTTCATTTTATTTCGGAAGAGGAACTCAAGCGCAATCACAGTGAAATTCCACATGGTGGTTTTGTAATGCGAAGTGGTACAACAGGTGCGAATCATGAACATAAACATCTGATCGAATATCGTCTTAAACTGGATTCCAATCCGGAATTTACAACCAGCGTATTGGTTGCCTATGCACGTGCTGCGGCACGTCTTGCAAGAGAAGGAAACACAGGCTGCAAAACAGTTTTTGATATTCCGCCTGCCTATCTTTCTCCGCTTTCCGGCGAAAGTCTGCGTGCTACGCTGCTTTAATTTTCGTGCGATAATCACCGTTATTAGGCCATTTCATATGGTAATATCGCCAAGTTTTCGCTTGAATTCATGGCGTTTCTGATGTAAAAGTCTGAAAAATCGAAAATGAATTGACAAATGGTGATTTTTCGTTATATAATGACATAAGATTTTGTTTTTAGGAGGAACCCACAATGAAGAAAAACGACCTGATTGCTGCAATCGCAGCAAAAGAGAACTGCACTAAGAAGGATGCTGATAAGGCACTGAACCTCGTACTGGATGCTATCACCGAAGCTCTGGTAGCAGGTGAGAAGATTTCTATTGCCGGCTTCGGTACTTTTGAGATCCGTCAGCGTCAGTCCAAGCAGTGCATCAACCCCCGCACCAAGGAGCCTATGACCACTAAGCCTTGCAATGTACTGGCATTCAGAGCCGGTAAGGCACTGAAGGACGCAATCAATCCGGAACAGTAATTCGGCTCATTTGGAGAGGAGAAATACAATTATGGCAACTACCAAGAAGAAACCCATGCAGGATACCGCAGTAGTTGAACCTGCTGCAACCTTGATTCCCGATACAACACCTGCTGTTGTGGAAGAGGCTCCTGTCAAGAAAACGACTCGCAAGTCTACCAAGAAGACTGTTGCTGATGCAGCACCTAAGGCTACTGCCAAGACTGCGGCTAAGGAAACCAAAACCACAAGAACCTGCGCCAGAAAAGCTGCAGTAACAACACAGGTTACGATCGAGCTGGGTGATAAGTCTGCATCTTCCGAAGCATTGATTGCACGTGCAAAGGAGGATTGGGAGGCAAAGGGTCATTCGGTAAAGGACATCAAGAATCTTTCGGTATATGTGAATACTTCCGAGAGCATGGTTTATTATGTTGTTGATGATGACTATCTTTCCGGCTCCTTTGCATTCTGATTGATTCTAAAAAAACGGAGGGTTCATTGCCCTCCGTTTTTTTGTTTTTTATCATTAATCCGTCTCTGTTCCTGTATAGTTTTTCTGAATAATGCCAACACTGTATGAAAAGGCTTTCATTCAATGGAGGTATTATGAAAAGATCCATATCACGTTTGCATTGTATCGCGATCGGTTTTCTTGGTTCGGCTGCATTGGTTCTCTATCAGCTTTGCCATATTATCACCGATCATGAAATGCAGCAGGTGCAGCAGCAGCAGGGCAGCTATACTCTGACGATTCCCTTATCGACCGGCACGATCTATGACCATCGCTTTGAACGGCTTACCAATACGCAGGAACGTTATTTTGCAGTGGTACATCCGACACAGGATGCTGTTGCTGCCATCTTCACTAAAATCTGCGACAGAGAGCAGTTCTATTCAGATTTACAGCGCAGTGCACCCTTTGTTTGTGAGATCACCGATCCGGATGTCTCACATAATAATATTTGGGTGTTGCATGGAAGTGGTAATCCCGAAGGAACAAGAATCGCACAGCATCTGATCGGATATCGACAAAACGGAAAAGCCGTAGCCGGTCTGGAAGCAGCCTGTGAAGATTGGCTGACCTCTTGCGATCAAACTGCTGCCATGAGCTGTACTGTGGATGCAGTGGGTACGATGCTGCCTGGACTTGCTTCCTCACCGATCCACGACGGATCAGCGAATGGCGGCGTGGTGACAACACTGGACCGAGAGATACAGCTGATCACAGAGGATGCCTTGCAGCAGGCGGAAGGAACAGGTGCTGCTGCGATTGTAATGGATGTCAAAACGGGAGATCTGCGTGCTATGGCAAGTCTGCCGGTATATGACCCGGATCACTTATCCGATTATCTGGATGATGAAAATGCACCATTTCTGAATCGAAATCTTTGTGCATATAATGTTGGTTCGATTTTTAAGCTTGTGATTGCAGCCGCTGCGCTTGAGCATGGCTTTACCGATGGTTATATGTATGACTGCACCGGCAGTATCGATATCTATGGGCAGACGTTTCGCTGTCATAAATACAATGGGCATGGCCTTTTAGATCTGCAGTCCGCATTAACGGTATCCTGTAATCCCTATTTTATTTCCATCAGCAGACTGCTTTCGGCGGAGGCTTTGCATAATACAGCAGAAGCACTCGGCTTTGGTCAGAGTATATTTCTTGCAGATGGTATCCAATCGGCTGCGGGTGCATTGCAGTCAGAAGAAGAACTGGAGATTGAAGCTGAGAAAGCTAATTTTTCCTTTGGACAAGGTAAGCTGCTGGCAACACCACTGCAAATAGCAGCTATGACTGTCTGTATTGCCAATGGCGGTGTTGCTGTGACACCAAGACTTCTGTTGGGCATGACAGAGGATGGTAAAACGCTGATGAATGACACGCAAATTAATACCAGACGAGTTTTGCTGCAGGAAACCGCCGATACTCTGAAAAATATGATGACTTCGGTCTTGACCGATGCCGAGGAAGCAAATGGACGTCCGCTGTATACCACTGCGGGCGGAAAGACCTCCACAGCGCAGACAGGTCAATATGATGCAGAAGGGCAAGAGCTGTGTCATGGCTGGATCACAGGCTTTTTTCCTACGGATTCTCCTCGATATACTGTCACCGTATTTGTGGAAAACGGCGGCTACGGAAATGAATCCGCAGCACCGATTTTTCGCACTATCATTGATCAGATGATGATTAACGGCTATTGATTCACCGTAATAAAATCAGAGCTTGCATATCCGCTTCGACCCATATACTGTACCACATACCAATTGCCGCTTTGTCCTGTGATAAATACCGTTGCACCATTGGGGATCTGTCCGATAATAGTGCCATATACAGAGGGATAATTCCGAAGATTCAGATTGCTGCCATCGGTTTGTACCGTTCCGACTTTTGTCGGCGATGGCTCAATAAACGGAATCCCAAAATAATCTGTCAGCGAGAGCACCAGATTCCTTGCAATGGCATCCAGATTATTGCGAAGCCATGTCTCATCCTCATTGTTATCGTGATAACCAAGCTCTGCCAATACTGCTACAGCGCGGGTTCTTGTTACTTCACCAAGTGAACGTGTCGGACGCGGTGTTACCCGATCAGGGAGAGGATAGATCGACTTCATGTTATTGGTCAGGATCGTTGCAAGCCGTTCGCTTTCATAGCTGACAGGTGAGTAATAGAAATCTACACCACGCAGTTTTCCGGCGAGCTGCTCCGGAGATGCGTTGGAATGCAGTGCCAGATGTACGTCAAACCAACCGGCATTGGAATCTGCAATGGCACCTGCAATATTACGCTCGGGACTGTTGCGAACAAATTCAATACCGGAAGCGCGCAGATAAGGCTCCATGGCATCTGCAAGCTGATTCATGACCAACTCCTCATTGCCTGCATTGATGTAGGCATTCCATTCCTGTGTGGAAGGGCTTAAAAATACTTTCGGCATAATGATCGGCTCCTTTCAAAATGTGTGAGTGCTTTATCTTATGCCGAAAAAGTATTTTTGTGCATGAAAAAGTTACGAAATCGCTTGCAAAATTAAAAATTATATTGTATACTGTAAAAGGAAAATCATATTGAAAGGAGAGCACTATGCGGATCCTGCTTGTTGAGGATGAGGTTGGTTTATCAGATGCACTTGTCCAGATCTTTCATAAGAATAAATATATTGTGGATGCCTGCTATGATGGAGAAAGCGGTCTTGATAATGCGCTCTCCGATATTTATGACATGATCGTACTGGATGTCATGCTGCCGAAAATGAACGGACTCGATGTGCTGCGTGAAATCCGGCGTAATCATCTGACGACACCGGTGCTGCTGCTTACAGCAAGAGATTCTGTTGCAGATAAGGTAGCCGGATTGGATGTGGGTGCCGATGATTATCTGACAAAACCCTTTTCTTCCGATGAGCTTCTGGCAAGGATCCGTTCTCTGTATCGGCGTAATTCTCATATCATCTGTGAAAATGCGCTTCATTGGGGCGATCTGACGCTCAATCTTTCTACATATGAGCTGTTTTGCGGGACGCATTCCTTCAAACTGGGTCTCAAGGAGTTTTCGATGATGGAGCTGTTCATGAAAAACGGAAGCACCATTCTATCAAAAGAGACTCTGATCGTAAAGATCTGGGGATATGAATCCGATGCCGAAAATAACAATGTTGAAGTCTATGTCAGCTTTCTGCGTAAAAAGCTGACACATATTCATTCCAAAGTGGCGATCAAAACGGTAAGAGGAGTCGGGTATTGCTTGGAAGAGCAATGCTCTTAAGTCAACGTTGATCCTATTCTGAAAGGAGGTGTTCTGTATGATGCTGCATAAGCTGAAAAAACGATATCTGATCGCAAATATGACATTGCTGACCTGTACGTTGTTGGTTTTCTTGACGATTCTGTTTTTGCTGCTTTATCGTGCTGAGGTGAATTCATCCTATGATATGATGAATGATATGCTGGAATATGCAAAGCTATCTCAGGGCACTTCGACGCAAGATGATCTACCGCAAAATGCACCGATGATACATACAGTAACGCCTTCCGATGGAGGTACTGTCACTGCACTTGCCTGTCCTGAATACAGCTGGAGTGGTATTTCTGCACCTGAAATCACGGTCACAACCACAACAACAGAGACCGTATTCACAGATACCACCACCATGCCCATAACCGAATCTACTACAGCACCCGACGATTGGTCCTGGCACCAGAACGATAAACATTTCTATCATGGTAATTATGGATATTACATGCCGCCGTATTGGATCTTTTCCGATATCAATCCGACTCCGGATCAAAAGGAGGAGGTTAAGCCTTCGGATGGGAAATTCCCTTGGGAAGATTTCCCTGCTATGCCACCGCCGCCGTCATTTCCGTCATTTGGCGATCCGGCTGTGACCAAACCACAGCCTACAACGCCTGCCGAGTTGCCAACCACTACTTCGGCTACTGCCCCGACGAAGCCTTCACATCATACAACAACGCGCAAACCGGAACCGGATGCCTCTGATCAAAGTCAGACCTCTGTCTCTACCGTTAAATCCTCAACGCAAAGCACAGCTTCATCCACATCCGATGCTTCCACAACAACGGAAACAACCATAACAAATATCACCAAGCCAATTGTTACGGTCAACGATCAAAGCCGGTATCCATCTGATGCCTATATTGCACAGATTGAAGCCAGTGGACATATTTCTTCTATTACCGGTGGTCAAGAGAATGCCGATTCTGATGAGGATCTGCGTACCATGCACTATGCTGTCGATGCAATACAAAAGCGCAACGAAGCATCCGGTACCATTGAAGTAAACGATACGCCGTATCGCTATCTGTATCAGCCGGATCAAGTCGGTGGTTATCAGCTTGTGTTGCTAAACCGCACGTTAGAGCTTTCTATGCTCAGCAAAATGTTGTTTGTGTTCATCCTGCTTGCTGTTTTTGGTTTGGCCGGTATGTTTGGCATCAGCGTTCTGCTTGCAAACTGGACGATCAAACCAATTGCAAGTGCATGGAATAAGCAAAAACAGTTTGTTGCAGATGCTTCGCATGAATTGAAAACACCACTGGCTGTGATCTCTGCCAATACGGAGGTGATTCTTGCCAATCCGGACGCTTCAGTCATGGGACAAAGCAAATGGCTTAATTACATTAAATCCGAAACCCTTCGGATGTCAAAGCTTATTACCAATCTTCTGACTGTTGCAAGAATGGATCAGAACATCTCGCAAACTGCCGCAGCACCGATTCGCTTTCATGAGCTTGTATCCAATATCTGCTTATCATTTGAACCTATTATCTATGAGAACGGAAAAACTTTGAATACTGCAATCCAACGTAATGTCACGATCTGCGGTGATGAAGATAATATCAGACAGTTGCTTTCCATTTTGCTGGATAATGCCGTTTTGCATTCCACAAGCGGTGCAGAAATTACTGTGACCCTTTCAAGAGATGCACAGGACAAAATGCGATTGGCTGTCTCTAATACCGCTGAGGATATCCCCAAAGAGCAGCTATCTCATCTCTTCGAACGGTTTTATCGTATTGGTAAACCGAACAGCCCTAATGGATCCGGCTTAGGCTTGAGCATTGCCAAAACTATTGTAGAGGATATGAAAGGTGTTCTAACTGTTCACAGCGAAAATGGAACCATTACCTTTGTTGCTACTTTTCCTTCATAAACGATATAAATACCGTCGGTTGCCGCAACAGCCGACGGTAATTCTATTTTGTGGATCGAGCGCATAGGCTGTATTGAGGTGATGATATGGCAAAGTGCGCTGTCAATCAGCAACCAATGTCAAAGGACGCCGCATTACTCAGTGTGTTTTCCATTGGTCTGCAATGGTTTGGATTGCTGCTGAATGTGTTTCTGACCAAGCGTTTGGGCGCTGCATCGGTTGGCGTGTTGACGTTGATGAATTCTTTTTATGGCCTTGCCTGTGTATTGACAGGTGGCAGCGGATTCATCGCTACCTGCAGATTTGTATCGGAAGAAATCGGTGGAAACGGAAATCCCCAAAAAGTATTTGCATATGCGATTCGCTTTTGTCTCACATTAAGCTGCAGTGCTTGTATTCTGATCTGTATCTTCACACCGCATCTCATGCGCCTGTTACCGGATATCGGCGGCAATATCTTTGCGGTACGCTTACTGAGCCTGTCCTTGCCAATCTCTGCTTTCTATGCCTGTTGTAAAGGACGTTGCTATGGATATCAACGCGTCTATCTCCCTGCAATAGCAGAATGCATCGAATTTTTGGTTCGTGCATTGATTCTTGCATTTTGTACTGCATTCTTAATCCCAAGCGGCAAAATCTCACTTCTGACCGCTTTTGCTTTTGCAATGCTTGGCGGACAGGGGACTGCAGCGATATTTTTATGTCTGCCTAAAATGCCGAAAATACCTGGGCACTCGGATGCTACTATTTGCCGAATCCGTTTTTCGCAATTCATCCGTTTGATCCTGCCGATCACCCTCAATGCATGCCTTGTATCGCTTCTCAGCAGCGCCAATGATGCACTGGTACCATTGACATTATTGCAATCCGGAAGCAGCACAGAGGCTGCTCTGGCGCAATTTGGAGAGTTTGAAGCAATCATAATACCTGCACTGTTCTTTCCATCTGTTGTACAATGCTGTATGTCGGGATTGTTGGTGCCGACACTATCCAGAGCAAGAACAGCAAAGGATGAAGCATGTATTCAATCAATTACGCAGCGAGTTTTGGAACAAACAACGTCATTTTCACTCTTTGTAGTACTGGTTTTTGCACTGTTTGGGCATACCATCGGCAGATTTTTGGGCGGTGATGCTTTTGCAGGCAATATACTGCGTTATATGGCGCCTGTCGTTCCGTTTATTTATCTGGAGATCGTGCTGGAAGGAATCCTTCGTGGACTTGGAAAACAGAACTTTTCTTCCGTCAATTATCTCGCTGAATATATGGTGCGGATTTCCGTATTGTTGATCTGCGTGCCGTTGTTTGGATTTTTCGGAATTGTTGCCTCATATCTTGCCTGCAATCTTACCGGAAATGCAGTACGGCTCTTCTTTGTGCTGCGTGCAACGAGATTGCGGCCAAATTGGAAACGCATATTACTGCGACCGGTATTTGCTTTGCTGATATCATGGCAGTGCACAGCGTTGCTGTTATTTTTGTTGAGAGTCACAAAACTGGCACCATCGATCTATTTTATAATGTTTTGTCTGCTCTGTGGTGGATTTGATTGGTTTTTACTACGTGTCTTTGAACAAATGAGTCCAATCGCATCCCCAAAAGCAACGGTATGATTCCCTATAAAAACAACCTGTGATGTTAGCTTGATAGTGATATAATTGACTATTCTCTGTGAGACTTAAAATAACCCGTGAAGGATTTCTTCACGGGTTATGTTTCTTTATGACTGCAAGACTTTCGATACACAGATTATTGTGTTTATTGAGTAAATATTTTATCCGAATCAGCAGGGTAAATAGGGGAGTATCAGCATAGTGAAATAAGCTGCCAAAGATGCCAATAATGCAACAACGATCAATGGAAGCTTCCGATATGATAAAATCACTGCAACCATAGTTCCCACGATCGAAGAAGGCAGATCACCGGTAGCATAAAAGACAGACGGAATGGTCATGGCACTGAGAACAGTATATGGAATATAATACAAAAAGCTTTGTACAAAACGATGTTGTATTTTTCTCCGAAAAAATGCAAATGGTATCATACGAATCAAATACGTAGTGACAGCCATAATAGCAATACATATCAATAGATATTTCATTCAGCTGACACCTCCTGTTTCGTATCATTTTGTTGGGCTGCAGGAAAGAATATTGCAGCAAATATAGCAGCAAGTACAGCGCTGAGAATCATTGCAAATCCGGTTGTGATTGCTTTAGTGCAATAATATAACAATATGCTGAAGGATGCAGACAGAACAATAGCAAAGAATATGCCTCGAGATTTTCTGGCAGGTGGAATAATGATCGCCAAGAACATTCCATACAAAGCGATTCCTAATACATCGGTAATCTGATGCGGTAGCAGCATACCGGCAGCAGCACCAAGATAGGTACCAAAGACCCAGCCGCAAAATGCAATGAAAATCATACCATATAAATACAAAGGTTTGATTGCATCAGGCTGAACTGATGATACTGCAAAGATCTCATCGGTAATACCAAAAGAAGCCAGTAACCGATGCGGCAATCGAAAGGATGCATCGGTTTTTTGAGACAATGCCAGACTCATCAGTGCATAGCGAATGTTAATGATCAGTTCAGTCAGAAATAGTTCCAGATAGGTTGCATGTGAAGCAATGAGATCTACACCGGCAACTTGTCCTGCGGATGTCAGATTCGTGATTGAAATCAAAACTGCTTGCCAAACAGTCATACCGGATTGTACTGCAAGAATTCCAAAACTAAACGAAACAGATAAATATCCCAGCGCTATTGAGATACCATGACGCAATCCATGCCGAAACTTCATCATTGCTTACATATCCTTTCAATGTAATTGCTGGCTTTAACGAATATGATACGGCATAACGTATCATTAAGCCGGTTACTGTAATTTCCGCTTCTAATTGCACCAAACTGTTATTAGGTGCAATTAAGGGTGATGGTTCCCCTAAAAAACAAAATCATAGAAATGTATAACTGATGTCCCAATGGAGATACTGTGTCTAGGAGAAACTCTCCTATCACACATTCGCAGCACGATTTTTGCATTCTTTCCGTGAAAGCCGCACAGCACTGAAAGAACTGATCGATGCTGCTGTGCGGAGAAACGGAGCATTTTTATGAATCAGCAGAATAACCAGTACGATCAGAACAGCAACAACTCTCAGAACAGAAATCAGAGCAATTCTCAGAACAAAAATCAAAACAACTCTCAGAATAAAAAGCAGAATGACTCTCAGAATAGCTCTCAGAGCAATTCCCAGAACAGAAATCAGAACAATCAGAACTTCTGATTTACGAGAAGCACAAATAAACGGCACACGAATCTTACGATCGTGTGCCGTTTTTCTATTCATGATGAGCAGTTCAGCCAATCACGCGAACACGAATAACGCCTTCGATTTTCTTCATTTCCTCAGCGATATCGTTTGTCAGTTCCCCGGTTACATCGATCATGGTATAAGCAAAATCCTTACGGCTTGCATTAACCATATTCTCGATATTGCCACCTGCATTGCTTACAACGCTGGTCAGACCTGCAATCAGATTCTTAACATTCTTATGGAGAATGCAGAATTTCTTACCGACAGCATTCATCTCAGCATTCGGGAAATTCACACTGTTGCGGATATTTCCGTTTTCGAGATACTCAACCAGCTCGTTCGCAGCCATGACAGCACAGTTATCTTCTGCTTCTTCAGTAGATGCACCAAGATGAGGAATTGCAATTGCACCCTCCATGTTAGCAGATTTTGCATTCGGGAAGTCCGTAACATACTTACGAACCTTACCGGATTTCAGAGCAGCTTCCATTGCATCATCATCGACCAGAAGATCACGAGCAAAGTTCAGAATGACAACACCATCCTTCATCATAGCGATCGTTTCAGCATTGATCATTTTTTTGGTGTTGATGCTGGGATCGGGATTTTCGATCAGCGGCGTATGTACGGAGATGAAATCACACTCACGGAAAATTTCATCACGGGTCTTAACATGGTGAATGGTGCGGGACAGATTCCAAGCTGCATCAATGGAGATATAGGGATCGCAGCCATAAACCTCCATGCCGAGATGGGTTGCAGCATTACCAAGCGGGCCACCAATTGCGCCCAGACCAATGATACCCAGCTTCTTGCCCTTCAGCTCAGTTCCGGCAAACTTGGACTTGCCTTTTTCCACCATCTTTGCAACAGTTTCTTCGCCCTTAATGGACTGTACCCACTGGATACCACCGATGATATCACGGGAAGCCAGCAGCATACCGGCAATGGCAAGTTCCTTAACGCCGTTTGCATTGGCACCGGGGGTATTGAATACCACAATACCCTCTTCAGCGCAGCGATCAACAGGAATATTGTTGACACCGGCACCGGCTCTGGCAATTGCCAGCAGGCTGTCGCTAAAGGTCATGTCATGCATTACGGCAGAGCGAACCAGGATCGCATCGGGTGCATCACAGGTATCAGCAACCTGATAGTTATCGCTCAGTTGCGCAAGACCTACTGGAGAGATCTTGTTCAGAGTCTGAATTTGAAACATCGTAAAATCGTCCTTTCTTAAATTGATAAATAATACAGAAACAGTCCTACAGCAGCAAGCATCAGTGCTGCCCCGACTGATATCAGTATAGAGAATCGAATAACTGACTGTGCAAGCGGATGATTCAGCAGAAACGCTTCTTTGGGATTATCGCCGAAGAAAAGCACCTCTGGTTTTCCGCCAATGTTCAATTCCGGATCCAGTTTTGCTGTTTCTCTTGCAATTTCAAGATGAAGCTTCAAGCGTCGTATTTCACCGTTGTTCAGCATGACTTTGACAATCGGAACCACAATGCCTGCCAGATTACCGACAGCAGAGATCATCATGCCCGAATTGCGATAAGGTGCATATCCAACCACTTCTGCTTCCTGATAATTAAGATTTCCATACACAGTTTTCTGCTGATAAATTCCAATCAACAGAGTCACCAGACCTGTCAGAAACAACAAAACAAGAAATTCAAGCATTATGCGTTTTCTTCTTCAAATTTCTTCATGAAAGCAACCAGCTTCTCAACACCTTCGATGGGCATTGCGTTGTAGATCGAAGCTCTCATACCGCCGACGGAACGATGACCCTTGAGGTTCTCAAAACCGGCAGCCTTTGCTTCAGCAACGAACTTCTTATCCAGCTCATCATTGCCGGTAACAAAGGGAACGTTCATCAAAGAACGGTCTTCCTTGCGGACAGTGCCCTTGAACATTTTGCTCTGATCAAGGAAATCATACAGGATCGCAGCCTTCTTTTCATTATGAGCTTTCATTGCCTCAAGACCGCCCATTTTCTTCAGCCACTTAAATACCTTGCCGCAGATATAAATGCCGTAGCAAGGAGGAGTGTTGTACATAGAACCGTTATCTGCCTGAATCTTCCAGTTGAGCATGGTAGGTGTATTTTCTACATAAGGGGTCTCGGGGATCAGATCTTCACGTACAATTGCAATTACAACACCGGCAGGTCCGATGTTCTTCTGTACGCCGCCATAGATGACACCATATTTGGTCACATCGATCGGCTCAGAGAGGAAGCAGGAAGATACGTCAGCAACGAGCTCATGGCCCTTTGTGTTGGGCAGCTCATGGAAAACAGTACCATAGATGGTGTTGTTCTGACAGATGTAAACATAGTCTGCGTCCTCGGGAATATCCAGATCAGAGCAATCAGGAATATAAGAGAAGGTCTTATCGGCAGAAGAAGCAACAGCAACTGCTTCACCATACTTCTGAGCCTCCTGATATGCTTTCTTAGCCCATTGACCGGTTACGACATAAGCTGCCTTACCATTCTTCATCAGATTCATAGGTACTGCGGCAAACTGCTGCGATGCACCGCCCTGGAGGAACATAACCTTATAATTATCAGGAATGTTCATAAGATCACGAAGATCCTGTTCAGCTTCGTCGATGATCTGCTGGAACATCTTGGAACGATGGCTCATTTCCATAACGGACATACCGCAGCCACGGTAGTCAAACATTTCCTCTGCGGCTTCCTTCAGAACTTCCTCCGGCAAAACTGCGGGACCTGCGCTGAAATTATACACTCTGCTCATTGATAAAACCTCCGTTAATTCTGTTTGGTTGATTACATTATGAAAATCTGATGCATATCAGCACATAACCTCATGCAACTTACAGCATCATATCATATAGTATACAATTTTTTCTTTCACTTGTCAAGAGTTGATTTTGCATCTTTGTGAAAAAAATAACAGCTTCGTGCAAACTGAAAAATGCA
Source organism: Oscillospiraceae bacterium (assembly GCA_045596625.1). Lineage (GTDB taxonomy): Bacteria > Bacillota > Clostridia > Oscillospirales > Ruminococcaceae > Firm-04. The sequence continues at coordinate 33,750 of JAZOCU010000060.1, read as the reverse complement.
CTGCACATTCTGTGGAATCAATTAGTATTTTCGACAAATTTATCCTTTGCCTTTCTGCGGGCGATTGCTTCAGCAAGACTTTGCGGACAGCCGCAATAATCCTGCCGATAGAGCGAATAGATTTCCGATAATGCTACGGAACGCGCATAGCCACCTTTTTTCTTGAAATCGGACGGCAAATAGGATACATGAAACTGTGCAGCCAAGCGTTCTCCGCAAGCATTGAGATATGGTGCGTTTTTATGTGGACTGACAGAAAGTGTAGTAGTGAACCACGAACAATCGTATTGCAAAGCCGCTTTTGCAGCCTCCTCCATTCGTTCTGCGATACAGCGAAAACAGCGCTCCCCTCCTTCAGGCGTGTCTGCGACACCATCCACCGCACGCTGATAGTTACTGTGATCATAGGGCGGTACAACCAAGGTAATGGGATGCTGTGGGGTCATCTGCGCAAGCAATTGCTTTTGTGCCTGCAGCCGACGCTCGAACTCTGACTGTGGTGCGATGCAGGGATTATAGTAAAACAACACGATCTCAAAATACGGTATCAGCTGTTCCAATACGGCTGTGCTGCATGGACCGCAGCAGCTATGCAGCAACAGCTTTGGTACGGGATCATCGGGTAATGTTTGAAAAATCGATTCCATCTCCAAATGATATTGCCTTTTTTTCATAGGAATCACTCCCCTGCCATTTCGTGAAAAAAAGGACGGTTTCCCGTCCCTTTTTCATAGTTATTCTACTGAAATGAAATAATAGTATACAGGCTGACCGCCATTGATTAGTGTCAGCTCTATACGGGAATTCAGTTTTGCACTCAGCATTTCCTTTAAGCGCTGTGACTGTTCTTCGGTCACATCAGCACCATAAAAGATGGTCACATAGCTGGTATCATTCTTAACCATCTTGCGAGTGAGCTTATAGGCAGCCTTATTTACATCCTTTTCGGTAAAGGAAAGCTTGCCGTTATCCAGCGCCAGTACCTCATCCTTATGAATGGTATGACCATCCAATTCAGAGTCACGAGCTGCGAAAGTGATCGAACCGGTTGAAACGTGCTCAGCAGCTTTTGCCATCTGGATTCGATTTTCCTGAAAATCTGCCATATCATCATAAGCAAGCATTGCGGCAATGCCCTGAGGAATGGTGCGGGTCTGCAATACACAGACATTTCGGTTTGCAAGATTAACCGCCTGCTCTGCAGCCATAATGATATTCTTGTTGTTGGGCAGAACAAAAACAGTTTTTGCAGGTGTTGCATGAATCGCACGAAGAATATCATCCGTAGAAGGATTCATCGTCTGACCACCGCGAACCACCTGATCAACACCGAGATCCAAGAAGGAGCGCTCAAGACCGGGACCTGCTGCTACAGCAACAAAACCAATCTCTTTTGTCGGCTCAACGGGAACAAAATCCTGCTGACGAACGATCGTTGCTTCCTTCACTTTATTCTGATGCTGGATCTTCATGTTTTCGATTTTCGGCTTGGGATCATTGATGAAACTGCCGAATTCCAGTGCCTTGGTAATTGCAAGACCGGGATTATCCGTGTGCACATGAACCTTAATGATCTCATCGTCATCCACAACAACTACGCAGTCACCGATAGTTTCCAGATAGGCACGCAGCTTTGCGGGATCCACGGAAGGTGTATGCTTTTCTACGATATATTCGGTACAATAGGTGAAGTTGATCTCTTCATCATATTGTGCAACAGCGGAATTGAAATCCTCTTTGGGATCCACTGAGCCGGTACGTTCTCCTGTTTCCTTCGGCAATGCCTCGCCGCGGAAGGATTCCAGCATGCCTTCCATGATAATACAGAAGCCCTGACCGCCGGCATCAACAACATTTGCTTTTTTCAATGCGGGCAGCATTTCGGTAGTCTGCTTGAGAACATCGTTGGCTTCATTGCAGATCGCTTGCCAGAAATCCAGCAAATCGATGTCGGTTTTGGCAAGCTCTTGTGCTTTGGATGCTGCCATGCGGGATACTGTCAAGATCGTACCTTCTGTGGGCTTCATCACAGCCTTATATGCACCCGCCACACCAAGCTCCAAGGCATTAGCGAAATCAGCTACACCGGCTTCTTTCAGACCGGAAAGACCTTTTGAAAATCCACGGAACAGCAGAGAAAGGATTACGCCGGAGTTTCCTCTTGCACCGCGAAGCATGGCAGAAGCTGCAGTATCTGCCACCTGAGATGCAGGTACATCGTTGTTCTGAAGCAGCTCCAGCTCACGCTTTGCAGCAGAAATGGTCATTGACATATTCGTACCGGTATCGCCATCCGGTACAGGATAAACATTCAGTTCATCCACTTCTCGTCGTCTGTTGTTGATCAGAATTGCAGCATGAATCATTGCTGCTTTTAATTGATTTCCAGTAATCACTATTTTGCTCCCCCAATCGTTATGCACGAATACCGTCGATATATACATTGATCTGCGCAGGCTGAATGCCGGTTGACTCTTCGACGGCATACCGCACTTTATTGCGGATACTGTCGGTGATTGCAGCGACATTTGTGCCGATGCCGGTCACGATATGCAGATCAATGACAAGCGCATTGTTCTTGGAGCGTAGCTGGATACCACGCTGAATTTCTCCGGGAAACAGGCGTGTTCTCAGTGTCTCAAGAAGGGATGAATCATTCAAATCCGAAACGCCGAAACAGCTGATCACTGTATGCTCGATCAAAGCACGTAAATATGCTTTTGTGACTCGAATGGTGCCAATATGGTTTTCGATGATAATCATACGAATCTCCTTTCAGAAAATCCATAACAATCATTATAACACAAACACTTGAAAAATACAAGTCCTATTCGGATTTTTTATTCATTGTCCGTAAATTGCAGAGAAATATCAGGGAAACACTGCCGTACAATCTCCTCCAGATGGCGGGGTGCTGTTACGGATTGCAGCGATGTACAGCCTTCAAATGCGTCTTCAGCAAGCTCAGTAACGCTTGCGGGAATCCGAAGGGATTTCAGAGCAACACAGTCAGCAAAAGCGCCTCCTGCGATTTTTTCAAGCGTTGCAGGTAATTGCAGTTCTGTGATCTCTTCCAAACCGGCACAGGCACCGGCACGGATCTCCAGATATCCTTCCGGAATAACGAGTATCTCCTCACCATGATACATACTGTTGCGGATTTTTGCGGTAAATCTACCGTCGCCAATGATTTTAGGCGGATCCTCAAGCCATACATAAGAAGGCGTGTCGCCGAACATTGCAAGAATCTGATCAGCAAGGTGTTTCGGTGCTGTTACTGAGTTGATCGCATCGCAGCCATCAAAAGCATCTTCAGCCAAATCAGTCACAGACAGCGGAATGACCACAGTTTTCAGGGCAGTACAGTCAGCGAAGGCACCGTTACCGATTCGCTCAACGGATTCTGCAATGGTCAGTGCAGAAAGCTCATCCAAAGCAGCGCAGGCTCCTGCACGAATCTCGCGATACCCATTCGGAATGGTAAAATCGGATTCTTGATGATACCAGCGGCGGCATTCCTTGGCAGTAAAACGTCCATCCTCGGGAATGGAACGATCCATATCCACCAAAGACTCCCCTTCCGGCTTTGTTTCTTCGACAGGAGCAGCTTCTTCCTCTGTTTTCTCAGATATCGTTTCGGTTTCGGTGGTATCTTCAGAGCCGAAGATCATATCGGCAAGGGCATCCATGTGGTCGGTATCGACTGCAGCGACGGTATCTTCTGTGGATTCTTCGGTTGAATCTTCTGTGGATTCCATGGCAGCTTCTTCGGCAGCTTCGATAGCCGTTTCCTCAGCAGGAGCAGCTTCTTCCTCTGTTTCCTCAGATACCGTTTCGGTTTCGGTGATATCTTCAGAGCCGAAGATCATATCGGCAAGGGCATCCATATGGTCGGTATCGACTGCAACAACGATATCTTCTGTGGATTCTTCGGTTGAATCTTCTGCGGATTCCATGGCAGCTTCGATAGCCGTTTCCACAGCAGGAGCGTCTACTTCCTCTGTTTCCTCAGATACCGTCTCGGTTTCGGTGATATCTTCAGAGCCGAAGAGCATATCGGCAAGGGCATCCATATGGTCGGTATCGACTGCAGCGACGGTATCTTCTGTGGATTCTTCGGTTGAATCTTCTGCGGATTCCATGGCAGCTTCTTCGGCAGCTTCGATAGCCGTTTCCTCAGTAGGAGCAGCTTTTTCTTCGACTTCGTCGGATACCTCCTCAGCTTCAATGGTATCTGTAGTACCAAAGATTGCATCGGCAAGGGCATCCATATGGTCGGTATCGATTGTTTCTGCTGCAACAGTCTCCGTATCCGCAGTGGTTGCAATCGCTGCATGGGTGCCAAGCATTGCTTGGGTTTTGTTTTCAAGATTTTCAGCTTCTGCCATTGTTTCCTCTGACAATACCGATGTTTCGATGGGACCATCAATTGCATCTTGTGCAGCGTATTGGGGAAGATCATCCACATCGAAGGGAGTAAGCATCTCTACATCGCCCTGTGCAGCGCCTTCAAGCAGATCGGAGTAGTCAAGAATCTGAGAGGGCAGACTGTCTTCATCAAAGTCTTCACACCATTGAATCTGAAGCTGAGGACAATCTCGACGCAGTTCCTCTTCTCGATTTGAGAAGGACTTCGGCAGCACTAACGATTGCAACTGCATACATCCGATAAAGGGGTGTGAACCTAAAAAGCGCAGCGTAGAAGGTAAAACGATTCTTCGCAAATTATGGCAATCTACAAATGCATGGGGTTCCACGGCAAGCAAACCTTCGGCACAAATAACTTCCTCAAGATGCTCCTGATCGGTAAAAGCATGATATCCGATCAAGCGTGCACTGGGTGGGATCTGCAATGTCCGCAAATGCGTCATACCCATGATTCCGTGATACACAAAAGAAGCGATAACTAAATAGCCGTTCGGAATCGTCATGGTGCCATTGACAACAGAAAGCTCGGCGATATCATTGGAAGTCAGCACCCAAGGACAATCGTTCAGCACCTGCCGAACCTTGATGGGACGACTGCCTCCGATATTCAGCAGAACCTGAGGAGAATTCATAAACAGCACCGCGGCACTGTCACGGTCAAAGTCTTCAGGCAAAAATACATCTCGCAGACGCTCAAAGCCATAAAACGCTGCATATTCAAATACAGAAAGTGCTTTTGGAATGATCAGGGTGAGCAAACGACTATTCTGTCCAAAGGCATAGCTGCACAAACGAAGAACACCTAACGGGATTTCAAATTTCGTTTGGTTCGACATTTCCTCCAGCGATTCGGCTCCTGCATAAGGATGAGAACGAAGTAATGTCAGACGCTCGGCAAAGCTATGGCAGTTCTGACTCATCTCCTTGGTGAATACACGATGAGTCGCAATAGAATGCATTTGGGGCTCCAGTACATTGATCAAAGCGGGATTGGGCTCCTGGCGATATGCGTCCTTCGCATCCTCAGTCCAGACCACAGAAAGCTTGACGGGACCGTCAAGAATCCGCTTGAGCTCCTCAGAAAAACGCTGCGGAATCGTAAGACTGCTCAAAGAGGTACATCCGGAAAGTGCACAATCCCCAATTTCCGTCACGGATTCGGGAATGCAGAGCGAAACAAGAGAATCGCAATTTGTGAAGGTATTCTCAGAAATACGAAGCAGACGATTGGGCAGACGGATCTGTTCATAACGGCAAGGTGCTGCAAAAGCGTAGGGACCGATGTAGCTTACACTATTCGGGAAGATGATCCGGTATGGACCGGTGCAACCTGTAAAAGCATTCATATCAATGATCTGCAAACCCTTTGACATTACGATCTGGTGCACTGTTTCCAGACCGGCAAAAGCTCTTGCACCGATTCTGCGAAGTGTTTTCGGCAGAATAATAGTCTGCAATGTATGTTCAGGCTCGTCAGATCGCGGATTGATACCACGTGCCATATCCGGTGCAAGAATCGTATATCCTTCAGGGATCTGCAGAACATGATGCCGTACCTGAAGCTTCTTTGCTTTTTCGGCAGTCAGAATATCATCATATTGCTCCAGCAGTTCGGCAACCGTAAGCACTTTTGCCTTAGAAAGGAATCCCTTTTTCGGCCAATGAAGCTTGGTTTCCGGACGGAACAGGAAATACTCTGCTGCACGGCGTTCCGGAAATTCCTCACACAGGTATACATCGGTCAGGCGGCTGCATCCGGAAAATGCATCCGGTTCTACTTCCGTCAGAGAATGAGGCAGTTCAAGTGCAAGCAGTCTGGGACAATCCCAGAATGCCTGTGTTTCAACACGACGCACACCCTCCGGGATCTCAAAGCGCTCACCGCCCTCTTTTTCACGGAACGACCGGAATGCAATAACTGAATAATCCTTCAGCATCAAGCTGCGCTGTTTAGGCCCTTCCACAGGCTTAGAAATCTCATAAGTAAAGACATGATCGTCCTTGCGATAATTACCGCGCTGTACCGGCACAAAGGCAGAGTCAAGTGCGTCGGGCGCAACAGAAGCGGCAGCATCCTTCTGAGAGAATGATTTACCGGTGATCTCGGCAAAGCGCTTATTCATATCAGCTTGCGTAGACGAAATCTCACCGACTTTTTCCTGCACATCTGTGATTGCACCGACCTTCTGCTGAATATCGGAAATCGCACTGACCTTTTCCTGTACTTCGGAAATGGCATCCACCTTCTGCTGAATCTCAGAAATCGCACTGACCTTTTCCTGCACCTCGGAAATAGCATCGACCTTCTGACGGATATCAGAGATCTCATCTATTTTCTCCTGCACGCCGGAAATGGCATCGACCTTTTCACGAATGTTTGAAATTTCATTGACTTTTTCTTGAATATCGGAAATGGCATCCACTTTTTGACGGATATCGGCTATCTCGCTGACCTTTTGCTGCATATCACCGATGGCATCGGGCTGAATAGCATCAACCTTTGCGCGAATGTCATCGATCTCACTCATCTTCTCCTGGATATCGGAAATCGCACCGACACGTTCATGTACGGTTTCCTGCATTTGAGCGATCTGTTCTACCCGACTTTGCATAGAAGCGATGGTTGCGACCTGCTCCTGTATGGATGCAATGGCTTCTACAGAATGCTGCATATCGGAAAATTGATCGAATTTTGCTTGAATCGCCGCCAAATTGGCGTTCAAAGCCTCAACAGCAACGGTATCTATGGCAGACTGCTGTGTATTTTGCGCTGCAGCAGTATTCTGAGCGGAAAGAGCATCGATTTTTTCCTGCATAGAAGCAATGGTCTGTTCAAGCTTGCGCACCGCATCCGCATCCAACGGCTGTACAGGAGCATCCTCCTGCAATGGAGGAGCAGCTTCCTGCTGCATTGGTACAGGTGCCATTTCTGCAGCGTCGACAGCTTGCGGCAAATCCTCAGCCACTTCTTGATCGGTATTCGGATCCTGACAAGGTGCATATGCCTCAGTGGGATCCATCATAGTAAAGGCAGGCTTCGGTGAGCCCTGGTCGATCCATTGAATCTGAGGATTGGTATTTTCACCAAGAACACGCTTTTGTTCGAGTGCATCAGCAACAATTTGGGGCATATACAACTCTGTTAGCATCGGACAATTTCCCAGCGCCGACTGCTGGATTGTTTTTGTGTAGGGCGAAATATATAGCTGCTGCAAAGCGCTGCATTCCCAAAACGCACTGATACCGATCGATTTGACAGAATCCGGCAGCACTAGCGTATGGATGGAGGCGCACCCGGCAAATGCACCGGCGCCGATTTTGGTAACGGTTTCGGGGATCTGAACTGCAGGCAGCGCAGCGCAACCGCTAAACAGTTCATCTTCAATTGCCTGCAGCTGAGGCGGCAGTACGATCTCCTGAAGCTGCGGACATTCCATGAATGCGCCGGCACCGATCCGCTTCACAGAAGGCGGTATTATCACTCTGCGCAAGTTTTTGCAGCGCATAAAGGCTGCATTATCAATATGCTCTACGCCATCTGCGATTACGATCTCCTCAAGCGTTGTCAGATCCGAAAAGGCCATTGGTGAGATCAGACGAATGCTGGCAGGCAGTATGATCTTGCGGATCTTTTTGCCGACGATCGAGCGTCCTGCATGGGATGCGATGGCAAAATAGGTCGCAGGGATCTCCCAAACACCGTCATGCACTGGTAAAACTGCAGCAGTATTAGGCGTCAGGATACCGGATGTCTGATCCATGATCTCCTGCACAGTTTTTGTTTTAGATGAAAACAGTAGTTTCTTGCCGAAGCTCAGAGTAGCACCGGGCTGATTAAAAAACAACTCCAATGCTTTCTGTTCCGGGAAATTCTCCGGCAGAAAGACCGTTTTCAGTTGATTGCAGTCATAAAATGCCCACAGATCAAATTGAGTCAGAGAGGCAGGAAGAATCAGCCGTTCAAGACCGCTGGCATTCTTAAAGCTTCTCATGAAAAACGCATGGGAACAGATACGGGTTACTCCCTCAGGGATCGTCAATTCTTTTACTTGGGAAAAACCTGCCAAAGCACCCTCACCAATGACAGTGAAGTCAGAGGGCAGCTTCAGTTTATCGGTATTGCTGCGAATCAAACTTTTCGCATCATCTCTTGTCAGAATACGCGCACCCATAGGATTACCTCCTTGTTTTGTGGAATCTTTTATGCGAATGTATGCACTTATAAACATTATAACATATTTTTACACAGATTGCAAGTAGTATTTGTTATTTTTCTCCAATTTTGTCGCTTCGATAAAATCGGCGCAGAAGCAAGCATTTTGCTTCTGCGCCGTAAAACGATTACAAATATCAAACGATAGTAGGTTATGCCAGACCTGCAAGCCGCATCAAAATTTGGATTGTATCACCGGCATCCACCACATTATCATTGTTCACATCCATCCGCTCAGTACCGCCATCCGGCACTACGAGGCTCTGATCCTCGGCTACGTAGCGTGCCAGCATCACGACATCATCGATCTTTACAACGCCATCGACATTGACATCCCCCATCAGAACTTCAGGAATCTGGATATCGGCATCGGCATCGGCAACATCATTAAAGGCACTCAGTGAACCGGTCATGATAAAGTCATATCCGGCTTTGGAAGCTGCATGAGCGAGATAACAGCCCTCAAGGGCCAGACAATAGATACCGTCAGCGGTCAATTCGGGGACAGAAACGAGAGCAAAGCTGAACTTCTTATCGGGCTTCATAGAAAGAAGCAGGTTCTGCGCATCGTCAAAATTGCCGTTATAGATCTCAAGTCTCTGATCCTTTACACGTTCCGAAGCGAAGTTCAGAAGCATCACAGGCTGCTCCGCCGTTACGGATGCAGGCTGATTATCGGTTGCTGTCGCAAGTACCTTGCCGCCGCTGATCGTCACAGCAGCCGTTGCACAGGTCAGACCGCGGTCGCCGTTTGCCAACAGCTCACCACCGCTGATGGTCAACGAAGTCTCACCCTGTACCGCATCATTACCTGCCTTGACCTCGGTAATTCCGCCGGTAATAATGACATCGCCCTGTGTGGATTTGATGCCATCCCCTTCCGCATTGATGTTCAGAGAACCGCCGTTGATCTCAACAGAGCTTTTTCCGCGAAGTGCATCCTCCAGCTCGGTATCCACACGAATATCTCCGCCGTTGATCTTCAGATCATTATTGCAGTGTACGCCATATTGTGTCAAGGCGGTGATAGTCAGCGTTCCGTCTCCTTTGATCGTAATATCATCCTTTGCATAGATCACGGCATTGGTTTCGGTATAAGTCGGTCCGTCGTTCAGATAATTCTCGGTATTCTCCACAAGATTCACAGAGGTGTTTTCTGCATTGACAATATAAAGCGGAGCTTCGCTGACACCGGTAATGCTTACACCATTAAAATACAGCTTTACTGTGCCGGCATCGACGGTTTCATCAGGAACATCCACACGGATCTGACCGTCATCAAGTGTACCACTGATCTCATAGGATCCGGATGCGGAAATCGTTGCAACGGTTCCTTCCACAGTAACATTGTTACCTTCAACAGCAATGCTGTCTCCATTCAGGACAATGGATGCAGTCATGGTGACTCCATCTACTGCAGCATTTACGATCGGGAAGGATGCACCGTTGCACAGAAGCGTACCGGACACCACAGCTGCAAAAAACTTTTTGGTTGCTTTCATACTTTACAAATCCTTTCGTTCTTAGAATTTGTATACCGGCATCCCCCGACAACCGCCATACATATGTATCATATCACATCATATGGGATCTGTCAATCAGATATCTGTATGATACTGCAGAATTTCAGTAAAGATTTTCCTGAGATACTTCTTTCATTGTCAGACTGATCCGTTTACGTTTGACATCCACATCCAGTACCCGAACACGTACAATCTGACCTACTTTTACAACATCAAGCGGATGCTTCACAAAACGATCGGACAAACGGGAAATATGCACCAGTCCGTCTTCATGCACACCGATATCTACAAAAACACCGAAATCAATGATGTTGCGAACTGTTCCAACAAATTCCATACCTGGCGACAGATTCTCAATGGTCATGATATCACCGCTGCGCAGCAATGGCGGCGGCAGCTCATCACGAAGATCTCGTCCCGGCTTCTGCAGTTCAGCAACGATATCCCGCAACGTCGGTTCACCAATTCCAAGCGATGCGCTCAGCGCAGCGTAGCCTTTTTCCTCTACATGCTGCTGTAAAAGTCCGATATCTCCGCCGATATCCGAAAGCTGATAGCCACATGCCTTCAGCAATGCCTCGGCTGCTTTATAGCTTTCAGGATGTACACCGGTATTATCCAGCGGATTTTTTGCTTCGCGGATCCTGAGGAATCCTGCAGACAGTTCATATGCCTTTGCACCCAGCTTCGGTACCTTCATTAAAGCTCGACGATTCGGGAAAGCACCGTTTTCTTCACGATATGCTACAATATTTTTCGCAATGCCGCTGTGAATACCGGAAATATAGGAAAGCAGAGAATAAGATGCCGTATTGACATCCACGCCGACTGCGTTCACACAATCTTCCACAACGCCATCCAAAGATTCCGTAAGCCGAGCAGGCGGCATATCATGCTGATATTCGCCGACACCGATCGCCTTCGGCTCTATCTTTACAAGCTCGGCAAGAGGATCCTGCAATCGACGTGCAATGGATACTGCACTGCGCAGCGATACGTCATAATCCGGAAATTCCTCTGCTGCAAGCTTTGATGCTGAATATACTGAAGCGCCTGCTTCACTGACTACCATATATGCTATCTTGCGATCAGAAATCGAACGAATGATCTCTGCGACACAAGCTTCGGATTCTCTGGATGCGGTGCCATTGCCGATGGCGATCATCGTTACATTATAGTCAAGGATCAGACGCTTCAGCTTTTCCTTTGAGGAGGCGATCCGATCAGCAGATGAAGCGGTAATATATACTACATCTGTTGCAAGAACTTTTCCCGTCTCATCAACGATCGCTACCTTACAGCCGGTACGGAAGCCGGGATCAAGCCCCAATGTAATGGCACCGCGCATGGGCGGCTGCAATAACAGCTGACGCAGATTGGATGCAAAAACCGAAATCGCCTGTTCGCAAGCAGCTGCAGTCAGCTCTGCACGCACCTCTCGCTGGACGGCAGGGAGGATATAACGCTTAAGCGCATCGAGACAGGCTTGATTAATCATCTGACCGCAGGGGTTATTGCTTTTGACATAGGCACCTGTCACAACGGTTTCTCCAAGCTCCGCAGGTAATTGGAGTGTTACTTTCAGGAATTCTTCCTTTTCACCGCGGTTGATCGCTAAGATACGATGTTTGGCAATTTTATCCACAGGTTCACTGTGGTCATAATAATTGCGGTATACACTATCGTTTTCCGGATCGGATGCTTTGACGGTGATCGTACCGCGCAGCAGCATCAGATTACGCAGACGCTTGCGAAGCTCGCTGTCATCTGAGATCGTTTCAGTCAGAATATCCATAGCACCCTGCAGCACCGCTTCGATATCCGGAAGCTCTTTTTCTGCATCAATATATTGCTGCGCTTCTGTTTCCGGAGTGCATCCGTCCTGCTGATCCATAATGATATTGGCAAGCGGTTCCAGACCACGTTCCTTGGCAACTGATGCCTTGGTTTTTCTCTTTTGTTTATAGGGTCGGTACAGATCTTCGACCTCTACCAGTGTCTTTGCGGCATCGATCGAAGCTGTGAGCGAATCAGTCAGCTTTTCCTGTGCGGCAATGGCGGCTTTTACTTCCTCTTTGCGTGCTTCGAGATTTCGCAGATAATGCAGGCGGTCTGCGATCGAATGCAAAGTCTGGTCATCCAAAGAGCCGGTCATTTCCTTTCGGTATCGAGCGATAAACGGGATCGTACAGCCATCATCCATCAATGCGACCGTGCGTTCGATTTGATCGGGCTTTAAGTGAAATTCATGTGCCAGCGTTGCTAAAATATCCATATTGACTCCTTTTATCCATTGATCATCAAGCTCATAACACATACTATAATAGCAGATTTATATGGGTTTGTCACGATGATTTTCTCATTTTGTTGTATGGATGTCAGAATTTGTGAAAAACAGCAATAAAAATTTTGACTTTCCTCTTTGCAAGACGTTATTTGAAAATATTTCTGTGAAATTGCAAAAAAACACTTGCAATTTTTTGTGAAGTATGCTAAAATAAATATGCGTCTTTATGATGCCTTGTTTTCAGAATTATTCGCTCTGTACTGTGATAATCTTGATTTTCAGTAACGTTATCCGATTTCTTTCATAAATGTGCACAAATAGCGGACAGCTATTGCACTGTTCGGAGAGATCATCTCGGGGAAAGGAGAGACGGCGGACTGCCGTCGCTTGACACTATGGCTAAAACGAAAGTTCTCGTATTATTCGGCGGTGCTCCGACTGAATACAAAAAATCACTGCAATCTGCCGCCGATGTTCTGCGCACGATCCCCGAGGATAAATATGAGGTCATTCCGCTGGGGCGCAATCTGAAAGGACGATGGCTCTATTTCCCCGGCGATTATTCCGAAATTGCAAACGGAACATGGGATCAGAATCCGGATTGCTCCCCTACTGTACTTTCCCCCGATGCCGCGCATCATGGTATCCTCATTCTGGAAGATAACGGCTATACCCACAAACGCATTGATGTTATCTTTTCTCTGATGCCCGGCAGGTATGGCGAGGACGGTGCGATTCAAGGGCTTTGTGAGCTTTCGCATATCCCGTATGTGGGAAACGGCGTTCTCGGTTCTGCGATCTCTCATAACAAAGTCATTGCACATATCCTGCTGAACGCAGCGGATATCCGTACGCCCAAATGGGTTTCGGTATCGCAGCGTGATCTGAGCCGACTGGAACGTCAGTGCGAAAAAATCGAGCTGCAGATCGGTTATCCGGTTTATGTAAAGCCTGCCAGCGGCGAATCGGCATTCGGTGAGAATGCGGCGCAAAATCGCACTGAACTTCTGACGGCACTCAAACGTGCATTTACACAGGATTCCACCGTTTTGGTTGAACAGTTTGTGGTGGGAAAAGAGCTTTGCGTTGCTGTGTTTGGATATGATCTTCCATTTGCTTCTTTCGTTGGAGAAAAAATCCGCAACGCTGACAGTGAACATGATTCGGTCATTGTTCCTGCGCAAATCGAGGAAAGCACTGCGACCATTATCCGTGAAATCGCGATTGAGGCCTATCGTGCATTGGAATGCAAGGGGCTCGCACTGATCGATTTCCATTATGCCGAACGAGGCGATATTCTGCTGGATGAAGTCAATACTATGCCGGATCTTTCCGAGCATGCAGTCTATACCACGTTGATGAGCGATCTCGGTATGCGGTATTCCTATTTGCTGGATAAGCTCATCGAACAAGCCATTGAACATTCTGATCAGGGCTTTTGATTCTATCTTTGTTTTTGGGGGAGGGATTCATCTTGCATCAGCTGCATCCGGCTGCGCAAACAGAGTATAACAACGCCATTATCCGCTTGTACAGCAGTCAATCGCTGGATGGGGAAACCAATACCACCGATATGGATTCCATTTGCAGTTATACCTACTCCCCTGATCGTGTTGAGATCGTTTACCAGGAAACCGGTCTTGAGGAGGCTGTTGCTCCATTTACGCATATCACAGTGCTGCCCGGTCCTGTGCTGACGATCCAGCGTAATGGTGCCTATGGTATGGATCTGCTGTTGGAGCAGGGAAAAACGCATGAAACCACCTATCGGATTCCGGATACCGAAATGAAGCTAACTGTTTACACCCAAAAAATCAAATATGCTTTTCATGAATCCGGCGGCATGCTGCTTGCTCAGTATTCGTTGAATCTGAATGATACCATCCGCACAAACCATTCCATTCGGCTTCATGTGCGTACAACAGCACCGGACACCTAAGCCGGTACAGTTTGATCTGTATATCCAAGATATTATACATAAAGAAAGGAGCGTTGCATTTTGAACAGCATCGCTGTTGCATCTGCAAATGCACACACTATTATCGTTGAGGCTATGGGCCGATTGGTTTCCGAAGGCATTTTTCCTGCCGAGCCTCTGCCTGATTTCATTATTGAGATTCCTGCTGATCGCACCCATGGTGATTTCGCATCCAATGCCGCTATGGTTTGCGCTAAGCCTTTACGAATGGCTCCCCGTAAAATTGCTGAAGCCATTGTAGGAGCTGTTTCTCTGGAAGGTTCCCCTTTTTCCAAGATCGAAATTGCAGGTCCGGGATTTCTGAATTTCTTCCTCTCTCCCTCATGGTACAGCGAAGTGCTTGAAGGTGTTATGCAGGAAGGTGAGCACTATGGCTGCACCGATATGGGCGGCGGCAGACGTGTGCTTGTAGAGTTTGTATCCGCAAACCCTACCGGTCCGATGCACGTCGGAAACGCCAGAGGTGGTGCGATCGGTGATTGTCTTGCCGCTGTTCTGACTGCTGCCGGATATGATACTCAGCGTGAGTTCTATATCAACGATGCCGGTAACCAGATCGAAAAATTCGGCAAATCCTTATCGCTTCGTTATATGCATCTGTGCTCCGAAAAGGGACAGGAAGTCTACAATTCCGGCGTCAGCACCGAAGAACTGTGCAGGATCGTATACGGTACAGACGGTAATACCGCTGATTTCCCGATGCCTGAGGATGTTTATCTCGGACAAGATATCATTGCCCATGCCAAGAATTATTTCGATCAGTATGGCAAGGCTTTGGAAAGCTGCGCTGAGGAAGATCGCAGAGCTGCGTTGGTTGCGTTTGCATTGCCTAAGAATATTCAGGGTCTGCAGGATGATCTCATGCAGTACCGTATCCAATATGACCGTTGGTTCCCCGAAAGTACGCTTCATGCCGATGGCAGTGTGGCACAGATCATTGAACAGTTAAAAGAGAGCGGATATACCTATGAAAAGGATGATGCACTCTGGTTCCGTGCCGAAGCTTTGGGCGCTGACAAAGATTTTGTGATTGTGCGTTCCAATGGTATCCCTACCTATGTTGTTCCTGATATCGCTTATCATTATAATAAGCTTGTTACCCGCGGATATGATCGAGCCATCGATATCCTTGGTGCAGATCATCACGGCTATGTTCCCCGCCTGAAAGCAGCACTCACTGCCTTGGGCGTAGACGCTTCCCGACTGACTGTCGTTCTGATGCAAATGGTTGCTGTAATGCGTGACGGAAAGCCTGTAAAGCAATCCAAGCGCAGCGGTAAGGCTTTGACGCTGGTAACGCTACTGGAAGATATCCCGGTGGATGCTGCAAGATTTTTCTTTAATCTCCGTGAAGCGAATTCTCATTTTGAATTTGATCTGGATCTGGCTGTGGAAAAATCGTCGTCCAATCCTGTATATTACGTACAGTATGCCCATGCCAGAATCTGCAGTTTGATCCGCAATCTCAATGATGAAGGTATTATTGCTCCCGATGTCAAAGCTGCAACACTTGATTTGTTGGAATCTGCAGCGGAACGTGAACTGATCCGTCAGATTGCTCTGCTGCCTGCCGAAATCAATGCAGCAGCCAAGCAGCTTGATCCCTCTCGTATGACGAAATATGCTGTTGAACTTGCCGCATTGTTCCATAAGTTCTATGATGCCTGCAAAGTCCGTGATGCAGAGTCTGCTTCGCTGAGGGATGCAAGATTGCTTCTCTGTGTTGCCACCAGACAGGTGCTCGGAAATGTTTTGCATCTGCTTAAGGTTACCGCTCCCGAAAAAATGTAACATCTCTTGTTACCGAATTGTAACCGTATTTGAAACGATTTTGCTTTGATTCGATGCTTTTTCAAGGAAATTTTCGGTATTTTCGCCAATCGAGCATCCAAATTATGGCTACTTTATCGAATATTCACAGTTTGTTCATCAATTAGTAACAAATACAGATTTGAAATGTGATACAATTTGACTAGCGTTGACATTTTGATACCATTCTCATTTCTCTGTGGATATTTGATTCTTAAACTTAATGTAATGCAAGGGTCTTTCAGGGATCCTATTTATAAGAATCATGAAGAAAGCGAAGGGATTTTATTATGTCTAACAGACCATTCCAGACTTTAGTTGTTCAGATGCATGATACCATTGATGCCACTGTGGGTGTTGTGGATGAAACTGCTACTATTATCGCTTGCAGCGATACCTCCAGAGTCGGAACAACCAATGAATTTGTTTCACTGGATATGAACGAATCCGGTGATTTGTTCATCCGTGACGGCTGTACTTATAAGCCGTTTGGTTCCCGTACTGCTCCTGATTATGCCGTATTTGTGGAAGGCACCGATGAAAACGCTGCAAAATATGCGGATATTCTTGCAATCACTATGTCCAGCATCAAGCAGTATTATGATGAGAAATATGACCGCAACAACTTCATCAAGAATGTTGTGCTGGATAATATTCTTCCCGGCGATATCGTGGTCAAAGCTCGTGAGCTTCATTTCAATGCAGAAATCAGCCGCGTGGTATTTTTGATTCGCATTGTTTCTGCCAACGATATCTCTGCATACGATGTCATTCAAAATCTCTTCCCTGATAAGAGCAAGGATTTCGTGTTTAATATCACCGAAACCGATATCGTTCTTGTCAAGGAAATCAAATCCACTGTGGAAAGCAAGGATCTGGAAAAGCTTGCCCGCTCGATTGCCGATACGCTTTCCAGTGAATTCTATACCAGAGTCAATGTGGGTATCGGTACCAGTGTTGTCGGTGTCAGAGATCTTGCTCGCTCCTTTAAGGAAGCACAGATGGCTCTGGAAGTCGGTAAAGTATTCGATACGGACAAGGTAATCTGCAGCTATGACAATCTGGGCATTGCTCGTCTGATCTATCATCTGCCCACCACTCTGTGCGAGACATTTCTCCACGAAGTGTTCAAGCGCGGCAGCATCGAAAGCTTAGATCATGAAACACTGTTCACCATTCAGCGTTTCTTTGAGAATAACCTCAATGTTTCCGAGACTTCTCGTAAGCTGTTCGTGCACCGCAATACTTTGGTATATCGCCTTGAAAAAATCAAGAAGCTCACAGGTCTTGATCTGCGTGAATTTGACCATGCAATTATTTTCAAGATTGCCTTGATGGTCAAAAAATATCTTTCTGCAAATCCTGTGAAGTTCTGAACACGTGACTGCGCTTACGCAAATACCATCTCGGTAATTACGTTTGCGGCCACTGCTCTCTTTGTTTGTTGCCGCTGCAAGTGCCGAACGAATTCTGAGCTCGTTTGGCACTTGTTGCTTTATCACGGTAAATTAACGGAAGGAAAATCTGACCTTTTCTGAGCGTTTTGCATGCTGCAGTGCGCTCTCCTTCTCTCCGGATCAAAGTAAGGAGGATTCTCTTTGGTTGAATTGAAAAATGTATGCGTCACATATGAAAGTACCGGTGTCGAGGCACTCAGCGATGTCAATTTGAAGGTGGATGACGGTGAGTTCGCTTTCGTGATCGGTCGTTCCGGCGCAGGTAAGAGTACGTTGATCAAATTGCTTCTGAAGGAACTGGATGCCAATAGCGGCGAAGTTTTGGTGAACGGTTATAATCTTACAAAAATGAAAAAGCGCAAAGTCCCTGAGTTTCGCCGCACGATCGGTGTTGTGTTCCAGGATTACCGCTTGATCGAAACCATGACCGTTTATGAAAACATTGCTTTTGTTTTGCGTGCCATTGATGCCCCGATGAAACTGATTCGTAAGCGTGTGCCTTATGTGATCTCACTGGTCGGGTTACAGGATAAGGCTGACAGCTATCCCAGTGAACTTTCCGGTGGTGAGCAGCAGCGTTGTGCACTGGCTCGTGCACTTGTAAATGATCCTGCGCTCCTCATTGCCGATGAGCCGACCGGCAACGTCGATCCTGAGCTTGCTTATGAATTGATCGAACTGCTGCAAGGCATCAATGCCTGTGGCACTACCATTCTTATGGTTACACATGCCCATGAGATGGTACGTCATTTTGGCGGCCGTATTATTAACATCAGTCAGGGTGAAGTCGTTTTTGATGAAGTGATAGGAGGCGCCGAAGTTGAAGCTGAGTAGTTTTCGTTATCTGGTCGGTCAAGGCTTTGATAATGTATGGAAGAATCGTGTGATGGCCTTTGCTTCCTTCTGCGTACTTCTTGTCAGTCTGCTGCTGGTCGGCATTTCTGTTTTGTTCTATATCAATATCAATGCCGTCATCGGCGGCATTGAAGATAAGAATGAAGTGATCATCTATCTTCTCGATAACACCTCAGATGAGAGAATCGCTGAGATCGGTGAGACGTTAACCACCATGGAGAATGTCAGTGCTGTTACCTTGTATTCCCGTGAAGAAGCCTTTGCTGATCTGAAAGAAAGTATGCATGATTATTCTCAGGTGTTTGAGTCATTGGGTGATGATAATCCCCTGCCCGATGCTTATCGGATTCGTGTCAATGACATCTCGATGATGGATGAAACCGTAGCAGCTGCTGCATCAATCAAGGATGTGGAATATGTCAGTGCTCCCGATTCTTTTGTGGAATTGCTCACCGAGCTCAGAAGTGTGGTTGCAGTGGTTGCGATTGCAATCATTGGTGCTTTGCTGATCGTTTCCATGGTCATCATCTCCAATACAACAAGAGCCAGTGTGTTTGCAAGACGTCGTGAGATCAGCATCATGCAAAGTGTTGGTGCAACCAAAACCTTTATCCGATTCCCCTTCTTTGTCGAAGGTATGATCAATGGCTTTATGGCAGGTGCCGTTGCAACATTGCTCACTTGGTTTACTTATGACAGTCTCGTCGAGATGCTTGGCAAATTTGATGTGCTCAGTACCATTGGTCTTGGCAGCATCATTCCCTATGAAACCATCGCTATTCCGGTTGCTTTGGCATATGTTCTCTTTGGTTCTCTGATCGGTGCAATGGGAAGTGTATTCTCTACCCGTGCGCATCTGAAACATAAAGCTGCCAATATGTAACTTGTTTCAAATATGGAAGGAAGGTTCTTATATGAAACGATTCCGATGTAAGCTGCTTGCTGTTGTTGCAGCAGTGTGTATCACGATCGGATGTTGTGTTTTACCGCATTCTTCATTGATTCCGCAGCAAGAAGTCTCTGCTAAGACCTTAGCTGAAATTGAGGCGGAAAAGAAAGAAAAACAAAAGCTTCAGGCTGAAAAGCAGAAAGAATTGGATAGTCTTTCCAAAGATATCGAAGATCAGGAAGCATATCAAGCTGTATTACAGGAGAAAATTGATCTGATCAATGAAGAACTGCTGTTGATTGATACGCAGCTGCAGGGACTGAATACGGATATTGCAACAAAAGAAGCCGACATTGCTGCTTTGGAAGGACAGATTTCTGAACAGCAAGCATCCATTGATGAAGGCCTTGAGAATTTTAAGGCTCGTATCCGCACGCTCTATGTCCATGGCAATGACAGTTTACTTTCTGCTTTGGTCGGTGCTACCGATTTCTATGATGTGCTCGCTAAGATTGATCTGATCAATCGGATCGCTGAACACGATGATGAGATGCTGGATACCTTAAATAACCAGCTCAACACCTTATCCGAAACCAAAACAGATTTAGACAGCCGTGTGCAGGCTTTGAATTTGAAAAAGACCGAAACAGAATCCATTCGCGGTGAGTACAGCACGAAGATGACCGAGCTTGATGCGGCAATGCAGGAAACAACTGCAATCAAGCTGGAACTGGAACGGCAGAAGAATGATGCTGAATCCTATATTGCCGAATATCAGGAGCAGATCGATTCTCTTGATAAAGAAACACAGGCAATTATTGAGGCTGCCAAGAGAGAAGAAGAAAAGAATCAGCAACCAGGTACTTCCTCTCCGATTATTACACCGAATCCCGGTTATAATGGTTCTTTGGCATGGCCTGTTCCCGGATTCTATTACATTTCCAGTCGTTACGGCTCACGCTGGGGCCGGTTGCATTCCGGTATCGATATTGCCGGCGGCGGAATCCATAATGCAAATATTACTGCTGCAGCAAGCGGCACTGTAACCAAAGTTGTGATAGGATGTCCTCATGATTATGGCGGGTTCTGCTATTGCGGCGGCGGTTACGGAAACTATGTCACTGTAAGTCACGGCAATGGATTGGTAACATTGTATGCTCACATGAGCAGTGTTGCGGTTTCAGTCGGTGATACGGTTTCAACCGGTTCTGTATTGGGTTATGTTGGTTCTACGGGCAATTCTACCGGTTATCACCTGCATTTCAGCGTGATTGTAAACGGTACTTTTGTCAACCCTGAGAACTATCTCTATTAAGAAGCAGCTAATAACGCAAATGATGTGTAACAAAACGGTAGGAGGCTTCTGCTTCTTGCCGTTTTGCCATATACCACGGAAAGGCAGGAATTTGCTTTGAATAGAAAAGTAAGCTTGAGCTTTACACTTAGCTTAGCAGCATTGGTTGCTGCGATAACCTTTATTCTCACGATGGCTGCTTCAATGAAGATCTTCAATCAAAAGATCTCTGAGGTAGATCGCCTTGCCGAAAAATATCAGCGTCTCGAGCAACTGGATGCCGAGGTGCGTAATTATTATTACACCGATATCGACGAAAATGAAATCATGAACGGAATTCTAAAGGGTTACGTGAATGGTTTGGGTGATCCTTACAGTGAATATCTCACCCCTGAGGAGCTTTCTGCTGATCATACTGAAAATGCTGGACAATATGTTGGCATTGGTATTACTGTTACTCAAAATGAAAACCAAGAGATTGAGATTATAGAGGTTTTTGATGGCGGCGGTGCACAGGATTGCGGTATTCTTCCGGGCGATGTTATTCTGCAGGTTGAAGATATTCTGGCTTCCGAAAATTACGACGGCGCTTTGGATGCCATCACCGGTGAAGAGGGTACTTCTGTCAAACTGACACTCCGCAGACCCGATCAGACTGAATTTACCGTATCGGTTGAACGTCGTAAGGTAGATGAGAATACGATCTACTATGAGATGCTTGAAAACGGTATGGGTTATATCCGCATTAAAAAATTCCGTACTGTCACTGTAAAGCAATTCCAGGATGCATTAAGCAATCTGCGCACCGATGGTGCCAAAGGCTTCATTTTTGATGTGCGTAATAATGGCGGCGGTATGCTGGACGCTTTGGAAAAAATCCTTGATCCCTTACTGCCGGAGGGTGATATTGCATTTTCCTATGATAAAAATGGCAACGCCTCCCCTATTCTGCAATCTGACAGTGAACAGCTTCAGCTTCCCTTTGTAGTGCTGACCAATCAGAATACTGCCAGCGCTGCTGAATTATTCGCTTGTTCGCTGCGTGATTATGCAGACGCAATTCTGGTGGGCGAGAAAACATTCGGAAAAGGTATTATGCAATCAACCTTTTCATTGTCCGACGGCGGTGGTCTGACCATTACCACTGCCACCTATGCTACAGGAGAAACAGAATGCTACCACGGAATCGGTATCACTCCCGATGTCCTTTCCATTTATGATCCGCAATCCGATACCGATTCTCAACTGGAGGATGCTAAGGATGCATTGCGCGATCAAATGCAACAGCCAGCGGCATGATCTGAATTAACAGGAGAATCGTATGGAAACTTCAGTAGGATCTGATAAACTATCCCTGCATACGCTTTGGTATGGCCAACCGGCTACATGCTTTGAAGAAGCTTTGCCGGTTGGTGCCGGACGTTTTGGCGCAATGGCCTTTGGTGAACCTTCTGCAGAGTTGCTCAAGCTCAATGAAGACTCTGTCTGGTCGGGAGGAAAACGCGATCGGATCAATCCCAATGCACTGGAGGGATTTCAGAAGGTTCGGCAGCTCGTTTTCGATGGATACATCTCCGAAGCCGAACAGCTAGCATTTCAGACTATGCAGGGCTGCTCTCCCAATATGCCGCATTATATGCCGTTGGGAGATCTCACAATTGCATGGGATCTGCCGGCAGGCTCTGTGGAGCAATATCGGCGCAGTCTCGATCTAAATACAGCGGTCCAGACCACTTCGTTTTATATAAATGGTGCAGAGTATTCCAGAAAACTTTTTGCTTCGGTGCCTGCACAAGGATTGGTTATGCAGCTTTCGGTGATCAATGGTTTGCCCTTTACCTGTACTGTTTCCATTGATGGAAGAGATGATTATTATGATAATAATCAATGTAAGCAATTGCAAGATGGTACAATTCTGTTGTTCACCGGTGGCTCTGGTGGACATAATGGTATTCAATTTGCCTGCATCACGCAAGCGGCTTCCAAAGATGGCGTTGTCACCTCCTGCGGAAACCGACTCCGCATCGAAAATGCAACTGAGGTCATCCTTGTGTGTGCAATGCGGACCAGCTATTATCATCCGGATTCCGATCTTGTATTGATGGCACAAACCGATACGACACACGCTCTTTCCCATGGCTGGGCTGCCTTGCTTGCCGATCATATTGCTGATTATCAGCAGCTCTATTCACGTTGTGATATTGCTTTGCATGATGACATCGATGCAAAGATGTCTGCTGCTGAGATTCCAACAGATGTACTCCTTACACAAATCAAAGAAGGTAATTTCACTCATCGTAATGCTCTGCTTTCCTTATATTTCCGATATGGACGATATCTGATGCTTTCTGCCAGCCGTCCGGGCTCTTTGCCAATGAATTTGCAGGGAATCTGGAATCAGGATATGTGGCCTGCATGGGGTTGTCGCTTTACGATCAATATCAATACACAGATGAATTATTGGCCTGCCGAGATCTGCGGACTTCCCGAATGTCATCTGCCGCTTTTTGATCTGATTGAAATAATGCGCCCTCACGGTCGCAAAACTGCGAAAGAAATGTATGGATGTGAGGGGTTTTGTTGTCATCATAATACCGATCTTTGGGGCGATTGTGCACCGCAGGATCTCTGGATGCCTGCTACGCTCTGGCCTATGGGCGCTGCATGGCTATGCCTGCATCTTTATGAACACTATCTATATAGTAATGATATCGACTTTTTGCGTAAAAAATATCCTACCCTCAAAGAAGCATCCTTGTTTTTTACGGATTTTCTGATTGAAAACAGTAATGCTCAGCTTGTTACTTGCCCAGGTGTTTCACCGGAAAATACCTATCGGCTCCCAAATGGTGAAACAGGTAATCTTTGTGTTGGTCCCAGTATGGATACACAAATCATTACCGCTTTATTTGATGCAGTCATTGCCTCTTCAAAGCAGTTAGACATTGATCATGATTATGCAGAAACACTCTCTGCTATGCGGCAGCGGCTTCCCCAACCTTCTGTGGGTCAATATGGACAGATCATGGAGTGGGCTGAGGATTATGAAGAGGCTGAACCGGGTCATCGGCATATCTCTCAGCTTTTTGCGCTGCATCCAGCCCATCTC
Organism: Oscillospiraceae bacterium; assembly: GCA_045596625.1. Lineage (GTDB taxonomy): Bacteria > Bacillota > Clostridia > Oscillospirales > Ruminococcaceae > Firm-04. The sequence goes on along the minus strand of JAZOCU010000060.1, from coordinate 9,908 downwards.
ATTTCTCCGCGACAGACCAAAGAACTTGCTGCAGCTGCTCATGCAACACTTCATCGCCGATTATCCTATGGCGGAGGTCATACCGGATGGAGCCGCGCTTGGATCGCAAATATGTATGCAAGACTCTTTGATGCTGATGCAGTGATGACCCATCTTACCTTACTGTTACAGCATTCCACTGCGCCGAATTTATTTGATATGCATCCGCCCTTTCAGATCGACGGCAATTTCGGCGGCACAGCTGCCATTGCAGAAGCGTTACTGCAATCTGCACCGGATGGTATTACTCTGATGCCTGCCTGCGATGCCGCTTGGCGCTGCGGTTCCTTTACAGGACTGCGTGCATATGGTGGATTCACGATTTCTGCGGTGTGGTCAGATTCTCATCTGGATTCTGTTGAGATTTATTCAATGCTCGGCAATGAATGCAGACTGCATCTTCCACAACCATGTATAGTATTTGATCATATGGGACAAACGGTTCCTACCAGAAAGGAGATGGATGGCTCTATATGCTTTTCAACCGTTCCGCTGAGCGTATATCGTCTGATAGCAGAATGAAATCCGCTTCGCATATCCCCATTGCATATCGATATTTCTTTGTTATACTTTCGCTTGTTTGTACGGTTACCTATTTCATATTACGCACCGGACCAAGCCTTCCCGTGAACTATCATAAGGATTATCTCAATTATGAAACTCTTTCCCTGTGGAGCAAGGAATCTCCGCTGGCACCCGATGAATTAGAACCCGATCGTTATGCTGTCAATGTGCCCGGCATCTCGGAATCAAAAGTAGCATCGGCAAAGGAGTTGGAGCATTCGGAATATGATAAGCCTGCATATCTTGGATCAGAACGCAAAGGACACCGCGGTATTGGTTATGTCACGGGATTGCCCAAAAACACACAATCCGCTGTGGCAATGTTGATCGATGTACCTGCAACTCAGCACTATGATGTTACGATCTGCATGGCAGCCGATCGGACAGTGACCAATGCGCTTCGTATTAACGGAAAACTGTACACGCAGTTTACTCTAAACGGCAATTCCGATTTCATGCGTGTTACCTTTTATGGGATCTTTTTAGAGGAAGGCAGTGCTGAGATCGCTGTCGATACCGTAGATGGCGGTTTGGATCTGGATTATCTGGAACTGACCGGAGATACGATGGTGTTCGATATTGATTTTTCTATTGCAGAGGAACCATGCACACCGCAGGCTACACCGGAAGCCAGAGCTTTGTATGCATTTTTGAAAAAGAATTGGAATCAACAGATTATTACAGGACAATATGCTTCCGATCATACGAATCGTGAACTGGCTTTGATTTATGAAATCACCGGGCAGCTTCCTGCGATCCGATTCGGTGAGCTGGGAACGGAAAATGAATTCAAACAGGTCGAAGCCGCTATGGATTGGCATCTGTATACCGGTGGCATTGTCGGATTGATGTGGCATTGGAATGCACCGGGTACCGATACGGTCTATGCTAAAGATACTGACTTTTCTCTGACAAAGGCTCTGGGTGATACCGATATTACAACGCTTGCAACCATAGACCTTGCACAGGCAGAGGCGTTTGCCAAAGAGCAGACAATTTCAGAAGATCTGCTTTTGATCTTACAAGATATTGATCAGATCGCCAATACGCTTCTGAAATTTAAGCACATGAATATTCCTGTATTGTGGCGACCGCTTCATGAAGCCGGTGGCGGCTGGTATTGGTGGGGTGCCGATGGGCAGAACGCATATGCCGCTCTTTGGGAGCTGCTCTATACCCGTCTGACCGATTATCACGCTTTGAATCACTTGATTTGGATCTGGAACGGACAAAGCGCTTCCTATCTGGTGCCTGAGCACACCTATGATATCGCTTCAGTGGATGTCTATCTCAATGCTGAAATGCAATATGGCAGCCGCTATGAACAATATCTTGCTTTGGCTCGTATGACCAATGGGAAAAAAATGTTAGCACTCAGCGAATGCAGTTCTTTGCCCAGCATTGAAATGCTGCTGTTGGATCGTACTATTTGGTCATTTTTCGGATTGTGGTACGGTGAATACATCATGAATTCTGATGGAAGCTTTTCGGATTTGTATTATTCAAGTAGTGATTTGTATAATCTATACAACTCAGACAGGGCTCTGAGCTTAAATGATTTTCTCTCACTTTCACAATAATCCCTTGCTAAACTCTTGAACTTGTGTTATAATTAACAATAAGTTCCGGAAACATATCCGGAGAGAAAGGCAGGTCAAAATGAAAATGAAAACCAAAATCTTGAATGGCGTTTCGATCCCCAATCTTCCTTGGCAGGAAAAACCGGCCGATTGCCCGGACGTCATCTGGCGCTATGCACAAAATCCTGTTATTCAGCGCAATATTTTCCCAAGATCCAATAGTGTATTCAATAGTGCTGTCGTTCCTTATGAGGGTGGCTTTGCAGGCGTATTCCGTGTCGATGATCGTGCCCGCAATATGCAGATCCATGCCGGCTTTTCCAAAGATGGTCTGCACTGGGATATCAATCCGGAACGCATCCATTTTGAAACGGATATTCCCGAGATGGCTGAGTTTCAATATGGCTATGATCCCCGTGTAGCATTCATTGAAGATCGTTATTATATTACTTGGTGTAATGCCTATGGCTGGAAGCCTACGATCGGTCTTGCATATACCTTTGATTTCAAGACTTTCCATCAGATGGAAAACGCCTATCTCCCCTTTAATCGCAATGGTGTTTTGTTCCCTCGCCGTATCAACGGCAACTACATGATGATGAGCCGTCCTTCTGACAGCGGACATACTCCATTCGGTGATATTTATGTCTCCCAGTCTCCTGATCTCACCTATTGGGGCAAACATCGCCATATGATGGGACCCTCTATGGGTTGGGAATCCACAAAAATCGGCGCAGGCCCCATTCCAATCGAAACAGATCGTGGCTGGCTGATCTTCTATCACGGTGTATTGACCTCCTGCAATGGCTATGTATATAGCTTCTCTGCAGCTTTGCTGGATAAAGATGAGCCTTGGAAGGTTCTCAAGCGCGGCAGAGATTATCTGCTCAGCCCTCAAATGCCCTATGAATGCGTTGGAGATGTACCGAATGTCACCTTCCCTTGTGCAAATCTTGTTGATGCTGACACCGGTCGTATTGCGATTTACTATGGCTGTGCTGATACCGTTACCGGACTCTGCTTTACTACAGTGGATGATGTGATGGAATGGCTCGATGCCAATTCCCAGATCTGATGTATATGTATTCTTTAAGCGGTATGATGTTGCAATCATACCGCTTTTTCTTTGTTTTCCACCAAGGAGTCTTGACCTTTTGACAAAAACGGTGTATAATATTGGATAAACACTTTGAATTATGTTTATTGAAAGGAGCAGTCAGCATGGAATATCCGGCAATGGAAAACAGAGAGCTTTCCTGGCTGCGGTTTAATCAACGCGTTTTGGAAGAAGCACAATCCAAGCAGGTTCCTCTGCTGGAACGATTAGGATTCACGGCGATTTTTCAGAGCAATCTGGATGAATTTTTTCGTGTTCGTGTGGCAAAGCTGTTGAAAAAGAAAAAGCAAAAGCCCAAGGACGAAGATCCGCTTACTGGAATGACCCCCAAACAGATTCTTCAGGCGGTATATGATGAAGTTCGCACTCTGTCACCTGCCCGCGATGCCGCCTATCATGAGATCATGAGTGAGCTGCGGGAGCACGGCTTGGAACAGATCACAATGCAGTCTGCATCCGCTTCTGAACTGACATTGCTTTCGGAATGGTTCAAACGTGAAATCCGCCCGATTGCCATGCCTCTTATCGCTGATAAAGGAAAACCGATTCCCTTTTTTCGTGACCGTACTTTATATGTTGTTTTGCATCTGGAATCAAAATCCGGTGTGCGCATGGGAATTGTACCGATCACCGATCAATATCCCCGAATCATTCGCTTAGGCAGCGGTCGTTTCATTCTTGCTGAAGATGTCGTGTTAGCTTATGCTCATACGCTGTTCCGGAACTCGATCGTCATTGACCGTACAATCATGCGGATGACCCGTTCAGCCAATTTAGAACCGGAGGCTCTGGGCAATCTGCGCACTGACGATTCGCTTACCGATATGGAAACGCTTCTGCAAATGAGAAAGCGTCTTCCTGTGATACGTATGGAGCTTTCCGAAACCTTCTGCGAACCGGCGCTGCATTTTCTTTGCAAACAATTACACCTCAAACAAAATCAGATATTTTACGCAAAGGCGCCACTGGATCTCTCTTTTGCATTCCAATGCAATGATCTCCTGCCTTTGCCGCAGCTTCAATATGAGCGCTTAGTACCTCAACTTTCTGCTGCGGTAAATCCAAAGCGCTCTATGTTTTCACAAATCCGCAAGCAAGATCTGCTGCTCCATTATCCATATGAAAGTATCAGAAGCTTTTTGCGATTGCTGGAAGAAGCTGCGGATGATCCTGCTGTGGTTAGTATTCAAATCACACTTTATCGCATGGCAAGAGACAGCCGCGTCATTGCTTCCTTATGTGAAGCTGCCGGACATGGTAAGCAAGTGACTGCACTCACCGAGCTGCGTGCCCGCTTTGATGAAGAAGCCAATATACAATGGGCCAAAACGCTTGAACATGCCGGTGTTCATGTGCTCTTTGGACCGGAAGGCTATAAGGTCCATTCCAAGCTTTTGTTAATCGAACGTAAAATGCGTGGGAAAATTGAGCGCTTCACACAGATCGGAACCGGAAACTATAATGAAAAAACCGCTTCCTTGTATACGGATTACTGTCTGATGACAGCAAATCCTAAAATCGGCGAGGAGGCCGCCAATGTATTCTCTGCGCTCAGAGAGCAGACCTTGCCTCAGCCGCAGGATCTGCTATTCGTCGCACCTTATGGCTTGCAATCTCGTGTGTTGGAGGCTATGGATGCCGAGATCGAACAAGCGATGCTTGGAAATGATGCGTATATCGGTCTGCGCCTAAATGGACTGTGCGATAAAGTCATCATGAAAAAGCTGATCGAGGCTTCTTGTGCCGGTGTTAAAATTGAATTGCTGATTCGTGGCATCTGCTGTCTGATTCCCGGTGTACCGGAACAGACCGAGCAGATTGCTGTGCGTAGTATTATCGGCAGATATCTTGAACACGCCAGAGTCTATCTCTTTGGTACCAAGGATCGTTTGCAAGTCTATCTCGGTTCCGCCGATTTCATGCCTCGCAATACTATGCGTCGTGTGGAAATTTGTGCACCGGTTCTGGATCCTGTACTGAAAGAGCGGCTTGTCTCTGATTTTCAGCTGCAATTTCATGATCCTGTTAAGGCGAGGATCCGTCAATCTGACGGCGATTATGTTCTGCCCTCATCGAACCCCGATGCAGTTGATTCTCAGACACTGCTCCATCGAAACGCATACCCTGCTTCAAGTGATCTTCATTGACATGTGTTCCATTTTCGCTAGTTACTTACGGAGGCTATGTTCATGAACCCTAAACCTGTTTTATCAAAGAAACAAATCTATCTTCTTGTAACTTATGCAATTCTCTTGTTTATGGCGTTACAGCATTTTGACGTCGTAAAAAAGATTTTCTTCGGCTTGATGGCTATGCTGGAACCTGTCTTTTTCGGGATCGTGATTGCTTTCATTCTCAACCTCTTATCAGGCATCTTCAAACGAAAGCTATTCAAGCATTTGGCAACTTCTGAAGATAAACGAAAACAAACACTTTGTTCGATATTATGTGCGTTATGCACCTTACTCTGTGTCGTCACGATCGTATTGCTGCTCGTATTTATGATCATTCCTCAGCTTACAACCGCAGTCAATACACTGATAGAACGGATCCCTTCTGCTGCAGTGCAGTTCAAACCTGCACTGCTGAAAAAGCTTTCCGAATGGAGAATCTCCGAATCCATTTTGGCACAGGTGGAAGCCTTTACGCTCGATTGGAACAGAATTACCAACTGGCTTATTGCCTTTATGGATGGTAAGTTGGAAACCGTACTCGGCAATGCAATGACTGCAACGACTTCGGTGCTCTCAAGCTTCACAAACTTTATCATTGGTATTATTATAGCGATCTATATTCTTGCAAAGAAAGATCGGATAAAGCAATATATTGAATATCTGCCGAAATTGATCTTTCCAAGCAGATATCACTCTTCTGCTGCCCGTATTCTGCATCTTGCCAATGTATCCTGCGCTAACTTTCTGACCGGTCAGTTTATTGAAGCCATCATTATCGGCGTACTCTGCACCATTGGTCTGACGATTTGTCAATTCCCCTTTGCAACTACAATTGGCGTTCTGACGGGCATTACTGCTTTGATCCCTATCATCGGTGCATGGATCGGCGGCGGTATCGGTGTATTGCTCATCTGGGTCGATTCTCCCGAAAAAGTCATCTGGTTTATTGTTTTCATTTTGGTGCTTCAACTGCTGGAGGGGCAGCTGATCTATCCAAAGGTTGTCGGTGATTCGTTGGGACTCCCCGGGCTCGTAGTGCTCATTGCAGTACTGTTGGGTACCAGCTTTGGAGGTATTACCGGTATCTTTATTGCTGTTCCGCTTTCAGCAATCCTTTTCACATTATTGAAAGAAGCAGTCGATCGTATCAAAGCCCGTGACGAAAATACGATACAAGCTGAATCTGCGCCTAAACCTATTCCTGCGAGTACTTCTCCCTATGGTCAGGATGGCGAGGAATCGGTCGTTGAAGATCTGCTGACACCCGATGCACCTGTTGACACAGCTCCCAAAGCTTCGGTTCAGAATAAAACAAAATCCCGCAGAGCAAAGCGAAAAAAGAAATGATCATTTTTTGAAGCCACAGTATAGGACTGTGGCTTCTCTGTTTATTGCAATGCTTCACTCTTGACAGATTGAACGAAATATGTTAATATTATACTGATAATTTATGTGCATCTTAATTTTATCATCCTGAGGGGGTTGTCTATGAAAAAACGCTTGCTGTTTGGTGTTGTCATCGCTGAAAGTGAACATCTTGTTCAAAAACGCTTGCTGAAGGGCGCAATTGCGCAAGCGTTTTCAATTGATGTCGATCTTGCGATCTTTTCTATCACTGTCAATCATATGCGGATCGATGCGTATCAGCAATCCGAATTCAATATTTTTAATTATATGAATTTCTCTATGCTGGACGGCATTTTATATGCACGGCACTCCATTCACTCGATCGAACAGCGGAAAATTCTGGATGCCTTGTTTATTGCACATAAGATTCCGGTTCTTGTAGTGGATGATGAAACCTCTCCATTTCCTTTTTTCATGCCTGATGATCGCTCGGCTATGTGCTCACTGACAACGCATTTGATTAAAGATCATGGCTTGACTGATTTGATATGTCTGACCGGATATCAGAATAACTATACTGCGGAAGAACGAGCACTGGGATTCCGTGATGCATTGGAGCAGAATGGACTGCCTTTTTCTCCCGATCAGATCGTTTACGGCGATTATTGGGAGCATAGTGCGCAGGAACTGGGCAGTGCGCTGGTCAATGGCGAACGTCCATTGCCGCAGGGTGTTGTTTGCGGCAATGATCCCATGGCAAAATTTCTGTGTGAAACGCTCCTTGACGGCGGAATCCACATTCCCGAACAGATCAGTGTGGTTGGGTATGATGCTGCATTGGGCGATGAACATACGGTAATATCCATTACAAGCTATGTACGGAAAAACTTTTCTTTGGGTGTATCCGGTATTGCAAAGCTCTATGAAATCGTTACGGGAAAAACTTGTGAATTGGTACCCACCGAACGCATTGAACTGATCACCGGCAAAAGCTGCACCTGCAATGATGATATTGAGTTTTTGCAGCATCAACTTCGTGAAAACAGCAAAAAAGATCAATTTGATACCCTGTATCGAATGAGCAATATGGCAATTCGGCTGACCGGTAAAGAAACCCTCGATGAATGTCTGGAAGTTTTGCGCAATTTCGTTTATATGATCCGCAATTGCAAAGAATATTATCTCTGCCTGTGTGAGGATTGGGAAGGCGGCGGTGCGGTTGAGCATCCCGATGAATATCGCAAAACCGGGTTCCCGGAACATATGCTTTTGAAGCTTATGTTTAATGAAACGGAAAATGCTGTTGTGACAAAGCCTTTTCAATCTTCTAAAATGCTGCCGATGTTCTTTGAGGACAGAGATCATCCCGCTGCCTATTATTTTACACCGCTGCATCATAATGATCGTTTCTTTGGATTGTCAGTACTCAGCTTCGGAGATCGGCCCGATTCTTATGATCCATTGTATTGCTCATGGCTGCAAGCTGTGAGTATTGCTTTGGAATTTGTGCGAATGCAGAATTATCTGAAGCGCTTCAATAATCGTATCTATCTTTCCTCGATCCGTGATTCTCTGACCGGACTGTATAATAAAGAAGGACATCTGAAATTTTTGAACGAATGCTTTGATGCAGCACAGCGTGAACATCGCAGATTTTTGCTGCTCTTTGCACAATGTGATGGCGTTAGGCATATTAATGAAACCTATGGTCACAGCGAGGGAGACAGTGCAATCACGATTCTCGCCAATGCCCTAAATAATAGCTGCTCCACTTATGAACGCTGTTCTCGTATTGAAGACGCCTGTTTCTCCATCATCGGTTATCAGGATTATGATATCGATTCCGCAAACCGCATTATCAATGCAATTACCGGCTATCTGGAGCATTACAATCAAAGCTCTCTGAAGCCATATAAGATTACCGCAAGCTTTGGTGTATTCTGTGATTATCTTATGCCCGAAACCACACTGAACGATGTGGTGGAATATGTACAAACACATCTGGAAGAGAATCGTTCTCAGCGCCAAAGTGAAAAGTCTTCTCCTTATTACAGAGAGTTTGTGGATCTTCGGGAGCGTATTTACAGCAATCCGCAAGAAGACTGGAGCATTGATACCATGTGCCAGAATCTGATTCTCAGCCGCGGTTATTTTCAAAAGCTCTATACACGCTGCTTCGGAATCAGCTTTACGCAGGATGTCATCAACAGTCGTATTGAGCTTTCCAAACGTTTGCTCTCCAGTACGGAATTGACCATCACGGAAATTGCTGACCGAAGCGGTTACAGCAACTATGTGCATTTTATGCATCAATTCAAAAAGATCGTCGGTATCACTCCCACGGAATATCGAAAACGTAAACAGCAAAGCGACCAGTAAGGCGTTGAATTGTGCAGGTTGCTGAAAGTCATTCTGACGCGATCGAACCCCCTTGACTTTTTCGTGAGATTTGTCGTATAATATGAAGTAATCAAAGGCTTTTTGCATGATAAGCAAAGGACTTGTCTCATTCGTCATCCGTCTGACAGAGAGAATACTGCATACGCTGAAAGGTATTCGACGGAACCGCTTGCAGATACCACCTATGCCGCAAAATCTCCTTTGGGAATGAGGAAACGCTCGGGTGGAACCGTGCGTGTTTGTGTTGTAACAAACCCGTACCCCGAACAGCTTTGTACTGTTCTGGATACGGGATTTTTTTTGCAGGAGGATTCTATGAAAATTCAATTTACCAATGGCTGCTATGATGGTACTGCAGGAATTACGGTTTATGATGCTGCGAAAGAGGCCGGCGTTTTGTCCAGAGATGTGATTGCCGCTAAGATCAACGGAGTACCTGCTGATCTGACCACGCCCCTTTCCGCCGATGCGGAGGTTACTTTGCTGACCTTTGAGGATGAGGATGGCAAGCATGTATTCCAACATACTGCAGCACATGTGCTGGCTCAGGCTGTGAAGCGTCTGTATCCCGATGTAAAGCTTACCATCGGTCCTGCCATCGAACGTGGCTTCTATTACGATTTCGATTCCGAAATGCCGTTTACTGCTGATACCATGAAGGCACTCGAAGGCGAAATGAAAAAGATC
>JAZOCU010000059.1:0-1705 GCA_045596625.1 Oscillospiraceae bacterium | reverse complement strand
GCTTCGAGAGTTCCCCGACAGCACACAGACATTTGCATACGAAGATTACAGCAAAGCGTCAACGCAGAAGAATGCATCAGCATTGATATCTGAAATCATTGAAAACAACGTCGACAGAATCGGTGAGCGTGAAAACTATATCGGTTACCTTGCCAATCGCCCCGGTGCTGTGAAGTTTGATACACACGCTCTGTTTTCGCAGGAGGATACGGCGATTGACTTGAATGCAGTTGCAAAAGAGATTGCAAATCATGGCGGCAATGTCTGGACGCATGTTGTTGCTCTTCGCCGTGACAATGCACAGCGAATGGGATATGACAATCTGACTGCATGGCGTGAGCTTGTAAAACGGCAGATTCCAAACATTGCTAAAGCACAGAAGATTGATATGCAGAACCTGCGGTGGTATGCGGCATTTCACGATAAGGAAACCAATCCTCATGTGCATATCGTGGTGTACTCTATCGATGAACGTGAGGGCTTTCTGACAAAGAAGGGTATCGAGCAAATCCGAAGTGGTTTTGCAAATGATATCTATCAGGATGAACTTCATCACCTCTACGCAAGACAAACAGAAGTGCGTGATCTGCTGAAGAAAGAATCCGCAGAGTTGATGCAGCGGCTTTCAGCAAAGGTACAGAGCAATACCTCATTTGAGCCTGAGCTGTGTCAGATGATTCAGCTATGCCGAAAACAATTGCAGGAATCAAAGGGCAAGAAGGTATATGGCTATCTGAAACCAGAAGTCAAACGAACTGTTGACCGTATCTTTGAACTTCTTGCATCCAACGAGTCCATTCAGAAAATGTATGACCTGTGGTGTGAGATGGAACAGCAGAAGCATGATGTGTATTCCTCTGCGAAGATTACACCGCCATTATTGGTTGAAAATCCGCAGTTCAAGTCGGTGAAGAATATGATTATTCGTGCGGTACTTGATATGCGGACTGAACCGATTCTCTCAGAAATAGAAGTTCCAATGGAAACGGGTGATATGCTTTCGCCGGATGATTTTACTTGGAATCCAGATGGTATGTTTGAAACGGAAGTAGAACCATCAGAACTGACTGTCGAAGATGAGATTGACAGGCTCACAGTCCTTGCAAATCAGGGTAAAGCGTTTGCATCATACAAACTCGGCAAACTGTATCTCTTTGGTGCGGATGGTATTGAACGTGATGTGTCGCAAGCAATACAATGGCTAACAAAATCCGCAGAGGACGGGAATGAATATGCACAGCAGTTTCTTGATAACATGGAGCAGAGAGAAAACGCTGCATTCGCATCAACTATCTTCGGATTGTTTGTCAGTTTGAGTCGTGCAATTGAAGATGACTATAACAAAAGTCATAAGAAACTGCAGTCTAAGGTTGACAGCAAAATTCAGCAGATGATTCGTAAGCATAAGCAGGAGCTTGGCATCCGTGATGAGCATGGGATATCGATGCAATAACGTGGTGCTTACCGCAAAAGAGAAAATATATGAAATTTATATGTTGTTGGCGGTCTGAACCGCCAACAATCTATTTACATTTCCCAAAAAATATGTTATAATAGCGCTAAGCATATCTTGTTGACGGAGGTGGCACATGGAGAGAGATAAAAATCGAAAACTCAAACTGCTGAAACTACTGGAAATTTTGCAGAGAGAAACGGACGAACAGCATCCTATGAAAACAACAGACATCTGTCGTCGGTTGGAGGA
>JAZOCU010000058.1:0-8423 GCA_045596625.1 Oscillospiraceae bacterium | reverse complement strand
GGATTCGATCCCGCAATATCTGCGCTGCCGCCGCCATCCCGAAACGGTGGAATATGATCATCCCCTGCTGGAACCGATCCTCAAGGAAACCTTCGGCTGCATTGTCTATCAGGAACAAGTCATGGAGATCTGCCGCAGTCTTGCCGGTTATTCTTATGGCAGAGCGGATCTGGTACGCCGTGCTATGGCAAAGAAAAAGCATGATGTCATGGAACAGGAACGCAGCATCTTTCTCTATGGCGATACCACCTGTTGCGGTGCTGTGGCAAACGGGATTCCCGAAACCACTGCCAATGCGATTTTTGATAAAATGGCAGCATTTGCAAGCTATGCCTTTAACAAATCCCATGCAGCAGCCTATGCCCGTGTCGCATATGAAACAGCATATCTGAAATGCCGCTATTTCAAGGAATATATGGCTGCTCTGATGACCAGCGTGCTCTCGGCGACAGGAAAGCTGCTGGAATATATTGCTGTATGCGAAGAGAATAATGTTGCCGTATTGCGCCCCGATATCAACAGCAGCAATATGGGCTTTACTGCCGCAGAGGAAGGCATTCGATTCGGACTGCTCGCAATTAAGGGACTGGGCACCAATGTGATCGCCTCATTTTTACAGGAACGATCCCAAAGCGGAAGATATCAAAATCTTGCTGATTTTTGCCGCCGCAACATCAGCAATGAGCTTGGCAAACGCTGTGTGGAAAGTCTGATTCGTGCCGGTGCTTTTGACGGTCTCGGCTGGAATCGCCGTCAGATGCTGGAACACTATGAGCAATTGATGAATGCGATGCTCAATGAAAGCCGTCGGGTGATCAGCGGACAGCTCTCTTTGTTCGGCAGTGAGGAGGAGGCTGCCTCAGCAGTGGAATTCTCCATGCCCGATCTGCCGGAATATCCCGAACCGATCCTTCTGAAAATGGAAAAGGATATCACAGGGATCTATCTTTCGGGACATCCGCTGGGAAGATGGACAGCTTGTCGCCAGCTGCTTCGGCTGCCCGAAGCAGCCGATCTGTCTCATGTTAAGGATGGCACACCGGTACAGCTTCTTTGTATGCTGGGTGAACTGCGCAGCCATATTACAAAAAAAGGCGATAAGATGTGCTTTTTTACCGTCGAGGATCTATCCGGCACAGTGGATTGCGTTGCATTCCCCTCTGTATATGCATCGATCGCTTCCATCCTGCAGCCCGATACGGTTCTTTGTCTGGAAGGAAGGATCTCTCAAAAGGATGGCAGTACCTCAGTGATCTGTGACAACGTGCTCTCAGAAACGCAATGGGAACAACGCATTGCAGGAATGCGTCTTTGCTGCAAGCTGGAAGATGGCGATACCGCACGAATGCAGCAGATTCTTCATGTGGCAAGGCGGTTTCCAGGCGATACACCGCTCTGTTTCTGGCTTTGCGGCAGCCACCGCTATCTGATCCCTAAAGATTGTCATGGTATTACGATCAGTACACCCATGCTGCGTGCTTTATGTGATACGATCATTCCGCTGCAAAGCTGTGCACTGATTCCGCCTGTCAAACGCAAATAATCAAAGAAAGGAGCCGCTATGTCCCTGCATTACGAATCACTTTCTGCTGAATTGGAACAACAAATCCGTTATGACCGAGCAAAGGGGATGCTTTCTCCCTATGCCTGTCCCGATACTGCTGCTGTCCGCCGTCTGCAAAGGCCAAGCGATGCACCGAAAATTCTGAGGCCGCCTTTTTCCAAGGATGCGGACAAGATCCTCAACAGTGCTTTTTTCAATCGCTACGCCGATAAAACGCAAGTGTTTTCCTTTTATCGCAACGATGATCTTTCCCGCCGTGCTTTGCACGTACAGCTCGTCTCACGCATTGCAAGAAATATCGGCAGCCTGCTGGGGCTCAACACCGATCTGATCGAAGCCATTGCCATCGGTCATGATATGGGACATACTCCCTTTGGCCATGCGGGAGAACAAATGCTTCATCGTTTGTATCAGGAACGTACAGGACGCTGCTTCAAGCATAATCTGCATGGAGTCCGTGTGCTGGATACCATTGTACCTTATAATATCTCTCTGCAAACGCTCGACGGGATTCTCTGTCATAACGGCGAACTGCCTCTTGCAGAGTATCATCCGGCTTTTCTTCCCGATTTTGCCGCCTTCGATGCCAGAACCCAAGAATGCTATCAGCCGCAATGCAGCAATCCTCTGATCCCTTGTACACTGGAGGGCTGCTTGGTTCGCATCTGTGATATGCTCGCCTATCTGGGCAAGGATCGGCAGGATGCTGTCAAGGCACATCTGATCTCCTCTGAGGAAATATTCACTCAAACCGGCATTGGCAGTACCAATGCCGAGATCATCAATAATCTGGAAGTCAATCTCATTGAAAACAGCTATGGCAAACCCTATCTAAAGCTGGATGACGTTCATTTCGCAGCACTCAAGCATTGGAAACAGGAAAACTATGATCTGCTGTATCATAACGAATCGGTACAACAGCAGATCCGTGACAGCATGATGCCCATGATGGAACAGCTCTACGCGGCCATTCGTGCCGATGCTGTGGCGCATCGCAAGGATTCCTATTTATATCAGCACCATATTGCATTGATAGAGGAAAAACGGAAGTGGTATCCGGCAGCTATTCCCTATACCGAATCCGATCCCGATGATCTGACGGTAGACTTCATTGCCGCCATGACAGATGATTACTTTGTTGACTATTATCGGATGCTGTTTCCCGGCAGTCCCTATTTCATTTCTTACATCGGTTATTTTGATGCTTGAAGGGCTTGCATTTTTTCATTCTTTCCTGTATAATAAAACAGAACATAACGGCTGATGCCGTTTGCAATACAAAACATGAAAGGCGGAACTGTTCTATGACCTATAAGGAAGGATTTATTCGTTTTATGGCTGAATGCGGTGTGCTTACTTTCGGTGAGTTCACATTGAAAAGCGGCAGAAAAGCACCGTATTTCATCAATACCGGCAATTATAAAACCGGTAAGCAGCTTTGCCGTCTGGGCGAATATTATGCAGCCTGCATGCAGGAAAACGATATAAAAGCAGAAGTGCTCTTCGGACCTGCCTACAAGGGAATCCCGCTGGCTGCTGCTGCGGCAATCGCTCTGTGGAAGGATCACGGCGTTGAGGTCGGCTACTGCTATGATCGCAAAGAGGTCAAGGATCACGGTGAAGGCGGCATGCTGGTCGGCAGTGCATTGAAAGACGGCACAAAAGTCGTGCTCATCGAGGATGTTATGACTTCCGGCAAAGCATTGCGTGAGGTATATCCCAAGCTCAAATCTGTTGCAGATGTTGATATCACCGGCATGGTCATTACCGTTGACCGTCAGGAGCGTGGCCTCAACAGCGAGAAATCCGCTGTGCAGGAGGTCAAGGCAGAGTTCGGCATCGAGGTAAAGGCAATCGTTACCCTCACCGATATTATCGCTGCCATTGAGAATGATGTGATCGACGGCAAGGCATATTTAGAACAGATGCGTGCTTATCGCGCAGAATACGGCGTGGAATAATCCACACAGATATAACAAAAACCGAGGAATCTGTTTTTATCGAACAGATTCCTCGGTTTTGTATTGTTACATCAAATCCAAGCAGAACGAGCGCTTACTGCTGGGGCAGCTTGGCAAGTGCCGCTTCAATCTCCTCATCGGAAGGGATATAATCCGTCAATGTACCATCGTTATGCTTCTGGTAAGCAGGCATATCAAAATAACCGGTGCCGGTTAAGCCAAATACAATCGTCTTCGCTTCACCGCTCTCCTTGCATTTGAGCGCCTCATCCATTGCAACGCGAATTGCATGTGCACTTTCCGGAGCAGGCAAAATACCCTCGATCTGAGCAAACTGCTGTGCCGCACGGAAGACTTCGGTCTGCTGCACAGTGGTTGCTTCCATCAAGCCCTGATCATACAGCTCAGAAAGCGTACTGCTCATACCGTGATACCGCAAGCCGCCTGCATGGGTCGGTGCGGGCATATATTCGCAGCCCAGTGTATACATTTTGGCCAGCGGACATACTCTGCCTGTATCACAATAATCATAAACATAACGGCCGCGAGTCAGGCTGGGGCAGGTCGCAGGCTCAACAGCAATAAAACGATAATCCTTTTCACCGCGAAGTTTTTCTCCCATAAAGGGCGCGATCAAACCACCCAGATTGGAGCCGCCGCCGGCACAACCAATGATAATATCGGGGGTGATCCCGTATTGATCCAGCGCTGCTTTGGTTTCAAGACCGATTACCGATTGATGCAGCATTACCTGATTGAGCACGCTTCCCAATACATAGCGATATCCATCCAGAGACAATGCCGTTTCTACTGCCTCGGAAATCGCACAGCCCAGACTGCCGCCGGTTCCGGGATGCGCAGCCAGAATCTTTCTGCCTACGGCGGTGGATTCTGAGGGAGAGGGCGTTACGGATGCACCGTAAGTCCGCATGACTTCCCGACGAAAAGGCTTCTGCTCATAGCTGACTTTTACCATGAACACCTTGCAATCCAGATCAAAATACGAGCAAGCCATGGAAAGCGCTGTGCCCCACTGACCGGCACCGGTTTCTGTCGTCACTCCCTTTAATCCCTGCTGCTTGGCATAATATGCCTGCGCGATTGCGGAATTCAGCTTATGACTGCCCGAAGTATTGTTGCCCTCAAATTTATAGTAGATATGGGCAGGGGTACCCAGCTTTTTTTCCAGACAATAAGCACGTACCAGCGGTGCAGGACGATACATTTTATAAAAATCAAGAATCTCCTGCGGAATATCAATATACGCATCCGTATCGTTCAGCTCCTGAATGGCAAGCTCTCGGCAGAATACCTGAGACAGCTCCTCCAGCGTAGATGCCTGACGTGTTTGGGGATTCAACAGCGGTGCAGGTTTTTTTTGCATATCTGCACGCAGATTATACCACTGTTTCGGCATCTCACTTTCTTGCAAATAGATCTTGTAAGGGATTTCTTTCTGAACGGACATTGCAAACACTCCTTTCGGTATCGGGAACCGATATGCAGTCCCCTTCTGACGGGGTCGAGAACAGCCATAGAAACAAAAAACGCCCATCCTCGACAAACAAAACGTCAAGGACGAGCGGATGCTCGCGGTGCCACCTTGATTCACGGAAAAACCGTGCCCTTTGCGGGTACTAACATACCCTTGACAACTGACGTATGCCTGACACGTCGCAGTTTTACCGGTCGGAACTGACCGACTGCGCCCTCAGCGGGCCATTTGATGATCTGTGTTTCATTCGGCTCTCAGCAATCCCGAACTCTCTGTAAAAGCATAATCACCGTTATCTCCGCTTCAACGGTTTCTGTTTGCATTATAGCACGCACGATTCACTTTGTCAAGAGGATGCAAAAATTTTTTTCGCTCAAGATCGGATATCGGTAAAACCATGCCTGCCGGCTGCTTGCATTTTTCCTTGCTATCTGCTATAATATGGCTATCTCAAGCGGAAGGAGCCCTGTTATGCAGATCTTTACCATTGGCATCAACGATGCCGGTCAACGTGCCGATAAGTTTCTGAAAAAAGCCTGTCCTCAGCTGCCTCATGCACTTCTTTACAAAGCCTTCCGTAAAAAGGATATCAAGTGTTCCGGTAAGCGCTGTTTGCCGGAAACCATACTGCAATGCGGAGATGAACTGCGCGTATATCTTCCGGATAACTGCTTTGCGATCCGTAAAACACAGACTGCGCAGCAAACAGATCAACCGCTTCCCAAGCCGGAGATCCTGTTTGAAAACCATGCGCTTGCAGTCCTTTATAAGCCTGCGGGGATTCCGGTACACGCAGATGACTGCGGCACAAAGGATACGCTGATCGCTCGCTTTCTTTCCTATCTGATCGAAAAAGGAGACTATCTGCCTGAGACAGAACAAAGCTTTTCGCCCGCCCTTTGCAATCGGCTCGACCGCAATACCGAGGGACTTGTACTGGGTGCCAAAACAGCTGCTGCCTTGCGCTGCATGAATGAAAAGATCCGTCTGGGAGAAGTGCAGAAGGAATATTTGTGCATCACTGCAGGATCTCCGCCGAAAAAGAAGGATATCGTTACGGCATATCATTGCAAAGGCGAGCACAATCAGGTTGCACTTTCATCCTTGCCGGCGCCGGGATTCCGAGAGATCCGTACCGGCTATGAGGTGCTTGCCAAGACCTCCGATCTTTCCCTGCTTCGTGTGACGCTCTATACCGGAAGAACGCATCAGATCCGCGCACAGCTTGCTGCACTCCATTGCCCTATCCTTGGTGATGCACGCTATGGAGACATCAACGCAAACAAACGCTATTACGAGCGTTTTCAGCTATTGGCTGCTTATCGCATCCGTTTTGCCTTCTCTTCTGAGGAATGCTGTCTTTCGTCGATGAATCATCAGCAGTTCCGGTTTACACCGTCATTCTGCAAACGGTATTTCCCCGATATCGTCATCGAATAAGCCAATATGCCTCAAGCACATAGCACAAACAAAAAAGGCTTCTGTTGCAGAAACAGAAGCCTTTTTGGGATGCGCCGAAAGGGATTCGAACCCCCGACCTACTGGTTCGTAGCCAGTTACTCTATCCAGCTGAGCTATCGGCGCATAAGAAAACATATGGTTGAGCATCCTCAAACCTCAGATATTATATCACACCCCATTTGATTTGTCAAGCGGTTTTTTTAAAAAAATTCTGTTTTTTCAAAAAAATCAATGAAACCTCTGTTTACAGACAAAAAAGAGACAATTGCTCATAAAAATTGTGACATTTCGCTATACACATCCGGATTTCTATGCTATAATATCACAATTAGCCGACCATATGCTTTAAACTGCGGAGATGAACCTCTTTTTACTCCGCAATCACACGCAAGGAGGAATTCACTATGTCATTCATTCAGACCCTGCGCCGTACAGCATCTGCTGCACTGGGTATTCTGATCACTTGTACAATGCTGCCTGTAATGCCGCAATCCGTATCGGCTGCAACTACCATTACCGTTGGCGCCGGCGGAACCTACCGTACCGTGACTGAGGCTGTCAATGCTGCCGCTTCCATGAAGCCTTCCAGTGAGGCAGACCGTATTACCATTGCCATTGCGCCCGGTACCTATCGTGAGCAGATCATCGTCAACACACCATATCTCTCTTTTGTCAACAGCAATCCAAGCGGCGGTGAAGTATTGCTGACATGGTATTACGGCATCGGTTATCAGTATTATTCCTGCGACAACAGCGGATATTATAATGCAGCCAATGCCGCAGCCAAATCCGCAAAGGGTAAGCCCGCGCGCTGGGGCACTGCAGTACGCATCAATTCCGGCGCAAAATATTTCCGTGCAGAAAACATTACCTTTGAAAACAGCTTCAACCGCTACATGACCAGTGAGGAAATTGCAGACGGTGTTTCGATTTCCGGTGAATCCAGCATTACCTATCAGCGCTATAACGGAGTGGAAGTACGCTCCAAGACCGCAACGGAACGTGCCGCTGCCTGCTGTGTGGAGGCTGCTTATTCTGAATTCTACAACTGCAATTTCTACAGCAGTCAGGATACACTTTACACCTCTGCTGCCGCCTATTTCAAGGATTGCAAAATCGAAGGCAATACCGATTACATCTTTGGCAGCGGTGATATCGTATTCGATGAATGCGAACTGTCTTTCGGCGGCTATTCCGATAAGGCCGTGGGCGGATATATCACTGCCGCACGAGAACAGACCTTGGGTTATCTTTTCTGGAACTGTACCGTTACTGCCAATCCCAATCTGATTGCAAGTCCCGGTTACTTCGGCCGTCCTTGGCAGAATACGGCACATGTCCTCTTCTACAATACAAAGCTTCAGTATGAAGGCATCATTACCCCTGTCGGCTGGACCAGTATGAGTGGTGTGGATCCTTCTCAGGCAACCTTCCGCGAATTCGGCACTACCACCGTCAGCGGCGGCGGTGTCAATACCGGCAGCCGCACGCCCGGTACTGTACTGTATTCCTGTAATGTCACCAGAGAGAGTTATCTCAATGGCTGGACACCCTATTATTTCAACATGACAACACCTCCGGTCGTGATCAACGGCAATCTGATCTCCGAGGTGACCGTCAACGACAGAACCAATGCTGCCAATTGGAAAATTGCTGAAAATCTCTCCGTAGGCAGCATTGCATTCGGAGATCGTGACTTCACCTATACCGCTGTACCCGATGCACTGCTGGGAGCTGAATTCATTCAGACAGCCTGCGATTCCAAGTATTTCACATCCGATCTTGCTACATTCGCTGCCAAAGAGCCGATTACACTCTATGTTGCATTGGATACCCGTCTGACACCCGTACCGTCATGGATCGCGGAGCGCGGCTTTACGCAAACCGATATGACGCTTGCCATCAGCAACGATGTCACCTTCAATGTCTATCAGAAGGCATT
>JAZOCU010000057.1:0-17392 GCA_045596625.1 Oscillospiraceae bacterium | reverse complement strand
TCATGACGATCTTTGACTGTGCATCGGCATTCGTACAGGTCGCATGATTATTGTGATTGAAAACACAACAAAAGGAGCGTCGCTTGGACGCTCCTTTCTTGATTTTACAGAGAATTATTCTTCATCTCTTCTTCTGCTCTTTGCCATTGCATAGATACCGAAGAGTACCATTGCTGCGGCTGCGAACATGATGTAATTGTAAACCACGCTGTAACCTGTCTGGGGGAGATTTACCTCGCCGCCGTCGGATTCAGTGCCAACACCTGTGAACGGATCAATGTTGTAAACGTCCAGAACATTGCCCTCGGCATCGGTCAGAGTAATCACTGCGTTTCCGTCAGCTGTGTACTCGATTTCTGCATGTTCGGGCGTTACGCCTGTCTTTTCCGCATAATCCTTCACCGCCCAATCGCAAAGCTCCTCATCGGATGGTATCGGGTGTCAGGATACCGTTCTCGTCCAGCGTACCGCCATAGAAGATCGCCCCGTCCAGTCCGTAAGCGGAAATGTCGAGGGTCTTGTTTGTCACAGAAATGGTGTTTTCATCATCATAGTACAGCGTACCGATGTAATTCTCCGGAAGGTCGAGTTTCCGGAGCGGGTTGGAGCTGCAGTCCATATATTCCAGTGCCGTACAGCTGCTCACATCAAGGCTCTGCAGCCGGTTGAGGGAGCAATTCAGCTCGGTCAGTGCCTTAAAATACTCCACGCCTGTCAAGTCAGAGATGCTCATGCCGGAAATATCGATGTATGTCACCGCAGCGATCTCGGCAGCATCCAGCATATCATCATCTGTTGTGTCGAAGTTCTCGTCAATGTAGGTGCGGAAATTCTCATCGGGGAAGTTAGTTTCGTCAATTGCCACATCTCCTCTGCTGCCGAAACGGGCAGGCTGATACGGAATGGTCCGCCCGGGAATTGCATGAAGGTCATGCTGCACACTGCCAGTGACGCTGCAAATGCCAGTGTTCTTTTGAATTTGCCTTTCATGTAAGTACCTCCTTTTTGAGTTTGCACTTTTGTGATTTTGCGATCATTTTCTGTCGTGTGGTTTCCACCGCCTGCCAGTTGACGGCGGTGATATAGTCCTTGAAGTCAGAAAGGATCCTCCTTCCGAGACTTCGGTAGTCCATTGCAATAATTTTTTCGATCTTCTGATTACGCAAACTTTCGGGAACGTTGTACAGCCGCAGTGCCGCATCCAGTCCGCATGCAACACGCAGATCAAGGCTTGCGTCGCCCTGTCCGGTTGACGAAAACATAGCGTATTCTATGCCCGAATACAGGTTCTCCATTACTGCGAATTGCTCGTCCGTCCAGTCGGGATTGAATTCCGAAAATATCTGCTGTGTTTTCCTTGTGTCGTTCTCACGGATAACCGCAAGAGACATCGGATGCGTGTAGGCGGAAATGTAGATATCGCGAATGGCTTTGTTTTCTTCCGCAGCAGCAGTCATTGTGGCAAATTCAATGCACAATGCCAGCAGTGGTGACTTGTCCTCATCCTCCAGCAGGTCGATTAATCTCCACTGGAAGTCACACAGTTCCTTGACAAATTCAGTCAGAACGTTTTCTCTCTGCGGATAATGGAATGTCAGATTGCCCGGACTGATACACAATATATCGCAGATTTCCTTGTTGCTGGTATCTTCAAAGCCCTTTTCAAGATATAGTTTTGATGCTATCTGAATAATCAGTTCTTTGGTTGGTCGGTTTTTTGCTCCTCTGGCGATGACAATCGCCTCCTTTCTACATAAATAAGGCATATTTTTACAAATCTTACCTTTATTATACACGGTGCGACAGAGTTTGCCAATAGTCTGGATACTATTTCGAATCGTTTTCGGAGTATTTTTTGAAAAAACAAAACCACAAACGGAAGATTCCGTTCAGTGGTTCAAAACGTGTTCAGTTTATGCAAAAATGCTTTTCAATTACCTCTATAATTTCATTCAGCACTTTCCCCAACACCATTGATACTGCCTATTCTCTTTCTCAGCTCACCAAGGTCAAGCCTCGAAGCATTTGCATCTTCCATGACGGTGTTATAATAGCAAAAGAGTGCAACCTTCATTGCTATAGTAGCAAATAGCGTGCCCTCTATATATAGTAAAATCATTAACCCCCTTTTTTGCTCCAAGATAAGAGTAAAAAGGGGGTTACAAGCTAGCCAGCTGATGGATGCGCCTATAAGTCAGTAAAAACCGACAGCTTTTTGTAAGGTGATGTGAAAATGCGACAACTCGGCATTTACAAATGCCATAATATGTGGTATAATAAAAGCACAAATTGCAAAAATATTTTTCTTTGGAGGCATCGGATAGTAAATGCTCCTGTTAAAAAAGAATATAAAACGCTGGTGGAAATCATAAGAATGATTGAGCTTGAAGATGATTTTCGCGATGCCGAAATGGTGGACATTGCAATCAAGAACGGAGATGCATGGCTTGGTATCTGGTTATAAAATCTTCGTATCTTTTATGTGATGAGCATGGCAGAAGAACAGGTACAAGCACCCACGGTTCGTTTGGTGGCTTTAACCATAACATAAGTATGGATTTGGGGGTTGATAATATGGAACTGTCACTCAAGTTGATAATAACATTTTCTATGATAATCCTTCAAATACCATTGTTTTACCTATCATTCCAACGTCTAATTAAAGAAAAGAAATGCAAAGACAGCAGTCGAAGTACCGAAGGAATTTTAAGGTCATCTAAATCAGCTCAAAATGTAAATGTTGAATACGAAGTTAAGAGCAAAACATACAAAAAGAATTACATCAAAAAGCCCTGTTGCAACTTAAACGAAGGCGATAAAATACTCATAAATTACCTAGAAACCGATCCTAAATTTTCATATCCACAGAGTTATCAAGTTCATAATTTATCGTTAGAATACACTGTTTTTGCAATTGTATTTTTGTTTATCGCTAATTTGTTAATGGGCGTAGCTATGTATTCAAACAAAGAAACGTTTGATAATCTTTTCCATCTTATTATATACGGTGGTATTGTGATTGCCATACTCACTTATTTCATCAGAGAACGTAAATTCATTAAGAATGCTCAGATAACCAAAGGAAAAATTGTCGCTAAATGCACGTTGAAAAAAAATGAAATATTCGTTGCCGAGTATGTTGTGAAGGAAAAAAAGCACTATACCAGAGAAATGAAAATTCCTAGAAAATTATGCGATGAGCCATTGGAAATCAATGATGAAGTGAAAGTAAATTATCTTCCTAATAAACCTCACTGCGCTATCATTTCGAATGACATCTGCCCATTTAGAATTGCCAGAAAGTTGCTTGTTGGTGCTGCTATTACCGCATTGATTTTAATAATACTATATCTTATTCATTAAGAGTTAAACTAAGCGGCCTGCAGATGCGGTCGCTTATGTTTTATTTCTTCTCAACCTCTGCCATTACCTCGTACCCTCCCTTGAATATGGTGATGATTTTTGTCTTACTGATGAACTTGATACACTCAATCAGCTTTCTGATCAGCACGATATGATCCGGTCCTTTTCTGCAAAAGGTTATCCTTATGACAATGCTGTGATGGAATGCTTTTTCAGATATCTCAAGCATGAAGAAATATATCGAATATCTTATCGTTCGTTGGAAGATTGCAAAGCGCATATTGCAGTTTAGATGCGGTTTTGTACCGAAAAGCGTCGCGCCGTGCCAATAACTACAAAACACCAAATCAAGCGGAAGATGCCTATTATAAAAACAACCCTGCTGTCTAATCCGCAGGGTTCAGAAGTAGTCCCTATTTTTGATTTTGTTGTCTGATGTCACATTTTTTGCAAAAACGGTGTCCAATACATCATTTTTGAGAAATCCGCTATTTTGCGATAAAAATAGGAGCCAACTCTCTACAGTCCAATGAAACTGTTCAAAAGTTGACTTATTTTCAAAAAAGAGCAGAATTCGGAAATTTCTTTCAAAATCTGCTCTCAAATCTCTTGAAAATGAAAAACCTCCGATGCTTACACATCGGAGGTTAAGCTGGTCTGAGTGACGGGACTTGAACCCACGGCCTCTACCACCCCAAGGTAGCGCGCTACCAGCTGCGCCACACCCAGACAACATGAATATTATAGCATGCTACATGCTGTTTGTCAAGAGATAACATCAAAAAAAGCGAAAAAGACGAAAAATGAAAAAAAAAGAGATTTGATTTGTGAAAATCGACAATGCAGAGCGGAGAAAGGAAAAACGGTGTCATCCGATAGGGAAGACACCGTTTACATTCGTATCTTAGAAAAGCTTGTTGGGGTCTACTTCGTACTTATCGGTGCAGATCTTGATGAGGTCGATCAGAGCCAGAATACCGCCCAGACCGAAGCACATGCTGGCAACGATCTTAACGACACCCTTTTTGGTTTCACCCATCATGAAGTTATGGATGCCCAGACCGCCGAGGAGCAGACAGATGATGATCATCATCGTCTTATCCTTACCGCCCAGATCGCCAGCACCACCGGCAGCGCCGCCCTTGAGAGCAACACCACAGTTCAGACATACAGATGCACCTGCATCAACAGTGTTACCACAGTTCTGGCAAAAAGTATTACCAGTACCTGCCTTCACACCACACTTCAAGCAGATAGCCTGATTATCATTGATTTCAGCACCACAGTTTCTACAGAACATAGCAAAAATCCTCCTGTTAATTATTGATGCACCTGCATCTTTAAGGTTCCTTCATAAATATATCACAATTTCATCACTTTGTCAATATTTATGTCGAAATTAGTCATTTTATACATATTCATGTCGATGTGATTATGCGGATTATCCAATTTACAATGAAACCGATCAGAATCAGAATGAGAATTAGGCGATCGATCCATAGTTTAGGGAATAATCGACCATCGTACAAAAAGTAGAGATACAGGACAGGCATCGCCCAGAACATGAGATGGTTTTTGAATGCAAGGGACAGATTCCCGTGAATTGCATGCAGAGTTGCTCTTGTCATTCCGCAGCCGGGACAGGGAATATGAAGGATGAAATCCATAATACAAGGGAAATTCAGAAAACGCAGAATCGCTACTGCGAGAAAATAACAGAAGGTAAGGAGCAATTTCCCTTTCAGATTGTTAATTTTCAGATATGAAGCATTCATCATTCTGTATCAACGGGCTGGATATGCCAGCATTCCTCTGCATATTGACGGATGGTGCGATCTGAACTGAAGGGGCCGGCAGCACAGATATTGTGCCATTGCTTGACCGCAAAAGCAGTTCTGTCGGTATAATCATTGATTGCACGAAGCTTGGTTTCGACATAAGAGGGGAGATCGCCCAGCAGATAGTAATGATCGGGTGTATGCCAGCTTGCGCCATCCAGCAGAGCAAAATAGAGCTCTCTGAATTCGCCGGTACCGCCATCGGATACCGTACCGTCAATCAGTGTTTTGACAACGCGGGCAATCAGGGGATTGTTTGCAAAGACAGCACGGCTGCAATAAGCGGGCTGAATGGTTTTCATCTCTTCGACAGTTGCGCCGAAGATATAGTTGTTTTCAATACCGGCAGCGGCAACGATTTCGATATTTGCACCATCCATGGTACCCAGCGTCACGGCACCGTTAAGCATCATTTTCATATTGCCGGTGCCGGAGGCTTCTGTACCGGCTGTGGAGATCTGCTCTGAGATATCACAGGCGGCAACGAGCTTTTCTGCATAGGATACATTGTAATTTTGTACAAATACAACCTTGATCAGATCGCTGACTGCAGGATCCTTGCTGATAAGTGCGGCAATTTCATTGATGAACTTGATGATCGCCTTGGCACGCCGGTAACCGGGTGCGGATTTTGCACCGAAAAGAAAGGTTGTGGGTTGGAATTGCTTGATGCTGCCATCCTTGATGCCGAAATAGATCCAGAGGATTGAAAATGCATTGAGAAGCTGACGCTTGTATTCATGCAAACGCTTGATCTGAATATCAAAGCAAGAGAACGGATCGATTGCGATGCCTTCGGTTTTCAGAATATAATCGGCAAGCTGCTGCTTTTTTTGTTGTTTGATGGCAATAAACTGTTGTATCACATCGGGATTCTCCGCATCCTGATGCAGATCGGCAAGCAGATGGAGATCGGTGAGGAACTGTTTGGAACCGAGCCGTTTTTCCAGCAGTGCAGAAAGTTCGGGGTTGCAGACACCAAGCCAGCGGCGCTGTGTGATACCGTTGGTTTTGTTCTGGAATTTTTCCGGATTGCGCTGATACCAGTCGGAAAGTACGGTAGTTTTCAGCAGCTCGGTATGGATTTCGGCAACGCCATTGACATAAGCACCTGCATACATCGCAAGATTTGCCATATGCACCTGTCCGTTTTTAACGATTCGTAACGATTCAATGGTTTTCTGCGGCAGGGCTTCCGAATATAGCTCTTGCAGTAAGGATTCGGAAATTTGCAGGATAATGGCATAAATTTCTGGCAGCAGTGCATCCACAAGATCACAGTCCCATTTTTCCAGCGCTTCCTGCATAATAGTGTGGTTTGTATAGGAGAAGATTTGCTTTGCCATAGAAAGTGCATCGTCAAAGGAGAAGCCTTCGCTCCTCAGCAATCGGATCAGCTCGGGAATGGAGATGACAGGATGCGTATCATTCAATTGAATCGCAAGATGATCGGCCAATGTATCCAGTGTACCGAATTGCGCCTTATGTTTTTTCAGTGCATCAGCAAGGGAGGCAGCGCAGAAGAAATACTGCTGTTTTAAGCGCAGAGCCTTGCCTTCACGGGTGTCATCGTTGGGATATAAGCAGCGGGAAAGATCCTCTGCAGCAACCGATTCGGCAGCGGCCTGCAAATATTCCTGTTGATTAAAGGTATGGAAATCAAATGCATTAACGGGTTCCGCCTGCCAAAGACGCAGTGTTCCGATATGAGGCTTTTGATTTGTTTGCGGATAGCCAAAAATAGGCATATCATAGGGTACGGCACGAACAGTCTGATTGGCGAACCGGACGAGAACGGCATCTCGGTCGCACCGCCGGCTCCAGCAGTCGCCAAACCGAGACCAGTCATCTCCCGTTTCGATTTGTCTGCCATTTTCAAAGGATTGCTTGAACAGACCATAGCGATAACGGATGCCGTAGCCGTCTACGGGGAGAGCGCAGGCAGCTGCACTATCAAGGAAGCAGGCGGCGAGTCTGCCCAGACCGCCATTACCCAAAGCAGCGTCCTCAATTTCTTCGAATATCGAGACAGAGACACCCTCCTGTGCCATCGCATCACTGATATCATCCAGCAGACCGAGGCAATACAGATTATTGTAAACGGCGCGCCCCATCAGAAATTCCATAGAAAAATAACAGGCACGTCTGGAAGCAAGATGGGCTTTTCGGCAACGCTCCCAATGAGAGCACCACGCTTCCATGACAGCATTGCCCAGCGCATTGTGCAGCATCCGGGCATCAACTTGAGAAAGAGGCATCTGTAATTGCTGTTTGCAGCGTTCCAGCAGAGCCTTAGCGGAAACAGTTTGATTTGACATGAGCAGGTACTCCTTTGTTTTAGGATTCATTTTTCTGAGCAGATTCTTTTTGTGATACCTCGGCAGCTTCCGAGGCAATCGTGTTTGTGGATCTGCCGTAGAGATCATTCAGCTTGCGGATTTTTTTGCAGAGCTTTTCGGTATAATCGGTTTCTGCAGTGCGATAGCACCAATTGCCGCCTAAGGTAGAAGGCGTATTGATTCGTGCAGAAGGCGGTGCATTCAAAAAATCCTGGATTGGTGCAATGGCTATTTTTGCAATACTGCTCCATGCAGCACGAACCATTGCTTTGGGCAGCTGGGATTCTTTTTTCACTGCGAGATACTGCATAGCAAAAGCATTGGCTTGTGCGCTGTTTGTTTTGATCCAGCCGCGCAGGGTCGGGTTGTCATGTGTTCCTGTATAGCAGATGCAGTTGGTTGTTGTGAAGGAATGAGGCAGATACGGATTCTCGGCATCACTGTCAAATCCGAACTGCAATACTTTCATGCCGGGAAATCCGGTGCGCTTGAGCAGTCGGATCACTGCCGGTGTAATATTGCCGAGATCCTCAGCAATGACAGGCATAGAACCGAATCTGTCTTTCGCAGCTTTCCAGAGCGCATAATCGGGGCCTTTATTCCATTTGCCGTGCTCTGCGGTCTGTGCACCAAAGGGAACGGCATAATAACGTTCGAACCCACGGAAATGGTCGATGCGTACCACATCATAAAGCTTCATGGTAAAGGCAAGACGATTCAGCCACCATTGATAACCGTTTGCTTTCATGGCATCCCAGTTCCAGATGGGATTGCCCCAGAGCTGACCGGTCGTGGCGAAAGCATCCGGCGGACAGCCGGCCACAACCGTAGGATTCTTTTCATCATCTAATTGAAAGAGCTTTGGCTCTGCCCATACTTCAGCGCTGTCATAGGCAGCATAGATCGGGATATCACCAATGATCAGAATGCCGTTTTGGTTTGCATATTGTTTGAGCGCTTCCCACTGTGTAAAGAAACAATATTGTACAAACTGATAGAATGCGATCTCCTCGGCATATTGCTTTTTTGCAGCAGCTACGGCAGATTTTTCATATTGAGCCAGTGCAGGCTCCCATTCAGACCATGGTTTGCCGTCATGGGCAGTTTTGAGCGCCATAAACAGCGCATAGCAATCGAGCCAGCGTTTATGTTCTGTGCAGAATTTGCGATAACCGGAAGGCTTTCTCTTTTGGAAATTTGTAAATGCGATCCTGAGAACCGGCAACACCTGCCGATACAATCTTGCATAATCAATTTCAGATGCATCGGAATCCCATTCCAAGCCATCATAATCGGCAGAACAGAGCCATCCTTTGGCAGCAAGGAGGTCAAAATCGATAAAATAGGGATTTCCTGCAAATACAGAACAGGACTGATAGGGAGAATCGCCATATCCGGTAGGAGAAAGAGGGAGAATCTGCCAATAACGGCAGCCGGTCTTGGCTAGGAAGTCTACAAAATCAAAGGCTGCCTTTCCGAATTTTCCGATACCGTGACGGGATGGCAGAGCTGAGATTGGGAGCAAAATACCGCTTTCACGCATAAGGATACCTCTTTTCTGGTAATATCCGCAGAATAATAAAGGGATAACTGCGGCAGAACTTCATATACTAGGCTTCAAAGCATTCGCAGAACATTGGAAAGGAGCGATCGGATTGAAGCGGGTAGGCGGATATGTTATCGCATTTTTATATGGATTTTTCTTATATGCATTAATTGAGATCACATTTCGGGGGTATACACATTGGACAATGGCATTGACGGGGGGCGTTGTGCTGGCAGTATTATATGATATGGAATGCAGATTGACAGCGCATTGCATCATGCGGGCGTTGCTGGGCGCCTTGTTTATCACGGCCATGGAGTTTACGGTAGGGGTGTTTGACAATCTTGTTATGGGATGGATGGTCTGGGATTACTCCGATGTGCCATGGAATCTGCTGGGGCAGATCTGCCTGCCTTTTTCAGCACTCTGGTTTGTGATCTGTCTTCCGGCGGGACGATTTTGCAAGATCATTGCACAACGGTTTCAGTGATTCCAGAGCTGATTGCCGAAAGAAAGCAGATATTCGGTCAGCTCACATGCCATTTCGCATTGCTCCGGAATACGGGGATGACCGGGTGTGCCCACACCGCAGCGATGAAACCGAAAGCGTTTTACTCTGGGGCTGTTGAGGAGCTCACAGGCTTCATCCAGCAAACCATCCCAGAAGGGATCGTGCATAAGGATCGTCAGCAGAAGCACGAAGGTAGCGTTAGGATATTTCTGCATGAGATCGCTGATGATGCTGCAATAGGTTTGCAGCCATACTTTCTTTTTTACCTCATCGGGGATACAATGATCCTTTTCTCCTACATGATGATCGTTCTGGCCAATGGCAAAAAGTACGACATCCGGAGTATAGCGTGAAAAATCCCATTCGGCGTTCGGCGCAAAGGGAACATATGCCATCTGACGATATGCGGTTTCCATGCCGATTTTACCATATTCAAAATAGCCGGTATGATCCAGCAGGGCAATGCCGCCTTGTGCGGTAAGATGGATCTGTGCACCCAACAGACGGGCGGTCTGCATCGCATAACTGTGCCATGCGTTGTCAAAGGATGCATCATAGACAGGAGGATCGGTTTTGCCGGTGTGATCATATGCTTCGCAGACTGATCCGGCACTGACGCTGTCTCCATAGCATTCGATTCGTCGTTGAGGGAGCGGCGGAAGCGGCAGTATCGCACCGTTTTCGTCAAGACCGATCTCGTTGAGAACAAAATAATGGGTTGCATCCTGCCGTTTGAACAGAATGCATTCATGAGCGCCATCCGATTCCACAGGAATCCATACAGTTTGAGGAATGTTCGAATTCTTTGTGAGTGTCAGTTTCCCTTCAACACCATCCAGCAGATAACCGATCACGGGATCACCATAGGAACGATAATCAGTCAGAGTGACAGAGAGCTGTTTGCCGTAAAATCCGAAGCGAACCATTGAACCCGCCCAGTAAAACACCGGCGCATCAGGATTATTTATATCAATACGTCCCATATATTGCAGGGCACTGTGGGAAGGAAAAATGATTTGCATCATAAGTATGCCTCCGAAGCTGAAATGAGATGGAGCGATAGGGTATGATTCTTTAGCTATTATAGCACATTTCACAGTGGATTGCAAGGCGTATTTCACTTTACATAATGTGTCAATCAGGTGAAAATTTTGTAAGCGCTTGCTTATTTTCCCAAGATGTGATAAAATAAGAAGCAGTATTATTCGGAAAGGAACCGTATTACCATGCAGGATGAAAAACAGCTCGCCTCTGATCCCTCTTCGGATGCAGCGGAAGATGCAGAAATGTCAAATGCGCAAAAGGAGTCGGTATTTCAACAAGCAAAAATGACGGAAGCACAGGCAAAGCGTGCCGAAGAACTTGCGGAACGGGAACGACAAGCTGCCGCTGAGGAAGCAGCCTATCAGGCGAGAGAAGAATATGCCAAAACACTAAATGAAGAAAAGATTGATCTTATCCGTTTGAAACAGGGTGTTATCGAGGAAAGTGATAAGGTATTCCCTCAAAAAGAACCCGAAAAGAAATATACTGTTGCGGAAAAGATCGGAAATTGGCTGTACCATTCCAAATGGTGGCTGGGTATTGCTTGCTTCTGTGTATTTATTATTGGTTTTCTGGTATATGACCATCTGACAAAAGTAGATCCGGATCTGAATCTTCTTTTGGTGAGCCATAATTATGAGATCTATATCAATACAGAAGCACTTTCGGATATGCTGGAAAAGGATTGCCCGGATTACAACGGTGATGAGAAGGTACTGGCATCAGTAATCTATGTACCGGCATCCAAGTCAACGATGGAAGGCGGTGGATATACCGCTTCCTATAATACAAATCTTCTGGTGCAGATGCAGAGTGATATGTGTATGCTGATGATCTGTGATGAAGGCTCGGATGAATATCTGACGCCGGATGATCTGTTTGTGAATCTTGAGGAGCTGTACCCGGATTATGATTTCATAGATGGCTATCGGGTACAATTGGATCAAACGAGCTTTTCGCAGTGGCTGAATCTGAAAGAAGATCTGAATCCCGGCACATATCTTGCATTGCGGCTGCCATCTGCGAACATGAGCGGAGATGAGGCGATGCAGACTGCCTATGATAAGGCGATCCCTGTTTTGGAATCTTTGCTGGAGCAGCTTGCATCCACACCACCTGCGCCTTTGGATTCCGAGACAGAATCAGCAAGCTGATACAGGAGGTAAAAACAAATGGCAGATCAGTTAAAGGGTGAAAATCAAGGCATCCTCAATCCGAAACCGGTGCAGCCGGTGAAGGTGCTCAGTGGTCCGCAAAAGGCAACACGCCTTGTGATTGCCGCTGTCGTACTGATTGCGATCATCGTAAGTGTGATTTTAATCCGTAATCAATATCAGAAGCCGATCAAAACGTATTATAAAGCATTAAATCAAAAGGATGCTTCGGGTATGTGTGAAGCATTTCCAAGCTGGCTGCTGGATGCGCCTGCCGACCCGGAAGCGATGTCAATTTACGATATGTGCTCTGTGATCGTATCTTCTGTGAATTCACGGTATGGCTCTGCTTGTCGTGTTTCGGCGGATGTCAATACAAAAACAGAAGTGGAAGAAAGCTATCTGCAGCAGCTTGAGGATGGAATCCGTTCTCAGTATCAAGTAGAAGTCGATGTATCCAAAGGCTTCCGCCTGAAGCTGGTTGTTGTATATTCCAATGGCGGTACAGAGTATCAGGCAATTGAATATGCCCGGATCTATAAGATTAACGGTCATTGGTATCTGCTGGATGTTCCCAATGATCAGGAGTAAATCTGATCTTTGTATATCATTCCCAAAAGCGGCGGCTCTTCGTAGCAGAAGGCACGCCGCTTTTGTTGACTTTATTTGAAAAAATGGGTATAATGATGTTGGAAAGGTGTGGTGTTATGTCAGAGAGCATTGCTGTCATATTAACGGGTGGGACCATCTGTTGTGAAACCGTTCGGGATGGAACGCGTCGTCCTCATGCCGAAACAATGGGATATCAATTGCTGGATACTTATCGGGAACAGCATACGCAGCAGGAATTTATTGTGGATATGCCCATGAATATGCTGAGTGAAGATTTCACCCCCTTTGCATGGGACCAATTACTGGAAGCGCTGCGACGTGTGGCATGCAGTGCTGTGAGCGGAGTGATCGTTGCTCACGGTACGGATTCTCTTGCGGAAACCGCAGCAATGCTTTCGGTTGCGTTGTTGGGATATTCGCTGCCGGTGATTCTGGTATCAGCGCATTCGCCCTTAACAGATCCGCACACAAACGGTCATGTCAATTTTGCGGCTGCGGTGCAATTGCTGCAGCAGGGAATTCCCCATGGCGTATGGGTGGTCTATCAGAATCCGGAAGATGTGGTATATGTGCATCACGGAGCCCATTTGCGTGCCTGTGCCAATGAAAGCAATTCGTTTTTCAGTCGTGATATGCAGTCGATGTCTTCGTTTTTTTCACAGGAAAAGAAAAAAGCGCATGAGACCGTCTCACCGCTTTTTTCAATGTCTGTGTTTTCTGAGGCAGCCTCAGCTTTGCTGATCCGTCCCTATATTGGTCAGCGTTATGATCGGATGGAACTGGAAGGTGTTGCAGCGATCGTACATGGTACCTATCATTCAGAGACGGCAAATTCTCAGAGCGAATCGCCATATTCGGTTCGTGTTTTGATACAGGAAGCAAAGAAACGGGGGATACCGTTGTTTCTTGCACCCTGCAATGCCGGATGTCAGCAGTATGGTTCAGCAGCGGATCTCGTAGAGGCAGGTGCTGTGCCATTGACGGATGCATCCGTAGAGCTTGCTTATGGTGCAGCTTTTGTGGGTATCGCATTGGGGTATCGGGGTGCTGCATTGTGCGAATGGGTCGTTAGCGTTTGTGGGCAATTTGCCGATTGAGGTGTTATCGCCATTCTTTGCGCTGGCGCATATATATTTTTCTTGCATCGCTGAGAAAGGTATGGACTTGTGCAGTTTTGAAATCCATGTAAGTCCACGGGAATGGATGCCATCCGCCGCGGGCATAAAATAATGTAAGTTCTGCATAAATACCGTTTTGCAGAGGAATCCGATGCCCTGCATTTTTTGTGGTTGCCAGAGTGAGCCGACCGCAGCCGATGAATCCGGGATCAAGATTGATCCGGCGATCGCCATCCACTGCATATTCAGCCTCGATGGCATTGGTTTTCAGCTTGATTTCGGCAAGTGCTGCGGGATCCTTGCATTCGCTGAAACTAAACAGGATCCGCTGTGCACGCCCCCCCATTTCATTATCATAGTAATGGGAAATCTCTGAGAAGCAATACGGTGCTGAGATCACATCCATTGGCCCAAATTCAGCGATCAATCGGTTTTTCAGAAGCTCTGCCTGTACTTCATCGGTATATAGCATTGCAAGAATCAGTTTTTCCCGTTCAAATTGCGCTGTATTTCCCATAGTAGCCTCCTGTTATCAATGTTCTATTATCTTAGCATGCAAATCAAAGATTGTCAAGGAAGAAAGGTGCATTTTATGCCCGAGAAAAAGACAAAGCAGTCTGCTGCTATGCAAAAAAAGGCTGTCGAAATTTGTGATCGGCTGGATGCGGTTTATCCTGCTGCCCCGTGTTCGTTAGAGTATCGGGAGCCGTATCAGCTGATGATTGCTGCAAGACTCAGTGCACAATGTACCGATGCGCGAGTCAATATCGTAACGAAAACGCTGTTTTTACAGTATCCGACGATCCAAGCCTTTGCCGATGCCGATCTGTCGGAGCTGGAGGAGGCTGTGCGTCCTTGCGGATTTTATCGCACCAAAGCCAAAAGCATCAAGGATATGTGTACACGATTGCTAACTGTATATCATGGAGAACTGCCCGATACGTTAGATGCGCTGTTAACCTTACCGGGAATTGGAAGAAAAACTGCAAATCTTTTGCTTGGGGATATTTACGGAAAGCCGGCGGTTGTGACCGATACGCATTGTATCCGTATTTCCGGCAGACTGGGACTTACCAAACGGCATCAGCCTGAACAGGTCGAAGAGGATCTGCGTGCCGTACTGCCGCCGGAACGCTCATCACGGTATTGCCATCAGATCGTCCAGTTTGGCCGTGATGTGTGCCGCGCAAGAAATCCGCTTTGTATTCAGTGCCCTCTGCGAGATCTTTGCGTTGATCCTGCGTTTACAAAGCATCATGGTTCTAACTTGTTAAATAAATAAAAAATATGGAGGGGGCTTGACAAAGAAAATAGTGCGTGTTATAATATGAATCAAAGCTGTGACGAAGACAGGTTTGCTGAATGCAACGCTTTCAGAGACCCGACGGTTGGTGTGAGTCGGGAGTGCCATGCTGCAGACATCCCTTCTGAGCCGGAATGCTGAACGTATTGTAATAATGAGTAGGTGTTCCCGTGAAGCTGCGTTAAGGTAAAGGACTTACTTGCAGGTTGTGCAACGAGTTCGCTGAGTGGTGTACATATAGATGTACACAATTTGAGTGGTACCGCGGGTATACGTAATGTAAGCTCGTCTCAAGAAACTTCTTGGGACGAGTTTTTTGTTTTACAAAATCATATGAGAAAGGATGAATCGCTATGAGCCCACAGAAATCGGCAGAAGGAATGAACACCGAACAGAAGATCAAAGAGGTAGCGCAACGAATTCTCAGTCTGCGTGAAGATCTGGGTATTACCATTGACGAAATGGCAGAGCGTACCGGCTTTACTGTTGAGGATTATACGTTGTATGAATCCGGCGAACGGGATTTCAGCTTTACTTTTATTCATAAATGTGCAGGCGTATTCGATGTGGATATTTCTGAGCTGATGGAAGGTCATAGTCCTGAGCTGACCGGTTATACTGTGACTCGGAAAGGTGAGGGCCTGCCGATCGTCCGTCGAACCGGTTTTGTCTATAATCGTCTTGCACATAAGTTCAAGGATAAAATTGCTGAGCCGTTTCATGTTGTGATTCCCTATTCCGAGGAAGCGTTGTCTCGTCCGCTGCATCTGGGCAGTCATGCGGGACAAGAAATGGATATTGTTGTAAAGGGTACATTGCGTATGATCATCGGTTCTCATACTGAGATCCTGCATGAAGGTGACTGTATCTACTATGACAGCTCAATTCCTCATGATGAGATCGCGCTGGGCGGTGAGGATTGTGAAATCTATGCTTTTGTTATGAATCCCAAGGGTAATGGCATGAGCGAGTATCATGAAAAGGTACAGGAGCAGGTCGTTACCAATGTGGATAAGGCTGGTCTGTCCCATCCTGTTGCTGAACGCTTTATATCCTGTGAAACCGATGAAAACGGTGTGCTTTCCGGCATCAGTTTCCGTAATGCCGACCGCTTTAATTTTGCATTTGATGTTGTAGATGCCATTGCAGAAAAAACACCCGATAAATTAGCGATGATTCATGTTTCTGAGGATCATACGGAGCGTCGTTTTACCTTTGCGGATATCAAACGCTATTCCTGCCAGACCGCGAATTATTTCAAATCCTTGGGTATTCAGCGCGGCGATCGCGTTATGCTGGTGCTCAAGCGGCACTATCAGTTCTGGTTCTCGATCCTTGCATTGCATCGGCTGGGTGCCATTGTCATTCCTGCAACCAATCAGCTTATGAAGCATGATTTTGAATATCGCTTCCAGGCAGCAGGTATTTCTGCTGTCGTATGTACTGCTGACGGTACTGTTGCCGATGAAATCGATCTTGCAGCGGCACAGTGTCCGGATCTGAAGGTAAAGGTGTTGGTGGGCGGAAATCGTGACGGTTGGCAGGATTTCAATGATGACCTTCCGGCATACAGCACGCATTTCCGTCGTGCAGAGGATGCGCCCTGCGGTATGGATCCTATGCTGATGTTCTTCACATCCGGTACAACAGGGTATCCGAAAATTGCACTGCACAGCTTCCAATATCCGCTGGGCCATTATACAACGGCACGTTACTGGCATAATGTCGATCCCAATGGCATTCATTTTACGATTTCCGATACCGGATGGGGTAAGGCTTTGTGGGGTAAGCTGTATGGTCAGTGGCTTTGCGAGACTGCGGTATTTGTATATGACTTTGACCGCTTCCATGCCGATGATATTTTGCAGATGTTTGCCAAATACAGCATCACAAGCTTCTGTGCACCGCCTACAATGTATCGTTTCTTTATCAAAGAAGATCTTTCCAAATATGATCTTTCCAGTTTGAAGTATGCGACCATTGCCGGTGAAGCGTTGAATCCTGAGGTATTCCACCAGTTCAAGCGTGCAACGGGACTTTCTCTGATGGAAGGCTTTGGCCAGACCGAAACCACACTTGCAATCGCTAATTTTGTCGGTATGACACCGAAGCCCGGCAGTATGGGCAGACCGAATCCGTTGTTTGACGTACAGATCCTTTCTCCGGATGGAACGCCTGTGGGTGCCGGTGAAACCGGTGAGATCTGCATTCGACTGAAGGATTCCCCGATCTGTGGCTTGTCTCTGGGATACTATCGTGATGAGGAGAACACCAAGGCTGCTTGGCATGATGGGTATTATCATACCGGCGATACGGCTTGGCAGGATGAGGATGGCTATTATTGGTATGTTGGTCGTGTGGATGATCTGATCAAATCTTCCGGCTATCGTATCGGACCGTTCGAGATCGAAAGTGTTATTATGGAGCTGCCTTATGTGCTGGAATGCGCTGTGACCGGTGTGCCTGATGAAATCAGAGGGCAGGTGGTCAAGGCGACGATTGTTTTGACAGAAGGCACGGATCCTTCCGATGCATTGAAGAAAGAGATCCAGGAATATGTAAAG
>JAZOCU010000056.1:0-26643 GCA_045596625.1 Oscillospiraceae bacterium | reverse complement strand
GTACAGACAACTTAATTTGATTATGACTGTCTGTGTTTTGGCAACAGCCTTTATTACAGGGATTGGAGCCTACCTTTCGTTGCGTATCACCGCTGCACAGGAAACATGGGTAGGCAATGCAACTTTTGATTTTGACGGAGGCAGTTTTATGAGTGTGATTTTGATTTTCCTTGGATTTGCAATCGTTTTTGGAGCAGTTCAAATGCTGTTATCCAGCAAGGTCAGAAATGCTCTGATTAGGTATTTGCCGATTGTCGTGACCGTAGCTGGTCTGCTGTTTTGTCTGGTAACATACATGGGTATCTTTGGTACGAGTTCCCCAAGTGTAGTAGCGGAAAATCAGTATTTTGCTATGTTCCTTTGCATTCCTATTGGCGGTGCTTTTGTTGGTAGTCTGTTGGGTTTGCTGTTATCTAAGATTACGGGTAGAAGTATCAGCCAAACTTAAATTTGTCGAAGGAGTGTAATTATATGAAAAAGCAGAATATTGGATTTGCATTTTTACTGTTGGGGCTATCTTTGCAGTAACACAAGAAACGTTATTTTGGTGGATAGGTGTCTTGTTGGGAATAGTCGGTTTTATCATCGTGCTGTGTAATTCCAAGAAAGACAATTAAACTAATTCCAATTTGGTGAACTGAATACTGACCGATAGGGGCGAGGTTGAAATACACCTTACCCCTTTTCATTTGCCTATGGGCATTCATAGAAAATGAATAAAAAGGTCAGTTATACACACCAATACTTATCTCGGACAGAGAGTAAAAAAAAGAAAGGCTGCATGATACGGTATGCAGCCTTTTTGTTTGTGTGATTTATAGCTGATAGCCCTTAGCCTGCAATGCTTCTATGAGACTGCCTAAAATTTCTGCGTTTGTAGCAGAAACGGAATGGAGAAGATAAACAGCACCGCCATGTGCCGCATCGGTCAGCGTATGCAGAGCCGATTGCGGATCCGGCTGTCGATCGGGATCCCAATCCACATAGGCAAAGCTCCAGAACACGGTCTGATAGCCAAGCGCCTGTACGGTTTGCAGCACTTCTTCGGAATATTCACCGCAGGGCGGACGGAAATACTGCATTTCGTAATCATATTCCTGCAGCACGAAATCATGCAGATCCATGATCTCGGCCTTCAGTGCATCCTGTGAAAGGGTCGGTGCGGAAGCATGACGCATTCCGTGATTACCGATGGCGTGTCCTTCCCGGATCATTCTTCGGATCAGCTCAGGATTTCGTTTGGCATAATCGCCGGTAACGAAAAACAGTGCTGTGACATGGTGCTCCTGCAGCGTATCCAGAATGGCAGCGGTATATCCGTTTTCATAGCCCTGATCGAAGGTAAGAAGGATCCGATCGCTGTCATCGGAGAGTGCATAGGCACCCAGACCTTCATATTGTGCCTGGAATTCGGCAGCGCCCAGCGGACAGTTCTGTGCATCGACTGCAGTTCCTTGTCCATAGCCCAAGGCATTGGCAGAGCGCGCAGGCATATGCAAAAGCATAGCACAGCACACAAACAGAGAAAAGAAACATCGTTTCATGGCAAACGCTCCTTTGCATGGATCATTGTAATCTCACAAGGAGGCAGCGGTGGTTGACCGCTCTAAGAGCATTTGCAGAATCCGACGGAATATGCACTCCGAATGCTGCGGAAAACATCGGAAGCCGATGATACGGCGTGATATCGGCTTAACGGATGGTTTTTGCTTTTTCCTGCGCCAATGCGGCGGGATAGTGAGAGAGATATCCGATCAGGACAGCAACCGCAGGGAGCAGTGTCAGTGCAGCCATCATAAGCTTTCGATGCAGTGAGAGTACGGCAAAGGGTTCGATCCCATCTAAGATCAGCCGGTTGATCTGCAGAACCTGTGCATTGAGCAGCAAATAGAGATTCAGCATCAGCGTGCTGTCGGCATTGCAGCAAAGCAGGAGATACAGCAGCCAGAGCGGGATCGCAGTCAGCAGACTCAGCATCAGCGGCTGCACAAGCGGAATGACGGTCGATGTCTGCCGATAGAGGATGATATGCTCTTTTGCGATCTTCTGACCGCAGCTTCCCATCAGCAGGCAATAGGCAGTCAGTCCGAAAAACAGACTGAGATACCGCATCACGGCATGAGACAGAATGGCAAAGGAAAAGGCAAGGATCAGACAAAGGATCTCAGAGAGCAGCAGCCAGATCAGACAATATGCGTAATGTTTCAGAAATCGGGACATAATTCCTCCGTGTATTTCAAATCAAAAGCGGCATACTAAGTCATGCAGACAGCAGCAAGGCATCTGCATAGAGCCTATTCGGATACAGCGCATACGGCAACGGCAGCGCAGCGGCCGTCAAGACGGCGGAAGGGGAGCAAATGATGCAGGAGAATTTTTGCTTTGAAGCAGATGTAAAGATCTATATCCCACAGCGCAATGCAGCACGCAATGCAGCCGCAGAGCGGCAGGCGGCGGAGCGGTGCACGGAGGACACAGAGGAGCAGCTTTCGCTCTGGATCCCCTCCGGGAAAAAGGAGCTGTCCGACTGAGCTGTTCGGTCAGACAAAACACTGTCGGTGCAGACTTGTCCGACAGAACCTACATCATAGAGACCTCTATCCTTATATCATATATCATACTCTGAATTGCAAAGAAAAGCAATAGTTTTTTTGACGGGAACATACCGGTTCCCCGGGGCAATTTTCGGAAAAGTCACGAAAAAAGGATCAGATTCCATAGGAATCCGCATCGGCGCTTGACGAATTGTTGAAATTGGGATATAATAGAAAGGCATATCAATGCGAGGAGGACGGTTCAAAAATGACGATGATATCTGTTTCCATTCTCAATGCGGATCTGGCACATCTGGCAGAGGTAGCAAACATTGTGGAAGAATCCGGTGCCGATGCGCTGCATTATGATGTAATGGATGGCTGCTTTGTAGATAATATTTCCTTTGGACTGCCGGTACTGCGTTCTCTGCGCGCTTGTACTGCGCTGCCCTTGGATGTACATCTGATGGTACAGGATCCGCTGCGCTTCATCGGACGATTTGCCGAGGCAGGTGCCCAGATGCTTTCGTTCCATATCGAAAGCCGTTCGGATGCGGCTGCCACCATTCGTGAGATCCATGCCCATGGCGTACGTGCGGGGATCGCACTGTCGCCCGATACATCACTGGAGCCGCTTCTGCCTCTGCTTCCTCTTTTGGAGAAGGATGATTTTATATTGCTGATGACCGTGCAGCCCGGTTGGGGCAAGCAGTCGTTTTTATATGATGTGGTGCCGAAGATCAAGCAGCTGCGTGAGATCCTTGATGCACAGGGGCTTCCGCTGCATATTCAGGTAGATGGCGGTATTCAGGGCGAGACAGCAGCCATCTGTCGGGAAGCGGGTGTGGATTATCTGGTATCCGGTTCTTATCTGATGGGTGCGCCCTGTCCTGCCGATGCTGTAAAAACACTGCGGGGAGAGTGCTGAGCGAAAGAAAGCACGTGTTTTTTTGATTCAATCATTGCCGTTTTCAAGGATCCTTGCAACGGCATCATGAGCATGCAGGCAGATGCCATATTCCTCAAGCTGTGCAAGCCGCAGCGCAGAATTGGGATATGCTCTGCCATATTCCTGCAGAATATGTCTGCAGCAGGATTCGTTCCGGGTATGGATCTGCAAAAGAAGGATCCATTGCTGTTTCAGCTGATAGAGTCGGCTTGCGGGGATCTGCGGAAAACTGTGCCGCAAGACCTTGCAGCAATCCTGTAAGCGGATCCGATCGGAAAAGGCAGCAGCGATGCGCTTTGTTTTCGGTGCCTTGCTTTTGGCGGGATTCTTTGGCAAAGGCTTGCTGTGATCGATTGCGGTAAGCCAGAGGATCAGACCGCCATCAGCGGCAGACATCAGCTCGGCAGTCACAGGCTGTCGGGTGAAGGGGATGCCGGTAACGGCTTCTGCTCTTGCCGAAAGGAATGAGATCATCTGCAGAACCGGCTCGGAATCGGATGAATATGTGCCCTGCGGCAGCAGCAGAGGCAATTCCTCTTGTGCAAGCTGAATTTTTACCGTGTATGCAGAAAGCTGCTCCATGGTCATCGGCTGAGTTCCTTTCTAATGAAATAGGTGGAGGTGATCCGTCGTGATGGCTGAAAAACAGAATATGGTTTCGATCCTGGAACGCAGTATGACGCTGCTTGCAGCGGCTGCTGTGGCAGCGTTTCACTATGGCATCCGTGTGCTGCTGCTTTGTGCCGCCGCCATGATCGTTTCCATGGTAACAGAGCTGTTTTGTCTGTATGTGCGAGGGATTCCTTTCCGTTTATGGCATCTGGAGGCAATGGGTTCGGGATTGATCTTAACGATGCTGATGCCGGCATCGGTACCGTACTCTGTGCTTATCATATCCTGTATTTTTATGATTATCATCGGTCGCCAGATATTGGGCGGATCAGAGCATCCGGTGTTTTCGGCAGCTGCCGTAGGCTATTGCTTTGCACAGCTTTCGTGGCGCACTGCGATCCTGACTTATCCGACTGCGGAATGGCTGGGGTTGGAAAATATTGTCAATTTTCATGAAACCGCATCGGTATCGGCGCTCTGGAGTCAAG
Organism: Oscillospiraceae bacterium; assembly: GCA_045596625.1. Lineage (GTDB taxonomy): Bacteria > Bacillota > Clostridia > Oscillospirales > Ruminococcaceae > Firm-04. Next base: position 22,060 of record JAZOCU010000056.1, on the reverse strand, counting down.
GAGGACTGCTCCAAGGCGATCTGCTTTCATGGCTTGTGCACAGTGAGGGACTGCCGATGGGCAGCAGCTCATTGCTTCTGCTGCTTGTGGCAGCGGCGATCCTTTCGCTGCGTCGGGCGATCCGCGGCTCTGTGCTTGCCGGTATGCTGATCACGGGCATCATGATCTCATGGACGCTGGGCGGCATCGAAGGCTTTTGGCGTGTGCTGGCAACGATCCTGATGAGTCATTCCTTTTTGTATGCAGCCATGTATCTGTACAGTGATCCGGCACTTGCACCTTCGGGGATCTTCGGGCTGCTGTTTGGGATATTGGCAGCGATGCTTACGCTGCTGCTGAGCTTGTTTGCGGGCGTCCAGCAGGCAGCAGTGATCCTTGCGGTATTGCTGCAGCCGCTGCAGCGTGTTTTGCGGAATGCTTCACAAAGCGCAGCGGATGCCCGAATAAAGGAACGGAAGGAGGCAGGCGAAGATGTCAGAATCGAATATCCGGCAGCCGCATCGGATCAGTGATGGTTTGCTTCGCCGCAATCCGATCCTGGTATCGGGACTGATCACGGCTCCGGTGGCAGCCTGCACCGATACGCTTGGGCGGGCAGTGCTGCTGTGCTTTTGCTTTGACTGCATCACAGCGGCAACCGTGATATTGTCGATGCTGATCCCCCGCCGTCTGCCGTATGCACTTCGTATCTTATCGTATTCGCTGCTGGCAGCTTTGGTGTATCTTCCCACAGCAATGGGAGCTGCTTTTTTCTTTCCCGATTTCTCGTTGGGGATCTATCTGCCGCTGCTGACAGTGAGTCTGCTGCTGACATCCAAAACCGAAGAGCTGTTTCCCCGCCGTAAGCCGTTGTTTACGCTGGGTGCATTGCTTTGCTGTCTGCTGGGCTTTGACGGTGTGGTATTGCTGCTGGGCTGTCTGCGGGAGATGCTTGCCTACGGCACCTTGTATGGGATTGCGATCCGGGATACGGAACGGATCGGAGAAATGCCGGTGTTTTCTGAGATCGGTATCGGCTTGATCCTGCTGGGCTGCGGCTCGGCACTGCTGCGATGGATCAGCGGTCATGGCAGAAGGGAGGACATATCGGATGCTGCTTGAACTGCTGACGTTTTTCACTGCAAATCTCGTATTTGAGCATAGTCTCGGGATCTCATCACTGGGATTGGTCGCAGAGGAACGTAAGCAGCTGTATCGGCTCAGCGGATCGGTATTGCTGTTTTGCGGTTTGGGATCTCTTGTCGTTTATGGGCTTCACCGATGGCTGCCGTGGATATCGGAAAGCCTTGCAGCGCCTTTGCTTTATTTATGTGTGATCGCTATGCTCTATCTGCTGCTGATCGGGATCTGTGCGATCTGCGGCGGTACGGCTGCGGAGGTCTGGCCTCGTTATCTGCATCGGGCAGCATTCAGCTGTGCGGTGCTTGGCTGCTGCTATCTTATGCCGCAGACGCTTGACAGCCTGTGGGCGGCGTTATGGTTTGGCATCCGCAGCGGCGGCGGCTATGTGTTTGTCGCGTGGATCCTGTCGGGAATGGGCCCTGTGCTGTATGGCAAAAAGCTGCCTGCTGCTGTGCGGGGATGGCCCGCACTGCTGATCTATATCGGGATATTATCATTGGCAATTGCCTGTATCTGAACAGAACAATCGGAAAGGAGCAGATCTGTGCATCTGAAGAAAAAGGGTCGAAGAATCTTTACGTATCGCGTCAAAAACCGTCGGGTATTCAGCCGATACCATCCGCTGCGATCGGCATTGGGCATGACACTGATGATCGCAGTGCTGATCGTTCTGGTCATTGTGGGATACAGTGTGATCGGGCCTCTGGTCACCAGAATGCGGCAGGAGGCACAAACACCGACACAAACACCGGATCCCTATGTGCCCGGTACAACAACAGCAGCCACAGCGGCATCGGGTATGACGACATCTTTATCGGAGCAAAACGGTACCGATACGACAACAACAACGACCACTGCCGCAACACCGCCATCCATGGAGGAGGGCTATCTTGCCTTATATCTGGATGAGGCGGCAGTGGCATCCTACGAAGCGCTTGAGCAGGCTGTCTCGGATGCCAAGGCAGAAGGCTATACCGCCGTTGTATTGCCCCTGAAGCAATCGGGCGGCAAGCTGTATTATGCTTCGGCACTGGAAAGCGCACAACAATGCGGTGCCGTGGTATCGGAGCAGTCTGCAAAGCAGATCGCTGCAATGATCACCGAACAGGGCATGCATCCCATCGCCCATATGGTGACCATAGCCGACTCCTGCTATCCGCTGATCTCCTTTGAGGCAGGCTATGTCATCGAGGAAACGGGGCAGCGCTGGCTGGATAAGGCAGAGGCAGATGGCGGAAAGCCGTGGATGAGTCCCTTTGCGGAAGAATCAAGAGCCTATCTTTCGGCAATCGCCGCAGAGCTTGCAGAGGCAGGCTTTGTGCAGGTGCTTTGTGCCGAAACGGCCTATCCGGATTTTTATGCCTCAGATCTGGACTATATCGGTTCTTTGGTATCAGATCGCCAAAGCCGCAAAGAGGGTCTTATCTCGGTTTTGAATGCCTTAGGCGATGCAAGCGAAACCTGTGCCTATGAATTTGATCTGTATGAGGCACTCAACGATGAGGAGGAAGCACTGGATCGGGAGCTGCTTACCATTGATGCTGCCTGCGTCGTGATACGATACAGCTATTTTGCCTCACCCTTTTATGTGGACAATGACCGCTATGATCCTTCCAGACTTTCCTTGCAGGATAAAACCAAGCTTTTGATGGAGATCGCCGAGGAGCTGACCGGAGATATGACGGTATATCCCTGCATCCGCCGCACCGGTTTGTCCGAACAGGAGCTTTCTCAGGTGGTGGATACGCTTCATACCTTAGGCTATGCACGTGTGATCGTGCAGTAGTGAAAATGAAACTAAAAACAGAATCGTTTTTAGAAAGAATTTGGCATGGAATGAGAAATTTAAGAAAATGAAAATCAGCACTTAAAATTTCAGATGAAATGTGTTATAATTTTAGCATAAAACAGCTATGGAGGTAATGGGATGAAACAACGACAGTTTCGTAAGCTCTTGGCCTTTGCGCTGTCCTGTACAGTCATGACAGCAGGAGTGCCGAGGCTTCCGCTTCTGAACGAAGGACTCACTGAGGCTGCACAGTCGGTGCAGGGCTTTATGGCACAGCTTAGCGCAATGCAGCAATCCCGACAGCAATCGGAGCCTTTTGCACAGCTTCGATATGACAAAAAAGAGAAAACGCTGTATCGTGACGGCATCGAAGTAGGCAAGGAGTTTGCAGGATTTGCAGTAAGCGAGAATCGCTTGGTGCTTCGTGCCGATGCCGCTGTGGGATCGGCTGAGGGAAAAGCGCAGCAGAAGGTTCTGACGCTGGAGGAAGCTGCGGCGCAGATCGGCTGTGAGGTACAGGAGGATGCCGAGGGCATCACAGTGACCTCGCCCTTTGCAAGCGGCAGATTGATCGTCAAATCCAAGGGTGCTGTGGATCGGAAGAATGCCATTGATGTGGTCGAAAACTTCCGTGATCTTCATGTACTGCAGTTTGCGACGGCATCAGATGCCTATGCCGCATATCTGGAATATCTGGAAGACGAGGATGTGATCTTTGCAGAGCCTTCCAGAACAGCACATATTGCCAAGGATGCGGAAAATGCAGCATCCTATGCAGAGTTATATGAGCAGATCGTGACCGAAGCACAGACGAAGGCAGTGGATCCTGCCGAAGCGAGCTGGGGCTATGATGCGATCGGTGCCGGACAGTATAATGAATGGCTTACATCGACCTATGAGACACTGCCTGAGATCACCGTTGCGGTCATTGATACGGGTCTGAATTATGACCATGTGTGGTTCGAGAATCGGATCGACGATCGCGGTGCACTGCTGATGACCGATGATCGCTATGAGGGTCTGCCCAACGACGATCACGGTCACGGATCGCATTGTGCCGGTATTATCTGCTCGGTTACTACCGAAAATGTAAAGATCATGCCCATCAAGGTATTGGATGATGCGGGCTACGGTGATATTCTGAACATTTACTGCGGCATGCTTTATGCCTTGGAGCAGAAGGCAGATGTCATCAGCATGAGCCTTGGCATCAACGGCGATTCTCCGCTGGTCAATGAGGCGGCGGATCTGATCGCAGAAGCCGATATTCCCTGCTGTGTGGCAGCGGGCAATGATACCATGGATGCCGAGTATTTTTCTCCTGCCCGTCATGAAGCTTCTATTACGGTAGCGGCGACGGATCAATACGGGGATACTGCATATTTCAGCAATTACGGCGAAAAGATCGACTTTGCTGCTCCCGGTGTGGATATCAACAGCGCAGCCCATGACAGCATCGATGGTCTGGAGCTGAAGTCCGGTACCAGTATGGCAACGCCCTATGTCGCAGGCTGCTGTGCGATGCTGCTCTCAACGAATCCGGAGCTGCCGACGGATACGCTGTATGACTATCTGAAGGCAAATGCAACGGATTGCGGCGAAAGCGGATTCGATACGCAATATGGCTGGGGTATTGTACAGATGGCTGATTTCCGTTTCACGGATATTGTGTGTGCAAAGCCCATGGCCGATTATGAAGGCGGCTATTATAACGATGCAGTCATTGTAAGCCTTTCCACAGACACAGAGGGTGCCGTGATCTACTATACCCTTGACGGCACGATGCCGGATCGGGAAACAGGAATGCGCTATCAGACACCGCTGACCATCACAGAATCCACCAAATTACAGGCAGTTGCCTATTGCGAGGATGTTGCAAGTGATGTGATGACAGAAAACTATATTCTGCATGGCAGAGATCTTGCAGATCCCTATGAGATCGACAGTAACGGTGTCCTGCTTGCTTATCGCGGTGTATTGATCGCACCGGATCTGACACAGGTCAGCTTTGATGTACCGCTGACTGCTGTTGGCGAGGGTGCTTTTGCAGAGAATACAGATCTGGTCATGGTTACTCTGCCCCAAACGGTAACTTCTATCGGCAGACGTGCCTTTGCAGATTGTCCTTATCTGGATACCGTGATCTGTGAGGGTGTGACTTCCATTGGCGAGGAAGCCTTCAAGGGCGACTCCGAACTGGTCATGCTTCATACCGCATCGCTGACAAAGCTGGGTGCGGGAAGCTTTGATGGCTGTTCTGCTCTGGAAGAGGTGGAACTGGCAGATACGCTGACAGAAATCCCTGCCCGGGCTTTTCGGGATTGCTATTTGCTGACAACCGTTTCGATTCCCAATGTCACGGTAGTCGGCGAAAGCGCATGGCAATTCTGCACGATGCTGCAGCTGGAGGCGGTGGATTGGAACAGTATGACCGCCATCGGAGACCATGCCTTCGCCAACTGCATTCAATTGAAAGATGATGTCACATTGCCTTCGATTGAAACGCTTGGCAAATATGCCTTTGAATGCAGCGGCATTACGGGCATCACACTGCCTGAGCAGCTGACCGTCATTCCGGAAGGTCTGTTGCTGGATTGTTCTATGATAGAGCGTATTTCGGCACCCGGTGTGACGAAGATCGAAAACTATGGTCTTGCTGCGGGCAGCGTTTTCAGCGGCATTGTGCCGGACTGTGAGCTGGATTATGCGAACATTACCGAGATCGGTGAGGGCGGCATGGTCGGCTTCTATTTTGCAGAAGAAGCGGTGTTTTCGTCTTTGACCGAGATGGGATCGCTTGCCTTTGCGATGACATCCGGTGCAGCACTGTCTCTGCCGCTGCTGGAGATCGCCAAGACGGATGACTTTGCGATGGTGATGACGGATGCGATCTATCTGAAATCGCTGAAGGTCATGGAATCGGCTGCCATGAGCCTGTGTAGCGCTGTGATCGTAGGAGAGCAGTGTGAAAGCTTTGCAAAGGATGCAATGGTGATGTGTGATAGTCTTGCCGGCCCTGCGGGCAGTGCAGCGGAATCCTATGCGAAGCAGATCGATCTGCCGTTCTATCCTACTCCTTCCTTGTATGTATCCGAGCAGGCATATTCGTGGCCTTCTTATGTGGAATGTCCCATTGTGCTGATCCCCATGGCGTTTGATACCCATTGTCAGTGGTATCTGTTGGATCCTGAGACAGAAACCGCTTCTGCCATTGCAGATGGTACTTCCTTTGATTATCAGCCCGATGTACCGGCAGATGTTGAGACATGGTATCGTGTGGAGATGCTGGATGAAACGGGCACAGTGCTGGATTCTGTGGAGTTTTCCGTTCTGCAGCAAAGCTTTGTCACTGTCGGAGAATTACGAGAAGATGAATACTACTTTTGGGATTACAAGGCAATGAAGGAAGAAGCCGCTGCGGCGATCCAGCAGGGCATGGAATCCTATGAAGCAACTGTCCTTCGTCATTACCGCTTTACACCTGAAACCGACGGCACCTATTATTTCTATAATATGTGCGATCAAAGCACGGTGATGGTGTCGCTGAGTGAAAACGGCGTACCGTTGGAAACTTGCAACTATGACTCTTTTTATTATGATCAGATGCTGTCCGCAGAGCTCAAAGCGGGATGCGAATATGTATGCAGCATAGAACTGTACGGTTATTCGGATTTTGTGGGTGCGACGGTTGTTTCGCAGATCAATCCCAATAAATGTCTGAACTTCGCAGATGTTGAATGCGAGTCATGGACAACGGAATATTACGATGACAGCTATCCCTTTGAGCCGGATTTCACCTTCTATGACTGGAATGTGGAAGAATATCTGGTAGAGGGAGTGGATTATGTTCTGATCATGATCGAAAACGATCAGTCCGGTACGATATATACCTATCCCTTTGGCATCGGCGCTTATCGAGGCCGTGGCAGTGCCATCGCTACGTACCTTGTAAAGCAAGCCCCAATGGATACGCCCTTGTTGGTGCAGTTTTCAGAAGATGAAGATTACATGAGCTATCAGTTTATACCGACAGTCAGTGGAGAATACCGCATCTTTTCCTGCGTTACCGAAACGATGATCAGTCAAGGCGATGAAGGGGCACTGTACAGCGTTGATCCTTATCTGGAGATCTACGATGAAACGAATGCACTTTGGGATTTGGCCGACGATACATTCTACAGCTACCACTTCGATACCACGCTGTATCTGGAAGAGGGCGTTCGATATTCCTTGCATTGCGGCAATTATGACTACGGCGCAAGTGAATATGTGGTGTATATCACACAGGAGAAGCAGCCGATCACGTTGGGATATATCGAAACCGAGAGCGATAGCTACTATTACAACGGCACACCGGTGATCCCGCAGGATGTTATGGTCTATGATGAAAACGATGTGCTTCTGACCGAGAATGTTGACTATACACTGGAAGTTTACGGCAATGACAGATTCGGTACGATGTATCTTGTGGTCAATGGTATCGGAAAGTATCTCGGTACATTGTATACGACACGGACGCTGCTGCCGGGCGATGCCGATGAGAACATGACGAAGATCGAAATAGGAGTACCCTTTGACGATCCGGGTGAGGATGTGCTCTATGCACTGACGATCGAAGAATCCGACTATTACTGTCTGGTATCCGCAGATGGCAGCGGTGATTGGGTCGATGCCGTACTGTATGAAAAAGGCATTGGGACAACGATTATTGTGGATATCTTCGCAACATACATACCATCCGGTACCTATTATCTTTCGATTGGCGAAAACAGCAGCGGCGGATCGATCATTCTCCGGAAATATCAGGATATTACAGATGCGGAGATCATTGTTGATAATCTGTTTTTCAATGGCGAACTGCAGTCTCCGAACGTGGTCGTGAAAATGGGAGATACGGTTCTGGTCGAGGATCAGGATTATATTCTCGATGGCGATGTAGAAGTCGATGCTTATGGAAAATATGAGATTGAGATCATCGGTATCGGCACATACAGCGGTATCGCCTATGTGACCTATTATGTATTACCCCCGTTGCATCCCACTGAACGGTATATCACAGAGGGCTTGAATATTGTTACGATTCCGGAGTGTGCTGTCAAAGAAGGATTTATCTGGGAGCCTGCCCAAAGCGGTTCCTATTGCATCTCCAATTCGGATATCAAGGATGTCGATATTTATGTCATTGACGATGCAGGTGCACTGGTCGCAGAGGTCAGCGGTTTGCATGAAAACTATACGATCTGCGAGGTAGACGCCGGCAAAACCTATTATATATCGGTTGGATTCCGCAATCCCGGTGAATTCGGACTTTGTCATGTCCGGATCGACTATGGACGTCAGCCGCTGGATGAAGCTGTGGCAGGCATCGACTATGCATCGTATATTCCCTATGGCGAGGGCGAAATGATCCCGGAGCTTACGCTCTATGACAGCAGCGACGAGCCGCTGATTGAAGGCGTGGATTATGAGATCTATACCATCGGCAATTACGGTGTTGTGGGTCAGGCATGTGTATATCTGCGCGGACTCGGCGATTATATCGGTATGATGGAAGTTCCTTATGTGGTCTATCATCCGGATCTGTTTGCGTTGGAAGAGGATGAAAATATCTCCTTCATTGATCTGGAGTATGACATCGAAGAGACGATCTATGCTGATTATCCGAATCATGCAGGCGTTTATTGCTTTACCGCAGAAAAAACAGACGTTTATGCATTGGAAGTATCTGATTATGACGGAATATCCGTCGTGATTCCTTATGATGAGAACGGTTGTTTCTTGGAAGATCTTGATTTGAATGGCTTTATGCTGAATGCGGGTGAGAGCATTTACTTCTATTGCGGCGTAACGGGTATCCATGTGGATTTCTTGCGCTTTTATTCGTTCATGATTACGGCCGGCGAAGTCATAGAGTATTATGAATATGACGGCGTGACCTATGCGGTCTATAACGACTATGCAGAGATCATCGAGCTGGATCCTTCTCGCTATGGCTATGAGATCCCGGAATATGTAATGCATCCGACGCTGCAGATTCCGGTTCCTGTGGAAGATATTTCTTTTGCACTGGTGGCGGATGATACCAGTTATCAGAAGATCTTCTATGTACCGATGTACAGCACGATCAGTTATCTGCTGGAGTCGTGGGGATTCTATATTGTGCCCATCGAAGCAGAAAGTGAAGTGCTCGGTGATATCACCGGTGATGGCTATCTGGATTTTACCGACTATTATGCGTTGATCTGCTTTATTACAGAGTGTGAGGGTGTTTATCTGAAGCCTTCGCAGATCGCTTCTGCGGATATCAATGGCGATGGTCTGATCGATCTGAGCGATGCACAGCAGCTTCTGACGATTCTTTCTTCTGCTGTCTATGGCTGACAGAGCCTGACAGCGATCGCCGCAGATGAAAAAAAGCAAAAGCATCTCTCTCATTGTCCAAGGGACAATGGGGGAGATGCTGTTTTTGTTGTATCTTTTCCGGCAAAGCTGGAAAAACAATCAACGGAGCCCTGCTTTGCGCTGTGTGCACAGAGAAAAGGGCTCCGTTTTGAATCTGTTAGGCAAGAGAGATTTTTTTCGCCTTGATCATTTTCATGCGAGTAAATTCTTCCCGTTCTTTTTCCTCAAGGCTGTCGGAGATCACACGAATGGTTTCCAGATAGCGTGGAATCAGAATATTCTTCAGTGCATTGGCACGACGCTGGGTTTTCTGGATGGCAGTGGCAAGACGAAATACTCCATTATCCACCTCAGCGAGCATCAGGGTCATATTGCGGACACGGCAGAATGCCGCATAAGCGCTGTCCAGCTCGATGCTGGTGTTGAGAAAGCCGTAAGGGATCAGCGGATCCTTGGGCTCATGGGTGATCTTGGGGATCTCCACGCCCATCACACTGCGCGTAGCCAGAGAAACACTGTGATCAATGGGAACAGCATTGGCGAAATGATCCACCACACCAAGGGTGATGTTGGCATTTTGCAGCATGGCATAGGCATCGGTATAGATGTTCTCGATGGAGCCGCGCAGTGCTTTGGCTTGATCCACAAGCTGCATCAGCTCTCTTGTGAGCACATTGCGTTTACGGTCCATCAGATCAAAGCCCAGCTTACAAAGTGCCAAGGAGCGTTTTGCGGCCATCAGATTGCCTTTGGTCGGAATGATCGGATTTGCCATGGCAGCCTCACTCCTTTATGCCGAAATAGGCAGCGGCATCGGGATCATAATGTTGTTTGAGCATGGTATCATCCACACGATCCAATGCAGATTCCGGCAGCAGAGAAAGCAGCTTCCAGCCAAGATCAAGCGTTTGGGCAATGGAGCGTTCTTCATGCTCGCCCTGTGCAACGAAATGCTGTTCAAACATTCTGCCGAAGGTCATGTATCTTCGATCCAGCGCAGAGAGTTCTTCCTCACCGATGACCGAAGCCAAGGAACGGGCATCCTGCACCTGTGCATAGGCAGCAAACAGCTGATTGGATACTGCCGCATGATCCTCGCGGGTATAGCCTTCTCCGATGCCGTCCTTCATGAGTCGGGAAAGAGAAGGCAGCACAGAGATCGGCGGATAGATCCCGCTTTGCTCCAGACCTCTGTCCAGCACGATCTGTCCTTCGGTGATATAGCCGGTCAGATCGGGAATGGGATGGGTAATATCATCATTGGGCATGGTAAGGATCGGCAGCTGTGTCACACTGCCTTCCACGCCTTCGATCATACCGGCACGCTCATAGAGCGAGGCAAGATCGGAATAAAGATAGCCGGGGAAGCCTTTTCTGCCGGGGATCTCTCCCTTGGAGGAGGAGAATTCACGCAATGCTTCGGCATAGGCCGTCATATCGGTCATCACCACGAGAATATGCATATGCTTTTCATAGGCAAGATACTCTGCGGCAGTCAATGCACAGCGAGGTGTAATGATACGTTCGATAATGGGATCGTTGGCAAGATTGAGGAACATGACGACATTTTGCAGCACACCGCTTTCGGCAAAGCTGCGGCGGAAATATTCTGCCACATCATTCTGGATTCCCATGGCTGCAAAGACCACTGCAAAAGGCGTATCGGTTTCCTGAGCGATCTTCGCCTGCTGGACGATCTGGACAGCAAGCTTGTTATGGGAAAGACCGGTGCCGGAAAAGATAGGCAGCTTTTGTCCGCGGATCAGTGTGGTAAGACAATCAATGGCAGAGATACCGGTCTGGATGAAATTGCGGGGATAGTGTCTGGAGACAGGATTCAGCGGCAAGCCGTTGATATCGGCAAACTGTTCGGGAAAGATCTCACCGAGGTCATCGGCAGGACGGCCTGCACCGTCAAAGACACGTCCCAAAAGCTCTTCGGAAAGGGGAAGCTCCATGGGTCTGCCGGTGAACTGGGTCTTGGTATTGTGCAGCGAAAGACCGCTTGTGCCTTCAAACACCTGTAATATGGCACGATCGCCCTGCAGCATCGCAACACGGCCGATCCGTTCGGTACCGTCCTCCAGAACGATACGGGCCATCTCGTCATATTGGATGCCGGCAACATGATCCAACACGACCAGAGAGCCGTTGATGCTGTGAAGTCCGAGATATTGCAGACTGCTCATAAAAGGGCCTCCTGTTTGTTGGTATGCAGCGCATGCAGAGTATTGTCGATGCTTTGGGTCAGCGTATCGAACAGTGCAAGCTGATGATTGGGAATATCATATTTGACCTTGATGATCTGCTCGAACACACCGGAATCCTTCATGGCATTGAGCGATATGCCATGAGAAAGCAGTGCTTTTGCCGTTTCATGGGTATGCAGGATCAGCTGCATCATACGGAATTGCTTTTCCAGCGGAACATAGGTATCTTCTTTGTGATAGGCATTCTGCTGAAGGAATCCCACTCGTATGACACGGGCGATCTCCAATGTCAGCTTCTGTTCTTCGGGAAGCACATCCGCACCGATCAGACGAACGATATCCATCAGCTCGGTCTCATCCTTGAGGATGCCGCTGATCGCATTCCGCAGCGCCGTAAATTTCGGATGCACCTGTTTGGAATAGTAATCGGAAAGATCATCGAGATATTCGCTGTAGCTGAGATTCCAGTTGATCGCAGGATAATGTCTTGCATAGGCAAGGGATTTATCCAGTCCCCAGAAGCAGCGAACAAAGCGTTTGGTATTCTGTGTAACTGGCTCGGAAAAATCAGAGCCCTGCGGAGATACGGCACCAATGACTGCAACACTGCCTTCATGGCCGCTTAAGGTCTCATAGCAGCCGGTGCGTTCATAGAATTCCGAAAGGCGCGAGGGCAGATATGCCGGAAAGCCTTCTTCTGCAGGCATTTCCTCCAGTCTGCCGGAGATCTCACGGAGTGCTTCTGCCCAACGGGAGGTGGAATCTGCCATAATGGCAATATGGTAGCCCATATCACGGTAATATTCGGCAAGGGTAATACCGGTATAAATAGAGGCTTCACGGGCAGCCACAGGCATATTGGAGGTGTTGGCGATCAGCACGGTACGCTCCATTAGAGAGCGTCCGGTACGCGGATCGGCAAGGGCAGTGAATTCTTCGAGCACCTGTGTCATTTCATTGCCGCGCTCACCGCAGCCGATATAGATGATGATATCCGCATCGCACCATTTTGCGATCTGATGCTGGGTCATGGTCTTGCCGGTACCGAATCCGCCGGGAATCGCCGCAGTACCGCCTTTTGCGATGGGAAACAGTGTATCAATGACACGCTGACCGGTGATCATGGGACGAGAAGGTGCCATACGCCGCACAGCAGGTCTTGCTTTGCGGATGGGCCATTTCTGACAAAGGGTCAGAGAATGGAGCTTGCCTTTTGCATCCTCCACACGCAAGATCTCATCGTGGATACGGTAATCGCCGCTGGGAGCAGCATATACCACACGGCCGGAAAGCTGCGGCGGAATCATACAAAGATGCAGGATCACCGAGGTTTCCGGACAGGATGCGTATACTTCACCCGGATGTACCGTATCGCCTTCTTCCAGCTTAACGGTAACAGGATAGATGCGTTCTTCATCCAATACAGGCACAGAAAGACCGTCTGCAATGAAAGCGCCGGAAACAGCTTCCAGCGTATGCAGCGGCCGTTCAATGCCATCGAAAATATTGTTGAGGATACCGGGGCCGAGGGTAACGCAAAGAGGTGCACCGGTCGGCTCCACAGGCTCACCGGTACGCAGACCGGCAGTGCCTTCATAGACCTGAATGGTCGTTTCGGTATCGGTCAGACCGATGACTTCACCGATCAGACGGCGATGTCCCACATAGACCATTTCCATCATAGAAAAGTGTTTGGTATCCAGCACCTTGACCACAGGGCCGTTGATGCTGTAGATCACAGGCAGGGACATTATGCGTCACCTCCGTTCAGATGCTGCTCGCGGTGGAAATTCCGGATGACCGCAGCATAGGCTTCATCCAGAGAATGATTGCGGCAGATATGACCATCCGCTGAAAGAATGGAGCAGCCGCCGATGGTAATGCTGTCATCTGCGGCAAAGCGGCAGGCTTCGGTACAGACTGCACGCAAGGCGGATTCCTGTTCGAGATCGGCTTGCCGCAAAAGGATGGTTTCCGCAGGCTGCGGGGGATCCTGTTTCAGCACCGATATGATCCATGGGAGATAGGCATCCGATGCCGCAAAAGCCAGCAGCCGGTTATGAAGCTCTGCAAAGATCTGCTGGAGCATCCATTTGCGGCGGCGCAGCATCGCCATACGGAACTGAAAGCCGTTCTGGGAAAGGCGGCGATGATATTTGGCAGCCAGTGCTTTTTGTGCAGTAGCGATCTGGCGTTTGGCACGGAGTTCGCTTTCCGATTCTGCCTGCGCAAGATAGGCTTCCGCCTCTTCCTTGGCAGCCTGATTGACCTGTGCGATTTTCGCATCCACATTGCGGTTGACTTCGTCAATAAACAATGCAAGCTTCTGATTAGCGTCCATATTGAAAACATCCTCTCAAAAGGAATGGGATTGGATTAGATGTGAATACCGACCGTTTCCTCCAGATAGCGGGTCATCGAGGCGGTCAGCCCCTGACTGCCGTGGCGATCCGGAATGATCACCAGCAGCGGCACAGGAATCGTTTGCTTGATCCTGCGCACCTCGGCTTCGCAAAGCTCAGAGAGCTTTTCTGTGAGGAATATGGCAGCGATCTCCGGATCATGGAGCGCACTGCGGAGTGCGGCAAGGGTCTCTGTCCGATCGTGAGCGATCTCACCCGGAACACCGGCAAGCCGCATTCCCATAAGCGTATCGGTATTATCACTGATGAGATGGCAGCGCATCAGAGCTTATTGAGGATCAGGATTGCAATGAGCAGACCATAAATGGCAACACCTTCGCCCAGAGCAACGAAAATCAGCGCTTTACCAAAGGATTTGGGTTCTTCGGCAACGGCACCGATCGCAGCGGGTGCTGCATTGGCAACGGCGATGCCGCAGCCGATCGAGCCGATACCCACAGACAGTGCCGCTGCCAGATAGCCTAATCCGGCAGAATGATTCACCACAGTTTCCGCTGCATCGGCAGCATGGATCAGACCGCCTGTGGGGAACAGCACAGCACAAAGCAATACGGCAAAAAATGCACAGAGATTGGTGATCAGTGCAGTGCGTATTTTGTTGCCGGTCATATGGCGGCGCACCGCCACAACAATGGGCAGAGAGATCAGAATCAGAATCAGCAGGGGGAGCAGAATCAGCTCCGCAATGGTCCATATTGACATAAGAAACTCCTTTCGCCGCAGAAATAGCAAAGCGGCATTATGATTCGTTGGCTGTATTTGCGTGGGAAATCTCAAATTCGTCATAGGTAACTGCAATGGGAGTAAAGGGCTTGCCATCGCCGTCATAGCAGCGGGAAAAGATCTCATAGAATTCCAATCGCAGCACCTGAATGCCGACGATCAGACCCTCAAGACCCATAACAAACAGATTGCCGATGATCACAACGATGGGAGAAGCACCCTTGCCTACCATATCCGCAAGAACCATGACAACGCTCATGAGTCCTGCGTGGGAGAACACAAAGCCGCCCACACGGATAAAGGAAAGCATATTGGTGGCATAGCCCAGAAGAAATTCAAAGCACTCAAAGAAATTTGAGGCAATGAAATCACCGACGGTGGTTTTATGGAAAGGCTTATGCGCCAGCAGTGCTCCCAGCGGTTCTCGGAAGAACATACAGACAAGCGGCAAGATTAACAGGCAGATGATATAGGGTGCTGTGAGCAGATTGATATCGGTCATGAGCATACATACCACAATGGCAAGGATCGCCGAGAAGAATACAGCACCCATGATGCCGTTATTGCCAAAGACAGCGTCCGCATAATCCCGCTGACGGAACTTGATGATGATATTCACCAAGATCGACAGCAGCATGATGCCGGCACCGAGACCGATCGCACCATAGATGAACAATGTGGTATGCTCCATGGCGTGAAGTGGAAGGAAGGAAAGTCCGATGGATTCAAAGAAAGGATCCAGCAGATGCTCATAGCCGAATACAGAGCCATAGAAGAATCCGAATACGGCACTGGAAACGCCGATGCGGGTCAGGATCGGCGCCAGAGCGATCTTTTTGGTTCTGCTCAGGATCAGACCGATCACAGCCATCAGCAGGCCCTGTCCCAGATCACCGAACATGATGCCGAACAGCAGCGTATAGGTGATCGCCAGTAAGCCGGTGGGATTGAAGCCGCGGTAACCGGGAAGTCCATACATTTCCACGAACATGGAGAAGGGCTTTGTAAACCAGTTGCTGCGGAGTCTGACCGGCGGATGGATGGTTTCGGTTTCCGGCGGATCCTCATAGGAGACCACGATGCCGGGTACCTTTTCGATCCGTTTTTGGAAGGGCTCCAGCTCCGAGACGGGGACATAACCCAGCAGACAGAATTTATTCTGGGATACCACACATTGACTTCGCAGCTTATGCACCTCATGCTGATACTTGATGAAGCGATACATATCGGCAAGCAAAGGCAGCTCTGCCGAGAGGATGGCATCCTTTTGCTGTTCCAGCGTCGTGACCTCCTGCCGGAGCCGAGAGATCGCTTCTTCCAGATCGGCAAGTGCCTGTTCCGGTGTACCGTGTACAAAGGAAGGAATGTGGAATTCCTCAAAGAGCAGCGCTTTCATGATGCCATCGACGGTTTTGCTCTGTTCGGGCAGACAGAAATAGAAGCCCCATGCATATTCATGTGCTACATCATAGGCACGGAATACAAAGTTCTGGTTGGTATAAAAATCCAGCTTCTGCACGCTTTCCTCCGGCATACGGCCGAAGCGGCAGACGATATGTTTGCATTGGAGCAGCTTGCCCAGATCGTCATTGGAGCTTTGCAGATGGCGAAGATGGACGACTGCGTTTTGATATTCCGCCAGAAGCTCGCGGGAAGCCGAAAGCTGCTGCTGCACAGCACCGAGCGCCTGTGTGATACGGTCAAGCTCGGCATGGAGCTGATCGGGGGTAAAGGCAGCAACCTGCGGTGCATTTTTGTTTTCCAGCGGCAATGACTGCAAATTCAGTGCCAGCAGTTTTTTGAGCGGTTCGGCATAAGGGTCGGTTTCCGAGGGCGCAGAGAAGCTTTCCGATGCACCTGCCATGACCTGGGCAGCATTTTCGATGTGAAACGAGCCGGATTCCAGACAGCAGATGAGTGCATTGTTCAGATGCTCCAGTGCGCCGCCGATATTCACGAGCTTTAGTTTTTCAATTGACAATACAGCACCTCCCGTCAGACCTCAAGGGTCAGGAGCGATTCAATATAGGGGATCGGTTTTTGATAACGGATGCCTTCGATGATGGTAGCGAGATTTTGTACTTCCACCTGCTGCAAAAACTGTACCGCATACAGACTGACCGCTGCATGATCGGAAAATCGCAGTGCATTTTGTGCAGTACGGCATCGCAGCTTCTGAAAGGCGTGTTCCATCTGCAAATGATCCGGCAGCGAGCCTTGGGTTTCGAGCATTCTGCCATAGCGGGTATGCTGCAGGATTTGCCGGAACGCATCCACATCGGGAGCATCATACAATGCCTTGCTGATCCTGCGGGGCAGATTGCCCGGAATAGGCAGCATCAGACGGTGCAGCGTATCCTGATCGGTATGGAACACACTTTTGAGCCGATAGGCATTGATGAGATTGATCAGATCAATCTGTTCCCGGATCAGATCCTCCAGAGCTTTGCGGTTTTTGCCATGCATGGTACGGGCAGTTTCCTCCAGCAGCAGGTGCAGAGAGCAGGTACGCAAAGCGATCTCGCACTCCAGAAAGGCAAAGGGAACACCTTCTTCGGGGACAAAGGGCTTGAGTGCTGCGTGATAGGGGGTATGCGCCACCGCAGCGAGGATCGCATCATAGGAATCGGCTTTTGCCAGTGATTCCAGCGAAAAGGAAGTATAGGGAACAAGCCATGTATGCATATGGGTGATATAGCTTGTGTTGCGGTTGGAAAGCAGCTGGATCGCCTTGAACAGCTCACGGATCTCGTAATCCATGATAACAAAGCGGAAATAAGGCGTATGCTGCAATTGTTCGAGCCTGCAAAAATGCAGATAGCGCTGAAAGGGTGCACGGCGGATCACAGTTTCGAGATATCCTCTGTGGATCATCGTCGGTTCAATGGCAGAAAGATGCTCCCGATACGCCGGCGTATTCTTGAGATAGGCAGCGATTTCGGGCACTGACTGCATTGCCATCAGCTCACGGTATTGCTGCAGACGCAGCCGTCTGCCATATACCGCACGGATGGAAGCTACGGTTGCTGGAAAGCTTTGATGTTTCATGGTTATTGCTCCGCCTGCTGCAGGACCTGCTGCATCAGTGCATCCAGCAGGGTTTCCCGACGGTTTTCAAACAGCTCGGTCATATTGGCAAGCTGTTGTTCATAGTCCTTCTGCAGAGCCTGATACTGCTGTTCATAGGCGGCACGCTCTGTTTCTTCGATTTCAAAGATCTGATCCTTGGTTCGATGGATCATAGCTTCGCTATGGGCAGCAGCTTTCTTTTTCGCTTCCTCAAGCGTATGCTGCTTTGCCTCTTGGGAAGCTTTCAGGCGAAGCTCGGCATTGGCATCGGCTTCCAGCAGGATCTGAATGGTCTGATCCGTCATAGCGCCTAAGACTCCTTTCATCTCAGAACGGATAATTTTTGCGTAGATGGGATCCGGATGATCCGTACCGCAAAATGAGGGCCAAACGCCCTCAGTTGCGGATGCTGTGCATTGGTGCGGGGATCCTGCCGCCGCGTGCGATGAACTGTGCAGCGCTTTCCTGACGGACAGGCATCACCGGGCCGCTGCCGAACAGACCGCCGAAATCGAGCATTTCGCCTTCTTTCTTGCCGATCGCGGGGATCACACGGACAGCCGTAGTTTTGTTGTTGACCATACCGATGGCGGCTTCATCTGCGATGATGGCAGAGAGGGTAGAGGCAGGAGTGTCGCCGGGTACGACGATCATATCCAGACCCACAGAGCAGACAGCCGTCATTGCCTCAAGCTTTTCCAGCGTCAGCACACCGGAAACGGCGGCATCGATCATGCCGGCATCCTCGGAAACGGGGATGAAAGCGCCGGAAAGTCCGCCCACACTGGAAGAAGCCATCACACCGCCCTTTTTGACGGCATCATTGAGCAGAGCCAGTGCAGCGGTAGTACCGTGCATACCGCAGATCGAAAGTCCCATGCCTTCGAGAATGTGGGCAACGCTGTCACCCACAGCCGGCGTAGGAGCCAGTGAAAGATCCACGATCCCGAAGGGAACATCCAGCATCTGGGAGGCACGGGTGCCTACGAGCTGACCCATTCGGGTGATCTTGAATGCGGTGCGCTTGATGACATCTGCGATCTTATCCAGAGAAGCATCGGGATATTTTTGGATGGCAGAGCGTACCACACCGGGGCCGGATACACCTACGTGCACTTCGCAGTCAGGTTCACCGACACCGTGGAAAGCACCTGCCATAAAGGGATTATCCTCAGGTGCATTGCAGAGCACCACAAGCTTTGCGGGGCCAAAGCACTGCTGATCGGCAGTCTGTTCGGCAGCCTTGCGGATGATCTCGCCCATGCGCTTGACGGCATCCATGTTGATGCCTGCCTTGGAGGAGCCTACATTGACCGATGCACACAAACGATTGGTAACTGCCAGTGCTTCGGGAATTGATTCGATGAGACGCAGATCGCCCTCACTGAAGCCCTTATGCACCAAAGCGGAATAGCCGCCGATGAAATTGACACCGGTGGTTTCGGCAGCACGCTGCAGCGTTTTCGCAAGAGAAACGGGATCGCCGTTTTGCGCAGAAGCGATCAGCATGGCAGCCGGCGTAATGGAAATACGCTTGTTAATGATCGGGATGCCATATTCCGCCTCAATCTGTTCGCCGGTGGCAACGAGCTTTTCTGCTTTGCGTGTGATCTTTTCATAGACCTTGCCGCAAAGACGATCCATATCGGTATCGCAGCAATCCAGCAGGGAAATGCCCATAGTGATGGTACGGATATCAAGGCATTCGTCCTGGATCATGCGGATGGTTTCGAGAATATCAAACGTGTTGAGCATTGCAGCCTCCTATATGCGGTGCATGGAATTGAAAATATCTTCGTGCATGGCGTGAATGGACAGACCAAGCTGATCGCCCAGGGCTGCAAGCTGTTCGGAAAGAGCAGAGAAATCACAGCTAAGCCGAGAGATATCCACCAGCATAAACATAGCGAACATATCCTGCAGGACACTCTGTGAAACTTCGATGACATTGGCGTGGTTATCGGCACAGATGCCGCTGACCTTATGCAGAATACCGATGGTATCATGACCGATCACGGTAATAACAGCTCTCATCGGAAACCTCCTTGAATTTTTTTCCTATTATACCACATTTTTTTTGATTTGAAAAGAGTTTTTCTTGACTTTTTTTCATTATCACCGAAATTGCAGAGGAAACAAACGGCAAATTTGCAGGCTTTGAGCAGAAGCTGTCGGCTTACAGACATTTTCGACGCTTTTGTTGTGTGGAACATATAGAAATACTTGACAAATGCAGAGGATTATGGTAATATAGGTAATGTCGTGAGCTGTAAGACAGCGACAGTTCTGCGGATCATCTGCCGCAGAGATCGGCAAACGAAATCTGAAATGATATAAGGAGTACGATCATGTTCAAAAGCTTTGAAGAAGCAAAACAGTATTGTGCAGAGCATCAGGTAAAGATGCTGGATTTCAAGATGGTGGATCTTGATGGCCGCTGGCGCCATATTGCAATTCCCGAGAGCCGTTTTGTAGAAGATCTGATGGTATCGGGCATTGGCTTTGACGGTTCCAATTACGGCTTTGCCCCCGTTGAAAAGAGTGATATGATCTTTATTCCCGATCTGTCCAGTGCAGCGCTGGATCCCTTTGCAGAGGTCACAACGCTTTCGATGATCGGTGATGTATACGTGATCGCAGAGCAGAATTATCGCTTTGATCAGGATCCCAGAAACGTATCCAAGCATGCGGTCGAGTATCTGAAATCCACCGGTATTGCCGATGAAATGATCATCGGACCGGAGTTTGAATTCCATCTGTTTGACGATGTATCCTACAGCACCAAGCCCGATCAGATCTCCTTTGCGGTAGATACCCGACAGGCATCCTGGAATTCCGCATATCCCGATGGCAACAATAAGGGATATATTACGCCCGGTCATCGTGGATATCATGCAGATCTGCCCAATGATATCACCTATGATCTGAGAAGCCGGATCTGTCTGATGCTGGAGGAGCGCGGCATTAAGGTGAAGTATCATCACCATGAAGTCGGCGGCTCCGGACAGGTGGAGATCGAGGTCGAGCTGGGTGAGATGACCAAGATGGCAGACAACACCATGACCATCAAATACATGGTAAAGAACGCTGCATTGCAGGATGGCAGAACCGCAACCTTTATGCCGAAGCCGCTGTATAACGAGGCAGGCAACGGTATGCACGTGCATATGATGCTCTTTAAGGATGGCAAGCCTGTGTTCTATGACAAGAACGGTTATTCCGAGCTTTCGGATGAGGCATTGTATTTCATCGGCGGTTTGCTGCAGCATGCCGGTTCTCTGTGTGCCTTCACCAATCCTTCCACCAACTCCTTCAAGAGACTGGTACCGGGCTTTGAAGCACCGGTCACCATCGGTTATGCCACTTCCAACCGCAGTGCCGTGGTGCGGATCCCTGCTTATGCCAAGGCACCCGATAAGCGTCGCTTTGAGCTGCGCTGCCCCGATGCCACCTGCAATCCGTATTATGCTTATGCCGCAATTCTGATGGCAGGCATCGACGGTATTCAGAAGAAGATCGATCCTTCCAAGTGCGGATGGGGTCCCTTTGACTTTAATCTGTATACGCTTTCCGATGAGGAAAAGGCAAAGATCCAGTCTCTGCCTCGTTCTCTGGATGAAGCACTGGATGCACTGGAAGCCGATCATGATTATCTGACTGCCGGCGGCGTATTCCCCGAAAGACTCATTGAGATCTGGCTGAAGAAAAAGCGTTCCGAGGCTGCTGCGATCAATAAGATCCCGCATCCTGCCGAGTTTGCTGCCTATTACGATCTGTGATCTCATTTATGATCCCACAAAAAAGCTGCTCTGATCCGTATTGCGATCAGAGCAGTGTTTTTTTTGCGTATTCGGTCAAGATATCTTTTTCAGGGCAGTAAAAATGCTTCTGCCTGTTTTTGCCGTCTGACATCGACCAAGACATCCATGCAGATTCCATCGGCGGTATATTCCTCGGAAAAGAGCTTGCCTTCCTCACGCAGCAGCTGGGCAAATCCGCCTTCGGCATAGGGGATGCAAAGCTGCATTCTTTTGGCAGTCTGGGGCAGAAGCCGCACCATTGCCGACAGCAGCGCCTCGATCCCTTCGCCGCTTTGGGCACTGACCCAGACGGCATCGGTATCGTTATGCTTGGGGATATCCAGAAGATCCGCCTTGTTGAGAACATGAAGCTGCGGGATCTGTGCACAGCCCAGATCGCACAGCAGATCCTGCGTGATCTGCATCCGCTCTCTGACATCCGGCTCAGAGGCATCCAGAACGTGCAGGATGAGATCCGCCTGTGCCGTTTCCTCCAAGGTAGAGCGAAATGCTTCAACCAGA
>JAZOCU010000055.1:0-2182 GCA_045596625.1 Oscillospiraceae bacterium | reverse complement strand
GCATGGCTTGCAACGATTTTACGAAAACCTTTGGCGGCAGGCGGTCTGGGTATCCTCTTGAGCTGCGGCGGTCTGGTGGTGCATATGGTATTCTATCTGCGGCAAACCGATGTAACTGCACGGAAGATCTATCGGGTGCTGCGGGTAATTCTGCCGCAGGGTCTGCTCAATGCAAGAGAGTATCTGCAAACCTTTGATGTGGCAAATGTACTGCAATATCCCGTAGGCAGATTGCAGCTTTGCTGCTGCATCACAATATGCAGCGGTATCTTGCTTGTAATATTGGCATATCGGAAATGGTGCCGCATTGAAAGGAGGGGCTACGCATGAAGCTGGAATGCAAGGGCATCTCCAAGGCATACGGAAAAAAACAGGCGCTTTCGCCGCTGAATCTGACTTTCACCGAGGGCATTTACGGTTTGCTGGGTCCAAACGGTGCAGGCAAAACGACATTGATGCATTTGTTGGTAGGATTGCTTGCATCGGACAGCGGTGAGATTCTGGCAGACGGTATGGAAATCGGCAAGCTGGGGGCAGCGTATCGCTCCAAGCTGGGGTTTTTACCGCAGGAACCGGGCTTTTATCCCGGATTTACAGGCGAGGAGATCCTGCGGTATTTTGCAAAGCTGAAAGGGCTCAAGCATCCCCAAAAGAATATTGATACTCTGCTGGAGCTTGTCAATCTCACCGATGACCGCAAAAAGAAGGTAGGGCAATACAGCGGCGGTATGAAGCGGCGTTTGGGCATTGCCGCTGCGTTACTGGGAGATCCCGCACTGCTGATTCTGGATGAGCCCACCGCAGGACTTGATCCCAAAGAGCGTATGCGTTTCCGTAACATCATCGGTCAGATCGGTTTTGGAAAGATCGTCATTCTTGCGACCCATATTGTTTCCGATGTGGAATACATCTCCGATCACTGCATTCTGCTGAAAGAGGGGCATTGCATCGGTGCAGATACGGCAGATGCTTTGAAAGAAAAGATTCGGGGCAAGGTATGGAACACGCCTTCAGATGAAGCAGAAGCGGAGCGTTATGTCATGGAACACGCCTGCGCCAATCTGATCAAATCCGATACGACATTGATGATTCGTTCCGTTTCGGATGCACCACCTTTTGCCCATTCCGTTGCGGCAGAACCGAATCTGGAGGATGTGTACCTCTACTACTTCAATCAATCGGGGCGGGACGGTGAAGCTCCATGAGCCTGCTTTGGGATGAATGGCGCAAAATCACACAGCATGGTAAAGCAATGCTGATTCTTTCGGTTGCCATGATTGCTCAGATCGTACTGCCAAGACTTCTGCCTGATCTCACCGAGCTGCCCTATTCCGATACCCTGTACCGCAAATTCACAGCAGAATACGGTGGTGCTTATTCGGCAGAGATCAGCGAAAACATCAACAACCATTTGCAGGAGATTCAGACCATCTGCGCCGAATATGGCAGCGTACAACAGGCGTATCTGGATGGAACAATTACCTTAGAGCAGTTCAAAACGGCTACCGATGCCTACGGCATTGCACAGGCTGAGCTTTCCACCATGCAATATCTCTCGGAAAAATGTGCCTATCTGGATGGTGCAGGGGACTTTGCAAAATCCATTTTCTACGATACAAACATCAAGCGGTTTCTGGATGACACCGGGTATCCGTTTTTGTTGGTGCTGGCACTGCTCTGTGTCATTGTACCGATTTTTGACAGAGAATACCGTTCCGGCATCTACCGTCTCATTTTAACCACGCCCAACGGACATATCCGTGTTGCACTGTATAAGCTGATACCTGCATTTCTGCTGGCATTCAGCACTTCCCTGCTGTTCAGCGACATACAGGGTGCGATTTATCTTGCACAGGCGGGAACGGAACATCTGCATCAGCCTCTGAGCAATCTGATGGATTATCCCGGCTATGGGCAGACTACTGTGCTGCAGTTTTATCTCATAGATGCGCTGTACAAGGCTTGCTGTATGGGATGTGGTTGTCTGGCGGTTTGTATCGTCACCATGCTTTGTCGGGAAACTACGATCAGCCTGTTTTTTTCCGCAGCGGTGCTGATGCTTCCTGCACTGTCCGCCGACCTGCTGCCGCAAGCTTTAGGAAGATATCTCTTTTGCGGCATGGGACTGACAGCACCATATCCCGCAAACTGCAATATGCCGTTGCTATTTTTCATACTGCTG
>JAZOCU010000054.1:0-464432 GCA_045596625.1 Oscillospiraceae bacterium | reverse complement strand
GCTTTGTTTCGTTACATTCATGGATTTTACAACGTTTTGCGTCCGCATTCTCATAACAATGGGCTTCCGCCCATTGCAGCTGAAGAGTTTGTTGCTTAGTTCTCTCTTTTTTTCTGTCTACTTTATTGACATTGGACCAATTAATGTTCTCGGTTCGTATGTTTTTCCATCCCTTCACTTTCGAAACTCCACCCGCACATCATCCTTGCGATACACAACAATCTGATTCACAAGCAGCCCCCAAAACTCCGCATCGAATTCAGATTCCGCACCCAAATACTGCACATTTTCGATGAAATGTTCCATTTCCTGAATACACTGCGGTCTTAGTATGCTGATTTTATACAGCTCACAAAAGAACTTCACTCAGCTAATATCTCTATTCTCACAGATGACAATATCGAATAGTATGGTGTCAAACTTGAAAGCGGTTGTGACCTTCTCACAGCCGCTTCTTCTTTTCTCCACTCAACACCTTGCTTCAATCTCATATTGCAAATCGGTCGCTGTTGTGCTATAATCAAGGAAATAACCATTCAATCTCTTAAAGACAGCTTTATTATATTAGGGAGTGCTCGGAACAAGGCACATTTCCGACTTAAGGAGAAATTACGATGAAAATATGGTAGTTAGGTGGTATAATGTTTTATATTATTGAGCTTTTTTCAAACGACTTGCAAGAGCTATTTGACTTCGTAGTCGATACACTGAGTAAGTATACGACTATATCGAACATAAAAGAAAAAGACGGTAGATGGTCAGCTTCAACACAATATTTTCGATTAAGCGTTTATGTTGACGTTGATCGTGAGATGTTCGATAAAGAAGACTTTGACGTTAAGATTAATACGATCTTGTGGTTTGATGTTGTTCCAGAAAGCGGCTATGCCCCCATTTTAATCTCCCTGTTAAAATCTATTCTAAAAGAATATTCCAGTGATATTGTTATGTTTAATACGGGATACGATGCTTTAATAGTGCGTAAGAGAGGTGAAATTGCTCTGGGAGATGCCGATATTCCTCTTGTCATGGATATCGATAGAGCAATAATGGAGGACGCTTCTTAAAATGTATATAAAAAAGGATGCGTATTTTACTGTTAAAGAGGATACTGCCCAAACTATCAACATAACATTTTCAATAAGGAAAAAGAGCATATCAAATATCGCACGGCTCTACGACGATGCGATGCCAAGCAGGTATGATGAAGCAGATCGTTATGTTGCTGAGATCCATTTTCATTATAGATACCATGCGGATTTTTGCATTTCACATATCAAGGATTGCAAAAGGTACGATTATACCGATACTATTTCTTATTCTCCGGAATATGAATATATCCTTCACCCGGAAGATTCCATCTCTTGCGGACTCAGCATTGGCGTAACAAAAGGATATGGTCTCCGTGCCTTTAATGATGATGGGTATGCGGTATTGCATTCGAAAGACCCGGAGACAACCGAACAATATCATCATAGTACCCCAACAGCACCTTATCCGACTGAATCGCCTCACTGCTGCTGACGGGTAAAAGATCGGTTTTGCCGCAGTTCACGAATCTGTATAGCATGTGCATGAAGCAGCAGGTTTCTTTATCGTGAATCATCATTATCCTCCTCTTTGGCTGCAACGCAGCAAGCCATTGCCAAAACTCCGACCGTTCCTCCGAACAGCGCTCCGAGTATAAACTGTATCATAATAGGTATCCTCCGTTCAGATTGCTCTGCGTCTGGCTGTGTGTTCATCAGCGGCGATTCTGTGAACACGGTCAGTGATCTTCTGAATGTCCTTACGGTTCTGTTCAAACAGCTTACGCTTTTCCTACTCTGAACCGTACCGCAGGATTTCATCAAGATATTGTATGACAAATAGACAAATAGACAAAAAGAAACCCTCGGAAATATCATGTTTCCGAGGGTTTTCCATTGAAGCTAGTAGTCGGATTCGAACCTGCGACCATGTGTTGTCTATAAAGCGACGTTTGATTCGTTTAAAAAAATGGGGCGTTCACCCCGATTTTACGCCGCTTTCTCTGATTCTGTGGCGTGTTCCAGTTTCCCGATAAAGCGGTAGTAAATCTCCACCTGCTGAAATACTCTGCCGTCCTCCGCTATTTCCTTGTGATGCACTACGATTTTGTCAATCAGCTCGTTCAGAATGGCGGCGTCCAGCTGATCAATGACAGTGTACTTTTTAATGAGATTCACGAACTTATCCGTAGCATCGCTCTCCGCTTTCAGCTGTTCGATTCTCTGCCGCAGGTCGGGGAGTGCTTCTTTGATTTCCCGCTGCTCAGATTCATACTGTGCGGACATGGCTTCATAACGGCTTTCGGGAATTCTTCCCAGCACACTGTCCTCGTACAGCTTGCACAGAATCCGGTCTATCTCCTCGTATCGGCTCTGCTTTTTCTCATACTCGGCTTGCAGTTTCTTCGCTTCCTTTGCGGAATTCGTCTGGAATTTCCTTTCCAAGAATGCCTTGAACTGCCGCTTGTTATGGCGATAATTCCAAAGCACACATCGCAGGTCAATCAGCACAAGGTCATACACCGTATCGCAGCGGATATAATGGGACGCACAATATTCCTTGCCGTGCGTCTTGTACATCCAGCAGGAATAGGCCCCGTGATAAGTGCCGTCCTTGCGTTTCTTCTGCGAATAGGTGAGGGCGTGACCGCAGTCAGCACAGTACAGCAGTCCGGCAAACATCTGCACTTCGCCTGTCTTGGCAGGGCGGTGCTTTGCGTTCATGATCTTGTGAACCGTGTCCCACAATTCCTGCGAAATGATCGGCTCATGACAGTTTTCTACAACGATCCATTCCTCACGAGGATTCTTCACTTTGGTTTTGCTTTTCATGGACTTGCATTTCTGCTTTCCGTAGATAAGCATTCCAAGATACACCTCATTATTCAGAATCGCTCTGACGGAGGTAACATGCCAGTCGAATTCCTTTCGCCAGTAATCCGCTTTGAAGTAATCAGGATTGTTCTGGTTGAAGTAAGTGATAGGGTTCATCACCTTTTCTTCTCTGAATATTCTTGTGATTTTGTTGTAGCCTGCACCGTCTGCTGTCAATCTGAATATTCTTCTTACAACCTCTGCTGCGGGTTCATCAATCACAAGATGATGACGGTCATTGGGATCCAGCTTGTAGCCGAATGGTGGTTTAGAGCCGATATACTGTCCTGCCTTCGCCTTGGCTTTTTTGGCGGCTTTCGTCTTTTTCGACACGTCACGGGCGTACATCTCGTTCATTACGTTACGCATCGGGAACATCAGATCATCTTCGTTGACCGTGGAATCGTAGTGATCATTCCATGCTTGGTCATCAGCTCTCCTTGTAACTCCAACAGTTCCTCCTGAACCTCGCAGGATCTTTTCAGCAGACTGATCACCGCCGTCCAGTTTCGGTTGTCCACCGCTACCATGGGCAGGGTTTCCTCCGCCGCTTTCAGGTCGGATTTGTTGCGTTCCATCAAGGCATTCACGTCTAATCTTGAACTCATATTCCATCAACTCCTTTGAAAATTTCTCGCCGTGCAATTTTGCACAGCGGCATCTTCTTCCATTCGGGCAAGTGTAAGTGATATACTTTCGTGAGTCCTCCCACCTCACGCCGTAGCCCAATTGCTTCATCATAAAGACAAATTGCTTGCGACTTTTGGCTTGCTTCATGACTTCTGTGACGGCGTTCATCAGCTGAAACTTCCAGCTCTCCCCACGCACTGCCGAGCGATACTCACGGTCGGACAGCACATCTTTTTTCTTCTGCGGTTGCTTGTCCAGCACAGCAACACCGTACTTCATACAGATTTCATCGGATAAATCCATCAACTCCTGTACGGTGTTTCCGTTGGAGTGGTACTTCTTCCCGTCCTCGAAGCTGACGGAATTAAATGCAATGTGAGAATGAATATGCTCTCGATCAATGTGCGTTGCCACAACACATTCGTATTTTCCGAAGGCCTTCTCTGCAAGTTCAACTGCAATCCGATGTACAAGTTCGGGCGGAGTAGCATCGCCTTTCGGGAACGACTGCACCAGATGATAATACATCCGACCACTGTTCTTGTGATAGGTATTCTTGGTTGCGAGCATTTCTTCGTAGGCAGTCGGTGCGGAACAGTTCAGAGCCGTCACATACTGCTTGTCCTCGGACTGCGTTTTCTCTGTCCTTGTAACATATGCAAGGACATTTTTCATACCTCCTGCAGTCTGCGTTTTGCTGTTAATGAAATGGATAATCGGCATCGCTACATCCCTCCAATCCAATGGCTGCATACCCGTTCGCCTCAAACAGGTTCTACCCTCGGCTCAGGGCAACCGCCTTTGCAATTTCACACAGGGCTGCCGTTGCATGTTCATGCTGTTCAACCAGCCGATCAAGATTGACAGCATTCAGCCGTCCCATGTTACCCAGCATTGCGATCTGATTGAGGTTTCGACCGATGGACTTTTGCTCTTTCAGCACATTCGCAAGTCCATTGGCGGTGACGATTTTCTTGCCGAGTGCCGAGCGCAGCACAAAGTCACTCAGTGTCAATCCATGCTGACGAGCCTTGTTGTAAATCCGCTGACGCTCGTCCTCGGTGCGGCGGACTGTGATGGTTACGTTTCTCTTTCTCATGGCATCACTCCTCTCGACTTATAAAAGGGGTTCGGGTTCTCCCGACCGGCTGCGTTCGGTGGGCCGCTATGCGGACTGCCGAATGCGATGCTGGCTGGTATAATAATAGTGGTAGAGCCTATGAGCAATACCAACGCTTGCAGCCACCGGCACAAAATGTTGGAAGCCTTCCCCCCAAAAATGCTCCACGTTCGCCCGTGTGCGGTTCTGTGCCGATTCCCGATAACTTATCCCACGGCAATTTCGATGGCACAAATCGCTTACAGTGTCGGCAGGGTCAACAGGAATATTACACTCAGTTTTTCTCTTGTCGGCAAAGCGGTTTTCACGCTGTTTCGACGTTTCTCACAGGGTCAACAGCAGAAAGAGAAGACACATCGGTTTTGTCGTCACTGTCGTCACGATCGTCACCAAAGTACTGCGCCTGTATCTTTCGGATACCATTGCTCCGCTTCATGTAAAGTAAAAACGATGTGCACCTGCACGCCGCTGATCTGGGTGGGAAAAGTTCCTCTAATATATTACCGCTGAGAAAGACTAAAAACGAACCACTTTTTCACACATGGATATTTTGCTGCCACTGTTCCATAGCGATTACCATTCCAATTTCAAAATACCAAAACAAAAAGGCTCGTACACATCACACCAAACCGGACACAGCAATCTGTGCCTTTGAAAAAGTATGATATGTACGAGCCTTGAACTCAATACGAAAATTGCTTATGTGAGAGAGGTTTCCTCACTATAAACTATTGTAGCATAGTTGGATAGATTTGTCAAGTCGTCGGCGAACAAATTTTCGCCTCTTCACCCTCCCCTTTTGCAAAGCACTGGTCAATACCTGCCCGCAAAGCCCTTTCTCGTCACTTGGGTTTACCAGTATCTTCCGTCACTATCACGTTCGATAATATGACCGTTCTCAAGATTTACCCAGTATCTCGTCTTATTTCATTTTTGCATTCTTTTTGTGCTTAAAGAACACATCCAGTGCGCATACAATCAGCAAGATTACGAATGGAATAAACAATATCTCGCCCCAATATATCCAATTGGATGTATTCGCACGAAACGGTACGCTCACTTCACCGGTTTTACGGTTAATGTAGATCACAACGCCATCGTTCAGCTTTTGAAACACCAAATAATCAGGATTTTCAGCCGATTCACTCGCCAAATATGTACACCACCGCAAACCGTCTGCATCGGAATAAACCAGCCCAAACTTGGAACGGAAAATATCGGATAAGCAAACTGAATATTCCAAGCTGCCATCATGATACTTTAACACAACGGGCTTTGACAGATTCAGTTCCGATTGTTCACACAATAAATCCGCTGTTGGAAAAACCCACACATCACGACCATCTTTGCTGACTTCTGCATAACTTTCCACTTCGGGAGATGGGATGGTATAAATCGGGCTGCCTAGGTCATTGTTCTCATATAAGCCTGTCTGCGTAAAGCCCAAGGAACGATCTTCATGACCTGCGTTCCATTCATAGGCAAGCGCAAATACATTGTTGTCCTCCACAATCACATAAGCATTTGTCTGCAAGTCCATCTGTGGTTCAAATCCCCGATCGATACCTGCGATGGATATGTACTCCTGCGAAGAAATAATATATGGATTTTGTTCATTTGTAAGCGTTTGTGCGGTCACCGCGTATGACATGTTTGCCCCAAATATGGTGCAAATTGCAGCCAAGCAAAGTAATTTTTTCATATTAACCTCACATAACATTCCATTCGCCAACTACAGTGTTGACTTGTTCAATTGTTACATCAATATCATAGTATTTCTTTACCCATAGGCAATATGCTTTTGTGTCGCCAATATAAGTTTTGCCGTCACTATCCGTAATGCTAAGTGGGCTAATTGCTCCTGAAGCTGAGTTGTAAACTACAAACTGTTTGCTGTATCTATCGATATAGATATTTGTATTGGAACGGATCACTTTTGAGACAGATATATTCTTCAAATCGTCAGGATTCTCTTTTGAGAATTCCAATTTAAAATATTGCCAATCATTTTCACAATATGCCTGCAGCACCATTTCCAAGTCATTAGGGCATACTTTTCCGTTATTGTACATAAGATCACCATCTGCATTACCATATGAATCATACCACAATTCGTTTGTAACACCTTTGGTAATATCAAAAGGGAGAGGCTGTAGTCGCTTGTGCTGCTTGTTTTCAGCAGTATATCCATATACATCAGATAACCCTAAAACATGACCAAATTCATGTGCAGGAGCATTAAAACGATCCTGTTCAGATAAGTACTCTCCGCTATTGGACATGGAACATAAATACACTGTTTGACAACCGCTTGTAGTCCAAGAATCACTGCCATTGGATGTCGCATTTGTTCCTTTGTTGAACAAATTATCCACTTGAAAGCTAATAGCTTTTTGGTACCATTTCGCTTCGGTTAGGATAACTTTGACAGAAATAGCCATTCCTGGATAAAAATCATCGATGCTTCCATTCAAGCCAACGCTCCACTTTTCTTCAATTGATTTAATAAATATTTCCTCGTGAGTATAAAATCTTCCAGTCTGGGGATTGATAATGTTTGATGCCTCTTGAGCCTTCTTGTTAGTTTTGTATTTCGCATGGATTGTAACTGTGTTTTCGTCTACAGTTAAGTACACCGGATTATCTTCTTGATTGTGTTTTACTCCTATCGTTAATTCAGGATAAAGACTTTCCAAGCTATCGACAATCAATGGATTTAAGGTATCATATCTGCTATCGATTGTAACATTGGTATACTCAAGCGGATCTAAAATCCCATCCCCATCGGTATCCTGATTATTGGGGTCAGAGCGATAAGAAATATGCTGCAAATACTCCCCCGGAGCATGCAGAATCGCATCAAAGGAGACAAAACCCAATTCCTCACTATCGGTGAGACCATCGCCATCCGTATCGGTTTTGTAGGGGTCACTATTGATCAGGGTGCCATCCAGCTTTAAGCCGTAACGCTCAACAATGTCCGGAATCTCATCTTCATCGCTATCTGTATTATCAAAAGTGGCAGGGTATGTAATTGCAGTGCCAACCTGAGTTGTCAGCTCATGTGCCTCCGCAGCATAATACACATCGCCACCGCTGTGTTGTGCAAACGAAATCGCATCCTCTGACATAACAGAAGAACTCAGATTGATGATGTTGACTGTACCATTTTCAAACTGGTTATCAAATTGCCACATGGCTGCTTTCACAGCATTAAAATCAGCATCACCGTGAGTTAAAATAATAATACGATATGGTTCGCTCTGGATTGTTTCATAAATCTCGGTTAATGTAGGACCCAATGCCGCAGCAACATTAGTTTCTGATCCATCATTATTAATTCGTGACAAATAATAATTAAGGGTACTTTTGGAACTTGTCAAGTCAGAATCAAATGCAATTTCCCTTGAAAATGTGGCTACTGACGCTTTATCAAAGGGCTGCATATTATCAATGATATTCTGACAAATCGTTTTCCGCCGATTAAATGGGTCTACATCACCCATTTCTTCAGAGCAATCAATCAAGAAATATGTGTGCAGAGGATATTCCACAACGATATCATCTCCGCAAGCATCGTCCATTTGTCGGAAGCTATTTTCCCAACTTGCATACCACTTCACACTATCCACAACAAGATACTGGGAAAAATGCGTTGTTGTGGTGCTGACAGTTGAGTTCACCCTATCACGGTCCGTGGGCATTTCCTCAAAGATACCTTCTTCCTCATTATACCAAAGAATCAGAAGGTTGTCAAACGCAGTATCACCCAATTTGCTTTGGTCAATGGTAAAGGAGATGGTCGCAGAATCAAACTCGGTTGCAGAGGTGAACTCCAGCGGTTCTCCGATCAGACCAACCACATTGCCACATTGTCGGTATCCACAGTGATATCGCCATATTTGGAGTACAAAACCGCATTGTTGGCATTGGATACCTCACCGGTCAGCGTCAGATCCATGAAGCTGCCAAGACAGGAATTCAGCGAAATATTGCCGCTTACATCCATGTTCCCATAAGAAAAAACGGGCGAGTTGACATGAATGTTCATCTCGTCCCATGTGTAGGCTTCTTCATAAACAGTGCCGTTTTCGGCAAAATAGGTTTCATAGATCTTGCTGTCGGCATACACATGCTTGACTCGATCCAATTTCGATTGGGCAGTGGTGATTTTGCCATTCACATTACGGCTGTTTGATGTGATCTCCACAACGGTATTGGCGTGCAGATTTTCGTTGATACACAGATGAGATGTGTTCACAGAGATGCCGTTTCTGCCAAACAGCGTGTACGGATATTGTTCAGTTTCGGCTGCGGAAGCAGTCATCATGCCGTTCAGCATAGGCAGCGTCATTGCCAGTGTAGAGGCAACAGCGACCATCCGAGTGAGAATGCGTGGTTTTTGTTTCATATGTTTTCCCCTTTCCCCGGATGAATATATATTGTTTCTCAATAGATCTGTAATTACGATCGTTAGAGATGTCTTATTTATATCATTATGGCAACAGAATTGTCAATAGATATATCGCAATTGGACACATTTCATCAGAAAAAAGTGACAAAACGTCAGTTGTTTTCATGCCGGAGCATCAGTTTAGCCTCAACCTCGCTGGCTTGAGTATGTACAAAAAAAGAAGTCCTCGGAAACAACGTATTTCCGAGGGTTTTCCTGTAAGCTGGTGACAGGACTTGAACCTGCGACCATGCGTTGTCTATAAAGCGACGTTTGATTCGTTTTAAAAAACAGGGCATTCACCCCGATTCTACGCCGCTTTCTCCGATTCTGCGGCATGTTCCAGTTTGCCGATAAAGCGGTAGTAAATCTCCACCTGCTGAAATACCCTGCCGTCCTCCGCCACTTCCTTGTGGTGCACCACGATTTTATCAATCAGCTCGTTCAGAATAGCGGCATCCAGCTGGTCAATCACAGTGTACTTTTTAATGAGATTCACGAACTTATCCGTTGCATCGCTCTCCGCTTTCAGCTGTTCGATCCGCTGCCGCAGATCGGGGAGTGCTTCCTTGATTTCCCGCTGCTCAGATTCATACTGTGCGGACATGGCTTCATAGCGGCTTTCGGGAATTTTACCCAAAGCACTGTCCTCGTACAGCTTACACAGAATGCGGTCGATCTCTTCGAAACGGCTCTGCTTCTTCTCGTACTCGGCTTGCAATTTCTTCGCTTCTTTTGCAGAATCCGTCTGGAATTTCTTCTCCAGAAACGCCTTGAACTGCTTCTTGTTATGACGATAATTCCAGAGCACACTCCGCAAGTCAATCAGCACAAGGTCGTATACCGTATCGTAGCGGATATAGTGGGACGCACAGTATTCCTTGCCATGCGTCTTGTACATCCAGCAGGAATATGCTCCGTGATAAGTGCCGTTCTTTCGCTTCTTCTGCGAATAGGTGAGGGCGTGACCGCAGTCCGCACAGTACAGAAGCCCTGCGAACATCTGCACTTCGCCTGTCTTGGCAGGGCGGTGTTTGGCGTTCATGATCTTGTGAACCGTGTCCCACAATTCCTGCGAAATAATCGGTTCATGGCAGTATTCCACCACAATCCAGTCCTCCCTCGGACACTTCACCACCTGCTTGCTTTTCATGGACTTCGCTCTCTGCTTGCCGTACACCAGCCTGCCGAGGTAGACTTCATTGTTCAGAATCACACGGACGGAGGTGACGTGCCAGTCGAATTCTTTCCGCCAGTAGTCTGATTTGAAGTAGTCGGGATTGTGCTGATTGAAGTAAGCGATGGGGTTCAGTACCTTTTCCGCACGGAAGATTTTTGCGATCTTATTGTACCCAATGCCCTCCGCAGTCAGCCGAAAAATACGTCTGACAACCTCTGCCGCAGGCTCATCAATCACAAGATGATGTCTGTCATTGGGATCCAGCTTGTAGCCGAACGGCGGCTTGGACCCCATGAACTGCCCTGCCTTTGCTTTGGCTTTCTTGGCAGCTTTCGTCTTTTTCGATACGTCACGGGCGTACATCTCGTTCATCACATTCCGCATGGGGAACATCAGATCGTCCTCATTGATCGTGGAATCATAGTGGTCATCCGCCGCAATGAACCGCACATTCTGTTCCTTGAAATGCTCAACCTGTAAGCCGACTTCCACATAGTTTCGACCGAATCGGGACAGGTCTTTTACAATCACAAGATTGATTTTGCCTGCGTGGATGTCTGATAACATCCGCTGAAATGCAGGTCTGTTGAAGTTTGTACCGCTGTAGCCGTCATCACAGTAAAATTCATACTCCGTGATGCTGTGTGCCTGACAGTACTGTTCCAATAAAATCTTCTGCGTTTCGATGGACACACTGCCGCCGAAGCTGCCGTCGTCCACCGAGAGTCTGCAATAAAGTGCTGCGTGTTTCTGCATCATCATTCTCCTTTCGGGCAGCGGACACGCATAGCCTTGCATCGACATTATATCACATCTGTCGGCACAAAGCCAGCTGAATTTGTCCGCTGCATTTATCTTTGTGCAACCTCAATAAGCGGTCGCTTGGAATTTGTTCATATTGCAGAAGTGTTCTTCCGCTGAATCATTTCCTCGAACTCATCTGTCACAGTCCCGACTTCATCTCCCGTTTCCAGTCGGCGGAGCATGAGAGCGGAGAGCGATTTCGCAGCACTGGTCTGTCCCTCAAAGACAGACCACACACGATAGGTCACGCCGTTCAGATAGTGATCATGGTACTGCGCATCGCCCTGATTCTGACACAGTGACGGTTCGAGATTGTATTCTCTTTTTCTGATTTCTCCGATTGTGTTTCTTTCCATAGTCCTCCAGTTCTCCGAACAAAGTCGGATTGCATCTTGTTGTTCCTGTAAATCTGATATTCATTTTAGATCTCCCTTTCTGTAAGATTTTTGATAGGGTATCGGCGTTTGCGATACTCTTTGCAGAGTGGTAAGGGGATGGTTTATCCCCTCATCCCATGTGCATCCCCAACGCTTCCTTGCGTCGGAGTTCCTCTGCGAGTACCTTGCTGTCGCTGCGACGTTCGATGTCCTCATCTTCCTCCGGCGCATCAATTATCGTAGCCACATCTGCAATGCCAGCGATAACATCAACAGCACTGACTGCGAAATCACAATCCATCGTAGCATTTTCAATTGCGTTTTGTGCTTCCATTCTTCTAATTCTTTCCGCTGCGAGGAGAATTCCTCGTTCAGCTTCCCAGCCTGTAATGACAACTTCTCCGATTGGCTGATTAAGCTCGTCAGGGAATTGCTCGTCTGCTCTGCTGTTGTTTGCTGAATTCGTCGGCACTCGTTCTCCACCTGATCGAACAGCACTTTCTGATTCTGTAGGTGCATTTCGATTCCGTGCTTGGTCATCAGCTCTCCCTGTAACTCCAACAGTTCCTCCTGTACCTCGCAGGATCTTTTCAGCAGACTGATCACCGCCATCCAGTTCCGGTTGTCCACTGCAACCATGGGCAGGGTTTCTTCCGCTGCCTGCAAGTCGGATTTGTTCCGTTCCATCAAGGCGTTCACGTCTAATTTTGAACTCATGCTCCATCATCTCCTTTGAAAACTTCTCGCCGTGCAATTTAGCACAGCGGCACTTTTTTCCGTTCGGGCAAGTGTAAGTGATATATTTTCGTGAGTCCTCCCACCTCACGCCGTAACCCAACTGCTTCATCATGAAGACAAATTGCTTGCGGCTTTTGGCTTGTTTCATGACTTCCGTGACCGCATTCATCAGCTGAAACTTCCAGCTCTCACCACGCACCGCCGAGCGATATTCACGGTCGGAGAGCACATCTTTTTTCTTTTGCGGTTGTCTGTCCAGCATCGCAACGCCGTACTTCATACAGATTTCATCGGACAAATCCATCAACTCCTGCACGGTGTTTCCGTTGGAATGATACTTCCTGCCGTCCTCAAAACTGACGGAATTGAACACGAAATGTGAATGAATATGCTCTCGGTCGATGTGCGTTGCCACGACACACTCATAATTTCCGAAGGCTTTTTCCGCAAGCTCCACCGCAATCTGATGTGCAAGTTCGGGCGTAGTACCATCATCTTTTGGGAAGCTTTGCACCAGATGATAGTACATCCGACCGCTGTTCTTGTGGTAAGCATTCTTCGTTGCAAGCATTTCTTCGTAAGCAGTCGGTGTGGAACAGTTCAGAGTCGTCACATACTGCTTGTCCTCTGATTCGGTTTTCTCTTTCTTTGTAACATAGGCAAGGACTTTTTTCGTACCGCCAGTGGTCTGTGTTTTGCTGTTGATGAAATGAATAATTGGCATCGCTACTTCCCTCCAATCACCGCACCGCCTTTGCAATTTCACACAAAGCCGATGTTGCACGTTCGTGTTGCTCAACCAGCCGATCAAGATTTACAGCATTCAGCCGCCCCATATTCCCCAGCATTGCAATCTGATTGAGGTTTCGCCCGATGGACTTCTGCTCTTTTAGCACATCCGCAAGCCCGTCAGCGGTGACGATTTTCTTGCCGAGTGCCGATCGCAGCACAAAGTCGCTCAGCGTTAATCCATGCTGACGAGCTTTGCTGTAGATCCGCTGTCGCTCGTCCTCAGTGCAGCGGATTGTGATCGTGACGTTTCGTTTTCTCATGGCATCACACTCCTTTACTATCGATTTATAGTTGCTTTCAACGTGCCGACACGCTGACCATGTGTCCACAAGAATCATGCGGAGGCACAATTGGGAGCGGCGGCTCGCCGTAAGGGGTTCGGGTTCTCCCGACCAGCTGCGTTCGGTGGGCCGCTATGCGGACTGCCGAATGCGATGCTGGCTCTCAAAAGAGAACCCTCCCGAAGCTCCACATTCCTCTGTCTGATTCGCAAATTTCAACTGCGTGCATCATCCTCCCACAAACGCTTCACGTTCGCCTGTGTGCCGTTCTGTGTTGATCCCCGATAAACTTGTCCCACAGCGATTCCGAGGGCACAAATCGCTCACAAAACGCTCAACGGCAATGCAGTCGTTTCGATAAAGTTACCGTCACCCAAATCAGTTCTACCGTCACCCATTTGCGACTTACCGTCACCCGTTTCGTTACTGTCACCACACTGAAACAACGCAGATTCGACATTCTCTGGATTTCGGGTGCCGGTAGACTCTATGACCTCCACCCACAGAATTCTACCGTCACTACTGTCACCCGATGCAATATATTCCAGCTCTAGTATGCGGCAGCCATGACTCCTGCGGAAGTTGAACAGCACACCATATCGCTCCAGTTCTACTGTGTGCTGAATCAGATCACGGCTCAATCGGTTTGGGAAATATTTGCGATTGAATTTCTGATACAGCAATTCACATAGATCCGTTGCAGAACCACTGAACGACTGCTGTTCCATCATGAAATCATGAATGGCGAAAGAGAAAATGTCAGGAGGTGTTGGTACAATTTCATCACAGGGAGTCCAGCGGTGATCATGAAACAGAACCCTGTACTCCTGATTTTCAATATCACGACCGACACAATACAATTTTGCTTCACGGCTTCCACGCTTTGATTCCAGCAACACCATGCTGCCATCCACACAACCGCTGATGCCAGTACTTCCTGAAATCATATTGAATGGATCACTGTCATAACACTTGCGAGTGTGATGCACAAGAAGAATTGTAATTGCAAGCTTGTCTGCAAGTGCTTTGAGGATTGACAGTTCCTTGTAGTCAGCACCGTAACCACAATCCTTTTCGTTACGCACCATCTGCAAGGTGTCAATTACAACCAGCTTTGTGTCGTGATGATGGGATTTGAATGTTTCAATCTGCGTTTCCAATCCGTTGCCAAGGGATTCCGACATGATTGCGAAGTACAGTTTCTCTGTTGGTTCGTCTGTCAGTTCATACAAACGATTCTGAATGCGGTGGTAGCTGTCCTCAAGGCAAAGATAGAGTGCAGTGCCGATGTGCGTTTGGTGTTTCAGCACATCTTCACCTTTTGCAACAGAAAGACAGATGTCGAGAGCTAACCACGACTTACCTACCTTCGGTGCACCAGCAAGAAGATACAAGCCCTGTGTGAGCAAACCGTCAACGCAATACTCGAGCGGTTTGTACGCAATGCTCATGATTTCTTCGCAGGACTTTGTTTCGAGTTGTTTCATGTTATCACGTCCCTTCTTTTTTCATGAACCCTCTCGCACGATCATCTCCCCGAACTTTGAACATCAATCGCATCACAGCACAGACTTCACCTCCGCTTGCTGCTGTTCTGATTTGGGCGATTCACCAAGCGTCCGACAGCGTATCGGACTCATAAAGTGCCTGATGCTCAGCACTTCTTGCACGTTCCCATTGCCTGCGACGGTTTTATCACGCTCGGACTGTGGCTGAACGTAAGTATCCATTTCTGACTTTCATCGCCAACTGCATTTGCTAAGTGCAGGTCTGAGAGTATCTTGTTCGCTCGCTCTTTCGAGGTCTTGGCGGATTTCTCATGCGGCTGGTACGGCTCACCACCCCACCATCAGAAATAACGTACTTGGTGTATCGGTATTCGGTTTTCAAGATGCCAAACAAAAAGGCTCGTACATACTACAGCAATCCTGACAGAGCATACACTCTGCCTGCGATTTGCTATACTATGTACGAGCCTTGTGACTCAATATAAATAATTATGTGTTATGAAATATGTGGGATAATCCCTTCTATAATTATCATAGCATATTTGTCGATTTTTGTCAAGTCTGTAGTTGCAGGATTATGCCTCTCTACTTATAGGGAACTGGGAGAGACGTTTTGAGGGCCCTTTTTCAGAAAGTTTTGAGGAGTGAATAGTCGGACCGTCAGTGTGAACACTCCCATTTTTGTTGTGTGCATAAAAATCACACCGCACAGAGTGAGCTGTACGGTGTGGCTTTGTTTGATATTTTGTTTGTCATTTTGCGATATTGAATCTGAATTTTTGTCTGTCGCATTCAACTATGACGCCAGCCTGCAATGTATTATTTTAAAAAAATATGTACTTCCCATAAGTCACACCATAGGCTTAATCATAGATTCGATAAATGCGATTTCTTCTTCTGTCAATCTGTACTTGGCATATAGTTCTGCATCCGTCCATGCTCTTGAGAAGTCTTGTGTGGGAACAAAACGATATGTTTTTGATGTTCCGTGTTGGCTTATTTTTGCCATGCTTAACAAGAAGCGGGCAAACCGTGTACGCAAATAATTCGAAAGATTTGTTGCAGATACTTCATCGAGATCCATGTCCATTCCGGCGATTAAGAAGGTTTCTGTACAGATGGACTTGGGTGCAACTACGAAGGTGTTTTGGTTATCATCGTTTAATTCCGTACCGATATTGTTTGCATAAGGCATAAACACCTTCCATTTCTCAATCCATTCCGTGTGGGAGGGGACGTTTGAGCGCTCAACATATCCTACGGCTTTTGCTTTTCCATAGCATTTTACAGGATCGGCCATGCCTATTGCTTCTTTTTTGAAATTTGTAGTTTTAATAAAGTTACCATCCAGGCCGAACGGTCTACGAGGTGAAATATGATTATCCATTGTATCTACATTTTCATCGACGATTACTTTGTTCAAAATGCTTATTGCTGCGCTGTTTCTTATAAATATATCAAGATCTTTGTATCTCAACTTTCTCGTAGAAGTTTTTACAACACCATTTCCTTCATGAGAAACAATTCGGACATCGGAATCGGTCTTTCCGTGCTTATGATCCCAAAGCAAATAGCAAACACCACCACGATTATTTGTGTCGGGGAATACTTCTTCAGGGTGCAAAAAGTCATGAAGCTCTACGATACTTGTATCGTTGAGCATGTCATTTCTAAACTCGTCTAATCCCTTACCGCCTGCAAACCAACGGGTAGGCATAATTAAGGACATAAACGAAGGTTCAACCTTCCTTGAAATATCTACAAAATTATGGTAGATCGGACGAGCACTCGCCTGTGCGCCGCCGTCGCTAACTTGGTAAGGAGGATTACCTAATACCACATCAAAATTCACTATCTCATCTCCTTCTGTAATTTCATCGTTCATTGTAATGCTGCCAAAGGGCTTGTTCTGCCTTAACAGACTTGCTATCTTTGTGTAATCGATATCGCCGTCCTCGTCCTTAACTTCCAAAAGGTTGTACGAGGTGAACTTGGAAGCGATATTATCTACGTTCAAGCCCAAAATCTCGTATATCATACGGGTGAACTCATAGGTGATGCCTGATGTGGGAATGGTGTAAATCGCATCTTTTAACGCTTCTTTATCATAGCCCAAAGTGATATATTTTTCGAAAATAGCAAGAGCGAATTCACCTGCCTTGCCTGCAATATCAAGCACCTTGCTTCCGTTATCCATAACAGCTCTTAGATCGGCATCATCAATCATATCGATCATATCTTTGCAGATATGTTTCGGCGTGATAACCTCGGATTCGCCGAGTTTACCAAATTTCTGAACAGATACGGATGCTCGGGTAACGGGATCAACGCTATCGTCATGAGAAAGCTGATTGAGATTGTGGATTTTATAATCCAAACGGCTAAGAACAAATTTATCAGCGTGTGCCAACATTCCTTCAAGCACAGTCTTGCTGATACCAAGATTTCTCGCAATACGAGCATTATTCGGCTCGTTAATGCAACCAATAATATCGCTGAGTGAGATAACCATGTTCTTGGTAAGGAATGCAAAGAACAGAATTCTTGCATAGTAAGATCTAAACTGCTTTACAGCATCCTTGGTCTTTTCTTCTGCCTGTGTTGTGCCAGCGGCAGACTCGTCTGTCGATGTATCAGTTCCTTCGGCCGTGCCAGTTGTGCCTGTTGTATCCGTAGGCTCGGTATCAGCGGGCGTGTCCATATCATCGCCTTCTCCGTCTGTGCCCTTGATAGTAAGACCTGCCTTTGAGCCAAGCTCGTTTTCACGCTCAACGGCTGTACGGATAGCTGCAATTTCAAGCAGGGACATATCTACGGGAATTTCAACGGCTTCTTCCGCTACGCCACGAGATTTGGAATATTCACTAACAGCTTTCATTATATCTGTTGCCGTTATCTGAACGATCTTATCCTTGTTCATCACGATAACAGGGGAGATACGCAATTCTTCCTCAATACGCTCACGGAGCTTGCTATTTCCTGCTTCATCGGTATTGGCATTATAAACCTGCGCCTTTTGCTCTTGCATGACGAAAACACGGTCGGGATCAAAGTCGACGAGAAGCGTTTGAGGTTTCATGTCGTATCTGATCGTTTTACCGTCATCACCCACATACTCTCTTATGTATTGGTTTTGCAGACGGAAAACAGCCTGATCGTATTCTTGAGGCGAGGAAGTATCCTTGAGAAAGAGCATCGTATCCCATTCGGGAACAGTAGTACCTGTCAGCATACGGTTAACCGTCAAGGTGATGGTTTTCTTTCCTTGTGATTCGCAGGTACTGATTGCTCTCTTAATATCGCTTGGTTTCTTGTACCTATTCGGGTTGTCAACGCCTGAAATGTTGATAAGCTCGTAACTGTTTAGATTCTTGAAGTTGTCAGCATTGTTTTTAATCATTGCTTCGAGTGCATCGCAAGAAGCACAGTACGGCAGAACAATAACGATGTGACGACACATTTTACCGTCCTTGATTTTATCATAATCAAGGAATCCGAGCAGTTCTTCATCCTCTTTGCTACCGTCAATGACTTCAAGTAATTCAAGAATTTCTTGCTCGTGAACGAACAATTTATGGCTTCCGTCATTGGCTTTGCCAACGGATTTAGGCTTGAAGAGCGCAGAGAAAGCATCCGACATACCACTTTCACGCAAAGCTGCCATGCGCTTGCGTGCGGATTCATTCGGATTGAATGCAAATCTTATCATCTGAGGGAAACCGAAGTAAGGATTTTCCCATTCTTCCTTCGGCTCGTCCTTTGAGAAGTTATCTCTATCCCATTCCTCTTGCTCACGAACAATATCGGTAAACTGATAGAAGGCGATCAAATCTTGCTCTCTGTCGAACTCATCGCTCATCAAAATTCGATAGGGCGTACCTGAAAGGTGAATGGTTACATTAACATCAAACTCCTTGGTGCTTTCCAAGATATCCTCAACGGCATACTTTTCTTCCTTGGACAGCTTTTCGCCTTGGCTTGCACGAAGAACTGCACCGTATTTTTCTGCTCTTGCACCAAAGTGCGTTTCGTCAACAAGAAGGAGGTCTATTTTACGACCGAAAATTTGGGCATGCTTATCCTTAATGTTCTCGCCCTGAAGATCTTGCAAAGTTAGGAATACCACCACCTTCTTCGGATCAGTGGGATGGTCAAGCGTATCCGTAATGATACTATAATTGATTTTCAAGTCAGCAGAAGTGAAAAATTCATAGTCGTTTCTGAAGTTTTCAGCACTTTCAACCGTCTTACGCCACTCATCGCACACATCGGCTTTTGCAGATACAACGACAACAAGA
Organism: Oscillospiraceae bacterium; assembly: GCA_045596625.1. Taxonomy (GTDB): domain Bacteria; phylum Bacillota; class Clostridia; order Oscillospirales; family Ruminococcaceae; genus Firm-04. The sequence goes on along the minus strand of JAZOCU010000054.1, from coordinate 445,348 downwards.
TTTGCTCCCATTTCCTTTGCACAGCACATGGAGGTGAAGGATTTGCCGAAACGCATCACAGCGTACATAAGCAAGTGCTTTCTACCATTATCGAAGGCTTTTTTGAATGCTGCTATAGTTTTTTCTTGGTTAGGACGAGGCTCCCACATACCCGTGGAAACATATTTCTCGGTAGTGGGCAATTGCGTTTTGGCATCGTAGTAATGATATCTGCCTGTTTGGCTGTGGTAATCATCGTTGATATCGGCGATTGCTTCTTCCACGTCGCCTACGGTTGCTTCTCTAAAGAATTCTCTTGAATAATATACTCCTTCGGGAAGATCTGTTGGTTCAAGACGGATTCTACGCTTTTGCGATTCCAAGAAGCAATGAACCGCAAAGTCACGGAAATACACATCATCCGTGATTCTTGCACTACCTTCAAATTTCTGTTCAAGATTCGGGAAATACTCTCGCCATTCACTGAGTCGTTTTGACACGGGACGGTAGGTGTCGCCAACCTTTAGATAGTTCGGAATTGTATTTGTAGAAAATGCATATATATGAGGTTCCACGCGCCCTGTTATTAAGCTGTCAAGTATGCTTAAATCTTTCATTATAATACTCCAATCAATCTTTTTTCAGCAAGGACACAAATGTGACCTTCTTGTTTGCTTTCCAATCCTTAATGATACAGTAAATACCTGTGTGTGCGTAAGGATCGTTCTTGGCACATCCGGGACAAGGCTGCTTTTCAATATTGTCGTCGAACAGAGTCAGCTGACCCTCTTCGACCTCTTTGCAGCTTTCGGGAATGACAAATTTCAAGCCATCCATCTGCCATATGTTCCACGAAAGGATTTCGGCAATCTTCTTGAGAATATCAATATCAGGCTCTTTATCGAACTTTGCTTTGTAGTAGTCGATGAAGGCGAAGAGAAGGTTTTCTCGTGTCAGAAGCACGTTGTCGCCTTGCCAATCGTAGCCATAGATGTTCTGAAAGGACTTAATTGCCCATCTCAGCCATTCTTCTTCCGTATGTGTATTCTCACTCACAATACGAAGTTTTCTGTCAAGCAGACCAATACGCTGAGAAAGTTCTATCATATATCCGCTAACTGTATCGTAACGGCTGACGAGGTATGGAGCTTCGCCACAGGTTATCTCCAAACGAACATCATTAATGTAATCTTGCCAAGTCTTGCCTGTTGCTGTGGGGAATACAATCGGCTCGGTTGTTGCTATCCAAGTCTTATCGATTTCTTCGTTGAAGACGAAATCTGTGCCGAACCATGCGTTGTCTACGAGATTGTTCTGCTTATTGCATATCCAAGAAGGAGTGAATACCTCCGCTTTGTCACGGATGCGGTCTGTTTGCTCCTTTTTTGATTTCTCGATTCTCGGTTTTATAATATTTCCGTGATACCCTGTAATGGCTTCTACAGTTATATAATCGTAGCTCTGATAACCATAGCCACGCGAACTATAGTTATCAGTTGCCCAGATTATATTCTTTCCAGAAGATCTATCTTTTAGAAGAAGTCTCAACAATTCATTATCTAATCGGTATAGAGCGTTTTCCTTAATATCTACATTCATAATTCGTTTACCTTGCAGCTGTTGTGATTAATTAGCTGCGGCCTTTCCGCTTTTGATCCATTCATCTACTTCACTTGTTTTGAACTTCCAACTGCGTCCAACCTTGCTTGCAGGCATATTCTTTTCGTTGATCCAAGTTAGCAGTGTGTCACGGCTTACGCCAAGATACTCACACATTTCCTTAGTAGAATACCATCGTTCCGGCATATATTTCAATTCTTGCATAATGAATCTCCCCGTTTTTACAACTTTATATGATACATTATATCACATTTTCTTGCGTTTTTCAATGGGTTACTGCCGAATTGTGCGGAATTGACCTGAAATCATTTCTAGATAACCAGATTAAAAACTACCCGAACAATTATTAAAGCTGTTTCCCAAAAGAAAAATCGGGTCTCACAAAGTGAAACCCGAAATTCGCCTAGCGTTTGGCTTTGGAGCTTGTGACAGGATTCGAACCTGCGACCCGTTCATTACGAATGAACTGCTCTACCGACTGAGCCACACAAGCATTTGATATTCAGTTTTGATTTTGCAAGGCTTAGCAGTCCGTTGTGATGTCGCTTTACCGACAACCCACGACCCGTTCATTACGAATGAACTGCTCTACCAACTGAGCCACACCAGCATATGATATTCAGTTTTGATTTTGCAAGGCTTAGCAGTCCGTTGTGATGTCACTTTAACGACAACCCACGACCCGCTCATTACGATATGAGCCTGTTTGCCATCGACAAACGTGCGCTACACAACTGAGCTGCGCCGGCATGTTCAACTTTCACAAGAACGTATTCTCTATATCGCCTAATTATTATACCACAGCAAAAGAAAAAAGTCAAGAGCAAAAAGCAAAAACTAAGGACAATGTTAGAGAACGCCCCCCGATTTCTATCATTTCGCATAAAATCATACTATCGATTGGCAGCTGTATGCCAACGAAACCTTTAGCAAACAGCTTTGCGGAATAAGGAATCTTTGAAAAAAACAAAAAAAGATTGTAATTTTGCAAAAAGTGTGCTATACTATGTGTGGAAAACTTTGGCTGTATGATCTTGACACCAAAGAATCACGCAAATATGAAAGGAGAGCAGTCCGCAAAAAACACGTGACTGCAAGATTTGTACATGAGCAACACTTCCACAACCGAAAAGCGAAAAAGCAGGATCTCCTGTCTGGGTGTACTGCTGATTGTGTGTATGCTGCTGCTTGCTGCATTTACATTGACTGTAAATCTTCTGTTCCGCAGCAAGGATTCCCTGCCAACATTTTTCGGCCACCGCTATTACTGCTATCAATCCGCAGATATGGAACCCATTATCCCGGAAGGTGCTCTGGTAATTTTGAATGAAAAGGATACCTCAGCACCGCTCACCAATGATATTGTACTATACAGCTCGACAACCGGCGAGTATCGGATCGGACAGGTGAGTCTGATCCTCAATGCTGCTACCGACATCAACAGCACACAAACGCAGCCGCTTTACTATCTGACTACCAAAACCAATACAGATTCCATTGCGGTATCTGCCGAGAACATCGCCGGTGTCTGCCGTCAAAGAAGTCCGGAATTAGGAGCAATGGTTCGTTTTCTGACCGGTATTATCGGGTTGATCCTTTGCTTGATTCTCCCTTGCATCGTATTACTTCTGTATGTGGCAGCACTTTATATCGCTGCTCGTGAGGAGGATGATGACGATGACGATGACGATGACGATACCGATCTTGCATTTGTGAAATCCATTCAAGGAAAGAAAAAAGCCGCTGCTGAAGCTGCTAAAAATACGGATGAGCCGAAGGCGGCCGCCGCATTGACCGAAGACGAAAAGAAAAAACAGGAAGAACAGGAAGCGGCACGCCGAGCCGAACGCATTGCAGCGATTCGCAAAAACATCGAGAACCATCGTACCAGTGCGCCGATCACCTCGGAAGTTCCTTTGTATACTACCCAGACTGCAATTCCTACCACCAAACAAATGCCTAAGCCCGACCCGGAGCTGATGGATCTGATCGCAGGACGTCCTACCAAGAAAACCGGACCTCTGCCTATTGTACAGGAAGAACCCGCACCCGAGCAGCCAATCGATCCTCCGGCAGAGGAAAAACCTGTGGAAGCACAATCGAAACAAACAGCAGCGTCCGAGCTGCCAAAGAAATCCACTGCGCCGAAAGCGGCTGCAAAGCAAAAGAAGCCCGCTGCTGCGCCGAAAGCAACAGCGTCCAAAAAGGCTGCAGCTCCTTCAAGCAATGCAAACTTTGATGATCTGATGGCAATGCTCAACGCCGCACAGAAAGAACTGGATGATTAACCGCAAAGCTGTTCCCGAAGCTCTATCGGGAACAGCTTTTTTCGATTGATCGTTCCGATCGTTGATGCTATCATAATAATCAAAAGCCGAAATAAAAAGAGCAGCACCTCAATGTCAACAGACTTCTGAGGTGCTGCTTTCTGATGCATCAGCAAGATCCCTTCGGCAAAAATTTGAGTTGCATTTGTAAGCCCTGTGCATCAGCAAGCTGCTGCAGCATACCGATGGTAGGTTCTCCATTGCCCTGCCGCATCTGCTGTATCATCACAGCAGGAACATTGCATTGCTGTGCAAGCTGCTCCACCGAAAGATTGCTTGCCGAAAGCATCTGCGCAATTGCTTCTCTGACAGGATCAAGTTGTGCAGACGCAGCGATAGATGCTGCTTCCGGTTCTGCAGCCGGCTGATCGTTTTTTTCGGAACGCATTGTCGCAATCAAAGCAGGCGCATTATCTTCTGAATTCTCGATCTTTTGGGCGATCCATGCAGCGGAGCAGGGGGCCATGACGATTTGTCCACTTGCTTTCACAGCTGTATCGTTGAACAAATTCACCCAACCTTCTCCTGATATCGGCAAAGGCAGAGATGCTTCTGTATCTGCAAGATTCAAGACACAATACAACGCCGAATCGCCCTCGCCGCGGCGAAATACCAATTGCTGATTTCGCACCTCTACGGTTGTAAAAGCACCGTCATGCAAGACAGGGTATGCTGCATAAAGCGCACCTAAACCATACAAGAACGCACAAAGAGAAGCGCCTTCGGCACATAGCGCATGGATATCCAGTGCAGGACGCAGATTCCAGTCGGTATCCTTACGCTTTTCAGCTTTCAAAGCAAATTCACTGCCATAATAAATCGATGGAATTCCCGGCATTGCATACAATAATGCATAGACCAGCGGCAGGTGCCGTTCATCCTTCAGCTGCGAAGCCACCCGGCTTACATCATGATTGTCGGCAAAATTATACAGCAGCAGATTTTTGTAAATACCATGCTGTCCCGACTGTCGGTTGATCCCATAATTAATCTCAAAATAGTTTTTGTCATTATGGCTCGACCAGATGCCTTTCCAGCACTCGTAATTGGTAGAAGAGTCCAGCATCTCCGGATTCGCCCACTGTGAATAATCTCCGTGGATCAGCTCTCCCATCAGCCAGCAATCGGGTTTGCGGGATTTGACTACATGACGGATCCGGCGGAAGAAATCTCGATCCACACAATCGGCAGCATCAAAACGGATGCCGTCAATATCATAGCGGTCAATCCATTCAAGAATGGCACGCTCCAGATACGATGCCACTGTATCATTACGCAGATTCAGCTTCACCAGCTCCTCACAGCCATGCCATGACTCATACCAGAAGGGATCGCCAAAACGATTGGAGCCGCCGAAATTCAAATTACAGAACCAGTCCCGATATTGCGACTGCTCCCGATGGCAAAGCAGATCCTGAAATGCAAAAAAGCCTCTGCCTACATGATTGAACACACCATCCAGCACAATGCGGATCCCATTTTCATGAAGTGCCGTGCAAAGCGCTTCCAGATCCTCATTGGTACCGAGGCGACGATCCAATGTGGTGTGGTCTATGGTATCATAACCGTGGGTGCCCGATTCCCAAAGAGGACTGAAATAGATCGCATTGATATGCATTTTCTTGAGATGGGGGATCCAGTCATGAATACAGCGAATGCGGGAAACCGGTTCGCCCCCGTCATTTTCTGTGGGCGCTCCGCAAAGCCCCAGCGGATAAATATGATAAAACAGTGCACTTTGAACCCAAGACATAACGATAAAGACCTTTCTATGTGAAAATAATATTTATTGTGCAGTTTCCTCTGCCTGCTTTGATGCTATCGCCGCTGCACCTTCCATAAAATAGCTGGCCTCCATATCGGCAGTACAAAGTGCAAATGCCAATGGATACTGCTCCAGCGCACGGCCGACGGTATTGGCATCCTCCGGTCCGGAAAAACCCATATGCCAACGGATCGCAAAGGCTTCCTCCTTTTTCAGATGCATAAAAAACTGGATCATATAAACCGATTTTTCACCATGTCCATAAGGGAACCGATCCTCAATTTTATAATAGGGGACTTTTTCCCACTGACCCTGTGCATTTTTGCTGTTTCGATAATCCACAGTATAAAAATTCATTTTGCAGATATCATGAAGCAATGCAGCAATGGCAATGCTTTCTTCCGAATACCGCATCCTATACAGAGACTGTACTCTCGGACGTGCCAGATAATCCTTTAAGCATTCATAGACATTTAAAGAATGCTCCAGCAAGCCGCCGGCATATGCCCCGTGATATCGTGTGCTGGCAGGCGCAGTGAAAAAGTCGCTCTCTTCCGAGCAAAGATAATCCAACAGTTTGTCCGCACCCTTACGGAAAATATTCTCTCTGTATATGCGGATGAATTCTTCTTGTTTTGCCAAACGCATCTGCTCTGTCATAGCCTTCCATTTCGGTGATATTAAAACAGCACCGTTTCCTTTCTGTTTGATATTTCATCTATTATTATACTACATCTCTGCCAAAAGCACAAGTATCTGACAAAAATTCCCATAAAGATACCGCGCAGGCCTTAAAAATATACGAAAACGCTTGACGATTCGTATTGTTTACGATATAATAACGATATCTGTATCCAATTTATAATGAAGGGATGAGATTCACGATGGCTTCCTATCTGACTGCTCTGCCTCATATGCTTCACGGCGCTGACTATAATCCCGAACAATGGCTTGATCACCCTGAAATCCTGCAAAAAGATATCGAGCTGATGAAGCTTGCCGGCATCAACTGTGTCTCTGTCGGCATATTTGCATGGGCTGCTCTGGAGCCGAAGGAAAACGATTATCAGCTTGATTGGCTCAATAAGATCATTGATACATTATATGAAAACGGAATCTATTCCGTTCTTGCAACACCATCCGGTGCAAAGCCGGTATGGATGGCACATAAATATCCCGAGATCCGCCGCGTAAACGAAATGCGTGTGCGTGATCTGCAGGGCGGACGCCACAATCATTGTTATACCTCTCCGATCTATCGGAAAAAGGTGCGCCAGATCAACACAAAGCTTGCAGAACGCTTTGCCAATCATCCTGCTGTGATTCTCTGGCATATCAGCAATGAAATTCAAGGCCAGTGTCATTGCCCTCTTTGCCAAGAGGCATTCCGGCAATGGCTGAAAGCCAGATACGGCTCTCTGGATGCGCTCAATCAGGCTTATTGGACAGCCTTCTGGTCGCATACATATACCGATTGGTCGCAGATCGAATCGCCCTCTCCGGCAGGGGAAACCAATATCCATGGTCTGAATCTGGACTGGAAACGATTCTGCACTGCCCAGACCGTCGATTTCTTCGCCAACGAGATCGCTCCGCTGAAGGCCGCTAATCCCGATCTGCCCGTCACCGCCAATTTCATGGGCTTTTATGACGGCATTGATTACTGGAAAATGCTGCCGCTTCTGGATGTGATTTCATGGGATAGCTACCCCACCTTCCATAATACCGATAACGGAGATGAAAGCGGCAATGCTATGTGGAATGATGCCTATTCCGACATTTGCCGCACCATGCTGGGAAAACCGTATCTTCTGATGGAAAATACACCTTCGCAAACCAACTGGCATGGTGTATGCCGTCCCAAGCAGCCCGGTTTTCTGCGGCTGTCCTCGATTGCCCATCTGGCACATGGCGCAGACAGCATTCAGTATTTCCAATTCCGTCAAAGCCGCGGCTCCTGTGAAAAGTTTCATGGTGCCGTAGTATCTCATTCAGGCAGAACCGATACCCGTACCTTTCAAGAGGTCAGCGGTGTGGGTAAAATGCTTGCCTCCCTCGATGCACTCTGCGGAGCAAGAGTTCCTTCCCAAACCGCAATTCTCTATGATATGGAAAATCACTGGGCGGTCAACGATGCCAAAGGGCCTCGCAACGATGATATCGGTGATACCGATTTGTTCTTCCGCTTTTATCGCCCTTTCTGGCAAGCAGGCATTCCGGTGGATGTGGTGAATGCGGATATGGATTTTTCTGCCTACAAGCTCCTTTGTGTGCCGATGCTGTATCTGCTGCGCAAAGAAACCGCACAGCGGCTGATCGCCTATGTCAAGCAGGGCGGCACATTGATTCTGACCTGCCATACCGGCGTGGTGGATGAGCATGATCTTTGCTATCTGGGCGATACACCGGCCTGCGGCCTCGCAGCATTGGCAGGAATACGCTATCTGGAAACCGATCCGCTGTATGATTGGCAGCATCAGACGATGCGTTTAACAAAACCACCCTTTGAGAATATGGCAAAGACTTATCAGCTCAACAAATTGTGTGAACGGATCGCTGCCGAGGATGCCAAGGTGCTGGCTGTTTATGATAACGATAATCCATGTGAACCGGATGGCATGCCCGTTTTGACCTGCCGCAGCGAGGGCAGAGGACAGGTCTACTATCTGGCAGCATTTGCCGATGACAAGTTCTTTGCGGATTTTCTGCTGCCGCTGGCGGAATCCCTTGCCATTGAAAAGGCACTCCCTGCCGATCTTCCCTATGGTGTATGCGCCAATAAGCGTATTGCTGCCGATGGCACGGAATTCTATTTCCTGCAAAACTGGACTCGTACTCCACAGACAATTGCGCTGCCCTTCCCGCTGCAGGATGTAGAAAGCGGTCGCTGCTATCAGAACAAGCTGCCGCTGCCGCCCTATGGTGCGATTATTGCAACGCCCTGATATCAACAAAAACCAAAGATATAATCAAAGGATGTTACCATAATGATCCATTATTTAGAAGCGGCCGGACAATTTCAGATCAATACCGCCAATATGACCTATGCACTTGCCATTGTCGATGGCGGCTATCCTGCCCATATCTATTGGGGCAAACGGCTGCCTGTTACCGATCTGACAGCGTTGCTGCGATTGGATGAAAATCCCTTTACGCCATCTGTCAATCCTCGTGACCGCGCCTGCTTTTTTGATACGACTCCCTTTGAATATCCTTGCAGCGGTACGGGAGATTATCGGGAAGCTGCCTTTGGCATTGAGGATATCGACGGCTATCGTGCCTGCGATCTGACCTATGTCTGCCATCGTATTTATGACGGAAAGCCCGTCTTGAACGGCCTGCCTCATACCTTTTCGGAACTCAGCACACCCATGGAAACTCTGGAGCTTTTGCTGGAGGATAAACCCACAAGCTTACAGGTAACAATCAGCTATACCGTCTTTTCCGATTCCGATGCTCTTGTGCGCAGTGTAAAGATCTGCAATATGGGCACTGCACCCTGCACACTGACTCGCGTGCTTTCCTGCTCTGTGGATCTGGATGAGGACCGCTTCGATATGCTTACTCTCTATGGCTCTTGGGCAAGAGAACGGCAGGTAGATCGTCTGCCTATCCGCCACGGAAAACAGCGTATCGACAGTCTGCGCGGAGAATCTTCCCATCAGTACAGCCCCTTTTTCGCACTGCTTTCTCCGCAAACCACCGAAACCTGCGGTGATGCCTATGGCTTTACACTGATCTACTCCGGCAATTTCTTTGCCCAAGCAGAGCTGACACAGCATTGCTCTACACGTGCACAAATCGGCATCAATCCCGAAGATTTTGCTTGGGTATTACAACCCGGAGAGATGTTTCAGGCGCCCGAAGCCGTTATGGTATACAGTGCCGAAGGCTTAGGCGGTATGTCCCGATGTTTCCACAAACTGTTCCATCGCCACCTGATCCGCAGTGAATGGAAAGATAAGGCTCGCCCTGTACTTATCAACAACTGGGAAGCCACGTATTTCCATTTTGATCTGGAGAAGCTGAAACAGCTTGCTGCTGAGGCAGCGGCTCTGGGGATCGAGCTGTTTGTTTTGGATGATGGCTGGTTTGGTCATCGAGACAGCGACAATTCCAGTCTGGGAGACTGGATACCCGACGAAAACAAACTGCCGGGCGGCTTAAAGCCGCTGACCGATGCCGTTACGGGATTGGGTATGAAATTCGGATTGTGGCTGGAACCGGAAATGGTCTCTCCTGACAGTGATCTGTTCCGTGCGCATCCCGATTGGGCAATTCAGATCCCAAACAGACCTTTGACACTCTGCAGAGAACAATATGTACTGGATTTCAGCAGAGAAGAAGTAAGAGATGCCATCTGGACACAGATCAAAGCCATTCTGGATACCGTTCCGATCTCCTATATCAAATGGGATATGAACCGTCAGCTCACAGAGCTTGGCTCTGCAGCGCTGCCTGCTTGCCGTCAAAAGGAGCTTTGGCATCGCTATATGCTGGGCGTGTATGAGCTGATGGAGCGATTGACAACAACCTATCCTGAGCTGCTGCTGGAAAATTGCTCCGGCGGCGGTGCCCGCTTTGATGCAGGTATGCTCTATTACAGTCCGCAGATCTGGAGCTCGGATAATACCGATGCCAGAGAGCGTCTGCGGATCCAATACGGCGCTTCGCTGTTTATGCCGCCATCGGCAATGGGCGCACATGTCAGTGTATGTCCCAATCATGCCACAGGACGCAACACGCCTTTTGAAACCCGAGGCAATGTCGCCATGAACGGCACCTTCGGCTATGAGCTGGATGTAACACAGCTTTCCGACGAAGAAAAAGTCCTGATCCGGCATCAGATCGAGCAATATCATCGTTACGGTCATCTGGTGCGCAATGGTTTGCAATATCGTCTGGGCAATCCTTTTGTATGCTCCGAGTGTGCAGCTCAAATGCACAAGGGCTGGGATGCATGGATCTATGTTTCCGAAGATCAGACCGAAGCACTGTTTACCTATGTCCAGATCACGGCAGAAGCCAATATGCGTTCGCGCAGAATCCCCCTTGCCGGTCTGGATCCGGATGCGGTATATATATATACGCTCAACGATCAGCAGCAGGAGCAGCTTGGTGCGGTTCTGATGCAGTGCGGCATCCGCATTCCCAATCTCTGGGGCGATATGAAAAGCATTCAGCTTGCCCTTACAAAGAAATAATCAAAACCGAAAGAGGAATACCAAATGAAAAAAAGATCCGTAAAAAAACTGGCTGTCAGCACGCTGGCTACCTCTATGCTGGTTTCCGCCACTGCTTGCGGCGGCATCAAACAGGCAGAATGCACTTGGGGCAATGTTGCCATCGGCGGCGGCGGTTATATTACCGGTATTGTATATAATCCCACCGAAAAGGGCCTGCGCTATGCCAGAACCGATATCGGCGGTGCCTATCGCCAAAGCAGCAAGGATGCACAATGGGTTCCCATCACCGATCATTTTGGCGGTGTGAACGGAAAAGACTGGAATCTCATCGGCATTGAAAGTATTGCCACTGATCCTGTGGAGCCCAACCGGGTTTATGTTGCCTGCGGTACCTATTCCAATGAAAATGGTGCGATCCTCACCTCAGAGGACTACGGCGAAACATGGACACAGGTGGATATGCCCTTTCCTATGGGCGGAAATCAATCGGGACGCGGTGTAGGCGAACGTCTGATGGTCAACCCAAACAATAATCATCAGATCTTCTACGGCTCTCGTACAGCCGGTCTTTATATGAGCAATGATTACGGTAAAAACTGGGAACAAGTCAACGGATTTCCCGTCAGCGGCGACTATTTTCAGGAAAAAAACCAGATCGGTATTATGTGGGTCGAGTTTGAACCTGCAAGCGGTGATGTGTATGTCGGTGTTGCCATGAAAAACGGCGAATGTATCTATCGTTCCTCCGATCAGGGAAGCTCCTGGGAAGCCCTTCCCGCCAATAATGCAGGCTTTTATCCGTTGCAGGCAGAGTTTTCCGAAAACGGATACCTGTATCTCTGTTACAGTGACAGCTGCGGTCCCAATGCAGCTACACTGGAAGGAATGGTCTGCCGTTACCATGTGAAAAGCGGTGCTTTTGAGGATATTACTCCCCAATGCAGTGATAATCGCTACGGTGGATTCTCCGGTATCTCTGTCGATGGCTCTGACCCCGATACCATCGTGTGCGGAACACTGGGCTTCTGGTCGGCAAAGGGAGAAAACCTTTACCGTTCCACCGATGGGGGTAATACATGGACACCATTCTTTGATAATACCACCGATTACTATGTCATGGATGTTTCAGATGCACAGTGGCTCAACTGGGGGCGGGAATCGGCACAAACCGGCTGGTGGATGGCAGATGTGGAAATCGATCCCTTTGACAGCAATGTGGTCAGCTGGGGAACCGGTGCAACACTCTATTCCACGAAAAACCTCTCGGATCTGGGAAGCGAGACTCCGGTTACCGTCGCTTTTGATGCATATGGTCTGGAAGAAACAGCGATTTTCAAAGTAGTTTCCACACCCAAAAAAGACGGCTCTCCGCAATTGTATTCCATCATGGGCGACCTGACAGGCTTTTCGCATCTGGATGTCAATGTACGTCCGGATGATAATCACTTTATGAAGATCGGCAAATCATCGGATCTGGCAGTTGCATGGAATAACGGCAATGTAGCAGTCTATACCAATGATGACAAGCGTGAGCCGCTGCGCTATACCACAGACGGCGGTACCACATGGAACGCCTTTGCTGCTCTGCCGGAAGCAAAAACTGCCGGTGTGACGGCTGTTTCTGCGGATGGCAGCACTGTGATCTGGATTCCCGGCAGTATCAGCTCCGGAGTATATTTTACTAAGGATTTCGGCAGCACATGGTACATCAGTCAGGGACTCGGCATGGGTGCTGCGGTTTATGCAGATAAACTGAATCCAAATATTTTCTATGGTGAGTCCGGCGGCGTATTGTATATCTCCAAAGACGGAGGCGCAAACTTTATCGCAACCGGTGCTACGGTATCGGAAAATTCCGAGATCGTGCCCTCTGCCGAAGCAGAAGGCTTTGTCTGGATCCGTTCGGGCACAAGTCTCGGTTATTCCACGGATTACGGTGCTACCATAACCTATCTGAAAGAAGCTTCGGTCAATGCCATCGGTGTGGGTGCTCCGAAAAAAGACGGTGATCCTATGGTGCTCTATGTGATGGGTGATATCGATGAACAGGGCGGCGGCATCTATATGACGGAAAACCATGGAAAATCATGGAAAAAGATGACCTCGGAAACTGAATGCTTCGGTAATCTGACACCTTCCATTACCGGCGATGCCTCTGTTTATGGCAGAGTCTATTTTGCTACCAACGGCCGCGGCATTATTATGGGAGATCTCGTTTCATGAAACAAATGACGCAAAAGGTGAAGCGTACCATATTGGCATGGTGCGGCTTGTTTCTTGTGTGTATGATTCTGGTGCTGCTGATACTTTCCGGCAGGCTTTGGTTTAATATGCCCTCAAAACACCGCTATCCGATAAGAGGTGTGGATGTCTCACACTATCAGGGCACGATCCATTGGGAAACCATCGCTTCGCAGGATATGACCTTCGCTTTCATTAAAGCAACAGAAGGTTCGAGTCTTGTGGATGACTGCTTTGACGAAAATTGGGAAAATGCTCGCGCAGCAGGGTTGTATACCGGCGCTTATCACTTCTTCAGTTTCGACAGCGGTGCAGATACCCAAACAGAAAACTTCATCCGTACTGTTCCGAACGAAGCCGATGCAATGCCGCCGGTCATTGATCTGGAGTTTTATCGCTCCGATAATCTCCCCGATGCAGAAACCGTGCGAGAGAATCTGCGCTATATGCTGTCGGCGCTGTCTGAGCATTACGGCAAAACACCAATCATTTATACCACCCATCAATGCTGGGAAACCTATCTGAAAGATACCGATCTTGAGTATATCCTCTGGATCCGCAGTATCTTTACACCGCCTTCTTCTTCCTATGAACCGAAATGGTGCTTCTGGCAGTATAATCCCAGAGGCTTGCTGGATGGCTATGAGGGAGATGAGGCCTTCATTGATCTGAATGCATATTGCGGCACAATGGAAGAATTTACTGCCGCATTCGGGATTCAATCATAACTCATATCAGAAAGGAAGATACGTTATGCGTGTCATTACCGGTTCTGCACGAGGCAGAAAACTTCTGGCACCGGATGGTCTGGACACTCGCCCGACCACCGATCTTGTCAAGGAAGCGATCTGCTCTGCAATACAATTCGATCTGCCCTGCGCACGAGTGCTGGATCTGTTTGCCGGCAGCGGCCAGCTTGCCATCGAAGCACTCAGCCGAGGTGCAGCCCACGCTACTTTGGTAGAAGCCAACCGAAAAGCATTCCAGGTCATACAGCAGAATATCACTGCCTGCGGCTTCACAGATCGTGCCCAGCTTCTTTGCACCGATGCACAGGTATTCCTAATGCGCTGCCGCGAAACCTTCGACATCGCATTTCTTGATCCGCCTTACGGCAAAAATATCCTGCCCGAAATTCTGCCAATGCTGATCCCGCATATGCAAAAAAACGGCATTCTTGTCTGCGAACACGAACCGGAATTGAAATTGCCTGCAAAAATCGCAAATTTTGACTTGAAAAAGCAGAAAAAGTATGGTAAAATATCTGTAACTATCTATTGCGGCGAGGAATCAACCGAAGCCGTCTCGGAATCCGTTTGAGGAAACTATGCTGAAAGGAGACTGCAATGTCCGATTCTGTGCGCCGTGTCGCAGTTTGTCCCGGCAGCTTTGACCCCGTTACATTGGGACATCTGGATATCATCGGCCGTGCAAGCAAGCTCTTTGACAAGGTCATTGTATTGGTTTCAACCAACCTTGCCAAAAATCCTTCCTTCACACTCAAGGAACGTCTGCTGATGATCGAAGCAGTGACTTCACAATATCAGAATGTCATCATTGATATACTCGATGGTGAGCTGCTTGCCAATTATGTTCGTCGTGTCGGTGCCATTGCAATCGTCAAGGGTCTGCGCGCAGTCAGTGACTTTGAATACGAATTCCAGATGGCACTTGCCAACAAAAAGCTATATCCTGCTGCGGAAACCGTCTTTTTGACAACCGCCGCAGAAAATATGTATCTCAGCTCCAGCGTTGTCAAACAGATCGCAAGCCTGGGTGGAGATATCTCCAGCTTCGTTTCACCGGAAATCCTGCCGCTGATTCAAGAGCGTCTTGGACAGCAGCATACACAATAATCCCCAAAAACAAACCATCAGAAAGGATGTAAGACCATGAACGTAGATGAAATCTTGGATGAAATGGACGAAATGCTTGAAAAATCCCGAGCATTTCCTCTGGCAGCTCATAAGGTCGTCATTGATGGCGATCGTTTGCGTGAGCTGATTAACGATATCCGCCTCAATCTTCCCCAGGAAATCAAAAGGGCAAAGCTCATTGATTACGATCGTGACCGTCTCATGAATGAAGCACAGCAAAAAGCCGAGGAAGTCGTACGAACTGCGGAAGAACGTGCAAAGGCAATTGTCTCTGAAAGTGCGATTCTGGCTGAAACCAAGCGCAAAGCACATGAGCTGCTGGCAAAAACCAAAACCAAGTGCGATGAAACCAAGCAGGCAACCGCTGCCTATGTGCTGCAATCTCTGAGCAATACAGAGGCACAGATCAATGCTGCACTTGTTCAGATCAGAAAAGAGCGTGAAACTTGGGAGAAAAGCTGAAAAAGCTTTTCCTGTGGAGCGCAACGATCTTCTGGATGGTGCTGATCTTCCGTCTGTCAGCGCAAAGCGCTTCTGTTTCCGGTAATCTCAGCGGAGGAATGCTGCAATCTATTCTTGCGCTGTTCACTCCGGATTGGAACAGTCTTTCGCCTCATGCACAGGCTGAGAAGCTGGATGCGTTCCATACGATTTTTCGCAAATTTGCACACTTTTCCATCTATGCAGTATTAGGCATTCTCTGGACATCCACTTTGCGCTTCGGGCATTGGCGATCTGAGGATTGTCCAAAATGGCGGATCCTGCTGCCTATTTTGCTATGCTTACTGTACGCTGTCAGCGATGAGATCCATCAGATGTTTTCTGATGGCAGAAGCTGTGAACTGCGTGATATCTGTATTGATTTTGTCGGCGCAGCAACGGGTATTGCATGCATCACGCTGCTGCATCGCATTGTACTGCGAATACAGCGCAGTTACCGCAATCGCAAAACCACATAACACAAAAAGGCACAGGAAGGTTCCTGTGCCTCTGGTTTGTTATATCCGTTATGGGAAATAAAGCTCAATAGCCGCCGCGCAGCTCTTCTGCAAGCGATTCGTCATTATCCACCCAATCCGCTACACAAATATGACGATATGTATCATGGGTCTGGCGGATCACCACCATCTCGATACCGGCATTGAGAATCTGCCGCTTGCACATAGAACACGGCTCTACATTGCCATCCAGTTCATTGGTTCTTGCATCATGGCAGGCAAGATATAAGGTTGAACCGATCAGATCTGCACGGCTTGCACTGATGATCGCATTGGCTTCTGCGTGCACACTGCGACAAAGCTCATAACGCTCACCCTTTGGTACACCCAGCTTTTCACGTTGACAATAATCAATATCGCAGCAATTCTTTCTGCCGCGCGGTGCACCAACATATCCTGTGGAAATGATTTCATCATTCTTTACAATAATCGCACCGAATTTGCGGCGCAAACAAGTGCTGCGTTCCAGCACCACTTCTGCAATATCTAAATAATAATTGATCTTATCTCTGCGTTTCATTACGCAACCTCCTCGTTTTTTCAGGGCAGGGGAGTCATATCGATCCACCGCTTTGATAACAGTATAACAGATGCTGTGTCAAATTGCAAGTGTTTTTGTCAATTCTTTTATAATCGGGAGTATCCTATGCTGAATTTAACCGATATGCAAACGATCCGTTCCATTGCCAAACGGCATTCTTTTTCCTTTTCAAAAGGATTGGGACAGAATTTTCTCATTGATCCTACTGTATGTCCTGCCATCGCAGAATACGGCATCCCTCATCATGGCTGTGCTGCATTGGAGGTGGGACCGGGCTTTGGCGTGCTGACACAACAGCTGGCTCAATATGCTGAAAAAGTCACCGCTGTCGAAATCGATCACCGTTTGCAGCCGGTATTAAAAGAAACGCTGAGTGAATTCCGAAATACCAATGTCATATGGGGCGATATTCTCAAGCTGGATCTGAAACAACTGTTTGCAGAGCAGTTCGGAGACCTTCCTGTAGCATTCTGCGCCAATCTGCCCTATTATATTACTTCCCCGATCCTCATGTATCTGCTGGAATCGGAAGTTCCTTTTGTATCCATGACCGTTATGGTGCAAAAAGAGGCTGCCGATCGTCTTTGTGCACAGGTAGGTTCCCGTGCTGCAGGTGCAGTCACGGTTGCCGTACAGCTTCGGGGGCAAGCCGAATATCTCATGGATGTTCCCAGAGACTCGTTTTATCCTGCACCCAATGTAGATTCTGCTGTGATCCGCATTACGCCGCATGAAACACTGCTTTGTGCTGCTGAGGAAGTAGAGCCTCTGCTAAAAATGGTGAAGGCAGGCTTTGCACAGCGACGCAAAACTGCAATGAATGCACTTTCTGCCGGACTCAACTGCACAAAAGCTCTGCTCTCGGAAGCATTTGCACAATGCGGTCTTGCAGAAACCGTTCGCTTTGAACAACTGGATATGCAAACACTGCTGGCACTTTCCCATACAATCACAAACCTTTTGGCTCAAGGCTGAGACTTTTTCTGCTTTGGCTTGGATTTATGCTTCTTTACCGAATATCCAAAACTGCCGATCTTTCGTCCCAAAGCAAAGTATTCTCCATGTGCATATGCAGCAAGGCCGCATTGCTGTAAATTCAGCTTCCCCTTGCTGTCAATATACTTTTCCTCTACCGCAACGCTCACGATTTCCGCAAGGAACATATCATGTGAGCCGAGCGGTATTTTTTGTTTCACCACACAAGCGAGGCTCAAAGGGGATTCCTCTATAAGCGGTGCAGCGACACCCTTTGCCGGTGCTGCATGAAATCCACAGGCCGAGAGCTTATCCAGATCTCTGCCGCTTTTGACTCCGCAGAAATCCACCTGCCGACACATGGCGGTAGTGGTCAGATTGATCACAAACTCGCCGCTTTTTTCAATCAGCTCATAGGAATACCGACTGGGCCGCACAGAAATATATGTCATCGGCGGATGCGTTGAAGTGATTCCGGTCCAGCCGATTGTAATGGCATTCGGATGCTCCACAGTACCACAGGTGACCAATACGGGCGGTACAGGGCCAAGCAGCGCACCGCCATTCCAAAATACTTTTCCCATCGCTTATGCTCCTTACTCCGAAAGCAATCCCTGTACGTCTCCAAGTGAAGTGCCTGCAAGACAGCTGCCATCTATCCCCAATACCGTACAGATCGTCTGTGCCACATCGGAAAAACCGTCTCTGGTATGAAAATTGATCGCTCCAATTCCATTGCCATAAAGCAGCAGGGGAATATATTCACGGGAATGATCGGTGCTTGCCGTTGCCGGATCACAGCCATGATCCGCCGTGAGGATCAACAGGTCCTCCTCTTTCAGCAGCGGCAGTAATCTGCCCAGATCCCGATCAAAGTCATTGAGTGCAGCCGTATAGCCTGCAATATCATTGCGATGCCCATACGCACTGTCAAATTCCACCAGATTGACAAAGCAAAGCCCATCGAAATCACACTGTGCGGCAATATTGCAGGTTTTCTCCATGCCGTCTGCATTGGAAACCGTACGATAGCTTTCTGTAATGCCCCGCTCTGCAAAAATATCCACAATTTTACCTATCGAGATCACATCCTTGCCTTGTGCCTTCAGCAGATCCAACAGCGTCGGCGCAAACGGTGCCACTGAAAAATCATGCCGATTGGCAGTGCGGACAAAATCAGGCGCTTCTCCGATAAACGGTCTTGCAATGATCCGTCCGACGGCATATTCTCCCTGCATGATCGCTCTTGCTTTGCGGCAGATCTCATAAAGCTCTTCCGGCGATATCAGCGATTCATGTGCCGCAATCTGCAATACACTGTCCGCAGAGGTATATACGATCAGTGCACCGGTTTTCAGATGTTCCTCACCGTAATCGGCAATCACCTTTGTGCCCGAATACGGCAAATTGCAAAGAATCTCCCGTCCTGTTGCCTCACGCAGTGCCTCGATCACCGCCGAAGGAAATCCATCCGGAAATGTCGGCATAGGTCTTGTAGAGATCAGACCGGCAAGCTCCCAGTGGCCGGTTGTGGTATCCTTTCCGGAAGAACGCTCTGCACATTTGCCATAGGCAGCTGCAGGAATGCCTTGCGGCACACCACAGTCGATTCCATCAATATGAAACAGACCCATCTGCTGCAAATTCGGGACAGAAAGTGCACCGCTTTGCACCAATGCACGCAAGGTATTGCTGCCGGCATCTCCATATTGTTCTGCATCGGGCAGTTCCCCTACGCCAAGGCTATCCAATACAATCAGAAAGACTCTCTTTTTCATTTGCATATGCAGCTGCTCCTTTCATTATACCTCATGCATTGCTTCATAGCTCTCAATTCGCTCAAAGCCATCCAGCAGCATATCACGATGGCGAAACGCCTTGGCCGTTCCTCTCGCCACACAGGTCAGAGGCTCCTTGGCGATCCGGCAGTGAACCCCCAATGTCCGTCTGAGGTATTGTTCCAGACCGCCCAGGCAAGCACCACCGCCCGTAAGCAGAATTCCGTTCTGATAGATATCGCCCACCAGCTCCGGCGGTGTCTCTTCCAGCACTCTGCGGATCATCTCCGTAATTGCAACGATATCATCCTCAATTGCCTCAAACAGCTCTATTTCACTCAAATCGCACTGATCCGGCAGTCCTCTGGTGACATGTCTGCCCTTTACCGTATGCAATACATCATCGCTGGGATCATACAGATTACACAAGGCAATCTTCAGTTCCTCAGCGGATTTTTTTCCAAGCAACAGCTGATATTTATTCTGTACATAGCGAATAATAGACTGATCCAGATGGTTGCCTGCGATCTTAATGGAACGTGCCGTAACGATGCCGTTCATGGAAACGACAGCAACATCCGTAGTACCGCCGCCGATATCTACAACCATATGCCCCACAGGCCGGTTGATCGGAATGCCCGCACCCAGCAGTGCTGCCAGCGGCTCACGAATCAGGTGCACCTTGCGAAATCCTGTTCCGGTTGCTGCATCCAGAATCGCGCGGCGCTCCACTTCGGTGATCAGCGATGGAATGCAAACCACAATTCTCGGCTTAACAACAGGATGTGCCGCAACTACCGAAATCAGCTCACGCATCAATGCCTGTGTCAAAATATCATCCGATACCACACCATTCTGCAGCGGATGGACTACCGCAATATGCTCCGGCGCACGACCTTCCATACGATACGCTTCCGTACCTACCGCAACCACGCGCTCTGTTCGTTTGTTATAGGCAATCACGGATGGCTCATTGATCACCACACCTTTTTTGTTGGTCGTCATAATGATATTAGCTGTACCAAGATCAATTCCGATATCCATAAACATTGTCCCCTTTTCGTTTTTCTATCTTTCCTGCCATAAGGAAAATTCCATCGGCGTATCCTGCTGTATCTTTTCCTGAAATCCGATCCCGGCATATACAGATCGACCCATGGCACTTGCTGTAAGCCGTACCACATCCAAGGATTGCCGCCGTGCCTGTTTCATCAATCGCTGCATCAGAGCTGCTGCGATCCCTTTTCTGCGATGATCGGGCATCGTATAGACACCCAGTACGGTACCGCTTTTTCCATTCGGAAAAAAGGGATTGGCAGGCTTCTCCTCGCAGCAAAGTATGGTGTTGGCAACGATCTCGCCGGCTGCTGTCTCTGCAACAAAGGCAAAGCAGTCTACGCCCAGATGCTCTGCAAAATATCTCGGAAGCTGATTGCGGATCGCATCCAGCTGCTCCGAAGATAGTGTTCCGAATTCTTCTTCAAAATACGCCAGCCGCAAGGCAATCAATGCAGGAAGATCTCTTTGCTCTGCCAAGCGGAACCGATATTCGTTCTTCATTCAATATCTCCTTTGGGAATAGAACTCTGCCGTTCGATCAGACGGCAGGCGCCAACTGCTCCGTAAATAGTCTGTGCACCCATTTCCTGCAAAAGTGATGCACATCGCCGCATTGTATGTCCTGTCGTAAGAACATCATCACAAAGTAAGATCGTTTTTCCGGTTACATCTGCACTTGTCTTATGAAAGCGTTCTGCGAATGCTTTTCGTTCTTTGGCCGTTTTGTGATGATGCTGCCGCTGCTGTGTATGCTCCTGCGTCAACAAATCACCGCGTATAGGGAGATACAATCTTGCTGCAAGCTGCTTTGCAAGATATTCGCTATGTCCATAGCCCTGCTCTGCACGACGACGTTTTGCAATGGGCACCCATGTCACAAAATCGATCTTGGAAAGCGGCAGTTCTTTCACTGCGATCAAGGAAAGCTTCTGTGCCAGATGTATTGCAAACTGACGATGTCCCTCCTTCATTGCAAGAATCCCCTCTCTGGCCGGTGTCTGATAGGAATATACCGTGATCAAATGCTGCCACGGAACTAGTTGTACCCCTTCACTGCTGCACCAATCGGCATAGGAAATCGTAAGCTTTTCCAGCTGCATACGGCATTCTTCACAGATCATCGCATAATAGGGAATCAAGCTGCCGCAGCAATTACAGCGGTTCGGATAGCAAAAATCCAAAACCCTGTCTATCCATGCAGCCCGACTCATAATGCATCTCCATAAATCAACGGGACAGCTGCATCCTCACAATCCTGCTCCGTCCCAACGAGCCCTATGGGCTTGCAAGTGCTCCGGAGCATATGCAGCAAGCAGGAATACCGTAATGTACGCCGATGATTCCGCACCATTTCCCGAACCTTTTTTGGAGAGCCAATGAGGATCAGCAGCTTTTTGGCACGCGTCACGGCAGTATACAGCAAACTGCGATAGCTGAGCCGATCCGAGCCTTCAGGCAGAACAAGAATCACTGCTTCAAATTCACTGCCTTGACTTTTATGCACCGTTACTGCATAAGCAAGCTCCAGCTGCTCCAGCTGATCGGCATTATAGCACACCACTCTGCCATCAAAATCCACCTGCAGCATTCTGGATGCCTTATCGACATACAGAACCGTACCCATATCGCCATTAAACACACCGGCACCGCGTTCGCCGTTCTTTACCCATTCCATTTCATATTGATTCTGGATCTGCATCACCTTATCGCCTTCACGAAAGGAAAATAGCAGATTCTTCAGAATTGCTTTGCCGTATTTCGGCGGATTCACCGCCTCCTGTATCATCTGATTCAATGAGATCGTACCCAGCAAGCCTTTTCTTGTAGGCGAAATAACCTGAATATCCGTTTGCGGTGTAAAGCCATATGCTTTCGGTAAACGGCGGCTGTAAAGATCCATAAGAAATTCCGAAGCCTGCGCTGCATTCCGACGATCAAAGAAAAAGAAATCACTATGCTTTTCCTGCAGATCGGGCAGCTCTCCATTCACGATCTGATGGGCGCTGCGAATGATACAGCTTTCCTGTGCTTGCCGAAAGATCTCTGTCAGCCGAACCACAGGCAGACATCCGCTGTGCACCAAAGTATGCAGCAGATTGCCTGCTCCTACCGAAGGCAGCTGGTCTTCGTCTCCCACCAGAATGACCCGACAGGATAATCTTACCGCATGCAGCAGGCTTTCAAACAACAGTACATCCACCATCGAAACCTCATCGACAATCAGCACATCGCCTTTGAGCGGATTCTTTTCATGATGCTGAAATACCAACCGGCCAGTATCATCATATTCCGTACCCAATAAGCGGTGAATGGTTTTGGCTTCTCTGCCTGTCAGCTCTGTCATACGCTTGGCAGCTCTGCCGGTAGGTGCTGCCAGCAAAACGGTGCTGCCAGCCTTGACGCACAAATCGATCACACCATTGAGCGTTGTAGTCTTACCTGTACCCGGTCCACCTGTCAGCACCATAATCCCGCGGGAGAATGCACAGGCTATGGCTTTCTTTTGCAGCTCGGCATATGTCATGCCGGTTTCCTGTTCCTCTTTTTCGATGGCGCGTTTGCAATCAAAATCCTCCGGCGGGGAAAACGAAAGCATTGCCGAGATCCTTGCGGCAATAAAGTCTTCCGCATGATAGTATTCCTCAAGATACACAAACAATCGATCTTTTTTGCGGTACTGAATCAGCACATCATCCTGCAGACAGATCTGATAGCCTGCAGCAAATTCCTCTTCCGATAACTGCAATACCCGCATGGCTGCCGGTTTGAATTGATCCAGCGGCAGACAAGTATGTCCTTCATTGGCATTGTTCTGCAAAATCCAACAGAAGCCCGCCTTCAATCGCTTCGGATCACTGTCTGATATGCCCACATCTCTTGCGATCTGTTCTGCACGGCGAAATTCCAGCTCCAACCCATAGCCGCACAGCAGATATGGATTTTCCTGTATGATATCCCAAGAGGATACACCCCAGCGGCGATATGCCTGCATCGCAATGCTTGCAGATACTCCATAAGCACCCAATCTGCCCAGCAAACTGCGCAGACCAAAGATCTCCTTTGCGGATGCAGCGATCTCTTCACATTTTTGCGCAGAGATACCCTTAATACGAGCCAGCTTTTCCGGTGTATTTTCCATGACCTGCAAGGTCAGTTCCCCGAATTCCGCAACAATACGCTTTGCCAATGCCTTGCCAATGCCACGAATGGCACCGCCGGCCAGATAGCGTTCAATATTCAATACCGAGGAGGGCAGTGCACGCACACAGCTTTCAGCATGAAATTGCTGTCCGAACCGAGGATGATTCACATAAGTGCCGGTCAGTTCCAGCTCCTCGCCCGGCTCCAATCTGCCGATCTCTCCCACAATGGTGACCAATGCGGTTTCCGTTTCCAACTCCGCAACAGTATATCCATTGGCTTCATTCAAAAACAGAACCTCATCCACAGTTCCCTTCAGTGAAACGGTCTGCCCGACTGTCTGTGCCATAAACGCCCTCCTTTCCGAAAAAATCATATACATTTTAATTATACCGCTTTTTGCTGCTAATTGCAATCGTTTTTTGCGGATTTTCCCAAGAGTCTTCTCGGGGATTTCACCAATGCCGCCATGCAATGTATATTCTTACAAAAAAACCGGATAATAGGGCATTGAAGGATCATTCTGCACAGATTCGTATGACAATGTGCAAATTCATAACGGAGGTGTTCCTCATGAAAGATAAAATATTCGGTGTTCTGCAAAGGGTCGGACGTTCTTTTATGCTGCCGATCGCTTTGCTGCCGGTAGCGGGTCTGCTATTGGGCATCGGCAGTTCCTTTACCAATCCCACCACATTAGAAGCTTATCATCTTACTAATATCATCAAAGAAGGCGGCCTGCTCTTTACCATACTCAATATCATGAGCAAAACAGGCAGCGTGATATTTGATAATCTGGCACTGCTTTTTGCTATGGGCGTTGCTATCGGCATGGCAAAAAAAGAAAAAGAAGTTGCCGCTTTGTCGGGTGCCATCAGTTATCTCATTATGAATACTGCAATCAGTACACTGATCGCCGCCAAAGGCGGTGTAGAGGCTATGGCAGAAAACACCACCACCGTCACTCTTGGCATTCCCACATTGCAGATGGGTGTGTTCGGCGGTATTCTGGTCGGTCTGGGTGTTGCGGCACTGCATAATCGTTTTTATAAGATAGAATTGCCGCAGGTACTCTCTTTCTTCGGCGGCACTCGATTTGTGCCGATCATCTGTAGTCTTGTCTATCTTCTGGTCGGTATTGTGATGTTTTATCTCTGGCCGCCGGTACAGGCAGTGATCGCACAGCTCGGACAGCTTGTGCTGCGTTCCGGTTATGCAGGCACATGGATCTACGGTATCATTGAGCGCGCATTGATCCCATTTGGTTTGCATCATGTATTCTATATGCCCTTCTGGCAAACCGAACTGGGCGGCTCCGTTGTGATCGACGGCGTTACCGTACAAGGTGCACAGAATATCTTCTTTGCAGAACTTGCCTCTAAAGCGACCGAGCATTTTTCAGTATCCGCTACCCGATTTATGACCGGTAAATTCCCCTTTATGATTTTTGGTCTGCCGGCTGCGGCGCTGGCAATGTATCGGACAGCACGCCCGGAAAAAAAGAAGCTGGTCGGCGGATTGCTCTTTTCCGCTGCACTCACCTCTGTTCTGACCGGTATTACCGAGCCGCTGGAATTCACCTTCTTGTTTGTGGCTCCCATTATGTATGTAGTGCACTGCATCCTTGCCGGACTTTCCTTTATGCTGATGCATCTGCTCAATGTTACGGTCGGCATGACGTTTTCCGGTGGTCTGATCGATCTGGTTTTATTCGGTGTCCTGCAAGGAAATGATAAAACCAATTGGATCCGTATTTTACCGGTAGGTCTGCTGTATGCAGTATTGTATTATTTTATATTCTATTTTCTCATCCGCAAATTCAACTTCAAAACACCCGGTCGGGAAGCCGATGATGAAGAAACCAAGCTTTATACCCGCAAGGATCTCAATAAACGCAAGGCTGTCAAAAACAACAGCGTCGATTCTGTCAGCGCATTGATTCTTGCAGGACTTGGCGGAAAAGCCAATCTTTCTGATCTGGATTGCTGTGCAACCAGATTGCGTGTTACAGTCCATGATGCCGCACAGGTCAACGACGAGCTGCTCAAGAATAGCGGTGCTTCCGGTGTGATTCACAAGGGCAATGGTGTACAGGTGATCTATGGACCGCAGGTATCTGTCATCAAATCAAGGCTGGAGGATTTTCTTGATTCACCTGCTGCCGATGCGCCGCTTTCTTCACCGGAGCCATCTGAACACGCCTTTGCGGAAGAAAAGACGATCTCTCGTCAGAATACAGCAGCCATCCGATTATTCTCGCCTCTTGAGGGCACCGTCATTCCGCTGCATCAGGTACAGGATGAAGCCTTTTCAGCAGGCATATTGGGCGAAGGCATCGCCATTGAACCGAATGATGGAAAACTCTATGCTCCCTGCGATGGTACCGTCAGTATGGTATTTGAGACCAAACACGCCATCAATCTGATCACAGAAGAAGGCTGCGAAATTCTCATGCACATCGGTATGGATACCGTAGCATTGCATGGAGAAGGATTTACCGCCCATGTCAAAACCGGGCAGCGTGTTCGTAAGGGTGATCTGCTCATTTCCTTTGATCGGAACAGCATCCGGAAAAAAGGATATCTGCTTACAACACCAATCGTCATCTGTAATGCAGAGGAACTGGGGAATATCGAGATCATCGCTTCCGGTGCAGTTCGTGTCGGAGAAGCCATGCTGACCATTCATTGATCCTGTATTCTCCAACACAAAATCAGAAAGGATGATTTCCCCCTATGATCACATTTCAATATACCATCAAAGATCCGGCAGGTATTCATGCCAGACCAGCAGGCTTGCTTTCCAAAACCGCCCGATCCTTCCGCAGCGAAGTACTCATCGAAAAGGACGGCAATACTGTGAATGCTTCCAAGCTGATGATGCTCATGGGTATGGGTATTCGCTGTGGTGATACCATCACCGTTACCGTACAAGGCGAAGAGGAATCAAAAGCCGCCGAAGCGATCAAAGCTTTTTTATCGGAACATCTTTGAAAGCAGAAAGGATGAAGCACTTATGCTGCATTTTACCGGAAAAGGCGTATGTGGCAATATCGCCATCGGTAAGGTTTTTGTATTCAAGCGGCAACAAGCACAGGTGCGCCGACTTTCCGTTGCCGATCCCGCCGCAGAGCTCGCCCGTGTGGAAAAAGCCATTGCAGCAGCGGCAGCACAACTTTCGGTGATTTACGAAAAAGCACTGAAGGAAGTCGGAGAGACCAATGCACAGATCTTTGAAATTCACAAAATGATGCTGGATGATGAAGACTATTCCGAATCTATTCGCAGCATCATCGAAACACAATCGGTGAATGCCGAATATGCGGTATCTGTCACAGCTGAGCGCTTTGCCGCTATGTTTTCCGCAATGGAGGATGTTTATATGCAGGCAAGAGCTGCCGATGTGAAGGATATTTCCAACCGGCTCATTGCCTGTCTCTCGGAGCATATCGAATCTCGCACCGATTACAATGAACCCACGATTCTCTGTGCCGATGATCTTGCCCCCAGCGAAACCGTATCGCTGGATAAAGAAAAAGTGCTTGCTTTTATTACTGCACAAGGATCATCCAATTCCCATACAGCAATTCTGGCACGCACGATGAATATTCCTGCTGTCATTGGCGTTGGAGATACGTTCTTGACCGCCGTTTCCGATGGTGATCTGGCAGCAGTGGATGGTGACAGCGGCGAAATATTTCTCAATCCGGATGCAGATACGCTGGCTTTCATGAAAGCCAAACAACAGGCAGATCTTAAAAAACGAGCCTTGCTCAAAACCCTCAAAGGAAAAGAAAACATCACCCTTGACGGTACAAAAATCGAATTATTTGCCAATATCGGCAGCATACAGGATATCGGTGCAGCGCTGGTCAATGATGCCGGAGGCATCGGCTTGTTCCGCAGTGAGTTTCTCTATCTGGAAAACGATGATTATCCTACCGAGGAACAGCAATGTACAGCCTATCAACGTGTACTGGAAAGCATGGCAGGAAAAAAAGTCATCATCCGTACACTGGATATCGGTGCCGATAAGAAAGTGGACTATTTCCATTTGGATCCGGAAGAAAATCCTGCGCTGGGCTGCCGTGCCATCCGATTATGTCTGCGCCGTCCGGCCCTGTTCAAAACACAGCTCCGAGCCTTATTTCGGGCATCGGTCTACGGCAGGCTTGGTATTATGTTTCCCATGATCACGAGTGTTTCGGAGCTCAATCAGATCCTTGCACTCTGCGAAGAAGTCAAGGCTGAGCTCAAAGCCACCGATCTGCCCTTCAGCGATCAAATCGAGATCGGCATTATGATTGAGACACCGGCTGCTGCTGTCATCAGCGATCTGCTTGCTCCGCTCGTGGATTTTTTCAGTGTAGGAACCAATGATCTGATCCAATATACGCTCGCCTGCGATCGGCAGAATCCAAAGCTCGAACCCTTTTGTGATCCAAAGCATGAAGCCGTCATGCGTTTGATCGCCTATGCAGCCAAAAGTGCGCACAGTCATAATACCTGGATCGGCATTTGCGGTGAGCTTGCTGCCGACACCTCACTGACAGAATCATTTCTGCGTATGGGAATTGACGAACTTTCCGTTTCGCCTGCCTATATACTCAAAGTAAGAGAAACTATCCGCAGCCTGAATCTGCAAACATCCGGCCTGTAAAAGCATTTCCTCATCACACAAAAAGGCGTGAGAGCTGTTCTTCTCACGCCTTTTTAACGATGCATTTGCTTCGTGCTCTTATTCTTCCGAACCATTTTCCGCAGCAAAGGGCTGCTCTACCGCCTGTTTAAATATTGTCAGATTGGCATCAAAATCCACGACAAGCACTGCTGCACCGGTCTCTGTGGTATCATTGACATAAGTATCGTTGGCAGGCAGCCGCAAGGTCTGTGTATCATAGCTGGCAAGCAAGATCGGTGCCCGCAGGGAAAGCATATATAATGACAACGAGTCCATATTCGTGGAAATCAACGGCAATGCATCCTCGATCAAAGAAAACCATGCGCCGGGGCGCAATTCCTTCATCCGTTCCAAAAGATTCAGCATGACAGTACGCTGCCGCTGAGTCCGCTCATAATCCGCATTGCCCACATACCGCAGTCGCGAATATGCAAGTGCCTGCTTGCCATTCATCTGATAGGTGCCGCCGCCGGGCAGCAGATCTGCATTCACCGCATCACCCATCAAAAGATTCAGTTCTGCCTGCAGGATGATGTTCATCCCTTCTGCTTCCGCATCGCTGATGGTAAGTTCCATTCCGCCAAAAGCATCAATTATTGCAACAAATGCCGAAAAATCAATGGAAACATATTCATCGACATCAATATGATAATTCGCCTCAATGGTATCCATCAGCAGTGTCGCACCGCCATAGACATACGCTGCATTCAGTTTATTGCAGCCATGTCCCGGAATACTGACATAGCTATCCCGCATCAGCGAGGTGATCGTGATCGTCTTGTTGCGGCCGCTCAATGTTACCAGCAGCATTGCATCGGAACGCCCTCTTGTATCGCCTCGGGAGTCACTGCCGATCACCAGAATATTCCGTATCTGCTCATCCTCATATACAGCATCCGCCGCTATGATCTGCCGCGGCTCCGTCGGCTCATGTCGAAGCTGATGAATGGCCCGAACGGAAATCAGCGTGTAGATTCCGAACACCAGCGCCACAAGTGTCAGCAATACACCCAATGGATTACAGCCTCTGCGTTTGGATTTTTGCTTTTGCAGTTGCAACCCCGATTGGGGCTGCTCGATAGATGCAGAATTCTTCCTCTGATTCGCTGTCTCTTTTGATTTATGCGATTGCGTTCCGCCTGCCTTTTGGGTCTGTTGTTTGCGTTGGATTTCCTTTGCCGCTTCCTGTACAGGAAGCGGCTTTGTGTCAGAAAAGCTGTTGCTTTTTTTCTTCATATCCTATGCTCCTTTATTGCACACACGGCAGCTGCTATGGCTAAACACTTTTCTCTATATATCTGTATTTGGTGTTGGTCTCTTTTACGCTTATTATAAACCGATTGTACTGCTCCTGTCAAGCAAACATCAACATTTTTTTGATTTTGGAGGACGAAAAAAGCAGAAGTCTACGATTGCAAAAAAATGCAAGGTTTTTTCAAAAATCCGTTGCATTTCCATGGAGAATATGCTATAATAAACTGTTGAAACACCGATATCATACAGAATCCTATCGCAAAGAAAGGAACTCCCTATGGAACAGAAATTACTTTCTCAGCTTTCGCAAGAGGCAAGATCCGCTCTGTACAGCGAGACCAAGGCTGCTTATGATGCGTTTGCTGCTCAAAAGCTGCAGTTGAATATGGCACGCGGCAATCCATCACCTGAACAGCTCGCGCTCACCATGCCAATGATGGATACGCTTTCCGCTGAAGATTCACTGTTCTCCGAAACCGGTGAAGACTGCCGAAATTATGGCGTACCCGGTGGCATCACTGAAGTCAGAACTCTGTTTGCAGAGCTGCTGGGTGTGTCCGCCGATGAAGTATTTGTAGCCGGCAACTCCAGTTTGCAGTTGATGTTCAACTGTTTTCAGATCGCTTATGTACATGGCATTGCCGGGTGTACTCCCTGGTCTCAGCTGGACAGCGTAAAATTCCTTTGCCCTGTCCCCGGCTATGACCGTCATTTTGCCGTTGCGAACTACTTTGGCATTGAAATGATCCCGGTACCGATGCTTGCCGACGGTCCTGACATGGATATCGTTGCAAAGCACGTAGAATCTGATGAAAGCGTAAAGGGAATATGGTGCGTGCCTGTATATTCAAATCCGACCGGCGTAGTGTTCAGCGATGCTGTGGTGCGTCGTTTTGCAGCATTGAAGCCCGCCGCCAAGGATTTCCGCATCTTCTGGGATAACGCCTATTTCCTTCACCATATCGTAGAGAATCCCGCAACACCCCTGCGCATCACCGATGCCTGCAAGGAATTCGGCTCTGAGGATATGGTTTATCAATTTGCCTCCACCTCCAAAGTGACTTTTGCCGGTGCCGGTATTGCTGCCGTTACTATGAGCAAAGCGAATTTGGCTCAATTCAGCCGTGATATGGGCATCCAGACGATCGGCTTTGATAAAATCAATCAATTGCGCCACGCACGCTTCTTCGGCAATGCCGAGGGCGTGATCGAGCACATGAAAAAGCACGCTGCAATCCTCAAGCCTAAGTTTGATGTCGTAATTGCGCTTCTGGAACAAGAACTGAAACCGTACGGTCTTGGCTCTTGGACTGCACCGCAAGGTGGATACTTTATCTCCTATCAAGCACCGAACGGCTGCGCAAAACGGATCGTACAGCTTTGCAAGGAAGCTGGTGTTACCCTGACCCCTGCCGGCGCTACTTATCCCGGCGGAAACGATCCCGATGATTCCAATATCCGCATTGCTCCCACGTATCCTTCGGTGGACGTTCTGCGCAAAACCATGGAGCTGTTCTGTCTCTGTGTCAAGCTCGCAGCGCTGGAGCAAATTGAACCGCAAAATTAACAAAGGAGTGTAATTGAATGATCAATCTGAATCTCGTTCTGACTGAGCCGGATATGCTCAAAACACAACTTGCCAGAAAAGGCTATGATATTTCTAAATTGGATGATCTTGCTGCACTGCTCCAGCAAAAGAAAGGCAAGCAGCAGGCTTTGGATGATCTGCGCGCAAAGCGCAATGCCTGGAAGAAGGATCAGTCCATCCCCGTAGAAGATAAGCGTCAGCTTCGTGACGATATTGCTGCCGGCGAAGCAGATCTCGCAGCACTGGATTCCGAAATCCGTGATCTCCATCTGGATATCCCCAATCTTCCCGATCCGGATGCGCCCGATGGAAAAGATGCTTCCGACAATATCATTGCACGGGAATGCGAGGATTATTACAAATCAACTACAGATCATTATCGTCCGCACTGGGAAGTCGGCACAGACTTGGATATCCTTGATAACGATCTTGCCAGCAAGGTATCCGGTTCGATGTTTGCCATGTATAAGGGCGCAGGTGCGCAGCTTTTGCGTGCACTGGTGACATATGCACTCTCCCTGCACAGCGGCAAGTATCTGGAAATCATTCCTCCTCACATGGTTTCCTCGAAAACCTTGACTTTCACAGGTCATCTGCCTAAGTTTGCAGAGGAGCAATACAAATGCCAAAGTGACGATCTGTGGCTGATTCCAACAGCAGAAGTTCCGCTGACCGGTGCCTTTGCCGAAACTACCTTTGAAGCAGGTCAGCTTCCGCAGTATCGCTGCGGCTACACCGCCTGCTTCCGCCGTGAGGCCGGTAGCGCCGGTAAAGATACACGTGGTCTTCAGCGTGTACACGAATTCCACAAGGTCGAGCTGGTAAAAGTTGTTGAGCCGCAGAACTGCAAAGCGGAACTGGATGATCTGCTTGCCGATTGTCTGCGCATCATCCAGGATCTGAAGCTGCAATGGCGTATCCTTGATCTCTGCACAGGCGACATGGGCGATAAATATGGCCGTTGCTACGACATCGAGGTATGGGCTCCCGGCGCACAGCGCTGGCTTGAGGTTTCCTCTGTCGGACATTTCAGCGATTACCAGGCACGCCGTGCAAAGATCTGCTACAAGGATGAGAACGGTAAAAAGCAGGTCGCATACACGCTCAACGGATCCGGCATGGCTACCCCTCGCGTCATCGCCGCCATCCTTGAAACCTATCAGCAAGCCGATGGCACTGTGGTTGTGCCTGAGGTGCTCCGTCCCTTCATGGGTTGCGATGTTATCAAGCCTCGCGGCTGATACTATAACTTATAAAAAAGACCGTCAGATTAGATCTGACGGTCTTTTTGTTCCACGTGGAACATTCACAAAGGAGAACGCTTAATTTTAGCGAAACGCCGCGGATATTGTGCCGGTGTCGGTTGCGTCTTTGTAATCAGGATCAAATATTTGTTAATCCCTTCCAACTGATAATCGACCGTAAGTGGCTGTTCAGCACCAAGCGCCATGCACGCTTCCGAAAACCGCTCGGCACTTGGATCATATCCACTACCCTTAAATGCAGCAAAAGTACCGCCAGTTTTCAAAAATGGTAATGCCAGCTCACAGAGCATCGACCCATTCGCCACGGCACGGGACGCAATAAAATCAAAACGTTCACGATATTGAGGCAATTTTGAGAGCTCCTCTGCTCTGCCACACAGACACTCTGCCTGCAGATTCAGCTCACGAACTACATCAGCACAATATGCAAGTTTTCGTTCTTCACTGTCGAGCAGTGTCACTCGTAAGTCTGGAAATAGGATTGCAACCGGTATTCCGGGGAACCCGCCGCCGGTACCAAGATCAAGGAATGTGGAAGAGCGTGCATCCCGAATATAGCGATATAAATATGCTGAATCCAGAAAATGGCGCGCCCATATCTCATCAGGATCATTGACAGCCGATACATTCTGTCGATCGGATTCCGCAATCATCAGCTTTTGGAACGCACAAAATTGCTCATACTGGTGTGCAGCAAGGGGGATCTGATAACGTCCAAATAAGGCTGTGCAAGTCTCATAATCATGGTTCATCACGATATCCACCTGCCTTTAGAAAAGTGATTATGATATTGATGTCTGCAGGAGAAACACCGGATATCAGCGAAGCCTGCCGCAAATTTTCGGGCCTCTGCTTTGATAATTTCTCCCTTGCTTCCGAGGACAATCCCGTTAAGCCTTGATAATTGATGTTCTGCGGCAGCCGAATGCGCTCAAGATGAGCCAAATGCGCATTCTGTTGATTCTGGCGTTCGATATATTGCTGATATTTCACCTGAAGGTTCACTTCATCAGCCTCGTCGGTGCTCAATTCACCATCCGGCTGGAACAATTCTGTCACTTCAGGCGGCAATATCGCAATCAGCGAACGGTAGTCAACCTGCGGACGACGCAGCAACGCATCGAGTCGAACGCCGGATTGCAACGGCATCGTTCCAACTTCTTCTAGATATGTATTCAACGGCACACTAGGCGACACCGTGATATGGGAAACCGCTTCCTTTACGTGCGCAATTCGTTCGATCTTACGCGAAAAAGCCGCATAGCGTTCCTCGGAGATCAACCCATAGCGATATCCAATGGGAGTAAGACGAGCGTCAGCGGTTGAATGCCTCAGTGACAAACGATATTCGCTGCGTGCAGTCATCATGCGATACGGATCCTCGCAGCCCTTGGAAACAAGATCGTCGATCAAAGTGCCAATATAGGATGACTGGCGTGAAAGCACAAGCTGCTCATCGCCCAAAACATACGAAGATGCGTTGATTCCGGCTACCAAACCTTGCGCCGCCGCCTCTTCATAGCCGGAAGTACCATTGAATTGTCCAGCCGCATACAAGCCCCGGAAATCTCGGAACGCCAATGTGGCATGCAGACAAAGCGGATTGATACAGTCATATTCAATAGCATATGCCGAACGCATGATCTCAACCCGCTCAAGCCCAACAATAGAACGGAGCATCTTCACCTGCACATGCTCCGGCAGCGAGGTGCTGAAGCCCTGCAGATACATCTCCTCGGTGTTAAGGCCGGTCGGTTCAACGAAAATTTGATGCCGATCTCTCGATGAAAATCGCATCACCTTATCTTCAATCGAAGGGCAGTATCGCGGGCCGACACCTTCAATCAGCCCACTATAGAGCGGCGATTCAGACAGATGATCCCGAATGATCTGATGCGTTATAGGATTCGTATTGGCGATATAGCACAAAGCATCATTATAAAGCGTAGTATTTGGCATAAAGGAAAACGGCCTCGGATTGGTATCGCCGGATTGCGGGATCAACTTATCAAAATCAATACTGCGCCGATGAACACGGCAAGGGGTGCCGGTTTTGAAGCGCCGAAGAGAAATGCCGAGCTGCAAAAGGCGTTCGGACAAAAACCGCGCCGGCAAGCAAGCGTCCGGGCCGCTTTCCTGCGTACACTGACCAACAAAAATCTTGCCTCGCAGAAAAGTGCCGGCACAAATCACAACCGCTTTGCAGAGATACACACCGCCAAAAGCATTCACTACGCCCGTAACCATTTGACGATCATCCATCATGATATCAGCAATCTCAGCTTGAATCACCTGCAAATTGCGCGTATTTTCACACAATTTCTTCATATATAGCTGATATGCACGACGATCTTCCTGCGCACGAGGACTGTGCACCGAAGCACCTTTGCTAAGATTGAGCATTCTCATCTGAATGCAGCAAGCATCAGCCGCTTCAGCCATAACACCGCCGAGCGCATCGATTTCTCTGACCAAGTGCCCCTTTGCACTTCCACCAATCGAGGGATTGCAAGGCATATTGCCAATCTGATCCAAAGATATTGTAAACAACGCTGTTCGGCAGCCGCGTTTGGCAGATGCAACTGCAGCTTCAATGCCTGCGTGGCCGGCGCCGATCACCGCAACATCGAAATCGCCTAAAATGTTCATGCAACTACTCCTTTGTTCCACGTGGAACATCATTTACCGACGCAAAACCGACGGAACACGCCATCGATCACAGCGTCAGAAACCAAATCACCGTCAATTTCGCCGAGTGAGAAGGCAGCTGATTGCAGCAGTTCGTAAAGCATATCGACCGGTTGTTCGTCATGTATAAGCCGAATCGCTTCCAGCAGGCAATCCGCAGCACGTGATACCAGCACACGCTGCCGCTCTGTTATCAACGTCGGTCGCTGTTCCGTTGGTACATCGCCTAGAATTTGCCGCAAAGCCAGCAGCAGCGAATCGTCTCCACGCTGCAGCTTAGCAGCACACGACACAACAGGAACAGACAACTGCGGTGGCGGTGCATCAGATAGATCTGTCTTATTCCACAGCACAATGCGTTTTTTATTTGCATAGCGTTCCAAGAAGGCGACATCCTCATCAGCAATCCCCACAGTCGCATCCACGACATACAGCAATAACTGCGCCATTTCCGCCTCTACATAGGACTGTTCAATGCCAAGCCGTTCAATCTGATCGGACGAAATGCGAATTCCTGCGGTATCCGCTAGTAAAAGTGTATAGGAGCCTATTCTAACCGATTCTGTAACAACATCTCGTGTCGTACCCGGGATTTCAGTCACAATGCTGCGCCGCATACCGGTCAGCCAGTTCATTACCGAGGATTTTCCGGCATTCGGCCTGCCAAGCAGCGCAGTACGAACCCCTTCACGAAACACCCTGCCGTTTTCATATTCATCAGCCATTGCACAGAGTCGGTCTCTCAGTCCTGTGATCGTCGCAATCAAATATGCAGGTTCCAGTTCAGGCGGCGATTCCTCAGGATCATCCATCCAATACGCCAAAGCTGAGAGTAATCCAGTAATTTCTTGCTGAACATTACGCATCAGTGCCGATAGTTTTCCACTGCGCGCATAGTTCGCTTCTTGTAAAGCCGCTTCGCCTTCCGCATGGATTGCCTGCATCACAGCCTCTGCTTGAGAAAGCGACATTTTTCCATTTTCAAATGCTCTGCGTGTAAACTCACCCGCTTCGGCAGGCTTGGCCCCATATCTATATAGTAACGATAATATTTTCTTGCATATATAAACGCCGCCATGACACGATATCTCAACAATATCATCGCCGGTATAGCTATTCGGTTTTCTAAAAACCGTCAGAACAACATCGTCAACAAATATGTCGTTATCGAATATATTGCCATAAGCGCAGGTATATCCGGCCATATCGGATACAAGTCTGCCATTCGCACTGCGAAATACATTTTCAGCTATGGAAATCGCCTCATCGCCGGCGATACGCAGCACTCCCAATCCACCGGTTGCATTAGGAGTAGAGACAGCAGCAATCGTAGCCATAATTCCTCCAAAACAAAAGGGCGGCAAAAAAGCCGCCCTTTCTCAATCAATCAAGATCAATTTTTCCGTAAACGCCGGTATTGAGAGCATCCTCAGGCTTCGGGCGCTTATAATCTTTTTCAAAGCTGGTAGAAAGATCCAGCCGATGTAAGCCTTCACCGGAAGCACGACGCTCACTGCGGCGATTCCGTCCGCCATTCCCATTACCGTTACGGTGACGATGATCACCGCCGCCACGACGACGGGATTCTCTGTGGCGAAGATCCACAGGGCGATCATTGCCGGGTGCAGGATGATCGGGCATGATGATCACACGGCGATTGGGCTCTTCACCGGAAGAATGGGAAGAAACGCCCTCGATTTCCGTTACAGTGGAGTGAATAATACGGCGCTCATAAGGATTCATCGGTTCAAGAGTAACGCCGCGACCATTGCGCAGTACAGATTTACTGAGTCTGGTTGCAAGCTCTTGAAGCGCTTTCTGGCGCTTTTCACGATAACCGCAAGTATCAACAGAAACACGAAGATACTCACGATCGCCACGATTGGCAACCATAGAAGCAAGATACTGCATTGCATCAAGGGTTTCGCCTCTTCTTCCGATCAAAGCACCGGCATTGGAGCCTTGCAGCTCAATAAGCACACCGTTCTCGGTAACAGAACCGACCACAGCAATATCGGAATCAAAATGCGCCACAATGGTTTCAAGATATGCAGCTGCACGATCAAGCTTTTCCTGCATATCAGCAGCAGAAACCGGTGCGGTTTCATCATCATCAACAGCAGCAGGCGCTTCTTCCGCAGCCGATTC
Organism: Oscillospiraceae bacterium; assembly: GCA_045596625.1. Classification (GTDB taxonomy): domain Bacteria; phylum Bacillota; class Clostridia; order Oscillospirales; family Ruminococcaceae; genus Firm-04. The sequence goes on along the minus strand of JAZOCU010000054.1, from coordinate 408,238 downwards.
AGCAATCGGTACGGACTCTACTGCTTCAACAGACGCAGTTTCCTCTTCTGTGGGTACCGGGTCATATTCCGCTCTTACCTTATATTCGCCGGATTTCTTGCCAAGCAGTCCGAGCAGGCCACGCTTCGGTTCTTCAAGAACCGTGAACCGAATGCTCTCAACTGAAACGCAGAAGGCATCAGCAGCCTGCTGCTTCGCTTCCTCAAGGGAGCTTGCGGTAAAGATTTCCATCATAACAGTGAATGGGACGCGATCAGTATCTTAGCGGACCACGTCGTTCTCCTTCCAAAGATATTTTCAGCAGCAGCACAGCTAACGCGCTGCCGCAATCGTTGATTATGATGACATTTCACTATCGTTGTCAGAATCGTAAAGGGTTTCTCCATATTTTTCGGCAGCTCTGCGGCGGGCAGCTTCAATCAGCTTGCGCTCATATTCAGAGCGTTCCTTACGGGACATACCATCATCACCATCGGAATAACGGGTACGATTACCGTTATTGCGGGGAGCAGCGGTGCCATTCTGTTGTTCGTTGGCATATTGTGCAGAAGCCTCCATCATACGCTGAGTCCAGCTCGGACCCTTTGCAAGCTGCTTTTGCTTTTCCTTTTCATTGATCACTGCGACACGAGCAGGTGACAGATAAGCATAAAGGCTCAAAGTAGTAACAAGACTGAGCAGAGAGTTGACCAGCCAGTAGAAACCGACACCGGCAGGAACAGAATAACCGATCCAGACCGACATCAGCGGCATGGCATACAGCATTGCAGTCATGGCACCCATACCCTGCACATTCGGATTATTCTTTTTCGTGTGCCGCTGCGTGATGATCGTAAGCACGAGTTGCAGCACACCGGAAAGAATCGGGATCATTGCAAGCAGAACCGCATTAGCATTCCATACCGAAGGCGAAAGGCTGGGCTGTGCACCCAGATCAAAACCAAGGAATGTATTCTTGAAGCCCTGCAGCGTATCAGTAAAGCCTTCAATAGAGCTGAAGATCTCGGGATTGCTCTTTGCATACTTGAGGATGATCAGCTCAGGACGAGATTGAAGATATTTTTCGGTAATATTATTCTCAGCCAGCCAAGTGCTGAGCAAAGAAAGCGCATTAGCAGCCTCATCTTTCAAGCGCAAAATATAGGTGATCGGGCGCATAACGACCTGATAAACACCGAGAAGCACAATCATTGTGACCAGATTGGAAAGACAGCCGGCACTGGGATTGATACCCTCTTCACTGTACAAGCGGGTCTGCTCCTCCTGCAGTTTGGCAGGATTATTTGAAAACGATTTGCGGATCTTTTCCATGCGGGGATTCAGCAGAGCAATACGAGCCTGATTCACCTGCGTTTTATAGGAGCTGGGCAGCGTAATCAGCTTCAGAAGAATTGTGAACAGAATAATGGAGATACCGTAGCTGTCCACCACCTGATAGACCACACGCATAAACCAGCCAAAGGGAATAGCAATCAGATCAAACAAAAGGATAGCCTCCGTTTCAAATACTAGTGATCATTCGGAAGCGAAGTCCGAAAAGCGCAGATCATAGAAAAGGCCTCGCACCATGGTATCGAAGACGAGGCGCAAGCAGAAAACCGACCGCGCGGGCATGCGCCGAAGCAGATGCCATGAGCGGATCGGGCTGAAAAATCCGATGTCGGCCCAGCAGATCAAACACCAGCGGTACAGGATCCCAGCCGCCATCGGAAAAGGGATTACACCGAAGGATCCGCAATCCTGTAAGCCAGAGTCCCCGCAAAGCACCGAAGCGTTCCACCGCAGTCAAACCATAAGCAGAACAACTTGGCCGATAACGGCAGCAAGCAGGAAATAATGGAGAGATCCATCGTCGATACCCACGAATCATAGCAAGGGCCAAGCGCCGCATCGTCTTAAACCGTTCCTTTCCCACAAGAGGAATGTGAGACCGGTTTTCGAGGTCTGCGGTTCTTTTTAGGGGCAGACTGACAAGGAACCGAGCCATCGCTCACACCCTTGAGATGTCTGACGCCACGTTTTGCCATAGCATTGATCAATACCGCAGCGTTTTCTGTCGGCAAACCGGAGCGTGCAACGATCACAACATCCAGGCCGATGGGAAGAACAGGCTCTGCTGCACGATAAGCCTCACGGATGATTCGTTTAGCACGGTTGCGCTGAACAGCATGTCCGACCTTTTTGCCCGCAGTGATCCCCAGGCGATTGCATGAAAGCTGATTTGGCATTGCATAAATTAAAGCAGAACCCAAAGAACAAAACGCACCGCAGCGATAAAGCCGCTGAAAATCCTGATTGCGATTCATCATTATCGTAAACAGCATAGGGTGTTTCGTCCTCTCTTGCAGCAGTCCGAAAGATACCGATGCATCTCCGGACACTATCGAAAAAGGGTCACAAACCGCATTGTGACCCTTTTACTAGCGTTTCTGACTCAATAAGTCAATCTTGCTCTGCCTTTTGCTCTGCGGCGAGCCAGAACCTTACGGCCATTCGCAGTTGCCATACGCTTGCGGAAGCCATGCTCCTTCTTGCGATGCAGCTTTTTGGGCTGGTATGTTCTCTTCATGGAAACGTCACTCCTTTTCTCTTGTGTATATACAATACAATGTATTCAGATCATAAAAGACCGTTCCGACGGTCTTGGGAAGGACAGCAGCCAAAGGCATCAAAAATCAAGTCCGCATCACGCCCTGCAAATCGGCATACTACCCTGCAAGCAGTTATTATACACCAAGGAAACGGAAAAGTCAAGGGAGCACCGCTATCTTTGTATACTTTGCCGATTTTTCCCTGATCGCCTGTGCTGTTACTGGATATTTTAGTGATTTGCCCTTTCATCAAGTATGAAATATGCCGTGAATTCAGCGTAGTTTTCGGTTGTAAGCATTGACAATCCCCAAATGCTATGTTATAATGTTAGCTTGAAGCAAAATGCTCATTTTCTTTTGAAAGGATGCGTATATCAAGAATGGATACCAACACCATGCACAGCTATGAAAGCCCCTTCTGCACCCGATATGCCAGCAAGGAGATGCAGTATCTTTTTTCTGCCGACAAAAAATTCACCACATGGCGTAAGCTTTGGGTCGCACTTGCCCGTGCCGAGCACGAACTGGGTCTGCCGGTCAGCGCAGAGCAGGTAGCGGAGCTGGAGGCGCACATCAATGATATCGATTACGAAGCGGCAGCTGCCCGTGAACGGGAATGCCGCCATGATGTCATGTCTCATGTTTATGCCTATGGTCTTGCCTGTCCCAACGCAAAGGGCATCATTCATCTCGGTGCAACCTCTTGCTACGTAGGCGACAACACCGATATTATTATTATGCGGGATGCATTAAAGCTGATCCGCAAAAAACTGATCACTGTTTTGGGGAATCTGGCAAAATTTGCCGAAGAGTGGAAGGCACAGCCTTGTCTTGCTTATACACACTGTCAGCCTGCACAGCTCACCACAGTCGGTAAGCGCGCAACACTCTGGATGAACGAGCTGCTGATGGATCTGGAAGAGTTGGATACCCGCATTGCAAGAATGAAGCTGTTAGGTTCCAAGGGCACTACCGGTACACAGGCTTCCTTCATGGAGCTGTTTCACGGCGACAGCGCAAAGATCCGCGCTATGGAGCAGAAGATCGCCGTAGAAATGGGCTTTGCATCCGATGCCATCGTTCCGGTTTCCGGCCAGACCTATTCCCGCAAGGTAGATGCACAGGTATTGGATGTGCTTTCCGGCATTGCACAATCCGCCATGAAATTTGCCAACGATATGCGTCTGCTCCAATCCTTTAAGGAAATGGAGGAGCCTTTTGAAAAGGGACAGATCGGTTCTTCCGCAATGGCTTACAAGCGCAACCCCATGCGTTCCGAGCGCATCACCGCACTGGCACGGTATCTGATTGTAGATTGCCTCAATCCGGCGCTGACCGCAGGCACTCAATGGTTTGAGCGCACACTGGATGACTCTGCCAATAAGCGTATTGCCGTTGCCGAAGGCTTCCTTGCAGCAGATGCCATTCTGAATATTATGATGAACGTAACCAGCGGCATGGTCGTTTATCCTGCCGTGATCCGTCAGCGTGTTATGGCAGAACTGCCCTTTATGGCTACCGAAAACATCATCATGGATGCGGCAGCCCGCGGCGGAGATCGCCAGGAGCTGCATGAGCAGATCCGAGTTCATTCCATGGCAGCCGGTGCCGAAGTCAAGCAGAAGGGTCTGAAAAACGATCTTTGCGAGCGTATTGCAGCTGATCCGATTTTCGGCGTAACCGCTGAAGATCTGGAAAAAAAGCTCGATCCTGCAAACTATACCGGAAGAAGCGTGCAGCAGGTGGAAGAATTCCTTGCAGAATGCATTGCGCCGGTACTGCGTGATGCAGAATCTGCAGCAGACGTAGAACTGACCGTCTGATTCTCCGGTCATTTTGCAAAAAAATGAAAATCAGACGAAAACGCTTGACATTTTTTGCAAAATGCTCTATAATGAAATGTACTTTTCAGTATAGGGAGAGCTATGCCCAAATGCAGCATCCTCCCCGTACTGTATCCGTTAAAGAATAAGGAGGCTTGACAGTGAAGATCAAAAAACCGGTTTTCTTCATCGTGTTCATTCTCATCATCGCCTATGCCGCCTCGACCATCTTCGGCTTCAAAATGCAATATGGTGATCTGACCACCGTATACATTAAAGGTCTTGAGGATATCCGACTCGGCATTGATATTCAGGGCGGTGTAGACGTTACCTTTGCTCCCGAAGACGATGACACTGACGCAACCACAGCACAGCTCGAAGCGATCCAAGAGGTTATGAAATCCCGTCTGGTTATGCTGGGCATCAGCGACTACGAAGTCTACATGGACGAAGGCAACGATAAAGTTATCGTTCGCTTCCCGTGGCAGAGCGGCGAAAAGGATTTTGATCCTGAAGCAGCCGTTGCCGAGCTTGGCGATACTGCACAGCTGCAATTCCGCAAGGGCTATCAATACACCACCACCACCGAGGATGACGGCACCGTAAATGTCACTCCCAGCGGTACGGTTATCATTGAGGGTACCGATGTAACCGAAGCGTATGTTGTTCCCGAGACCGACGAAAGCGGCAATATGACATCTTATTATAGTGTCAGCCTGCAGCTGAACGATACTGCCAAAGACACCTTTGCCAATGCAACACAGGCAGCCGTTAACAAGGACAGCGCTTATCTGGATACCACATCCACATCCAGCGCACGATATGTCATCTCGATCTGGATGGATAATGAGTGTATTTCCTGCCCCACTGTAAACGAAGCGATCAGCGGCGGCATCGCAAGCATCTCCGGCAACATGGATTATGATGAGGCAAAGGCACTTGCTGATAAGATCAATGGCGGTGCACTGCCCTTCAATCTGCAGACCGAAACCTTTAAGACCATCTCCCCCAGCATGGGTACCGGTGCTCTGCAGGCAATGATCCTCTCCGGCATTATCGCTCTGATCCTCATCAGCATTTACATGATCATTCTGTATCGTCTGCCCGGCATGGTGGCATCCATTGCTCTGATCGGACAGATCGCCGGCACATTGGCAGTCATCTCCGGCTGGTTCGGCTTCCACGATTCCAATACATTGACGATCCCCGGTATCGCAGGTATCATTCTTGCAATCGGTATGGGCGTTGACTGTAATATCATCACCGCCGAACGCATCAAGGAAGAGCTGCATCTGGGCAAGAGCCTTGAATCGGCATTGAAATCTGCCTATCAGCGTTCTTTCTCCTCCATTCTGGATGGTAACATGACCGTTATCATTGTTGCGGTGATCCTGATGGGTGCATTTGGTGTATCCGGCAGCTTCTTTGCACAATGCTTCAGCTTCCTGTTCCGCTGGTTTGGTGTATCCACCGAGGGTACAATCTATTCCTTCGGCTTCACCCTGCTGACCGGTGTATTCTTCAACTTCATCATGGGCGTTCTGGCCTCTCGTCTGATGCTGACCTCCCTTTCCAAGTTCAAAGGACTGCAGAACAGAAAGCTTTACGGAGGTGCTGAAAAATGAGTAAGAATGCTAATACAACCTCTATTGCACAGAATGTGAAGATCCGCAATTTTTGCGGAAAGCGCAAGGTCTTCTTCATGATTTCCGCCATTCTCATTGTCTGCACGCTCATCTCCAGCTTTCTGTTTGGCGTAGGCGTATCCATTGAGTTCAAAGGCGGCACCATTGCAACCTACTCCTATGAAGGTACAATTTCCGAAGCCGATCTGACAAAGCTCGTTTCCGATACCCTCGGCGTTTCTGCCAAGGCACAGCTTGGTGAAACCTTCACCGGCGAAAATACAACCAGCTTCACCATCTCCTTCAGCATGGATAAGCCCTTTGATGTCGAGCTTCAGGACGAACTCAGCAAGACATTGTCTGAGCAATATCCCAATGCAAAGATCGAATTGCTGGAGTGCAATGACATTGCCCCTGCATCCGGCAAGCAGTTCTTTGCAAAATGTATCGTTGCAGCTATTTTCGCCGCAATCATATTGATTCTTTATATTGCATGGCGATTCAAGAGGATCTCCGGTTGGAGTGCCGGTGTATTCGCGGTTATCACGCTGCTGCATGACCTCTGCATCGTATTTGGTGCGTTTGTAATCTGCGGCTTTGAAATCGATTCCAACTTCATGGCAGTTATTTTGACGATCCTGGGTTATTCCGTAAACGATACCATCGTCATCTACGACCGTATCCGTGAAAACCAGAAGCTGATGTCCAAAGCGCCCATCACAGAGCTTGTCAATACTTCTCTGAGCCAGACCATGCGCCGTACGCTGCGTACCTCTATTACAACAATCGGTGCATTGCTGATCGTTACTATTGTGGCAGCCATCAGCAACCTGAGTTCGATCCTCAGCTTCAGTATTCCTATGATCGCCGGTATGCTCGCAGGTTGTTATTCTTCCCTCTGTGTTGCGCCTATGCTGTGGGTTACTTGGAAAACCAGAAGCAAAAAAGCATAAGCGTTCTGATACAAATCCTTTGGATCTACTGTCTAATCCTTGTCACTATCTACAAAATTCTACAAAGCACCTTGCATTTGCAGGGTGCTTTGTGTTATGATAAATAAGTGTTTTCATGCTCCTGCGAATCGGAGCATCCGCAAAGGAGGGATTTTCATGCAGGCAGCAGTATCCACCGCTTGTCTGTTCCCGAAGCCAACGGAAGATGCGCTTTATGATTTGTGTCTTGCCGGCGTGCAGAATGTTGAGATTTTTCTCAATGCTCCCTCTGAAGCAACGCCTGTATATATCCACGATCTTCGTGAGCTCTGCAATCGGTTTGGTACAGTATGTACCGCAGTCCATCCATGGACCGCACCAAGCGAGGGGCATATGCTCTTTTCTGCATATACCCGACGATACACCGATTTTTTAGAACAGGCAAAGCATATTTTTGAAGCAACTGCCACATTGGGTGCGGCCATCACGATTCTGCATGGCACACAGCTCGGCACCTGTAAAAATATCGCATTTTACTGTGAACGCTTTGCTATGCTCTCGGAGCTGGGCAAGCAGTTCGGCATTACGGTGACGCAGGAAAATGTGCATCGCTATGAAAGCCAGAACCTGAAGTTTCTGAAGGAATTCTGCAGGATTCTGGGCGATGACGCAGCAATCACGCTTGATATAAAACAGGCGGTTCGCGCCGGAATGAATCCAATGGAAGCGATTCAGTCGATCGGCAAGCATATCGCCCATATCCATCTCAGCGATCATGGCCCATTGGGCGACTGTCTGCGCATCGGAAAGGGCAGATTTGCTGTTGTACCTTTTCTGACACAGCTGCATCGTATTGCATATCAAGGCGATATTACATTGGAACTGTATCGGGAAGCCTTTGATTCTGTACAGGATCTCAGCGAAGATTGGCAGCGGATCAACCGGCTCATTTCCCGCGCCAAGCCATGATCCTTTATGTCTTTGCAGAAAGGAGCTGTTTGATATGCGTTGCCCCTTTTGCGGACACGATGACAGCAAGGTAGTCGATTCCCGTTCCATTGAGGGCAGAAAACGCCGTCGTCGCCACTGTCTCAAATGCAATAAACGCTTTACCACCTTTGAAGCTGTGGAACGGCCACTGCTGATGGTCGCAAAGCGTGATGGCACTTTCGAGCCATTTAATCGCAACAAGTTGATCGCCGGCATCTATTCTGCCATTAAAAAGCGTCCTGTCCAGATGGAAGCCGTCACAGGTATGGTGGATGAGATCGAAGCAGAGCTTGCTGCTGAAATGTCACCAACGGTTTCTCCCGATACCATCGGCTCTATGGTCATGGCACGGCTGCGTGAGATCGATGAAGTCGCCTATGTGCGTTTTGCTTCAGTTTATCTAGCATTTTCTGATGTAGATGACTTTGTCCGCGTGATCAGCGAACTGCATCAATAACTGTTTGTCGGTCAGCGTACACTTTGAATTGAATCCGGCGATGCAGCACAATAAACCTGCGCGCCAACCAAAAGATCTCCGCAAAGCACCAGCTCGGCATACCAGGCATCTGCCACCATGCCCTCAGCTTCGATATTTTCAATATGATAGCAATATCGGGTCGCAGCTTCACCGGCATGATCCTCCGGCGAAAGACCTTGTTTGCCTTGCAGCATCAGCCAGCGCTGCCCGATTTCTGTATTCCATACCGTCGGTATCTGCATCGGAGACGCCGATACAAGCGTAACTGCCCATCCGCATAGATTCAACCATCCCTCACGCGCTTCGGCAGTTGCCAACAGAATCTCAGTGGACTGTGGAGTCTGCTGCGGTGTATGCCGATACAGCAGAGTCATTGCCGCCGTAATCGTTATTGCACAAAGCAGACGAATCATGCGATGTTTTCTGCGATAGTTCACTCAAATCAACCTCTCTCCCCAAAACAGAATGAATATGATATCTTATGCATACGATACGCTGTCTATGCAAAAACAGCAGCAACAGAAAGGAGCCGTTTCATGCGATTGGACCGCTTTTTGTCGGGACAAACTACACTTTCCAGAAAAGAGGCGCAGACTGCCATACGGAAAGGTGCAGTTGCAGTAAACGGCACCGTACAGCGAAAGCCGGATGCATCCGTTGATCCCGATGAGGACAGCATATCACTGGACGGAAAACCGGTGCAATATCAGCAGTTTCATTACTTTCTGATGCATAAGCCCGCAGGCGTACTGACCGCCTGCTCCGATCGTCGTCAGACCACGGTACTGGATCTGCTGGCATCAGAACATCGATTCCCCGGATTATTCCCCAGCGGCAGACTGGATCTGGATACAACTGGTCTTCTGCTGATCACCGATGACGGTGCCCTGTCTCATCAGATGCTCGCACCGAAATCACATATAGCAAAATATTATCTCGCTCAGCTGCGTGATCCTGTCGAGACCTACTACGAAGCCGCCTTTGCAGAAGGCATCACTTTGGAAACACATGGCGAACCGGAGCCTTGTCTTCCGGCACAATATGCCGCTATTGCACCCAAAATCGCTCTGCTCGGCCTCCATGAAGGTAAGTATCATCAGGTCAAACGAATGTTTGCCGCATTGGGAAATCACGTGGAACAATTGCAGCGAATCCAGATCGGTAACCTGCCTTTACCCCCGGATCTTGCACCGGGAGAGTATGTTGTCATTTCTGACAAAGAAGTATCCGAGATGTTGAAAGAAACGAACTTTCTAACAATTTCCACGATTTGTCAACAAAAACATTCGTCATATTGGATAAACAATTGCTTGTAAGTTTGGGCATTTCTAGTCTTGACCTGTGGCAAAAAATCTGGTATGATTGTAGTAGTGGATCTATGCGCAGATGTGTACGGATGTCCACACGCTGATTTCATTTTGTTTCAATTTAGTATGCGGTCAGGCGCATACTTGCAAAGCGTTTGCGGCAGCTCGCCAAAAACAGCTTTGCTTGATAAATTTGAATTTTTTAGGAGGACAGGAGAATGGCAAGTCTATCTCTGCGGGGAATCTACAAAAAGTACCCCGGTGGCGTTGTTGCGGTTTCCGATGTAAATCTGGAGATCCGCGACAAGGAATTCATCGTTTTGGTCGGACCTTCCGGCTGTGGTAAATCCACCACTCTGCGTATGATCGCAGGTCTGGAGGAGATCTCTGAGGGTGAGCTGTATATCGGCGACCGCCTCGTAAACGATATCGCTCCGAAAGATCGTGATATCGCAATGGTATTCCAGAACTACGCTCTGTATCCGCACATGACAGTATTTGATAACATGGCATTTGGTCTGAAGCTCCGCAAGGTGCCGAAGGATGAGATCGCCCGTAAGGTTGAGGAAGCTGCCAGAATCCTGGATCTGACTCCTCTGCTCAACAGAAAGCCGAAGGCTATGTCCGGTGGTCAGCGTCAGAGAGTTGCTCTGGGCCGTGCTATCGTTCGTAATCCTCAGGTATTCCTGCTCGACGAGCCGCTGTCCAACCTGGACGCTAAGCTCCGTGCACAGATGAGAACCGAGATTTCTCTGCTTCACAAGCGTCTGGGCACCACCTTCATCTACGTTACTCACGATCAGACTGAGGCTATGACCATGGGCGATCGTATCGTTGTTATGAAGGGCGGCTTCATTCAGCAGATCGATACTCCTCAGAACCTTTATGATACTCCTTGCAACAAGTTCGTTGCAGGCTTCTTGGGTTCTCCTCAGATGAACTTCATCGATGCAATGCTCCTCTATCGTGAGGGCCAGTACATTGTACAGTTCGGTTCCAACGATACCAAGTCTACCAGAGGCGTAAAGTACGAAGTCGTTCTTCCTCAGAGCAAGGTTACTCCTGATCTCGAGCACTACATCGACAAGGAAGTTACCATGGGTATCCGTCCTGAGAATGTACATGATGAGCCGCAGTATCTGGCTAACGCTACCACCGGTATCGTTAAGTGCAGCGTTGAGATCACCGAGCTGATGGGCGCAGAGACCTATCTGTACCTCACCTGCGAGGGTATTCCGATCACCGCTCGTGTATCTCCCAAGTCTACTGCTCGTCCGCAGGATGAGATCGATGTTGTCTTTGACGCAGAAAAGATCCACCTGTTCGACAAGGAAACCGAAAAGACCATCATCAACTGATGAACTACAAAAGACTGTCCCTGTACAGGGACAGTCTTTTTTTCTCTGTTCTTGCAAACAGGAGGATTCTGTGATATAATCATTGTAACAATTTGATTGGAGGAACTTTCCAATGAAAAATTGCAAGCAATGCGCAACAACATGGGAAAATGGAGATTGCTGTCCTGTTTGCGGCATGCGGCATGATATGCTGTCTGCCTACAGCAATCCGGAAATGCTGCAGCCACAGAAAACACAGAAAAAACCGGTCTCTGCCGGCACCATCGTAATCGTGATACTCATGAGCATCACTGCATTACTGCTGTTTCTTTTATATACAGGATCAAAGGAAAGTCAAAAACGAAAGCAGACAGCACAAAGCGGTATGTACAAAGTCGGTGACACCATTGTGTCGGGTACGTATACCTTAGTAAGAGCCATCGATCAATATAGTGGAATACATAAAAATCTCTCTTCGATCGACAGCATCGCACCCATTATCAAAGAAGCAAAACATCTGTCGCCCGGCTCAACGATAGAGATCACATTGCAAGAAGCGAACATCTGAAAATGACCTTCTGTCATCCGGAGTCCTAAAAAATCGCACGCCTTTCTCCGGACTGCGAGAAAGAGAAGCTGCCGAAGCCAATTTATTGTTCGCAGCAGGAAAAACCTGCCCAAATCGCTTAGAACGCTTGATTTTTTCACTTGTTTGTGCTATACTGTTATATTAAGAGCAGTATGCTCACACATCTTAGATGGAAAGGTCTTGTATCTATGTCTCATCAAAACCCTAATGAGAATCATAAACAATTCGAAATTCCCCGCCCGGTATTTCCGAAGCGAGCAGTCGTCACCGGCGGTATGCCCTATGGCAACAAAGAGCTGCATTTCGGACATGTCGGCGGTATGCTGGTATTTGCCGATACCTATGCAAGATTTCTGCGGGATCGCATTGGCAATGAAAATGTAATTTTTGTATCCGGTACCGATTGTTATGGCTCGCCCATTGCAGAAGGATGGCGTCAGAAGGTAGCAGGCGGCCTGTTTGAAGGCACGTTGGAGGAATTTGTTGCACGCAATCATCAGAAGCAAAAGGATACGCTTGCAGCTTATGCAATTGCACCCAATCTGTTCGCAGCCTCCGGTCTTGGCCGTTCCAAAGAAATCCACGCAGAGTTTACACTGGAATTTCTGAATGCACTCTATGAAAAAGGTCAACTGTATCAGATCACCACACAACAGTTCTATGATGAGAAAGCCGGTGTGTTTTTGAATGGCAGACAGGTTGTGGGCAAATGTCCTGTAGAGGGCTGTACCTCAGAAAAGGGCTATGCCGATGAATGCGATCTGGGTCATCAGTATATGCCTGAAAATCTGCTGCAGCCGGTGAGTACTTTGACCGGCGAAACACCTACCATGCGTCCCGTGACCAACTGGTATTTCAAACTGCGTGATTACGAAGCACTGATGCTGGAATGGGTAGAGTCATTGAAGAAGCGCAAGGATGTGCGGCCTGTTGTGCACAAGACGATCGCAGAGTTCTTAAAACCGCCTGTCATTTATGTCAAGCGTGAATTTGAGTCGCTGTATCTGTCTCTGAAGGATTCCATGCCGGCACATCAGTATTATGAGGAAGCCAAAAAGCCGTCTTTCACGATCGAGTTTACTACGCTTACAGATTGTGATGAAGCATGTCGGATCCTGACTGCAAACAAGATCCGGTTTCGTACCGGCAAAACACTGGTTCCCTTCCGTCTGACCGGTAATATTGAGTGGGGCGTACCTGCTCCCGAGCTGGAAGGTGCACAGGGATTGACAGTTTGGGTATGGCCGGAGTCGCTGTGGGCACCGATCTCCTTTACTCAGACCTATCTGGAACAGTGCGGCAGATCCCGCGAAGACTGGAAGCAATATTGGTGCAGCAAGGATGCAACCGTATATCAGTTCATCGGACAAGATAACATCTATTTCTATGGCATTGCCGAACCCGCCATGTGGATGGCACAGCAGACATCTGCAGAAAAAACAGCAGATCCTGCCGATGGAGAATTGCAGCTTCCTGTTATCGTTGCCAATCACCATATTCTGTTTTTAGATAAAAAAGCATCCAGCTCCGGTGCAGAAAAGCCGCCAATGGCAGATGACCTGCTCGATTATTATACTCCCGAACAGCTTCGTATGCACTGGCTTGGTCTTGGATTAGGTCAGCGTTCTGTAAGCTTTATGCCGAAGCCGTTCAATCCCGATGCCAAACCTGAGGATGCCGATCCTGTGGTAAAGGATGGTCTGTTGCTTTCCAATGTCTATAACCGTATGATTCGTACCGCATTCTATACTACACAGAATGAACTGAGCGGAATTCTGCCTGCAAAATCTCCGGAAGAAAAAATTCTGGCAGAAGGCAAAAAAGCTGTGTTGGAATATGAACGTCATATGTCAAAGTTTGCTTTTCATCAGTGCATTTATGTACTGGACAGCTATATCCGAAACGGCAGCAAATATATGGCAAAGGTATTGGGCGGCACACAATCGGATCGTCCGAAGGAGGAGCTGGAACAGATCTTAAGCAATTTGTTCTATATCATCCGTATTGCCGGCATTCTGCTGCATCCCATTGCTCCTATCGGTACCGCAAAGCTGCAGGAATATTTGCAGGTAGATGACCGCATCTGGTCTTGGGATACGATTTTCGAGCCACTGACCTACTTCACCGATGAAAATCATGCGCTCAAGTTCCTGCCACCCCGCACCGATTTCTTTACCCGCCACGAAAGCCAGTTTGCATCCGGCGAAGGTACAGCCGAATAATCACCGCAGCATTGTAATGGAAGGGGTTTATAAAACGCACGTTTTCTTGTGCAGCAAAGCCAACATGCGCAGCTGCATCCTATACCCCCTTCCTGCACATTCTGCCGCTTGATCTGATGCAGCGGCATAAACAACGATTCATGGATAAAAAAATAACGCCCCCTTTTGCGGAGCGTTATCATAAAGCTTGGTACGCCTGATGCGATTCGAACGCACGACCTTCAGAGTCGGAGTCTGACACTCTATCCAGCTGAGCTACAGGCGCATTGTATCGCTACATGAATCATTATATCAGAAAGCAGCAAAAATTGCAAGCATTTTCTGTACGTTCAAAAAATATATGGCATTTTGACTAAAAACATGATTGATTCCATCCACTTCCCCGATGGACAAAGTGAATTGAAAAAGAAAGGACTGTGAGCTGTGATGAATACAACGCAATGGCAGACAATCAATCAGCCAAGCTCTGCGAATCAGCGTTATTTGTATATCGTCCTGACGCGCACAGATACAAATATCGCCCGTTTTATCCGTGTGATAACAAGAAAGCCTTATTCTCACGCATCCATCGCAATGGATATTTCTTTGCAGCAGCTTTTCAGTTTTTGCCGAAACTATCCTGCAATTCCATTGCCCGCCACCTTCAATGAGGAATTGATCGGGCAAGGAACGTTCGGACGCTTTGATGATATCCCCTGTGAGATCTATGAGATTCCTGTGACAGAAGAACAATATCGGCATTGCATGGAACAAATCGGACATTTTCTTGCTTGCCGCAAGGAATATTCCTATAGCCTTACAGGACTGTGCAGTGTGCTGCTGCAAATTGAACGAGAGCTGCGCAATAAGTTTGTGTGTTCTCAGTTTGTTGCCTATATGCTGCAGGAGTGCGATGTTTCTCTTGAAAAACCTGCTTCGCTGTATTCTCCGGAAGATCTGCGTCATTTGCCTGCTGCAAAGCTGATCTATCGAGGAGAGCTGAATCATTATTATACTCAAATGGCATCTGAAAACCGCAACTGGATTCGTTCTGTTGTCTGATTCACAAGTTCTTCTGCTACACAAAGCAATCGAAAGAGTGCTTTCGTCATACCGGGCGGCAGTTTTTCTGCAATAACAGCAGCATAACTTTTCTCAGGGATATAAATTTTCCATACCCATTCTCCGCCACCAAAAGTGATCTGATATGCTTCCGATGCATCTTTCGCTTCCTGTATCTGCGTCATCTGCACCATCACAGTTTCACCGCCATACAGAATCTGTCTGGTCTGCTGTGCAGCACGCAAGATCCCAATACAAAGAGCAAGTCCTGCCAGATATACAAAAGCCGCCATACAAGCGGCTTTTATTTTTCGCTTTTTTCCTTTCCATCTCACAGCAGAATCAAACCTCTCTTTCTCGTATCAAAGCAAGAATCGTTTCTCGCAGTGCTTTTCCGAATAATTCACCTGCATAACGAGCCTCTTCCATGGTATTGCCCTGAGAGCCCACCTCAATCAGCAAGCTGCCATGGGTCAGATCCTGATTATACTTACGATAATCAAACAGAATCGGACGAGTAAGTCCTGCAAAATTCGCTTCCATGGTTTGCTGAATCCGGCTTGCCAGATGAAAATTGCGGCGATATTCCGGCATATTCAGTGTACCGTCATCACAACCGGAAATGATCATAATCTGCGCTGCTTTTTTCCCTTGAATCTCAGCAACAGGAGCATATACAGTCGTATCATTGGAAATGGCATCTCTATGGACATCCAATGCAATACAAATGCTCGGATTTGTCTTCAAAATGGATTGGATGGTATTTGCACTGCGGGTATAGCTGCCGCTCCAGACCGGATAATCATGGATTTCTTTGGCATGAATCACGCCGATTCCTGCAGCACTTAGCTGTTCTGCAATGGCCTCACCGACTCTCACCATATTCTTTGTGGGATCTGTAGTGCGATAATTGAAGGAGTCATCCACACCGGAACGGTCTATCAATTCATAGCTTTCCGTGGTATGGGTATGATAGATCAGCACCATAGGTGTCCCATCAGCTTTCAGCGGAAGATCCGGTGCAATACGGCTTTCGGCAAGCAATTGTGTATTGTTCCAATCCGTGCAATTGCGAACCTGTCCGGCAATATCAAGATTCAAAAACTGCGTGCCATTCTGAATCCCATAATGGGTTTCTACAATGGTACCGTCATCCAGAATGCGCTCTGTGGGATAAGGCTTTGCATCATGCAGCAAAACAGAAGCATCGCTTTCCTGTATCATAACATCAGATGCCTGTACAGAACCGGCAGGGGCCTCTGCCTGTGCACCTGCGCCTTGTGTCCAGTTATAAAGGAGAACGTCATCTACCTCCTGAGAAAAGTGATACATCGGGGCTTCTGATGCATAGGTATCACCATCACCCAGTTGTACAGATTGCATCCACGGTACGACATAGTGAACCATCAAAGCACAGCCAAAGGCTGTCGAGCATAACCAAAGTGCAACAAAGATCCGTTTGCCGTTCTTTCTGTTCATAGTATTCCCTCCTTTTGTAGAGGATATGCAGAAGGAGGAACCTGTTAGACACGAAAAACGCATTTCCTCTCAAAAACAGAGGAAATGCGTTTTCTTTACTTATTCTTTCTCAATTCGACGGCATTCCATATAGAATCTCTTGTCAGCCGCATGGCCCATTGAGAAGGTCTTTCGCGGCAATGCACCATCCGCAATGACTGTGGGGAACAGCTCTGATTTTTGCATATCAGGCAGCAGGATTCCCATGCTGCGCTCTGCCTTTGCCAGACGCTCCACAACATCAGCACCGTGAATATAGTCGATCTTACCGCCATTTTCTGCAAGCCAAGCATCTAAAAACTGCTGTACACTGCCAACAGTCAGATTAGAAGTCGGTTTATGAATGCCATATCTGGTTTTGGTTCCGTTTATGATGATATCCATCTGCTGCTGTGCATCGGAATCAGTACGAAGCTCCAGTGCCGCGATCATATCAGCAAGCAGCTGATCCGCATCGACTTCCAGCAAAATCCGGTGGATCGCCTCAAATTGCAATGCAGGGCTATGGAGATTGACCAGTTCAACCAAAGCATACCGAGGCAGACAGGTTTCGGTATCTGCATCGGGATGATCCTTTTTCCACTGCTCATAGTAAGCCTTAGCCGTTGCCAAAGAATGGTTACCGTCACCCATTGCATATACCAGCGGAGCAGTGCCCATAGGAAGCTGATATTTCTCTGCAAAAACGGAAGGATCACCTAAGCGTTCCAATGCTGCCAAGATCCGCTGCTGCTCTGCTTTCGGCACCAGCCAGCCGCGAATGGAACCGCCGCCCTGCATCAGCGCCGTATCATATACCTTCTGCATAGCATCGGTCTGCGCTGCGAAAGGCTCAATCACAGCACGCTGAACATCATCCAGCAGAATCATAATATGCGGCAGCTCCACAGGAGCACCGGTACGAATCCGTACACGCGGAGGAATTCGCTCGGCAACTGTTGCTTCCGTAGCACGTACCGGAGACTGCGAACCTTTTTCATAATTATATTGCTCCAAATCAATGGCACCAATGAGTCCGGCACGGCAAAGACCATCACTCTGGATTCTTTCCACATAGATCATTGCATCAGCACATTCTTCAAAGAGTCCCTGCTGCAAATATTTCTGCATCGTCTTTTGAATGGCAGCAATGCGATCTGCCACATCCGGCTCTTCCAGATACAGTTCCGGCAAAATGAGACGCAAAGTCGAAGGCTTTTCACCAACGATCTGTTCGGTTTCGGCCCAATAAGCCGGCTCACCGGTATACTGGTCACAGGCACAAACTGCCCATTCCTTCGTGCGATACTCCTGCTTAGGCAGCAGAATATCTGCGGCACGAAATGCGGTTTTTACGGTTGCGGATGATTGATGTAACATAATTTTGTCCTTTCTGCGGAAATCCCGCGCTTTATGGATTATCATCGGAAATGGTGAAAAAGGGTTTACAAATCAAGGAGTTTGTGATATAATATGATTAACAAGAGCTACCGTTATTTTTTGAAGGAAAGGATCATACAAATGCTGCATGAAAAATCCTGCGGCGCAATTGTCTATCGACGATTTCACGGCAATATTGAGATTCTGTTGATCAAGCATGTCAACAGCGGCCATTGGTCATTCCCCAAGGGTCATGTGGAAGGCGAGGAAACAGAAGTCGAGACTGCACATCGTGAGATCAAAGAAGAAACCGGTCTGGATGTTATCATTGATCAGACCTTTCGGGAAACCGTTTCGTATTCTCCCAAACGGGATACACAGAAAATCGTGGTATATTTTCTGGCTCGGGCAAAGAATTATGATTTTAACCGACAGGTTGAAGAGATCTCTGAAATTCGCTGGGTAGACATTGTACACGCAAACAATCTTCTGACTTATGAAAATGACAAAACGATCGTAACCAAAGCACGTGCTGCCATCCGGCTGAACGGTCACAGTATGTAACTCGATCAGATTACAAAAAAGCGTTCTCGACATAATGCGAGAGCGCTTTTTTATGCGCTCATCACATACGATCTCTACGGATTCGGCGTTGTGGCTGCAGGAGATGCTGCCATTACCGGCTTTCGCTGAGGAATCAACAGCAAAAGCAAGCATCCAAATACCAATACAATGGTCACAGCGGCACCGCCTTCCAAGCCAAAGCTGCCGCCATGAAGCCATGTTTTACCGGCAGTCTGCTCGAAAGAAAACACGGTTGTACCGATATCCATACCACTGACCTTGATGCCAAACAGATTACCCTGTGCACAGTTCCACATGGAATGAATGGCACCAATACCCCAGATATTGTCAAATCGCAGGAAATACAAGGCTGCAAAGAGCCCGTAAAGTGTAAGATTGCAGATCGAAAAAAAGGTGATCCCACTGTTTCCGAGATGTGCCGCAGCAAATACCAGCGAGCTGACGATAACAGCAGTCCAGCGATGATGCCGTGTACCGAGGCTTATCATCAGATAACCACGAAACGATACTTCTTCGCTTAATCCCTGTATCAGCCAGCCGCCAACAAACAATGCCAGCAAACCCCATTGCCCGTTTAGTTGCATCCCACGATATTCCAGACCACCGCCCAGATATGCGATCCATACGGAAGCACCCATCATCGCAACACCGACGATCAATCCGATGAGATAATCTGTCACAGCATATCGCTTGGTAAAGCCCAAGCTGCGGATACTGCGGCGTTCAAACACGGTACAATACAAAATACCCATAAGAATTGCAAACACACACAGATACAACATTTGCACTGTACCATCATGTGCATTCAACGCTTCGATCAAGGCATTGTTATGAAAAGGGAGCACAGCAAAAACAATCTGTGCAAACATCATTGTCATAATTTGTGCTATCTGACCGATCAACAGCACCGCACAAAAAATCGCGATTGTAATCAGAAGATTTCTGATTCCCTTTGCCTTTGAATTTGATGCGGTTTGCGCGCGGTCAAAAACAGGCTGCATATCTGAAAGATTCCAATGTATTGTCATGATTCGATTATCCCTATTCTTATTCATCGTGAGCAGATTACGTTATTTTGTTTTCTTTCTGCGAAACAGCAAGGCTCCGCCGGCACAAAACACCAGAACACCACCCAGAACCGCAGGCAGGATCCAGTTTTTGTTAAGCAATGGATTGCCGGCATTGACACCTTGTTTTGTTGTTGTCGTTGTTACGATCGGTTTTGTGTTGGTAATTTCTTCATTTGCCAATGGTTTACAAAGAATCGCTTCCCGATGAGCATATTGCTTCACTGCTTCTGCATTGGAATACAGCGTAAAGGGATCGATTTTTTCAAAGGTTGAACCCTGTTGTTCCAGATTTTCGCGATATCCAAATGCCTGCTCACCGATGGTCTGTACGGTTGAAGGCAGCATAACGGAATCCAGTACATCACAGGAAACAAAGGCCTTCGTTCCGACAGCTTGCAGAGATTTACCGAAATTGATATATTTGAGCGTATTGCAGCAATAGAACGCCAGCTCATCAATCTTCTGCAAAGAATCCGGCAGCGTAACTACCTGCAAAGAGGTGCAGCGATAAAATGCTGCACGGCGGATCTGTGTTACTGATTCAGGAACATGCACTGTCGTAATAACAGGATTTCCTTCAAATGCCGAATGTCCGATGATCTTGATGCCATCGGGGATAGTAACTTCTGTATCCTGTCCGCGATATGCAATCAGAATATCGCCTAAGATCAAAAAATCCTCTTTACTTTCCCGAAACCATTTGGTATTCACTACCGCATCGAACTGCAAATGCTCCGGAATAGAAGAAAGACGAATGGTTTCCAACTCCATGCAATGATCGAAAGCACCATCTAAAATATGGGTAACAGATGAAGGAATGGTTACACTTTTGAGCGTTTGAAGATCGGCAAAAGCATAATAATTGATGGTTTTGACGGTATCAGGGATTGTCACATCTGTTTTTTCACCACAGTAAGCATACAAAATGCCATCCCCTAAGATCACAAACTCGTCGGTAAGATCATCAATAAACGGTGTGCCATAAAATGCTGCATATCCGATTTCCGATACCGTTTCGGGCATCACTACCGTCTTTAGCATGGAACATCCGGAAAAAGCAGAATATCCGATAGTAGTACAATCCGCAGGAATGGTAATAGATTGCAAATAGGCACAACCCATAAAGGAATGCTCACCAATTTCTTTTATGGTATCCGGAAGGATCACTTCATCGGCATAACAATATTGAAAAGCATAATTGGCAATTTTCGTAACCGGATATCCTTCGATTTCTTTCGGTATGGTTACAATGCTCTCGTTAAGCCATGAGAAGGATAAGATCGTTGCTTCCTCATCTTTGATTTCATAGGTCAATGCCGAAAGAACGGGACGAGTTGTCGTGGTAGTCGCTGCGGTTTCCGTTACAGCAGTAGTTTCAGCAGAGGTCGTTGTTTCTGCCCCGCAAGGATTCGAAAGCAGCAGGATCGCTGTCACGGCAGACAGCAATACAGAAATCGAATACCGTATTTTCATGAAGCACCCTTTCTTATGGCAAAATGCTGTTAAGATTTCGATTCTTGGTGAATAATAAACCAGAAGGTCGATCCGACACCCACGGTACTATCCACACCAAAGGTATAATTATGCAGCCGCAGGATCGCTTTCACGATCGACAGTCCCAGACCGGTGCCGATCGCCTTACGCTTATAGTTTTCGCTGCGATAATATTTATCAAAAATATGAGATAATGTTTCCTGATCCATGCCATCGCCGTTATCCCGTACAGAAATACGGATCCCTTCAGCAACGTGCTCTTGGGTAATGAAAATACACTTATCCGCACCGGAATAATTCATGGCATTGTTTATGAGATTACAGATCACCTGTTCGATTTTTCCTGCATCACAGAACACTTCTGCCGCACCATCGGTCTGTAATTCAAACTGATATCCGGATACGCCGCTGAGCCCCCGATATCGCTCTACAATATCCGTCAGCCGATGTTCCATATCAAAGCTGCTGCAATTGAGTGTCATACTGCCATTTTCCAGCTTGGACAGATCCAGAATATCGTTTACAAGCAGTGTCAACCGATCTGTTTCTTCGATGATGACCTCCAGATGTTCCGCACGCTTTACAGGATTATCACCCGAAAGATCCCGTATCATCTCGGCATATGCCTTAAGCATGGTCAGTGGTGTGCGCAGATCGTGAGAAGCATTGGCGATCAGATCCCGCTGCATGGTATCTACACGATTGATCTCACGGCTTGCATAGGTCAAAGTATGCGCAAGACGATCCACTTCGGAATAACCGCCGCCTTTGAACACAATATCATAATTGCCATGCGCAAGCTGTTCTGCCTGTTTTGTGATCTGCACAATGGGCTGGGATAACCGATTGGATACAACATAGGTGATCATAAGTGCAAGCAAGATCAGCAAAAAGGTAATCGAAAGCAATTGCCGCTTCAGAATATTCACGGTTGCTGTCACAGGAACCAGCGGTGTATTGAGAATCAGATATCCCTTCGGTTCCGAACGGTCTCCGATGACAGAAGCATAGATCATAATATCCGATTGTGTTTTAGGATTGGTTTCCTTGCCATAAATGACACCATCATTATCCTGTTTGACCAATCGGATAATATTCAGTGTTTCATTTTCCAGGCCATGAATCACACAGTTGATTCCCATAACATCCTGGGAATATATCACACGGCCATAACGATCCCGTACTTCAATGCACATTTCATTTTCCAGAGCCAATTCGTTATACGTATCCTTAAAATCCGGCATATCATAGGATGCAAGCATAGTATCAGCCAATTGGATAATATCGGTTTTTTTCATGCTTTCATAAAAATACTGTAAAAAAAGGATCTGAAAAACCCAAACCAATACAAATACTGCCATGATAAAAATCACAAACCAGTACCAGATGTGCATACGCATATTGAAGCGTTTGGGCAATATCTGCTTATGCTTCAAATTTGTATCCCATTCCTCTCAAGGTAACAATAAATTTGCGATATTCCCCTAAACTATTGCGCAGCATCTTGATATGGGTATCAACAGTACGGTCATCTCCGAAGAAATCATATCCCCATACTTCTTCCAGCAGTTTATCCCGCGTTAATGCCAGACCTCGATTGCGCACCAAATAAAACAGCAAATCATATTCCTTTGGTGTCATATTGGCGCGCACACCATCGACATATACCTCACGCCCGGCCATATCGATCGAAAGACCTTCAAACTGCATTTTCTGCTGTACCTGCTGACGGGTATCTCCACGCTTGCAGACAGCCTTCACACGAGCCATCAGCTCCTTGGGAGAAAACGGCTTGACTACATAGTCATCCACACCCAATTCAAAGCCAAACAGTTTATCATATTCCTCACTACGTGCAGAAAGCATGATGATCGGAACATTTTTTTGCTTCCGGATCTCTTTACAAGCAGAAAAACCATCCAAACGAGGCATCATGATATCCATAATGATCACATCAAATTCCTCGGTACGAGTTTTTGCAACGGCATCCATACCATCTTCAGCCTCAACAACGGTATAACCTTCAAATTCTGCATATTCTCTTACAACACGACGGATATTTTCTTCGTCATCTACAATCAATAGCTTCATTTTGATCTCCTTTCTGTATGATCAAACGGTTATTCTTCCAATTTGTTATGGCATACTTTCATCATACCATAATCAGACGAATTATAACAGAGCGCTGTGAAAAATTTGTGAAAACTGCAGTAAATTTTTGTTTTATAGTTCAAAAATCCATTGACAATTACAGTAAATATTGGTATAATATTTTCATGCAGAGTACTGCATGATAATTTCGCTTCTTGTGGAAATCCTAATAGAAAGCAATAACAGAATTTTTCCCGAAAGGAATATACGATTATGAAAAAACGTATCGGTATTTTAACCAGCGGCGGCGATTGTCCCGGTTTGAATGCGACCATCCGTGGTGTCGCAAAGGCGTGCTTTGAAATGATGGGAGAAGATCAGGTAGAAATCATTGGTATTTCCAACGGCTATTACGGTCTGATCCATAATATGTGCAAAGAAATGCAGCCCTCTGATTTTTCGGGTATCCTAACACAGGGCGGTACTATTCTGGGTACCAAGCGCCAGCCATTCAAAATGATGACCGTTATCGGAAATGATAATGTTGATAAAGTCAAGAATATGAAGGAAACCTATAAAAAGCAGAAACTGGATTGTCTGCTTACTTTAGGCGGAAACGGCACTCATAAAACCTCAAAGCTGCTGGCGGATGAAGGTCTGCACGTAATCGGTCTGCCCAAAACCATTGATAATGATATCTTTGGTACCGATGTGACCTTTGGTTTTCATAGTGCAGTAGATATTGCTACTGATGCCATTGATCGTCTGCATACTACGGCAGCATCCCATAGCCGTATTCTGGTTTGTGAGATCATGGGCAATAAGGCCGGCTGGCTGACACTTCATGCAGGTATTGCAGGCGGTGCGGATATTATTCTGATCCCCGAAATTCCTTATGATATCGATGTAGTCTGTGAAGCGGTTATGAAGCGTACCGCAAGCGGAAAATCCTTCTCTATTATTGCAGTGGCAGAAGGCGCATTTGATAAGGAAGAAGCACAGCTTAAGAAAAAGGATCGTGCTAAGAAGCGTGAAGAAGCAGGTATTATTACCGCAACCTCTCGTATTGCGGCACAGATACAAGCAGGAACCGGCATCGATACCAGAATATGTGTTCCGGGTCATATGCTGCGTGGTGGTTCTCCCAGTGCTTATGACCGACTGCTGGCAACCAAATTCGGCGTACATGCCGCAAAGCTGATCCAGCAGGAAAAATACGGCAAAACCGTTGCTATGGTGAATGGAAAAGTTACTGCAAATAAGCTGGAGGATATTGCCGGTCTGACAAAATTTGTCGATCCTAAGGATCAGCTGGTACAAACCGCAAAGCGCATTGGTGTTTCCTTCGGTGATTGATGAAAGACAAGCTCTTATTTTATCTTATCGCATCCTCTTGATAGAGAGAATAACCTGAGAAGAAGCTGATCTTCTCAGGTTATTTTTTTCATAATGATCAAGGGAAAAATCTCTTTTGATAATATGAAAACAAACTATTCCTTCTTTTCACGATACAACAATGTCATGGCAGCGCCCATCGCAAACACGATGGTCAATGCAGTAAACAGCATACACAAACAAACAACGAGCCAAAACAAACTGTATTCGAAATTTTGCAGCAGTACATACCATAACAAGAGATCTGCTGCACCAATCAGAAAAGAAAGAAGCAATGCCGGCAGCATATGCTTGATCCAATCACCAAGCTGCCCGATCGTTTCATGGAACATATTGGTTTGATATAACAGCAAACCAAACATTCCAAAGAATAACAGCAAGCAGAACACAAAAAACAAGGGTTTGATGAAAAGCAGATCACTGCAAAATATCCCCCATGTGATAATCTGCAAGGAAAAAACTCCAAATACAAAAATAAAACTGCGCTTTTTCATGTTTCAGCCTCAGCAGACTGCTTTGATTTTTTATGTTTTCCGCGCAGATAAAAAGCATCTGCCAAAGCAAACAGCAAAAGCAATACCCCATTGATCAATAAACGAGCAGAAAACAAAGCAATCAGCTCTGTCATAGGAGAAACCTCATCCGCATTTGCTCCCAGCAAAGTGAGATTCGGATATCGAATTAAGCATCCAATCGTAATCAATAGGGACAGGAAAAAGGGGATCAGGATTCCGGCAAAAAACACTGCTTTTCTGGAAAGTCCGGTTTCTTCCTCCATCTGAATCCCATGATACAGCAAAGCGGTTACCACGGCAGAGGTGGCAAACATCAGCATTGGCAATTCCAGATAGCTGTAAAATGCCCATAATACAATCTGAACAAAGAGGCTGCCCAGTAACAGAACAACAAATCGTTTGACATACATCATACATTCAGACAATGTCAATTTCGGCTTCGTTGTATGCTTCATAAGCAGCCTCCATGATTTTAAGAGATTTCTTTATTCTTCCGCATCCTCATCAGAATCGAGATCGGAATCAGAATCAGAATCGGTATCTGTTTCCGGTTCATCAAGGGGTTCTTCTACTGTTTCGATGATTTCTGCAGCAGCTTCCGCCACAGCTTCTGCCTCTTGTGCAGCAAGCTCTGCTTCCGAAAGCTGTTCGACCTCAGCGAGTTCCGCCTCATCATCATGCTCTGCACGGGCAAATGCGACTACTCTGCCGTTTTCATGCACACGCATAATACGCACGCCCTTGGCAATTCTTCCGAACACACGTACATCATTGGCACGAATACGGATAATGATACCATTATCGGAAATCATGATAATATCATCTGTTTCATCCACTACCTTGATGCCGCAGACAAAACCGCGCTCTTCATCAGGTTTATAGTTGGTCAGACCATAACCGCCTCTGTTCTGCAAACGATAGCTTTCGATTTCCGAACGTTTTCCGAAACCGTTTTCCGTTACAGTCAACAGCGTTGCACCCTCACGGACACGTGCCATAGAAACCACATAATCTTCCTCGCGCAGCTTAATCGCACGTACACCATGTGCACTTCTGCCTTGGGGACGAATGCAGTTTTCATCCAGACGAATTGCCATACCATTATGCGTCGCAACAAACAATTGATCATTGCCGTTGGTCATACGAACGCCGGCAATTTCATCACCCTCATCCAGTTTAATGGCAATGATACCGTTTTTCCGTACATTTTTATAGGCCGGTAATGCAGTACGCTTAATCTTACCGTTCTTCGTTACCATCACAATATAGCTGCCGTCATCAAATTCGCTGACTTTCATCATAGCAGCTACTTTTTCTCCCTCAGCGAGAGGCAGGATATTGACAATATTCACGCCGCGGGAATCCTTACCGCCCATTGAAATCTCAAAGCAGCGCAAATCGAACATAATACCCCGATTGGTAAAGAACAGTACATGATCATGACTGGAAGCAACAAACACTTCGGTTGCAAAATCTGCTTCACGCTGTTTCATACCGGAAACGCCTCTGCCGCCGCGACGCTGTGTTTTATAAACCGACATCGGTACTCGTTTGATATAACCGCAGTTGGTATATGTTACAACACAGTCCTCAACGGGAATCAGATCTTCAATATCCATTTCACCGCTGACATTTTCAATCTCGGTACGACGCTCATCGCCGAATTTCTTGCGGATTTCTTCCAAATCCTCACGAATGATATTCAGCACACGATATTCATTGGCGAGAATATCCCGCAGATCGTTGATCTTATCACAGAGAGCCAGCATTTCATTCAGAATCTTATCTCTTTCCAAACCGGTCAACTGACCCAGACGCATTGCAACAATTGCATCTGCCTGTGCTTCGGAAAGACCCACAGAGGGATAAACAATCTCATCACTGCTGATGCCGATTTCTTCTGCACTGAAAATCATTGCCTTACGATAGGAATCCTGAGACAGCAATGTGGAAAGATCAATTTCAGCAAAGCGATCCATCAATCGCTGTTTACCTTCGGGAATGCTCTTAGAGGAACGAAGAATTTCTACGACCTCATCAATGAAATCCAAAGCAACCACAAAGCCTTGCAGGATATGCGCACGTTCTCTTGCTTTCCGCAAATCATAACGACAGCCACGACGCACCACATCAATCTGGAATTTCAGATATTCTTCCAGAATCTGTTTTAAGGAAAGCTCTTTGGGTTCACCATTGACCAATGCCAACATGATTACGCCATAGGTATCCTGCAATTGTGTATAACGGAACAATTGATTCAGAACCAAATTGGGATTTGCATCCTTTTTCAGTTCGATACAGATTCGCAGACCCTCACGATCAGATTCATCACGGATATCATGAATTCCTTCTACACGCTTTTCTTTGGCGAGAGATGCAATGGAAGCAATCAAATCTGCTTTATTGACCATATAAGGAATCTCATGCACGAGAATGCACTGACGATTCTTAATCTCAACAATTTCGGTTTTTGAGCGAACCGTAAGCTTTCCGCGGCCTGTTGAATAGGCAGCACGAATACCGGCTCTGCCCATAATAATACCGCCGGTAGGGAAATCAGGACCTTTGATAAAGGTCATCAATTCTTCAAGATTTGCTTCCGGATGATCAATGAGATAATGCAGACCATCTACCACTTCACCAAGATTATGAGGCGGAATATGGGATGCCATACCGACAGCAATACCCTCCGAACCGTTCACCAAAAGGCAAGGAAACCGAGAAGGCAATACAACCGGCTCTTTCAGACGGTCATCATAATTCGACTGGAAATCAACTGTTTCCTTCTGAATATCCGTCAGCATACTCACAGCGATTTTCGCCATTTTTGCTTCTGTATAACGATAAGCCGCAGGTGGATCACCATCCACAGAACCGAAGTTACCATGACCATCTACCAACGGATACCGTAAAGAAAAGCTCTGTGCCAGACGCACCAATGCCATATAAACAGATGCATCACCATGAGGATGGTATTCACCCAACACAGTACCGACAATATCGGCACATTTACGGTATGCTTTTTCCGGTGTCAGACCTTTTTCATGCAGAGTATATAAGATACGGCGATGCACCGGTTTTAAGCCATCACGAACATCCGGCAGTGCACGAGAAGTAATAACAGACATAGAATAGGCGATAAACGAAGAACGCATCTCCTTTTCAATATCACGCCGGATGAGTGTAGTTTTACTGATATCGTACAAGCGATCAAATCCTTTTCTTCATAATTTGAAATCAAGTTTCGGATTCTTTCATAGGAACAAAGCTTTCCGCTAATCGATCTGTAAACAGAATACGAAGTCGGATCTGCTCATCCTCAGAAAATTCTGATTTTGGAATCACATAAAACATCCGTTTTACAAGATAGACCATAAAAAATTCAGGGTATTCCAATATTTTCACACCTTTTTCAAAGGGAATGACAGTCGGCTCAATTTGCATAGGAGCATTCGACACATCAACCTCATCAAAAAGCTGCCGAAAACCGTTCTGATCGGATTCGGATGGTGCATTTTCTTCGCTGCATTCCGATACTTCTTCTGTATCCGATTGTTCCTGCATATCGGCTGCAGGCTCCGGCTGATCTTCAGTTGCAATTGTCAATCCGTCTTCAAAAACAGAAAGATGATAAATATCCTGTTCCAGCTCTTTCATGGATTCAAACAAAGAACGTCTGAGCTTTCTGGGATTATACCACAGCACAAAGATCATTGAAATACAAATAATGATCAGCAAATATGAGAGATAATTGGAAGAATCCTTGATTGCAGCATCCACATAAATGAAAGCAACGATTGCAAGGATTGCCGATAAAATCCAATTTCTGGGAAAAACAAATTTTTTTTGAAACGTAATAAATGCCTTTTGAAACAGCGATAACGGAATATGATAGCTACGCTGCATTTGCGGTTCACGATTTTGATTCATGCAATTTCCTTCCGTTTACACTTCTTCCTCTGTGGATTCATCCAATGTATCCTTTTGAGAATCAATAACTTCCGTTTCATCCGATACATCTTGTTCTGCTTCGGTATTCTCATCAACGATTGTATCGTCTTTTTCTATATGATTCTCATCAAGCAGAGCACGAGTACCATCCTCATTACGAATACGGAGACGCTTTGCACCATAATAAACACCACGTTCATCCAAAGCATCTTCATCAGGCTGTTCATCCTGCAACGTTTCTTCCTGATCAATAATATGGAAATTCATTTCCATCAGAGTATATCCACGGGAACAGCGTTCTTTTGCAAATTCGCGTACATTCTCAATTTGTTCTTCTGTCAAAATCCGCTTAGGAATATACGAAAATAAATTGGCGATTTTACCATCAGCAAACAGAAAACCATGTTCATTTTCATATGCCATCATATTGCCGGTTTTCAGTGACACACCCTGATCAGAATCTTCTTCCTCAGAAATCATTTCACCGAATGCTTCATCGGAATCATAAAGCTCCTCTACATAAATTTCATGAGGATAGAATGTAACATTCTGATGATCGCCCATTAAAAGACGAGTAGTTGCAAGAAATTTACGATTAGCAGGTACTTTGATATAAGCAATGCCAACAACAATACATCCTACTGAATAAAACGCAAATGAGATGTTTTTCAAGACGATAAGCAATACGATACAAACGACAGCAAGTACAATACAAATGAGCAAAGCAAATTTACGATCCCTACGCTCATTTTCCAGATATACACGGAAAACATCTTCAAAATCTGCATCTTCCAGATGATTTTGCAATGAAAACAGTTTTTCTTCAGTTGCCATATTCTACTCCAATCTTTGTCAAACATCCAGATTGACAGCATATTTTGCATTATTTTCGATAAACTCACGTCTGGGCTGCACTTTATCACCCATCAGAATGGATACGATCTCATCTGCACGTATTGCATCTTCCATCTGCACTTGAATCATCGTTCTGGTTTCAGGATCCATTGTTGTTTCCCAAAGTTGTACAGGATCCATTTCACCAAGACCTTTATAACGCTGAATATCAAGTTTTGCACCGCCGGCAGAAAGCTCTGCAATCAGCTGATCTCTTTGTTCATCACTGTAGGCATAATGATGCTGCTTGCCTTTTGAAACACGATACAGCGGCGGCTGCGCAATATATACATTGCCATTTTCTATCAAAGGACGCATAAAACGGAAGAAGAATGTCAACAGAAGCGTACGGATATGACATCCATCCACATCAGCATCGGCCATGATTATTACTTTACCGTAACGCAACTTTGTGATATCGAAATCTTCACCGATGGAAGTACCCAGTGCAGTGACTACCGGCTGCAGCTTATCATTACCGTAAACCTTATCGATACGAACACGTTCCACATTGAGCATTTTACCCCAGAGAGGCAAAATTGCCTGATACCGACGATCTCTGCCTTCTTTTGCAGAACCACCTGCGGAATCACCCTCGACGATATAGATTTCGGTATATTGTACATCACGCTCTGAACAATCAGCAAGCTTACCGGGCAGTGATGCCGATTCCATCGCAGATTTTCTTCTTGCAGTTTCACGCGCCTTTTTTGCAGCTTCTCTGGCTCGCTGTGCTGCTTGACTCTTTTCAAAAATTGCAGCAGCAACCGTAGGATTTTCTTGCAGATAATCCATCAGCTTTTCGGTTACAATGCTTTCTACAAAAGGCTTGATCTCAGGATTTCCAAGTTTTACTTTTGTCTGACTTTCAAACTGACAATCCGTCAGCTTTACGGAAATAATTGCAGTCAATCCTTCTCTGACATCTTCACCCATGAGTTTATTGTCAT
Organism: Oscillospiraceae bacterium; assembly: GCA_045596625.1. Classification (GTDB taxonomy): domain Bacteria; phylum Bacillota; class Clostridia; order Oscillospirales; family Ruminococcaceae; genus Firm-04. The sequence goes on along the minus strand of JAZOCU010000054.1, from coordinate 377,481 downwards.
CTTTCAATAAACCAAAGCGTTTGCCATATTCATTGATCGTTTTGGTCAATGCATTACGGAAACCATTTTCATGCATACCGCCATCAGTTGTATGCACATTATTGGCAAAAGAAAGGATCAGATCACTATAGCTGTCATTATACTGCATTGCAATCTCAACGGAATTATCTCCCTTTGATCCGGAAAAATAAATCACTTGATCAGAAATAGATTCCAGACCTTTGGTTGCATGAATATGATCAATAAACTGTCGGATTCCACCTTCATAGCACATGGTCTCGCTGCGTTCTTCTTCTGGATCACGGAGATCAGCAAGTGTAATCGTCAATCCTGCATTCAAAAAAGCCTGTTCTCTCAGTCTTTTTTCCAAAATTTCATATTCAAATACCGTTGTTTCTTCAAAAATGTCAGCATCCGGCTTAAAGCATACAGAAGTACCATGCTTCTGTGTATCGCCGGTGATTTTTAATTCTTCATCATAATGACCCCGTTCGAATCGCTGGAAATAGGAATGAGTACCATCCCAGACTGTTAATTCCAGCCATTCGGAAAGTGCATTTACGACCGAAGCACCAACACCATGCAGACCACCGGCTACTTTGTATCCGCCGCCACCGAATTTACCGCCTGCATGCAATACGGTATATACTACAGTTGCAGCAGATACTCCTTCCTTCGGATGGATACCTACAGGAATACCGCGGCCATTATCGGTGACACGAATCACATCTCCGGGAAGAATTTCAACTTGAATATGTGTACAGAATCCGGCAAGTGCTTCATCAATGGAATTATCCACGATCTCATAAACCAGATGATGCAGACCGCCGATACCGGTGGTACCAATATACATACCGGGACGTTTCCGAACAGCTTCAAGTCCTTCTAGCACTTGTATCTGATTTTCATCATAGCTTTCTGCAGAAAGCTCCGGCGACATAAGCTCATCCTTTTGCATGACAATCACCGATTCCGACTCTTGTCGGAATTCCTTTCTTACCAAAATAAAATAATATTAAAACATCGTTTTAGCACGTTTTTTCAAAGTGGTTACCGAAATAGAAGAAATATAGGCTGTTTCGATACCGGTATCCGGTTCAAAGCATACCACAAAGCTTTTCGGCATTTCCGATGAAACATTTACCACACAGCCTTTTTTCTCCAATCGATCCAGATAGATCCTTGTATCTTTTCCGATAGTAGTATTCTCTAGATCAAAGATTCCCATAACAGTGCTGTCATGCACTGAAATATCCTCACCAAGATGAATATACATAATAACTCCGTTATTTCATAAAAACTCTTTTTGAGTCAGCATTCCGTTTTCCATATAAAACACAGCATGATCTTCATCTTTTTCGTTGTTACGGCAAATATTTTCTCCGTTGCAAGCTGTTAAAAAGACCTGCATGTCTTTTACAGTATCATAGACAAGATTTCTTCTTCCGGCATCCAGTTCACCCATCACATCATCCAGCAGAATAACCGGAGTCTGTTCTTTTTTCTCATAAAATACAGATGCCTGTCCCAGCTTTAATACCAAAGCTGTACTTTTTTGCTGTCCTTGAGAACCGTAATCCCTTACAGAAAGCCCATTGACCTTACAAATAAAATCGTCTCTGCCGGCACCTTTTGCCGTATATCCCAACCGCACATCATCCCGTATGGATTTTCTGAGCGCTTCCCTATAATATTCCTTCATTTCCATCGTAGGAGAAGACGGAATTTCACTATTGCGAAATAAATTGGAATGATAAGAAAGCGTCAGCTTTTCTTTTCCATCGGTAATGCGATCATATAGCGATGCGCATACTTTGGAAAGCTGTTTCAGATAAGCATAACGCAGACAAGTCAGCATACTGCCATATGCTGCAAGCTGCATATCCCAATCAGAAAGATCCTGCACAGATCCTTTACCGATACCGATTTGTTTCAGCATTGCATTGCGCTGAGCAGTAAGCTGTTCAAACCGACGAAAGCATCCAAGCATACCGGGCGTAAGCTGAGATCCGCAAAGATCCATGAAAACACGCCGTTTTTCAGGACCGCTTCGGATCAGTTCTCTGTCATCCGGAGAAAAAATAACACATTGAAACTGAGAAAACAACCGACTTGTACCTTGAATCGGAACTCGATTTAAGAAAATCTTTTTTTGTTTTCCTTCACGCTGCATCCGAATAATGATCTCCTGCTCACGTTGTTCATCCTGAAAACGAAGCTTTAAGGACATCAATGGTTTTTGCAGCGCGATATAATCCCAATCCTTTGCACCGCGGAAACTGCGGCATCCGGTACAAGACCAGATCGATTCCAACAGATTTGTTTTCCCCTGCGCATTATTTCCAATAATCAGATTCAATGAGGAATGAGGTGACATCTGCACAGATTGCAAATTTCGAAAGCCATCTGCCTCAAGATAGGTAACGCGCATATGCCTCAAGCCTTTCTGCCGAATCCTCTGATCAAACTTCTTCTTCTATGGGTGCAATCACAGTAACTTCAAAATGTTCAACTGTTACTACATCACCGTTGCGAATTTTTTTACCTCTCATGGTACAGATCTCGCCATTGACAGAAACCTGTCCTTTCTGGATCAGTTCTTTTGCAAAACCACCGGTATCAGTCAACCCGGAAAGTTTCAGAAGCTGTTCCAGCTTAATAAACGGCGTTTTGATTTCTGTTTCCATGCGTTCGATTTCTTGCTTCATAAACAAAAACTCCAAATTCAAAAATCAACCGCGTACTTGTACAGGCATTACAATCGCGATGCTGCCTTCTCCATCAGCTTCCATGATTTTTACAGCACGATTTGCTTCACTGAGGAAAATACGAACACGATCTCCTTGTACTGCACGAACAGCATCCAGCAGATATCGATTATTGAATCCGATGGTCAAACGCTCACCGGACATATCACAATTGAGCTGGTCTCCGACACTGCCGATCACATTCTGACAGCTTATCAGAACTTTTCCGTCTTCAAACTGGAAACGAACAGCAGTTTTATTCTTTTCACTGATCAGCAAAGCGCAGCGCTCCAGACTTTCGATCAATTCACGTCGATTTACAGTAACCTGTGTTTTGGAATTTTCGGGAATGCTGCGGCGATAATTGACAAATTCACCGGCAAGCAGCCGAGTATATACCAAATATCCATGGATCTCAAAAATTGCATGATGCTGATCCAGACGAATGATACAAGGATTTTTATTCTCATCATCCTCTGTCAGCAAATGATGAATTTCACGTAATGCCTTAGAAGGTACGACAAATTTCATTGGCTCTTGTCCGACAAGAGGTTCACTACGCAACGCCATGCGATAATTATCGAGAGCAACAATATTCAGCATATTGCCGTCCATCTCAATCAATTCACCGGTGAAAATAGGCTTTGTTTCATCCAGAGAAACAGCATAAATGGTCTGTTCTATCATTTTTTTCAGTAAGCCTTGTGGAATCACTGCACCTTGCTGCTGTTCAATATCCGGCAAATCAGGATATTCATCAGCATTCATACCGGCAAGCTGACATTCTGTGCCACCGCCTACAATTGTGATCTTCAGATGCTCATCTGTGGTAACCGTCAGAATTCCATCGGGCATCTTGCGGACGACTTCAGAAAACAATCGGCTGTCAACAAGAATAACACCATTTTCTTCGATTACAGCAGGAATCAAGGTACGAATGCCCAGTTCAAGATCATAACCGGTCAGCTCAAGCTGTTGATCGGTACTGCGGAGCTGAATAGCAGACAATGCTTCCATAGGTGTTTTCATGCTGGCAGCTTTACCAACATTCGGCAACACTTCGGCAATATCTTTTTTCTGACAGGTAAACTTCATAGCATATCCTTTCTGACTGCCTGCAAAGCAGCAGCACAGCACTCTTATCAAATAAAATAGGTAAATAAAAGATAGTAGTATTAGTAGAGTCGGTGGAAAAGTGCAAAGTACACATAACGACTCTTGAAAAAGCAAGTATCATCTGGAAAAGAAATCCGGATCTTATCATTACATTTTTCCACTTGGCAATGTGAAGATTTTTTGGAAAAGTGGAAAGCAGTTTTTAACATGAACGGGATAGTGGAGAGGGTGGAATATTGAGAAAAGAATGTGGAAAACTCTGTGGAAACTGTCAATACAAAGAGTATAGAGCCTGTATTTTCAACAATTCAGAGGAATGTCATGAGGAAAACAGTAGAATTATCGAAAATACGAGCCATTTTCTTCACAATATTTTCAACAGGTGTTGAAAATCGAAAGTTTTCATCATTTTTTCTCAATAGACTGTCTCATGAATTTTCCAGTGAGTTGATTGTCTCACAGAAGAGTTCTTTCGACAGGAAAAAACATGGAAATGCAATCTGCACAAAGGAGTGGAATTTTTTTGGATAGGTTCCATGAATTTCTCTGTTATTTTACACTGCCATCACGAATATTTTTAATAATATTCTCGATTGATTCCCGCAATGCGCTGTCTTTTTTAATACTTTCGGATACATTATTGACAGCATAGACGATCGTAGAGTGATCTCTGTCACCGAATTCTTTGCCGATTGAGGCAAGAGGAAGATCTGTGACAACACGTACCAAATAGATCGCGATCTTTCTTGCGGTAGAAATCAGCGCCGAGCGCTTGTTGGAACGAATATCTTCAGGTGTAACACCGTAAAGATTACCAACTTCGTTGATGATTTTTTCTACAGTGATCGGAATTGGCTGATTATCGGTCAGAATTTCTCGGATTACAGTCTGAGCCATTGAGATCGAAGGAGCAGATCCGGCGAAATGCTTGAATGCTTTGAGCTTCTTTACTGCGCCTTCAAGCTGACGAATATTGGATCTGAGATGCTGTGCAATGAAAATTGCAACATCATTTGGAATTGTGAAATTCAAAAGCTCTGCTTTTCTTTGAATGATTGCAAGTCTTGTTTCAAATTCCGGTGCAGAGATATCAGCCATCAGACCGGATTCGAAACGATTGCGGATCCGATCACTGAGAATTTTGATCTCCTTCGGAGGACGGTCAGAGGTCAAAACGATCTGTTTTCCTGCACTGTGCAGAATATTGAAGGTATGGAAGAATTCTTCCTGCGTTATTTCACGCCCGCTGATAAACTGAATGTCATCTACAAGTAAAACATCGGCACTGCGATATTTTTCGTGGAATTTGGAAGTATCTTTTTTCTGGTGAATGGCTTCGATCAGCTCATTGGCAAAGGTTTCACCATTGACGTAGATAATATTGAGATCAGGATTATTCTTCTTCATTTCATGTGAAATAGCATTGATCAGATGCGTTTTGCCAAGGCCGGAAGGACCATAGATAAACAAAGGATTATAGGTATTTTCCCCTTCACACTTTGCAACGGTCGTACAGGCAGCATAAGCAAATTCATTGGAATGTCCGACAATGAACGTATCAAAGGTATGAGCATAATGCTCAGGATCAGTAATACGTTCTTCTGTTTCTTTCTGATCATCGTTTTCTGTATCGGCTGAAGCGCCATTGAGCTTAGCGTTGATCTGGATTTCTACAGGGAATCCCAATGTTTCGGTCAATGCTTCTGTCAATAAGGCCTTGTAGTTATCGTTAACAACATTTCTCTGAAAATCAGATTCGCAGGAAAAAACTGCAATTTTACCTTCTAAGCGGACGGGTGTCAGTGTATCGATCCAGAGCCCGCGCGCAACTTCACCGATCTTACCATCTTTGGTACAATATTCCTTAACCAGTTCAAATACATCTGCAAAGGAATTCATGGTTTCGATTCACATCCTTCTAATTTGTTTTTGGCGTTCTTAAAGCAGAACCAATACTGTGGTCATATAACCGTAATACGGATCAGAAACGGCGGAAAAAAGAGAAAAAATGAACCGATTTTACGGGTACAAACGCAGTAAGATACATAATATAGTATATCACAAAGAATAGAAAATAGCAAGCATTTTATCGTGTTTTGGATAGAAAACTGGTAATTCTTACAAATATCACCGATTCGTTATGTTATGTTTTAGTATCGTCCGCAAAGGGAAAAAAACAGTTGTGAAAAGAGGTTGCTTTTTATTGATAATTTATATTGCGAAGCATTACTTTTTTTCATTTTTTTCGACATGCTCGGTTATAAAAATCCGATGATTTACGAATAACATTATAGCAATTCGGTGCAGAATAATGGAATCCGATTGGAAATATGGAAAAAAATCGGAAAACCTCTTGTAAATTTTTACGAAGTAATGTATAATGGAAGTGTATGCAATGCTGCGCTTCTGTTAAAAAATGAAAACCGCAGCATTAAAGGAGGAGTTTCATGGCTAAGGCAAATAAAAAATCCGCTGCACCTGTCAATACACCGCAGCCGCCCCAAAAAGGGATTGGTGCATTGACTGCGTGGCTCGGTCGCAACCGGCATTATTTTGTAGCATTTTTCCTGCCTGTTGTGTTGGTGTATATTGCATATGCGATTTTTGGACTTTATCCGTTTGGAGATCGTTCTGTGCTTTGTCTCGATTTGAATGGTCAGTATATTTACTATTTCGAAGCAATTCGAGATGCTTTTTATGGAGATGGCAGTATTCTGTATAACTGGTCTCGAAATCTTTCAGGTGATTACAGTGGTATTATAGGATATTATCTTGCCAGTCCCTTTACGATGCTGGTGATTCTGCTGCCTCGCACCATGATTTTAGGCGCTATGCTGATCATGATTCTTTGCAAGCTTGGCGCTGCATCTGTAACCTTCTGCTATTATCTGCGCAAATCAAAAGGATTGCAGCCAATTTATGCGATCATCCTTTCTGTCATGTACGGTATGTGTGCTTACGGAGTGATTCAGACAATCGATCCGATGTGGCTGGATGGTATGGTATTTCTTCCGCTGATTTGTCTCGGCGTAGAATATTTGGTTGATGATGGCAGAAAGCTGAATTTCATCATTCCTTTGGCAATCATGTGTATTGCAAACTTTTATATTGGCTTTATGTGCTGCATTTTCACTGCGTTCTATTTCTTATATTATGTCTGCTTCGGTTCTGACAAGATGAAGTATGACGCAATGAGCATTGTAGGTGTCGTATTCCGGATGGGTCTTGCAACAGCAATTGCTATGTGCTGTGCAGCGATCATGATATTACCGGTATATAATGCATTATCGTTGGGTAAATTTGATTTTACAAATCCCGATTACTCTTTCAAAACGCAGTTTTCTCCTTTAGAGTTCATTGCACAATTTGCTGTCAATCAGTATAATTCGGTAAATGTACAAGGTAAGCCTGAAATCTATTGTGGTGTATTGGCATTTGTATTTCTGCCGTTATTCTTCTTTAATACTCGTATCAGAGCACGAAAAAAGATTGGTTATGGCTTCCTGTTTGCAGTTATGTTCATCAGTATGTATATCAAGCCCCTTGACATGCTGTGGCATGGCGGACAGGTACCGAACTGGCTTCCTTTCCGTTATTCCTTTATTCTTTCTTTTGTTGTACTTTCTATGGCAGCAATGGCATTGCGGTATGTCAGTAATATCAAAAAGCCTGTTATAGTGATCAGTGTTGCAGCGATTGCGGTGTTAATGCTGCTCATTGATGCACAGGATTATTTGGATATGAAGGGCAATGTCTATATGGATACCTTCGGATCTGTCTGGATGACAATTATTCTGGCAGTGATCTATGCAGTATTCATTTATTTCCTTGGCAAAAAGAATCCTTCTAAGAAAGCTGCCATTATGCTTCCTCTGGGTCTGTTGATTGTGGTCAGTGCAGAATTGACCTATAACAGCACCTGTGCATTCAAGGATATTAATACAGAGGTTCTCTATTCTACAAGAAAATCATACAATGCATATGTGCAATCCGGTCGTGATCTGGTAGACAAGCTGTATGAATATGATCCCAGCTTCTATCGCTGCGAAAAAACCTATGTGCGTACGGTGAATGATAATGCAGGTTTTGGTCTGCGTGGTCTGACGCATTCCAGCTCTGTCATGAACACACAGATCTTGAAATTCATTGAAGCAATGGGTTATTCCTGCCGCAGTTATTATTCTCGTTATGACGGCAATACTCCGATTGCTGACAGTCTGTTGGGAATTAAATATGTGCTCGATCAGAATGGTAAAGAGCGTGATTTGAATCCCACATATAAATTCGTATTTGAGGAAACCTGTAAAACCCAAAGTGAAACTGATGTACAAATCGGTGTTTATGAGAATCCCAATGCGCTTTCTATGGGTTATATGGTAGATGAAGCAATTACTAGGATCAATGCATTTGGCAATGATAATCCTTTTAACAGCCAGAATATTCTTATGAGTACCATTACCGGTCATACTGCTTTTGATGAAAATGGCGGTTTCGGTGAGTTTACAAACTATTATTATCCGATTCCTTTGACTCAGGAGCTTCGTCTCAATGAGGTATATTCTGAACCGTATGGTGTACAGACCAATTATCGTGCAGACCCGAATGCAGTAGATCCTACCATCGATATTTTCTTTGAAGCGCAGTCTGAAGATCCGATTTATATTTTCTTTAAGACAGAAAATGAAAGTCGTGTGAATCTGTGGCTTGCGGATCAGTGGAATCTGGATGCGCCTACCTGTAAGAATGTAGACGGTTCTGATGCGATCAGTTTGGGTTCTTATTTTGAAACAGATAATTATCATATTCTGCGTGTTGGCACCTTTGAAAAGGGTCAGAAGCTTCAGCTTCGCTTGACTTTGACAAAAGATAATAATAAAACCGAGAAATATACCATTATCAAAAACTTCTTCTTCTATCATTTTGATCAGGATCTGTTCCAAGAGCATATTGATACACTGAAGGATCAGCAGTGGGAATTGACCACTTATGGCGGAAGAACATTGGAAGGTAAGATTTCTGCCAAGGATGGACAGGTTATGATGACCTCGATTCCGTGGGAGCCGGGTTGGACTGTCTGGGTTGACGGTAAAAAGGTCGATCATCTGGAGCTGTTTAATGCGATGATTGGTGTAAGGCTGAGTCCCGGTGAGCATACCGTGAAAATGACCTTTATTCCGCAAGGATTCATACTCGGATTGTTCCTGCTTGTTTGTGGTTTGTTCTGCGTAGTCTTGTTCTATTTCCATGATAAGAAGCACAATGAAGTGCTGCTTCTGATCTACAAGAATCGTAAAAAAGGTATTTATGAGCTTCCTGTACCGGAAGAACCGGAAGTAGATAATACGCAGGTGGTAAAGGCAAATGCAAAGGCACAAAATGTTGAAAAGAAATTGGTTGCCGATGAATTGTTGAAACTCAAGCAATTGGTGGATGATGGTGTTATTACACAGGAAGAATTTGATGCACAGAAAAAGAAGCTATTGAATTCATAATGGGAAGAAAGAAACCCCGTACAGAATTTTATAATTCTGTACGGGGTTCATTTTGTATGCAGAAGATTTTAGAAAATCAGCGATAGGATGCAGAAATTTCTTCTGTTTGAAAACCGGTAGGTCCTGAACAGTCATATTCTTCATGAAACAGGACAGAAGGCTGATTTTTCGGAATAGTATGACTGCCGCCTGCGTAGGTATATCGGGTAATACGGAAAGTGATACGATCTTCATCGAATGCATCTAATGTAACGGACATTTCACGATCGGTTTGTTCCACGCCGATCAAACGCTGTGCAACAGCAAACTGATAAATTTCCGGTAAACCAAAGGATGCAGTATGTGCAATTGTCAATACAGGTTTTCTTATTTCAATTATTCTTTGATGATGGGGAGTATCAATAAAAGCATCTGCTGCAATGATTTCAGGTATCACAGGCATTTCCAGCTGCGTTAATCTGGCACAGCCGGAAAAAGCACCGCTGCGAAGTGCACGGATGGTACGAGGTAATTTGACATATTCCAATGCAGCACAATTATGAAATGCATTGGAATAAATGACAGCAACACCTTCCGGAATAATGAGCTGACGCAGCAGACCGCATCCATCAAAGCTGCCTGCACCGATATATCCGGCGCTTTCATCCGGATAACGCATAGTATCGGGAAAAATGATGGATTCCAGTGCATCACAGTCTCGGAACGCATAGGCACCGATTTCACAGAGATTGGGCGGCAAGGTAACAGTGCGCAAATTTCTGCATTCACGGAATGCATCCTCACCAATGATGCGAATGGAATCGGGAAATACTAGATCTGTAACGGCATTACCACGGAATTCTCCTTTTTCTACCATCTGAGGATTGCGAAATTTTAGTGAGTTTGCATTGTTTTTCTTTGAAAAAAGTCCCATGATAGCATCTCCCTTAAAAATATTTATGTTGTTTCGTCAAACGAAGCAGAAGCTCGAGACGAATACGATCCTTCCATTCCGGCTTTACCATATAATAGATATAGCTTTCCAGAACATTGATATCCGGCAAAGAGCGGCCCTCTAATTTGAAATTGACAAATCCTGCCGGTGCATATTGTTCATAAATAGCTTCCGGTGTCACATGGGTTGAAAAAGCAATGGTATCATATAATGGAAGCTCCATGTTGGAGCAAGTAAAACGCTGTACTTCCAACTGCGGCATGGCGGCACCGGGTTTGGCTGTTTTTGCCCATTTGGCATATTGCAGCTGTGATTTTCCAATGGCACGATAATGCGCACCACGGCGTTTACAATCCGGTGTACAGCAGGCATTGACCAAAATTTCACATTTTTCCGGATGTCTGAGCTGAGAGAGGATATCCCATTGATTATTATGGCGATAATCCAGCACGACCAGGGAATAAGGCTGTTCCAGTTCCTGCTGCAGAGCATTCAGATCGGTCAACTCTTTACAGGTAGAGGATACAACAGGAAAATCGGGATATTTTTCTCTGAGATATGCTTCTAATACAGGAGATGCCACGATTACCTCATTCAGACCATTATTGGCAAGCTCCATTAAACGATTACAAAATTTATCCTGTAAATGCTGCTCGGTGATCAATGGATTGGTAAACGTAAATCGGCAGGGGATCCCTTGCTGATTGAATTGTTTGAGAACCTCTTTGATCACACGTTCATCACAGGTACCTTGTAAAAACCGTCCACCGTTCCAAAGTGCAGTAGGAAATACACCATATACCGAACCGATGGAAATATTTTCATAGAATGCATCCGGCTTTTGTTTCATCATTTGCAGCAACAGCATATTGAGACTGAAATGCTTGAGAAAATCGGGAATATGAAAACGGATGGACTGTGCCATGCTGTTCCCTCCTAGAATACGATGCGATCAGCGATAGGTATAGACAATAGAGGTAACGATTCCGTCGCCGTTATCATAAAAGAACTGTACGGCTGCACCATCGGTAGTATACATATCAAAGAAATTGGAGCTTTGATCGGGTTCGCCGCAGAGAGAATGCACGGTATCAACAGTATCACCAACTTTAACGCCTTCGGCAGTTTTGACTGTTGCATCTGTGAGCGTAATGGCATAGACACGATTGACACCTGCATCGGGATAAGTTTCCAGGGTAAAACCGTCATAGGTATAGGTATAACTGGTGCCCTCGAATGCACAGGAGGGCGCTTCAAAGGTACTGGTCGGCTCACCCAAAGCCTGTACGATCGGATCAGATTCCGCAGAAATGGCAATTTCGGTACCATTGGCAGTATAGGTAAAGGTCACACCATCCGCAGGCTTTGCTGTGTCGCTGTTTTCCGTTGTACTGCTGTTTGATGCAGCAGAATCGGTGGAAGGTATTGAAGAAGATTTGCTGTTATCGCAGCCGGTACAAAGCATTGCAGCGGCAGAAACGATCACGGCAATCAACAATTGCATTTTTTTCATTGAAATTGTATCCTTTCCGTTTATATCAAATTATTATTGAGATGCTGTCTGCTTCAGTACAAGAAGCTGACGATCCCATTCTTCATAATATTCCTTGCTGATGAGATCCCATTGTGCAGCAAGATCGGCTTCTCCTCTGCGATCGGCAAGGCCATATTCATTTACAAAAAAGCTGCCCAGCCAGCCGGATATCTTTTCAGCACCATATACATTCATATGCAGACCTGCATCATATGTATCGGTGGAAAAATTAATGCCGGTTTCCGAAAGCATGGTATCCTCTAAGAAATTAAGATATACCAGATCATTCTTTTCAGCATAATCTTTGATTTGAGTATCCCATTCCTCATACCAATAGGGATAGAGGGAGGGTGCTTTGATCAATACAAGGGAAATCCCCTTTTTCTCGCAAAGCAGACGCATTTTGTCGAGATAATCCCAGCATACCTGTCCGAAGCTGTAATCGGTCAACGGTCTGCCTTGAGGAACATTCTCGGCAGCTTTTACGTCGGCACGCAGATAATATCCTGCATAAAAATCGGGATCTGCACCGAAATAATAGGTAAAATCCTCTTTTTTCAGATCATTCCAGCGGGAATGATAGCGCAGAATAGGAAATACATATGACCAGAAATCCTCCTCTTCGGTCATAGAGGCACGGATGGCATTGACTTTTGACATCGACCAGCGCATACCGTCAATCGACATACGATTATACGCTTCGTTTTGCGGTTCCGCATATTTCATCGAAAGCACATTAAAGACAACCACATCCGGTGTTTCATAGCGCAAGGCATCCTCTAACAGGTAATAGGATTGCCAGATCAGTTGTTGTGCCGAGCCTCGGATATAAGAAGAGATGCCGTAATCCTCCCATAGTTTTACGGGAGATATATTTTCGTATACTTCACAATCACCGATGAACAGCACATCGTGATCATAGCTGCTGTTGTAATAATCGGCAATGAGATTTCCTTCTACCACATCCGACATATATTTCGGCATCAACAAGCGCTGCAAGGCGGCGATGCCGAGTATTGCAGCAGTGCTCATAGCAACTGCTGTGAGAATTACACGTTTTTTCGTCATGTTGTATCCTTATCAATCAGAACTGATTATAGATAAACTGGCTCTGATCATAGCCGATACCGTAAGCACCGAAGATCAGAACAAGGAAAAACAGCACCAGTGTCAGAGCACAACTCAGCAGCTTGGAGCGTTGCAGAATTCGTTCCCGCAAACTGCGATTGTCTCTGCTTGCCAGACTGACACCGAATAATACTACCGTGCCGATCAGCAGAATCACATAATCCGCAGCACTCAGAGAAAGCTGCATCAGAGATCCGTCGAACAGCGCCGAGACATTCCATTTGGTCAGCATACTGCCAAACATTTTGAAGGTCATAGGCACATCCCGATAGCAGTCAAACATACGCAGACAACCCATCAACAAAAAAGTGCGAATGCATTGGAAGCCATCATAAGCCCGGGTATTGGACCATTTACAGCGGTTATGGAAGCGGTCATACAGCGGTTGTAATTCTTCGGAGATCAGAATGACAACAGCATTCATCAGACCCCATACAATGAAATTCCATGCTGCACCATGCCATAAGCCGGTGGTAAACCATACCAATATGGTAGCAAGATATACGGGAATGCGCTTACCGATTTCTTTTCCAAAGGTATCTCTGCTCCATTTGGAAAGCTTGAGCATCGGTTGACATACGCTGATGGGATAAAACAGATAATCTTTGAACCATGTACCCAAGGTAATATGCCATCTGCGCCAGTATTCCGTGATGTTTTTCGAGAAAAACGGACGATTGAAGTTTTCTGCCATGGGAATTCCCAGCACCTGACCGATACCGATGGTAATATCAATACCGCCGGTAAAATCAGCGTAAAGCTGCAGACCGTAATAAAGAATTCCCACTAAGACAAACACACCGTCATATTGTTCCGGTGCGCTGATGAGTGCAGTGACAGCCGGCAGGATGCGGTCTGCAAGAATCATTTTTTTACAATATCCCCATAAGATCCGCTGTGTGCCGAGCAATACTCTGCGGGGTGCAAACCCGTTGCCGGCCAGTAAACCGGGAGCCAGCGCATCATAGCGGCTGATAGGCCCCTGTACCAATTGCGGAAAAAATGAGACAAACAGCGCAAATTTAGCCGGGTTCTTTTCTGCCGGATATTTTTCCCGATACACATCAATGAGATAACCCATAGTCTGAAATGTATAAAAGGATATTCCCATCGGCAATAAAAGATTGGGTACGGTCAATTGGAATTCTCCGCTCAGTGCCAGTAAGGCATTAACGTTTTTAATCGTAAATGCACCATATTTCAATACCGCAAGGATACCGAAATTCAATACGATACAAAGCATCAGCCAGAAAAAGCGTTTTTTGTTTGCCTTTTCACGGAATGCTTTTTTTTCATCTCTGCTCCATTCTGATTTATGGGCAGCAAGGGTATTGCTGCGCTGTTTGGCTTTTTGTTCCAAAAAGCGTGCAAAGCCATAGGTCGTAAGCGTTGTGGCAAGAATAAACAGCAGATTCTCCCATCCCGAGCAGGCATAAAATCCATAGCTTGCGATCAGCAGCAGGATCCATCGCATACGCTTTGGCAGCAGAAAATACAGCAGAAACAATACCGGAAGCCCAAGAATAAAGCTAAAATCGGTAAACAGCATCAGATATCCTCGAGTGCATCTACCAGATCTGCCAAGGCCTGTGCGGAATTAAAGTTTTCGGGCACGATCTTATCGGCAGGAATTGCCACACCAAATTCGGTATTGATCTCAGTGATGATGCTGATGATATCAAAGGAATCCAAGATCTGATCATCGATCAGAGTGGTGCAGGTTTCAAAATCCACATCTTCGTGCAGATCCTTTAAGATATCAAGAATCGTTTGCAGTGTTTCGCTCATGTTGAAAACAACCTTTCTTTTTCAAATATAGTTTATGCGTGATACAAAGCAGTCAATGCCTTGCGGTCAAGCTTTCCATTGGGTGTATGAGGCATTTCATCCAGCTTACGGATTACATTCGGCTGCATATAGCGGGGCAGTCTCCCCTTCAGATAAGCTGCGACCTCTGCTTTTTCCGCATTGCCGGTAAAGAACAGCACGATCTTGCCTTTTTCCTTGTCATAGATGCATCCCACAGTTTCTACGCCTTCACAGAGTCCGCCGTTGATTTCAATTTCACCCAACTCAATGCGGTGACCCATATGCTTGATCTGATAATCCTTGCGGGAAACAAAAACCAGTTCTCCTTCAGCATTATACTGCCCGATATCGCCGGTGCGGTAGATCAGCTCATTGTATCGGGTCTGTAAAGGATTTTGCACAAACACCTCTGCGGTTTTATCGGGCTGACCGTAATATCCCATGGTCAGACAAGTGCCGCGGATGCAGATCTCACCGGCTTCACCTTCGCCGGCAAGTTCGTTGTTTTCATTGAGCAGTAAAATTGCCGTATTGCGGAATGGTCTGCCGATGGGGATCATTTCCGTTTCCTTGAACTCACGGTTTACATGGTAATAGCAGCTCATACCTGTAGCTTCGGTGGGCCCATAGAGATTGGTGAATTTTGCATGGGGCAGCGCTTCTTTCCAAAGATGGAACTGCTTGACAGGGAATACTTCACTGCCAAAGGCAATGGTATGCAAAAATTCAGGTTTCATGGTACGTAAGGTACCGGTAGCGGAAATCATTGTAAGTGCCGAAACGACCCAGCATACGGTATTGATGCGGTAGGTGTTCAGATATTCCACAAGCTTTGTTGGAAATGAGAAATTCTGTTTTGGAATCAGATATGTTGTTGCACCGAATTTCAGAGTCGGATACAGTTCTTTTAAGCAGGCATCGAAATACAGTGGTGTCTGATTGCCGAAAATGGTATGCTCGGAAAATCCGAGTGTATCGGAAAGGGTTTCGATATAGTCGATCACAGAACGATGACAGGCAAGGATGCCCTTGGGTACACCGGTAGAACCGGAAGTAAATACAATGTAAATGGGATCCGTATCGATTTGTCTTGTGCGGATCGCTGAAAGTGCGGCATCATTGACAGGTGTCTGAATGCAATCCTCAAACAAATAGGATGTGCCCTGATAGCCATATTGCGCAAGCATCGGTGCAGTGACCGCATCGCAGATCACAGCACGAGGCATCAGCTGAGAAAAGATCATTTCAATACGGAAAGCAGGCATTTCCACATCCAGACAAACATAATAGCATCCGGCATACAGCACACCGAAAAAAGCATTCACTGCTGCCGGAGATTTTTCCATAAATACCACAACCGGCTCGCCGGAAAGACCATCGGCATGCAATGCACTACCGATTGCCTTGGCATTTTGAGAAAGCTGAGCAAAAGTCAGCGATGCCGTGCCATCCGAAAATGCGATTTTATTCGGCACACGCTGTACGGTTTGTTCCAGATATTCCAATACATTGGTTTGCATGAAGTTGACTCCTTCTATTCATTAAAGCGGCCATACCATTGCGTTATAGAGGTTCTCTCTCACAGGATAACCGCATGCCTGTAATGCAGAAGCAGCAAGGACTTCCATGACATCCAGATAGCCGCCTCCGATATGTTGTGTTTGCTTGACAACCGAAAGCTCTGTGCAGCCAAGCAAAACGATTTCTGCGCCTTGCTGCGTGAGATGACGACGTACTGCATCCAGTGTCTGCAGATTGGCAGGTTTGCCTGCCTTTACCTGCTCATAGATGATCCGCATGACCATCTGCTGCCGTTTGGCATCGGGTAAAACAGCAGTGATGCCCTGTTTCTTGAGTGCCTGTTGATATACTTTTGCTTTGAGACTCCCATCGGTTGCCATAATACCGGCAGAACGGATTCCGTGCTGCTGCAGCAGAGAAGCGGTTTCCTGTATGGGATGGATCAGCTCTGCCTGCAGGGATTCCCGCAGCTGTTCATAAAATCCATATGCGGTCATACAGGGAATTGCCAGAACCTGTGCTCCCATCTGCTCTAAGGTTTTTCCTGCATGCAGCATGGAGGGCAGAGGACTTTCGTTGCTTTCTCCCAGCAAAAAAGCAGTACGATCGGGGGTATCGGGACGACTGTATAAAAGCACCTCAGGATGTTTACGGTCGCTGTCGGCATCGGTCATAGCAGTCAGCAGTGTCATAAACTGTGCAGATGCCATGGGTCCTAAGCCGCCGATGATACCAAGACATTTCTTTTGTTTCATTCTGCAAGCTTGCTCCGTTTCAATCTGAATTGCCGTTGGCAGGAGATGGAGAAGCCGGATAAAGGCTTTCATCTCTTGCGAAGCAGTTACCGTTGCGTTTGGAATACGCATCCATCTGTGCATCGGTCCACATAAAGAAATTGGATTGTCCCACACGAGGTGTGGTATCGAAATGGTACCAAACACCGTCAATGACTACCAGATTCCAGAAATGACGGCTTGCTGTGGGAGAGCTGGGTGTATGCTCCACCATGATGTTTTCAAAGCCTGCACAGGTCAGAAGCAATCTGGCATAGGCATAATAATTCCGGCAATCGCCATAGGCACGGTTAATGGCAAGATATGCGGCCTGCGTCCAGTCCAGATTTTCCTTGTTATCTTTATAGAACATATGACCCTGTACATAATTGTACAGCTTGCGTGCACGAGTGGTCTCATCCATATCTTCGGTCAGCACCGATTCCACAATGGCATAGCCCATACGGAAGATATCCTCATCCGTTAGCTGCGAAGGTTCTGTATCAGAGGGCAAAACGATCACAGAAATATTCTTATCCGTCACATTTCCTGCCTCATCTTTTGCCGAATAGGTCAGCATATGTGTGCCTTCCGGCAGAGCCTTGATCTCATTGGCAGTCATACTGGCAGTTACTTCTACAGCACCATCCTGCTTGTCCTCGGCAGTAACGCCGTGCAAAGGAGAGACCGCAATCCCTTTTACGGTCTGAATGGTGTCGCTGTATCCGCTGATTACAGGCGCCATATCATCGCCGGTGACAGTATAAGGAACTTCTACCAGTGTTTCGTTGCCGGCAGTATCCGTCAGACGGATCACTGCGATCTTTTCTCCGTTTTCGGCAGTATCGGGTTCTGTTGCAAAGCCGATGGTCACAGCGGATGCATCGGTATACTGCTCAAGAAAATCCAAAGGTGTGGGTTTATCATTGGTACATAACTTCACGGATGCTTTTCCGATTGCCGCAGGCTTTACGGTATCCTGTACGATCAAGGTAAAATCATAGGTCTGATCTGCCATGATCACACCAATAGAGTAGGTGCCGGGTGTATTGTGGGATGCAATCGGCTTGGAAAACACAGCATCCGCATAGGCGTCGCCCAGCAGTGCAGCAGCGGTATCGGCAGTACCCATTTCCCAGATCAGTACAGAATCCAGGATGGTGAGCTTTGCAGCTTCTGCTCTGGTGGTGCCATCGGAAAACTGAAGCTGAATCCCGATATTCTGGACGCCGATCACAGAAAGAGGGGCAGTCTGAAAGCTGACGATACTGACAGCAGATCTGCCTTCCTCAGTGAGAAACTGATCGGCTGAAGGCATCGGCATTGCATTCCATACCGTCATGTCATCCACAACATAATTCGGCGCGCTCCCCAAAGCGCCTGTCCGATTGATTCTCTTTACTGCGAGCGTAATCAAAAGCACCATGATAATGGCACATACAATGATGCCTAAAGCAAAAGCGATTTGCGTCAGCTTTTTGCTTTTGGATTGTTTCTGTTGATTCATGATAAATAAAGAATCCTTTCTTTTTTGGCTTCCAACAAAAGTTTCACGATATCTTTATCTGTTTTGTCTTATCAAATGGGCATAATACCAGACATTTTATTGTATCACGTATCATGAGCTCTGTCAAGGCTTTTGCTTTGTCTGAATAATTTCTTCCGTTCTGTCTGTTTTTTTGAAAATACAGCTTGTAAAAAACGTGAATGTTGCTGGAAAATCAAACAAAAACTTGTACTTCTTAAGAAAACATTTAAGATTTTGCCACTTGCTTCTTAATCAATTACAAGCTATAATAGTACATATCCCGAAAAACTGCGATCAGGTCGAGACAGGCGATTTTGATACAGCAGATACAGGAAAGGAAAAGACAAGAAATGGAAACCATACTGATTTGTGATGATGAAAGAGATATTGTATCAGCATTGAATATTTACCTTTCTGCGGAAGGATATCATACAGTTCTCGCTTATTCCGGCGCAGAGGCGCTACAGATCATGAAAACAGAATCGGTACAGCTTGTGCTCATGGATATTATGATGCCGCAGATGGATGGCATTACAGCCATGACGGAAATTCGTGCGTTCAGCAATGTTCCGATCATCCTGTTGACGGCAAAAAGCGAAGATTCCGATAAGATACTTGGTCTGAATGTAGGTGCAGATGATTATATTACAAAGCCGTTTTTGCCTGTGGAGGTCGTTGCAAGGGTGAAATCCCAGCTGCGGCGATATCTGCGGTTGGGTGCTGCTGTGCCTGCTGATCCCGATGTGCTGGTAGTTGGGAGCCTTGCTATGAACGAAAAAGAAAAAAGCGTTTCTTTAGATGGTGTTCCGATTGCGCTAACGCCCACGGAGTTTTCGATTCTGGCATTGATGATGCACAATCCCGGCACAGTATTTTCACCGCGCAGTATCTATCAGGCGATCCGCAATGAAAATCCGGTGGGTGCGGAAAATACCATTGCGGTGCATATTCGTCACCTCCGGGAAAAGCTGGAGATCAATCCCGCAGAGCCAAGATATATCAAGGTCGTCTGGGGACAGGGATATAAGTTGGAGCGTTCCTGAACAGCGTTGATCCTATTAAGGAGGATATCATGGTAAAACATTGGACACAGTCCTTAACGATTCGTATCATTGCGATCATTTCTTCGGTATTGCTGTTATGGTTATGTGTTTGCAGCGGATTTCTGACATTGTTCTGTATTTCTACGGGGATGTATGGCAGCTCTGATTTCGATTATTTCAACTCTCTTTTATATGACAGCCATTATTATTCCAGTATGCTGGCAACATATCTGCATTGCAAGGAAGCCGGCAAAACCGATGAGATCGCTTATTATGAAGAGCAATTCAATCCTTCCCGCACCAATCTGCGATTTCGTATTACCGATCAAGAAGGCACCACCGTGTTGACCAATGCACAGGAATCCGATCAGGGAGTGAACACATTGGCTGCCTATACAGAACCGCTTTGGGCCGGTGCAGAAGAGATCACTTATCATAGAAATTTGTATTTTAAGGATTATCAGTCGATCCTGTCTGCGGATCTAACCTCCTATCTGGATGCACCGGAGCATTATCAACATTGGTATTATACCGATCCGATCATAGCTGAAATCAATGCATCCGGAATAGATGCGCTGATCACCCGCCGCATTACTGTCGATACACTGATATTTCCCAGCGTTGAACGGGCTGAAGCATTTGATTACGAAGAAACTTATGGCGCTTGCACATGGCGTATTCTGACGGATCAGCAGCAGAACACTTCCGATACATCTGTTGTGGTGCTGGTGCAGCAAAAAGAAACATCATTTCTTCATGTTACCATCAAAGAATATTACGAATATCGTTCCAACGGAGAATCTATTGCTGCTGAGGATGCAGAGTTGGAAGCGATCCTTTCAAACGGCTTGGATATCACAGTCGTAGGACGGTATTTCGAATATGAAGATTATACTGTGCTTCTATATCTGCCTGCGGATCTTACTGTGAAGGATCATTTTTATTACAATGCAAAAAATATACAGTATCTGTTTGAGATGCGATTTGTTCTTGCCGTCAGTGTATTTGTTCTGATAATGCTGCTTTTGATCTCTTGCATCATCTTGTGCAAAACGGCAGGCTATGTTTACGACCAAGAGAAGCCTGTTTGCGGATGGCTGCATCGGATCCCTTGTGAGCTGCTGCTGCTGTTTTATATTGTCATATTCCCTCTCAGCTACATTGCAATAGAATGCATTCATGATTTTGATCTGGCATGGACAAGCTTTGCTGTTTTTTTAGCGGGTATTTTCCTGCTGCTTTCTGCAGTTGTGGTGTTCTTATTGTATACCATGGCAGTGCGGATCAAAACCGGTCATTTCTGGGATGGATTCCTGTTCATACGATTGCTGCGGTTTGTTGGTCATCTGCTGAAGCATCGGCTTATTGCAGGGGTTAGTGTCTGCATCATTCTGTTGATATTATTTTTCTGGAATGTATTTGTGCTGCCGGATACGAATAACGGTCTCCTTATTCTGTTTATTTCATTGCAGGATGCGGCAGCTTTGCTGGGAATTCTTTATTGCATTTATGCTTTTTCTGTCTTGCAGCAGGATACAGAACGGCTGGCAAAAGGAGATATGTCTGTACCTCAGCACAATATTCCGTTGATCGGCATGTTCCGACAATATGCCGATTCTCTTGCCAATGTCAATGAAGGGATCCATCGTGCCGTTGCGGAACAGACCAAAGCAGAGCGAATGCGGACTGCTTTGATCACCAATGTTTCGCATGATCTGAAAACACCACTGACCTCTATTGTCAACTATGTGGATCTGATGAAGCGTGTGCAGATAGAGGATCCCACCATGAAAGAATATCTTTCGATATTGGATCGGCAATCCGCAAGACTCAAAAAACTGACCGAGGATCTGGTGGAAGCTTCCAAGGCTTCTACCGGTAATCTGACCGTGGATCTGCAGCCGACCAATGTCACAGTGCTGATCTCTCAACTTATGGCGGAATATGAGAACAGATTGGATGCAAAGCAACTGCGGCCTGTGCTCAATCTTTCCGAAGAAGAACTGTATATTGCCGCTGATGGCAGGCTGATTTGGAGGGTATTCGATAACTTGCTGGGGAATATCTGCAAGTATGCACTCTCCGGTACGCGTATCTATTTCGATGTCGCTGCTGTACAGGATGTCGTATGTTTTTCGTTGAAAAATATTTCGGAGTGTCCGCTGAATCTTTCGCCCGATGAGCTGACAGAGCGGTTTGTGCGCGGAGATGCTTCCCGCAGTACGGAAGGCAGCGGTCTGGGACTTTCCATCGCCAAGGATCTTACCCGACTGCAAAACGGTATGCTTTCTTTACAGATTGACGGAGATCTGTTTAAGGCAGAGGTAACTATGCCGAGGCTTTGGCAACCGGCGGGAAAATCCGATCAGGGCTTGGATGCATCGAGCAATATTTCGCAAAATCAGATATAATTGCTGGATTTTTCGTTTGTTTTTTCAATTCTTCATGCTTTATTCATTGTTTATTTATATTTTATTCATTGACAAATGATATACTTTTCTTTATGGAAGGCGTTTCGGTTGCATCCGGTTTCCGGCGCCACGTTTTTTGAACGGAAAGGAAGGTTTTATCACATGAAAACGATGAAAACGGGCAAGCGATTCTTGTCAGCGGCGCTCAGTCTTTGCATGGCATTTACCGCAGCGGCATTTCCCTGCACACCTGTGAATGCCGCCAGTGTTACTGTGGGGAAAACACTGGCAGTGGATGGTACCTATACCGGTTATACTGCGGATCTGGCAAGCTCCGGTTTGGATACCATTGTAGTATATGTAACCTGTGCCAAGGATACGGATTTTTCCTTCGGCTTTGGTATCGGCACTGCATCAAGCCCCTATTGGTATGAATATGACAACGGTAAATTCATTGCCGATGGTACCGGTGGAAAGGTAACACTGAAAGCCGGCGAATCTACTCCTATTGAATTGGATGTTTCTTCTCTGGATCTGAGCTATAATCCCAAATCCGATGCGTATCCCGGCAAGTTTGAGATCCGTAACTATTACAGCGCCGGCACACTGACCATTGATAAGATCACCGATGGCACGGGCAGTTCTACTACACCATCCACGCCCGGCAATTCCGGAACAGCCAATACCCCCAGCGGTTCCTATACTTTTGTGGATAATAAGGATGGTACGGCAACCATTACCTCGACTCTTGCAGCCACCCTTGACGGAATCGACGCTGTGCTGACACAAGGATACAGCGAAGAGGATTATCAGGATAAAAACGGCGATTCCACTTGGGAAGAGGGCGATCCCATTAACAGCCGCAAGCTTACTTATGGTGAGTTTGGTCTGCCTACTGGTGCAGATATTACGCTGGAATCCTTTACCTTTACACTGGAATCTTCTAAGGAAATCGGCACCTTTATGTATGGCTGCGGTATGAATGTTGTACAGAATTCTCCTGCCGATACCGAAGCTGCTATGGGTAAAAACGGCTATTGGTACAACGATCACGGCGAGGATGCCGAGGATTATGAGTTTGAGATCGAAGTCGGCTCCGGTACTACCTTGACCGATTGCGGCGAATGGCTGGAAGTTACCTGGGATGTTCCTGAGGGCGTAAGACCCTATGCAACGGCAGCAGCCGGAGATGCGGTTTCTCTTCAGTATTGGTATGGTGATCTGGATGAGGTGAATCTGACCGCAGCAACCTGTACCTATACCGTTACCAAGACCGTGCCTTATACCGCACAGGCTTCCATTTCTGTTTCCGAGAAAATTGATTCTTCTTCCGATACGGCAAATTCCGTGCAGACTGCGCTCACTGAATTCGATCTGACCGAAAATGATCGCATTCAGGCTGTAAAGTTTACCATCGAAGGACGTTCTGCCCTGGGTAAGATCGTATTTGGTATGGGCATTTCCGTGACTGAGGATTGTGCCGCTGCTACTGACGATTACTGGTATATGAGCGGCAGCTATGCTGTGCTCGGCGCAGAGGACGATACTGTTGAGATCATGTGGATCCTGCCGGATTCCTTGGTAGGCTATGTGGATAATCAATATGGTAATGTCATGCTTGGTTATTGGTATGGTGAGAACCAGGAAACGGTAACCCTTTCCGATATCACTGTATATTATAACACCGAAGAAGTTACTACTACCACAACGACGACTACAACTACGACTACAACTACGACTACGACGACTACCACTACCACTGCTCCTCAGGCTTCTCTTTTCGGCGATGTCAACTGTGACGGCGTTATCAAAATTGATGACGTTGTGCTGCTCAACCGTTTCCTTGGAGAGGATACTACGATCACAGTTACCATTGAAGGCCGTGCCAATGCAGATTGTGCTTATGATGAAGTACTCAATGCGGCAGATGCGACTGCGATTTTGCAATATCTGGCCGGTATGATCAAACAGTTTGAGCTTGGCTTGGTCGTTGGCGATCCGATTACTTGATTCCATTCCGCCCTTGTTCTATTGTGAGCAAGGGCGGATTTTTCTTGATTCATTTGTAATGTTGTGAAATATCACCAAAAGTCCGTGGAAGTTCTTTGCAAAGCGTGTAAAAAGGGCAAAGTTTCGGAAGATGCTTGACAATCGGAACAAAAGCTGTTATAATATTTCTTGCGTGTAAAGGCGAAAACTATGACAGCAATCGCAGAAAGGCGGCGCATTGCCAAAGCATTATGAAAAATCTCGATTTTGTTTTGCTGCTGGATTGCTATGGCGGCCTTCTGACACAGCGGCAGCGCGAATTGATGGAAGGCTATTATAATGAAGATCTGTCACTGGCAGAGCTTGCAGTTCCACTGGGTATCTCAAGACAGGCTGTTCATGACAGCATTCGTCGGGGAGAGCGTCAGCTGCTTTCCTACGAAGCGCAGATGGGGCTTGCTGCCCGCTTGAAAAGCTGTCGTACATTGTTTGAAGAAATTGAAGAATACAGTGCAAAGCTTTCCGATTCCAAAGGGGACATGAAAGCACTTGCCGATGCGATTGCCGAGGCGGCAAAGGCAGGCAAAGCACTGCTGTAACTGTAAAATACATGAACAAACCGTTTGCGGTGAATGGGAGGGAATCTTATGGCGTTTGAAGGCTTGTCCGATAAGCTGAACCAGGTATTCAAAAAGCTGAAGGCACGTGGTAAGCTGACCGAATCGGATGTAAAAGAAGCCATGCGGGAGGTTCGCCTTGCGTTGCTGGAGGCGGATGTCAGCTATAAGGTTGTAAAGGAATTCGTCGGAAAGGTTTCCGAGCGTGCAGTAGGCAGTGAAGTGCTTGCCAGCCTGACTCCTGCACAGCAAGTAGTTAAGATCGTAAACGAAGAACTTTGTGCCCTGATGGGAAATGCCAATGCACATATCAATTTCCCATCAAAGCCGCCTTGCGTTCTGATGCTTTGCGGTTTGCAGGGCTCCGGTAAAACCACACATGCAGCAAAGCTTGCCAAGTATCTGAAGAAGGATGGTCATCATCCGCTGCTGGTTGCTTGTGATATTTATCGTCCGGCTGCTATCGATCAGTTGATGATCGTAGGTGAGCAGGCAGGCGTTCATGTATTCCAGATGGGTCAGATCGATCCGGTGGAGATTGCAAAGCAGAGTCTGCGGTATGCGACAGATCATAATCATGATGTAGTGATCTTGGATACTGCCGGTCGCTTGCATATTGATGAAAAGCTCATGGATGAGCTGAAGAATGTCAAAGAAGTGACACAGCCGCATGAGATCATGCTGGTCGTAGATGCTATGACCGGTCAGGATGCCGTAAATGTGGCAAAATCGTTTGATGATGCTCTGGGAATTCACAGTGTACTGATGTCGAAGCTGGATTCTGATACCAGAGGCGGTGCGGCACTTTCGGTGCTTTCCGTTACCGGCAAGCCGATCAAGTTTGTGGGTATGGGCGAAAAACTGGATGAGTTCGAGCAGTTCCATCCCGAGCGAATGGCTTCCCGTATTTTGGGTATGGGTGATGTGCTGACGTTGATCGAAAAGGCGGAAACCGTCTATTCGAAGCAGGAGGCTGAACAGCTGACACAGCGTCTGCAGAAGAATCAGTTTGATATGAACGATCTTCTGGCGCAGCTTCAGCAGATCCAGAAAATGGGAAACATTAAAAGCTTGCTTTCCATGATGCCGGGAGTTGGCGATAAGATCAATAATATGGATGTGGATGAGCGGCAGTTCGGCAGGATCCAAGCAATGATCACCTCAATGACGCCTGCAGAGCGTGCAAAGCCTTCCATCATCAATCCATCCCGCAAGCGCCGTATTGCCAAGGGCAGCGGTGCAAAGGTCGAGGATGTAAACCGGCTGCTCAAGCAGTTTGAACAGATGCAGCAGCTCATGAAGAAAATGGGCGGTGGCAAGGGCCTGATGAAGAATAAAGCGATGTCTCGCCGGATGCGTAAGCAGATGGCTATGATGGGCAAGGATGCCTTGGGGAACGGCGGCACCGGCGGATTCCCGATGATGTAATACGGATATTGAAGCAACGCGGAGATCAAATATGAAAGTTTTTCTTTTGATGCTTATGATGGGCATCGGGGCTTTCTCCATTTGCAGTTCAGTCATGAACTGGGATTTCTTCTTCAACAGTTATAAAGCACAGGTGTTAGTGCGATTCTTGGGAAGAAACGGCGCAAGAGTATTTTATGCAGTATTGGGTGCATTTATCGTCGTGTTAGGTGTGATGGCACTCATCAGCGGCGATCTGTAATTCATGATTCATTGCGGAGCATCTTATCCGCTTTGATATATAACAACATCATTTCGGAGGTGAAAGAAACATGGCAGTTAAGATTCGTCTGAGAAGAATGGGTGCTAAGAAAGCTCCTTTCTATCGTATTGTTGTCGCTGACGGCAGATATCCCAGAGATGGCCGCTTCATCGAGGAGCTGGGTTACTATGATCCCACCAAGGAGCCCTCTGTGGTAAAGGTCGATGCTGAAAAAGCAAAGACTTGGCTTGCAAACGGTGCACAGCCTACGGATACCGTCAGAGTGATCCTGAAGAAGCAGGGCATTCTGTAAGGCATTTCATTGAAATTTGGGAGAACCGACATGAAAGAACTGTTATATGCCATCGTTGCAGGACTGGTTACAGATAAGGATGCGATCCAGATCACACAGGATGAGGAATCCAATGCAGACGGTGCAATCGTACTGCATTTGACCGTTGCTGCAGAGGATATGGGCAGAGTGATCGGCAAGCAGGGCCGTATTGCAAAAGCAATCCGTGCACTGCTGCGTGCCGCTGCTGCTCGTGAAAATCAGAAAGTCGTTCTGGAAATCGAATAAGATTTGTTTGAATGCCGGCATGAAAACAGGAAGACTGTGCAAAATACTGCACAGTCTTTTTCTATTTGCTAAAAAGCAAGAGAGAGTATTGACAATCAGAGAAGTCTCATGTTATAATAAATATACTATGGGCCCGTAGCTCAGCTGGGAGAGCGCCGCGTTCGCAATGCGGAGGCCGAGGGTTCGATCCCCTTCGGGTCCACCATATCTGCACGGTGGGGTTGATACAATTTCCACCGTGTTGTTTTTATTAAAAATGTGTGAAAAGTGGCTGCAAGCAGTATTCCATCGTTTGCCTTTAATGCTTTTTATTGAGTATAATAAGAATAGAGGATTCTCCACTATTTTCGGTGGGGAGGTTCTCTTTGGGCGAACCTTTGCTATTATGGCGAGGTGCGCCCTTTTTTTATATCTTCAGAACCTTCGGCCAAGGTCCCGCAAAGGTCATTATATTACATTCTGAAAATCTTATTTTATTTTTTGTAAAATTTACTTGACAAACTGTAAAAAATATGATAACATGACATCGTAAACCATGGAGGTGATGATTTGGCAAAGAATTTAAAACTGAAATCAGCGAGGGCGGCGATGGATATGTCCCAGCAAGCACTTGCCGAGGCGACAGGCGTATCACGGCAAACGATAAACGCCATCGAAAAGGGGGATTACAACCCTACAATCAATTTATGCATTGCAATATGCAAGGTACTTGACAAAACCCTGGATGAACTGTTCTGGGAAAATTAACGGAGGAAATTATTATGAATTTTATACCTGAAACAAGCGATTTATTAAATGACAATGGCTTAGATGAAATGCAGAAGACATACGCCTACAAGCTGGCATTCAAGTACTTTAAAGTACTTTACTGGTCGAATACTGTCTTTTGTTTTATGCCCTTTGTTTTCAAAAGCATGACCAACCAATCAAGCTTTTACGCTATCACATCATTGATGCTGCTTATGGTCACCAATATCATTTATCTTCTTTTCGGTGCAGAGGCTTCAAAGGGAGGAGCATTGAATCTCTCTTTTGCTAAGCATATGGCAAATCCCGTAACGATTGCGGTTTATGTAATAATGTTTATATTATATACAACTTTGGCTTTAATAAAATATCTCAAAACAGGTGAAATTTATTTCATTTTTATCGGAATATTCACCGCAATTATGATTGCATCACATATTGTCCTTGGATATATAGCCAAGAAAAACAACAAGGTGCTGGAAGGGACAGAGGATGAGTAATCGGACAAAATCCTGTTATTCAGTATTTAAATGGCGAGAACGGGTGCAAGGTCACTGAGTGAAATAGATAGCTCCGTTATCCACAGAAAGGATTTCTGATATGAAAAAAGAGCGCTTATTGATCGGTGTGATCGGCGCAGAAGTCAACAGCATCGAGCAGCGGCAGATTTTAGGTGGTATTATTACACAGGCCCAGTCTTATGGTGCAAGCGTAGCAGTGCTATCGAATGTTTACAATTCTTTTGAGCCGGAACAGGCAAGTTGCTGTGACAATCAGATCTATGATCTGGTACAGTCGCCGGATTTTGATGCATTGATCATACTTTCCGAATCATTTGTGAATCCGCTGCTTCGCCAAAGCATATTGGATTCTTTGCTGAAAAAAACCGAGATTCCTATGATAATGGTCGGAACCGGGCTGCCCGGATATGATACAAAGCAATTTCCAAATATCAATACCAGTGATGAAAATGATATGAAAGAGATCACGGATCATTTGATCGAGGAGCATGGATATCGGAATATTGAGCTGCTGAATGGCCCGGCAGCGTTGGAGGTTTCGCGTATCAGAGAGCGCGGTTATCGGAAATCTCTGGAGCAGCATGGAATCATTTTTGATCCAAGCAAGGTGCTTGATGGCGATTTTTGGTATAATTCCGGAGAAGCACTGGCAAAACAGTATATCAGCGGGGAACGTCCTTGGCCGGAAGCATTGATCTGTGCGAACGATTATATGGCATTCGGTGTACTGGATGCGTTTGAATTCGCGGGGGTCAATATGATGGAGCGGCTTGCACTGGTCGGATATGAATTTATTCCGGAACGCAATTTGCACTCTCCGTTGCTGACAACTTATCAGCGGAATCGCAAGGCGCTCGGTAAGGCCGCAGTGGATATTCTGATGTGCCGTTTGCGCGGTGAGCCGGAACCGATGTTTCATCCACCCAGCGGACAGCTGATCCATGGCATCAGCTGTGGCTGCAGTGTTACCAAAGCTGAGCTGCATGAGGAGCTGGTGATCGCACGTACTGCAAAGCAATATGCAGACTGGAATCTGAAATCGCAACTGGATCAGCAACTGACCGAATGTAAAAGCATTGATGAATTTGCAGCAGTTTTGGGACAGTTTGAGTTTATGATAAGATATGTTGATGATATTTTTCTTTGCCTGTTTGATGACTGGCATCGGGAAAATTCGGATGTGCAGAGTGATGTGCTCAGTTGCCGCAGCATAATGCCGTGGACCGATCATACGGTCTTTTCCGTTAATCGATTCCATATTTCCGGTATTACCGGCAGATTGGATCGACCTGCAGTGTATTATTTCAGCCCGCTGTTTTTCAAGGATAAGCTGTTTGGCTATTCGATCCTGCGATATGACAGAGCGGATACTTATGATGATACATATCGCTATTGGGTCAAATCCGTATCCAATGGTCTGGAGTTTTTACGGCTCAAAGCGGATGTTCGATATCTGCTTCAGTGCAGGACGCTTTCTCTTTCCTATGACAGTATGACCGGCATGTATAATATCGAAGGGTTGCGAAGCGAGTATCAATTGATGCAGAAAACACAGAATGTGACTGCTGTTTTTCTGCGGTTCGGAATCGGCAGCGATGCAATGCTGACCGTAGAACATACTGAGACCACTGTGAACAGCTTGTTGGGCGCTGCCGAAGTGATCCAGTCACTTTGCGGAGAACGTGGGATCTGTGGGCGTATTTCTGAGTACGATTTTTTGATGCTGTTTCCGGCAGAGGAAGGGAGCACGCAGGAAGCTGCACTCTTTGCCGATGTGATTCATACCGAACTTCTGTCTTCCGATACCTATATCCGGAATGGGGGCGTGGATTCCTTTGTTTGTCTGGGAAAGATGGTTTCTTCCGGCACAGAGCTCGACACCTTGATCGGCAGCTTTACCGATGAACTGAACGCAAAAGCAAAGCAGATTACAAACCGTCAGCTGCTTCGATATTACAAAGACTTTTGTGGGATACGGAGCCGACTGTATCGAGATCCGACCGGTGTACATAATATTGCGGAAACTGCGGCTGCAATGGGTCTTAATATGAACTATTTCAATCGCAAATATAAAGAATGTTTTTCGGTCAGCTTTCATCAGGACTGTATCAGAAGTCGCGTAACATATGCCAGACACCTGCTGGTTGCTTCCGAGGAAGGTATTACAGCTATTGCCGAAAGATGCGGTTATACAGACAGTAAATACTTCTTCCGGCAGTTTTTGGCCGCTGCCGGTGTGACACCGAAACAATATCGTCAAACTGCACGGAAATTGCAAACAATTAAAATCAAGTAGATTTTGTCCACCTCATTTCGGATTTGTGGGTTGACGGTGAGCCTGTTGCATTGTAAAATGACAGTGGTTTTCATGTGGTTTTGAGGTGGATAGAATAGAAAACTACACAAAACACTAGGGGGAATCAAAAATGAAAAACGTACTTCGTATGTTCAAATCTGTATTCACCATGGCAGTTGCCGGTGTGATGATGTTTCAGGCTTCATCGTGGATGCCGCTGCAGGATGCAGATGCCGCAAGCCTTTGTGTTGTCAACACAAACAAAACCTATCAGACCATCAAGGGCTTTGGCGGAATCAACCTGCGGGAATGGACAGGCTCGGATCTGACCTCTGCGCAGGTACAGAAGGCATTCGGCAATGGTGAAGATGAACTGGGCTTTTCCATTTTGCGTATTTTTGTCAATGACAACAAAAACCAATGGAACCTTGCGATTCCTGTGGCACAGCAGGCACAGCAGCTTGGTGCAACCGTATTTGCATCGCCGTGGAATCCTCCGGAGAGCATTCGTGTTTCCGGCGGCTCCGGTGGTATGTATGCTGTGGATAAATCCAAATATGCCGACTATGCAAAGCATCTGAATGATTTTGTCAAGTATGTCGAAGGACAGGGTGTTGATCTGTATTCCATTTCGATTCAGAATGAGCCTGACTACGCACATGAGTGGACATACTGGAGCGCCGATGACTGTGTGAATTTCATTGCCAATTACGGCAAACAGGTTACAGCAGGCACCAATGCAAAGTTGATGTCTCCGGAAACCTTCCAGTATGGTAAGAGCTACTATAATGCGATCTTAAACAATCCACAGGCATTAGAGAATACCGATCTCTTTGGTACGCATTTCTATGGCACACAGCGCAGCGGCATGGATTTCCCGGCACTGGAAAACAGCGGCAAGGATATCTGGATGACTGAGGTGTATGTGCCGAACTCTTCTTCGGATGCAGATACCTATCCCGAAGCACTGGCTGTTGCGGAAAATATCCACAATGGTCTTGTAGTCGGAAATCTGAACGCATATGTCTGGTGGTACATTCGCCGCAGCTATGGCCCGCTCAAGGAAAACGGAAACATTTCCAAGCGCGGCTATTGCATGGCACAGTATTCCAAATATGTTCGTCCCGGCGATGTTCGTATTGAGGTTACGGAGCAGCCGGAAACCAATGTTCTGGTTTCTGCATATAAGCACAGCGCCACACAGATCGAAATCGTTGCTATCAACAAAGGCAGCAACGGTTATTCCCAGCAATTCTCTGTGGATGGCAGAACGATCACCAATGTTGACCGATACAGAACCTCAAGCAATGAAAATATTGCACCCACCAAGAATTTAGAGCATGATACCTCTACCTTCTGGGCGCAGCTTCCCGCTAACAGCGTATCGACCTTTGTTGTTACGCTTGAAAGCGATGGCATTGATGTTCCTTCCGATCCGAATCAGCCGGTAGTACAGGAGCCCGAAACTCCCGATGAAAACGGTTACTATTTCCATGATACCTTTGAAGATGGCTCCAATAACTGGACCGGCAGAGGTTCCGCTGAAGTAATGACCAATACCCAGACTGCATATCAGGGCAACCACTCTCTGCTCGTTCAGAATCGTGCATCTGCTTGGAACGGTGCACAGAAAACACTGAACTCCAAAACCTTTGAAGCAGGTAAGGAATACAGCTTCAGTGTTTGCGCCTATTATAATACCGGCGCAGATTCACAGAATTTCCTGCTCTCTTTGCAATATACCGATGCAAGCGGCGAAACCGTTTATGATCATATTGCAACAGCAACAGCAATCAACGGCAGCTATGTTCAGCTTGCCAATACGAATTATAAGATCCCTGAGGGCGCAACCAATCCGATTTTGTATGTAGAGACCGAAAGCGGAACAGGCAATTTCTATATTGACGAAGCGATCGGCGCAGTGGCAGGAACGGTCATTGAAGGGCCGAAGGCAGTGAAGCTGATCCTCGGTGATGTGAATTGCGATGGGCAAATCGACGGCAGAGATCTTAGTCTTGCAAAACGTTATTATGGAAAGACTTTTCCCGATCGTATTACTGCTCTGGCAGCCGACGTGGATCAGAGCGGTGAATATGATACCGTTGATATTTCATTGCTCAGCGATTATCTGATCGCAAAGATCACAGAATTCCCGGTTGCTGAGCGCAAGGTGGATTTCACAGCGCTGGCAGCGCAGTTTGGCAGCGTGAATCTTGCAAAGTCCTATAAAGGTGAAAATGAGCACAATCCGTTGATCTCACAGTATTTTGGCGCAGATCCCGGTGTTATGGAATACAATGGCCGGATGTATATTTACATGACGGATGACGCATTGCTTTATGATGGCAATAATGTGAAAGAGAATGTTTACAGCACAATCAGTCGTCTGCGCTGCATCTCTTCGGCTGATTTGGTGAACTGGACGGATCACGGACTCATTCAAGTGGCAGGTCAGAACGGTATTGCAAAATGGGCAGGCTGCTCTTGGGCTCCCGCCGCATGTCATAAAACCATCAACGGCAAGGAAAAATTCTTCCTGTATTTTGCAAATAATGCAAATGGCATTGGTGTTCTGACTTCTGACAGCCCGACCGGCCCGTGGACCGATCCGATCGGAAAAGCCTTGATCTCTCGCAACACGCCGAACTGCAGTGCCAATGATGTTACATGGCTGTTTGATCCGGCAGTGCTTGTGGATGATGATGGAACAGGTTATCTCTATTTCGGCGGCGGTGTTCCTACCGGACAGAACCCTAATCCGAAAACGGCCAGAGCAGTCCAGCTCGGTGCCGATATGACTTCTATTGTTGGTACACCGGTTACCATTGATGCTCCTTATCTGTTTGAGGACAGCGGCATTCATAAGTATAACGGCAAATACTATTACAGTTACTGTACCAACTGGAGTACCGGCGGCAATCAGTATGGATTAACGACTGCCGCAATCGATTATATGGTCAGCGATAATCCGCTTGGACCATTCACCTATAAGGGTGAGATCTTCAAGAATATCGGCAACTTCTTTGGCACGACCGGCAACAATCATCACAGCATTATCGAGTTCAAAGGTCAGTTCTATCTGGTTTATCATGCACAATATCTGCAGGATCAGATGGGTATTACAGGTGGTTACCGCAGCACACATATTGAACCGCTTACCGTGAATTCCGATGGCAGCATCAAGCAGGTTAACGGCACGAAGACCGGTGTCAGCCAGATTGAAGCGCTCGATCCGTTTACTTTGGTTCAGGCAGAAACACTCTCGCATCAAGGCGGTATTACCATCAGTGGTTCCGGTAATACAGTTGTCAATGCGGATAAGGGAGATTGGTTCCGTGTCAGCGGCGTAGATTGCACAGGTGCAAAGTCGATTACTGTAACGGCTTCTTCGCAGGCAGGCAGTATCATTAAGATCTGTGCAGGCAGTGCAAACGGTACGGAAGTCTCGTATGTTGAAATTCCGGCAGGCGGCTCGATGCAGGAGATTACCGTTCCTGTTATGAATCTGAGCGGCAAGACTGATCTGTATTTCGTATTCAATAATACGACTGCAATCGATAGCTGGAAACTGAGCTGATAGATCGGCTCACATGAATTTTGGTACAGATCTGCGGAATACAGGTCACTGCGTTCTGAGGATATGTATAGAAGCTGTTCCCGGAAAGTCGCCCCCCTAAGACTTTCCGGGACATGATTCAGCAAGAGGGCTATGTTCAATTCGGTGGCAATTGAGATAACAATCGAATTACAACAAAAAGGCTGCAATCCCGATGAATGGAAGTTGGGATTGTAGCTTTTTATTTTTGATGATTTGTGCTATACTATAATTATCCGATAGGAAAGAAGAATCAAGATCGGATTTTTTTGAAACTTGTTGCACAATTTCGCGGTTCTGAAGTGTATAGTATATAGAAGCGCTTCAAAAACATGAAAAGGGAGGGATTGCTATGCAAAAAGAACGGGCTGCGGAAGCCTTCCGCAGCTATGTGGATAATGTTCTGCGTGCATCCTTTCATCTAACAAAAAACCGAACCGAAGCAGAAGATTGTACACAAGAAGCTTTCTTTCGGCTTTTGGCACAACCCGATTCTATGCAGGATTCGCATATTAAACCATGGCTGCTGCGCACTGTCATCAATCTCTCTAAGAATTATCTGCGCAGCGCACGGCATCGCCGCACGATATCTGTATCGGAGATAGAGCAGCTGGCAGTATCGACACCGTTGACTGCAGCAGAGGAACGAGCGTTTGGTGCTGTGATGAAGCTGCCGGAATTATATCGCATTCCGCTTTATTTGCATCTTGTGGAAGGATACAGTTTAGCAGAAACAGCAGACATTCTGAAAATGAATGTCAATACTGTGAGTGCAAGGGTCCGTCGGGCACGGCAAAAACTTGCCAAACTGTTGGATCCTCCAATGACTTTACATAGAAAGGATGAGATCGATTATGACAGCACCGAGACCGGATGATATGCAGAATTATATCAATGCGGCAGACAAAATGGGTGCCGATGATATGTTCTATGATCGAATGAGCCAATGTATCGACAATTATGAGGAAAACATGGTTTGCGGTGCAGAACGTGTCATTCGGCCTTCGATCAGAAGACGTGTGACAGCCATTGCTGCCGCTGTTGTGGTATGCTGTATGGTAGGCTTGACAGGCTATCGGCTTTATCAAAATGTGAAATCGGAGCTTTCCGGTTCGCCGGGACGCAGTGAACATTCGGAGCTGGACTCCGATACATCTATTGTATGGGAAAGCCTGAAGCGTCAGCTTGCAGATGCAGAACGCAGACAAAGAGAACATGAAGCCAAATGCCCTGAGAAAGGCAGCGAGTCTTATGATCGGTGGAAGCAGGATTATGCCGAATGGGAAAAGACTGCATTGCAGCTGCAAAACGAAATCGCAGTCATAACAGAAGAACTTTGTCTGAGCGGCAACATTATGATTGCAAGCAGCTTCTGGGATCTGAAAACCGATCAGATTCGTTTGTATCTGATCAACGGTACGGATCATGCAGTGACATTGCCGCAATATTATCAGCTTTTCCATGAATCACAAATGAAGCTGAGCGGAAGTGCCTGTATGATCAACAAATGGTCGTTGCCTAAGCTGAATGCACATTCTTCGATGGTCATCTATTGCAATCTTGGCGTGTCATCCGGAGCATCCGATTTGGCTGCTGTATTGCGGAATTTGGAAAAGGGCGACTATCAATTGCGTCTTTGCAATACATTGGGTGCGGAAACGGAATCGGCAGAGGATTGTTTTGCAATTTCTCTTTCACTGCGATCGGATGACAAGATTCGTTTCGTAAATCATGTAACGGATCTGCAGCTTGAAGAAAAACATCCGCTTTCATGGCACGACGCACGTGCAACCATAGAGACGATTATGTCATATCGACAAGAGATGGAAGCGCGGAGCGACTTAACCGATGAAGTACTGTGCAATGCAATTAAGAACTATGTGATTCAGAGAAATGGTGATCCGGATATCGAAACTGCATCCGATGCCGATGCTTATTATGGCATTTATTATCTTACAGAGGACAGATCTGCCTACATTTGCAATGAACAATCCCTCTATTATTACTATGTGTTCGAGCATCCTCAGACGGGAGAAATATTCCGCGGATCTTTGCTTACCATCGGTACCTTTGGTGAAAAGGAGATCCTGAACCTGTCAGACAACTGATACCATATCAGATCAGCCTTGCACAAAGGAAGGAATTCCTCGGTGCAAGGCTGATTGTTTGATTATTTGGTATAACGGGATACAAATTGTGCAGTCCAGTCGGCAAAAAAATCCTGTGCACAGGTATAAGGGGAGGCATATCCGCCGATTTGTCGGATCTGTTCCTTTACAATCGGCTGCGCATCCGCAGGACAAGCTGCCCAATCGGCTGCAGCGAGCATGGTAAGATCGTTATTGTAATCACCGGAGGTGCCAAGGCGTGTGCCTGTGGGCAACACCTTGCGAATGGTTTCAACGGCAGCACCTTTGGAAACCGAAGGCGGCAGCATTTCTAAAAACCAAGAGTGGGAGCGAGTAAAGCTCAATGCAGCAAACTGCGGCTGCTGCACAAATTCCCACAGGCGATCAATATCCCGGGGATCACCGGCAAACAGCGTTTTATAGCATTGGGTAATGTCCATTTCCTCCAGATTGCGATACTGCGGTGTAATACGAGTGATTTTCATATGCTGTTGTTCATATTCATTATCCTTGACAATATACACACCATCCCGATTCAGCAGCTCAACCGCAATTTGCGGGGAAAATGACAGCATTTCCTCGATCAGCAATGTGGTTTCGGACGGCAATGTGCAAGAGGCAATGATGCTTTGATGCTGCCAGTCATATACCATGGCGCCGTTATACAGAATCACAGGAAAATCAGGCTGCAGCTGATCCAGATAAGGCAAGGTGGCTTGCAGTCCCCGACCGGTTGCTATACTGAACAGACCGCCTTTGGCGCGGAAATCAGCGATGGCTTTCGCATTGCCGGATGTCAGCGATTTATCGGGATGCAGCAGCGTACCATCCAGATCGGTAAGCAATGCAAGGGTAGGATGCGTTGTGTTCATAGCAAGATATCCTTTCGGGTACAGATGGAAGGCAGAGCAGCTCAGTTATGGGCAATATGCCGCAAAACCGCCTCAAAATAGGATGGCAGAGGACTTGAGAAGGAAAGCATTTTTCCCGTAATGGGATGCACAAATTCGATGGAGCGGGCATGAAGGCATTGCCCCTGCAAGCCGCCCACAGCTTTGCCGTATACGCTGTCACCGTAAATGGGATGTCCCAGATGCCGCATATGCACACGGATCTGATGGGTGCGTCCGGTTTCCAAGCGGCATTGGATATGGGCATAGCGTGAATATTGTGTTATGATCTGATAATGTGTGACAGCGTGACGGGAATTCTTCTCGGTCACACACATCTTCTGACGATCCTTGGGATCTCGTCCGATGGGCGCTTGAATGGTTCCCTGCTCTTCTTTGAGTTTGCCGCAGATGACAGCTTCATATACACGGGAAAAGGAATGTACAGCAATTTGTTCGGCAAGTCCCAGATGGGCACGGTCGGTTTTGGCGACGATCAGCAGACCGCTGGTATCCCGATCGATCCGATGTACAATACCGGGTCGGATGACACCGTTGATCCCTGAGAGCTGTCCGGCGCAATGATGCAGCAATGCATTGACCAATGTGCCATCGGGATGACCGGGTGCGGGATGCACAACCATACCTTTAGGCTTATTCACGACCAGCAGATCACTGTCTTCAAACACAATTTCCAGAGGAATTGGCTGCGGCATTACGGCAAGGGGCTGCGGCGGCGGAATTTCAATGGAAATCACATCTTCTTTGTGCAGCCGGTCATTTTTTTTTGCGGCACTGCCGTTGCGCAGAATCAATCCTTTTGCGATCAGCTGCTGAACAGCATTACGCGTCAATTCGGGATAATGTGTGCTGATCCAAGCATCCAGACGAGCATCGGCATCCTCGGCGGGTACCGTCAGCAGTATGGATTCAGACATCATCGGCCTCCGTTTCAATATATGCAGCTTCGGAGAGCGTTTCTGCTTCCGGCAACATTTCGGCATCTGGAAGCGGTGCTGCATCGGGCAGCTCGGCACATTGTCTTGCATAGGGAAGTGGTTTTGCAAGGGGCAGTTTTTTCAGCTTTTTTGGAGCAGCTTCTTCTTTTTCCAAGAAAAGAATGCAGAACATTACCATGACAACACCTACACTGACACAGCAGTCAGCAAAGTTGAAAATAGCAAAATCAAAGAGCTGCAGATCCAGATAGTCCACCACTGCTCCGCCGCGGAAGATTCGATCAATCAGATTACCGATACCGCCGGCGATGGTCAGCGGCAATGCGATCAGCACCCAGCGATGGTCTTTGTGGAAGCGGTGCATCAAAATGATACAGATCAGGATCATCAGCAGCGGAAATGCAATGAGAAATATTCTGGAACCGCTGAGCATACTGAAAGCGGCGCCGGTGTTTTCTGTATAAGTAAGATGCATCCAGTCAAAATCACCGATGGGCAGAAAGCTGCGGGAGGGTTGTCCCTGCAAATTTGCGATCGCCCAAAGCTTGATCCATTGATCGATCCCAATAAGCAACAAGATTACTGTATAAATGATACCAAAGAGCAGCAAGGTAACGGACTCCTTTCTTTAGGAAAGAAAAGTAACCTGTGCGACTGCGCCGTACAGGTTACTGAATCGATTCATGTTAGATTAGGAACGCTTTCTGCGGCGATCATCCCGCCGGCGATCGTCCCGACGGCTGCCGAATTGGAGATCACTGAAACGATCTTCCTGCTCGGCGCGGACAGCCTTCTGAGAAAATTCAGAGGTACGGAAAGGATCACGGGTTTGCTCTGCAGCAGCTGCATCATCTGCAGCAAACAGGCCATCTGCCACAGCATCCGCATCCAAATCGGCTGCATCCTCGGTCTCCACGATTTCAGCTTCTACTTCTTCGATCTCCTCATCGATTTCTTCATCGGTCTGCTCGATATTGTCGATGGTCTCAGGCAGCTTGGAGATTTGCTCCAGATGCTCCTTATAGAGCTCGAAGAGCGTCTTTTTGAAGGTAGCGACCTGACGCTGCGTTGCAACCAGAGTGCGGTTTTCCTGCTCAAGCTGCTCGGAGATCAGGCGGAGCTGCTCTTCCTGCTCCTCAACGGCAGCAGCATGAATAGAGGATGCCTTGGATTTTGCCTCTTCTTCGATCTGCTCTGCCTTTTCTTTCGCACTTTCCAGCACTTCACGAGCCTGCTTCTGAGCACCGATCAGTGCATTTTTCAAATCTTCTTCGCTTGCCTTATATTCACGCACCTTATCGGCAAGCAGCTGTACCTTGTTGTTGGATTCGGCAAGCTCCTGCTCCATCAAGCGCAAATCAGACTCTACCTGCGAGAGAAAAGCATCCACCTCTTCAGGGCTGTAACCGAACTTGATTTTTTCAAACTTCTTTTTACGGATATCCTTCGCAGTGATCATGATAAACTCCTTTGCTGATATCTTACATCATTGCAACGCCGTTGGATTCCAGCTCATTGACGAGATCCTCGCCGATAAAGCCAACGTTATAAGGCGTAATGATATAAGTGAGGTTTGCGACGGGCTTCAGGCTGCCGCCGTTTGCATAAGCCACACCCACCAGAAAATCAATGATGCGGCGCTTATTTTCGGAAGAAGCGGTCTCAAGATTGAGAACAACGGTTCTTTTGGAGATCAAGTGATCCGCAATTTGCTTGGCATCGGTAAACACCTCGGGCTTTACCAGAACGACCTGAAGCTGTGCGGTTGCTTGAATATTTACGACCTTGCTGCGTTTCTCGGACGAATCCTCATAGGAGGCGGCACCGATGGGTGCGGCATCGCGGGATTCACGAGGTTCGGTAGCAGTACGCTGTTCACGGGAATCATAAGAGGATCTGGATTCACGGGATTCCTTCGGCTCACGGCTGCCCCATTTTGACTCTGCACGGGTTTCGCTGCGAGATTCTCTGGTCTCACGAACGGGCTCACTCTCGTAGCCGTCGTCTTCCTTCGAAGTGAAGAAATCGACCATATTGTTCAGAAACTTTTTCATTGGTCTTCTCCTTTTCTTTTTTTATGTTTGGATGGGCTTATTTATCACACGGCACTGCCGTGTTACTGACTGAAATGTTATGGCTTCGGAGGATAAATTCGTTTGCCGAACAGTGCGCTTCCCAGACGTACCATCGTTGATCCATGACGGATGGCGGCGGTATAATCGCCGGACATTCCCATAGAAAGTGTATCCATAGGGGCGATGGTCTGCATTTTCCGATACAGTGCATTGACCTCATCGAAGATGCGGTCAGCAGTCTGAGGATCGGGAAAGGGAGGCGGAATGACCATCAATCCGCAAACTTGCAGTTCCGGAAGCCGCAGAACGCTTTGCAGCAGATCGGAAAGTGCATGGGGAGAAACGCCGGATTTGGAAGCTTCTCCGGCAATATTAACCTCCAGCAGGATGGGTTGTACAAGCTGTTTGCTTTTTGCTTGCTTACTGATTTCCTGTGCAAGATGAAGGCTGTCCACCGAATGGATCAGCGTAACGCTTCCGACGATCTGTCTGACCTTGTTGGTCTGCAGATGTCCGATGAACTGTACTTCGGCATGGGGGTCATAATCATCTTTTTTGGAGAGATATTCCTGCACACGATTTTCACCGAGCACATGGATTCCGGCTGCAACAGCGACATTCACCTGCTCAGGCGGAACCGTTTTGGTGACCGCCATCAGTGTTACCTCTGCCGGATCTCTGTCAGCATCGATACAAGCCTGCCGGATTTCCTGCAGTGCCTTGGCGCATCTGCCGACGATTTCCTGTCGGATCGATACGGGGCATTCAGCCGCCATTTGCCATCACTCCGTCCACGATAATATCATCATACAATGCCACATAGCCCGTCCCTGCATCCAGAGCGGAAAGATAGAAATCCTCACCCTCATAGATGATATCCAGCTTGCGGAACTCTGCATTTTCGCCAACGAGCACATACACGCCCATATACTTGGTGTTTTGCTGATAAGAAGAGCCGTTTTCATCGGTTACCGTTTCGGTGATCTCCTGAAAACGGATGGCGGAACGAGGAATCTTCACACCTTCAATGGTATCCCGCAGCAGTTCGACGCGTTCGGTACGATGCTGCACGACATCATAGGTCATTTTTTCACAGCGGAGCGTGATCTGTGTTTCACTGATATTACCGGCAGAAATCAAAGAAACGACTTCTGTGCTGATGGTTTCAGAAACAGATTCGAGCCGTATTTTTACCCGATCTCCTTCGGAAAGTCTCATTTTTGTGTTATCGAACACGCCAACGATATACCATGCATAGCCGTTAACGAGCTTGCCGATCGCATTGGGATTATATTCGGCATCGGGCGCACCGTCATCGTTGACTGCCGCAATATCTTCCGGAGACAGCGAACGCATGGTATCTACGGTAAGAATCGACTCATAGCCGTCCACATAGCTGACAAAATAAGCGCTTTCCGAAGCGGTGATGATCTCAAATGGCTCTGATTTTTTTGCCTCCAGCGAAGCGATCTCCTGCTGAAGGGTCTGGATATGGGAAGAAAAATCCGATTCCGTACCGGTTATCTTACCATAAGTACTCATCAGAACAGTTAATTGACTTTTTTCCTCGGCAAGTGCCTGGAAGTTCCCTTGCTCACGAAATCGAAGCATCTGTTTATAACGCTCCTGAATCAGAGCAGAAAGATTTGCCGGCTGTGCATACTCGCTGGTACCGGGGTTCTCGATTTTTTCGAGCAGGGAAAGCTCTGCTTCCTTATCGGCGATCAAGCGGCGCAGATCGATCTGTTCCTCACTGGAATAGACTTCTGCGATCACACTGCCCACACCCAGCTTTGCGCCATCGGTGACGCAATAGCGCACAGCGCCTTGTCCCGAATAGCTTGCGACGGTTTCGTCACGCACATAAACGCCCTGAAACGATGAAGCCTCACTGATTTCCGCATAGATGGCAGTTTCGGTTTCATAGTCACGGTTCAGCAGATTGTAAATGATACTCACTGCCAAAACAACGGCGAATAGCAGGACAAGTGCGTCCAGAATTCGCGTTGTAATTTCGTTCATGGATCAGCCTTCTTCCTTATCGATGGCATCCAGAATCGAAATTGCTCTTGCGGGGATGATCGTGGAGATTGCATGCTTGAATACAAGCTGCTGCTTGCCGTCGCACTCCAAGATCACAGTATAGCTGTCAAAGCCGCGCACAACGCCTTTGAACTGATAGCCATGCATCAGAAAAATCGTCAGCGGGATGCGATCTTTTCTTGCTTGGTTGAGGAAAACGTCCTGTAAATTCAAGCTCTTAGCCATAAACCTTGCCTCATTTCTCTTTTATTGTAATATGTGTGTCTGTTATGGTACGGTGTGGTAAAACGCTGACAAAACCGCAAACACGTTCACCTACACAAAATACATTATATCACAACTCCACGTGTTTTGCTATCATTTTTTGGCATTTCTCCAAAATTTCAACATTTTCATAAATATCATCTCGCACAAGCCATTGAATTTGCTCATTTCGACGAAACCAAGTTCCTTGTCGTTTGGCATAGCGGCAGGTTTCCTGCTTCAAGACTGCAATGCACGCATCCAACGAAGCTTCCTGTCTAAGCCATGGCAGCAGTTCCTTATAGCCGATGGCTGCGGCGGCTGTGGCACGGCGGCGGCCGCTTTCATATTCCTCCCGCACCTCATCGGTCAGTCCTTGTCTGATCATCTGATCCACACGCAGTCCGATGCGTGTATAAAGCATCTGCCGATCCGCAAAGCCGATGCCGATTCGGAGAATGTTCCACGGAGGCGGTACCGCTCGGCTTTGTCTTGCATATTCGCTCAAGGGGGTACCTGTCAGCTGATAGACTTCCAACGCTCTTATGATGCGCCGCAGATTGTTTGCATGGAGCCGTGCGGCTGTTTCGGGATCCCATTGGCGCAGACGTTCCAGCAGAACGGCATTGCCGTTTTGTGCGGCTTCTTCTGCAAGCTGCCGCCGCAGGGCTTCCGAGCTTGGAATATCCGGAAATTGAATATTATCCAACAGGC
This sequence comes from Oscillospiraceae bacterium, assembly GCA_045596625.1. Taxonomy (GTDB): domain Bacteria; phylum Bacillota; class Clostridia; order Oscillospirales; family Ruminococcaceae; genus Firm-04. The sequence goes on along the minus strand of JAZOCU010000054.1, from coordinate 334,378 downwards.
TGTCTACATACAATCCGGTGCCGCCGACAACGATCGGCAGCTTGCCTTTGGCGTGGATCTGTGCAATCACTTTGCGTGCATATTCCACATAATCTGCTACGGAACAGGGCGTTTCTGGTGATAGGAAGCTGATGAGGTGATGGGGGATCCCCTGCATTTCTTCCGGCGTAGGTTTTGCGGTAGCGATATCCAGCCCCTTGTAGATCTGCATGGAATCGGCAGAGACCACCTCGCCGTCATAGCATTGCGCCAGCATAACGCCCAATGCAGTTTTGCCGGATGCTGTGGCGCCGACTACTGCCAGAACGGGTGGTTTTTCGGTAGACGGATATATCATAACGGCAGCAGTCTCCTTTCTGTTTGGGATATGTCAGGATTGAATCCGTTGGAATTGCTTTTCGATTTTGTATTTTGAGAGCGTGAACAACACCGGTCTGCCGTGAGGACAATGGCGGATGCTGTCATCTGTCCATACCCGTTCAGCGAGCACCTGCAATTCCTGCGTGGTGCTGTGATCGCCGGCACGGATTGCTGCTTTGCAGGCGATGGTATGGAAATAATCATCCAGTAAATGAGCATCCGGCTGACGAAGCTCCATGGCGCAATGTGCAGCAAGCTCGGGAATGATCACATCAAAATCCAGATCAGCACAGCTCATTGGAACGCCTGTGAGCATCACGATGGGAGCTTTTTCAAAAGAAAATGTAAAGCCGACCTGTTTCAGCACATCTGCCTGTTCCTGTAATGCCGCACATTCAGAGGAGGGCAGTAATACCGATGCAGGCTGCAGCAGGATCTGACGATCCTTGCATTGCCGCTTGCGGAAACGCTCAAACAGAATGCGCTCATGAGCCGCGTGCTTATCGATCATCACAAACTGTTCGCCTGCCTCAGCCAGTACATAATTGGAGAATAGTTCACCAATAACACGGATGGGCGGCAGTGCGGGAGCTTCAGCCTTGTCAGCCGTTTCTGCCGTGGGTGCGGCAGATCGCTGCTGCATTGCCGCCATCAGATGGGGGAATGCGGCAAGCGCTTCTTGCGCAGGAGGTTCCTTTACAGAAGCGGAAGGCCATACTGCAATCGGCTCGGATGGTGCTGTGGCCGTTTGTTCGGATGGTACGGTGATTTTTGTGGGAGCCGCAATCGGCGGAGGCGTTTGCGGCGGCACAGGCTTTGGTGCTGCTGCAGCGGAAGAAGCTGTGAAAGTGTTCGATTCCTCTGAAACAGCAGGCGGAATCATTGGCGCAGACGGCTTTGCAGATGCCACAGGCAGAGGTTCCGGTGTGTTGGAATCCTGCCCCGGAACGGGCGCAAACCAATCGGTTTTTTTGGCTTTTTGTGGTGGGATCTGCTGTGGTTCGGGCATGCGGAACTCATACAGCAAGCCGTTTTGCGTGAGGGCGTTCATGGCTGCAAAATAAACTGCCGAGAACACTCGCTTTTCATCGGAGAACCGCACTTCTGCCTTAGTGGGATGCATATTGACATCTACAGTACGGGGAGAAATATGAATCTGCATCACACAGGCAGGATATTTGCCCGTCATCAGAAGGGTGCGGTATGCTTCCTCCAGTGCAGCGGTGCAAGTCATGGAACGCACAGCTCTGCCATTGACAAAAAAGAACTGAAATGCACGATTTTGTTTGGCGTATAAAGGCTTGATGGCATAGCCTTCGATCGAGATGCCTTCGGTATCATCTTGCGATTCCCGGAATTGTACAGGCAGCAGATCACGGGCAAAATCCTTGCCGAAAATAGCGTAGATAGCGGAATAGAGCTTGCCATCGCCCGGGGTGCAGAATTCGGTTTTGTTTTCCCGAATCAGCCGGAAGGAGATTTCCGGATGGGAAAGCGCGATCTTCTGGAACACCGCAGCACAAGCATTGCCCTCTGCTGTATCCTTTTTGAGAAAGCCTGCACGCACCGGTACGTTGTAGAACAGGTCCCGCACGATAATGGTAGTGCCTTCGGGGCAGCCGCTTTGCTCAAAGCTCTGTTCTTCGCCTGCTTCGATGACATAATGAACGCCCAGAGGCGCACCTTTTTGTCTGGTCAGCAGCTCGGTGCGGGATACCGCACAGACCGAAGCCAATGCTTCTCCGCGAAATCCCAGTGTCATGATCTGTTCCAGATCATATTTTTCTTTGATCTTGCTTGTGGCATGACGCAAAAAAGCAGTCTGTACTTGTTCGGGGGCAATGCCGCAGCCGTCATCTGTCACACGCAGATACAGGACACCGCCGCGCTTCAGTTCGGCAGTAATGCGTTTTGCACCGGCATCCACAGCATTTTCGGTCAGTTCTTTCAGCACCGATGCAGGACGTTCGATGACTTCACCTGCGGCGATCAGCTCTGCAATATCCTTTGGCAAGACATGAATATCCGGCATAGCGTGCTCCTTTCAAATATCTTCTGTGGGATTTTGAACAAGGCTTTGATTCAGTAAGGAATGTGTTTGATTTCTCTATTTATTGAAGCATGGCGGAAAGATCAGAGAGCAGCTCGCGGCATTCCGCATCGGTCAGCTCTGCAATATTGGTTTTACGGAGCTGAGAAATGACCTGTTCATCGGAATCGGCAGCAAAGCTCATTTGCATGGTATCCTGCTGCTGTGCCGCACGATGGGCTTCTTTTTCCGCACGGCTTTGTGCTTCCAGCTCTGTGAGCAGTGTTTTGGCTCTTGCAGTAACACGATTGGGCAGGCCTGCAAGCTTTGCTACCTCGATGCCATAGCTGTCATCGGCAGCACCATCTACGATCTTTCGCAGAAAACGGATGGTATCTCCGTGCTTTTTTACAGCAACACTCAGATTCCGTACGCCATCGCATTGTCCTTCCAGCATGGTAAGCTCATGATAATGCGTAGCAAAAAGGGTTTTGCAGCCGATCTGTTTACCGGCGATGTATTCAGCAACTGCTCTTGCGATACTGATGCCGTCAAAGGTAGAGGTGCCTCTGCCTACTTCATCCAGAATCACAAGACTATCGGCAGTAGCGTGCTTCAGAATATTGGAGACCTCATGCATCTCCACCATAAAGGTACTCTCGCCGGCAGTCAGATCATCGGATGCTCCCACACGGGTGAAGATCTGATCTACCACGGAGATCCTTGCATATTTCGCAGGCACGAAGCTTCCCATCTGTGCCATCAATACGATCAGTGCTGTTTGCCGCATATAGGTGGATTTACCGCTCATATTCGGGCCGGTAATGATAGCAAGTCGGTTGCTTTTCTGATCCAGCAGCACATCATTGGGGACAAACGGAGTATCCGAAAGCATTTGCTCTACCACAGGATGCCGTCCGTCGCGGATCTCGAGTCTGCCATCCACAGCAATTTCGGGCTTACAGTATTCATTTTCCATGGCAACTGCCGCCAGTGAGCAGAGCACATCCACCTGTGCCACGGCTGCGGCGGTTTTCTGCACCGGTGCCAATCGCTGTGCAATGAAATCCCGCAGCTCGTTGAAGATCATGTTTTCAAGAGCCAACGCCTTTTCTTTCGCGCCAATGATGGTGTTTTCTGCCTGCTTCAGCTCCTGTGTGATAAAGCGTTCGCAATTTGCGAGCGTCTGTTTGCGCGTCCAGTCATCAGGGACCAGATCAAAATAAGAACGGCTGACTTCCAGATAATAGCCGAACACACGATGATAACCGGTTTTCAGAGTTTTGATGCCGGTACGATCCCGTTCCTTCTGTTCAATGGCTTCGATCAGTTCGCCGCCGTGATTCATGGCATGGCGCAGTGCATCCAGCTCCTCGTGGAAGCCGTCCCGGATCACGCCGCCATCCTTGAGCAGTGCAGGCGGATCTTCGATCAGAGCACGCTCTACCAGATCGGCGATCTCATTCAGCGGAGAGATCTCCTTTTCCAATCGTCGGAGCAGCTTGCTCTGCGGCAGCGCAAGAAGCTGTTCTTTTATCAGCGGAAGCTGCAAGGCGGTCTGAGAAAGTGCTTTGATATCTCTGGGCGTTGCTTTCTGGAACATCACACGGGACATCAGCCGTTCCAGATCAAAGACCTGCTCCATCAGGGATTGCAGCTCCATCAGCACCACACTGCTGCGGATCAGCTGTTCTATGGCACCCAGCCGTTCCATGATCCTTGTGGGAGCGGTCAACGGCTGCTCGATCCATGTGCGGAGCATTCTTCTGCCCATTGCGGTTTCGGTACGATCCAGCACGCCCAGCAGAGAACCTTTTTTTTCATGGGAACGCAAGGTTTCAGTCAGCTCCAGATTTCTTCTGGCAGCGGCATCCAGTCCCATAACGCTGTCAGCACCATGCAGTGTGATAGCGGTGAATCTGCCGACCAATGCACACTGCGTCTCTGCGATATATTGAAACAGACCGCAGGCACAAGCACTATCGGGGCCATCCTCTGAAAGCCCCAGTGCGGCAAAGGAATCGGCAGAGCACTGCTTGAGCACCGTTCCCCGATGCTTTTGCTGTGAGAAGCAATCGTCATCCCGCATTGTGATCATACAGCCGGTTCGGGTGCGAAGATAGTCGGTGACAGACTTCAGATCCAGAAAAGATTGTGTAATCAGGATTTCGGAAGGATGATAACGATCCAGCAGACTGATGATCTGATCACATCGGCTTTCTCCTTCGGCAAGATGCAGATTCACTGCACCGGTAGAGATATCCGCAGCACAAATTGCGCTGCATTCGCCTTGACTCCATATAGCGCAAAGATAATTGCAGTTGGATTCATCCAGCATGGTGGATTCAATGATGGTGCCGGGAGTGACAACGCGGATGATACCGCGCTCTACCAGACCTTTGGCAAGGGCAGGATCCTGCATCTGTTCGCAGATCGCTACCCGATAGCCGAGACCTACCAGCCGCTTGAGATATTGCTCTGCGCTGTGATAGGGTACACCGCACATGGGCGCACGGGTGGGCAGACCACAGTCTCTTCCGGTCAGCGTCAGCTCCAGCAATCTGGAAACCAGTATCGCATCATCGAAGAACATCTCATAAAAATCACCCAGACGGAAAAATACAATGGCATCCCCCGAAGCTTCCTTAATGGAGAGATACTGCTGCATCATGGGTGAAAGGCGGTCTTTATCAATCTTTTCCGGCATATGCTGTCACTCCGATCTTTTTTCATTGAAATAGTGGCAGGGGGATCGCTCCCCCTTTTGCAGTCGTAGATCTGATTCAGTGACAGCCGCCGCAGGCGCTGCAATTGCCGCCGCAGCTTGCCTGTGCAGTGGGATCATAGGAATCGGGATCCTGACCGGCAGCACTCATTGCGATGATGCGGTTGATGCCATCCAGCATTTGTTCAAATTCGGCACGGGCAGCTTGATAATGCTTCATATTTTCATTCTGCATAATTTCGCCGTAAAGGGTCTGCATTTGTGCGTTCAGTGCATCGATGCGCTGCTGATCGGGATTGGGTTTATCTTCTTCATTGCCAAGATCCAGACGCAGCAGATTGAATTTGCCGATCTGATCCTGCAGAGACTTGTCCTCATCATTGGCAGCGGCTGCCTTGCGGAATGCCAGATAACGCTCATCCTGCTGGAGTGCCTTGCCCAGTTCTTTTGCCATTGCGGTCAATTGTGTTGTGCTCATGATATCGTTCGTCCTTTCTGTATGGGGATCTCCGAAAAACCGGAGAAACCGAATTTGTGATATTGGGATTCCCATGCAGTAGCATTTCCGTGAAGCAGCGTATGTACGCATAAAAATCCACTCTAAAATATACCATATTTTCAGCGTCTTGTCAAGCAACGACCGAAGGATCGCCCTGCTTTGGGAATTGCTTTGTTTCCAAAGTTGCAGAGGATTTCACTGCATTTTTTGTTGATATCGTTTCTTGCAATCGGCGATGGATTGTGCTATAATATAGGGTAAACCAGAAAATATGAGAGAAAGGAGCCGATCCTTTTGATACATACACTGAAAAAGATTGTTGTTGTGACCGGACATTACGGCTCCGGAAAAACCAATTTCACTGCTGCGTTGGCATTGCGTCTGGCAGAGGAAGGCCAAAAAGTCACAGTAGTGGATTTCGATTTGGTCAATCCCTATTTCCGTACTGCGGATTTTGCAGATGCGTTTGCCCAGAAGGGCATTACACTGTGTGCACCGGAGTTTGCCAATACCAACGTGGATATCCCCAGTATCCGATTTGATCTGGGCGGTCTTGCTGCCCGGGAAGGTATGCTGCTCATTGACGTGGGCGGTGATGATGATGGCGCCGTGGCTCTGGGACGCTATTCCCATATTCTGAACAGCTATGCCGAAACCGGAGAGTTGGATATGCTTGCGGTTTTGTCCTTCCGGCGCTATCTTACCCGTACCGCCGAGGAAGCAAAGAGCTATCTGCAGGGAATCGAGCGTGCCAGCCGCATGAAGCTGACAGGCCTCGTGAACAACACCAATCTGGGACCCGAAACCACTGCAGAGATGATCGAGGAAAGCATGCCGCAGGCATGGAAGCTTTCAGAGCTTTGTGATCTGCCGCTGCTTTGCACCACTGCACCTGCGCATCTGCCCAAGCCTGATACAGGCAATTGTCCGCTGCTGCAGATCCCTGTTCTGGTGCAGCTGCCGTGGGTACAGGTCTGATAAAGAAAAGGTTTGTCTCATTTGGCTGTATATGAAATATGCTTTGTAGGAGCGCAGAGATCCTGCCTCTTTGCATAGAAAGTTTGACCCCGTGAATTTTGTGTGGTATCGCAGTGTTTCTTATGCTGCATATGCTGCACGGAAAGGATGGTATCCGCTATGGCTAAAATGACCGTCATTTTCGATCGGTGCAAGGGCTGTGAGCTATGTACGACCGCCTGCCCCAAGCATATTGTTGCCATTCAGCACGAAAAGCGCAACAAGGAAGGCGTGTTTACCGCAGTATGTACCGATGATGATGCTTGTATCGGATGCGCTATGTGCGCTATGATGTGTCCCGATTGTGCTATCGTAATTGAAAAATAAGCCAGAAAGGAAGATTTTCATTGGAAAAAGTTTTGATGAAGGGCAATGAAGCCTTGGCCGAAGCTGCGATCCGTGCAGGCTGCAAGTGCTTCTTTGGCTATCCGATCACACCGCAGACCGAGCTTTCGGAGTATCTCTCCAAGCAGATGCCCAAGCGCGGCGGTGTATTTCTCCAGGCAGAATCCGAGGTCGCTGCAATCAACATGGTGCTGGGCGCAGCTGCTACCGGAACGCGTGTTATGACCTCCTCCTCCTCGCCCGGCGTTTCGCTGAAGTCCGAGGGTATTTCCTATATTGCCGGTTCTGATGTGCCCGCTGTGATCATTAACGTACAGCGCGGCGGCCCCGGTCTGGGCGGCATTCAGCCTTCGCAGGCAGACTACTGGCAGGCAACCAAGGGCCTTGGCCACGGTGATTTTCATCTGATCGTTCTGGCACCTTCCTCTGTACAGGAGGTAGTAGATCTGGTCAGCCATGCCTTTGATCTGGGTGATAAGTATCGTGTACCGGTGATGCTGCTTTCCGATGGTCTGTTGGGTCAGATGATGGAGCCTGTTTCCTTCCCTGAAATCACCGCAACAGAAGTGGATAAGTCTGCTTGGGCCGCAAATGGCACCAAGATGGCAAGAGAGCATCATATTGTCAATTCTCTGTATATTGAGGCAAACGATCTGGAAGATATCGTAAAGGAGCGTTATGCCAGATATGCTGTGATCGAGGCTGAGGAATCCGATGCCGAATCCTATCTGACTGAGGATGCCGATATTGTTGTAGTTGCTTATGGCGCCACTGCTCGTGTGGTAAAATCTGCAGTCAACAAGGCCAGAGCAGAGGGAATCAAGGTAGGTATGCTTCGTCCGATCACCCTGTGGCCGTTCCCGAAGAAGCAGCTTTGTGCTGCCTGCGAGAATGCAAAGTCCGTTCTGACAGTAGAAATGAGTATGGGTCAGATGGTGGATGATGTGAAGCTGGCATTGGAATGCAAGAAGCCTGTTTCCTTCTTTGGCAGAACCGGCGGTGTGATCCCCACACCTGCTGAGGTTTATGCTGAGATCGTAAAACTGAACGGAGGTGCGAAGTAATGGCTGTTGTATTTGAAAGACCGCATGCTCTGTGCGATGTGCGTCTGCATTATTGTGCAGGCTGTACTCATGGTATTATTCATCGTCTCGTTTGTGAGGTCATTGATGAAATGGGTATCGAGGGTGAGACTGTTGGTGTATGTCCTGTCGGCTGCTCGGTATTTGCTTATAACTACTTTAACTGTGATATGATCGAAGCACCGCATGGCCGTGCGCCGGCTGTTGCAACCGGCGTCAAGCGTGCAAGACCCGATCTGAACGTTTTTACATATCAGGGCGATGGTGATTTGGCTGCGATCGGTACTGCCGAGACAGTGCATGCTGCAACCCGTGGTGAAAACATTGTGGTGATCTTTGTCAATAATACCACTTATGGTATGACCGGTGGACAGATGGCTCCTACCACACTGCCCGGTCAGGTAACAACCACGACCCCTTACGGCAGAGATCCTAAGGCAAACGGCTATCCGATCCGTGTCTGTGAGATGCTTTCGACGCTCACCGGTACTTCCTATGCAGTTCGTACTGCTGTGGATACGGTTCCGCATATCCGCGAGACCAAAAAGGCGATTCGTAAGGCGTTTGAAAATCAAAAGGCAGGCAAGGGCTTCTCTATTGTAGAGGTGCTGTCCACTTGTCCTTCCAACTGGGGTATGACGCCCAAGGAAAGCATCAAGCGTCTGCAGGAGGAATGTATGCCTTACTATCCGCTGGGCGTATATAAGGATATTGATGCAGAAGGAGGCGAAGCAAAATGACCTATGAGATTCTTTTGGCAGGCTTTGGCGGACAGGGCGTTTTGTTTGCCGGTAAGCTGTTGGCATACTGTGCGTTGTTTGAGGGCAAGGAGATCTCCTGGCTGCCCAGCTACGGTCCCGAGATGCGTGGCGGAAAGTGCAACTGCTCGGTTTGCATTTCCGATGAACCCATCGGTTCTCCCAAGGTGCTGGAGCCCGATCTTCTGATCGCTTTGAACGGCCCTTCTTTCGAGGCTTTTGTACCGACTGTTAAGGCTGGCGGCAAAGTGTTTGCCGATAGCTCTTTGATCGATGCGACCTGTGATCGTACCGATATCAATTGCTATATGGTACCGGCAACCCAGATTGCCGATGACAACAATCTGGCAAAAGGTTCGAACATCGTACTGCTGGGTAAGCTGTTGGCAGAAACCGGACTGTTTTCAACAGAAACCGTTCGCAAGGCTTTGGAAAAGAATACCCCTGCTTCCCGTGCACATACCATTGATAACAACATGAAGGCAATTGCTCTTGGTATGGAGTATCAGGGATAAGCTGCGATTTGTAAAAGATGAAACACCCGAATGAACAACAATGTTCATTCGGGTGTTTTGCTTGATATGAATGTTTGCGGCATATGCGGCAGAGTGTTTCATTCCGTTGTACCGATGCGTTCACCGAAGCGAACGATGGTTTCATAGCCATGGATGCTGTTGCGGCGCAGATCAGCATCGATCTTCACACGCCAAGGCTCAGTTATCACGATCACTGTTGATCCGCCGAATGCAAAATATCCTTTTTCTGCACCTCGTTTTACCTGCTGCATCTGTCGGAGCGGATGATTGACGATCCGTCCGATAAGCATGGCACCGACCTCGATCTGCAGCAATCTGCCAAAATGCTCGGTATGCAGCATGGTAACGGTTCTTGTATTACGGTGATAGACCTTTACGTTATAATCGGCTGCAATGGGATTGACTGTATGCAGCTTGCCGGGGATCTCCTTTGTTTTTCCCACAGCGCAATCATCCGGGAAGCAATAACGGTGATAATCATCGGGCGTCAGACGAAAGATCAGACAATCACCCCCGATGAATTGCTCTGCAAGACGTTCACAGCCAATCATATCCGCAAGACGGTATTCCGATTCCTTGATCACAAAGCGGGTATCTTCCTCAATGGGCAGGACTGTGAGCTTTGCATCACATGGACTGATCAGAATATTCGGATCGGGATTGACAGGACGGTATTGCGGAAGGATCATGCGGGTAAAGAATGCGTTATAGCTTCGGTAGACAACTTTTTCATATTCCCACAGCGGAATTTGCATTTTTTTCACTGAAAAGGGAATGGCGATGGTGGAAAGCGGATGATCCATGGCTGCTCCTGTCAGACGTGAAACTGCGGGGCAGGTCAGACCCTTTAATGCCAGTCTGCCGGGTGCTGAGCCATACAGAAAACGCAGAAGCTTTGTCTGTGTACCGCCGGTATGTTCCAGCGGCGTTCCGTCGCGGTCACAGATGGAGATTTCTGTCTTTTTGGATTTTTTTGCCATGGTACAGCACTCCTTTATTTACCGAGCGTAATGCTTATAAAGCAGCAGTGCAAGCTCAAGAGCCCCTACAAGAATAAACAGCAGCATAATACGCACACCGGGTTTTTTGAGGGTGAATCGTGTTACAAAAGCAATCGCAATAACTGCATAAGCAATGGTAGCGATCGTTGGAAAATAATCGCCCAAGTCATGACGGAATGCAAATAGCAGCGGAATCGTCAGCGCAGAGGATGTGACCGGCAGTCCTTCGTAGACTTTACGTCGTTCATCGGTTTTCTGCTGTCGGATTTCTTCCGTGACATTGAAATATGCCAAACGGATCAACGCTGCCAGACTGTAACAGGTGTAGACTGCAATTTGTAACGGTGTATGCATTCCAATACTGAATGCGATTGCAGGAGGGAGAATGCCGAAGCAGATCATATCAGAAAGAGAATCGATCTGGATGCCAAATCGCTTTTCCGGTTCGGTGCGATCGGTTTTACGTTTTGCGATCTTGCCATCGAACATATCACAGAATCCGGCAAGCAAGAGCATCAAAACAGCAGCGTTGGTATTACCGCCTGCCGCAAGATAAATTCCCACAGATCCACAGGCAAATCCGATGTATGTTAAGATAACGGTATAATTGTAGAATCCAATCATCCGATAGTTCCCTCATTCCAATTTTGTATAATAACTTATTATATCAAATATGGTATGATTTTGCAAGTGCTTTTCCGAATTTTCAAGTAAAAAAACAAGAAAAATGCAGTCTGTGCAACCGATCACAGACTGCAAAATCGTTTCCTTCGTGATATGCGATCATGGCGTATCTTGCTATGGCTTATTTGGGGATTGTCCGTTTTGAGACGGTTCCGGCGATCTTTCTCCGAACAGCAGTGTATACAGCACCGCTGTTAAGGGAATTCCGAACAGCAAGCCTGCAATGCCCCACAGACCGCCTCCGATGACAATGGCAGACAATACCCATGCAGGCGGCAGACCAATGGAATGTCCTACAATGCGGGGATAGATCACATTGCTTTCCAGCTGCTGCAGGATAATAATAAACAGCACGAACCAAAATGCACAATCGGGTTTGACCAGCAGCAGGATCACTGTACAGGGGATCGTGCCAACGATAGGTCCTACATAAGGAATGATATTGGTGATGCCGATCAAGACGCTGATGAGCACCGGAAAAGGAAAATGGAACAGCAGCATTCCCACATAGCAAAGACCGCCCAGAATCAGAGCTTCGGTGAGCTGTGAGCTGAAAAATCGGGCGAAGGTCGTGCAGATCAGACGGATCCCCTGTGCAAGATGATGCGCTCTTATCTGTCCGCATATACGGATGGTAAGCTGCGATGCCTGCTGCTTCAGACGCTGTGCATCTGCCAGCAGATACACAGAAAATACTGCACCGATCCCGATATCCAATACTGCCGAAAGCAGATTGGCGGTATAATCGTAGGTTTTTGCCAGCACTGTGGGCAGATAGGTTTGCAGTGCTTGGGTGATCCGTGCCATGTGCTGTCCCGAAAACCAATCCAGAATGACTGAGAATCGGTGGCGATTAAGCCATGCAACAAGGTTTTCCCGATAAAAGCCGAAATTTTCACTCAGCAGATGCACGGAACCGGAAAGCTGCGGCAAAATGATACATACAATACCGGCAACGATCAGCAGCGTCATTGCGACAGTAGCGCCGATGGCAAGTCCACGGATCTGTTTTTCGGAAGGATGCAGATGCATTGCACCTGCAACCCGATGCAGATCGCTTTGAAATCGGCAGAAAGGCCGATGCAGGATAGAGGCAAACAGAATTCCCAGCAGCAGTGGCCGCAGGGTACGCAGCAAAGAATGCAGCATAGCGAAAAAGCCTTCATAGCGTAAAATCACAAATGCCAGCAGAAGCAGTCCTGTACCGCAGAACAAAATAGTTTGTACCCAGCGGTCATCCAGAAGCCAGGGTCGCTTGGGGCTTTTTCGCATAAGCATTCTGCCTCCTTTTTCGATTATGTAGGCTTCAGATGCTCAGCCGAAGCTGATTGAAAAAGGATGCGATCCGATTCCAAGTGTGGCGATCCACAACTCCGGTTGCAGGCAGATCTGCAATTTGCTGCAAGGCGGCAACGGCATTGGCAGTTACGGCATCATAGCTGCCGGAAACCGGGATCAAGGGCAAATTTTGATAACGTCTAGCGATGGTATTGAGCAGCACCTGTACCAGATAGACAAACTCACCCTCATCGCCGCGCTGCAGTACAAAGCCGCCCGGCGGAAAAATTGCAAGCGGCAGCGCTTGATCTGTGATGGAACGATAGGTGTTCACAATGGAATTCCAAGTAGCATCGTCGATTTCTCCGGTAACCGGCAAGTGATAGGCCTGCTGATAGGCACGGACAGCAAGGGCAGTTTCCGGCGTATAGACGCCGCTTGGCGTGATGATAGGAATGCGGCTGTCATTGAGTGCAATATGATAGAGATATTCCAGCACTTCTCGGATATGTGCCTTACGGTCTTCCTCTGTATATGGCATAGAAAAATGCTCCTTTCATCCGAATTAAGCTGTGATGATATAGCCGGGGGATTGATAGGGACGTTTATTGGCACCACAGTGCCGTTCTGCATAAGCACCGGCAATCGCATCCCATGTAACAGCTCCCACCACACCATTGGGTGTCAGCCCATATTGCCGCTGAAATGCCTGTACTGCCGATTTGGTCAGAGGGCCAAAATAGCCGGTATCGGATACGGCAGGAATATTAGGATCAAACTGAGAAAGATAGCTGAGATATTGCTGCAAAGTACGAACAGATTCATCGGTTACGCCTTCGCGCAATACCAGATCGGGATAGAGCTGTGCACAAGCATCGGAAGGCTGTGATTCCAAAATACCCAGATAAGCAGCATACAGATCGTTCCATGTTTGTCGATCTGCAACACCGGTCTGGGGCAGACCAAAGGTCTGCTGAAAGCTGCGGACAGAAGCGGCGGTAGCTTCATCATAAGTACCGGTAATAGGAGCCGGCTGCACTGAGGCATAGTATGCCCCTACTACCGCCAGATAATACTGCAATGAACGGACGGTTTGGCCGGCATCGCCCAATTGCAGCGTATTGGGAAATATACGATCAATTTCATTTTGGCGGAGTCCTTCGGAATTGAGCTCCGACAGTCGTTTGACGCTGGTATAGATATAAGACAACTGATACCATGTGGCTTCATTGACTTCACCTGTTGGGTCCAACCCCCAGATCTCCTGGAAAATGCGGACAGCGTTGGCGGTGTTTTCATCGTAAATGCCGTCTGTTTCCGCAATTTTAGGGATCGCCGGATAATTATTGGAGATCCGGTTGAGCTGCAGTTGAATTGTTTGCACATCATTGCTGACATCGCCGATATTCAAGGGTACTCCCGGATAGGTTCTGGTAGCGGATCGAATATCATTGCTGCGGATCAGATTGATGTCATCGCCGTAATAATACCGCAGGATTTCAATGGGAGTCATCCCTTGATTTGCAAGATCGACCGTGCCCCATTGAGAAAGTCCGTTGCAGGTCACAGTTGTGCCGTTGCAGAAGGCCGCGAACAGCGGCTCTATGGAACCGTTGCGCCGGATGAATTCAGGATAAAGCTCATCCACTAACAGGCTGATGTTTTCAAACACATCTCTGCCGTATACAAAGGCTTGATCATATTGCGTAGAGTTTGTAATATCGAAATCATATCCTCGTGAGCGATACCATTCCGTATAGATGCGGTTCAGGGCAAAGCTGACAATGACTGCAATATTGGCACGCAATGCGTTTTCCGGCCATGTGGGATAGATTTCGCTGGAAGCGACATTTTTCACATAATCCCGAAAAGGTACCGTGACATTCTCTGCATTGCTGTTCGGTGCGCCCAGATGTACGGTAATGGTTTCCGGAATGAAGGGCTCACCGGTCAGCATGGGCTTCGCCTCCCGTATCGTAGTTTTTCATATGATTATAGTGAAGCAAATCTCCTTTGAGCTGTAGATCATGGATGCCGGCAGGCAGTGGGATCAGATCAAAGGACTGTATGGAGATCACATTGGGGAAAACCGGCACCTGCATACTGGCTTCCCGATAATAACCGGGAGCGTATACACTGATATCATAGCCGTAATAAGCGGGATTTTTCTGGTTTTCGGAGGGCGGTGGTGAAGGAATGGGAATCAACGGTGTTTCCCCGCTTTCATTGGTGAGCTGCAAAGCATGCAGATGTGTTTTTCCGTCGGTTTCCCGTGAGATAATGACAGTGGCGCCGGGAACCGGTCTGGCGCCTCTTGCGGTAGAGACCATGACGCGGATCTTGCCATAATATTGCAGTTCGGATGCGGGCGGTTCTTCTTCCGGAAGATCCTGTGCAGGCGGCAAAGGCGGCAAAACGGGTGTCGGCAGAGGCAATGGCGGCTCTTGCGGCTGCATAATAGTGGCAGCCGCTGATTGCATCGGCATAATCGGGTTTGGCGCAGGTGTCGGAGCGGGTGTCGGTTTTGGCTGCGGTTCCATGGATTGATTGGCGTACATACGGAACATTTCTTCACGGTAACGGCGGGCAGTATCCTCAAATTCCTGTTGGTTCAAGGGTGGGCACCTCCTCATTCTTAGCATACTGTAAAGCAATGTATGCGGCAATGCGGTTTGATTATACCGTTTTTGTTCCTGTACAGCTGTCGTTAAAAATAAAAAAAGAGCAGTCGTTTGATAACAACTGCTCTTTCTTAGAAACAAGGATCAGATTATTCTACGGGAACAATCCAGCCGAAGGTATCTTCGATCTTGCCCCACTGCATACCGGTCATGGTATCGTAGATCTTCTGGGAAACCGCACCGATCTTATTGCCATTGATCTCCATGATCTTATCACCGTATTTCAGATGACCCACAGGCGAAATAACGGCAGCAGTACCGGTGCCGAACACCTCCTGCAGCTTGCCTTCATCATAAGCCTGTGCGATCTCTTCAATGGAAATGCGTCGCTCGGTCACCTTCATGCCCCAGCTCTTGCACAGCTCCAGTACGGATTTTCTGGTGATGCCGGGCAGAATAGAACCCTGCAATGCGGGTGTGATCAGTTCATTGTCGATGAGGAACATGATGTTCATTGCACCGACTTCTTCTACATATTTCTGCTCTACGCCATCCAGCCACAGCACCTGAGAATAGCCTTCCTTATGTGCTTCATCCTGACCGATCAGAGAAGCAGCATAGTTACCGCCGGTTTTGGTATAGCCCATACCGCCGCGGACTGCACGGACATATTTGGACTCTACATAGATCTTGACCGGATTCAGACCCGAAGCATAGTATGCACCGGAAGGAGACAGAATAATAATGAACAGATACTCATCGCCGGGACGTACACCCAGGAACGGGTCGGTTGCAATGATGTACGGACGGATGTACAGAGAAGCACCCTCGGCAGAAGGTACCCAGTCCTTTTCGACCTTCAGCAGCTCCATCAGGCCTTCCATTGCCATTTCAACGGGCAGTTCCGGAATGACCAGACGTTCGTTGGAGCTGTTGAGACGCTTGAAGTTTTCCTCAGGGCGGAACAGCTGGATGCCGCCATCGGCACGACGATATGCCTTCATACCCTCAAAAACTTCCTGTCCGTAGTGAAGACAGAGCGCAGCAGGGCTCAAAGAAAGATCGCCAAAGGGTACGATACGGGCATCATGCCATCCCTTGCCGGTTTTATAGTTCATGATGAACATATAATCGGTAAAGATCTGACCAAAGCCCAGCTTGGTTTCATCGGCAGGCTTTTGCTTGAGCACAGCTGCCTTTTCAAAACGAATGTCCATTTTGATTTCCTCTTTTCTGTTTCAGAATAAAAAATAACGAATGTATTATGGATGCGCAGCAAAAAATGATTCAATCGGTGCTGCCGTTGAAATAGCGGGGGCAATATTTAGTACGGTAAAGCTGTACGGCATAGTGTGCCGAAACCACAGCAGTGCAGGCGATCAAACATAACAACATAACCTTCATAAACTGCTTCATAGTCAGCGACCTCCTTTGATAAGAAAGCGTTCTGAAAATATTATAGCACAGTTTTCCTTCCAAAACAATAGTTTTTTGAAATTTTTTCTGAAACCGCAAGGATTTTTCTGTCAAAAGGTCTTGCAAATCGACAGCATTTCCTTTATAATAAGAACAAGAAGAATTACTGCGAATCAAGTCAGCAGAAAAAAATACAGCTTGAAAAGCTTGCCGGCTTGATGCGTTTTGAATATCATTCAAAAAAGGAGTCACCATTATGCGCAACACAGCCCCTTCCAATCATCGGGGATCTGCAGAAACCATACACAAATCCACAGCATCCAAAAAACGCCGTCGCCGCAGAGGCCCTGCGATCCGTTTTAAATTCGGCATGGTATTTTTCATTTGGTTTGTCTGTTTTGTATCCTGCTTTGCGGCATATATGATCGGACAAAATCTGTTTCCGCAGGAACAGGCTCCTGCCGATACCGGCAGCACGGTATCCAAAACAGATTCCGAATCAGAGTCATCCAAAACGGAATCTAAGGTCGAAGAGGATGACGAGGTGCAGTCGCAGCCGCCGGCAGTGATAAAGATAAATCCTGTGCCGCAGGGCACGGCGATGTCTGCGGATCATCTGAAAAAGTGTGCTTTTTTAGGAGATCTTTCCATTTATCGGCTGGGCACACAGAATCTGCTTTCAGCTATGAATGTATATTCCTCCGAATCCTTACGGCTGGATACTTATACAACCGAGTATATTGATGTTAACGGTTCTCAGCTGCGGATGCTTAGTGCGGTTTCCGGCGCTTCCTGTCCGATCTATCTGATGTTCGGTACAGAAACGCTTGCAGATACCAAACCCGAAGCTGCAGCGGATCGGTTTTCTATTTTACTGAACGCGGTCAAAGCAGCAGCACCTTCCGCTGAGATTTTTGTACTTGCTGTGCCTCCTGTGACGGCAGCTGCGGAAGAAACCATCTCCAATGCGGAGATTGATGCTTATAATTCCATGCTGCTTTCCATTGCCAATGGTGCCAATGTGTATTTCGTGGATACCAACACCGCCTTAAAGAACAACGATGGCAAATTAAGTGCTGAGGATGCTGATGAGGACGGCATTCATCTGAACGCTGCCGCAGGACAGAAATTGTTGGATTATGTTCTTTGCCATGTTCCTGCATAAGGCTGCTGTTATATCCTGATTTACTTTGAAGCTGAAATCAACAAAAAACCTCCGGAATGCAGTCAGAACGCATCCCGGAGGTTTTTTATTGTAATGGCACGCAAAGCGGCACATTGCCTTTGGGGTGAAGAAAGGACAATGTGCCGCTTTGCGATTGTAAAAGGAATGGTTTGAAACATCGAAAGGCATTAGGGTGGGTGCCTTTGTTTCACGGGTACTATTTGTAAAAAAGGAGAGAAAAGAAAGGAAAAGTGTGAGAGAGTTGCTTTTTTGGCTTGTAGCACAAGAGAGGATCAGCTTTGCCGCCGCGATCCTGCTGCGGCGACCTCTCTTGTGTACAATGATATTTTATCGCCGCATTGTGAATATAGCGTGAAAAGCGACTGAAAACCCCTCGAAAGCACCGTGAAGAATTGGAAAAGTTTTTTGTGCGGCATCAGGTTTCCGAGAGCTCGCCCACCAACGCCCAGTTTTTGGCATCTGTGATCTGCACTGTTACCATATTGCCCGTCAGATCGGCAGTGCAGGACAGCTCTACATTCATACCTTCACGATTTTTGCCAACCGCCTTTTGGGCTTGCGGATCATATTTTTCGATCAGCACCATACAGCTTCTGCCCACAAACCGCCGATTGAAATTCTCGGAAATTTCGCGCTGGACACTGAGCAGGCGCTGCATTCTTGCGGAGATGGCTTCCTCGTCAGAGCATTGCGGCAGATCTGCAGCCTTTGTACCCGGTCGGGGACTGTAAATGAACGTGTAGAGATTATCATATTTTACATGTTCGATCAGCCGGAGGGTTGCTTCAAAATCGGCTTCTGTCTCTGTGGGGAACCCTACGATCAGATCGCTGGAAAAAGAGAAATCCGGCGCTTTTGCTCTGGTTTCATCAATCAGCTTCAGATATTGTGCGGCGGTATACCGACGATTCATTGCCTGCAATACGCTGTCGCTTCCGCTTTGCACCGGCAGATGCAGATGATGCTCGATATGCGCCGAATTCAGCATGACATCGATCAGCTCCGTGGTAGCATCTTTGGGATGTGAGCTCATAAAGCGGATGAAATACTCCCCTTCAATGGCATCCAATCGTCGCAGCAAAGCAGGAAAATCCATAGGCTCTGCAAGATCCTTGCCATAAGAGTTGACATTTTGCCCCAGCAGCAGGATCTCCTTATAGCCTGCTTCGACCAGAGCACGCACCTCAGCTTCGATGGCATCCGGCATTCGGCTGCGCTCTCTGCCTCGGACATAGGGCACGATGCAATAGGAGCAGAAATTGTTGCAGCCATACATGACAGGGACACTTGCTTTGAAATCGCTTTCCCGTACAGTGGGCAGCACTTCAGAAGGGATCCCTGCGATATCGGTCACGGTATATTGCTTTTCTCCTTGATACACCTGCAGCAGTGCTTCGGGAAGATGTTCCATAGCACCGGCACCCAAGATCATACGGACATAAGGATACGATTTTCGGATTTGTGCACGGACCTCTTCTTCTTCCGCCATGCAGCCGCAAAGCCCGATGATCAGATCGTGATTTTTCTCCCATAAGGATTTCAGAGCGCCCAGACGTCCCAGCACACGGGATTCCGCATGGGCACGCACGGCACAGGTGTTGAACAGAATCACATCGGCATCCTCAGGAGTATCGGTCAACAGATAGCCGAGATCGGCAAGAATACCCTTGTATTTCTCTCCGTCACAGACATTGAGCTGACAACCGAAGCTCTGGACGTGGGCTCGCAGGGGATGATCAAAGCGCTGCAGGATCGCACGGATGGCTTGTTTGTTTTGCAGCGGTTGTATGGTCGATGACATATTACCGATTCCTTTCATCGCATTTTCTTTAGTATAGCATAATTTTTCGGAGATTGCAAGGAGATGTGGGAAAACGCTATGTTGCCTTCGGTGATCCGATTTCTGCTCCGACAGATGATTTTTGGGTGGTCTGCGGGCAAAATATCTATACGCATTGCAGTATAAATCGTTTATTTTTTGAAAATTGGATGAAAAAACAAAAAAATCAAAAAAAACACTAGACTTTTTTGAGCGAATCATGTATAATGAAGTGTATCTGATTTTTATTATGCACAAGGAGGCCTTGAACCTTATGAAATTCTGGAAACGGATGATTGCCGCTGCAACAACGCTCTGCCTGATGCTGTCTTGCTTTGCGTGCGGTGAGAATACCGGTATTGCTATGACGATTGACGGTTTTGATGTGCGTGCCGGCATCTATCTTTATTATGTTGTAAATGCATATAACGATGCCATCAGCGTCATGCAGGAAAACGGTGAGAAGTTTGAAAACTGCGAAACGACTAAGGACATCAAAAAGATCGTTAACAAAGCAGATATCGATGGTGTGACTGCTGAGCAGTGGATTCAGAATAAGGCGGTGGAATACTGCATCGAGTATGTTGCTATTGAGCGTGAGTTCGATCGTCTTGGTCTGAAGCTGAGCGGCGAAGATCTTGCTGATGTGGATGCAAGTCTTGCAAGCACTATGGCTTACTTTAAGGCGTTCTTTGATGAAACCGGTATCGGCGAGCAGTCTGCAAAGGATGTTCTGACTGCTACGATGAAGGAAAACCTTATCTGGGAAGCCTATTATGGTGAAGGCGGATCCGAGGGTGTCAAGGAAGAAGAGCTGTACGACTACTACAAGGATAATAACATTCGTCTGAAGTATATCGAAATGCCGCTGAAGGACGGTGCAGGCAATCTGCTCAAGGCTGACGGCAAGGCAGAGATCGAAAAGATGGCCAAGGATTATATGTCTCGTCTGCAGAAAAAGGCCGATGATGAAAAAGATCTTATGGAAGAATTCGATTACCTCATCGAGGAGCACAATGCCTATGTCACTTCGCTTTCCAATGCTGCGATCACCACGACCGACAAAGACGGCTCCACGGTAACGACCTCTACCACAGCAAAGGTCACTACCGATGAGAACGGCCCCACAACAACTACCACCACAACGACCACCACGACCGGTGGCAGTACAAGTGAAACCACGACGACTCTGACCGGCGCCGATGGAACGACCGGCACCACCACGACTACTACCACAGCCGTGACACTGGGATATGATGTGGATCATGAAGTGATCCTTGCAGTGAGCACCTCTGCAGACGCAGATGCTGAGAAGGAGGAGGCTGACGGCACAACGACGGCGCCCAGCTATACGCCTTGTCAGAAGGTATATGAGTGGGCAGTGGATGCCAAGACCAAGTATAACGAGCCCACATTCATTAAGGACGATGAATGCTATTATATCGTCATGAAAATGGATATTGAGGATCGTATGATCAGCTCGGATTTGTGGTCTGATTCTGCGAAGGAAACTGTCCGTGAGAAGCTTTACGGTGATGTATTTGACGAAAAAATCGTTGAATGGACAAAACAATATACCGAAACAAGAAACGAAAAAGCATTCAAACGCTATAAGGTTCTGAATGTGGATGTCGTAGGGTATCAGGAAGCACTGCTGCAGAGCTATTACAGCTACTACGGAATGTAACCTGGCGATTTCGTAAGCAGAGGCAATGAGAACCTGTTTCTCATTGCCTCTTGTTTTTCATATAGAAAGGAAGGTCATTATGAACGAATTTGCAAAACAGCATCTTTATCAGAGACTGGAACGAACAGCAGATGCATTGTGTCTGAATCGCATGGATGCACATTGGTGTAAAACCAAGGAAGAAGCATTGGAATTGGTAAAAACCATGCTGCCGCAAAACGCTGTGGTTGCGACCGGCGGTTCGGTGACGTTGGAGGAATGCGGTATCATTGATCTGCTGCGCAGCGGTGAATATCGCTATCTGGATCGGGAAAAGGTTGCGCCCGAGGAACGAGGTGCATTATATCGGCAGGCACTCTCTGCGGATGTGTATTTGTGCAGCTCCAATGCAGTGTTGGAAAGCGGTGCGCTCTATAATGTAGATGGCAATGCCAATCGTGTGGCAGCCTTGACCTTTGGCCCGGAATCGGTAATCGTTGTGGCCGGCGCCAATAAGATCGTGTCTACACTGGAGGATGCCGTTGCACGGGTGAAGCGTATGGCTGCTCCTATGAACACGATGCGTCTTTCGCAGGATACGCCTTGTGCACGCTGTGGAGTATGTGCCGGTATCCATGGTGAAATGCATGCAGGCTGTCGCAGCGAACAGCGAATTTGCTGTTCTTATGTCGTAAATGCATGGCAGCGCATTCCGAATCGCATTAAGGTCATTCTGGTTGCAGAATCCTTGGGCTATTGATCTGATATGATATTGGCAGAAACGGAGAATACTATGACAAACGAAGCAATCCTGTCCCATATTGATCACACACTTTTGAAACCCGATGCGGTTTTGGAAGACTATATCCGTCTTTGTGAAGAAGCGGTCAAGTATCATACCGCATCGGTATGCATACCGCCTTGTTATGTGGCGCAGATCCGAAAGGCATATCCACAGCTGACGATCTGTACGGTGATCGGCTTCCCGCTTGGCTACCATACCGCTTCCATGAAGCTTTATGAGACGGCACAGGCAGTCTCTGACGGCGCTGGCGAGATCGATGTGGTCATCAATATCGGCTTGCTGAAAAGCGGCGAAGATGCTGCTGTTTTACAGGAGCTGAAAGCGGTGCGCCGTGCCTGTGAGGGCTGCTGTCTGAAAGTGATCATTGAGACCTGTTTTCTTTCGGAGGAAGAAAAGATCCGTGCCTGCAAGCTTGTGACAGAATGCGGTGCTGAATTTATCAAAACCTCTACAGGATTCGGCCCTGCCGGTGCTGCCCTTGAGGATATTGCCTTGATGCGTGCACATATCGGTGCTGCGGTGAAAATCAAGGCGGCAGGCGGAATTCGTACCCGCGAGCAAATGGAGGCTTATCTTGCAGCCGGCTGCGATCGCATTGGTACCAGTGCGGCTTCGCTGCTGTTTACAGAATAATGCGTTCCGGCTCCGTTACACGACTGTGCACGCTCTCAACTGAGGATGAACAGACACCGCTGCTGCGATTATATGCGATGCCGCTTGCAGCAGATCTTCCGAGAGGCAGTGCAAAGCGATATGCTCATCTTCATGCCTTGGAGCTGCTTTCTTCGGCGCTAGCAGAGGATTGGAGCTTGCCGCATTGCTGTTTGGAACGGGATGCAAACGGAAAGCCACGGCTGCTGCATCCAAAGCTGTTTGTGAATCTTACCCATTGCAGAGGGTTGGCTGTTTGTGCGGTGGCAACAGCGCCCGTGGGCGTGGATGCAGAAGCACCAAGACCGATCAGAGATCGTACCATTGCAAGAGTTTGTTCTGCAAAGGAGCAGCAGGCTCTGGCACAAAGCCCAATGCCCGCATTCGATTTTTTACGGCTTTGGACCTTGAAAGAAGCATATGCAAAATGCGTGGGAGAAGGAATTCGGCTGCCTTTTGCACAATTATCGTTTGCATACGATGCAAAAGCGATCCGGTTTACGCATCCGAAGGCGGAGCAGTATTCCTTTTTACAGATGATCCTTGCAGAAAACACCACAGTACCTTATGCTGTGGCAGTATGCATTCAGAATCTTCCGGCACCCTGTCGGATCATAACCGAATGGGAAAGCGAGATTGCTTACAGCGATTCGTTATATTGGAAAAAAGGAGGATCGGCTGATGCTGAATATTGATTTGAGTGGACATATTGCAGTGATTACAGGAGCATCCGGTATGCTTGGCCGTGTGATGGCCGGTGTGTTTGCAGAATGCGGCGCAGATCTTGCACTGCATTATTATCGTGGCAGAGAACAGGCAGAAGCTCTGGCGGATACCTTGCGTCGGGAAACCGGCAGACGTATTATGACGGTGGGTGGCGATATTACCAAGGCAGAGGACGTGATGCAGATGCAGCAGGCAGTGGAGCAGACGCTTGGTACTGCTGATATTCTGGTGCATAATGCTGTAATCCAGTATGAATGGAAACCGATCCTTGAACAGCCCTTGTGCGATTTCGACAGTCAATATCAATCCTGTGTGATGCAGACGGTGCACATGACAAAGGCCTTTGTACCTCGTATGATTGAGCAGGGTAAGGGCGGCCGTATTGTGGTCATCAACACCGAATGTGCTGCAATGGCAGAGGCGAATTGCGGTGCCTATACCGCTGCTAAGCGCGGTTTGGATGGCCTTGTACGCTGTCTCGCCAAAGAGCTTGGCCCTCATGCCATTACGGTGAATCAAGTGGCACCCGGTTGGACGATCACGGAACGGGATCGCCTTAATCATACCGAAATACAACCCGATTATGATAAAACGGTTCCGCTGGGCCGCAGAGGAACGGATATGGAGATCGCAGCGATGTGTGCATTTCTGGCATCATCGTTGGCTTCATTTACTACGGGAGCTTATATTCCTGTTTCCGGCGGCAGAGTTATGCCTGCTATCTGATCGAGACCACAATATATTACAAAAAATAAAGAAAGGATGATTGTAATGCAGACAGTATCCTTACAAGATCGATCTGCTTCACCTTGTGCTAAGATCGTATCATTCTCCTCGGCAGGCGAACTGGTCTGTGCATCTGCAGCCCGGATATCCACAACGCAAGGAACGGCACTTTCGATCCTGGAGCGTTCTAAGGAGAAGGAAAACAACAGTGCGCTTATCGAAAAAGTGGTGGCTTCGGGGCATCAGTCATTGATCGAACACGCCGTATTTACCATTGCGTTTGATAATGTCAGCGTTTGCACCGAAGAATTTGTGATTGAATTCCGCTTGGCATCTTATACAGTACAATCACGCAGATATGTTGATTTTACAAATGCCGGATTTTATGTGCCCGCAATGTCGGAAGGATGTGAGGCACAGTATTGCAGCCATATGCAGTCGTTGTTTGATTGCTACGGCAAGCTGCTTGCCTTGGAGATCCCCAAGGAAGATGCTCGCTTTGTATTGCCCTATTGTTTCCGCAGCAATTTCTATTGTACTCTCAATGCCCGTGAACTGATGCATATGATCGCTGCGATGCTTTGGGGCAGAGGCAGAGAGATCCCTGAGCTGCAGGAGATCGGAGCCTCACTCAAGTCGCAGTTTGAGCAATATTTTCCCAATCTCTTATCTCGGGTGCAAATGCAATATGCCGATCGTTCTGATTGTAAGGATCGGCGGTATTGTCTGCCGCAGATGGCGCCTGCGATTGCTGAGCCGACCGTAGGCAGTGCTCGTGCTGTACTGCAATATGCAACGCCCGATCCGGAGAAGATCGTATGTGCAGCCGCCGCAAGCAACGGTGCATATTCGGCAGAGAATGCCGCTTTATCGCTTGCAGAAATCGTCAATGCAGAGCGTCCTCGTGAATTGGAATTGATCCATGCCATGTTCCGCATCGAAGGGCTTTCTCTTGCCGCTGTTACTCATCTGGTTCGGCACAGGATGCAGTCGGTGCTGGTGCCGCAGATCATGCAGGCGATCACCCAAAACTGCTATGTGCTGCCGGAAACCATCGCACAGAATTCCGAAGCAGCGGCATTGTATCACCGTGCTTTTGCAGAGAATACCGCAGCGCTGCGCAGGCTTCTTTCTATGGGAATGCCGATTTCCGTTATGCAGTATTTCGCCATGGCGGGTCATTTGTTGGATTGCAGCTGTGCCATGGACGGCAGAGAGCTGAAGCATTTCTTTGCGCTGCGCACCTGCCAAAGAGCACAGTGGGAGATTCGCGCAGTGGCAACAGAACTGCTTTCTCAGCTTCGTAAGGAGTCTGAATTGTATCGGTTATTCGGTCCAAGCTGTTATACTGCCAACCATTGTCCCGAAGGCAGACTTTCCTGCGGAAAAGCAAAGGAAATGCGGGCGTTATTTTCTGCAACATGATAACTGCAACAAAAGACCTAAGAGGCGATCTGACCTCTTAGGTCTTTTGGCGTATGAAGAGAGCTGATTTCTGTATTTATATGGTTTTCAGCGTGACTCCGGGATAGTAATGTGAAAGGATTTCTTCATAGGTGCTTCCGTTTTGCGCCATGGCATTGGCGCCGTACTGACTCATGCCCACACCATGGCCATAACCTTTGGTCGTGAAGATGAATTCCCCTTGTGCATAGCTGATGGTAAAGCAGGCGGAGCGGAGAGAAAACAGCTCTCGAAGCTGCTGACCGCTCCAGAGCTGCGAGCCGCCCTGTACAGTGAGTACGGTACCTGCTTCACTGACTGCTTCTATGGAAAACCACTCGGCAGGATCCTCCGAAAATACGATATCGGGCTGCTGCGCCGAAAGGATCTGCTTTACATTCTCGGCAGTAAGTGCGACTGTTTCCTGATAACGGGGCGCTGCAGTATCGGTTTGGGAATCTACGGAAACCAGATAGGCAAGCGGTGATCCCCAGACGGTTTCAGCGTTTTCGGTTTGTCCTGCGGACATAGCGTGAAATGCGGCTACGATCGGCTCTTCTTGATAATAGAGCAGCTCTGAGCAGACGGCATCCACAGCAGCTTCGATCTTGCTGTAATACACATCAAAAGCATCCCCGAAGGCGGTGCGGATCTGGCTTTCCGTATAATAAGCCTGGTACAAACTGCTGTCATTGGAAAAATCTGCCCCAAGCAAAGAGGGATCGGTATGCTCAAGATTTCGCAAGCGGATCCGTTCCGCATAAGTATGGGCAGCAACTGCCTGCGCCTTCAGCGCTTCCGATTCAAAGGTGGCAGGCATTTCGGCGCACACTACACCGATGAGATATTCTCTGACAGGCACATCCAGCACGGTTCCTGTGGAGATATCCAGTACGCGGTAGCAATCGGTTCCTGCTTGTATTTGCTGAGAAGGCGTCATTTCTGCGGCAGAAGAATGTTCAGAATATGACAGGCTGTCCTGTGACGGATCCGGACTCATTGCCAATGCTGTGCCGGGGATCAGAAGCATGGCCGCTGCGGTAAACAGATAAAATCCGATTTGTTGTTTCATAGCGCCTCCTTGTACTTTTGGCTGGATACGGATGCCAAAGATCCGAGACCGTATACGGCATTCTTTGCGGTTTTTTGCTGTTTTTCAATGATAAAATCTTTGTGATATCCATTGACAGAAGAGCAAAAAAACGGTATAATATAAATAAGTGTACTTTGGCGGAGATCTGCCGGGGTACGGTACATATTATGAAGGGAATGTGAATGATGGTGGATTCCGCAATGAAGCTCTCTATTCAATCATTATGCAAAGAATTAAAGGAATATTCAGCCATTGATCCCGCACTGTATCAGAAATATCATGTCAGTCGGGGATTGCGTCATTCTGACGGCACAGGTGTAGTGGCCGGCCTGACGAAGATCTGTAATGTACATGGTTATGTGCTTAACGAAGGTGAGCTGGAGCCGATTCCGGGTGAGCTGATCTATCGTGGCTATCAGATCACCGATCTGGTACATAGTGTGGAACAGGAAAAACGCTTTGGCTATGAAGAAGCTGCGTATCTGCTGCTGTTTGGCAAGCTGCCCGATGCGGAAACGCTAAAAGCATTCCAGAAGCTGCTGGCTGAGCTGCGTGAGCTGCCCGATTCCTTTGTGATCGATATGATTGCAAAGGCACCTTCCAATAATATCATGAACAAGCTGGCACGCTCTGTATTGGCATTGTATTCTTATGATCCCGATTGTGAGCTGCGTTCTTTGGAAAACGAAGTGCGTATTGCGATCTCTATGATCGCGCGACTGCCTGTTATTATGGCAAATGCTTATCAGGTCAAGCGGCAGCATTTTGACGGAGAAAGTCTGGTAATGCATCCACTGCGTCCGAATGAAAACACTGCAGAAACGATCCTTTCGCTGATGCGCTTGGATCGGCAATATACATCTGAGGAAGCGCATCTGCTGGATGTCTGCATGATGCTGCACGCAGAGCACGGCGGCGGCAATAACTCTGCGTTCACCTGCCGTGTGCTGACCTCATCCGGCACCGATCCCTATTCTGCTTATGCCGGTGCCATCAGTGCGCTGAAGGGCTTCCGTCATGGCGGTGCCAATCATAAGGTGATCGATCAGTTGGAAAATTTCAAGAGCAAGGTCAGCGATCCTACCAACGAGGGCGAGGTTGCTGATCTGATCCGCAAGGTGATGCGCCGAGAGGAAGGCGATCGCTCCGGTCTGGTGTATGGCATGGGACATGCAGTATATACCCTTTCGGATCCTCGTGCAGTTTTACTGAAGGAGCGTGCATTTGCTCTGGCAAAGGGCACTCGCTTTGAGGAGGATTTCTATTTGTTGGATACTATCGAGCGCATGACCCCACAGCTTTTGAGAGAAAAATCACAGAATGCTGCCGCCAAGAATATCTGTGCCAATGTGGATATGTATTCCGGTCTGGTATATCGGATGCTTGGTGTGCCGGAAGATTTATTTACACCGATGTTTGCGGTTTCTCGTATTGCAGGCTGGGCAGCACATCGTATTGAGGAAGTGCTTACCGGCGGCAGAATCATGCGTCCCGCATATAAATCCATCACCAAGAGCAGCGCCTATATTCCGTTGGAACAGCGCTGATACCGAAATGCAAATGAACGATAAAAAGCTTCGCTGTATGGCGGCAACGATCGGTATCGCTTTGCTGCTGACGGGCTGTGAATTCTCTGCCGGCGTGGAAACTTTGTTGGCACCGCCGCGTCTGACGGTACAGCAGGAACAGATCTATCAGGCATTGCAAGCTTCTGCCGGTACGAATATCAGCCTGAAATATCCTAAATCCGGCGAACGGCTTTCGGCGTTTACCGTTGAGGATCTGGATGATGACGGCGAGAAGGAAGCTATCGTATTTTACGAGGTGGGAATTGCAAGTGCCGAGGAGAACCCGCTGCGAGTCTGCTTGCTGGATTGTCAGGAGGGTAAATGGCGTGCTGTGGCAGATTACACAACACCGGGTGCTTCGGTAGAGTGTGTCATCGTATCGAAGCTGGGAACCAATGCGCGTGTCAATCTCATTATCGGATACAGCATGGTCAATGGTGGCGGCAAAACTGCCGAGGTGTTCCATAATGAAGGCGGCGGTCTGACAAGAACGCTTTCGGTGCCCTATACCAAAATGGATATTTGTGATCTCAACAACGATGATGCATTGGAATTTTTGACTGTTAATGCAGCATCCCTTTCCGCACCGGCAACGGCTGCGGTGTATGCTTTGGATGAAAACGGCAGCTATTATCAATCGCAGATCACGCTCAGCGGTCTGTTTACCGATATCAGCAGTGTGGTTTACGGCAATCTGCCGTTGTCCGATCCTGCTGCTGCACGCAGCGGCAGAGCTGTATATATTGACGGTGTTTCGGGTGCCACCACAGTACAGACGGAAATTCTTGCTTATCGCGATCGTATGCTTATATCGCAGTATACAGACAGTGCCGAACGATTTCCCAATACCACACGAAATGCCGGCTGTCTGACAATGGATATTGACCATGACGGAGAAGCTGAGATCCCGGTGCAGACAGTGTTTTATGGTTATGCCAATGCGGAGGATTCCGAGCGGATCGCCATGACAAACTGGTATGTCTGTCGAAACGGAATGCTCATGCGAGAGTACTCTTCGTACTATTCCATTAACGATGGCTATGCTTTTCTGCTGCCTTCCCGTTGGGAAAAACAGGTGACGGTGGTTCAAGAAAACGATGCGGTTGTGTTTTATGTGCTGGATCAGGAGGCTACCAGTGAAAATGGCAGACCGGTGGTCAAGCAGCCTTTGCTGTATCTGACTGTGGTGAGTGATTGGGTAGAGGCGCAGTCGCTCCAGCAGGAGGAATACCTTCTTTTGCGGCAGCAAAATGGAAATTACTATCTGGCAAAGCTCGCAAAAACAGACAGAATACTTTCTTTGACACAAAGCGAACTGTTATTTGCCATGCGTTATCTTTGAAATATTGTGATCTGAAGGAGATGTATCCATGAAACGAGTTCTGGTTTGCGAGGATGAAGCAGTCATTCGTGATTTTGTAGTGATCAATCTGAAGCGTGCCGGCTATGACGTGGTGGATGTAGACTGCGGAGAAGCCGCGATTCGTATGTTCGATAACGAGCGAGGCAATTTTGATGTGGTGCTGCTGGATGTGATGATGCCCGGCATTGACGGCTTTACTGTCTGCAAACGATTGCGGGAACGCTCTTCGTCCATCGGTATTATTATGCTGACAGCAAAATCCCAGGAAATGGATAAGGTAAACGGCCTGATGATCGGTGCCGATGACTATATTACAAAGCCCTTTGCGCCTTCGGAGCTGACGGCTCGTGTAGATGCCATTTATCGCCGTGTCTGTATGAGCGTAACCAGAGTCAAGCGGGAATCCACGCTGGAATCCGGTCCCTTTGTGCTTAATCTTACCAGCCACACCATGACAAAGCGCGGCAAGCAGATCGAGCTGACACAGGTGGAATATGAGATTTTAGAGTATTTTTTGCGTAATAAAAATACCGCATTGGATCGCAGCAGCATCCTGACGCATATCTGGGGCGATGACTATTACGGCGATGATAAAATCGTGGATGTGAATATCCGCAGACTGCGTATGAAGATCGAAGAAGAACCCTCCTCGCCCCGCTATATCCGTACCATTTGGGGATATGGCTACAAATGGGAGGAGAAATAACGGATTGATCCGGTAAAAGGGCGGTTTTCATGGCAAAACGAAGTATAACCAGACGTTGGTTTGTCAACAATCTGGGCATTATCGTGTTGATCCTGGTCGTGATCGAGCTGGCATTGATCTTTGCGGTGCAGAATTACTTTTATAATTCCGCAAGGCAATATCTGGTTTCGAAGCTCAATGCTGTTGCCGGCGTATTGACACGATATTCCGCAGACTCCAGCACCAATCTGAGTGCGGAATTGCGTTCCACGCTGGAAGGCTTCTCCGACAAGGATAAAATGGAGCTGATGGCCATTGATAACAACGGTGTCATTGCATTGACGTCTTCCGGATTTTCACCGGATGCACCGATGGCTATGCCTGATTATGACAAGGCAATGAACAGTGCGGATCCCTATGGATACAGTGTGAGCCGTACTGCCAACGGAGAACGGATCATGGCGGTCTCTTATCCGATCGTTACAATCAGCAATGAATACAGCGCCATTCGAGTGGTTACATCCCTTGAGGCCATTGATAGTGCAATTATGACATTTGTGCTGGCAGCTACTTGTGTTGCCATTGCCGTTGTCGTACTGCTGGGCTTTTCGGGATTGTATTTTGTCGGTTCTATTATTCGTCCTATTCAGGAGATCAATAAGAATACGGCGAAATTTGCGCAGGGTGATTTTTCTGCTCGCATTGAACAGCAAAGCGAGGATGAGATCGGTGCGCTGTGTGATGCCATCAATCATATGGCTGATGAGCTTTCCAATGCCGAAACTATGAAGAATGAATTCATCAGCTCGGTTTCCCACGAGCTGCGTACACCGCTGACAGCCATCAAAGGCTGGGCAGAAACGCTGAATGACGGTGCCGACCCGCAGACGATGCAAAAAGGTCTGCGAGTGATCGTAGGCGAAACAGAACGACTATCCCGGATGGTAGAGGAGCTTTTGGACTTTTCCAGAATGCAGAGTGGTCATTTCACGCTCAACCGAGCTGCTATGGATGTACTGGCTGAGCTGGGCGATGCGGTGCTCATTTATTTGGAACGCGCCAAAAAGGACCATATCACCATCGAATATGATGAGCCGGAAATGCTTCCCATCGTGTATGGAGATAAGAATCGAATCCGGCAGGTGTTTATCAACATCATTGATAATGCCATGAAATATTCCGAGCCGGGCAGTACCATTATCATTCGTGCCGAAGCACCTTCAGAGATCGCAGTGCGCATCACTGTGGAAGATCATGGCTGCGGCATTAAGGCTTCGGATCTGCCGAAGATCAAAACAAAATTCTATAAGCCCAATCATACAAGACGTGGTTCGGGCATCGGACTTGCCGTGGCAGATGAAATTGTCAATATGCACGGCGGAACTTTGCATATTCAAAGCACCGAAAGTGTCGGCACAACGGTTACGATCACGCTGCCTTCGTATAAGGTGCATCAATAGAAGCCGCAGAGGATCGCTCTGCTGTGAATCGCTTTCTTTAGTGAGAGAAAGCAGAAAAAGGAGGCACATTCATGCCGGAACAGGCTCAGAACCCACAAGAAACCGCACAGCAGGATGCTCAGAAAACAGCGCGTGCGGAGTTTGCATACAAATCGAAAATCGGCGGACAAGCATTGGTAGAAGGCATCATGATGAAAGGAGCATTTCGTGGTGCAATGGCTTGCCGCCTGCCCAATGGCGAGATCGATCTGGAAACATGGGAGATCCCGGTAAAGCTTAAGGAAAATCCCAAAACCGGAAAGGTACAGCCTGTGCTGCCATGGTATCGGAAAACACCGTTTATCCGTGGATGCGTCAATTTTGTGACGCAGATGATCGACGGCTATCGCTGCATGATGCGCTCTGCCGAAAAGCAGATGGACGAAGAACTGGATGCTTTTGTGATCTGGAAAAAGAAACAGAAGCTGGATAAGCTTTCGGAAGAAGAGCAGCTTGTTCGCTTTGATGCGTGGATGAAATCACAGGATAAGCCGCTGGAGGGCGAAAAACTCAAAGAGCGCTGGGATTACTATCAAAAGGCGACCGAATTTTATGAGGCGGAAGAACCCAGCAAGCTGGAAAAATGGCTGGATGAAAAGCTGGGCGATAAGATCTTGGAGATCCTTATGGTCATATTCATGGTCATTGGTCTTGCATTGAGCCTGCTCTTGTTTATGTATCTGCCGAAGCAGGTGGTAGAATGGATTCCGCCTCTTTCACAAAACCGGATCCTGCGTTCTGTTGCGGAAGGTATCATGAAGATGCTGATCTTCATTGGCTATATGGCATTGACAGGCTGTATGAAAAGCATCCGCCGTACCTATGAATATCACGGTGCAGAGCATAAGACCATTGCTTGTCTGGAAGCTGCTCTGCCGCTGACGGTGGAAAATGTACGCAAGCAGCGCAGATTCCATCCCCGCTGCGGTACAAGCTTTATTTTTTTGGTGCTGCTGATCAGCATCCTGGCAGGCTGTCTGATTCCATTTACGATCGTCTGGCAGCGTGTGCTTTGCAGCTTTGCGCTGCTGCCGCTTGTGGTTGGCATCAGTTATGAGCTGATTCGTCTGGCAGGTCGTGCGGATAACTTGTTTACCCGTATTTTGTCTACACCCGGCTTATGGATCCAGCGGATTACCACCAAGGAGCCTGATGATAAGCAGATCGAATGTGCCATTGCTGCGATCACACCGTGCATTCCGGAAAACATTGAGGATGATCAATGGTAAGCGACGGTGCATTATATGCCGAGCTTGCAGCGATGCTTCGTGAGGCAGGAATCGAAAACGCCGTCCAGGAGGCACAATGGATCTTAGAAGATCTGCCGGAGAAAGAGGCTGCAAGAGAATGTGCCCGAAAACGATGTACTCATTATCCGCTGCAATATCTGCTGGGTGCATGGGAATTCTATGGAATGCGGATGTTTGTGGGCCAAGGCGTGCTGATTCCCAGAGCCGATACCGAAGCGCTGGTGGATGCGGTGTTATGTCGCTGTGATGCGAAAAAAGCCTTGCAGATAGCAGACCTTTGCGCAGGCAGCGGCTGTATTGCGCTGGCACTGAAGCAGCAGCTTCCCAATGCTGTGGTATGTGGCGTGGAATGGAGCGATACTGCACGGCAATATGCACTCAAAAATGCAGCTTATCATCGGCTGGAGGTTCCGTTTCATCATGGCGATGTGCTGGATCCGATGACTGCTGCGAGATTTTCAAAGCTGGATGTGATCGTAAGTAATCCGCCTTATCTGACTGCGGAAGATATGGCGCAGCTGCAGACCGAGGTTGCCTATGAACCGGCAATGGCGTTGGCCGGCGGTGCTGATGGCTTACGATTTTATCAAGCGATCACTGCGCTTTGGAAAGATTCTCTTCGCTGCGGAGGCCTGCTTGCCTATGAGGTCGGTATCCGGCAGGCGGAGGCTGTAGGAGAGATCCTCAAAGCCAATGGATTTATTGAGATCGAAATACTTCCCGATTTATGTGGGATTGATCGTGTTGTGCTGGGTAAAAAAGCACAGCATAGGGAAACATCGACGAAAGGATGATAGAGTATTATGGCAAAGGCAGAACTCAAAAAGAAAAATGCACAAATGGCGATCCCTGCTTCGGATGACGAGCGCAGAAAGGCGCTGGATAATGCTATCGCACAGATCGAAAAAGCATATGGCAGCGGCGCAGTAATGCGTCTGGGACAAAATTCCACCATGAATGTACAGGCAATTTCCACAGGATCACTCTCGCTGGATATTGCATTGGGCATCGGAGGTGTACCTCGCGGCCGTATCGTGGAGATCTATGGCCCGGAAAGCTCCGGTAAAACCACAGTTGCGCTGCATATCATTGCCGAGGCGCAAAAGCTGGGCGGCGAGGTCGCTTTCATTGATGTAGAACACGCCCTGGATCCGGTATATGCAGCCAATCTGGGCGTCAATATTGATAATCTTCTGGTTTCGCAGCCCGACAGCGGCGAGCAGGCATTGGAAATCGCAGAAGCATTGGTACGCTCCGGTGCGATCGATGCGATCGTCATTGACTCGGTTGCCGCAATGACCACTCGCGCGGAGATCGAGGGTGAAATGGGTGACAGCCATGTGGGTATGCTGGCAAGACTGATGTCACAGGCGATGCGAAAGCTGACTTCTGTAATTGCAAAATCCAATTGTGTAGCGATCTTTATCAACCAAGTGCGTGAAAAGATCGGTGTTATGTATGGCAATCCCGAAACCACGACCGGTGGTCGTGCCTTAAAGTTCTATGCTTCGGTGCGTATGGAAGTACGCAAGGGCGAGGCGCTCAAGAGTGGTGCCGAAGTGATCGGCAACCGCACTAAGGTCAAGATCGTGAAGAACAAAGTCGCACCGCCTTTCCGTGAGTGTGAATTCGATATTATGTATGGCAAGGGCATCTCCAAGGTAGGCGAGATCCTCGATCTTGCAACGGAGTTGGATATCGTGCATAAGGGCGGCTCTTGGTTCAGTTATGGAGAACGCCGTTTGGGGCAGGGCAGAGATGCTGTCAAGGAGCTGATCGCCGAAGAGCCTGAGCTGATGGCAGAGCTTGAACAGAAGATCATGCAGCAGAAGGAAGGATTGGTGCTGGTTTCCAAGAAGAATAAGAAAGCTGCTGCCGTAACAGCTGCCAAGGAAAAGGCAGAGTCTGCTGTCAATGCGGTGACAACTGCCTTGGCTGCTGAAGGAATTGTGGATGCTGAAGAGGATTTTGAGGAGTTTGCTCCGGCAGAATCCTGATGAGGCTTGCAGATGATCACCATTCAGGACATCACGCCTTATAAGGGAAAGATCTATCAGGTATTGCTTTCCGATGAACGGTCGCTTTGGCTGCATCTGGATCTGCTGTGCAGCGAAGGGCTCTCGAAAGGAGATGCGTTGACCGAAGAGCAGATCACCGCATTGCGGCAAAGTGCTGTTGAGCGCCGCACCTTTGAATATGCGCTTTATTTGCTGGAGCGTCGTGCATATTCTTATCGTGCTTTGTATGATAAGCTGATGCAGGCGCAGCAGGCACAGGAGCAGGCAACATTGCTTGCATTGGAAAAGCTGATGCGGCTGGGGCTGCTCAATGATAAGGCCTATGGGGAATCACTGGCAAGACAATATGTGGAGCAAAAGCGCTACGGATTGCGGCGGGCGGCTTTGGAAATGCGGCAAAAAGGACTTTCCCGAGAGGATATTGCCGATGCTTTGGAGGCCTATGCCGATCCCGATGATACGGCACAGCGTCTTGCAGAGCTGATAGAACGCAAATATGCCCGTAAGCTCACGGATCCCGAAGATAGGAAAGTCATAGAACAAGTAAAAGCATCGCTTGTGCGCCGAGGCTTTGATTATGCTGATGTACGGCAGGCGGTGAATGCGTATTTTTCAGAAGAATAAGCAGATATATTGTTATCGCAAAGGCAGGAGGAAGCAAATTCATGATCGTAAGCATGGTATCACTGGGCTGCGCCAAAAATCTGGTGGATGCAGAACGTATGCTGCATCTGCTGCGGGAAGAAGGACATACCCTGACTGTGGAACCGGGTGATGCAGAGATAGCGGTGGTAAATACCTGTGGCTTTATTCAAGCGGCCAAGGAAGAAGCCATCGAAACCATTCTGGAGCTTGTGCAGCTCAAAAAAGAGGGCGCTCTGAAGCATATTATCGTGACAGGCTGTCTGGCAGAACGCTATCGGTACGAGATGGCAGAGCAGTTTCCCGAAGTGGATGCTGTTATTGGTCTGGGCGATGAAGCCGAGCTTTGTGAGGTGCTCAGACGGATCACTGAGGGAGAGCGTGTCGTGCAGTTTGCACCGAAACAGCAGCTGCCGTTAACGGGCGGCAGAGTGATCTCTACACTGCCCTTTTTTGCTTATCTGAAAATCGCAGAGGGCTGTTCCAATGGATGCACGTATTGTGCCATTCCGCAGATCCGGGGAGGATATCGCTCGGTACCTATGGAAGAGGTGCTCAAAGAGGCACAATGGCTTGCAGAAAGCGGTGTTACAGAGCTTGTGGTCGTGGCACAGGATACCACCCGTTATGGAGAGGATCTTTACGGAGTATCCCGTTTGCCCCAGTTGCTGCGTGCTCTTTGTCAAATCGAAGGCTTCCGCTGGATTCGTGTGCTGTATTGTTATCCGGAGCGGATTTCTGAGGAATTGATCGATGTGATCGCCACAGAACCGAAAATCGTAAAGTATCTGGATGTTCCTATTCAGCATTGCAGCGGCAGCGTCTTAAAGGCAATGCGCAGATCGGGCGATGAAGAAAGCTTGAGCCGTTTATTTGCTGCATTGAGAGAGCGGATTCCGGGCATTACCTTGCGCACTACGCTTATGACAGGCTTCCCCGGTGAAACAGAGGAAGATTTTGAAGCACTATCTGCATTTGTGGAAAAGATGCGGTTTGATCGCATGGGCTGTTTTGCCTATTCCGAAGAGGAGCATACTGTTGCAGCAACTATGCCTGATATGATCGAGGAGTCAGTACGGCAGCATCGGGCAGAACTGCTGACAGAGCAGCAAATGACCATTTCTGCTGCGCTGAATGAAGCTCGCATAGGGACAGTCACAGAAGCAGTGATTGAGGGATATGATAAATGGGCAGAATGCTGGTTCGGAAGAACTGCTGCCGACGCCCCCGATATTGATGGGAAATTGTTTATTCCCGGCACCCCTGCCGATGGCTATCATGTGGGACAATATGTAATGGTAGAAATTTTCGATATGCTTGATTTTGATTTGATCGGTGAGGTGATTGCAGGTGAATCTGCCGAATAAACTGACACTGGCACGGGTTTTGATGGTGCCGCTGTTCGTAGCGTTGTTTTATTGGAGCTTTCCGGCTCATTATCTGGCAGCAACACTGGTGTTTGTGTTGGCTGCTATTACCGATGCTGTGGATGGACATCTGGCAAGAAAGCATCATTTGATCACAGATTTCGGTAAGTTTTTGGATCCGCTGGCAGATAAGGTATTGGTAATGACAGCGTTTGCCTGTTTGCTTGAACGGCAATATCTGAATGTGATCATTTTTCTGCTGATCATGATTCGTGAATTTATGGTTTCTGCGCTGCGTCTGGTCGTAGCCAATAAGGGTACTGTTGTACCTGCCGGATTCAGCGGAAAGCTGAAAACTGCGTTTACCATGATTGCTTTGATTGCATACTTGGTATATTTGTCCTTCCGGCAGGATTTCGGCGGCTTTGGATTGCCGATTCCCGATGCGGCATATGGCTGGATCGAGATCGTGCTGCAGATCTTCTTCTGGATCGCTGCCGGATTGACCGTTTGGTCGGGCGCAGAATATCTGGCGCATTATTGGAAGGATATTGATCCCAAGGCGTAAGATCGTCTGATTTCATATCATGCTGCTATCCTCCGCTTGATTTCCCGAAAGAGAGGCGCAACTATGTTCAAACAACTTCGCGAAGAAATTGCATTGATTCGTGACCGAGATCCGGCAGCACGCAGTACTGCTGAAATTTTGCTGACCTATTCGGGCCTGCATGCTGTAATTGCCTATCGGTGGGCACATCATTTGCTGAAAAAAGGAATGCCGACTTGTGCTAGGATCGTATCGCAGATTGCCAAGTTTTTTACCGGCATTGAGATCCATCCGGGTGCAAAGATCGGCAAGGGTTTGTTTATTGATCACGGTATGGGTGTTGTGATCGGTGAAACCACGGTGATCGGCAATAATTGTACACTGTATCAAGGCGTGACATTGGGTGGTACCGGCAAAGACCGCGGGAAAAGACATCCTTCATTGGGCAATAATGTGACGGTGGGTGCCGGTGCTAAGGTGCTGGGGCCGTTTCGTGTAGGTGACAACGCCAAAATTGCCGCAGGTGCTGTGGTATTAACGGAGATTCCGGCTAACGCAACTGCTGTGGGTGTGCCTGCTCGTGTGGTAAAGATGAACGGTGTCAGAGTGCCTGATCTGGATCAGATCCATATTCCGGATCCTGTGGCGCAGGAGCTGAGTAAGCTGTCTCGTCGGATTCGGCACTTGGAAAAACTGAATGAACAACAATCTTCCGGTTCATGATCGGATCAAATACCCGGAGCAGTTTAGTGACTCCGGGCTTTTTTGTTCCTATTGTCAAAAAGGATCTCTTGACTTCTTGCCGACACCGTGCTATAATGAGCTGTCTTGACAATATTGTGAGGAGGCACCACGAAATGTATACCGACCGGGAATTTCAATTGCCCGAAGAACGAAGAATTGCACTGTTAAATCGAGTAGAAGAACAGCGCAGTGTCTTTATGATCTCGTTTTATGTCAACGGCGGCGGTGCCGTTTTGCTTACGATTCCTGCTGTTTGGGATCTGTTTCAGTTGATGGATAGAGTGACAAGTCGCAGAGAGGGCTCGATTTTTATCCTTTGGATCATACTCATTGTTGCTTTTGTCATATTATTTTGCAAGGGATTTCGTAAAACATTCGGTCGCAGTTCCGATTATGACTGCATTCGCCGCAAGGCGTTTTTCTGCGGACCATTTACGGTTTGTCAAAAGGAGCCCGAACTGAAAAAGCCGCCATATTATCTGCTGGATGAAATGGGCAACCGCTATGCCTGTCTGCGATTCTTGGATTATAAGCATTGCGCTGTAAAAGAGCAGATGCTGGGTGTGTATCTGGAAAACGGAAGCCGCTATGCGATCCCATTGACAGAAGAACCGGTGGAAACATGGTGATGATATTGACTTTATCAGTCGCTTGTGATATAATGACTCTATCACAATCGACTGATATTTGTATCCGAAAGAAAGGACAAATCCACGATGCTGCTTTATAATTCGCTGACAAGACAAAAGGAAGAGTTTACCACTGTCGAGCAAGGCAAGGTAAAGATGTATACCTGCGGTCCTACGGTGTATCATTATGCTCATATTGGCAATCTTCGCACCTATATGATGGAAGATGTGCTGGATAAATATCTGCGTTATATCGGCTATGACGTACTGCGTGTTATGAATATCACGGATGTGGGTCATCTTACTTCAGATGGCGATACGGGCGATGATAAAATGCTGAAAGGCGCCAAGCGGGAAAAGAAAACCGTAATGGAGATTGCACAATTCTATACCGATGCATTCTTTTCCGATTGCGAAAAGCTGCATATTAAGCGCCCGGAGGTGGTTGCACCGGCTACCGGCTGTATTGCAGAGTTCATCGAGCTGATCACCAAGCTGTTGGAAAAAGGCTATGCCTATGAAGCGGGCGGCAATATCTATTTTGATACCTCTAAGCTGGAACAGTATTATGTCTTCCTCGATTTCAAGGAGGAGGATCTGGAGGTTGGCGTGCGTGAGGGCGTGGATGCCGATGACAATAAGCGCAACAAAGCCGATTTTGTGCTTTGGTTTACCAAATCCAAGTTTGATGATCAAGAGCTGAAATGGGAAAGCCCCTGGGGTCTTGGCTATCCCGGCTGGCATATCGAGTGTTCGGGTATCAGCATGAAATATTGCGGAGAAACACTGGATCTGCATTGCGGCGGTATTGATAATGTATTTCCTCATCACACCAATGAGATCGCACAAAGTGAAGCATATTTAGGGCATCCATGGTGTAAGCACTGGTTTCATGTGCTGCAT
Organism: Oscillospiraceae bacterium; assembly: GCA_045596625.1. Taxonomy (GTDB): domain Bacteria; phylum Bacillota; class Clostridia; order Oscillospirales; family Ruminococcaceae; genus Firm-04. The sequence goes on along the minus strand of JAZOCU010000054.1, from coordinate 294,697 downwards.
CTGAATACCAACAGCGGAAAAATGAGCAAATCCAGTGGAGAATTTCTTACAGTTTCGCTGCTGGAAAGCAAGGGATACAGTCCTATGGCCTATCGGTTCTTCTGCTTGCAGTCTCATTATCGGAAATCGTTGGTATTTACTTATGAAAATCTGGATAACGCTGCATCGGCATATCAAAAGCTGTTGGGCAAACTGCGCACATTATTGGCTGCCCCCACTGAGGCTGTGGATGAAGCTGTGAAAGCAGATTACATGAAACAATATCGTGAGGCAATGGATAATGATTTGAATACGGCGCAGGCAATCACAGTGCTGTATGACGTTTTGAAGGCAGAGACCAATGCTGCAACCAAGCTTGCCTGTATTGCAGAGATGGATCAAGTGCTTTCATTGGGCCTTTTGGAGAATGCCAAGGCATTGTCTGAGGCCTCCTCCGAAACAGCGGTTCCGGCTGAAGTGCTGGCGCTGGCAGAGGAACGTAAGGCTGCTCGTGCTGCAAAGGATTTTGCAAAGGCAGATGCACTGCGAGCAGAGATTCAAGCGCTTGGCTGGGAGATCCGGGAAACCAGACAGGGTGTCAGCTTTGAGAAAAAGGCATAACAGCAATAAAAAAAGGCGAACGATCGGTTCGCCTTTTTGTTTTTTTAAGTGCAGCATCACAGACTATACCAAAGCACGCCGGCTGCGGAAAGCAGCAAAGCACATAGCTTTTGCCATGAAAACGGTTCACTTTCCGAGGTAAACAATCCCAGCACCGAAATCAGATACGCTGCACTTAATTGTGCGATCACAATAATCAGTTCCGCACGGGCTGTGCCTAAGGTACGAATGCCATAGACCACGGTACCTGTAATGGCAGCGCCCAATACACCACTCAGCAGCAAATAGCGCGGCGTAGTATGGAACAATGCTCCGAAGTTACCTTCTCTTCCGGTACAATACCACAGAAAAACACAAACGATCGCTGCCGTCATTGAAACAAAAGCACCTGTCGGCCAAAGTCCTGCATTTTTAGAAATTCCCGTATTGAATACGCCTTGTACGCTCATCAATACGCCTGAACATATTGCAATGAGCACGCCGATCCACACCATGGAAACTGCCCTCCATTTTTTATTTGATTCTCTATGCATTTTACCCCATGGAATTTCGGATATGTGAAAAAATCGCCGCATCCCATGAATTTCCTCTTGACAATGCGAACATATGTGCTATAATATTAGAACAGATGTTCGGAACAAACGTTCTGCTGTAGAGGAGGCAACCTATGGAGCGCGTCATTCTGCATAGCGATTGCAATAGTTTTTATGCTTCGGTAGAATGCAGAAATCATCCCGAATTAAAAGGGAAGCCGGTTGCAGTGGCAGGCTCGGTGGAAGATCGACATGGCATTATTCTTGCGAAAACACCGGAAGCAGCCAGATGCGGAGTCAAAACGGCAGAGGCCATCTGGCAGGCGAAGCAAAAATGTCCCGATCTGATCCTTGTGCCGCCGCATTTTCAGGAGTATGTTGCAATATCCAAGCAGCTTCGTGCGTTTTATGATACGCTAACAGATCGGGTAGAGCCCTTTGGACTGGATGAATGCTGGCTGGATCTGACCGGATGCCCCTGTGGCGGCGTAGAGGCTGCCGAGCGAATTTGTGCATATGCCAAAGAATCCATCGGCATTACCGTTTCGGTGGGCGTCAGCTTTAACAAGATCTTTGCCAAATTAGGCAGTGATCTGAAAAAGCCGGATGCTGTTACTGTGATCAAAGAATCGGATTTCAAAGAAAAGATCTGGCCTTTGCCGGTATCGGATCTGCTGTTTGTAGGGCGAGCAACCACAGCCAAGCTGGCTCGCTATCATATCGATACGATCGGGCAGTTGGCACAAACAGCACCGGCTACGCTGCGGATATGGCTTGGAAAAAACGGGGAACAGCTTTGGCGATTTGCCAACGGTTTAGATCGCAGTCCTGTGGATGAAGCGGCTGCGGATACGATCAAAAGCATCGGCAACGGCTGCACACCCTATCGGGATCTGGTATCCTCGGCTGATGTGCGGATGATGCTGTATCATCTTTCAGAGCAGGTTGCAAGAAGAATGCGGCAGTTACAGAAAAAAGCATTGAATGTCCGGCTGAATATCCGTCTTCCTTCCATGGAATGTCATTCTATGCAAAAAAAGCTTTCACAACCGGTGGGACGTGCGCCGCAGATCGCAGAAACCGCCTGGGATCTGTTTTGCCGCCTAAGCAGTTCCTGCGAGATACAGACAGAACCGATACGCGCATTGACGGTGACGGTTACCGATTTGATCCCCTCTGATGAAGGATTTTGCTGCTCATTGCTGGAGGATCCGGAGCAGGTTCTTCGTCTGGAGCATCTGGATTCAGCGGTCGATAAGCTGAAGAATCGCTATGGAGAACAGATTGTGCAGCGAGGAATTGTGCTGCGGGATCCTCGGTGCTGCGGCATGGATCCTGCTTTCCCGAAGCCCTTTTCCTCGGCATGATGCTGCATAAGGATGGGAATTGACAAAATCAGTAAGAATTTGTGAGTTCTCGCTGCGGCAGATAGGACTTTTTTCAAATAACTATTGCGTAATTGCGGTTTTTATGATATACTGATAGAGTGGATTTTTACAACCAATCACAGGAAAGGCGGTATGCAAGTCCGTGAATACGCCTGTTTATGATTATCTGATGGATTATGTACATCGGGATAATCTGCGGATGCACATGCCAGGACATAAAGGCAAAGGCATGGAAGGCTGGCTGGGCGCAGCTTATCCGTTGGATATTACCGAAATCTGCGGTGCCGACAGTTTATATGAAGCGGATGGCATCATTGCAGAAAGCGAACGCAATGCCGCCGCTTTGTTTGGCGCAGGAGCAACCTTGTATTCTGCCGGCGGTTCTACGCTTTGTATTCAGGCAATGCTGATGCAGATGAAGCGGGAAGGCAGAACCATTCTTGCCGGCAGAAATGCCCATCGTTCGTTTCTCAATGCTTGTATTCTTCTGGATTTGCCGATTCGATGGATGTATGCACGGGATGGCGCATTGCTTTCCGGTGTGATTTCGCCGCAGGCAGTACAATATGCACTTGCGAACAGTCCCAAGCCCGCTTGTGTTTATCTGACTACCCCCGATTATCTGGGTGGTGTGGCAGATATAGAGGCAATTGCAAAGATCTGCCGGAGAGCAGGCGCAAGACTGCTGGTGGATAATGCTCATGGTGCACATCTGGCATTTTTCCCGCAAAGTCTGCATCCGATTGCGCTTGGCGCTGATTTTTGTTGTGATTCATATCATAAATTTCTGCCGGCGCTTACGGGAGCAGCTTGTCTGCATTGTAAAGATGCGAAGGATGCAGCTGCATTGCGCAGCGCAATGGCAATGTTCGGATCGACCAGTCCTTCGTATCTGATCCTTGCTTCCATGGATCTGTGCAATCGGTATCTTGCCAATCGGGTACGACATGATGTGTTTTCTGTGGCACAGCGTCTCCATCGTCTGCGGAAGAAGCTGAGATCCGATTTCAGAATATCCGAGGGTGATCCATTCCATATCTGCATTCATGCGGCAAGCTCCGGATTATCCGGCACTGCATTGGCACAATGGCTGATGGAAAATGGTGTGATGTATGAATATGCCGATGAGGATTATGTAGTGCTGCTTTGTTCTCCCTGCACACCGCTTTCCGATTTGGATCGGCTGGAGCAGGTGTTGTGTGCCTGTACGCTGCCCCGTACACAGATCGATCGGCAGCCCGCAAAGGCGCCGCTGCTTTATGCGGAAATGACACCAAGAGAAGCTGCATTGCGGCCATCGGAACAAGTTCCTGTCAGTAAATGCATCGGCAGGATCTGTGCGATGACGCAACCGCCATGTCCGCCGGCAGTACCTGTTGTGATCTGCGGCGAACAACTGGATACGACTGCCGCTGCGCTGTTGGAGCGTTATGGCATCCGTGAGATCGCAGTTGTCAAAGCATCAACATAAAAAGAAAAAGGGAATCTCCTTTTTATAAGATTTACGGAACAGAATAGAGAAGAAAGGACAGGGATTCTGATTTATGAAACTGATTTTTGCAGTTGTAAACGGAGATGATAGTGCAGCGGTATCCAAATCGCTTTCCAAGCATGGATTTCGCGCCACAAAGCTTGCATCTTCCGGCAGCTTTCTCAGCGCAGGCAATACAACATTTTTGATTTGTGTAGATGATACACAGGTCGATGAAGTCATTGCTGTTGTGCAGCGGAAATGCCATCATCGCAAGCAGTTTGTTCCTTCGACACCGACTTACGGCACAGGTTCTGCCGGCGAAGTCTCTGCTTTGCCGCTGGAGGTATCTGTGGGCGGTGCTACGATTTTTGTTACGAATATTGAGCGGTTTGAAAAACTGTGAGCCGTCTGCCATATGTTGTCGGCAACGGTGCTTTGCTGCAGGAGCTTCGCACCATGTGCCGAAATTATCACCTGCCCCATGCACTGCTGCTGCATGGTGAGCCGGGCTGCGGCAAAAAAACCATTGCCCGATGGTTTGCGATGCTGACGCTTTGTGAGCATCCTGCAACAGCTCCCTGCGGAGAATGCCGGGCTTGCCGACTGATCGCAGAGCAGGCACATCCCGATTTGTTGGAAGCAGAGCATTCCGGTAAGCGCATGGGATTTTCTGTGGAAACGGTTCGCAGAATCCGTAAGGAAGCTGCTGTGCTGCCCAACAATGGGGAAAAACGGATCTTCTGCTTTCTCGATGCTGATGGCATGAGTGTACAGGCACAGAATGCGCTGCTCAAATCGGTAGAAGAACCACCGCCTTCGGCTTGTTTTGTTTTTACCGCACAAACTCCCGGCATTCTGCTGCCGACATTGCTTTCTCGTATCACGGTAAAGGCAGTGTTCCCTGTATCCAAAGGCGAATGTGCCGAGGCACTTTTGCGCCGTGGCTATGCGGAGCAGGAGGTGCAGCAAGCAGTTTCTCGCTATGACGGAAACATCGGAAAATGCCTCTCCTTTTTGGAGGACGAAGCAGTACGGCAGGCGACCGAGCTTGCTGCTGAATGCACCCACGCCATTGCAGCAAGAGATGAATATCAGATGCTGCGTTGTCTGACGGTGGCTGCCGGTGATCGGGATCGGTATCGGCAGGTACTGCTAATGCTGGATGCACAGATTCGGGATGCTGCTCTTTTGAATTTGGAAGGCAGCTTTGATCGCTTAGGCTGCGATCGTATGGGTGCAGAGGCGCTTTCGGCAGAGATGACGCCCACGCGCACTGCCAAAATGCATGGTGCCATTCAGGAGGCTTTGGCGGATCTGGATGGAAATGTGGGCACTGTGCTTTCTGCAACAGCACTTTGTGCAGCGCTGATGCGATGCTGAGATCCTGCAAAATTAGATATTTGGATGGTATACTATGACTGAAATCATTGGAGTCAAATTCAAAAGCGGCGGCAAGGTGTATTCTTTTGCGCCGGGCCCGTTTTCGCCGCCTGAGGGCAGCTATGTAGTCGTGGAGACTGCCAGAGGCCCCGAATGCGGTATGGTCGCTGTACGGCGGCATGAGGTGCCGGATGAATCGCTCAGCGTGCCGCTGAAACCGATTCTGCGTTTGGCAACAGCGGAGGATATGGAAATTCTGGAACGTAATAAACGCTATATGGCAGAAGCATTTCGTGTTTGTACGGACCGGATCGCAGCAAGAGATCTGCCGATGAATCTGGTAGATGTGGAGTGCGGCTTTGACAGCAATAAGCTGATCTTTTATTTCACAGCCGAATCCCGCGTGGATTTTCGTGAGCTGGTAAAGGATCTTGCTTCGGCATTTCATGTGCGTATTGAGCTGCGGCAGATCGGCGATCGGGATGAAGCAAAGCTTCTCGGCGGTCTTGGTATCTGTGGCAGAGAATTCTGCTGCAAGGGATATCTGACCGATTTCCAGCCTATCACTATTAAAATGGCAAAAGAGCAAGGCCTTGCACTGAATCCTACGAAAATTTCCGGTGCCTGCGGCAGACTGATGTGCTGTCTGCGTTATGAAAGTCCTGTTTATGAAGAGCTGATGAAGTTTATTCCCAAGGTAGGTTCTACGGTGATACTGCCCGGAGATCTGCCTGTGCGCGCATATGTTATGGAAGCGAATCTGGTTAGCGGAAAGCTGCGTGTGAAGCCGGAAAATTCTGAGCTCCCCATTACAGTGGATTATACGGAAGTAGAGCGTTTGCAGGATCTGAGCCGTCGTATGACAAAAGAGGATCTGCGGGAAAAACGCGAGCCTGCTCCCGGTCCGTCACCCAAACCTGCGGAGGTGCCAAAACCTGTTTCTGTGGAAGAATCCACACCGCAGCCATCGGTTCTGCGCTCTGAATTCGGAGAGAAAACAAATCCCAAGCCGGCAGCGCAAACCGAGGAAGGGCAAAACACTGCTGCATCCAGACCGCAGCGCAAGCATCATTATCGAGGGCATGGCGGCGGTAATCGCAGTGATAAGCAGCCTGAGAAACAGTCTGCACAGAATGGCGCAAAACGTACTGAGGATGCCAATCCGAATCACAATAACGGTGGCAATGGCAATAACAAGCGGAATCATTACCGTCCGCACAAGCCGAGAACACCCAGACCGCCTCGCCAGCAGGGCGAAGGTCAGGGATAATATGAGAACAGCAAAACCGCATCTGATATCGTTTCTGATATCGGATGCGGTTTTGTATCAGTGGATCTTTGCAATTCCAAGAGGACTTTCTCCGGATTCGGTGATCTGCAAAATACCATGCGGCACCGTTTGGCAGACTGTCACAAAGGGCAGCTTGGCATTGCGCAGTGCTTCAGCGCAGGAAAGGGCTTGTTCATGGGAATCAAATCCGCAAAAGACTGCTGCACCGCTGCCGGAAAGCACAGGGTTTCCGTGATGTCGCTGCATAATGGTACGGATCTGTTGGATTTCTTCCAGATCGGTTACTGCGTCGAAGGCGTTGCTGCAAACAGCAAACAGATCCGAAGGCGTTTGATAAAGCTGTTCTAAGACGGCGTCGGTGGCAGGCTTTGGCGGTTTGGAAAGGTGATCGATGCGCTGATACGCTTGGGGTGTCGAAACCCCTTCCATCCCCTTTGCCAGCACAAGGAGCCGTGTAGGCGGAGCAGCAAGCGGTGTCAATTGCTCTCCGATTCCTTCTGCAAGAACCGTACCGCCCATTAAAAAGAACGGGACATCTGCACCAAGCTTTGCTGCAATGGTGTGCAGCTGTGCATCTGATATAGGGAGTGCAAGCAGTGCACGCAGTCCAAGCAATGCAGCTGCACAATCGGCGCTGCCGCCGCCCATACCTGCCTGCGAGGGGATCTGTTTTTCCAGATACATAGTGATACCGCAGGGTGTATCTCCCAGCAGTGCCATGGCAGCTTTTGTTACCAGATTACGGGCATCACAAGGAATTCCTTCTACATTGCATTGCAGAGAAAACGGAGTGTCAGCTTCTGTTTTTCGTATTGTCAGGGTATCATATACGGAAATAGTCTGGAATATACTGCGCAGCGTATGATATCCATCCGTGCGTCTGCCTGTAATATCCAGCGAAAGATTCACTTTTGCAGGTGCTTTCAAAATCAGCGTATCGGCATTCATTGGATGATCACTCCTGCTTTTGTGTATTGTGGCGTTTGATAAAGCGTTCCATGCGGTCGGCAGCTTCGGTCAGATGCTTTAAGGAATAGGCATAAGAGATCCGCACATGATCCTTGCCGCTGTCACCGAATGCCGTGCCGGGTACTACGGCAACCTTTTCTTCCATCAGAAGGGTCTCGCAGAAGGTTTCCGCATCCATGCCGGTCGATGCAATGCAGGGGAACAGATAGAATGCACCGGCAGGTGGGAAACAGGTCAGGCCCATTTCTTGGAAACGACGAAGCATATAGCGGCGGCGATGATCATATTCCTCTGCCATGCGTTCAACTTCGTTATCACAGTTGGTCAGTGCCTCAATGGCAGCGCGCTGACTGATCATCGGCGCACACATGATACCGTATTGATGGATCTTTAATGCCTGCTGGATAATCGGCGCGGGACCTGCCATCCAGCCAAGACGCCAGCCGGTCATAGCAAATGCTTTTGAGAATCCATTGACCACAACGGTACGTTCCTGCATACCTTCCAATGTGGCAATGGAACAATGCTTTGTCCCATAGGTCAGCTCCGAATAGATTTCATCGGAGAGCACCATCATATTGGTTTCACGGATCAGCTCGACTAACGGGCGATAATCTGCTTCGGTCATAATAGCGCCGGTGGGATTGTTGGGATAGGAAAGCACCAGCAGCTTGGCATTGGGATGTGCTTTCAAAGCAGCGTTGAGTGTATCGGCAGTCAGACGAAATTCATCTTCGTGATGTGTTGGCAGCGGCACGGGAATACCGTCTGCCATAGAGACCAGCGGTGCATAGCAGACAAAGCAAGGCTCCGTAATGAGCACCTCATCGCCGGGATTCAGCAGAGAACGGAAGGTCAGATCGACTGCCTCAGAGCCGCCCACGGTTACAATAACTTCATGATCCGGATCATAGGAAAGCTGATGACGGCGTTCCATAAATCGGGCGATTTCATGCCGAAGCTGCAGCAGACCGGCATTGCCGCCATAAATGATGGCTTGCCGTTCCAAGGTATTGATAGCGGCGGATCGAATCGTCCATGGGGTACGGAAATCCGGTTCACCGACACCCAGAGAGATGACGCCCTCCATGGTTTCTGCCAGATCGAAAAAGCGGCGGATGCCGGAGGGCTTGATTTCCATGACACGTTGGGAGAGAATCTGGTCGTATGAGATCACGAAACAACGCTCCTCTCATCATCCGGCTCTTCAATGATCAGAATGCCTTTTTCTTTATAATGCTTCAAAACGAAGTGGGTCGCAGTTGAGAGCACACCATCCAGAGCAGAAAGCCGCTGCGCTACAAAAGCAGCAATATCACGCAGGTTGGAGCCCTTTACTGTGAGTCCGAGATCATAGCCGCCGGACATCAGGGTCACAGAATCCACTTCCGGATAGGCCGTGATGATACGTGCGATCTCCTCAAAGCCGCAATCGGGCTTGGGTGTTACCTTCAGCTCGATATAAGCGCTGACCGTATCCTGATCGGCAAGCTCATCATCTACGATCACACTGTAACCACGGATGATGCCGTCATGTTCCATTTTTTCGATCATCCGTGCTACTTCATCTTCAGTCCGATTGGTCATAGCGGCAAGCTCTGCATTGCTTAGCCGAGCATTTTGCTTCAAAAGCTGTAAAATTTCTTTCATGATGAATACTCCCTTCTGCAAATCAGTATGTTATGCCGGCAATGGCTTCATCCCGATAGCGAATGATGCCGCCGGAAATCGTCAGCACAGGCTTGCCTGTCAGTGTCATGCCCTTAAATGCGGTGTTGCGGGATTTGGAATGCAGACGCATTGGATCCACAGTCCATTGTTTTTGGGTATCCACCAGCACCAGATCGGCATCGGCACCCTTGGTGATGGCAGGGGCTTGCAAATGCAGAATGGTGCGGGGATTGACACACATCAGCTGTACGATCTGCTGCAGTGTCAGTCGGTTGGTATGGTAGAGTGCTGTCAATGTGGCGGCGAGAGAGGTTTCCAGACCGACAATGCCGTTCGGAGCGGTCTCAAAATCCGCCTTTTCCTGTGGCGTATGCGGTGCATGATCGGTAATGATACAGTCGATGGTGCCATCGAGGATGCCTTCTATGATGGCTTCTTTGTCCTCTTGCGTACGCAGTGGCGGATTCATACGATAATCCGCATCACGAGCGAGGAGCTTTTCTTCGGTCAGCATAAAGTAATGCGGCGCGGTTTCGCAGGTTGCAGGAACACCTTCTGCCTTCGCCTTTCGGATTAGCTCCACGCTGCCTTTTGTGCTTACATGGCAGATATGAATGGGGGAGCCGGTTTTTTTGGCGATAGAAAGCTCACGGGCGGTAATGCTGTCTTCAGAACGGCGATCCATACCCTTGACGCCCAATTGTCGGGCAATATCGCCTGCGTTGATAATGCCGCCGTCAATGATCGAAAGATCCTCGCAATGAGAAACTACAGGAATTCCCAGTGCTGCCGCCTTGCACATGGCAGCTTCCATGAGCGCATCATCAGCAACGGGTCTGCCGTCATCGGAAAGTGCAGCTGCACCTGCATCATGCAGCGAAGTATAATCGGCAAGTGCTTTGCCTTGCATTCCTTTTGTCAGACAGCCTGCCTGCAAAACGGTGATGCCGCTTTGTTTCGCACGCTCCAGAAAATCTCTCAGCAAAGCAGGATCATCCATAGGTGGTGTTGTATTGGGCATACAAAGCACACCTGTGACACCGCCTGCCAGTGCGGCAGCGACACCACTTTGCAGATCCTCCTTGTGGGTCTGACCCGGGTCACGGAAATGCACATGCATATCAAACAATCCGGGCAGTGCGGTCAAAGAGGTGCCATCGATGTTGATATCAGCATCAACATGGAGCTTGGCTGCCACTTGCGAAATCTTGCCGTTTTCAAGCAAAATATCGCAGCGTTCATCCCGCACGGCATCCACCGCACGAACAGATCGGATACAAATTGTTTGCATAGAGCAAGCACCTCATTCTATGATTTCAATTTTTTGAGCAGTCGTTTTAGCTGCTGAATGGTATACGGCTTGACGGCATGCCAGAGCCGATTGCCGCAGGCCTTCAGATCCTGTTTGCCGAATTTCCCCAGCGGCTGCTGATCCTGTTGCAGCTTGCCGTAGCCGAACGTCAGAAAGCTGCGGCCATTTTGTCCTTTGAACGTCCATTGCGGCATAATATGCTCCTATCTGCCCGTTTGCGATTCCTGTTCGGGCTGTGCTGCGGCATCCTGCGGGGCAGGCGGCACTGCGATCAGAAATTTGATCGTTTTGCCCTCTGCCGAAAACATATTCTCGTGTTCGGTACGGATATTTTCAGTCGGTTCTTCGGCGTGCAGGTTTTCGGTGCGAGAAAGGATCGTCCAGCCGCTTTCTTCGAAATAGCGGATAGATTCATGGAACAAATCATCGTCATCGGTTTTGAAATGCAGCTCACCCTTGAGGATCGCTTGATACTGGACCAGTTGACGGGGATGGGTGAGGCGGCGCTTTTTGTGAGAAGGCTTGGGCCAAGGATTGCAGAAATTGATATAGATACGGTCCACGCAGTCTTCCGGAGAAAGCACCTCGGAAACACGCTCAATATTCAGAATCGCAAGGCGGATATTATCAGGCTCTCTGCCTACGGCTTCAAAAGCGGCTTCTGTTTTGCGCTTTGCCATACCGAGCATTTCACTTTTGATATCCAGAGCCAGATAATTATTTTCGGGTCGGGTGGATGCTGCCTGCGAGACCCAGCCGCCTTTTCCGCAGCCAAGCTCGACATAAAAAGGCTGCTCAGGGCGAGCATAGCAGCTGCGCCATTTTCCACGCAGCGAAAAGGCATCATCCATACAAAAGGGCGAGGCGGCGATTTCAGGTCTTGCCCACGGTTTATGACGAATTCTCATGAGATCTCCTTTTTTCACAGGTTGGTTGATTTCTTTTCATTATAGCATATCCTTTGAAAAAATGCAACTTGACAAGACGAGATCTTTTTCAGTATAATGAAAAAATGGAGGGATTGATGATGTCAAATCGAATTACGCTTATTGTTCCTTATGAAAAAGCGGGATTGCAGCCGCCCGAAGTGCAGCCGACGTTAGAGCCTGTATATCTGGATTTTTCCAAAGAAAACGGAAAAAAGCAGCGTCCTGCCGTAATCATTTGTCCGGGCGGCGGATACGATTACTGCTCCGAGCGCGAGGCAATACCGGTGGCAATGCGTTTTGCAGGCTTTGGCGTACAGGCATTTGTGCTGCGTTACAGCACCTATCGCAAGCCCTTTCCGCTTGCATTGACGGAGCTTGCGGCTGCAGTCGCTTATGTACGCACCCATGCAGAGGACTATGAGATCGATCCGCAGCGGATCGCCGTATGCGGATTTTCTGCCGGCGGACATCTTGCTGCCAGTCTTGCAGTACACTGGAATCACGCTTTTCTGCACAAAATTATGGGAGATCCTGAATCCTATCGGCCCAATGCACAGATTTTATGCTATCCTGTCATTACGGCAGGTGAGCATACACATCGGGGGTCTATTGTGAATCTGGTGGGTGAGCAGCCTTCCGATGCACAGCGTTCTATGGTTGCGTTGGAGCAGCAAGTCGGTGTCGATACACCACCTGCTTTTGTATGGCACACCAGCAATGATGACTGTGTATCGGTTCGCAATAGTCTGGATTATCTGCAGGCATTGGCGATCCATGGGGTTCCGTTTGAGTCTCATATTTATCCGCTGGGCGGGCATGGATTATCTCTTTCGGACGAAACGACTGCCATGGGGGATTGGCATTGCAATCCGGTATGCGAGTCGTGGTTTTCCGCTTGTATTGCTTGGATCCGCAGAGGATATCAGTGAATGAAAAGCAGCATTGAAGTAACAGAGCCAAAAAACCGGCATCCGGAAAGCATATGCATTCGGATGCCGGTTTTGTGATGGAAAGAATTCGGAAATCAATCATTGATTTCCAACAGCTCGGTGCCGCCCATATGCAGCAGATGACCTTCTGCTGCTGCAAAATGCAATGCAGTTGCCGCATGTATCTTTACATTGAAATTGGTATCAACGACGGCTACATCAGCATCCTTTGCCATACTTCCGATGTTCATGACACGGGAGCCTTCGCAATTGATACGGATATCGCAGCGTTTTACTGCAATAGCGGGAGCGCTGTCATCTGAGCCGAGAATGGTAATGGCTCTTGCTTTCAGATCTGCTGCCAGAGTACAATCTTTCAGCGAAAGATCGGCGCCGCCTGACAAAGAGCCGACCACAGCAATGTTTTTGCCGGAACCCAGCACATCCAGATCCACGGTATTCATTTTGACCTGCGGTACGCCATTGGTAATACCGACCGCAATACCGGAGGCAGTACGGATTTCCATACAGACAGAACAGCCTGCCAGAGAAATATTGCAGCTTCCGTTTTCCGCACCGATGCCCACGCTGTCAGCACCATCCATGAGCAGAAAGATCTTTGTACCGTTGACAGAGATGTTCTGTCCTTTTGCGTAACCGCCGCCGATGCCGATGGCACGGGTGCCGCTGGTAGTGATCTGCAGACAGCCTGCCAGATCAATGTCAATAGAACCGAAGCCCATTTCCACATCGCCGCCGATGGCGCAGCTTTGGACATCCACGCAGCTGATCGAGAGGTTGCCGCGTCCGGTAAGATGCAGCGAAGCGGTTTCCGGAACACAGATACCTGCATTATCCAGACGATTATCGCCGCGGCACTCCAGAGTTACCTTCGTGTTGCGGCCCAATATGATACAAGGTGCGCTGGAAGGTGAGGTCAGATGCAAGTCGTGCATTACCACATGGGATGTGATATTATCCTTAAATTTCAGAGTAACCGCGCTTGCAACACCAAAGCTTCCGATCAATTCCACATAGGGCTGTGTAATAAAAACATCGGTATATTTTTCAACAGCCAGCATTGCGATATCAATTTTCTGATCGGCGGGAGCCATAAAGGTTTTGCGGATGGCGTGGGTAGAGGCTGTGGCACTGATCTTGAGCATATCCACAGCAAGTGCAGAGTTAATCTCAGAAGGCGGAATGGGTTCCGGCAAAGAGATGTAGTTGCCCTGTACAAGATCTACACCAAAGCGGATGACCGCACGCAGTTCTTCTCGAGTCTCTACACCTTCAGCCAGTGCCATAAAGCCATTTGCGTGTGCAAATTCGATGATATTGGTAACAAAATGCTGTTTTTTGGGTTCGTCATGAATGTTGTTGATCAGACTATGGTCGATCTTTACGTAATTGGGAGAATATCGAAGCAGATTGGTGATGTTGGAATAGCCTGTTCCGTAATCATCAACAGCGATCTCCATGCCATGTTTTTGGCAGCGCGTCTGCATTTGCTGGAGCTCGGTACCTTCGGTTTCGGCACGCTCGGTAAATTCAACAACCAGATTTGGCAGCAGATCGCCGTATGCATCGGAGAGTTTCAAGAAGTCTCCGTCCGAAAGGAAGTGTCCGGGAATACTGTTCAGGAAAACCTTATGGTTGCCCAGCAGATGTCCATTTTGGCGCATGTAGCGGAGAACATTGTAGTAAGTGAGCCATTCCACCTCGTAAAGCTTACCCAGTGCACCGGCATATTGCAGCAATGTCAGTGCGGAGATCTTTTGTACGGTATCGGTACGCATTAAGGCTTCATAAGCAAAGATTTGACCGGTTTTGGCATGTACAATGGGTTGGAAATGATATGACAGACGGTTTTCATTGAGAATATCTGCCACGAGTTTTGCAGTTTCATCCACGGCAGAAATCCGAACACCATTGTTCTTTGCATCATCAGAAGCGGATTTGTTCTGATCCTTTTGGGCGATCGCTTCATTCAGCATGCCCTCCAAAGAGAGTGTGAAGGGGATCGGCGAACTTACTTTTCCGATCGCGATCTCAATGCTGTAATTTTTTCCGGATACTTGATTATAGCTGTTCAGACGGCTGCTGAGCACATCGATCAATGCATCGGTGGTGCTGGTATGCAGATTCGAAACAAAGAAGGACACCAAGAACTCATCGCCGCCGATTCTCGCTGCAAGGACATTGCTGTCGATGCAGTCATTAATGGCATTGGCGAGGCTCAGCAAAGCCTGATCGCCCTCCATATGGCCGAAAACAGAATTGATCTGACGCAGATTTTTCAGTCCGATGACCACCAGCATAAGCTGCTGATTCTCATCTGTTTCATTGTTTACCCGTTCGTTCAAAGCCTTCATCGCACCGTTGAGGTTCAGCATACCCGTCAGCGGATCACGGATACGGGCAGAAAGCAGCTTTTCATTTGCGGCTTTCAGACGGGCAGCATTCAGGCAGGCTCCGATGACATTGCCGGCTGTGTGAATGAATTTAGGCAGCTTAAAGCATTCCTCATCCAGTTCGTCGCCGTAATAGACGTAATAACCGTAAATTTCCTGCCGGAGATAGACCGAATTCAGAATCGGTACATTACCGCGGCTGAGGATTTCTTTCAGATCGGGTACCAGTTGTTCACGCTGTACCATGGCATAGCGTTTTTCTTTTCTTTTAAGCCGGACGGTGTTCATCAATTCATTTTCGGCTGCGAAATGGCTCAGCGTCGCAGCACTGGTATCGGGGGAAAGTCGATCCCGCAGACACAGATAGGCTTCGTTGGGCATATGATTGCCAAGCACGTCCAGATAATCAAGGTTTGTGTTTTGCGGACGATCCATGAGAGAACCAAAGATCCTGTGCTCATAAGATTCTTGAATAATGGTAGCCCGCAAGCGGTTATGGTAATACTCGATCGCATTGTTCTGATCGATTTGTTCGATGGGATGGCATCCGCAGGATCCTGCGATTTGCAAGATCGGCGGAATTTCGCATTCCATATCTACAGTCCCGCCATCCAGCAGCATCTCGGCGGTATCAAACAAGGTGGCTGCCGTATGATACAGATCCTTTTTGCAAGTTGTGAGGCGAGGCATATGGGTGTGCTCTTTTATGATGCCGTCGCAGCCGGTCACAATGATATCTTCCGGGACATTGAATCCGCGCTGGCGCAGGATAGAGCAGCAGGCTATGGCCATATCATCGTTGACACAAACGATTGCTTCCGGTGTATCATATGCCAGCAGACGTTCTGTTGCGGAATAAGTAGGTTCTGCCCAATAGTTGCCATATTCCAGACGCTCTTCTTCGAAAGGCAGACCGCGCTGATGCAATGCCTCCTGATAGGCAAAGACCATGCACTCTGAGCCATAGTGTCCCCGAATACCGGAGATCAGATCCACACGCTTGCAGCCATGAACATCGAAAACATGTGCCAGAAGCGAAGAAAATGCCTGTGTGGCATAGGAATATACACTGGGGCATTCCGAATATCTGGCATCATAAGCCAGCACCGGAATATTATGGGCTTTTGCTGTTTTGCAGATGGTTTCCGAAATAAGTCGGTTATTGATCGTTTCAGACATCAGCACTACCGCATCCACCATGGAAAAGGGGATCAGATCATAAACGCTGTAACAACCGGTATCTGTCGGCCCGATGTTGATATCCTCCAGAGAGGAATTGAATACGATGACGGCATGGCCGCGTTTTTTTGCTTCAGCCAGGAAATATTTTACACTTTCCAGCACTTCGTCGTTATGAATCCGTGAGGTGCACAGTGCGAACAGCTTTTTTCCGTTTGTCATAAAAGAACGGCCACCCCCCTTTCGTAAGATTTGCATAAAATAACCCGAAGTATATTTGCTATATTCTATCACATTTCCAATGGTTTGTCAATAGATGACTGTAAATTTCTGCAAAAGAATGCGGTATCTTTTGGGTGCGGACAGAAAGTAAACGGTATTGTTTCAAACAGCATAATAAAGATGAAGCATCGGTGAAGAGATCTGCTTTGATTATCAGCTTGCACCATATAGGATCCGTTCACAGCGTTGACGGATGTCATACGCTGTAAAGTACTGCTCTTCTCTTGGAATCCATACAGAATGAAACCTTGCGGCAGCTTTGCCGTCACGCATGGCGAGGCGTTCTGCCTGCTGCTGTGGTGTAATATCCAGAAAGCAATGCAGATCGGCTTGCTCCCACAGCAGCGGATGGCAGCTGTATGCACCTTCCAGCAGAATGATCGGCGCTGCGGATAAGGCTATGGGCGGCAGTAAAATCTGCAGCTTGCAGTCAAAGGCACGATAAGAGCAGTATTGTTTTTCATGCAGCGGCAAAAGCACCTCCTGCAGCAAACGCCGAAAATCCATATGCCCGCCGGGCTGCGCCATTCGTGCGTCGGTTCTGTCGGCAAGCGGAAGATAGAAATCATCCATATGCAGCACAAGGCAATGGATCTGCAGTGCAAGCTGTGCGGCGAGGGTCGATTTCCCTGCTGCACTTCTGCCATCCAGAGCAACAAAGAAGGGTTTGGATGAGCTGCGATATGCACCAATGGCATCCAGCAAATCGTGCATCGGATCATTCTGCTGCATATGCGGATTCTCCGTGGCGGGTGTTTTTTCGGAACGGAACCAGATGTGTTTTATCCAACGCCAGCATAATGGCAGGAATCAGGATCAGCTGCAAAACGATACCGGGAATGGCATTGAAAACGGCACCGCTGAAAAATGCAGCGATCGTGAAGCTGCTGCCTTTGATCCCCATAAGCAGCAGCATAGCCAGCCCCCATATCAGTCGTCCGCCCAGCATGGCGGCGATCAGACAGCGATAGAGCATTTTGATGCATTGCCATTTTGCGTGAGAGAACAAAAATCCCACAAGAAAGCCGTAGGCAGCCAGCTCAACAGACATTGCGATCGCAGAAGGATAAAATACCGGCATGCCGAACAGGAAAGAGCGCATAAGCGGCAGAACGAGCCCTACGCTCAGACCATATTGCCAGCCGCAGATCAAACCGCAAAGCAGCACCGGAATGTGCATGGGCAGCAGCATATTGCCGATCTGTTGGATTTGTCCCGTCAAAAAGGGCAGAACAAGTCCCAGCGCAAGAAACATTGCGCTTAAGATCAGTCGGCGTAATTGTGTGTGTTTCATGAGATGCCTCCGTTTGTTATTTCAGAATCCGATATTGTAAAAGAGCGGCGCGATTCACTGTGCATTTTCTTTGTGGCCGGAAATCGGTCCGTTCCACAGAAGAATGCGTGTTTTAGCGGCATGAACATCTGAATTTTCCGCCTGTATTCCGGAACAGGCACAAAGTCGGTTGCCTTCGGCTGCAAGGATCCGGCGCATGCTGCCATTAGGATACAGCGCTTGTCCATACAGAAATTTAGTGGTTTGATGCTTGGGATCTGCACACATGGCAGCATATCCATGGCGATCGAGCGCAAGGGTTTCTCCATGGAGGTTGGTCAATGAAAGCAAGCCGTTTTCCTCCCAATGGAGATAGACCGGCTCCGGCAGGAGCGGTTTTGTCATGGAATCGGGAGACAGCAGCCACAGCGGTTGTCCTTCCCGAATGCCGTGATAGGGCAAAGCGGTGTGCTTGGCAAATACAGCAAGCATTGCTGCGGCATTGCGAATGGCAAGTGTTAATCTTCGGATAACAGAAGCATCTGTTTCCTCTTGGTTTTTCCCCAGAACTGCCGGAAGCTCCGTGCTGCCGCTTTCGGCAAGATGATTGAGCAGCAGTCCGAGCGGAGAGTGTGCGGCAGCATTCGGATTTTCTTGCGGAAGAAATGCCGCTTCATACGCAGAAAAGGGGATTTCTCCTTGCGAAAGAGCTGCCCATTTTTCGGCAGCGGGCCGTTCATCCGTGACAGGATAGCCGCCCCAGAACAAGGCAGCCGCCCTAGCCTCGTAGCGCTTGTGATAGGTGCCGTAGCGGGAAAAATATGTTAATCCGCAGGAATGCGGCGGACAGCAGAGATCCCCCAGCATATGAACAGCACGAGAGAGACATTGCATTGCGGTTTCTCTGTGACCGTCATGATACAGTGCCAATGCCAGCGGATATTCGATTTCCAGCATGGTGCGGGGAGAGGGTGCACTGTTGCCCAGACCGTTTCGATATCTGTGATCGGGGGCATCAAGCCGAACAGCAGTTCCCTTTGGTGTTGCTGCACAATAGTAGTGAAAGCCTCTGCCTCGCTGCCGGTCCCCTTTTTGATCGGGCTTTCCGGCATATTCCACCAGGATATCCAGGTCTGCATCGGAATAAAACGCTGCCGATGGATGCTGCTTTTGTTTCAGCAGTGCCATGGCTGTGCGTACGATCCCGCGATGCACGGATGGATAACGAGATTTGCCCGGCTTCATACAGAATGCCTCCCTTCATGTGGTTTCAGATGTTGTATTCTATGTTACAGTATACCATAAACTCATCATTTCGTCAATTGCGATCCTTGCAGAAAAAAGCAGAACATCCGTCCGAAAAGCAATCGTTTTCCGGACGGATGTTCTGTTTATGAAGCCGCTGCTACAGAGAGCGCAACAGCAAGGGCGCCATCTCTGACGCAGAGCAGGCGTGCGCCTTTTCCCTGCAGCAGCAAGCTGTCTGCCAGCAGCGATTCTGCCTCTTGTGTGATGTGTGTGCGGATGGCTCTTGCGCCGCCATGTGCCGTATCGGCATTGCTGCACAGCAGCCGTTTACTTTCTTCTGTCCAAGAAAGAGGACAGCCCAGTGCTTCCATGCGTTTGGCAAGAGCAGTGAGTTGCTGCTGTGCAACCGCAAGATAATCGGTTTCGGTCAGACTGCGGAACACAATATGCGCATCCAGACGATGGAGCAGCTCGGGACGCAGTGCCTTTTTTGCATGTTCCAGAATCTGCGTATGGGTACCATCTTCACTGCCCAGAAAGCCGAGAGGCTGCCCGTTTGTCAGAGATGCCCCCAAATTCGAGGTAAGAATGATCATTGTATTGGTGAAATCGGCCTTCCTGCCCTGACCATCCTGCAAAGCACCATCCTCTAAAATTTGCAGCAGCAGATTGAGCACATCGGGATGTGCTTTTTCCATTTCGTCAAACAGGATCAATGAATAAGGATGCTTTCTGACCTGCTCGATAAGGACACTGCCTTCTTCATGTCCCACATAGCCGGGCGGTGCACCGATCAGACGGGAAACGGTATGCTTTTCCATATATTCGCTCATGTCAATGCGGATGCAGTTTCCGTCATAAAGCAGATCAGCAATCGTTTGTGCCAATGCTGTTTTGCCGACACCTGTAGGCCCCAGAAACAAAAAGGATCCCATAGGCCGGCTGCCGCAGCACAAGCCTGCCCGACTTCTTCTGATGGCCTTGGCGACAGCTGAAATTGCATTTTGCTGTCCGATGATCCGCTGCGACAGCTGCTCCTCAAGATGCAGCAGCGCATCGGTTTCCGACAGTGTCAGCTTATGCAGCGGTACACCGGTACGCACCGAAACCACAGCCGCAATATCCTCGGGGGTTAACGTGCAAGGCGGTGGCGGTTGCAATTCTTCGGCAGCTTCCATTTCATTGCGGGAGCCAAGGGCCGGCATGGCAGTGCTGTGCTGCAGCCGCATCGATGCACAGGCTTCATCCAGCAGATCCAGTGCTTTGTCAGGCAATGCACGGTCATGGAAATACCGTACTGCATACTGCACCGCTGCTTCAATGGCGCTGTCGGCGATCGAAAGTGTATGGAATGTCTCGTATTGGGTTCGCAGTCCCGTCAGAATCTCGGCAGCAGCACAGGGCGATGGTTCCTCAATGATAACCGGTTGAAATCTTCGTTCCAGAGCGGCATCCTTTTCGATATGCTTGCGGTATTCGGTATCGGTGGTTGCGCCGATCAGCTGAAGCTCTCCTCGTGCAAGTCTTGGCTTCATGATGTTGGCGGCATCGATGGCACCTTCAGCAGCACCCGCACCGACGATCACATGGATCTCATCAATAAAAAGGATCAGCTCCGGGATAGCGGCTGCTTCGTCCATACATGCCTTGAGCCGTTCTTCGAAATCGCCTCGGTATTTTGCACCTGCCAGCATTGCGGTCAGATCCAGAGAAAACAGAATGCGGTCATGCAGTGCAGGAGGCACCTCGCCACGCAGGATGCGCTGTGCAATGCCTTCTACAATCGCGGTTTTTCCTACGCCGGCCGCTCCGATCAGACAAGGATTGTTTTTGCTGCGGCGCAGCAGGATCTGTAAAATACGCTGCACTTCATTATCACGTCCGATGAGGGGATCAAATTGGCGGATGACTGCAGGATCCGTGAGATTTTTTCCGTATTTGATCAGCGTGGGACATCGTTTCTCATCCAGTCCGATTGCGGGAAAAGGCAGCGATTCCGAGGAAAGCTCGCGGGAAGCAGTTTGATAAAGAAGATCGGGGCGCTGGATCCCCATACTGCGAAGCAGTGCGACGGCACCGCATTGTTCTTCACGCAGCACGGCAAGCAGGATATGCTCGGTGCCGATCAGCGCCTGGCGGTTCTGATGTGCGATTTCTCCGGCGCTGTTTAAGATTCTGCGCAGAGCAGGTGTATAGGCCGATTCGGTCAGCTGCGTGAGATCACCTTTGCCGATCTCACGCAGCATTGCTTGATGATAACTGCGCAGATGGATCCGATTGGTGCGCAGGATCGCAGCACCGACATTGCTGCCGTCACGCAGCATGGCAAGTAAAATATGCTCACTGCCCACAAAGGTATGTCCAAGCTGTTCGGCATGAGCACGTGCCGCCTCAAGGATTTGCTGCGCTTTTTTGGTATAACGGTCGGAATGCAAGAAAACGCCTCCTTTGATCATGCCTTGCGGCTATGATTTCAATGCTATCTTATTCAGCGGACAGGATTATGATGAAAGCTTGTGTCCGGTTCGTTTTTCAGTATTGCCGGAAATTTGCCGCTGCAAACATACTGCATGGATTTTTTGCGATAAAAAAGTTTTGAACGGATACTGTCACACATCAGATGCAGTGGCATATCATGAGACTAGGAAGCGGCATCGATGCCGCCTCCCACGATGCGGCGATCCGGACGCCGGATACTACATTCATCTAAAGGAGTGCTTGATTTATGAACTGTGGATGCGAAGGTAACAACAACTGCTGCTGGATTATCATTCTGATTGTTCTGTTCTTCCTGTTCTGCGGCTGCGGCAACAGCTGGGGCTCCAGCTGCGGCAACAACTGCGGCTGCAACGGCAACAGCTGCTGCTGATCGATTTTCTTCATGCAAAAGCCGCCTGCGGATTTGGCTTCCGCAGGCGGCTTTGTTTTGGAAAGCTCCCCCTTTGTGCGAATCAAATAAACGGCGCAACCCATTGAAAAAGATTTCGGCAAGGCTGGACAAAAAATGCCCAAGCTGCGATTTCACTGCCTTCTGAGACTTGACAATTACGGTCGAATGTGGTAAACTCTTATATGTATGAGTGTGCATTGTTGCACCTGTACGAAACAGGAACGCCGAAGGAATCCGATGGGTTTTATGCTTCGGCATCCGCATACGGAAGCAAAAAATCGATCGTATTTTTGTTGATCCGATTTGCGAGAGAAAGGAAACGTTTCATTATGATTAGTGCAATTGTAGGCGGTAACTGGGGTGATGAAGGCAAGGGCAAGTTGACGGATGTCTTTGCCGGGGATGCTGATTTTGTAGTTCGCTTTCAGGGCGGCGCAAATGCAGGACACACCATCATCAATGAATATGGCAAATATGTGCTGCACATTCTGCCTTCCGGCGTGTTTCAACCCGGAACCGTCAACCTGATCGGTCCCGGTGCTGCATTCAACATCGAGGCATTTCAGCGTGAAATGGCACAGCTGGCAGAAGGCGGCGTGCCTACTCCCGACATCCGTATTTCGGATCGTACACAGCTTGTAATGCCGTATCATATTCTGTTTGATAAGCTGGAGGAAAAGCGTCTGGGCAAGCATAGCTTTGGTTCTACCCAGTCCGGCATTGCTCCTTTCTATGCAGATAAGGCATTGAAGATCGGTTTCCAGCTTAGTGAGCTGTACAACAAAAATCTTGCCGAAAAGGTAGAGCGTGTCTGCCATATCAAGAATGCACAGATGGCTGCGCTTTACGGTGATGTAGATCCGCTGGCTCCCGGTGAGATCCTTGCTTATCTGCGCAAGTGCGGCGAATATCTGAAGCCGTATCTCTGCAATATGGCACAGCTGATGTATGATGCTGTGAAAGCCGGCAAAAACATTTTGCTGGAAGGTCAGCTGGGTGCACTGCGTGATACCACAAACGGTATTTATCCGTTCACCACATCTTCCTCCACACTGGCAGGCTTTGGTGCGGTAGGTGCTTGTGTACCGCCTCATGAGATCAAGCGTGTGATCACTGTGGTCAAGGCATATTCCTCTTGCGTAGGAGCCGGCCCCTTCGTAACTGAAATTTTCGGCGAAGAAGCAGATACTCTGCGCAAGTGCGGCGGCAGCGACGGTGAATTCGGCGCTACTACCGGACGTCCCCGCAGAATGGGTTGGTTCGATGTGGTTGCAACGCGTTACGGCTGCATGCTGCAGGGTGCGACCGATGTTGCCTTGTCACTCATTGATGTACTGGGTTATCTGGATGAGATCCCTGTTTGTGTGGGCTATGAAGTGGATGGCGTTGTAAGCGAAGAATTCCCTGCCGGTGATCGGTTGGATCGTGCAAAGCCCGTATATGAGACACTGCCCGGTTGGAAGTGCGATATTGCCGGTATTACCGAGTACGATCAGCTGCCTGAGAATGCAAAGAAGTATGTAGATTATATCGAACAGAAGATCGGTTTCCCGATCACTATGATCTCCACAGGTCCTGACCGTGCGGATATGATCTATCGCAAGTAAACGATGCTAAACTGTCGGAATCCGTATCGATTCCGACAGTTTTTTTGTTTACAGGAGAAAAAATCCATTGCAGAAACCACCGATCCATGCTATAATTAACCCAATACTGAGCGTGATTTGTGAGCTGAGAGGAGTGACAGAATCCTATGTCCTATCAAGACTACGCAAAAGCACAGAAATCCGGAGAAAAGCAATATCGCCAATCGATTTCACGGGGTGCCTATCCGTATCTTCCGGTGCTGGAGGAGCTGCTGCAAAAGGATGCAGAGGAAGGCAGAGTTCCCATGGGCCGTATGGAGATCCCGCTTTCGCTGATCGCAGGAACTGCTTCTGCGGAGCGCACTACGGCTTTTGCATCGAATTTTATGCCGCTGCTGGATTATGAAACAGAATTTGGCTCCAAATGGGCAGCGCTTTGTGAGGATGTCCGTGAGAACGGTGTGCAGGAGCCGATCCTTGTCTATGAATATATGCAGCGCTTTTATGTGATAGAAGGCAATAAGCGGGTCAGTGTCTCCAAATATTTCGGCGCAGTGAGCATTGATGCCAATGTGATCCGCATTTTGCCGAAGCATTCAGAGAATCCGGAAAATGTTCTTTACTATGAATTTGTGGAATTCCATCGGATCTCCGGTTTGTATGAGATCCAGATGTCGCAGACCGGTGCATTTTCCCGACTGTTGAATGCGGTAGGGAATGGAGAAGAATCCGCTGAGCCCGCAAAGCCGTGGCCGGAGGATCTGCGTAAGGATGTAAAATTTCTTTACACCGTATTTTCGGATCATTATTGTGCCCGCAACGGGCAGCGGCTTCCGGTTGCCATCGGAGATGCATTTCTGGTGTTCTTGGAAATCTATGGCTTTGAAGGTCTGCGGCAGCTTTCCTCTGTTGAGCTGAAGCATCGTATCGATCGGGTTTGGTCGGAGTTCTTGGTGTTCAAAGAGGATTACCGTACTTCTCACATTCTTTCGCCAACAGAAGGTTCAAGAAAAGTCGCACTGACAAAGATTCTGCCGCTGAGCAGCGCAGCACTGAAAATTGCATTCTTATATCCCAAGGATCCGCAGTTTTCCAGTTGGTCGTATAATCACGAGTTGGGCAGACGCTATATCGAAGATGCATTCGGTGACCGCATCGAAACAGCTGCGTTTATTTCGGCTGAGGATGAAGCGGAGTCTGTGATCCATCAGGCTGTGGCAGAGGGCTATCGGGTGATTTTCACAACATCCCCGATCTATCATGCGGTCAGTATGCGTATGACGCTTGCTTATCCGGATGTAATCATAATCAATTGTTCTATGAACACGGCATATCGGCAGCTTCGCACCTATTATCTGCGGATTTACGAGGCAAAATTCATCACCGGTATTGTTGCCGGTTCGTTGACAGAAAATGAACGGGTAGGTTATATTGCTGATTATCCTGTACTTGGCACACCGGCTTCGGTAAATGCCTTTGCTTTGGGCGTCAAGCTTGTCAATCCCAGAGCGAAGGTCTATCTGGATTGGTCTACCTTAGAAAACCATGATCCTTACGCATATTTCAGAGAAAAGGGCATCGATCTGATCTCCAATCGGGATATCAATGCGCCGTTGGCGGCTGATACAGATTTCGGCTTGTATGGTCTTTATGGGGACATTTCATTTCGTCTGGCTGCACCTGTCTGGAACTGGGGCAGATTGTATGAGGAGCTGGTGCATTCCGTGCTGATCGGCGCATGGAAAAACGATGCCAATGATATGGGGGCGCATTCTCTGATCTATTATTGGGGAATGTCTACCGGCGCCATTGAGGTCGCTTGCTCCAGTCGGTTGCCCAGTGGTACACAGCGTCTGGTGCAGATCATGCAGGACGAGATTGCCAAGGAAGGCTTTAATCCCTTTACCGGCTCGCTGTATGCACAGGACGGCTCCTGTATTGCAGCGCAGGATGCCGTGCTGACACCGCAGCAGATCATCAGCGCCGATTGGTTGGCAGATAATGTTGTAGGCTATATTCCCGAAGCTGAAGAGCTTGTGGAAAGCTGCCGTGATTTTGTAAAACAGCATGGTCTGCATACAAGCTGATGTCCAAAAAAGCAGAAAGGAAATCAAACGGATATGACAATTATGGTGATGTCCGATACGGAATCGGCTGCCATCTGGGATCATTATCAGCCGGGGAAGCTTGCCGGCATTGATCTGATCTTGGCCTGCGGCGATCTTTCTCCTCACTATCTTTCTTTTGTGGAAACCTTTTCGAATGTTCCTGTACTGTATGTACATGGAAATCATGATGAAAAATATGCTGTTACACCGCCGGATGGATGTTTTTGCATCGAAGATGATATTTATGTATACAATGGCGTGCGGATTCTGGGACTTGGCGGAAGCATGCGGTATCGTCCCGGTGAGCATCAGTATACGGAACGGCAAATGCGCAAACGAGTACGGAAGTTGTGGTGGAAGCTGAAGCGCCATGGTGGCTTTGATATTCTGATCACGCACGCACCGGCGCTGGGGCTGCATGACGGAGATGATCTTTGTCATCGGGGCTTTGATGTGTTCCGTACTTTGCTGGAGCGGTATCATCCGAAGTATTTTATTCACGGTCATGTGCATATGAATTATGGGCAGCGCACACCGCGGCTTAGCATGACAGGGGATACCGTGGTGATCAATGCGTACCGCACTTTTGTTTTCGATTATGAGGATGCCGCATTGACAGAACGTGCCGCATTGTGCTGTGAAAAATGAAAATTCGCCATTTTTCAAAAAAATGCTTGCTTTTTCGAAAATTGTATGGTATAATGACTAAGTATTTCTATGATTTATTGTGGGAGATTGTTCCCGATTTGCGTCATGATAAGAATCATATGGGAAGGGATAATAGAGTTCTATGTGTGGAATTGTCGGATATGTAGGGAAAAATTGCTGTGCCGATATTCTTGTGGATGCACTTTCAAAGCTTGAGTATCGTGGCTATGATTCGGCCGGCATTGCTGTGTTTACTGAAAATGGAATCCAGATCACAAAATCAAAGGGCCGTTTGGCTGATCTTTCCGCCAAGATGAATGAGGAAGGAAAGCCGCAGGGCACAGTGGGTATCGGTCATACCCGTTGGGCAACACATGGCGAACCCTCGGACACCAATTCGCATCCGCATCGAGGCGGCGCCAATGTTACGATCGTTCATAACGGCATCATTGAAAATTATAAGCAGCTCAAGGAATTCTTGATTGCACAGGGACGCAGCTTTGTATCGGAAACTGATACAGAGGTAATGGCGCAGCTCCTGGATTTCTACTATAACGGAGATCCGGTGCAGACGATCGCCCGTGCCATGCAGGAGGTTTCCGGCAGCTTTGCACTGGGTATTCTGTTCACGGATTTCCCCGGTACGATCTATGCAGTTCGCAGAGAAAGTCCGCTGATCGTTGGTGTGGGTGATACAGAAAGCTTTATTGCATCGGATGTACCTGCTATTTTGAAATATACGGCGCGGTATTATCTGCTGGAGCATGATGAGATCGCTGTGCTGACCGAGCAGGGTGTTTCTTTCTGTGATATGCAGGCAAATGCCATTCAAAAGGAACTGCTGACTGCAGATTGGGATATGGATGCTGCCGAAAAGCAGGGATATGAGCATTTTATGCTCAAAGAGATCTATGAGCAGCCGGAATCCATTAAGCGGACGGTAATGCCGCGTATTGAGAATGGTCTGCCGGATCTGCATGAGTGCGGCATTACGCCTGAAACACTGCGTCAGTTCCGCAATATTTATATTGTAGCCTGCGGCACGGCAATGCATGCCGGCATGGTAGGCAAATACGTCATCGAAAAGCTGGCCAGGGTACCGGTGATCGTTGACATTGCCTCGGAATTCCGGTATCGTGAGCCGTTGATCGGTGAGGGAGATCTGATCATTATTATTTCTCAATCCGGCGAAACTGCCGATAGCCTTGCTGCAATGCGTCTTGCCAAGAAGCTTGGTGCCAAAACACTGGCTGTGGTCAATGCGAAGGGATCTTCCGTTGCTCGCGAAGCGGATATGCTGATCTATACGCATGCAGGCCCCGAAATCGCTGTGGCATCTACCAAAGCATATATGGTGCAGATCAGCGTGATGTATCTGTTTGCCTTTGAACTTGCATTGGCAAAGGGACAGATCGATGAGGCAGAATGCCGCCGGTTGACTGCTTTACTGATGGAAACGCCGCAGTATATCTCTGATATACTGGAGCGCAAGGAATTTGTTGAAGCAATGGCAAAGCCGCTGCTGAAGGCAGAAAGTCTGTTGTATATCGGCAGAGGTTTGGATTATGCGCTTTCTATGGAAGGCTCATTGAAGCTCAAGGAAATCAGCTACATTCACAGCGAGGCATATGCTGCCGGCGAGCTGAAGCACGGCACCATCTCGCTGATTTATGAGGGCATGCCTGTAATCGCAGTGGATACGCAGAAAAAGCTTCATGAAAAGACCGTATCCAATATCAAAGAGGTCAAGGCACGTGGTGCAGTCACCTTCTTGGTGTGCGGGGAATCCTATCAGCCGGACAGCGATATTGCGGATTACTGCTTCCGTCTGCCGGAGATCGATGATCTCCTGATGCCAATGCTGGCTGTGGTTCCGTTGCAGCTGATCGCATATTATGCTGCCGTACAGAGAAACAACGATGTAGATAAGCCTCGTAATCTGGCAAAATCTGTTACTGTTGAATAAGGATCGCAGTATGTGAGGGGACACTGACTGCGTTTTGGGGTGGAAACATGGGTGAAGAATGCCCTCGTTTTCGCCCTTTTTATTTCAAATTTCACAAGGAGCGACTGGTTATGAAGAAAAATGTATTTGCTATCCTGCGGAAAGGTACCGCTTTTGCCGCTGCATTATTGAGCATTGGCTGCACGACAGCATCTGTATGGGCTGACACAGATTCTGATGAGGAATTGGAGATCTTTACCAGCGGAGATTATACATATAGTCTGATGCTGAGTGTGGAGAACAATAATAAAAAGGCTGCCTGCATTGAATCCTATACCGGCAATGAGACGACGCTTGTTCTGCCGGAAACCATTGACGGACTGCCTGTTGTGGCGCTGGGAGACAATGCCTTTGTGCAGAGCTATATGCTGCAGGAGGTAACATTGCCTCGCCAGATGGTGGGAATCGGTATGGCTACATTTGCCGATTGCAGTGCCTTGAAGAATTTTTATGTTGCGGAAGGCAATCCATATTTTGAAAGTATTGATGGCGTGCTTTATGCGGAAGACGGCACCTATCTGGTGCGCTATCCCATCGGACGAGATCCTGTGGATGTGGTGGTTCCCGATGGCGTATATGATATTGGCTATGTGGCATTTGCCTATTCCCGTTCTCTGACTACCATTCAGCTTCCCGATAGTCTGGAGCAGATCGGTGCATGGGCGTTTGCCGAATGTCCTCAGCTCAATCATGTGGAGATCCCCGAATCTGTGACGCAGCTTGAGGATTTTCTGTTTTTCCGTTGCTTGAGTCTGGATGATATTACATTGCCCAATACCATCAAAAGAATCGGAGACAGTACTTTTGCCTGCACCGCTTTAACGGAGTTTACGATTCCTGAGAGCTGCACGACCATTGGAGAAGCAACCTTTGCCAATACAAAAATGACGGAGATCACGGTTCCGAAAACGGTCACTTCCATTGATTTTTCTGCTTTTGGCTGGAAGCTGGATTACACAGAACAGCTGTATGCGGATGAATCGTTTGTGATCCGTGGCTATAAAGGTACTGTGGCAGAGCAATATGCAACTGATACCGAAAACGGAAATGTCTTTACTTTTATTGTCTTGGATGAGGAAACCAAGCAAACAGATACCAATTCCAACAGCCAGTCTGTCACTGTTACGACGACGACTTCTTCGCCATCGTTTCTCTCTGAGCTGACACCGCTTCGGATTGTGGGCTTGGTGATTTCCGTAATGGCGTTGATCGCGGTGATCGTAGTCGGTGTGATCTGGATCAAAAAGAAATAAGGTGTCTTTTATGAAACGAGGATTCCGAATCGCTGCAGTTTTGATAACGGCAATACAAGCAGCGACACTCTTCTCCGGATTTTGTTTTGCTGAGGAAGACGACGCTGTTCAGAATCTGATGGAATATGATAATATGGGTATGTATACCATCAATGGTTCTTATATTACCTTTGGCTATAACGATGGAGATGCCGGCGTGATCGTTACCGATTGTTCTGATGAAATGAGCGGCGAGTTAACGATTCCCGATGAACTGGATAAGCTGCCTGTGATTTCTATCGGTGAGGGAGCATTTTATAACTGCGCCAAGATTACCGGCGTACGGTTTCCGAAAACGGTAACTGCAATTGGGGATGGCGCATTTTATGGCTGTACAAAGCTGAAATATGCGGAATTGCCTGCTGCATTGACTGCGCTGGGTCAAAGTGCTTTTTATCAATGCAGTTCCCTTGAGGAGATTTGGCTGCCGGAAAAGATCACAGTGATCCCCGATTCCTGCTTTGCCTATTGCACCGCATTGCGGGAGATCACATGGCCTTTTGCATTGGAAACCATTGAAGCACAGGCATTTTATGGCGCACAGAATATTCCGGAGCTGATCCTGCCTGAAACAGTGAACGCAATCGGTGATATGGCATTTTATTATTGGAATCAGATCACCACGGTTACTCTGCCTGCTTCTTTGAAAACATTGGGATCGTATGTGTTTGATGGCTGTGATGCATTGACAGAGATTCGTGTCGCCAAAGACAATGCTGCATATTGTGATATAGACGGTGTGTTGTTTGATTACGAAAAAACAACACTTATTAAATATCCCGGCGGGAAAACGGATGCAGCCTATGTTGTGCCCGATGGTGTCGCAATGCTGGAGGGATGGTCGTTTGTTGGTACGACGGCACTGAAACAGATCGATCTGAACGATGTCATTGCGATCGGAGAAGATGCCTTTTATTTCTGTACTGCATTAGAGCAAATCACGTTGCCGCCGACGCTGGAAACACTGGAACAGGCAACCTTTGCCTATTGCAGTTCGCTTTCCGAGATCGCAATTCCCGAAACAGTCACTGAGATCGGTGCCTATTGCTTTGCAAGCTGCGATGCGCTCAAATCCCTTTCGATCCCTTCTGCTGTCGAAAAGATCGGTGAGTATGCTATGGGCTATCATTACGATCAAGATACACAGGAGCTGAAAAAGATCAAAGGCTTTCGCATGCGGGTGATCGTAGGCTCAGCGGGAATGGACTATGCCAAAACATATGATGTTTCGTATCGAAGCAACTCGAAACTTGGTCTGATCTTAGGAATAATATGTGCAGTGCTGATCGTTGGGATTGTGATTACGGTAATCGTGATCCGGCGCAGAAATTGTATTCGCATTGGTGCAGGACCGAACAAAGGAAAACCGGTGCCCCGAAAAAAGCCGGGTTCCAAATAATTTTAGGAGGCAGATTATCATGAAATGCAAATGGTGTTCTTCTATTGCTGCGCTTGGAGCAGCTGCGGTTATGATGCTTAGTGCTGTTGGCATCATGCCTGCCGCTGCAGCAGAGAATGGAGAAACATTTACCAATAACGTACTCACCTATGCTTATGTTGATGGCGGCGTCAGTATTGTTGGCTGCGAAAAAAGTGCGACCTCGATCACTATTCACGATAATATCAGTGGTTATCCGATCCTGTCTATTGGCGATTCTGCTTTTGCGGATTGTACAAAGCTCACAGAGATTAAAATTGAAGAGGGCATCAAGGAGATTGGAGATGGTGCCTTTACCAATTGTACCGGTCTGACCTCGATCGTGATCCCCGACAGTGTAACATCTTTGGGTGATGCGGTATTTTACAACTGCGGTTCATTGACCGAATTGGTGCTTCCCGATCATCTGACTGCGCTGGGTGCTTATACCTTTGCATATTGTATCGGACTGAAAGAGCTCACATTACCTTCCGCTCTGGAGCGCTTGCCGGGCTATTGCTTCTATTATAATCTTTCGTTATCGGAAATCACATTGCCCGAAAATTTGCAAGCCATCGAAAACTTTGCATTTGTAGGCTGTTATGAGCTGACTGAGCTGAATATCCCCGCTTCCGTAAAGGAAATTGCGCCGCTATCTGTGCTGGCTTGTGCAAAGCTGCAATCCATTTCAGTGGAGGAAGATAACACAACCTATATATCCACTGAGGACGGCGTGCTGATGGATGCCGAGCAAACTACGCTGCTGTTATATCCGGGAGGCAATCCTGCCGAGCACTATACCGTGCCGGAGGGTGTATCGGAGATCAGCTATTATGCCATGTCCGGTGCAATCCATCTGAAGGAAATCGTCTTGCCCGAGTCCCTTACTACCATTCGGGAAGGTGCATTTTCCGATTGCCTTGTATTGGAAACCATTTCTTTGCCGGAAAAGATCACCGTGATTGATAACAGTGTATTTGCAGACTGTACAGCACTCAAGTCGTTTACGATTCCCGATACGATCACTGCCATTGGAGAATATGCTTTTTATCACTGTACTGCACTCACGGATATCACGATTCCTGCATCGGTCGCAAGCATTGGCGCTTATGCCTTCAGCGATTGCAGTGCCATGAAGGAGATCAGTGTTCCTACAACGGTTACTGCGATCGGAGATTATGCATTTGGATATCTGGCCGCCAATACCGAATCGGGATCAGATTCCGAACTCGTACTGCAAAAGGATTTTATTATGCACGGACATTCTCGTTCCGCAGCGAAAACATATGCGAGAAAATTCGATGTAAAATTTCGTCAGACCAATTTCCCGATCGTATTGGTGATGGGGATCGTCAGCGGCATTCTGGTGATCGGTGCAGTCATTGTATTTGTGCTGGATTACAAAAAGCGTAAAGCAGCGACGCTGGCTGCTGAGGGCGCTGTGGATGAAAGCAAGCTGACAGATCCCGATGCAATACAGGATGCGAGCTATTCCAGTATTCTGGGTGATGACGAGGAAGGCGACCCTTTTGATCGCAGCTATGGCTTTGTCATTGAGGAAGAAGAACAGACTGAGCAGACAGAAACAGAAGAAGCTCCGGATACGGAAGGATCGGCGGATGTTTCTGCAAAGGAAGAAGAACAATAAAAGAACGAATGCTGCCCACTTTGTGCGGAGGTGCATATCATGTCTGAAAAAAAGCCGCGCCGCGAGCCGATCATACTTTCACAAATGCGCCCTTGGACGTTGCTGCTGGTGCTTTGCGGCTGTATTCTGTTTACCTTTATTCTGATTCATTTTCGATATGTTCTGAAGTTTTTCAGCAAGATCCTTTCTGCGCTTGGACCTGTGATTGCAGGTGCGGTTTTTGCCTATTTGTTGAATCCGCCGGCTACATGGCTTGACAAACGACTGCGCAAGCCGCTGTCGAGGATCTTCAAAAAAGAGCAGACCTATCGTACTGCTGCACGTGCGGTCAGTTCATTCGTGGTCGTGCTGGTGTTTGTGGCCTCCATTGCCGGATTGATCATTGCAACATCTTCTGAGGTGATTGCCGGCATTTCTACATTGCTCAACCATATTCCGCAGTATCTGGATACATTGACACGATGGACCGAAGAACTGCTTTCTGCCGATAATTATATCAGCTATTATCTGAGCCAATTCGCAGAGCGTATGCAAGAAGACATGGCAAATACCGATACTGTGGATACCTCGACAAAGATCTTTTCGTTGATTGCCACGGGCGCTGCCGGTACATTGGGCTTTGTGTATAATGTTCTGATCGGTTTTATTATTGCAGTTTATCTGCTGATCAGCAAGGAGCGCTTCGGCAGACAATTTAAGCAGATCCTTTTTGCACTGATAAAACCCAAAACTGCATTCTGGATCAACGATCGGATGCGCATAGCCAATAAAACCTTTGGCACAGCGGTGCTGGGTAAGCTGGTGGATTCGATCATCATTGGTTTTTTATGTTTTCTGGGAATGCTGATCATGGATATGCCCTATGCGGTGCTGATCACTGTGATCGTAGGTGTTACCAATATGATTCCTTTTTTCGGCCCGATTCTGGGTGCGATCCCTTGTATCCTGCTGGTACTGATGGAGAATCCGATGAAGGCGTTGTACTTTGCGATTTTCATTTTGTGTTTGCAGCAGTT
Source organism: Oscillospiraceae bacterium (assembly GCA_045596625.1). GTDB lineage: Bacteria > Bacillota > Clostridia > Oscillospirales > Ruminococcaceae > Firm-04. Next base: position 261,215 of record JAZOCU010000054.1, on the reverse strand, counting down.
TGACTGCAATATCCTGGATCCTCGTATCGTTGGCGGGTCGATCGGTCTGCCGGCATTCTGGGAACTGTTTGCCTGTCTTTTAGGCGGCGGTTTGTTCGGTCTGGTGGGAATGGCAATTGGAGTGCCGGTATTTGCTGTGATCTACCATTTGATCAAGGAGCTGGTCTCTGAGCGCTTGCAGGAGCGGGATCTGCCTGAAGAATTTTTGCGTGATGAGCTTTGCGTTACGCCAAAGCCGCTGCAATCGGGCTTGTTTGATGAACCGGAATCCGATAGCCAATATATTCAGCATCTGATCCTGTTGGAGGATATTTCTCAAGCCCCCACCATTTCTGCCAAGGAGCAAGCTCCTTCATCACAGCCGCAAACGAACGCGCAATAACAACATCGAAAACAAAAAGCAGAAGTCTCTTCTTTGGAAGAGGCTTCTGCTTTTATATTTTAGTAAGGCGCATTTTCCGTAGCGTCATCTACAAGCTGCCGCATACCGGCAATACGGTAGTGACCATCGGATTCGGGGTACAATGTGAATTCTACGACCTTGGCAATTTCATCGGGCTGATCATCACGCCAGCTTGGCTGTTCAGCGGCATATGCCACTTCTGCCAGCAGACAGTTTTCATCGTCCTCCGATTTTCGAACGCTGCGGATGATGGGATGATAGGAAAACAAAACAGAGGCTTCGTTTATGTAATAGACTTTATTTTCGCTGTCATAATAAAACCGTATTTCATTGCTGAAGCTGATGGTCTGATGTACAGCAAGTGCATCGTTGCCAAACAATTGAATCACATGTGCGGTGATATCTCCTTCAGGGACCGTATACATTCCCATGGATTCCGGATAATCACGCAGTTGATCCTGTACAATGATGGACCAGATCGCAGCAGAGATCCGATGAGATTCCTCCAGCTCTTGCGAGGAAGAGAACGGAGGAATGTCCATCACGACTAAGGGCAGCACAGTTTGTTCAACTGCCTTTGTCAGTTCCTGTTCGGCAGTTTTTCTGGAGAGCCCGTTTTTGATGCTGTCAGCAGCCTTTTGAATGCAGAATACAATGCCAATGACAGCAAATAGGACAAGAACCAATCCTAAGAGTGCTTCTCGGATTCGTTTTTTGCTTTCTGCACTGATAGAAGCAGCAGGTGCTTCTATGACAGGCTCTTCGATGGTTTCATCCAGCAGTTCCCGGAAGGTCTGCTTCCGTTTTTCAGACGGCTTCGGCACAGGATCCGATTGCGGCGGTAAAGAATCGGTGTGATCTTCCGCGATTGTGGGTACAGCCGGAATGTTGCGTTCTGTGAACGGTGCTTTCTCTTTTGGCAAGGGAGATTCTGTTTCTGAAATCGGTGCCGCAGACGAAACGTCGGAAGACGGATTTGCTGTCTTAGATGCGGGATCCTTTGTTTCTGTTTTGATAAAATCCAGCAGCGACGACAACTCTTGATCGTTCATTGTTGACTCCTTGTTGATTGTTCGGCTTTCAGCAACGCTCAGCGGATCTGACCATTTCCGTTGATGAGATATTTGACGGTGGTCAGCTCGGCAAGGCCCATAGGGCCTCTTGCATGGAGTTTCTGTGTGGAAATACCGATTTCCGCACCAAATCCGAATTCGCCGCCATCCGTGAAACGCGTAGAGGCATTGACATAAACAGCGGCGGCATCGACTTCACGCTGGAAGCGCTCGGCATTTTCCAGAGAGCGGGTTACGATGCATTCGCTGTGTCTGGTGCCATATCGTGCGATATGTGCCATTGCTTCATCGATCGAATCCACGATCCGCACCGCAAGCTTATAATCCAGATATTCAGTGGCATAATCCGTATCATCGGCAGGAATGATACAATCACCAAGGATCTCGGCAGTAGATGCACAGCCATGCAGCTCTACGGAATGCGCATCCAGTTTTGCTTTGAGCATGGGCAGCAGTGTCTTGGCTGCTTCACGATGAATCAGTACCGATTCAACTGCATTGCATACGGAAGGACGTTGGGTCTTTCCGTTATTGATGATCTCCACAGCCATTTGCAAATCTGCGGAAGCATCCACATAGACATGGCAGTTTCCGGTACCGGTCTCAATGACAGGAACTGTTGCATTCTGCACCACAGCATTGATCAGACCGGCGCCGCCTCGGGGAATCAGCACATCCAGATATTGAGAAAGCTTCATGAGAGCAGTGGCGGATTCACGAGAAGGATCCATTACAAGCTGTACGGCATCGGCAGGCAAGCCGGCAGAAGCCAGCGCCTCTCGCATGACATTGGTCAGACAGACATTGGAGAAAAAGGCTTCTTTACCGCCGCGCAGGATGACACAATTGCCGGCCTTAAGGCAGAGTGTTGCAGCATCCACAGTCACATTGGGGCGGCTTTCGAAAATAATACCGATCACGCCCAGCGGCACACGGGTCTTCTGGATTCGCAGACCATTGGGGCGAACAAAGCCTTCTTCTACCTTGCCCACAACTTCGTCCAGAGTGATCAGTTTACGAACGCCATCTGCGATCCCTGCAATGCGTTCGGGTGTCAGCAGCAAGCGATCCTGCATTGCCTTGGACATATTGTTTTCAACCGCAGCATCCAGATCCTTTTTGTTGGCCGCCACGATTTCATCGGTACGTGCAATCAGCGCATCGGCAATCGCAGCCAGAGCATCATTCTTCTGCTTCGGGGATGCGGATGCGACAATGGTTTCTACAGCCTTGGCGTTCTGACCAAGCTGTATGACATGATTCTGTTCCATATGCATTCTCCTTTGCTTCCATTTATGTTGATGTATGATCAAATCCACAGCGATGCCTGCTCATGACAGGCATAATTCTGCAAGAGCGTTTTATATTGTAAGGCTTAACGCTTTGCAACAAACCGGGTGCCGATGGGCAGATCGTTGAACAGGTCATAGAGATTTTCGGGGCGATCTCCATTGACGATCATCATATCGATACCGGCAGCGGTGGCGATTTTCGCTGCCGCAATTTTTGTTGCCATGCCGCCTGTACCATTAGGGGTACCGGCACCGCCGGCGATCTGTTCGATCTCGGTACTGATCTCTTCCACAACGGGGATCAGATGGGCTGTTTCATCCCGATGGGGATCGGCAGAATACAAGCCATCGATATCGCTCATCAATACAAGCAGGTCAGCATGGGCAATTTTCGCTACGATTGCAGCCAACGAATCGTTCTCACCGATTTCCAGTTCCAGCTCATCAATGGCAACGGTATCGTTTTCGTTGACAATGGGGATCACACCCATCTGAATGAGCTGTGCCATACAGTTGCCTGCGTTCACACCGCCATCGCTGTTAAGTACAGCCTTGGTCAGCAGTACTTGTGCGACCGTAACGCTGTAATTGGAAAACTGACGATCATAGAGATACATCAGTTCACATTGACCAACGGCGGCACAGGCTTGTTTTTCGGGAGTAGCAGTCGGACGTTCTCTTAGTCCCAGCTTGCCGATGCCCAATCCGACAGCACCGGAGGAAACTAAAATCAATTCTTTGCCGGCGTTATGCAGATCGGCAAGTACACGCACCAGATTATGGAAACGCTGCAGATTCATACGGCCGGTGGGATGGGTCAGCGTTGAGGTGCCGAGCTTTATTACAATGCGATTGCACTCGGAAGGATTTTTTATGCTTTGTACCGTTTTATTCACGGGGCAGGACTCCTTTTTCCGTCATATTTGTGATTGCGGATGATTTACCACATTTTGGGGTGCACCCTCTAAAAATGCACATAAATTCTCCTTGACAATCGAGAGCAGCCGATGTCTGGTTTCCAAGGGTGCCCAAGCAATATGCGGCGTAATGACACAGTTTTTCGCTTTGAATAATGGGGTATCCGGCGACATCGGTTCCGTTGCCAGCACATCCAGATAGGCACCGGCAATCCGATCTTCTTTGAGTGCATCTGCCAGATCCTGCTCGATTACTACGCCGCCCCGGGAAGTGTTGATCAATATGGCATTTGATTTCATCAAACGCAGATTATTACGGTTGACCAGATCCTTTGTGCCTTCATTTAAAGGGCAATGCAGCGTCAGTACATCAGCCTCGGCAAAAGCGGTTTGCAGCGGAACGATCGGGTAGGGGCAATGTTCCGGTTTGGTACGGGTTGCAATCAGCACGCGCATACCAAAGGCATCACCGATTTTGGCAACAGTCTGTCCGATATGTCCATAGCCGATAATGGCAAGGGTCTTTCCCATGAGTTCCATGGTAGGGTATGGGAAATAAGAAAAGGTTTCAGATCGCATCCAGCTGCCCAGACGGACATCCGTATTATATAGAGCGACCTTGGAATAATGATCCAGAATATATGCAAAGACCATCTGTGCAACAGCAGCCGTGGAATAGCTGCCGGCATTGCATACGGTAATCCCTCTTGCATCAGCTGCAGGAATATCCACATTATTATAGCCGGTTGCCAGCAGACCGATATAGCGAAGATTGGGGCAGGCATCCATGACCTCCGCAGTGATGAGCACCTTGTTGCAGATGACAGCATCGGCATCTCCGATCCGTGCGATGGTTTCTTCCGGCTTGGTCAGAGCATAGCAATCCACAGTATCGGCAAGCTCATAAAAGCAGTCATGAGAGAGCTCCTGCCGGCAACACATAGTTGCAAAATCCAGAATGACCAGATGGTTTCCTTTCATGCTTCCGGCTCCGTCTCAGTTTGCTGATTGCTCTCCTCGGGATCAGCATTATCCATAATGGCCTCCGCAGTCACAGCAGTGTTCTCTGCTGTTTCCTGTGCGGCATCCACATTTGCTTCGGCATCCGCATTTGCTTCGGCAGCCATCAGCTTTTTGGTTTGTCTTCGATAGAGTACAAAGGCAGTAATCAGCAGCAGCAGCTCCAGAATGCCCACAGAATAGAACCAAACGGAATTGTCATTGACATATACCAGCAATGAGGCGGCAATGGCCGTGACCATGACCAGCTGGTACCAGTAGCGCAATCGGATAAACTGCAGAACAAAAAATAAAATAGCAATGCCACAGAAAATCAGATGCTGATGAAAGGAAATAGGGAAAACAGTTGCGTCCATAGTAAAAACTCCTTTTTATATGTTGCGGTCAGCTTTTTGCGGAAACTGCTTCGGCGCTGACAGCTTGTTACTGAGAATATTCTGAATGATCGTGCCGGCCATCAACAAACCGGCAGAGGATGGTACCCATGCCACACTGCCTACTGCAGATCCGGAGATGGTGGCATCGTTGATCCCGGGCGTAATTGGCGGTTCCGGTGAAAATACGACCTGCAAACGGCGGATCCCCATTTTGCGCAGCCGCAATCGTACGGTTTTTGCCAACGGGCAGCCATAGGTTTTTTCAATATCCGCAATACGCAGCTGTGTGGGATCCAGTTTGTTGCCGGTGCCCATGCAGGAGAGGATCGGAACACCTGCTTGTGCAGCATTTTCAATCAGCCGCAGCTTGTCGGGCACAGAATCAATGGCATCTGCAAGATAAGTGAAGCCGGACAGATCGGGCGATTCACCGGTATAGCGCATAACGCAAGGTGTAACGGTGCATTCAGGCTGGATCTCTCGGATGCGGGCGGCAATGACTTCGGCCTTTGGCATTCCCAGTGTGGAACTCAGAGCACAGAGCTGACGGTTGCAGTTGCTTTCTGCCACTACATCATGGTCAATGAGTGTCAGTGCGCCGACACCGCTTCGTGCCAAAGCTTCTGCAACATAAGAACCGACACCGCCCAGACCGATCACGCAGATATGCACCTGCCGCAGACGGCACAGGGCATCTTCTCCCAGCAGAAGGGCAGTTCTTTGAAAACGGCTCATAAGGCAGGCTCCTTTATCTTATTCGGCGTCATAGAACACACGATATTTTTTGATATTATGGGTATATGCACTGATGACTAATCCGATGCTGAGATACATGGAAAGCATCGCAGCGGCGCCGGCGCTGAAGAAGGGCAGTGGAATTCCGATGACCGGCAGTACCTTCAGCACCATACCGATATTCATGATATAATGCGTAAACAGGATTGCCAGCACGCCCATACAAATGGTTTTTCCCATGGTATCCTTGGCGGCACGGCTGTCGGCAAAAATACGCAGGCAGATGACTGCCATGATAAGCAGAACAAGGACAGCACCTACAAAACCAAATAACTGTCCGATATAAGAAAAAATGAAGTCGTTATGCATTTCAGGCACTTTCACATATGCTTCCGCATCAAAGCCCAGACCGAACAATCCGCCTGCACGCAATGCACGCAGACTCAGATCCTGCTGATATTCCAAGCCGAGCGGATCGGTGCCCGGATTGATCAGTACAAGAATACGTTCTCTGTGTACATCGCTGAAAACGAATGTCCACATTGCCCATCCTGCAACGGGAAGCATAGCCAGTCCACCCAGCAGATACCAAATGGAAAGACCCGCAGAAAACAGCATGAATACGATCATGGCAGCGAAAACAATGGCAGTGCCGTAATCGCCCTGCAGTGCGACAATGCCGGTAGGGATGGCTCCATGCAGCAACAGCAGCAGTAAATGAAGCGGCCGGTTCAGCTTGTCTCCGGTTTTGGAAATGTGTAGGGAAAATGTGAGTAAAAACGCAATTTTTAAGATTTCCGATGGCTGGATCTGTACAAATCCCAGATCCACCCACGCCACATCATCGGCACCTTCGCGGCCATATCCCAGACTGGTAAAGGTAAGCGCCACCAATCCCAGTGCCACCGGAACATACAAAAACCAGAATTTTGCAAGCTTATGATAATCCATGGCGGAAACGATAAGGCAGCCCAGCAAGCCCAGTCCCATGGATATGAGCTGCACCAGCCAGTCGTTGGAGGATACTTTTTCAGAGAGGTTATTTTCCCAAATAGTATACAGCATCAGCACGCTGGAAGCAGCACAAAGATTCACCAGCCAAATCAGCAGATGATCCAGTCTTCCCACAAATTTGCCGAGGCGTTCCGGTATTTTTTTCACGGCACGCTCCTTTCTTTGTTCGGCATTCCTGCGGATCAGTTGATCAGCGGAGGAAATTCATAGGTCCCGTGGAAATAATAGCGGAACCAATTGGCAAAGGCGCTGATCTCTGCACTGTCACGGCAGCTTGCCGTATCGTGATAGCGGGCAAGCAAGATCGGCTCGTTGCTTGCTGTCATAAGATACAGACTGCGGATACCGACCGGATTGGAGTTGACCTCTTCGCTGTACAGAGGCAATTCGGCAATCGCCTCAGCCTTTCCCGAAAGATACCATAGCGTTTTTTGTTCTTCTGCGCTCATCTGGTTTACGGGATTTCCGGTTGTGTGATACGCTTGCAGCACGGAGATCCAGTTATCCTGCGAAAGATCCAGCGGCTGACGATACCGATAGGCATAGCCGTTTTTATCGAAAAAATTCACAGTCTGACTGCGTCCGTTTTCGTAATTCTCATAGATCATGACCAGCAGGATGTCCTGCTGTGGCTGTGCAACGGCAGCAGCATCAAACGAGAAGGGATAGTCCTTTTTGGCATTGGGATCTTCACTGATATTGGTAAACAGGGCCTCTTTTTCCGCTGCATGGGGATCGGGTACAAGATCCTGCACTCCTTGATTGGTAGGCGGAAGCTCGGTGCCGTCACCCTTGTAGCATCCGGTGCAAAGGCATAGCAAAGCAGATGCAATCAATGATGCCGCAAGAAAACGATAAAGCATAGGGAACAGGGGATTTCTCATAGCAACACTCTTTCCATGGTTCTTTTTGTGTATATTTTTGCAGAGCGGATCATTGCTTCCAATATTTCCTGTCGAGGGTACGATATTGTACCGCTTCTGCAATATGTGCTTCGTTGAGCACCTCATCGCCGCGCAGATCGGCAGAGGTGCGTGCTACTTTCAGCAGACGGTCGTAGGCACGTGCAGACAGTCCAAGCTTTTCAAATACTGATTTCAGCCGCTGCTTTGCACGGTCGGTCATCGGACAGAAAGCAGCAAGCAGATCCGGTGTAATGCGTGCATTGCAGGTGATCTTCGTGCCCTTGAAACGCTCATTTTGAATGGCTCGGGCAGCCATAACACGCTTTCGGATCTCGGCACTGGATTCTTCGGGTTTCCCGTCAGACAGCTCAGAGAACGAAACGGGAGCAGCTTCAATATGCAGATCAAAGCGATCCAGCAGCGGTCCCGATACCCGATTGAGATAGGCTGCTGCCGAACGCTGATTACAGCTGCATGGGCGGGTGGGATGTCCCAAATATCCGCAGGGGCAGGGATTCATAGCGGCGATCAGCATGATGGAGCACGGATAGCGCACAGTGCCGGCCGCACGGGAAATGGTGACCTCTCGATCCTCCAATGGCTGCCGCAGAATCTCCAGTGTGCGTCGATCGAATTCCGCAAGCTCATCCAGAAACAGCAGACCGTTATGGGCGAGAGAGATCTCACCGGGATGCGGAATGGTGCCGCCGCCTGCCAGTCCGGCACCGGAGATCGTATGATGCGGCGAACGGAACGGCCGTACCGTCACCAGCGGATGCTCGGCATCCAAAAGGCCGGCAACGGAATGGACGTTGGTGGTTTCAATGGATTCATCAAAGCTAAGCGGTGGCAAAATACCGGGCATTCGCTTTGCAAGCATACTTTTACCGCTGCCGGGCGGGCCGATCAGCAGTGCATTATGTCCGCCGGCTGCCGCAAGCTCTAATGCATATTTAGCGGCATTTTGTCCATGCACATCGGAAAAGTCGGGCACCACGGGCTGTGGCACCTCGGAAAGTCCGACATGTTTTATTGGTGTTAAGGGAGCATCGCCCTCGAAATGTGCCAGCAGAGCTGTGGCGCTGGGCACGCCATAGACGGTCATACCCTCTACAACAGCAGCTTCCTTGGCGTTTTCCATTGGTACATACATCGTAGTAAGTCCACGCTGTTTTGCCATCAGCGTCATAGGCAGCACACCGTTGACACGGCGCACATCGCCGTTGAGCGAAACCTCTCCGATGACAGCGGCATCCTGCGGCACTTCAACTCTGCCCAGTGCAGAAAGAATTGCCATCAGGATGGGCAGATCATGCATACTGCCGTTTTTGCGGGTATCGGCAGGCGCAAGATTGATGACGCAGTTTTGTGTGGGAAACAGAATGCCGCAGGCATACAGCGCAGATTTGATTCGCTCACGGCTTTCCTGCACGGCAGTATCTGCTAAGCCTACGATCTCAAAGCGGGGCATGCCCTTGCTGACTGCGATTTCTACTTCTACGGGAAAGGCGTTGAGTCCGAACAGTCCCATACTGTTGACTGCTGCAAACATGGTGCTTCCTCCTGCTGGATGAAATATTAGGCTTGATCGGATGCCTGTGCTTGTTGTTCTTTCATGAGCCGCAAGCGGTGCTTTACATCTTCCGGATCCGGCAGCGGCCCCCGAACCGGTGCATTTTCCGGCACGGTCATATCACTGAGTATTGCATCGGTGCTGGGTGTAAGGCAAGTCGGATCTGCCCTGCCTTGCGTTACCGTTGGCGAAGCCAAGGATTCTGTGGGGAGAGAAACAGAAGTCAGCGGTTCTGCCGGAGCCAGAACCCGACTTTGTTCTCCGTCGGTGATCTCGGTAAGAGATCCATCCACACTTGCCATGATATCTGTTTGCGGTGCAGTGGGTTGCATTGCGGCACCATGCTTTACAAACTGTGCCATTGCCTCGTGACGGTTTGTGCCGACAGAGCGTTTAACATAGGCAGGCAGTTCATATTCGTTTGAACCGATCAGTGCCTCTGAAAAGCCGGGGTAACCGGGCTGCTTTTTCAGCCATTCATATTCATTCAGCAGATGGAGTGAGCGAAATGAAAGAAACAGCCCCACGCCATCTATCACAAGATGCAGAAAAAGCATATTTTGATACGATGCCAACACAATGATGCTGAAAACGATATGAAGCAGACAAAACAGCATCAGCAGATAAATCGGAGTGCGCTTTTTTACATATATCCAGACAGAAAGACCCAGAATTGCGATTGCTGCGAAAATTTCCATACCGGCAAGTGCTAAGCCAAGACTGAATTTATCCGCATCTTTGACATCGGGATCTCTGCCTACCAAAGCGCTCATAAACATAGACATACCGAATAGCAGAGCTGCAATACCGAGGCAGATATAGAAAATCCGATGATAATTTTTTTCGAGAGTTGCTTTTTTGATGCGGAGCTGTCCAAGCTCCTCCGAGCTGATTGCTGCAGATTGTTGTGTGGTCATCGCGGAGAAACTCCTTCCAACAGATTACTGATCGGTATTTTGCGCAGATTCCTGCCGGTCTTGCTTATGCGAAGCGAGCTGCTTTGCCAGCGCTTCGGCGGAAGACGGCTGGTTTTCATCGTTCGGAGCCGGCTCGGAGCGTTTTTTTCGCTTGCGCAGGGAGCGGCTGTTCTGGAATACACCGCCGCTGCGCCGACTGCGTTCTCCGCGATGTGCCATCAGCGTCTGAATTACGATATCAGAGGTAGAAACATCAAACTTTTCGTGAAAATCCGGATAGCCTTCCATTTCAGCGAGATGGGATTCCTTCTGCATTCCTTGCAGAGCGAAAATATAAAACCACAAACCGATCACGCCAATGATGCCGGAGAAATAATCCAGATGATAAATGCCCAATACGGTGACCAATCCGTAAAAGATCGTGAGCGCGATGTTGACAAAGCGGAAATTGGCCCATGCCAGATAACCCATTACCACAATAAACATGGCGACAGTGATCTGGAAAATACCGCCGCTGATGGTAGCGCCGGGAGAATCCATGACTGCAAAGGGTGTGCTCAGTACATTAAAGCATTGGATATAGATGCTGAAAATTGCCAGAAAGCATACGATGATGCACAAAACGGCGTTGGCAACAAAGGCACGACGGTAAACTTTCTCCAGATCGTGCATTTGCATCCGGCAGAATTCATAGTGAGATTCATTTTTTTCCAGATGAACAATGGTGGGCTTTTCATCCTGCCAAGGAGAAGGATCCGCCTTTATGCCGGCAGCCTTTGGTTCCTGCGGCGTTTGTGTGTGCTGCTGATTATGCTTTTTTGCCATAATGCTCGCCATCCTTTCTTGATTATCGGATCTGCTCGCCGTGATCGGGCGTGCATGGTGCTGACGGTTCGATGGGGCCGCCGATCTCCTCTAATTCCTCCATGATACCGGGAACAAAAGGCGCCGGCTGTGCATTGGGGTCACTGTCACGATAACGATCGTGATATCCGGAAACAAAAGCGGGAAGTGTATGACGATTCTCATCCAGAAGATCGTCCATATCTCCGGTGTTGCTGCAAGAAGCTGCGGCTTCACCAAGCTGTATTGCTTTGTGACGAGTGATGCGTTCTAAGTTCTTTTGTCGTTCTTGCCATTCCGAAAAGCTGACATCAAACAGCGGCCAACCGGGTTCCTGCTCCAGTTTGTTCAGGCCCCGATGGGCAAATACGCATGGAATGACAAACAGCGGTGTGAGAGGGTTCATAACAGCCGACACAAAAACGATGCCCAAAGTGATCTTCCAGTTTCGGAGGTAGATCGTATAGACAGTGGCTGCGCCTGCAAGCGTTTTCAGAACAAACTGCAGGAACGGATCAAAATCACCGATAAACAAACCGAACAGCAGGCCTTCGGCAGCTGCCGGAAGCAGCGTGAACACTGCGATAAGCAGCACGGCTTTCATGCAAAAACTCAGTATGGATTCACACCGTTTTTTCTTGAGTCTGCATTGGTCGTAATGTGCTGCTCTGACTTCATCGGTAAGACAGCTTGCCATAGGGCCTCTCCTTTCGGATGCGGTTAAGAGATGCCGCGAGAATCGGAATGTTGTTGTATCATATTATTATACCATAAAATTGAAAGTTTGTAAATCCCAATCCCAAGGTTTTTTCAATATTTTTACTGTTTTCCATGGGAAGATGGATCGCAAAGGAAGAATTGTGATAATGATGGAAAAAGCCGTATTCCACATCGGTGAAATACGGCATTGTGCATGAAGTTCTTTGGATAGCAGGAAAAGCGCTTGACAAAATCTGCGCGATGCTATATAATATTAGAATGCCCGATTATGGCAAATCGGCTTTTCTCCGCAAATAGTATAGCATATAATCGGCGGCTTGTCAAGCCCTGTGAAAAAATTTTTTCACAGGTTTTTATGCAGACGCTATGTCAAAACGAAGAAAAGCAGAAAACAACAAAACGTCTATTTCTATCAGAAAGTCAGGAGGTTTTTGCCCATGAGCTTGCAAACCATTCCGGAACCGCAGACGAAGGTCGCAGTGACCCCAAAGCAGGTCGGTAAAAATCAGCGTATGAGCTTCGGCAAGATCAACGAGGTTTTGCAGATGCCAAACCTGATCGAGGTGCAGAAAAATTCCTATCAATGGTTCAGAACCGAAGGCCTGCGCGAGGTTTTTCGTGATGTTGCAGCCATTACGGATTTTAACGGCAATCTCCAGCTCAGCTTTATTGATTTCAAGATCGATGATACACCGAAGTATACGATCGCTGAGTGCAAGGAGCGAGATGTAACCTATGCAGCACCTTTGCGTGTCACGGCACAGCTTTGGAACAAAGAGACCGATGAGGTCAAAAAGAGCGAAATCTTCATGGGTGATTTCCCGCTGATGACCGAAAGCGGCACATTCGTCATCAATGGTGCGGAGCGTGTTATCGTATCACAGCTGGTACGTTCTCCGGGTGTATACTACGCCTCTGCAAGGGACAAGTCCGGTAAGGATTTGTTCAGCACCACCGTGATTCCGAACCGCGGCGCATGGCTGGAATATGAAATGGATTCCAACGATGTGGTGTATGTCCGCATTGATAAAAACCGCAAGATCCCGCTGACGACCTTCATCCGTGCATTGGGTATCGGAACGACTGCCGAGATCCTGGAGCTGTTCGGTGACGATCCTCGTTTGAAATGCACCATCGAGCAGAAGGAAACTGCCGGCAAAGAAGGTGAGCCGAACACCTCTGAGGCATTGCTCGAAGTTTATAAGAAGCTGCGTCCGGGCGAGCCGGCTACGATCGACGGTGCACAGACACTGCTGAACAATCTGTTCTTTGATGCCAGACGCTATGATTTGTCCCGCTTCGGCCGATACAAGTACAATAAAAAGCTGGGTATTGCCTCCCGTTTGAATGGCCATGTGCTGTCCCGTCCTGTTGTAAACCGCATCACCGGTGAACTGATGGCGCTGGAAGGCACCAAGGTTTCTTATGAGCTTGCACAGGAAATCGAGCAGGCAGGTGTTTCTGAGGCATATATTACCGTGGAAGTGCGCAGAACCCGTACCGATGTCAAGAAGCATGAGACCATCTCTGAGCTTGTGACCCGTGAGGTAAAGGTTCTGGGCAACGGCATGGTGGATCTGGCTGGCTATATTGAGTGTGATCCCGCCGAGCTGGGTATTAACGAGAAGGTTTCCGCTTCCGTGCTCATCGAGATTCTGGAAGAAGCTGCCGGAGATCGTGAGCAGCTTGAGGAAACCATCAAGAGACGTGCCGACGAGCTGGTGCCCAAGCATATCATCCGTGATGACATTTTTGCTTCGATCAGCTATTTCTGCAATCTTTGCGACGGTGTCGGTACCATTGATGACATCGACCATCTGGGCAACCGCCGTATCCGTTCTGTCGGCGAGCTGCTGCAGAACCAGTTCCGTATCGGCTTTGCCCGAATGGAGCGCACGATTCGTGAAAGAATGAGCTTGCAGGCTGCTGATATCGATTCCGTAGCACCGCAGGCGCTGGTGAATATCCGTCCGATCACGGCAGCCATCAAGGAATTCTTCGGATCCTCGCCGCTGTCGCAGTTCATGGATCAGAACAACCCGCTGGCAGAGCTGACGCATAAGCGCCGTCTTTCCGCACTGGGCCCCGGTGGTTTGTCCAGAGACCGTGCCGGCTTCGAAGTGCGTGACGTTCACTATTCGCACTACGGCAGAATGTGTCCGATCGAGACACCGGAAGGTCCGAACATCGGTCTGATCTCCTATCTTGCATCCTTTGCAAGAATCAATACCTACGGCTTTATTGAAGCACCGTATCGTCGTGTGAACAAGGAAACCGGTGTCATCACCGATGAGGTCGTTTACATGACTGCCGATATGGAAGATAACTACTACGTCGCACAGGCAAATGAGCCTTTGACTGAGGATCATACATTTGCCCGTAAGCGTGTTACTGCGCGTTATCGCGATCAGATCATCGAGTGCGACAGAGAGCTGATCGACTTTATGGATGTTTCTCCGAAGATGGTTGTTTCCGTTGCAACGGCAATGATCCCCTTCTTGGAGAACGATGATGCAAACCGTGCCCTGATGGGTTCCAACATGCAGCGACAGGCTGTGCCGCTGCTTAAGACCGAACGCCCCTTCGTCGGTACCGGTATGGAGTATAAGGCTGCTGTGGATTCCGGTGTATGTATCCTTTGTGATAAGCCCGGCACGGTAGTCGCTGTCAGCGCTGACGAGATCGTGATCCGCTACGGTGATCGTGAGGATGATATCCAGCGTTATCAGCTTACCAAGTTCAAGCGCAGCAACCAAGGCACCTGTGTGAATCAGCGTCCTATCGTCAATGTAGGCGATGTCGTGGAAAAGGGTCAGGTCATTGCCGATGGCCCCGCAACCTGCGACGGCGAAATCTCGCTGGGTAAGAACGCGCTGATCGGATTCATGACGTGGGAAGGCTATAACTATGAGGATGCCGTTCTGCTGAATGAGCGTCTGGTGCGCGAGGACGTCTTTACCTCTGTGCACATTGAAGAATACGAGATCGAGTGTCGTGACACCAAGCTGGGTCCGGAGGAGATCACGCGCGATATTCCCAATGTAGGCGACGATGCACTGAAGGATCTGGATGAGCGAGGCATTATCCGCATCGGTGCAGAGGTGCATTCCGGTGATATTCTGGTTGGTAAAGTCACACCGAAGGGTGAAACCGAATTGACTGCGGAAGAACGCCTGCTTCGTGCGATCTTTGGTGAAAAGGCACGTGAAGTGCGTGATAATTCCCTGAAGGTGCCGCATGGTGAAGCCGGTATCATTGTGGATGTCAAGATCTTTGACCGCACTAACTGCGACGAGCTTGGCCCCGGCGTCAACATGATGGTTCGCTGCTATATCGCACAGAAGCGTAAGATCTCTGTGGGCGATAAGATGGCAGGCCGTCATGGTAACAAGGGCGTTGTTTCCCGTATTCTGCCGGAGGAGGATATGCCGTTCCTTGAGGATGGTACACCGCTGGATATCTGTCTGAATCCTCTGGGCGTTCCTTCCCGTATGAACATCGGTCAGGTGCTGGAGGTTCATCTGGGTATGGCTGCCAAGGCTCTGGGCTGGCACGTTATGACACCCGTTTTTGACGGTGCGCACGAGGATGATATCCGTGACTGCTATCGTCTGGTGCAGGAAAAGAACGAGATCGCCAATGCGAGCAAGACGGAGCAGACCTTCGAGCTCAAGCCGATGCAGAAGGTCATTGATACGCAATCCATCACCTATTCCGAGGATTGTAAGTTTACCGTTTATGACGGCCGTACCGGTGAAAAATTCGACAACCGTGTTACTGTCGGTTATATGTATTATCTGAAGCTTCACCATCTGGTTGATGATAAGATCCATGCACGTTCTGTCGGACCGTATTCTCTGGTAACACAGCAGCCTCTGGGCGGTAAGGCTCAGTTTGGCGGTCAGCGTTTCGGTGAGATGGAAGTTTGGGCACTGGAAGCTTACGGCGCTGCTTATACACTGCAGGAGATCCTGACAGTCAAATCTGATGATACGACCGGCCGTGTCAATACCTATGAGGCCATCGTAAAGGGTCAGAATGTGCCGAAGCCCGGTATCCCCGAGAGCTTCAAGGTTCTCATTAAGGAACTGCAGTCGCTGGGTCTGGATGTACGTGTGCTGGATGCCGATCAGCAGGAGATCGATCTCAAACAGAGCTTTGATGATGAATTCGTTTCTGCCGGCACCGATTACAACGATGAAAATACCGCTGATGCAACCCGCTATGATGACAGCGATATGCACGATGCCGGTTATCAGACCGAAGAAAGCGATCTGAATGCAACCTATGACAGCGCTGCTTATTCCGACACAGATGATGATTACGATGACGGCGATCTGGATATGATGGGCGATGACGATGCCTATGTCGATGATCTGGGCGACGACATTGATTTCGATGACGAGGAATGATCACAGAACATTCTGCCTGCTGCGGAAACGGTGCTCATGCGCCGTTTCCAAGGCTGATTGTGACGTGCTGTCTGCACGTTTATGCCATATAGTAGACGATTAGGAGGGAACGCTTTGGAATTTACAACCTTTGATTCCATAAAAATCGGTTTGGCATCCCCTGACCAGATCCGCAGCTGGAGCTACGGTGTCGTAGAGCGTCCGGAGACCATTAACTATCGTACCCAGAAGCCTGAAAAGGGCGGTCTGTTCTGCGAGCGTATTTTTGGACCTACCAAGGACTGGGAGTGCTATTGCGGAAAGTTCAAGAAAATTCGTTTCAAGGGCAAGGTCTGTGACCGCTGCGGCGTTGAGGTAACTCGTGCCAAAGTGCGCCGTGAGCGCATGGGTCACATTGAACTGGCTGCCCCTGTATCTCATATCTGGTATTTTAAGGGCACACCGTCCCGCATTGGTCAGGTACTGGAGCTTTCACAAAAGCGTCTGGAAGAAGTGCTCTATTTCACCAAGTATATCGTAACCGACCCCGGCGAGCCGGATCCGGTACATGCCGGTCAGTATCAGACCGGTTTGCTCAAGCAGCAGCTGCTTTCCGAAAAGGAATATTATGATGCTATCGAAACCTACGGTGCAGATTCCTTTACTGCCAAAATGGGTGCCGAAGCGATTCAGGATCTTCTGGAGGAATACAGCAGCGATCGTTATGATATGTTCCGGGATCAGATGATCGCCGAAGGTCAGCTGACTTTGGACGCTGAGCAGCGTAAGGCTTGTAAGAACTGCGAGCTGGATCATTGCTGTAAGGATTGCTCTTTCTGTGCTTCTGTTACAGATGAGTGGAAGAACAATCTGGAGATGGTATCCGACCGTCTGAAGGCTGAGCTGGAGCAGCTCAATCTGAAAAACACCAACAAGGCAACTGCACAAAAGAGCCAGAAGCGCGTCAAGCTTCTGAAGCGTCTGGAAATCATTGAAGCATTCCGTCTTTCCGGCAACAAGCCCGAATGGATGGTGATGAATGTCATTCCTGTCATTCCTCCGGATATTCGTCCGATGGTTATGCTGGATGGCGGTCGCTATGCAACTTCCGATCTGAATGATCTGTATCGTCGTGTTATCAACCGCAACAATCGTCTGCGTAAGATGCTGCAGCTGGATGCGCCCGATATCATTGTTCGTAATGAAAAGCGCATGCTGCAGGAATCTGTGGATGCACTGATCGATAACGGTCGTCACGGCAATCCTGTTACAGGCCCCAACAAGCGTGCATTGAAGTCTCTTTCTGATATGCTGAAGGGTAAGCAGGGTCGTTTCCGTCAGAACCTGCTGGGTAAGCGTGTTGACTATTCCGGCCGTTCGGTTATCGTGGTTGGCCCTGAACTGAGAATGTATCAGTGCGGTCTGCCGAAGGAGATGGCGCTGGAGCTGTTTAAGCCCTTTGTGCTGAAGCGTCTGGTGGATACCGGAAAAATCCAGAATATCAAGAGTGCCCGCAAGATGGTCGATCGTGCAAACGACGATGTGTGGGATGCGCTGGAGCACGTGATCAAGGATCACCCTGTGCTTCTGAACCGTGCGCCTACGCTTCACCGTCTGGGTATTCAGGCATTCGAGCCTGTTTTGGTCGAGGGTCGTGCTCTGAAGCTGCATCCGCTGGTTTGTACTGCATTTAACGCTGACTTTGACGGCGACCAGATGGCAGTGCATCTGCCGCTTTCTGCCGAAGCACAGACTGAGGCTCGTTTCCTCATGCTGGCAGCCAACAACCTGCTCAAGCCCTCTGACGGTAAGCCTGTTGCGGTTCCGACGCAGGATATGGTGCTTGGTTCTTACTATCTTACCATGGTCAAGGACGGCGAGCCCGGTGAGGGCAAGGTCTTCCGTGATGTGGATGAGGCAATGATGGCATATCACGAGGGCTATATCACCCTGCATTCCAAGATCAAGGTTCGCATTACCAAGGACAACGGCGATCGCAAGATCTCCAAGATCATTGACTGTACCGTCGGACGTCTGATCTTCAACGAAGTGATCCCCCAGAATCTGGGCTTTGTGGATCGTACCAACAGTGAGCATCAGTTTGATTTGGAAATCACACAGCTGGTGAAAAAAGGTGTGCTGTCTTCCATCATCGAGCGCTGCATTCGCATTCACGGTACGACGACTACTTCCGAAGTGCTGGATCGTATTAAGGCTCTGGGCTTTAAGTATTCCACCAAGGCAGCAATGACTGTTGCGGTTATCGATGCTGTGATCCCGCCGCAGAAGAAGGAGATCCTTGCAAAATCTGAGGCGATGATCGAAGAGCTCAATGAGCAGTATAAGTTCGGTTATATCTCTCGCGAGGTGAAGTCTCAGAAGACGATCGATATCTGGGAAGCTGCTACCGATGAGGTCACCGATGCACTGAAGGCAAATCTGGATCCCTTTAACCCGATCAATATCATGGCAGATTCCGGTGCTCGTGGTTCGATCAGCCAGATTCGTCAGCTCGCCGGTATGCGTGGTCTGATTGCCAACACTTCCGGTACTACCATCGAAATTCCTGTTCGTGCCAACTATCGTGAAGGCCTGAACATTTCCGAGTACTTTATCTCCAGCCGTGGTGCCCGTAAGGGTCTGGCTGATACGGCTCTGCGTACTGCTGACTCGGGTTATCTGACTCGTCGTCTGGTGGATGTTTCTCAGGAGGTTATCATCCGTGAAACCGATTGCGGAACCACTGAGGGCATTGATGTTTACCGTATCGTCAGCGTAAAATCCAAGGGCAAGCAGCTCATCGAGCAGGAGATCGAAAAGCTTTCCGAGCGTCTGGTTGGCCGTTATCTTGTCGAGGATCTGCGTGATGAGAAGAACGAACTGTTCATTCCCAAGACTCGTGCCATGACCAAAGCAGATGCACAGAAGATCGTAGATGCAGGTATTGAACGCGTAACGATCCGCAGCGTATTGCGTTGTAAGGCAAAGCATGGTGTTTGCGCCAAGTGCTATGGTGCAAACCTCGCCAATAACAATCTGGTATCCATGGGTGAGGCTGTTGGTATCATTGCCGCACAGTCCATCGGTGAGCCGGGTACACAGTTGACGATGCGTACCTTCCATACGGGCGGTGTTGCAAACGCAGAAGATATCACACAGGGTCTGCCTCGTGTTGAAGAGCTGTTTGAAGCAAGACGTCCGAAGAATGCTGCGATTTTGGCACGCACCTCCGGTGTTGTTTCCATTCAGGAAGAGAACGGCACCAAGGTCGTTATCATTCATGATCCCGAAACCGATACGGATTCCACGCCGTACAATATTCCCTACAATTACAGCTTGCAGGTGCAGGATGGCGAGACGGTGGAGCGTGGTACAAAGCTCACCGGCGGTAGTATCTATCCGCCTGATCTGCTTAGCATTCTTGGCGTACAGGCAGTACAAAACTATATCATTGATGAAATCCAGGCTGCTTATCGTCAGCAGGGTGTAGGTATCAATGATAAGCACATCGAGGTTATTGTTCGTCAGATGCTTCGAAAGGTACAGATCGTGGATGCAGGCAGCAGCTATCTGCTTCCCGATACTTTGGTTGACAAGCGTGAGATCGATGCAGTCAATGCCGGCTTGCAGGCAAGAATTGATGCAGGCGAGACGGACATCCAACTGGTGACTACTGCACCTGTACTGCAGGGTATTACCAAGGCATCTTCCACTTCTGAAAGCTTCTTGTCGGCAGCTTCTTTCCAGGAGACCACAAAGGCTCTGACTGATGCTGCAATTCGCGGCAAGAGCGATTACCTGCTCGGTTTGAAGGAGAATGTTATCATTGGTAAGCTGATTCCTGCCGGTACCGGTATGAGCACGTATCATGACGTACAGGTTGTTCGTGCAGACAGTGCTGCTGAGACTGTACCGCAGTCCTATTGATATCCTGTTATTTCAATATATAATCAAGATGATCCACCCTTTTCTCTTGAGAACAAGGGTGGATCTGTTTTATGGATCAAAGGAGACAGCAAAATAAAAAAGCATCCCGAAAAGATACGCTTTTCGGGATGCTTTGATTTATGAGGGAGAAGATGCTTCTTCCGGCGGTGAATTGCGCCATTCTACGAACCGATATTCTTCCAGAATGCGGAAGAATTGTGTGAGACGTTCATAAGTTGGCTGTGCTTTTTCACCGAACGCAGTCTCAAGTGCATCGCCAATGGACAAAAGATTGGTGTTTCCATCCATATGCAGCCAAACAAAGCTGCCGATCTCATCCAAATGGATGTGAGAAATTCTCGGTTTCTTCAAAAGCTTCTGGGCAATGCGATTAACAGCGCCTTTATTCTCAATATCCAGTGTTACAGCACCGGTTTCATCCTGCGACCATGGAATATGGGCCGGTCGGATCGGATACATTGCCGACAGATCAAAGGATTGTTGTTTTGCTTTTGCCATTATTCGCCAGCTTCCTTTGATTGCGTTGCCGTACGCTTTTTCCATAGAGAGAACTTCAGCAATGTTAAGATGATCAGGCCAAATACGACCAGACTTCCAATAGAGGTTACAACTTCAGGCAAGTTGAATTTGCTGGAAAGATCAATGATATCTGCAACGCCGAAGATCGCAAGCAAGGCCAGCAGAATACCGACGAGTCCTTCGCCGGCGATCATACCGGAGCAGAACAGGATACCATCACTGATAATATTTTTCTTTTTCTCCTCATCACCCTTCATCTTATCCAGAGCCAGACGGATCAGACCGCCAGCCATAATACAGGCATTGAGCTGTACGGGCAGATAAACACCAATGGCAAAGGGCAATACAGGAATACCGATGACTTCGATAATGACTGCGACCATAGCACCGATCAGCACCAGATTCCAAGGCAGCTCAGCGCTCATTACACCTTCCACGATCATCTTCATCAGCGTTGCCTGCGGTGCAGCCAGCTCCTGAGAACCAAAGCCCCATGCGCTGTCCAGCAAATACAGTGTGCCGCCGATCGCAAGTGCGGAAGCAGATACACCGATGATCTCACCGATCTGCTGCTTCTTGGGAGTAGAACCAAGGATATAGCCGGTCTTAAGATCCTGTGAGGTATCGCCGGAAATCGCAGCAACGATACAGATAATAGAGCCGATGGCGATGGCTGCGCTCATGCCAGCAGCACCGTTTGCGCCGGTGAACTTCAGGATCAGCGTGGAAATCAGCAAAGTCGCAATTGCCATACCCGATACAGGGTTATTGCTGCTGCCGACCAGACCAACCATACGGGAGGAAACTGTGGCAAAGAAGAAGCCGAATACTACAACAATGATTGCGCCGATCAGATTTACGGGAATTGCAGGAATCAGCCAGACCAGCAAGGTCAATACAGCAATTGCTGCAAGAACAAATTTCATATTGAGATCATTTTCTGTACGCAGACCGGAAGCTGCACCGGCGCCTTTCATGCTCTTGAGCGCTCCCCGGAAGGTATTGATGATCAGCGGCAGAGATTTTACCAGACTGATGATACCGCCGGCCGCCAGTGCACCGGCACCGATGTAACGGATATAGGAGCTCCAGATAGCGCTGGCACCGCCTGCGGCATACATTTCACCGATGGTCTGATCCACACCGGGATAGAGAATGGCATTTTCACCGAACAACACCATCAGCGGAATGAGCACCATCCAGCTGAATACACCACCGGCGAACATGAACGAAGAAATTCGTGCGCCGCAAATATAACCAACACTCATTACGGCAGGATAGATCTGTGTACCGATCTCACCGGCAAAGCCCTTGAATCGCACGGATACTTCACCGGGCACAGCCTTAATACCATCGATGATAAACTTGAACAATGCGGCAAAGCCCATACCTGCAAAAACAGTTGAGGCGTTAGCGCCGCCTTTTTCGCCTGCCAACAGCACTTCTGCGCAGGCGGTACCTTCCGGATAAGGAAGAGTACCATGTTCCTTGACGATCAATGCATTGCGAAGCGGTACCATGAAAAATACGCCCAGCAGACCGCCCACTAAAGCGATCAATGTAATTTCGAAGATACTGGGCTTGTCCATGGTACCCTCAGCTGCCCACAGGAACAATGCCGGCAGAGTGAAGATCGCGCCTGCTGCCAGAGATTCACCGGCGGAGCCAATGGTCTGTACGATGTTGCTTTCGAGAATCGAGTTTTTCTTCATGATCACTCGAATGACGCCCATGGCAATTACGGCTGCCGGGATTGATGCCGAAACGGTCATGCCCACACGCAGACCCAGATAGGCATTGGCTGCACCGAAAATGACGGCAAGCAAAACGCCGATAAAGATCGAGGTGAAGGTAATTTCCGGCGTAATTTTTTCTGCCGGAACATATGGCTTGAACTCTTTGCTTGGTTTATCCACTATTGTCTCCAATCTGCCCGAAGGCGAAATTTCGTTCAAAGCAAAGCCTGCCCTGCGGTGATGCAAAACCGACTAACGCTTCTTACCGTTTATGATACCATATTCGACAAAAAAAAGCAAGTGTTTTTCTGTCAAAATGAATAAATTTCTATATTTACCAACAAGCAGCAATATGCATTTTATAGCAAGCTGTAATAACGATCAGAAAAGACAGGGCGGAGCACATTGTTGTGATGCATAAAGCGCAGGACAAAAAATACGACCGTGATGCATTCGATGAATCATCACGGCCGGTATGCTGTAAAGAGTATGAAACAGGAGATCCCCTGTTTATTTCTGATAAAGCCGATTGCTCTGGAATTGTGCATCACAGGTGAGATTGATGCCAAGTCGCTGCAAGGTACGGTTATCTACCTGAGAGAGAATGACAGTAGAGTGCATTTCGCAGCCGCGGAGTTTTGCAAGCTGTGTCATGGCACGCTCTGCAGTGGGACTGGTAGCAGCAGAGATGGAAAGCGCAACCAGTGTTTCATCGGTATGGAGACGAGGATTTTCATTACCCAGATGATCGACCTTGAGATGCTGAATGGGTTCAATGACCGTGGGGCTCAGCAGCAAGATATCATCATTGATCCTGCCCAAAGATTTGAGGGCATTCAGCAGCAATGCAGAAGCAGCGCCCATAAGATCAGTGGTGCGTCCTGTTACGATTTTGCCGTTAGGAAGCTGCAGTGCGGCAGCCGGTTCGCCGGTTTCCTCAGCGATTTCTCTGGCGCGCTGCACCACAGGTCGGTCGGCTTCGGAAAGATTTGCCTGCTGCATCAACAGTTCAAGCTTATAGAAGGTATCGGCGTCGATGGCAGATTGCCGCAATTGGCATCGTGCTCCGAATACTCGACGAATGATTTCCTGTCTTGCGGCATGGCAGACAACATCTTCATCCACAATACAAAAGCCGGCCATATTGACACCCATATCGGTTGGAGACTGATAGGGCGATTTTCCAAGAATCTGTTCAAACATGGCAGTGAGCACAGGGAACACTTCTACATCGCGGTTATAATTGACCGCTGTCTGGCCATATGCTTCCAGATGGAAGGGGTCGATCATATTAATGTCGTTGAGATCGGCGGTAGCGGCTTCATAGGCAGCATTGACCGGATGACGCAGGGGCAGATTCCAGACAGGGAAGGTTTCGAATTTTGCATAGCCGGCCTGTTGACCACGCAGATGCTCTTGGTAGATCTGCGAGAGACAGACGGCCATTTTGCCGCTGCCGGGACCGGGAGCAGTGACTACGACCAAACGGCGGGAGGTTTCGATGTATTCATTTCTGCCGAATCCGTTTTCCGAAAGAATTAACGGCAGATTGGACGGATATCCTTCAATATGGTAATGACGGTAAACACGAATGCCCTGATCCTCCAGACGCTGCTGGAATTTTGCGGCAGCCGGTTCATCGGAATATTGCGTCATGACTACGCTGCCGACATAAAGACCCTTTTTGCGGAACAATTCGATCAACCGCAGTACATCGGTATCATAGGTAATGCCCAGATCGCCGCGGATCCTGTTTTTTTCAATATCCGAAGCGTTGATGGCAATGACAATTTCGACTTCCTTTTTCAGCTGCAGCAGCATCCGCAGCTTACTGTCCGGCTGAAAGCCCGGCAATACACGGGAAGCATGATAGTCATCATATAATTTTCCGCCGAATTCAAGATACAAACGACCGCCAAACTGAGCAATACGTTCCCGGATATGAGCGGATTGCGTTTTGAGATATTTTGCATTATCGAAGCCAATTTTCTTCTTCATCGGTCTGCCTCCTGTCTGCAAGGTCAATACAGCAATTACATATTCATACTATTATACCATACTACGTCAGAGAAGTCAAGGACAGAGAGTCGGGATTTCCTCAGTGAAACGAGAACTGCATCGGTGTCCGGACTTGCAATTTGTCGAAATCTGTGTTATACTGTAAAATGAGGAGATATGAGCATTGGAAAGGAGACGAGAATGCCGCGTTTTTTTGATGACAGTTTCAGTGAAACAAACCCTTATCTGACCGATGAAAACGCTCGTCATATTGGGTTTTCTCTGCGAATGAGAAAAGGGGAAGCAGTAACGGTCTGTGCACATGGCATAGATTACCAATGCGAAATTGACAGTATTTCCCAGGATACGATCACATTGCATATTCTGGAAGCTGCGCCTTGTGCGGCAGAACCTTCCATTTCGGTTATATTATATCAGGCGCTGCCCAAAGCAGACAAGCTGGAACAGATCGTACAGAAATCTGTTGAGCTGGGAGTGACGGCGATCGTACCGGTATTGACACGGCGCTGTGTGGCACGATTGACACCTGCGGAGTTTGAGAAAAAACGCAGCCGTTATGAAAAGATCGCTCGTGCTGCCGCCATGCAATCGGGCAGAGGCTGCATTCCGACGATCGGCTCGCTTTGCACATTGGAGCAGGCTGCAAAACAAATGAAGGATGCGCAAACGGCTGTGGTGCTTTATGAAGCAGAAGGCGGGATATCGTTTTCAGCTGTTGATGCGGATTCCGGCTCTTATGCGATTATGGTAGGCAGCGAGGGCGGTTTCGACCCCGAGGAGATCACAGTGCTGAAGGATCATGGCGTGATTCCGGTATGGTTGGGCAAACGGATCCTGCGCTGCGAAACGGCACCTCTTACAGCACTTTCTGTTTTGATGCATCTGACCGGCAATCTCTGAGAAAAGGAGTGCTGCTATGACATATGTAATGAGCGATCTGCATGGTTGTCACGCACAGTTTCTGCAGATGTGCGAACAAATCGGCTTGAAGGACAGCGATGATCTGTTTTTGCTGGGCGATTTTGTGGATCGAGGTGCACAGCCGATCCCATTGCTGCTGGATTGCATGAATCGGGTCAATGTATATCCGCTGATGGGAAATCACGAGGAGTTGTTTCTGCGCTGTGCGGAAAAGCTGCCGCCGCAGGCAACGCCCGAAAATTTCTATGAACGATATTTTACCGATATCCAAGAGCTTTGTACGCCGTGGGTACAAAACGGCGGCGAGGTTACATTAATGCAGTATCTTGCACTTTCGCCTGCACAGCGACAGGCAGTGCTGCAATATCTGACCGAGTTTCGGTTGTATGACCGTTGTGTTGTAGGCGGTGTGTCTTATTTGCTGACGCACAGCGGATTACAGAATTTTGAAAAAAACAAACCGCTTACCGCATATGCTGCCGAAGATTTTCTTTGCGCCCGTCCGCAGCCGGATACTGTATACGATACTGAGGAGGTACTGATCTTCGGACATACTCCCACCATCGCATTTTTGCCTGAGGGTGCAAAGGCAGAGGTGTATTTCACCGAATCTTTCATTAATATTGACTGCGGTGCAGTATTTCCCGATGCCGGCGGCAGATTGGCCTGCCTGCGTCTGGAGGATCGAAAGGTATTTTACGTATGAATCAGAAAGAGAAGAAGCCCGGGCAGCGCCAGTTGGGTGTATTGGATTTGGCACGCAGCTTTTTACAGCAGAAGGTATGCCCGGGAGATCTGTGCATTGATGCAACTGCCGGCAGAGGCTTTGATACCGCTTTGCTTTGCTCTCTTGTGGGAGAAACAGGTCGTGTGCTTGCCTTTGATATCCAGCCCGAAGCGATTGAGAGTACCCGCGTGCTATTGGAGCAGCAGGGTATGCGGGCGGAGCTGCATCTGGATTCACATGAACACCTGCTGCAATATGCCGAAGAAGGCACTGTATCTGCGATCGTATTCAATTTCGGCTGGCTTCCCAAAGGGAGTCATGAGATCTTTACGCATGCCGAATCCAGTATCGCTGCATTGGATGCCAGCCTGAAGCTTCTGAAGGTTGGCGGCGCATTATCTCTTTGCGTGTATTACGGCGGAGCAAATGGATTTTCGGAACGAGATGCGCTGCTGCATTATTTTCAATCGTTGGACAGTCGTTATTATACTGTGTTGCAATGTCAGTTTCCCAATCGAACCGGCTGTCCGCCTTTTGCGGTGTTCATCACCAAGGATGCGCAGCCGCCCTGTGGTGAAGGGGAAGGAGATCGTTAAGGTATGACTGCGGAAAACACGGATTTTATGACAGTCCTATTAAAATACGGCTTTACATTTCTATTGATTTTTGCGATCATTTTTTTGCTTGCGGTGCTTACACCCTGGATGGCAAAAAAAGCAGATGCGATCCTGTTGCGTTTTCGAAAAAAAGATCCGATGTCGGAAGATCCTCGATGCAAGCAGGTGAGAGGGATCTACGATATGCCGGAATCCGACAGAACACAAGAGACAGCATCTGATGATTCTCAACAAGGAGAGGAAATATGAATCATTCCGACAAAAAGCTGCCGCGAAGGTACAGCGCAGGTATTCTTGCTGCATTGCTGCTTGCCAATCTGCTGCTGGTGACCTCAGCCTCTGCCAACACCTATGATATGGATGGTGATAAGGTGCTTTCGGCATTTGACGTGGTGCTGAAAAAACGAGAGGCAATGGAACATCCCGAGAGCGGTGCGTTGATCGATATGTATTTGATCGACAGCCATCTTATGGGATTTTCTTCACTGGGGCTCAATGACGATCCGCCGGCGCAATGGCTTCTGGAACCGAAGGATACTGTACATACAGGTCAGGCTACCTATTATAACGGCGGTATTACCAGCGGCCATGCATCTCTTGCGCCGATCCCTGATGGCATTTATGTGACAGCGATCAATTCTGCTGATTATAACGGTGCGATGCTGGCAGGTGCCTATCTGCATGTGGTTGCATCCAATGGCAATGCAGTGGATGTATATGTGACGGATTCTTCCGGACAAGGCACAGGACATCTGGATTTGAATGTCAATGCATTTCAGCAATTAGCACCAACCAGCACAGGCCGTTTGAATATCACATGGACGATCGCACCCTTTCCTACCGATACCCCTGTGACATTTTTATTTTCTCCTGACAGCTCATCCTCTTGGTTTTCTATGCAGGTACGCAATCATGTGTATCCTATTTACAGCGTCGAGATCATGAAATCGGATGGCAGCTACACGACGCTGAAGCGCCGTTCGGACAATTACTTTACCTATTCCGGTGCCGGCAAGGGCCCATATACCTTCCGGCTTACCGATATTTACGGACAAGTGATCATCGAGGAGGGAATTCCTTTGGCAGCCGGCAGTACTGTTGTAGGAAGCGGTAATTTCCCTGAATAACCAAATCATAAAAGCAAAAAGAGAACGGATCCGAACAGAGGATCCGTTCTCTTTTTGTGTTGAGGCTTCAGGAAATCCGCAAAGCAAAAGAATATTTGCAAAAAAATGCGGCATCCCTCTTTATTTTGACAAAAATCGGCATGGCAGCAGCAGTATAATAACAGAGTACGAAAGTACAAGAATTAAGCGTGCAGGGTGTATACATAGGATATAAGAAGAGAATTTTTGCCTGTGACACGCAGAAAGAGGGATGACAATGATTACTTTGGATGAGATTCGGAACAAACCGCAGATTTACCGTGTGCTGACATTATGCTTGTGCATGGCGGCATCCTGTTTGTTGGGAGCGGCACAATACAATGGTATGCGGCTCCCGCTGCCCCATGCGCTGGCTGCAGCACTGCCACCGCTATATTCTCTGGCAGTGCTGGCAGGTGGTGTATTGGCGTATTTTCTTACCGGCTCCAATGCAGAATTGCCGCTTCTGATTTGTACGCTGGTACTGACGGTTCTGCTTCGCTGGATGTTTGGCGAACGGGACAAGCCTTCCTTGGCGGCGCTGATCGTTTCCGGCGGTATTGCTTCTGTGGTGGGAATTTTCGGCTTGGCAGGATTGGTGCGTGGTGCTGATTGGCTTGTGTGGCTGTTTTATACCGCATGCGCAGTCGGCTTTGCATTGAGTGCAGCCAATCTGCGCAAGCGGTGCCGCAACGGTTTCCCACTGCGGCTGTGCGGTACGGATGCGTTATATGCATCGGTGTGCTATGTGGTAATGCTGGCGGCAATTTGCGCGGCAAGAATTTATCTGATCAGTGTAGGCGAGATGCTTTCGGGACTTTTGCTGCTGCTTGCAGCAAAGCGATATCGGGCTATCGGCGGCGTGCTTTGCGGCACGCTCAATGCCTGTGCCTTTTTGCTGGTTGATGCCGATCGGGCAGGTATGGCAGCGATGCTGCCGCTGGCGGGATTGGTAGTCGGTTACTGTGTTTCATGGCATAAAAGCGCTGTTTTCTGTCTGTACAGCAGTATTTGCGGCATTGGTACGATGCTTTCCGGACAGGGTGCTGCGGCAGCGCTGACATTTGTGAATTTTCTCATCGGCGGGATATTGTATCTGTTTTTGCCTGCCGCCGAGCTGGCAGATGCATTGCTGCAGATTCACGATCAAGAGGCAGGAATTGCAGCTCTTGCCGGCGCTAAAATGGAATTCATGTCACAATCCATAGCCGGAGTACGAGGCTCGGCAGAACGGATTGCCAATATGCTGACCCGTGGTGAGCCGCAGGGACGGGTTGCCGATCGGGTTTGCGAAACAGTTTGCGGGAAATGCCGCAGCCGAAGCACTTGCTGGGAAAGTGCACAGGCAGATACCGGAGCATGCTTTCAGCGTATGGAGCAGGCAGGGCTTTCCGAGCCGTTGGAAAGTCCGGAGGGTTGTCTGCGCCCCGAGCGAGTTACAGAGGAATTCATGCGTGCAAAGCGTCAAAATGCTGCTGCCCGTACATTGGCTGCCCGACTTCGGGATGCACAAGGAATGCTGTTTACGCAGATGCGTGTGACAGAAGCGTTGCTGAGCCGCGCGGGACATCAGCTGCAGCGTCAATACAGTAATGAGAGCACCCGCTTTGTAACCGAAACGTTGGAACGCTTTGGCGTGCCTCTGCGGGCAGCAGCCGTATCAGTATCCGAGCATCAGCGCATGACGATCGAATTGTATATTCCTGCTCATTTTACGCCCGATTTGCAGGCGATCACCGAATGCCTTTCCGACGCCTTGCATCGTCCGCTGCTTTGCAACGGTTTGGATACTGCCGGTGATGAGCATCGGTTGGTGCTGCATAGCAAGGGGAATTATATGATTGTGACGGCTGCGGCACAATGTGCTGTCAGTGAGGAGGAGCCTTGCGGTGATGGCTGGGTTCGTTTTACTGACAGTGAAGGCTATGAATATCTGGTGCTTTCCGATGGTATGGGGACAGGCCGTCATGCGGCAGTTGATGCAAGGATCGTGCTGACAAATTTCCGACAGTTGGTGCAATCGGGCATGGATTGTGCAGAGGCTGCTCGTATGGTCAATGCCATTATGCTGACCAAATCGGGTGAAGAACGCTTTGCGACATTGGATGTGGCAAAGATCTGCACCGATACTGCTGCGGTTACATTATACAAATACGGTGCCGGGCCTACCTTTATCAAACACGGAGAACGGATCACGCTTTGTCAGGCAGCAACCGTGCCCATCGGCATACTGCCAAAAGCAGAGCCTTATACAACCGTACTAAAGCTTGCACCGGGAGATATGCTGTTTATGCTTTCGGACGGACTGGATGATTCTTTGTATCCCTATATCCGACAGCGCTTGGCACAGGGCGGTGATTTGCAGGAACTTGCCCATAGTGTATGTGCAAAAGCACAGCGGGATGCAATGGGAATTCCGAAGGATGACGTGACGGTGCTGGCGGCAATGATCGCAGGAAAAGAGCAAGAAACCACCTAAATATTCGTTCATTTTTTAGTAAAAAACAAAAAATGAATTTCTGAATGTTGTGCAAAAGGACTAAAAACTATCAGAGAAATTGGAAGAACTCATAAATTTTTTTAGGGATTCTCAGAAATGCTTGAAAGAGCGGGCAAGATATGATAAAATAAATATGTTAGAATTACTGCTTTAGTCTGGGTGCAGCAGCATATTTGTTTTTATTTCTAAAGAAAGGATCGTGCCGACAGATTTTCTGAATGGCCTTGGATTTAATTTATGAGTTCTTCGGATGAAACCAGCCGGAAAAATCCTGATGCGTTTCCTCTTTATTTGTTCTATCAAGGAAGAAATTTTGACGCACAGCAATATTTTGGTGCGCATACAGAAAAACGTGGCAGGGGACAATATACTGTTTTTCGGGTTTGGGCACCGCATGCAAAGAGTATTTCTGTTGTAGGCGAATTCAATGAATGGAATCGCAGCGCAATGCCTATGGAGCAGGTCTCTGACGGTGTATGGCAGGCAAGATGCAAGCGTCTGCCTCAATTTACTACCTATAAATACAGTATTGAGACCCGATCCGGGACGGTGCTGATGAAATCGGATCCCTATGCGATGCACTATGAAACGGCACCGCATACCGCTTCTCGCATTTTTGAATCGGAATATACCTGGCAGGATGCTGCTTGGTTTGAAAAGAAAAAACAGACCAATGTTTATAAAAGCCCCATGAACATTTATGAGGTGCATTTGAATTCTTGGCGCACCTATGAGGACGGTAATCCGCTTTCTTATGTGGAATTTGCCAAGCAGATGATCCCGTATATGCAGTCGCTTTCCTATACGCATATCGAGTTCATGCCGCTAACGGAATACCCCTTTGATGGCTCCTGGGGCTATCAGGTGGTAGGCTATTTTGCACCGACTTCCCGTTTTGGCACACCCGATGATTTCCGTCAGATGATAGATATGTTCCACCAAGCAGGAATCGGTGTGATTCTCGACTGGGTGCCTGCACATTTCCCCAAGGATGCGCATGGATTATATCAATTTGACGGTGATTGCTGCTATGAATACAGTGATCCGCTGAAAATGGAGCATAAAGGCTGGGGAACACGTGTGTTTGATTATGGCAGACCCGAAGTGCGTGCATTTCTGATTTCTTCTGCCTGTCATTGGCTGAGTGCATTTCATATTGACGGACTGCGTGTGGATGCGGTAGCTTCCATGCTGTATCTGGATTATGATCGCAGAGGCGGCGAGTGGCGTCCCAACCAGAATGGCGGCAACGAGAATTTGGAGGCGGTCTCTTTCTTCAAGGAGCTGAATGAGACGGTGTTTGCACGGCATCCCGAGGTGCTGATGATTGCCGAGGAATCTACGGCATGGCCATTGGTAACAAAGCCTACGGATATCGGTGGTTTGGGTTTTAATTTCAAGTGGAATATGGGCTGGATGAACGATATGCTTTGTTATATGTCCATGGATCCGCTGTATCGTGCTTTTAATCATGAGAAGCTGACCTTCTCATTCTTCTATTGTTTCTCTGAAAACTATGTGCTGCCGATCTCTCATGATGAAATCGTGCATGGAAAGTGTTCGATGATCGAGAAAATGCCCGGCACTTATGAGCAGAAGTTTTCTTCCTACCGTGCGTTTCTTTCCTATATGACTGCGCATCCCGGCAAAAAGCTGCTGTTTATGGGGCAGGAATTCGGTCAGATGAAAGAGTGGGATTATAAAACCGAGCTGGATTGGCTGCTGCTGCAATACCCTGCACATCAGCAGCTGCTGGAGTTTTCAAAGGCGTTGAACCGCTTCTATCTGAATACACCGGCGCTGTGGCAGAATGATGATTCCTGGGGCGGTTTTTCATGGATCAGCAATGACGATTATCGCCAGAGCGTGATCGCATTCCGACGTATTGACGATAACGGCAATGAAATTGTGGCGGTTTGCAATTTTGTTCCTGTTCAGCGGGAGGAGTACTGCATTGGTGTTCCTTATGCAGGCACGTATCGTCTGGTGCTGGATTCCGATGCCGCAGAATTCGGCGGAAGCGGTGCAGCGCTGAACTCGGTGCGCACGAAGAAACTGCCTATGCATGGCTTTGATCAATCGGTTGCCCTGACCCTGCCGCCGCTTTCGGTACAGTATTATCAGTGCACACCACGAAAAAAGCGTACTGCCGCTGCCGCAACGGAAACCAAACCGAAAACCGCCGCCAAGAAATCCGCTGCCGGAAAGAAAGCAAGATCAGCTGCTAAAAAATCGGAATTGTCTCAATAATTAACGAAACATTATGACAAATACAGTCTGCTTGTTTGACTGCGAAAGAATAAAGGAGGCCTTTACTGAATGTATATTAAAAAAGAATGTGTAGCTATGCTGCTGGCAGGCGGCCAAGGCAGTCGTTTATACGCTCTGACCAAGGATATGGCAAAGCCTGCGGTGCCTTTTGGCGGCAAATATCGCCTGATCGATTTTCCGCTTTCCAACTGCACCAATTCCGGCATTGATACGGTCGGCGTACTGACGCAATATCAGCCTTTGGTGCTCAATGATTATATCGGCAACGGTCAGCCGTGGGATCTGGATAAGCTCCATGGCGGTGTTCATGTACTGCCCCCGTATCAGACCGCAGCCGGTGCTTCTTGGTATGAGGGTACGGCAAATGCTATTTATCAGAATATCAGTTTTGTTGAGCGTTATCATCCTGAATATGTTGTTGTGCTGGGCGGCGATCACATCTATAAGATGGATTACTCCAAAATGCTTGATTTCCATAAGGCAAACCAAGCAGATCTGACCATTGCTGTCTTGGATGTGCCGCTTTCTGAGGCAAGTCGTATGGGTATTATGACCTGTGATGAAGAACTTCGTGTGGTAGATTTCACGGAAAAGCCGAAAGAGCCGAAATCGACATTGGCCTCAATGGGTATCTATATCTTTACATGGGAAAAGCTGAAGAAATATCTGATCGAGAACGAGAATGCCAATACCGGCTCTAAGGATTTCGGCAAAGATATCATTCCTGCTATGCTTGCCAATGGGGAGCGTCTGTTTGCCTATACCTTTGAAGGCTATTGGAAGGATGTAGGTACATTGGATTCACTGTGGGATGCCAATATGGATCTGTTAAGCCCCAGTGAGCCCTTGGATCTCTATGATAAGGAATGGAAGATCTATTCCCGCCATGACAACATGCCGCCGCAATATATCGGTGCATCTGCTGAGGTGGAAAATGCGATGATCACCGAAGGTTCTGTGATCAATGGCAAGGTAGATTTTTCTGTAATTTTCTCCGGTGTTGTCATTGAAGAGGGCGCCAAGGTACAGTACAGTATTGTGATGCCCGGCACAGTCATCAAGGCAGGTGCGGTGGTAGAATATGCGATCGTCGGAGAGGACTGCGTTGTGGGACAGAATGCCCACATCGGCAGAAGCCCCGAAGAATACCAGGAGAATCGTGATGAATGGGGAATTGCTGTGGTCGGTCATAATGTGACCATCGGTGAAGGCAAGGAAGTTGCCCCCAAGCAGATTCTTTCGGAAGATATTTAAGGGGAGGCGTATATCATGATAAGAACCAATCAAAATGTTCTGGGACTGGTATTTGCCAGTATCCATGATTCAGCAATAATGGATCTGACGAAGCTGCGCACCATGGGCTCGGTGCTGTTTGGCGGCCGTTATCGTCTGATCGATTTTCCGTTGTCGAATTTTGTAAATTCCGGCATTTCACAGGTAGGCGTGATCACCAAGCGCAATTATGGCTCTTTGTTGGATCATGTCGGCTCCGGCAGAGAATGGGATCTGGCACGGAAAAACGGTGGATTGCATCTTCTGCCGCCGTTTAGCCATACCAGCTCTACCATTTATAGTGGCCGTCTGGATGCACTGGGCAACGTATGGAGCTTTGTTGAGCATTCCAATGCAGACTATGTGGTGCTGACGGACTGTGATATTGTCACAACGATCGACTATCGTCCTGTTGTGGCACAGCATATCCGCAGCGGTGCAGATATCACTGCGATCTATGCCAAGGGCTTTTATGATCAGGCAACAGAGACCTCGGCTACGGTTTTCGGTGTGGGTGAGGATGGCTTTATCAATGATGTAATGATCGATCCGCCTATGACCGGCGAATGCAATTTGGGTCTTGATATGTATATCATGAGCAAGGAATTCTTACGTCGGATCGTGAAGGAATCCATGAGCCGGAACCGATACAGTTTCCGCCGGGATATTTTGTTGGATCGTTCTGCAAACTATCGTGTATTTGCTTATGAGCACAAAGGGTATTATTCCAGAATCGATTCGCTGCCCAGCTATTTTGCAGCGAATTTGGCGTTGCTGGATACCAAGAATCGAGAGGCGCTCTTTACCAAAACGGCTCCGATTTACACCAAAACCAAGGATAATGCGCCGGTACGCTTTGGTCTGGAATCTCATATCAAGAATTCTTTGATTGCAGATGGCTGCGTGATCGAGGGCAAAGTGGAAAACTGTGTACTGTTCCGTGGTGTACGGATCGGTAAGGGTACTGTTGTGCGTGACAGTATTATTACGCAGGATACTGTGATCGGAGAACGCTGTTCCATCCGCAATGTGATTACCGATAAGAATGTAAGAATTGCGGACGAGCGTCAGTTGACCGGTTCCAAGGGATATCCGCTGTTCATTGGCAAAGGCGCACAGATCTGATCCTTTTGCGCTAACATATCGAAAAAGAAAGGAGCCTGATTTATGAATATTTTATTTGCATCCAGTGAAGCAAGACCTTATGTTGCATCCGGTGGATTGGCGGATGTAGCAGGTGCATTGCCTCTTGCATTGAATCAAAAAGGGCATGATTGCCGAGTTGTCATTCCGCTTTACAAATCGATCAGCGATGAAATGCGGGAAACCATGACTTTTTTGGCTTCCATCACCGTTGATGTGGCATGGAGAAAGCAGTATTGCGGTGTGTTTTCTGCGGTTTCCAATGGTGTGACCTACTACTTTATCGATAACGAATACTATTTCAAACGTGACGGCATCTATGGCTTCTATGATGATTGTGAGCGCTTTGTCTTTTTCAGCCGTGCCATCCTTGAGATGCTTCGTGTGATCGATTTTAAGCCGGCAGTGCTGCATTGCAACGACTGGCAGACTGCGCTGACACCGGTGTATTATCAAATTTTCTATAAGTATCAAGAGGGGTTTGATAATATTCGCACTGTATTTACCATTCATAATATTGCTTATCAGGGCAAATATGGCATGGAGGTTATCAATGAGCTGATGGGCATTCCCATGTACCACGCTAATCTGCTGGAATATGATGGCAATGTCAATATGATGAAGGGTGCTATTGAGACTGCTGACAAGATCACTACGGTAAGCCCCAGTTATGCATGGGAGATTCTGGATCCGTGGTATAGTCATGGTCTGGATCGTGCTTTGACCAATAAGCAATATAAGCTCACCGGTTTTCTCAATGGTATTGATGTGGAAAGCTATAATCCTGAAACCGACGAAACATTGACAGCACCGTATCAGCATTACAGCATCAAGAAGCCGACCGGAAAAAATGCCTGTAAGCGTGCGCTGGAAGCAGAGCTTGGCCTGCCCCAGAGCGATACGCCTCTGATTGGTATCTGCACAAGATTTGTTGCCCATAAGGGTATTGATCTGATCCGCTATGTATTTGAAGAAATGCTGCAGCAGGGACTGCGATTTGCGGTGTTGGGCAGCGGCGAGCGGATCTATGAGGATTTCTTCCGTGAAATGGCATGGCGGTATCCGGAACAGGTGAGTGTGACATTGGGCTTTGTACCGGCACTCTCCCGCAAGATCTATGCCGGCTGCGATATGTTTTTAATGCCTTCACAGAGTGAGCCTTGCGGTCTGGCACAGATGTATGCGATGCGTTACGGCACCATGCCAATCGTAAGAGAAACCGGCGGGTTGCGAGATTCTGTGCAGGATGCAGGCGGTGAAAACGGTACCGGCTTTACGTTCAAGACCTATAATGCCCATGATATGCTTGGTGCAGTTTGCCGTGCAAGAGATGCTTATTATCAGCCGGAACGTTGGAAGAGCATTATGAACAATGCGATGCGTGCAGATTTCAGCTGGGCAAATTCTGCCGAGCTGTATCTTGGCTTGTATCGTGAGCTGGAGAGCTGGAATCAGTGATCCTAACAAATCATTATTGAGATCGTCTTAGCCAATGCAAACGCTGCTTATGATACCGAGATGTATCATAAGCAGCGTTTTTTGTTTTGCAAGATAACACGCAAGACAAATACGATCAAAGCGCATAACAGCAAAACCGGCAGACCGTGATGTGGTCTGCCGGTTTTTTTATTGAGAAAAGAGCATTTAGTTTTCGAGCTTGGATTTTGTCTCGATGCAATACTTTACAAAAGCGAAATCCAGATCATTGAATGCGGACAGCGGATCGGTATTTTGATGGAATG
Source organism: Oscillospiraceae bacterium (assembly GCA_045596625.1). Classification (GTDB taxonomy): domain Bacteria; phylum Bacillota; class Clostridia; order Oscillospirales; family Ruminococcaceae; genus Firm-04. The sequence goes on along the minus strand of JAZOCU010000054.1, from coordinate 224,475 downwards.
CCTTGATACAGCGTTCTGCATCAGAATCGAATCCGTTGCGCCGTAAAAAGGCAACGGCTTGGCTGCAATTGTTCCGATAAAGGTGCAAAGCATAGATAATAAACGGAACAGCATAGCTTCTCACATCACTGGAGTGGATCAGATGCGGCTCTTCCTCCAAGGAGGTACGTGCATAGTTTTCATCGCAGATAAAGCCTGCCATTGCGTAAAAGTTATCCTCGTTGGTAGGTGCACAGGAAATGGATTGTTCCATCTCCATATAAGCTGCCGAAAAGTTTTCACAAGCACGATAGATCCGGTATTGGATGTAGTGGCCCATATCGTTTTCGGGCGCATGGGTCATGGCAATACGGCAATTCTGCTCAGCTTCCTCCAATTGTTCCAGATTCAGATGTGCCAGTGCCGCATTTCTGTAAATCAAAGCCTGTGTGGCACTTCTTCTGTATTCCTGCAGCAGAACATCCTTAAGCTGAAGGATTTCTTTGTATTTTTTCAGACGCAGATACAAGTTGAAGAAAGCGACAATGACGTTATAAGTTACGTGTTTGGTGCTTTCATATTTGCCGTTTCGCTTGTTCACGCCGATCATATCGTTAGCGATGACAAGTGCCTGCTCACGATTTTCATAGCTCTTGCCGAGCTCATTGGCAAGATAGATATTCAGCTCTTCATTATCGGGATAGAGCTTGGCAGCGTGTTCGAGAAAAACTTTGGTCAGCGGCGGGATTTTGATATGGTCACGGCATAATCTGTAAACAATTTTGCAGTCAGCCTCATCCAGATAGCCTTTTTCCAACACATCGGCAAGGAAATCAGCGAACTCTCGTTTCAGACCCTTGCTGCAGAATTCTTTCAGTTTATTGACAGCATCATCGCTGTAATAGATGCTGTTGTCGATGGCTTCGTTGAAGATTCGGCGGATATCGGCGGCGTGCTCTGTATGCTGATCGCTCAGACCGGCTTTTTCCATACGCTCCCGAAGCTTAGCATTTTCTTTCTGGAGCTGCTTCAGGCGTTCTGCCATTTCCTCATCTTGCTGAATCGCACCATGTAAAAGCTGTGCAGGCAATCCGGTGAATACATCATGCACCGGGCTGTCAGAATCGGCAGCAGAACAGGTTTCGCAAACAGCAATGCGTTTTTCCAGCTCTGCAATGATGGTGTCTTCTGAAAAGCTGTCGATCCAATCGGAATCATAATAGAGAACATTGACACCATTGATATCAAAGGGCAACGATTCTTTCTGATCCTTACGGCACATCAGAATGGTGCCATTGCGATTCATGGTATGACGAATACCCAGTTCATAGGCTACATTCCAATTGTGATCGGAAAGATCCGCAATCACGAGATCCGATTCGGCAATATTGATAATTACATTTTTCATGATATGACCGCCTTGACCGGTCATATCCTGCCGAATACATTCGTAGCCTTTCTTTTCCAATGCATTCTGGATGATCATGGAATATAAGCGATTGAAGCTTTTATCATAAGGCATGATGACAAATGCTTTTTTCATACAGGAAAACCTCCCAACAGTGTAGAATTTGCATAAAGCGTCATTTATATTGTATCGTGTTTCCCCAAAAAAGTCAATAGCATTGAAGATCGTTGTGTGATCGAAGATCGGAAGTGATGTTATCATGAAACACATCATCTCAATCGGCAGCTTTTTATGCATTCGGGTAACTGTGGTTACTGTTCCCGACGAAAAAAGAAAACCCGAAAGGCGGTATGCCTTTCGGGTTACTTACCATTCGCTTTTCTCCGTTAACGATATCCGGACGAGTGTGCGGATTACGCATTATTGGAAAGACGTATTATGGTGTTCGATTTGTTCAGTCGCGGATGAAAGCGTGACTATGGATGTAAAACTCCTCCTGCGAGGGCTGCCATGCTTTTACCTTTGGTGGAAAGAGCTTGTCAAATTCAGCAACCGCTTCGGTATCGCCGCAGGGCTCATCGGCATTATTGGGGTGATAGAACCATTTTCTGCCGTCAAGAGCGTCATCGTTCAGCACTTTGACAAGCAAAGCCGCAGGGAAAACATCGCCTTCAAAACATACGTTGTACTTTTTGCAGCTTTTGTAGCCGCGGGCAACGTAATTATCGGGATTGCCAAAATTGATAACGGTATCATATCCCATATTTTTTACAATTTCAAAGGTATGTTCCAAGAGAACCTTGCTGTATCCCATGCGCTGATAATCGGGATGAATACAAAGAGGCCCCATAGAGACGATCGGCTTGATATTGCCGGTTTCGTCTGCAAGCTCTGCCTTTGTATACATAATGCACCCGATAATTTTCCCATCAATTTCGATCACGTGAGCAAGCTCGGGAATAAAATCTTTATGCTGTCTCATGACATGGATCAAATAATGCTCATTGCAGCCGGGAACGCTTACATTCCAGAACGCTTCACGAGCCAGTGTTTCCACTTCACGATAGTCTTTTTCTGTTTCCAAACGGATCATATAGTCATTATTATTCATTGTTTTTCCTCCTGAAATGTGTTGACCAAACACGGGAGGCTTGTGTAAGATTGTATTCGCAAACCTCCCGTTTACGCTGCAATCTCCTTTTTCGTGGTATGCTTCAAAAAGACACTCCTTATCTGAAATGATGATGATCGGCAGCGGAAAAGCTTCCGACAATGCAAGTATAACACAGAACATTCCGGTTGTCAAGCCGTTTTGGGCGGTATATGGTTTATTGTGTATAAAACGCATTGATGCCTTGTTCGCCCCAATAGGTCAAATTCTCACCATTTGCCGTTAGGACAATAATTCCATCTGCAATGCTGGAGGGTAGTCGATGATCGGATTACGATCTGCCGGCGGAACAATTGCGCTTTCTGACCAAAACAGGTCTTCTAGATTTTGACAATAGGCATCATCAATTTCGTAATAGTAGCTGGAAATCGGATTGCGAAACGGAAGAATCACAACCTCCTCCTGCGGCAGATGATAAGAAGCCACAATGATTCTCATTTCTTCGATTGTGGCAGGCACAAGCCGCATCAGTGTACTATCTGTATAATTACTGTTTTTGCCGGGCAGCAATCCACAGAAATAGGAATTTGCTGCCATTTGCCAAATATAGATTTCCAGACCTTTATCAGTGGTACAATCGAAATATTGCGGATATTTTTCCTTCAATGCGCGCTCGGTGCTGTTTGTGGAATCCGCAGGGTCATTGGAAGAATCCGAAACAGTACCCGATGGATCCGATTCTTCCCCAAGACAGAGCAGTGGTGTAGTGTTGTTTTTGATCAGTTCGAATACATTCAGGATGCCGCCATCAGCAAGCCGCTTAATATAAAATACATCTCCGGCTTTGTTTTGAAGAAAAATATCTTCGCCCTCCTCACTGCTGCCGGGAATCTCATAGGCATTGACAATGGTTCCCAGAGGAATCTCAGGCCCATTTTCTTCTTGCATGATGCGGTTGAGATCCGCCTGCGTAAATTCGGATTTCTGAAGGGTTCCGAGAAAAGTGATGCATCCGTCTCCGAAATCTTTATAAACATCGCCATTCGAATGTATGCCGAACATCAATGTATTGATCCTTGTTTCCTTTTGCTCACTGATCACCAAGCTAAAACGACATTTTCCGGTTTCGTAATTTGCACCAAAGATTTCTGTATTGATGGGCGGATTGGTTAAAAAGCAAACCGCAGCTGCAATACTGATAACCAGCGCAGCAAGGATGATCCAGAGTGTGGGCTTTTTATAATGCAGTATGGATCGGATTCTTCCCTTGACTCCAACTTCCCCGAAAGCAAGCGGGCAGGATATGATCATTTTTTGAGATACACTGCAATTGATCAGCGCATTGGAATAGGATTTGATGGCGTCTGTATCCATACCCGCGATGACTTTTTCATCGCAAGCCAGCTCGATATCTCTGCAAAGCAGGATATAGGCAGCCCATATCAACGGATGGAACCAATAGATGGTCAAAAGCAAAAAGCCAAAGGGCTTCCATAGATGATCCAATCGTTTAAGATGCGATTTTTCATGTGCAATCACATAATCGGCATCCGGCTTTTCCATATTGGACGGCAGATAAATCCGTGGACGCAGCAGCCCAAAGACAAAGGGGGTATCAATATGATCACAGACCCAGATGTTCTCTTTTACGAAAGCCGCTTCCCGCACTTTGTGATGAATGCGCAGATAGCTGATCACCGCATACAAAAGCATACCTGCCATACCGATTATCCATACCATCGAAGCCGCCAGCGCAATTGTCTGCAGCAGATTCCGACTTCCGCTCGGCAGCGGTGCGAAAGAGCTTGAAATCACAGGGTTCACAACAGAATCCAATGCTGCAACTCCACTGTCAATGGCAGGTGTTTGCGCATACAATATGTTCTCCGGTATGGGCTCCACACTGGGGATCATACTCAAAGGACTTTCCACCATCCACGGACAGATTAACCGAATACCGACCAATGCCCACAGCATCACTGCAAGGGCTTTCGGCGCTTTGCGCAGCAACAGCCGCAGCACCATCACAACAAGGACAAGCCAGCTCCCTGTAATGCTCATGTTCAAAATCGTAAAAAACAACGATTCCATTTTCAGCCCTCCTCATATTCGGCAATCATCCGGCGCAGATGCGCCGCTTCTTCGGGCGTCAGATGCTTTCGCGCTGTGAATGCAGCCAGAAACGCAGGCAGCGAACCTCCGAATGTTTCCGCTACGAATTTTTCACTTTGAATAGCGTAAAACTCCTGCCTTGAGATCAATGAGGTCACAATGCCCTTTTGATTCTGAAAAATACCTTTTTCACAAAGCCGCTTCAAAACCGTATAGGTTGTGGATTTTTTCCATTTCATCAATGCTTCGCTGCGCTTTGCAAGCTCGGCGGAGGAAATCGGTTCGTTTTCCCAGATAATATCGGCAAAACGAGATTCCACAGCACCCATTTGATAATCACTCATTTGTGGTCGCCTCCTTTCAGCCTACAAGCTGTAGACCACTTATATTCTACACCATGTAGACTGAATTGTCAATGGCTTGCAATAAGACACTATCTTGAATGAGAAACGCATTGCATTGCAGAATAAAAAATGAAATCAGAATTGAGATGATAGTACGATATTCGTATGGTCAAGAAAAAATATCCCGAACGTCTTTATTCACAAAGACGTACCAATTGGTGTACCAACGGTATCAAACATGGGAACTCCAAAGCCAGTTGACACTACTTTTTACAGTACCAAATAAATTCTCCAGGATGGGTTGCGGTAGCATGATACCGCCCGATTTTCTCTGAAATGTCCCGATATGTAAGAAATCCGCTCACCTTTACTCGCATAAGGGTGAGCGGATCACTATAAAGCCACTTGAAATTATTCTGTTTTTGGGATCAAATTGACCTCAACTCAAACTCCAAATCTTGAGAATGTAGAGAAAACACGAGATAAATCAAGCTTTTTTGAGAAAAATGAGGCTCTGTGGGACCTCAGAGAGCTGAGAGAATTTTGACCTTTATTCCCACTCGCTTACGAGTTCTTTCCCACAGTTACTTTTCGCCTTATTTTGGGCTAATTTCCGTGAGATTTCTCTCGTTTTGCTTCGTTTTTCTCTGTATTCTCTGTGTTCTCAGCCCGTTTGGTACTGTTTTGGTATCAAAATCTGGTATCAATTTTCTGAAAAATCGGCGGAGAAAAATTTCGTTATTCTTTTTCAGTAAGTGATACTTGGCTCTGTCCTACAGTTCAACTGGCTTTGATGTTTGAATACAAAGGTGTATGTAAAGGTCGTGCTCCTTTAGGAGCATCTTTATTATAGCAGAAATGTGGAATACATACAAGTATACTAACAGCAACGTCTCCTGATATCCACCATAGTGTTATCAATTACCATTGATTGTGCCATTCTGTTATTATTCTTTCTGCCAAATACTGATATTTTTCTCCAAGCAAATAAGCAGCATTCTCTTCTAACAATTCTTTATCTCGCTTGGTGTTATTGGGGCAAAACCTAAATAGTCTTTGTTTGGCGTTAATATATATAATGTTTTCGTCAGTTAGATCCCATGTATGAATAAATGGTGTTCGTTCAAAACATTGTTTTAAGTTTACAAATTGAGTAAAGTTATATGAGGCTTTTAGCTCACTGGCTTGCTTTACAGTTGTCCGTGACCAATTGTTTATTTCATCATATAAATAGTTATCGTACGAAATCCAGAAAACTTTCCCTGTAAATTCAAATTGACCTTTGGTACCTACAGACCTCGAGAATTCCGAAAATTCATCCAATGGGTTTCCTATTGAAAATATGTCATTGCACAATTCTCCTCTATCCTCTTCGATGATTTTTCCGTTACATACACACCAAGCTTCCGCATACGATATGTCTTCATATTCTGGTGTCTTTAGGATGTTTTGAGGTGTTAATTTTCGTGAAAACACCTGAACAATATAGCCACTGTCTTTTTGCTTATATGTAATAACAGGTACATTCCAATTAATCTGTAATTCACACAAACATGACTCCGAGTGATGCTCATTTATTATGTTATAAAAATTTTCCATTCAAACGTGCGCCCTCCTTGCACTGAAACAATGTACTCTGAACCATAGTTCTTTTTCTATAAATTCTAAAATCTATTCTATAGGACGATTTGAATTTGATATTGATTCAAATGCCTCGAGCAACATAGATAATCCTTATGTATTCTTGCGATCATTGAGAATATTATGAATCTTGCCAAGCCACCGTTTTGATTCAGTAGTTAAAGGACACTTGAACATGCATTTTACAGCAGAATTGACATCTGGATCAAATTTTCTTCCCAACAACATATCTCGTTGTATTTTGTTATATGTATATCTCCAAAAATTCTCGCTGTAAAGATATCCTCTAATTTTCTTCACCTCATTATCAACTGACATTGTTTGGAATATTTTTTCGTAATATGGATTGATAATCCAATATAAAAACTGTATCGGATTATACTGTTCTAAAGAATCATAAGAAAGATGCATACGGCGGCCTGTGAAATCACCATATAGAGCCCCGTATATTGCGTCTGGCAATGATGTACCAGGCATATTACAACAATCAAGATATCCTTGGATGCAACGAAGCATTCTCTCCACCTCTGCTTTTCTCCTTATTTGGTGTGTTAAACACTTCATATCAAGCAGCAATTCCTTTGCCAATATCTCATCATCCTGTGCATTGCTTGCCTTTATGTACCGTCCATGAGCTGCACGATTTCTAACAAGATTTGTAAAATAAAACTCAAAATATTCTACTACTTCTAGATCGACCTCGCTACAATCCGCAAGCTTTTTCAATTTTATGTTCAGTACGTCACGTTCAAACAGATCCATATCTGTAAAGCGTTTGAAGGTGTTGGCTGCATATAAGAAATCAGCAAACATTCCCTCGATTTGTATTGGTGCAGTGCAATTAAAAAGAGTATAGTTGCCGTCAATATACAATTTCAAAATATCATGTAGTAAACTCGCACGTGTTCGTAAGGTAACACTATTATTAATATCATCTTTTATCAGGCTTATCACATCGAATTCGTTAATTAGATGGTTAAGTTTTCCTAGGTAGTCATTACGGCTCGTTTTGTGGGCTGCGGATAAAGCATCGGAGTTTGGTATCGAGGCCATTGCTGCGGAGTATTCATTAATCATGTTTTGACGAGCACTTTCATCTGTAATATAAATGGCCTCATGTTGTTTCTCGCGATAAATATCAACTAATGCAAGAATCTTCACCTGATTCAGAACAAATCGATCATCATCGATATCGCTTTCTAGAATTGAAAGAAAACTTATATAAGGAAGAAATAATGTTTCCACATCTGTATCTAGAACTGATATTTCGAGTGACTTTTTTCTTAACCAAATATCAATCTGTTCCTCTGAATCGTCTATTTTACAAAATTTATCAAGCCTTTCGCATATGGCGGAATAGAGGAATTCCAATTGCTCTTTCCTAGTGCTCACTTTATAGTGCTCCGAGCAAACCGTGCGATAGCGATCCTCATCCAAAGTTATATCATAAGTGACGGCTCTGTTTTTCTGAAGCTTTTTCTTTATACCTTCACGTTCATTCTCTAACCGAGAAATCTCAGATGTTAGAGAATCAAGTTTTGCTTTATATTTCTTCTTGGCATTTTGATAACTCAGTCGATATGCAGTATTGTATTCTTTTTTTACTTTTACATAAACATCACGCGGCAATGCTTCTATATGAGCAAGGTCTGTCAAAGCCAACCAATAATCTCGTTGCTGAGCAAATTCCGATTCTGAAGCACTCATCGCTCGAATCACTTCTCGAATAATATCATCAGTTGCACAATCAACGGAAGCCTGTATATATTCATAGTATAATTTGCCTAAACGTTCAAACGATGTGACCTTGAATATCCTTTTATCATACAAGGTTGGTAGTTCATAGCATATTTGATTAAAAATAGCCTCCCTTACATCACCGTTCGTGATTGTACTATGCTTTCGCTGAAAAAACTGCTTATGAAACTTTCGTATTACATCCAATATGTGTTTACACATGATGCCATCTCCTAGTGTGAAATTAATTAATATCATGAGGCTTGAACCATGTAGCAGGGTTCTTAAATACGTAATTTGGACCCTATCCATTTCCACTCTACTTGTTTAAGTGAAATCATTGCCCTATAGCATTTGTGCAAACAGTGTTTGCACAAATGCTACTATCACACACTTACGTAACCTCTAACATTAAGATTTCTTCTTCCGCAAACCATCCATTAGCTAACGCTGTAGCTCGGACTAAAGTTGGATTTTCGGAATATGGAGAACATCCACTGGCTTCACATCACGTACACGCTTGTCTCCGAAATACGGCAGGATCTTCTTTTCGATGATGCTGCTCTTTGTCACCCAAGTGTTTTGTCGGATGCGATTCTGCAAGTCGTTCTGATAAACCTCGTAGAACGAGTTGAAAGTCATATCCAAGCTGCCTGCAGATTTCTGCAGAAACTCCCGTTCCCACGCCAGCGCATCGCGTTTCGTAGTAAAGCCTCTCTTGGTTTTGCGGGATGGTTCTCCCAGCCAGTTTTTGTAGCGGACGGATACGTACCAACGTCCGCCTTTGTCTTTGTAAGCACCCATAAAATGCCCTCCTGAAAATATATATTTAGTACCAATCGGTGTACCAACTGCATCAAAAGTGGGAACTCCAAAGCCAGTTGACACTACTTTTCGCAGTACCAAATAAATTCTCCAGGATGGGGTGAAACGGTGTGATAACGCCCGATTTCCTCTGAAATGTCCCGATATGTAAGAAATCCGCTCACCTTTACTCGCATAAGGGTGAGCGGATCACTATAAAGCCACTTGAAATTATTCTGTTTTTGGTATCAAATTGACCTCAGATCAAACTCCAATTCTTGAGAATGCGGAGAAAACACGAGATAAATCGAGCTTTTATGAGAAAAATGAAGCTCTGTGATACCTCAGAGAACTGAGAGAATTTTGACCTTTATTCCCACTCAATAGTGCCGGTGGGCTTGGGGGTGATATCATACAGCACACGATTGACACCCTTCACTTCGTTAAGGATACGATCGGTGATCTTACCCAACAATGTCCAATCCAAAGGCTCAATGGTAGCGGTCATAGCGTCTACGGTATTGACGGCGCGAATGATCACAGGCCACTCGAAGCAGCGATTGTTATCACGCACACCAACGGAACGGAAATCGGGGATCAAGGTGAAATACTGCCAAACCTTACCTTCAAGACCTGCCTTGGCAAATTCCTCACGCAGAATGGCATCCGATTCACGCACAGCCTCCAAGCGATCTCTGGTGATAGCGCCAACGCAGCGTACACCAAGGCCAGGGCCGGGGAACGGCTGACGATAGACCATAGAATCCGGCAGACCAAGTGCCTTACCGCAAGCTCGGACTTCATCCTTGAAGAGATACTTCAGCGGTTCAACCAGTTCAAACTTCATTTCCTCGGGCAGACCGCCTACATTATGATGTGCCTTTACAGATTTGCCGGACTGCATACCGCTCTCAACGATATCGGGATAAATGGTACCCTGTGCAAGGAATTTGATTCCCTGCAGCTTAGCAGCTTCCTCGTTGAACACTTCAATGAATTCCTTGCCGATGATCTTGCGCTTTTGCTCGGAATCTTCTACGCCTGCCAGCAGATTGAGGAATCGATCGACAGCATCGACATAAATAAGATCTGCATCCATTTCCTCGCGGAAGACACGGCAAACCTCCTCAGGCTCGCCCTTACGGAGCAGGCCGTGATTAACGTGTACGCAGGTAAGCTGCTTGCCGATCGCCTTGATCAGCAGTGCAGCAACAACAGAAGAATCCACGCCGCCGGAGAGAGCAAGAATCACACGATCATTGCCGATCTGTTCCCGCATGAGTGTGATCTGATCTTCGATAAAGTTTTCCATGTTCCAGTTCTTTTCGCAGTGGCAGGTATCAAACAAAAATGCATGCAGCGCATCTTCGGGATAGACTTCGCCCAGATACTCTTGAGGCAATGCGGTGATGACGGGGACTGCAAGTCCTTCGGTCTGATATCCGATACCGGAAGGACTGTTGGCGGCGTTTTCGCCGGGATTCAGAATCACGCCTTTCAAGCCGGGTTTTCCGGCAAGCTCATCAAGAGTAATCGTACCGGGATATACCTCACTGTAAACACCCTTAGCACGAATCTGGCGTGCAAGAGCAGCATTCTGCTCGCTGCCCAAATCCAAGATTGCGATCAAATCCTGTTTCATATATTCACCAAGCCTTTCATACTTTCTACGAAAAAACCTTTGATTTGTACATTATACCATGTACAAAAAAAGCTGTCAAGATTTCGGATTAAAAAAAATTTGGCATTTGCAAATACCGACGTTTTGCTCTGAATTTTTCCAAAAACCGACTCGATTTTTGATTCTCTGGGCAAAATGTCACAGCAAATGCCGGCAGCGGCAGATCGCCGAAGAAAAAAACATGAATCTAAACGCAAGATAATACAATATCGAATGAGAAATACAACGCAAGTGCATCATTGATATGATTGATTTATATTTTGATTTTGTTAAATGTGACGAATTTCAAGGGAGCTCTGTAACCGATCACAGACAAAAGGGACTAACAGTACAAAGTCAAAACATCGCAGCAACAGGTTTTTTGAGTAATGTTCAATGGATTTCCGACATTTCTTCATAAAGGATTAAGAAAATCCCTGCTTGTTTCTTAAAGAAAAATCTGTTATAATAGCGTTGTAGTTTGATAAAGCAATAAATCTGACAAAACAGGAGGAACATCACAATGTTGGAAACCAGAGAACTATGTAAAACATACAAACCGAAAAAAGGACAGCCGGTCCTAGCGGTGGATCATGTATCGCTGCAGTTCCCCGAAACGGGAATGGTCTTTTTGCTTGGCAAATCCGGAAGCGGTAAATCCACTATGCTGAATCTGCTTGGTGGTCTGGATCAATATGACGGCGGTGAAATCATCATCAAGGGCATATCTTCCAAGGATTTCACACAGCAGCGGTTTGACAGCTATCGCAATACATATGTAGGCTTTATTTTTCAGGAATACAATGTTCTGGAGGAGTTTACCGTCGGTGCTAATATCGCACTTGCATTGGAGCTGCAGGGCCGAAAAGCAACTGATGAGGAGATCGCTGCGATTTTGCACGATGTGGATCTGGATGGCTACGGCAATCGGAAGCCCAATGAGCTTTCGGGCGGTCAGAAGCAGCGTGTAGCCATTGCCCGTGCACTGGTGAAGAATCCTGAAATCATAATGGCAGATGAGCCTACCGGTGCACTGGATTCCAATACAGGCCGTCAGGTTCTGGATACATTGAAGCGTTTATCTGCGAAGAAACTGGTCATTGTTGTTTCGCATGATCGGGAATATGCAGAGCAATATGCCGATCGTATTATTGAACTTGCAGACGGTAAAGTGATCCGTGATGTGGAAGCTACCGAAGAACAGAAGGCGCAGGCGGCGCAGCAGCTGATCTTCCGCAGCAATACGATCGAGATCCCTGTCGGCTATCATCTGACAGAAGAAGACCGCGTTCAGATCAATGCGTACATTGATCAGCTGCAGTCAGGCGCAACGATGACACTTTCCGACAATGCAAGGCAGTTTAAGGATACGGACACCAGCAGGATTCCGAAACAGGATGGATCCAATTTCAAGCTGATCCAGTCCAAGCTGCCTATGAAGAGCGCGTTCAAGATCGGCTGCAGCAGCTTAAAGCATAAGCGGTTCCGTTTGGTAATGACCATTTTGCTTTCCGTTGCGGCATTTTCCATGTTTGCATTGGTGGATACTTTCAGTTCCTACGATCATATCCGTGCCTGCACCGATTCGCTGATGGACAGCAATGTGGATTATGTTTCTGTGTGTAAATCCTATAAGCGCGGAGAAGGCATCAATGAATACTGGTCATCCTGGGGCCATCTCCTTTCCGAAGAGGATCTGGAAAGCATTACCAAGGATACCGGTATAGATGTAACAGGCATTTATCTTCCCGTAGGACAGCACAGTCTGAATTTCAATCAGCATTATGACAGCACTGTGGAGATGACTGAGGGTCAATACCGCATTCATCCCAGCAGCTTCACCGGCTATGCTGAGATCGATGCTTCTACGATTGAGGGCATGGGCTATGAGCTGGTTGCCGGTGCTTATCCCGATGGCAGCAAAAACGAGCTGGCAGTCAGTATGGTAGTGTATGAGACCTTCCACAAGGCCGGCTATACCGATAAAGTGTCCGGTGGGATCGATGAGGATATCTTCGGTGACAAGCTTGAGGGCACAATGCCCGAAACGAATGAACAGGAAAGCAAGATCGATTATGAAAAGATCGAAAAGCCGGAAGATCTGGTGGGTAAAACATTGGTGCTCAGTGATGAGACGTATACTATCACCGGCGTGGTCGATACCAAGCTGGATCTGAGCCGTTATGAAAAGCTGACCTTTGATATTGAAACGATGTCAACTGCCGATATGGTTTTGAATTATATGCTCATGTCTGAGCTGGATTGCGCTACCTCTTACAGTCTTACCGGTGCAGCAATGGTAGGCAAGGGCAAATTGCAGGCGATGGTCGAAAATTCACCGCATATGTATGAATCCTCCGAAGGTCATTTATATGCAGGCGGCGAAAGCGGTACTCAGGGCATTGATCTCTGGTCCAATTATGTGACCAAGCTTGAGAATGTCAATCCGGATGAGATCGTTTGGATTGACGGCAAAAAAGATACGCTTGCCGAAAACGAGATCATTTTAGACCTGCATGCAGTGCAGATGTATGATACCACCAACTATAATTACAGCAACCTGATTCCTTACGGCGAAGAGTTTCCTTCTGAAGCGGAGATCAAAAAGCAGCTGGATGTTTTTCAGGGGATTGCCACAGCGAATGTTTACTGTTATGATTCCAACGTAGATAAGATGATTTCCGGTATCCGTATCGTGGGTTACTTTAAGGAAGGCAGCAAGTATAACGACTGCACGATCCTGCAGGATGAGCTGGCATCCATGCTGGCAGGAGATACCGATGGCATCTACGAAAGTGCAGTGGGCTGCATGCCTGCCAGCCGCAGCGAGATCGAAAAATTTGTGCGTTACTGCTACCGTGAAGATGTGGATGTCCGCTATGCGCTGCAGAATGCAGTTACCTATGAATTGGATACTGTGAATGAAGTACTGAATGTGCTGGCAAAGGTATTCCTGTATATCGGCATTGGATTTGCCATATTCGCAGCTTTGTTGATGGCAAACTTCATCACCACCAGCATCAGCTACAAAAAGCAGGAAATCGGTATTCTTCGCGCTATCGGTTCTCGCTCCAATGATGTATTCCGCATTTTCTTCTCTGAAAGCTTTGTCATCGCTATGATCAATTTTGTGATCGCATCGGTGGCTTGCGGTGTCGGTGTTGCGGTCATCAACTGGGTATTGCGTACCTATGTGGGCATTCTGGTCACCGTGCTGCATTTCGGCATCCGTCAGGTGGCGTTGCTGTTCATTCTCAGTATTGCCATTGCAGCGATCGCAAGCTTCGTTCCTGTTATGAAGATCGCTTCCAAGCGTCCGATCGATGCGATCCGGAATCGCTGAGGAGATGTCTCTTCCTGTGCAGTGGCTTCGATACCGTATCGGGCAATGGTAAAATCTCTCCTTTTTGCTTGAAGGGACTTCATACATAAATAGCTGCAAGCGACTTTGGGCAGGAATGTCAGAAGTCGCTTGCGTTTTTTGACAGGCTGTTATTTGTCAGAACCGCTTTCGGGAAGCTTTGCCTCTAAGAAAAATAACAGCCAAATATCCACTGCATCGATAAAGAATTGGAAAGTATCAAATCCTATCGATATGGAAAGAAAGCACAAAAAACCTGAGAAGCAAACATCGCTTCTCAGGTTTTGTTTTTTTGCCGCCGCTCCTTTGGGAAAAAGGAACGCTTTTGTTTATGCAGATCAGTTATTGTTTTTCGAGGATCTGCAATTGCTTTGGAAACGCAGTCAAATTCAGAGGCGTATCGCCGTTGATCACGATCATATCCTCAATGCGGATACCGAATTCACCGGGCAGATAGATGCCGGGCTCTACGGTCATGATCATCCCATTTTTCAGAGGCTGCTCGGATTTTGGCGCGGCAGAGGGATATTCATGGATTTCCAGACCGACGGAATGCCCCAGCGCGTGTGTGAAATAGGCATCCCAGCCGTCTGTCTTGAGAGAATTGACCGCAGCTTCATGCATGAGGCGGCAGGGCAGACCTTCTCTTGCCTGTTCGATGGCAGCACTCTGTGCGCTGAGTACTGCTTCATAGCCGCTGTGAATCCGATCGGAAACTTCACCATAAGCAAAAGTGCGGGTCATATCCGAATGATAGCCGCAATACACAGCACCAAAATCCACAAGGATGACATCCCCATTTTTCAGGCTGCGATTATCCGGCACGCCATGAGGCATACTGGCATGGGCGCCAAAGAGCATGATGGTTTGGAAGGAAGGCATTTCGCTGCCGCCTAACGCCATAAGATAATCCAACCTTGCCGCAGCTTCACGCTCGGTAATGCCTTCTTGTAAGGATGGCAGCAGTGTTTCCAGCGCCTTCTCGGCAATGCGCTGTGCATGGATAACAGCATCGAGTTCCTTTTGTGATTTGCAGGCCCGAAGCTGCGCCAGACGATTGCCCAAAGGCAGGAGCCGGATAGGATCCAGGGTCTGTTTCCAGCTTCCATATTGGCGCAGGGTGATCGTATCATCTTCAATCAGCACAGCTGTGACCTGCTGCGATTGCAGCAATTGCAGCAAGGCTTCTGATTCGGCGATGCCGTTTTGCCGGACAGAGACCATAAAGCCCTGTGGGATAAGTAATTGCTGTGCCCGTTCAATGTATCTGCCATCGGTGAGAAAACAGGCGGCACCTTCTTTTGTGATGATGCATTTCCCTTCCAGAGCGGTAAATCCGGTGGCATACATTACACTGACTTCACTGCTCAGAAGCAGTGCGTCGGCTTCGGCATCTCTTACAAGCTGCGATAAAGCGGCAATGCGGCTCATAAGGGCGGCCCCCCTTTTCGTTTTTCCTAAGAAATTATTTCACCAACTGCTGTTTGGCGGCAGTCAGCGTATTGCGCATAAGGATTGCACGGGTCATGGGGCCTACGCCGCCGGGCACCGGTGTAATGGCAGATGCGATCTTTTCTACTTCATCATATGCCACATCGCCTACAAGCTTGCCTTCTGCGTTGCGATTCATGCCCACATCAATGACCACAGCACCGGGCTTGACCATGTCTGCGGTAACGAAATCTGCCTTGCCGACGGCTGCGATGAGAATATCAGCCTGTTTGGTCTGCTCGGCAAGATCTTTCGTTTTGGAATGACAGATGGTTACTGTGCCGTTGCGATGGAGCAGCAGCATTGCCATAGGCTTGCCGACGATATTGCTTCTGCCGATGACAACACAATGCTTTCCGGCAATATCGGTGCCGATGCTGTCCAGCATCTCAATGACGCCGGCAGGCGTGCAGGGCAGGAAAGAATAATCACCGATCATGATTCTGCCGACATTTTCGGGATGGAAGGCATCCACATCTTTGCAGGGAGAAATGGCGTGCAGAATGGTCTGCTCGCAGATATGTTTGGGCAGAGGAAGCTGCACCAGAATACCATTGACCTTAGGATCAGCGTTCAGCTTTGCTACCAGTTCCAGCAGCTGTGCTTCGGTCGTTTCGGCGGGAAGCGTATATTCATAGGATGCAAAGCCGACTTCGGCGCAATCCTTCTTTTTGTTGTTCACATAGACACGGGAAGCTGGATTATCGCCAACCAACACCACAGCAAGACCCGGCTCAAAGCCCTGTGCCTTCAGCTGCTCGACCTCGGCAGCGACCTCTCGTTTTACATTTGCAGCAATTTCTTTTCCGTTGATGATCATAGCCATTGTTTGATTACTCCTTTTCTGTTTTGTCAGAGTCCTCTGTCTCAGAGGATGCTTCTGTTTCGGCAACATCAGCAGTAGTTTCCTGCTGATCGGATTCAGTGTCCTCTGCTTCGGAATCGGCCTCTGTCTCCAGCGATGCGGCCTCCTCGGCAGACATCAGCACATGTGTTGTTTCCTCAGAGCTTTTTGCAGCTTTTGCTGCCTTTTTTGCGGCGCGCTTTTGCTGATAGGCTTCTTCCTTGGCATCGGCTTCTGCCAGCAGCTTCTGGGATTCCACAGAATTGCAGTAAAGAACATAATCGCCGCCCATGCGTTTGACATAGCTGAACATAATGAGCAGCAGTACGATACCTGCGATCACGGAGATCGCTGCCACAAGCTGGGAGATACGGATGGTGCCGACCCACAGGCTGTCGGTGCGCAGACTTTCGATCCAGAAACGGCCAAAGCCATACCAAGCAATATACATAAGGAAGATCTGGCCATCGAATTTGCGCCATTTTTTGGAGATCACATGGAGAAGCACAAAGCCTGCCAGACACCACAGCGATTCATAGAAGAAGCAGGGATGCACCGGCTGATCGTATGCCAGGCCGCTGTCTGCGGAGGCATTGTTCAAGATCCAGATCTGGATCTTGCCGCTGGACATACCAAAAAGCGAATCGGTATTTCTGCCGAATGCTTCATGATTTGTAAAGTTGCCCCATCGGCCGATGCCTTGTCCGATGAGAAAGCCCAATGCTGCCAGATCCAGCATAGGCAGAAGACGTACTTTTCGGAGCTTGCAGACCAATCCGCCGATGAGCAGCGCACCGATCACGCCGCCATAGATCGCCAAACCGCCATTGCGGATGTTGAGGATCTCTTTCCAGTTGCCGCCGTATTCCGACCAGCGGCAGGCGACATAGTATAATCTTGCGCCTACCACACCGCCGATGACACCGGCAATGACACCATCCATGGCACGATCGGCATCCACACCGAATTTACGCATTCTGGAAAAGCCGTAGATCATGGCAAGCAGCATGCCCAGGGTAATCAGTACGCCATACCAAGTGACTTCAATGCCGAACAGCGTGAATGCAACGCTTTTGATTGTGAACTCCAGTCCGAGCTTGGGGAAAACGATTTGATCTGTTCCTAAGGAACCCAGTTGAGTCATAAGAGGATTCTTCCTTTCCGGTATTTTTGATATGCAGCAGTATGCATCCGATGCACATAACAGAAAACAAAGGATGCGTGATTTTGGTTTAAGCCTGTGGAGCGGCCGGCTCGATGACCGAGAGGCAGACACGATCGGCGCGGAAGCGTTCGCACAAGCAGCGCTGTGCATCGGCCAGTGTGACTTCCGACAGCACTTGAATACGGGCAAAAGGCGAAATGCCGCCTGTCATATAAGAATCTACCAGCGTAGAAACCGCACCCTCGGGTGCATTGTTTGCGGTAAGTGCTTCACCGTATGCTGCACGTTTGAGCGTATCGAACAGCGTTGCATCCAGTCCGTTTACTTTAGCGCTTTCAATCTCGGCAAGCAAAGCATCCAGTACCGCCTGCGGATCATCGGATTCACCGCCTGCCAGCATACAGAAGAAGCCATCGCCGCTGAAATAATCGGTATTGAAGGTGTCGTTGATGAGATTTTCGGCCATAAGCTTCTGATACAGCGGCGAAGCCGAGCCTGCAATCACCGAGAAGGTGATCATGGCGGTCAGCGCAGCACGCATTTCTTCGATCCCGCTTTCGGGCCGGCTTTTGAAACCGATCATGAACATTGTTTTACCGACCGCCATTTTTGCAGAGGCGTAGGAGTGTACTACAGTTTCCGGTTCGGGCAGGAAAACGGCCTCCAGCTTTTGAGGCGGCGCATCCTTGAGCATTCGATCGGCAATGGAAAGAACTTGCTCTGCGGTGATATTGCCTGTACAGCAAAGCACCATGTTATTGAGATTATAAAAGGTGCGATAGCAGGCATATAAAAGCTCCGGCGTGATCTGTGCGATGCTTTCAACACTGCCGGCGATATCCAGATGCACAGGATGATTGTGGTACAATCCACGGAGCAGCTGGAAAAACAAGCGATCTCCCGGATCATCCAGATACATTTTGATCTCCTGTGCAATGATGCCCTGTTCTTTGGCTACGGTAGCTTCGGTGAAATAGGGCTTCTGCACAAAATCCAGCAGGATCTCCAGTGAGCGATCGAAATTCTTGGAGCATGAGAACAAATAGACTGTTCGATCAAAGGAGGTGTAAGCATTGGCGGAAGCGCCCACTTGATTAAACAGTGAAAATACATCACAATCTTCGTTTTCAAAGAGCTTATGCTCCAGAAAATGAGCAATGCCTGCGGGAACTTCCGTATAATCGGGATCGCCCTCCAGACGGAAACGGGTGTGAATGGAGCCGTATTTGGTGCCGAACATTGCGTGTGCAGTGCTGAAGCCGGGCTGTTCCATCACACGGATCTCCAAACCGCTGGGATGCTGAATGCAGGTGCAGGTATCGCCGGTGCGTTCATCTTTCAGAATCGTGGTTTCGTATTTCATTCCGATGCCTCCTCTCCGTTTTCATCCTCGGATTTGGTAGCCAGCAGGGTATATACAGTATCCAACTGCATGGCATTTGCTGCTGCAATGACCTGCTCACGGGTCACGTCACGCAGAGCTGCAACGGCTTCTTCCATTGTACGATCCCGTCCGGTTTGTTTCTGTTGAAATACCCATGCAGCCAATCCGCTTTGGGCATCAGAGGCAGAAGCCAGAGAATGCTCAAAGAAAAGGATGGCTTCTTCCATCATAGCGTCGGTGAAGCCGCCTTCTTTCAATGCCTTGCATTGGTCGAGAATGGCTTCTTTGGCTTCGGAAAGCTTATCGGTACGCACACCGCAGTCAATGATCAGCGTATGCTTGCTGCGCTGATAGCGGGAAGCGCAATAATAGCAAAGACTGAGCTTTTCCCGCACATTGGCAAACAGCAAAGATCCGGTTGTGCCTCCCAGCAGCAGATTGAGCATCTGCATCGCTTCGTGAGGGGCATCAGCAGTTTTCAGAGCAAGCACCAGCTTGCATTGTGTAACAGGCATCGGTTCTTCGATTTCGGCAGGAGATGCCTTGCAGGGGCTTGCTGTTTCAAAAGTGACCGGCACAGGATCACGCTGCAGAGGCGAAAATGCATCGGAAAGCAGCTGCTTGAGCTGCGGTTTTTCTGATGGCAGCACGGCAACGATCTCAAGGGGTGCTGTTTTCAGCATCGTTTCCCATGCAGCAAAGGCAGATTCTGCCGTGATCTGTTCTGCGGACTCTCTGGAGCCATAGGGCGGACAGGCAGCGGGCTCGCCTTCGAAGGCGATGGCTGCGGTGCGCTGCATGGCATAGCTGCGCTTCTGGTTGATCTCGCAGTCAATGGTATCCAGCAGATTCTGCTTGCAGAACCGGAAGGAAGCGGCATCAAAGGCGTTATTTTGTGTATTGGGACGCAAAATGCAGCCGAGCATCAGCTTCACCATGGCATCGGTCACCGATTCGCCCTCCAGAGCAAAACGATCATCGATCCAATTGGCGGCAATGGTCAGCTCCTGCACATCGCCGGTATTGCCTCGTATGCTATGGAGCGAAGCGCCGTAAAGCGATTGCTTTTTCAGTGTCAGGGCAGCAAGAGTAGGATAATCTGCGGAGCAATTGGTCAGCAGATCGATCATAAGTGCATTGACAGCCGTGGTTTCAGGTGTGCGTTTTACAAAAAAACGAAAATATAAAGAACAGGTTTTGAATTTTTCGTCATAGATTTCTGTATAGGTTATACTGTCGCTTAAGGGGACGGAAGGCCGGATCTGCGGCATAGAGGATTCCTCCTTTTTGGGTTATTTCATCGGAGCGCAAAAGCGCTATTTTATTATTATACCATAGAATTGTAAAAAAAGCGATAGTTTCATGGGATTTTTTTGAAATTTTTCCGTATCCGCAGAACGGCTTTAAGAAAGAAGGCGGAATGGCTTTTGGATGGATCAGGAATGCTGCCGCTGAATCCATATTGGACAGGCGATGCCTGCAGGCACAAATCAATGGAAAACGGTTGACAAAAACGGCGTTTGGATGTATACTATATTCTGTATGATTGGGTCATTGTGCCCGTAATCAATCGCAATATGGAAAGGAATACAGAATATTATGGAATGGCAAGGCTTAAATACACTGCGTGAGAAATATCTCGCATTTTTTGAAAGCAAACAGCATACCAGAATGGAAAGTGCATCGTTGATCCCGAAAGGGGATAACAGTCTGCTGCTGATCAATTCGGGTATGGCACCGCTGAAGAAATATTTTCTCGGGCAGGTCGTTCCTCCCAATGTGCGCGTCACAACCTGTCAGAAGTGCATTCGCACTCCCGATATTGAACGTGTAGGAAAAACGGCTCGCCACGGTACTTATTTCGAGATGCTGGGCAACTTCTCCTTTGGCGAATACTTCAAAAAAGAGGCGATCGCCTGGGCTTGGGAGTTTCTGACCGGCGTACTGGAGATCCCCGCGGAAAAGCTCTGGATCACGGTGTTTGAAAGTGACGATGAGGCTGAGGAGATCTGGGCAAATGAGATTGGTGTGCCCAGAGACAGAATCATTCGTTTGGGCAAGGCAGATAATTTCTGGGAGCACGGCTCCGGTCCCTGCGGTCCTTGCTCCGAGATCCACTTTGACCGCGGTGAAAGCTATGGTCCTTTTGAAAGCTTTGAGCAGGCAAGTGATATTGATCGTATCATTGAAATCTGGAATCTGGTGTTCTCTCAGTTCGACAGCGATGGCAAGGGCAATTATACCGAAATGAAGAGCAAGAACATCGATACCGGTATGGGCTTGGAGCGTCTGGCTTGTGTAATGCAGGGCGTAGATAATCTTTTCGAAGTAGATACCATTCAGAATATTATGCAGCACATCTGCAAAATCGCCGGTGTGACCTATCATAACAACGAAAAAACAGATATCTCTCTGCGTGTGATCACGGACCATATCCGTTCTACGGTATTCATGGTGGGCGATGGCGTAACACCCGCCAATGAAGGCAGAGGCTATGTGCTCAAACGACTGCTGCGCCGTGCGGCTCGTCATGGCAGATTGCTGGGCATCAACGAACCGTTCCTTTATCAGGTGGCAGAAACTGTGATCGGTGAGAATATAACTGCATATCCCGAGCTGAAGGAAAAGCAGGAGCTGATCACTAAGATCATCCGTCATGAAGAAGAAAGCTTTGCCCGTACTGTGGATCGCGGCACCGAGCTGCTGAATGCTACGATTGCATCCAGCAAAAAAGCAGGCCAGACTGTGCTTTCCGGCAAAGATGCCTTTGCTTTGAGCGATACCTATGGCTTCCCCATTGATCTGACCATCGAGATTGCTGCTGAACAGGGCATGACTGTGGATGAGGAAGGCTTCCGTGCCTGCATGGAAGAGCAGAAGCTGCGTGCTCGTGCGGATCGCGCTTCCAAAGTAAAGACCTCTTGGGGCGGCGATCTCACTGTGCCGAAGGATGTCCCTGCTACTGCATTCTGCGGCTATACCCAGCTGAGCTGTGAGGCGAAGGTGCTTGCGATTCTTGCCGATGGCGCTGCTGTTTCTGAGATTTCTGCCGGCACCGATGCTGCTGTTGTTTTGGATTGTACCTCTTTCTATGCCGAAAGCGGCGGCCAGGTGGGCGATACGGGTGAACTGAACGGCAGCGGCTTGTTTGCTGTTGCGGATACCCGCAAGATTGGCGATGGTCATATTGTTCATATGGGAACGCTGGAAAACGGTACACTTTCTGTGGGTGATACGGTTTCTGCTTGTGTTGATGCAGTGCGCCGTCAATCCATTATGAGAAATCATACCGCAGCACATCTGCTGCAATCTGCACTGCGTACTGTATTGGGTGACCATGTACATCAGGCAGGTCAGCTGGTCAATGAGGATCGCTGTCGCTTTGACTTCTCTCATTTTTCTGCAATGACTGCCGAGGAACTCAGACGCGTAGAGACAATGCTCAATCAGATGGTCTTTGCCGCTGAATCGGTTTCTATGGAGGAAATGCCGATCGAAGAAGCCAAGAAGATCGGCGCAATGGCATTGTTCGGAGAAAAATACGGTGATGTGGTGCGTGTTGTCAAAGCAGGTACGGCATCTACTGAATTCTGCGGTGGTACGCATGTCAGCAATACTGCACAGCTGGGTCTGTGCAAGATCGTTTCCGAAAGCTCTGTGGCAGCCGGTGTGCGCCGTATTGAGCTTGCTACCGGTGCCAATGTGCTCAAGCTGTTGGAGGATGCCGAACAGAATCTTGTGCAGGCAGCCAAGGCACTGAAGCTTTCCAACATCACTGAGTTGCCTGAAAAATGCACCGCAGTTTCCAATGAACTGCGTGAGCAGGCAAAGGAGATCGAGCGCTTGAACCAAAAGCTTGCAGGCGGTCAGCTGTCCGATCTGTTCAGCAATGCCAAGGAGATCGGCGGGATCAAGCTGCTTTCGGCAATGCTTTCCGATGTCAAACCGGATGCATTGCGTACATTGGGCGATCAGATCCGTGATCGCGAGCCGAACGTGGTTGCACTGCTTGCAGGTGTGAATGGGGAATCCGGCAATTTCTATTGCATCTGCTCCAAGAGTGCCGTAGAAAAGGGCGCTCATGCCGGCAAGATCATTCAGCGTATTGCTGCGATTACCGGCGGCAAGGGCGGCGGACGTCCCGATTCTGCTATGGGCGGTATCGGCAAGACCTATATGGTCGATGAGGCTCTGGGTATGCTGGAGGAGATCGCAGGCGAATTTATCAAGGGTTAACACTGAGATCGTCGTTGTGTCTTTGTAATATTGTATGCAGGGAGGTGGAACACAGATGCGAGTGACCATTCGCAAGGCACATCCGCAGGATGATGCCAAGGCGATATCCAAATTGATTCGTGAGGAACTGAAGCAGCCTGTTTCCGCCTCCGATACAGCCAAAGCGCTGACAAGACTTTGCATGAGCACCCGTCATCAGATATATGTAGCGGCGGTGGATGATGTCGTGGTTGGATTTTTGCATATCTGCGATCACGATTCTGTGCTGCTGCTTCAGCCTCAGAAGGCTGTGATGGCATTGGCGGTGGCAGCCTCCTATCGCAGGATCGGCATTGGTACAGCTCTGCTGAAGCGGGCAGAGCACTGGGCCGCCGAATCGGGCGCTGAGGGGATTCGTATGGATTGCTGCGAGGGAAGCGGCGATGCAGCTGCATTCTGCCGTGCCCGCGGTTATTTGGATGAACAGCGGGAAGTATTGTTCCGCAAGCTGTTTCCTCGAAAAACGATCATTTGAATGATAATAGAAAGGCGGTTGACTTTTATGGATTGTCTGTTTTGTAAGATTGCTGCAGGAGAAATTCCGAGTGCGAAGGTGTATGAGGACGAATTTGTCTATGCATTCAAGGATATCAGTCCGATTGCGCCGGTGCATTATCTCTTTATTCCCAAAAAGCATATTTCCGGTGCATCTGCAGTGAATGAGCAAAATGCCGAGATTGTGGGTAAGATCTTTACGGCAATTGCCAAGGTTGCTGCGCAGGAAGGTCTTGCTTCGGGATATCGTGTGATCACCAACTGCGGTGAGGATGCCGGTCAGACAGTACCGCACCTCCATTTTCATCTGCTGGCAGGTGTCAAAATGGGCTGGTCATCAGAGAGCGGTGTATAATTGCCGTACGCAAAGAAACATAAAGGCGCAGCGGAATCTGCTGCGCCTTTGCTGAATCTGCGTGATATTCGCACAACAGAATGTCTGCTTGTGGCATGGATCGTCGGATTATTATTGGCAAAGCTGTTATCCGATGCGATTATGGGCATCTGGCTGCTGGCAGGAATATTACTTTTGGGACTGGGGGTCCTTGGCGGAATATGCGGATTTTCACGAAAACGCTTGATTTGCTGTGCGGCGGGATATCTGTTGGCTTGTGCCGTATGGATTGGATATACGGCATTGTATGTCAAGCCCTTGCTGAAACTGGATGGCACACAGCAGATCTGCAGCGGTATTGTGACCGATCAACGCAGCTATGAGGGTGACAGAGCACGTTATACATTGCATACCGAGCTTGCGGGATTGCCCGCAACTGTTTATTGGTATGGCACTGCCGAAGGTATTTGTGATGCGCTGGAAATCGGTGATCGGGTGGTGCTGGATGCTTCCATCTCTGTGATCGCATCGGATTATCGGTATTCGACTGCCTCATATGCTGCAGGGCAAGGCATCTATCTTGCAATATATGACGGTTCGGTACAGGCAGTGACGAACACCTCCCGCTATGGACTTAAGAGGGTACTGCGATCCTATCGTGCACAGTGTACAGAAATGATCCGTCGTAATATGCCGGAGGAGTCGGCAGCATTGCTGCTTGCCATGCTGTTCGGAGACAAAAATGAACTTTCGGGGGAAGCTTCTTCTGCCTTGTATCATACCGGCATCGGGCATATTACAGCGGTATCGGGGCTGCATCTGGTGTTTTTCTGTTCTCTGCTGGGATGGGTGCTGCGCCGGCTGCGTTGTTCCGCACGATGGATCTTTTTCGGAACCGTCGCTGCGGTTTTACTGTTTTCCGTTATGGTAGATTCTGCGACATCGGTATGGCGTGCGGCCTGTATGCTTTTGCTGGCGCAGTTTGCGCCTCTCGTGGGAAGGTATCGGGATCCGGTTCGTGCATTATGCATTGCCATGCTTTGCTGCACGATCCTGACACCGTATGTTATTGGCTCCGTTTCCTTTTGGCTTTCGGTTTCGGGTGTGTTTGGCATTACCATACTGGCACCCGCGATGGCTTTGGAGCTGAAAACGCAGAAGCACCCACGGCTCGGTGCATTTTTTCAGCATTTACTGCTGCTTTGCTGGGTATCGGTTTCGGTATTTCCGGCATCGGTATTATTATGCGGAGAGTCCTCTTTACTTTCGCCGCTGGCGAATCTGCTGCTGATTCCTTTCTGCACGGCAGTGCTGATGATCGGTCTGCTGTTGGTATGCACCGGCGGTCTGACGGCATTTTTGCTCCCTTTGGCAGATCTTATGTGCCGTTTGATCACAGCAGCGGCATCCCGGATCGCCGCATTGCCTTTTTCTCATCTGGCAACAGGTTCTTTGGCAACAAAAACGGTATTGGTGTGCGGCGTATTGTTTGTATTTCTGATCGCAGCAGCAACCAAAGAAAAACGTCAGATTGCCGCTTCGATTCTGGCTGCAGCGGTTATGCTTGCTCTGCAGATCGGATATCAGCAGGCAGTGGAATCGCGACAGTTTCGCGTTGCTGTGCTGGGATGCTCTGATGGAATGGCGATGGTTTGCACATCCGATGGCGCAGTCTGTGCTGTTGATTTCAGCGGAGATGCAAAAAATGCTGCGTATATGCAGACTTATCTGGCTAAAACCGGAATTCGGCATCTTGATACGCTGCTGCTTTCCTCGATACAGGCAGCTGCGGCATATCAGACAGAGCTTGCAGGTGTGACGGTGGATACGGTCGTGCTGATGGAACCGAACGGGTGGCGGGAAAACACCGCTATCTGCGAACAAATTCCTGTGATCCCGACAGATGGCCGTACTGTCTTGCAGGTGGGAGATGCTATGCTAATGGCGAAGCCGGAAGCACTGGAGCTTTCTTGGCAGCAGATCCGCATACTTTGTCTGCCTGTTGATGCTTTGGCGGCTGAGGATGAGACATATACAATGATCGTGCGCTATGATGGAATTCCCACTGCTTCGGATACTTGTTCGCTGTTTGTTGCGACCAATGATCGGGCAGAGGCTGCTTTTGGCAGAAATACTTTATTCTGCTTTTCTGAAACCGGAATGTATTCTGCAACGGAATTATCTTGAATGAAAGGAGCAAATCCAACATGCCGAAACTGAATGCAATAGATACGCTTCGTGAAATGAGTACGGAAGATCCACCGAGCTGTTGTTATCTTTGCGGCGAGGATGGCGTTGCAGTAATGCAGCTGCAAAAAAGGATCTTAAAAAAGCTGACCGATGGCGATGCGCTTTCCTATACGGTTTTTGATGGGCAGGAGCTTGATTTTGACCGTCTTGCCGAGGCCTGTATGTTTTGCTCTATGTTTCAGCCCTACAATGTGATCCTGATCAAAGATCTGGATCCCGATACGATGGCACCATCGCAGACAGAGCAGCTTCTGACTTTGCTCAAAGAGCTGCCTTCCCGCGTGGTGGTATTAGTGGTACTCAGTGCCCTGATTCCCTATGAGGTCAAGCGTGGAGAGCCTGTTTTTTTACCAAAGCATAAAAAGATCGCTGCGTTTTTTGAAAAAAACGGGATCCTTTGCATCTGCGAAAAGAAAAATGCCATTCAGCTTGGCAAGCAGATCCAGGAGCGTGCGAAGCGTCATGGCTGTCAAATTGAGCGCAAAGAAGCGGAGATGCTTGCCAATCGGTGCTTGTGTGATTCTACATTGATCCACACAGAGCTGGATAAGCTGATGGCCTGTGCCGACGGCGGTATCATTACTGCGGAGATGCTGGAAGCGCTGACTGCGGTTCAGCCGGATGCAGATGCGTTTCGGCTGGCTCGTGCCGTTACAAGCGGCGATGGAAATACAGCCTTCTTGCTTTTGAATGCCTTGACTGCCAAAAGTGAGGATTCTAAAACGATTCTTTCACTGCTTGCCATTATCAGCGGTACTTTTACTGATTTGTATCGGGCAAAGATCGGACAGAGTGCGGCAAAGCAGCAAGGAGAAATCGCTGCGGATTTTGGATATCCAAAGAATCGTGAGTTCGCGGTGCGTAATGCTATGCGAGACTGCAAATCCATGACATTACCGCAGCTGCGTGCCTGTGTGCGGATCCTGCGTGAGACGGATCGTGCCTGCAAATCCAGCCACACAGCTCCCAAATTACTGCTGGAGCAGGCGATCGTACAAATGCTTCGGCTGTCTCGCAGCGGAGAGTGAGGAGGCATTGGATTGATAGAAAAACGAAAGCTCAGACCTGCTATTGTGGTTGAAGGAAAATATGACAAGATCCGGCTTTCGGCTCTGGTCGATGCAGTGATCCTTGTTACCAATGGCTTTCAGATCTATCGGCAGCCCGAACAGCTGGCATTGATCCGACATTATGCCGAAACTGTTGGTATTATTATTCTTACCGATGCCGATGCCGCAGGCTTTCAGATTCGCAATTATCTCAAAGGTGCTGTTACAAAGGGGAAGATCTATCATGTATATATCCCCGGTATTCATGGCAAAGAAAAGCGCAAAACAGCACCTTCTGCCGAGGGCACCTTGGGTGTAGAAGGCATGGATACCCAAACATTGCTTATGGCCTTGGAACGTGCAGGCGTATTACAGGAATCCGATGACAGTGCTCCTGTATCAAAGCCTATTACACCGGCTATGCTGTATGAACATGGTCTGATGGGAACATCGGACTGCACAACACGCCGACGAACACTGCTTCGTGCATTGCGGCTGCCGCCCAGATTATCGGTCAGCGGTTTGTGTGAGGTGCTGAGTACTATGACTGATGCCGATGGGCTATCCGCATTTTTGGATGGCATTTTATTTGTGCCGGAAGAATCCATATAAAAGGAGGGCTTGCAATGCAGCTGCCATCGCTTGTGTTTTTGCTGTATTTTCTGCCGATCGTGCTGCTGCTTGCAGCCGTCTGCAAAGGAAAATATCGTTTGTTGTTGCTAAGCAGCGCAGGACTTGTTTATTGTGCGCTGCAAGGACTGTTTTTGCTGACAATGATCGTAGGTTCGGTTGCCGGCAGTTGGCTGACATTGCGGCTGATGGGGAATCATGCATCACCCAAAAAGCGCAATGGAATTTTGCTGGCGATCGGTTTGCTGCTGCAATGCGGTATTCTGGCGGCAGGAAAAGCGCTGCTGCAATTTCCGCCGATCCCGCTGGTGATTTGTGTGATGCAGGCAGCGGAATGTTTGCTGCAGCGATATCGCGGCAATTTGCCTTTACCGTCCTTGCTTGCCTATTGTTGCTATCAGCTTTCGCTGACAAGGCTTTGGGCAGGGCCGGTGCTTTCATGGCAGAACTATACAGCGATTATACAGCATCCGCAATGCAGTCTTGTTTCTTTCGGCAAGGGGATCGCCGATTTGATTGCAGGCTTTGCTAAGCTGGTGCTGCTTGTCTTGCCGATGTTTTCGCTGTGGCAGATGCTGTCTGAGAAGGCTGCAATGAATACTTTGACCGCTTTGGGCGCATGGTTTGGTTTGCCTGTGATATTTCTGGTCATATTTTATGGTCTGGGCGGTGCAGCGCAGATGGGACAGGGTATTGCGAAACTGTTTGGATATTCCTATTGCGATGCGGCTGCAGCGGATGCCGAACGTCGGACAATTTGCGTTATATCGATCATACAATGGGCAAAGCGAGTGTTTTTCAGTGATCTGATTGCAGAGCAGATGCTGCTGCGGCTGTGTTTGCTGATACTGGCTGTCGGGCTGCTTTTCGGCTGCGGCTGGAACGGTCTGCTGTGGGTATGTATGCTGATGCTGATCCTGCTGACAGAGCGGATGACTGCATTCAAATGGCAGCAGAGGATGCCGGTTGTGATTCGCAGGGCCTTTAGCGGTGTATTTATTTTGCTGAGTCTGGGTGTGATCGGCACAGCAACGCTGAAAGAAGCTGTTGGTTATTATGCAGCATTGCTGGGAACCAACGGTTTTTGGTTTGACAGTGATGTGATCTATGCCATTCGCACGGAATGGATCGTGCTGGCAGCGGGTGTATTGCTATTGTTTCCGCTGAGAAATGCTTTGGAGCGCCGTTCAGAGAAAAGCAAAGTCGGTGCATGGCTTTATGCGATCGGAGCGCCTTTGGTACAGTTTGCTTTGCTGGTGCTGTGCATAGCGCAGCTGCTATCGTTATCCAACGGATGAGAAAGGATGTAATGTGAAATGACAGAGTTTTCTGCAAAGGATTTTGAGATCATTGATATGCATACGCATATTTTCCCTGCCAAGATCAGTGAAAAGGCAACCAAATCTATTGGTGATTTTTATGATTTGCAAATGTTTTATCCCAGCGGAAAATCGGAAATACTGCTGCAGGCAGAGCAGGAGATCGGCACCAAAAGGATGCTGGTTTGTTCAGTGGCAACAACGCCGAAGCAGGTGTGCTCAATCAATGATTTTATTGCAGAAGAATGCGGTAAGCATTCGGAGTTTTTCGGATTTGCAGCTCTTCATGGAGAATATGAGGATATCGGCGGCGAAGTGGAGCGTGTTATAGCTATGGGGCTCAAAGGAGTTAAGCTGCATCCGGATTTTCAGCGCACACCTATTGACAGCAAGGCATCTTATCGCATTTACGAAGCCATTGAGGGCAGATTGCCCGTACTGATTCATATGGGTGATTATCGTCATGATTTTTCGCATCCTACTATGCTGGCTAAAGTTATGCAGGATTTTCCGAAGCTGAAGGTGCTGGCGTCGCATTTGGGCGGCTATGGTGCATGGGATGAAGCGGAAGCGGTGTTATATGGTCATGATAATATCCGTTTTGATACTTGCAGTGCACTGGGCATGATGTCGCCGGAGAGAGCCACCCGATTGATTCGGCACTATGGCGTAGAACGCTGTGTGTTTGGCACGGATTTCCCGATGTGGTCGCCTGCCGAGGAAGTGGAGCGGCATTTTGCTTTGGGACTTCGCTCTGAGGAATATCGTCGTATTTTTGCAGAAAATGCCAAGGAATTTTTGGGCCTTTAAGCTCTGATAGGAGGATGCGCTTTGGAGACGTTAGAAGAGTACCGCGATAAGAAGCTTAGCCTTCTTGTGTGGCTGAAGATAGTTCCTCTGGGATTTTTTGTTGTGTTGTTCGGCACTTTATTCGGCGCTCAATGGTTTATTCGTGGCTGTGAGAAGAAAATACAACAGGATGTGAAGCAGCGTCACGCACAGGTACAAATTCTGGAAGTAAGTAATAATGGCGATATCTTTCCGAAGCAATATCGCGCGGTTTGCTATGATACGGAATTGGGTTTTACGTTCCTACAGGATTATCATGTTGAAAAATTTAAGCCCAATCGCACACAAAATCTTATGATGAACTATGAAACACAGCTCACATCGAAAATGCGCTGTGATGAATGTATCGAACAGATCTCATTGTTTTTCGATGCGCCGTATTTCACACAATATGATCCGGATCTGAATGGCTTTTGTCTGTTTACAACGGAAACAGATGCGCAAAAGCTGATGCAGCTGCTTGCGGATTTACAGGCACTTCCGCAAAAAAAACCATTATTGTTTAGCATCATTGTGTGCTCCGAACCGACATATCAACTATTCAAAAACGCTAACATGAAACGCATCATGAAAGATCCTGCTTTGGTAATCAATGATGCAGGATATCAGCGCGGTGTCTGCATGATGATCTTTGCAACCGAAGAGGGCTGCACTTGGATGCAGGGGGAAACGGATGCTGTTGAAGCTTTGTCAGCGATCCGTATTGACGATATTTGCAATGAGGATACATCCAGCGTCATCGAGCTGGATGGTAAAATCGGCTCAGATGAGGCAACCTTCCGAGTGTGGAAAATCGATTGAGGATGCTTAGCATTTACGAACAACAAAAAAGGAGAACCCTTTGTTATGCTGTTATCCTGTACGGGAATCAATAAATACTATCAAGGTGCACAGGTGTTAAAATCGGTGGCACTGACCATTGAGGATCAAGATCGAATCGGCTTGGTAGGCATCAATGGCTGCGGAAAAAGCACGCTGCTTCGTATTCTGATGGAGATGGAGCTGCCGGATCGGGTTGATGCGCAGGAGCCGGTGATCGCCAAAGCATCGCATCTGCGGGTAGGATATTTGGCACAGAATGCAGGCCTTGACGGAGAACGCACTGTGCTGGAGGAAATGCAGGATGCCTTTGCGCCGCTGTTGGCCGCAAAGGAACAGATGCATCTTCTGGAAGAAAAGATGAACAATGGCCTGAGCGATGTCGAAACCAATGAATATGCAAGGCTGGCTGCTTATTTTGAAACCAACGACGGATATCGTACCGATGTGCGGATTCGCACAGTATTGTTTGGTATGGGCTTTACCGAAGAAGATCTTTCCCGAACTGTTTCGGGATTTTCGGGCGGTGAAAAAACCCGTCTTGCTCTTTGCAAGCTGCTGTTGGAAGCGCCGGAACTGCTGATTCTGGATGAACCGACCAACCATCTGGATTTTCAGACAGTGGGATGGCTGGAAGAATATCTCAAGGGCTGGAAGGGTGCCCTGCTGATCGTCAGCCATGACCGATTCTTTCTGGATCGGCTGTGCAATGCTATCTGCGAGCTGGAGCATGGTGTCCTGACACGATATCGCGGCAATTATACCGCTTTTACCCGATTGCGTGCCGAGGCTGTGGCAAGACAGCAAAAGGAATATGACGCACAGCAAAAGGAGATCGCAAAGCTTGAAGATTATGTGGCACGTAATCTGGTGCGGGCTTCTACCTCAAAGAGTGCAAAAAGCCGGGTAAAGCAGCTTGAAAAAATGGAACGTGTGGAAAAACCCTTTGCAGAAGCAAAAACAGCAAAGCTTTCCTTTACGTATGCCGTTACACCGCCGTTGGATCTGTTGGATGTCCGTCATATTGATCTGACTGTGGGAGAGGGAGCCCGGCGTACAACACTCATGGATGACATTTCCTTTACCGTGCGCCGCGGAGAAAAACTGGGCATCATCGGAGAAAACGGAGCGGGAAAATCCACATTGCTGAAGGTGCTGCGGAATCTGCTGCCCCATAAGGGCTTGGTGCGTTGGGCATCCGGTGTTCGTCTTGCCTGCTTTGAACAGGAAAGCGAAAGCCTGAACCCCTATGCAACGGTGATGGATGAGCTTCATGGCAGATATCCGACGCTCAGTGATTTTGAAGTGAGAAGTCTGCTGGGACAAGTACGCTTGACCGGCGAAAATGTATTCAAGGAAACCGGTGTGATCTCCGGCGGGGAACGAGCAAAGCTCTGTTTTGCCATATTGATGATGGAGCATGGCAATGTTTTGCTGCTGGATGAACCTACCAACCATCTGGATCTGGCGACAAAAGAGGTGCTGGAGGAAGCGTTGGCAGAATTTGATGGTACGATCCTCTTTGTCAGTCATGACCGATATCTGCTGGAGCGCATTGCAGATGGACTGCTTGTTATGGCTGATGGTAAGCTGGAACGCTTTAAGGGAAAATTTTCTGCCTATCAAGAACAGGTGCGCAGAAAAACTGAAGCGGAGGAGGCTGCTGCCAATGCAGAGAAAGCTAAAAAATCCGCAGAAGCTGCGAAACGCGGCTATCGCACCAAAGAGCAACGCAGCTTAGAGGTAAAGCGTCGTCAAGAGCAAAAGCGTCTTGAGCAGGAAATGGAAGCATTGCAGGCTGAGGAAGCAAAGATACAGGCATCCTTGGAGGATGAAGCTATATACAGTGACTACACAAAAATGCAGACTGCCTGTATGCGCTTGGAAGAGATCCGACAGACGATGGATGATTTGCTGGAGCAGCTTATTCTGTTGGAAGAAGATGCATGATATTGCAGCAAGCAGACTGCATTCTGTCAAAAGGAGGGCTTATTATGCTGTTTGACCTGAATCTAGCAGATGTATTGGCATTTGCTGTGCCGGCGATTCCTGTGGCTGTACTGATCTGGTTTTTCGTTTGTCTGGTGA
Source organism: Oscillospiraceae bacterium (assembly GCA_045596625.1). Lineage (GTDB taxonomy): Bacteria > Bacillota > Clostridia > Oscillospirales > Ruminococcaceae > Firm-04. The sequence goes on along the minus strand of JAZOCU010000054.1, from coordinate 191,326 downwards.
GAAAGCTCAGCTATCGGGGCAATGATCCGGAGGTGATAAAAAAACGAAACTTCTGGCTTTGGATCTCCGGTGCATTGGCGTTGGTGCTGGGCGGTGCTTTTCTTGCACTGATCGTTGTGTTCATCATGGCGATTGCACATATGTGAGGTGTTGTGATGCAGGAGAAAGTTTTTCGCCGGATCATTGCGGTGATATGCATCATCGGAACACTGACAACGATTGCCTTAGTACTTTATACCTATCAGCTCCATGAAACCTGTTCGATCCTAACGTTTATTGCCAACGAAAGGGGATAGACGAATGGGCAAGTTATGGAAGCAATGGCTTTGCATCGGTGGGGTTGCTGCATTATTTGCAATATTTGATCTCGGGATCTACACTTGCTTTACACAGCGATGCATTGAAAATGAAAACGCTGAATTTCAAGCAAAGTCGGTAGAGGTCAGCGCATATCTGCCTTTTGCTGAGGAGACTGCGATTGTAAAACGAAAATCCACCTTGCAGCTTTCGGGCGATCTGCCTGTATTGGATGGCGCAGCAGCGTTGTTCCCTTTATATTCCGCTTTTGCTTATGCTGTTTATCCCGAGGATGCCTGCATCTATGAGGGGGATGATTTTACGGATGAGAGCGCAGTGCAGTTTCGTAATACCGGTGCGGCGTATCGTGCTGTTGTGGATGGTACGGCAGATCTGATCTTTTGTGCCGAACCTGCGGAATATCAGCTTGCCTACGCGAAAGACCGTAATGTAGAGCTTGTTTTTTTACCCATCGGCAAGGAAGCATTTGTGTTTGTGGTTAATGCCGAAAATCCTGTAGAACAGCTGACCTGTGAGCAGGTGCGAGGTATTTACAGCGGGCAATATACAAACTGGTCGCAGCTGGGTGGAGAGGACTGTCCTATCGGTGCATTGCAGCGTATTCAGGGCAGCGGCAGTCATAGTGTTATGGAATCGTTTATGGGTGACATCCCGATCCAAAAGGATTATGATACTTTTTTAGGCCGAGCCATTGGATATTCGTTCCGCTATTATGTAGAAGGGATTGTGGAAAAGGGCGGCGTGAAATTGCTTTCATTGGATGGTGTTGCGCCTACACGGGACAATATTCGCAGTGGAAGTTATCCTGTGGTCAGTGAGATCTATGCTGTATATCGCAAAGACGATAACAATCCCAATTTACAGAAATTGTTAGCGTGGATTTGCAGTGAGGAAGGGCAAGCCATTGTAGATGCTACCGGCTATGTCAGCATCGAATCGCTTTCACAATGAAACTATGGTTACCAAAAACAGTCCGGATCGGTTCTGATCCGGACTGTTTTGCTGCAATCGGACAGCCGTGACTGCTATCTAAAATACGATTCATTCTGCAGTTAATTGCTACTTGTTTGAATTGACAATAATAACTTAAATGATGCGGCACGTTATCGTTTTTTTGGAGAAAACTCCAAAGAGCATTTGACTTTTGCAGAGAGACTTTGTATAATAAAAAAGCAGAGGAATTTTTGTTTTTCAAATTTTCTTTGCAGTATGCCGCAGAATTGTCATGTACCGAAATTTCTGCGAGTATTTCATGAAAGAGGAGGCTTCTTATGATTTCTTTTCGTAAAAAAGCGGGTATGACTGCTCTTGCAGTGATATTGAGCACGTTCTCTTGTTTTTCCGGACTCACTGCCTTTGCCGGTGATGGTGCCGGCGGCTACACCTGGGAAGCAACCAGCGGCTATCAGGAAGCGACCGATACCGTTACGAATTCCGGCAATGCCACTACCGTTACTTATACCAATGCCGATGACGGTTCGAAAGATCCGGCAGGCTTTTGCACAACGCTGAGCGGCGAGGATTGGTCAAAGTATAGTATTCTTACGTTTACCGTTACCAATCATGGCACTGCGCCAATCAGTCTGGCAACCGCCATCAATACAGGTGCCGGCTGGGATTGGCATCAGAGCGGAAACACCACCGTGGATGGCAATGCTTCCACAGAGATCACGCTGTATCTGACTGCTGAAGAATGGACTTTCGATACGCAGACTTGTGCTGTAGGAAATCTGCATTCGGTGCAGCGCATCAATATGATGGTTATGGCTCCATGGGGCTCGGATCCTGTCAGCGGCAGTGTTACCATTTCCGATATGGCGTTGGGCAGTTCCGGCACGACTGTGGTTGAGCCGAAAGATGGCTTCTATGTGGACGGTACAATACTGCGTGATGCCAACCAGAACGCATTTGAAATGCGCGGCACCAACTATGCTTATACTTGGTATAAGTGGGAGGGCAATGAAGAAGCAACGCTCAAGGAGCTTGCGGAATATGGATCCAATACCGTTCGTATTGTTCTGTCCAACGGTGTGCAATATGAAAAGAACAGTGCCGGAGAAGTCGGCAATTTGATTGCACTGTGTGAGAAATATAAGCTGGTTGCTGTACTTGAAGTGCATGATGTTACAGGCAGAGATGATGCCAATCAACTGATGAGTGCTGCAAATTATTTCGTAGAGATCGCATCGGCACTGATCGGTCATGAGGACACTGCGATCATCAATATTGCAAACGAGTGGCAGGGCAATTCCAACGCAACCGCATGGCAGAATGCATACATTGATGCGGTAAAGGCAATTCGCAATGCAGGCTTGAAGCATTGTATCATGTGTGATGCAGGCGGCTGGGGACAGGGCTGGGAGACTGTTCGTGATGGCGGCAGCGCAGTTCTGGCAGCTGATCCGGAGAAGAATTGTATGTTCTCTGTGCATATGTATGGCACAGCAGGCGGCTCTGAAAAGACGATCAAAACCTGTATTGACAGTATTATGGCGCGTCAGCTTTGTCTGATCATCGGTGAGTTTGGCTATAATCACTCTGATGGTGATGTGCAGGAAGGCTATATTATGCAGTATTGCGATGAGGTTGGCATTGGCTGGCTTTCATGGAGCTGGTATGGCAATGGCAGCCCGGTAGAATATCTGGATATGAGCTCTGCCAATGTGGGCGGTACGCTTTCCGATTGGGGCAAGGATGTTATTTATGGCACATATGGCTGGGAGAAAACTTCAGAGCTTTGCTCTGTGTTTACCGGCAGCGCTACCACCACAACAACTACCACAACGACAACAACAACTACCACAACTACTACCACAACTACCACCACAACTACCACCACATCTACCACAACGACGACTACCACTACCACGACTACAACTACAACATCCGAGCCGATTGCTTCCAAAAAGGGTGATGCAAATTGTGATGGTGTGGTAAAAATTGATGATGTTGTTTTGCTCAGCCGTTATATTGCGGAAGATCAGACCGTTACTGTTACTGCCCAAGGCGTTGCCAACGGTGATTGTGACAGCCAAAAAGGCGTCTCTGCGGATGACACGATTATGATCTTACAATATCTTGCCGGCATTGTTGAGGAACTCTGATGAAAACGGCCCCGCGCCGTATATGAAATAGCAATATAGAAGTATTAAAAGCCACTTTTGATGAAATGTCAAAAGTGGCTTTGCGTTGCTTGCGGTATTGATTTTATGTGGATACTTTGTTATAATTGGCTCAATGATCAATAAGAATTTTACGGAGGATATTATGATTACGGATTGTTATGACGTTAAAACAGAACCCATTGTCAACCTTAAGGATTTTTATGGTGAGCCGAAACACATTGTGGATATATGCCTAATTATCTTTTCGATAGATATACACAATCATTTGATTGATACTTATAAATGTGAAAAAATAGGGGTTTTGGGTTCTTGTAACGGAAATATCACTATCTATAAAATGAATTATAAGGGCAGAGATATTGCTTTTTATTTAACAGGCATAGGCTCAGCACTTGCATCAGCTTTTTGCTATGAAGCCTATTGGCAGACAGGGGCTACAAAGTTTATTATGTTTGGTTCCTGCGGAAGCCTTGACAGAGAAAAAACCGAAGGCAAATTTATTGTTCCAACAGAAAGCTATCGTGGAGAGGGCTGTTCTTATTACTATGCTGAGCCTGCTGACTATATTGAAATTAAAAACAGCAAAAAACTTTCTGCTATATTTGAGAAGTTAAATATACCTTACGTGGCGGGTAAGGTATGGACAACGGATTCTATGCTCAGAGAAACCGTAGGACTTGTTGAAAAGCGCAGAGAAGAAGGATGTATTGCAGTTGAAATGGAATTGGCAGGAGTGCAAGCTTTGTGTGATTTCTACGGCTTAGAGCTTTATGACTTTCTCGAAGCGGGCGATGTGCTGGAATTAAGTGGTTATGATATTGAAGGACTTCACGATGCAAATCATAATTTAGGCAAACTATATATTGCGCTTAACACAGCGTTGCTTTTATAAATTCCAATTTGTCGGTGAGATAATGAACAAAATCCAGAGAAGAAATTAAATCTTCTCTGGATTTACTTCTTTATGACTATCTGTCTTATCTCATACAGGATGCAGTGCGGGGATTGTTGTTTTGAAGCATTATGATGAAAACCGGTTGTCAAATCGTTATGAATTGACAACCGGTTTATTTTATGCTATGCTTTATTATACAAGGGTAAAGAAGCGCTGATTTGCTTCAAAGGTATCATGAGGACGCAGTTCCTGATATCCCGTAACCTCATCCGGCAGCTCCAGATTCGGTGCATCGATCATGGCGGTCATAGGTTCGGGACAGAAATAGCCATTAAATCCCTTGTCGTTCCAGATGATCCAGAATTTGTAGTCCTCGCTGACCTGATAGCAGATTTTTTTGCCGCTGCCGAGATCCTCGGCGATCATACCATAAAAGCTCTGATCGCCCAATACGCCGGTCTCAGCCTGATACATATCGTTGTCAATGTTTTGAAGCACGGGGCATTTTGTACCGTTTTTGTATTCCAGATCTGCAAGCTTTGGCTCCAGCAGACGCTCGGTGGGCAGGCAGCGCTCATTCAGCTCACAGCGTTTGCCGATCGGCACCATCAAACGGATATCCTCCGGCTTGGCGTCATCCACGAAGGGTGCTTGGATGGTAGTGTGTGTTGCCACAGAAATGGGCAGCATCTTTTCAGAGAGATTGGTGATGGCAATATGATGCTCCAGACCGCACTCGCTGAGTGTAAAGGTCAGCTCTACCAGAAAACGAAGCGGGAAATAGGCGAAGAAAGGATCGTTTTCATCAAAGCGATATTGTGTTTTAACCACAGCGCAATTTTCGTCTGCGTGGTGGGATACTACGGAATAAACACGCTTATGGACAAAACCATGGATATGGTTATGATAGGGTGCAGGCTCATTCACCGGGAGCTGATAGATTGCATCCGAGGTTTTCAGCACGCCATCTGCGAAACGGTTCGGCAGATACAGTGTGGGCAGACCCCATACCTCTGCTGATGCCTTGATCTCCTCTGCGGTATTTTCCTCACGCCAGCGAAAAAACTCCACTCCGTTTTTCACATCCCGCAGACGGATGACATTGGAACCGATTTCATAAGCGATATAGGCTTCATATCCACCCGCTGCCAATTTGATACAAGGGGTACCGTTCAGCGTTGTCTGCTCTGTAATGTTCATGAATTAGCCTCCTTACTGATGCAATCTGATGCACGATATCATTATATCATATTTCCCTCAAAAAGGCAAGCGCCGCTGTAATTTTTTGGCATTGTGTACGAATATTGAGCTGCAATTTATGCAGAACGTAAAAAGCGATATGTGAATACAGAAAGCAAAACCCGCACACGATTCTTCGTGAACGGGTTTTGTGTGATGAAAATGCGTCGTTTAAGACTCAGCGTGTGCCGGACTGTTGTTGCGGAACAGAAAGGAAATACACCAGATAGCGGAAAGTGCTACCAGAACGTAGATCACTCTGCTGACAAGCGAAGCTGCGCCGCCGAACAGCCATGCCACAAGATCCAGTTCAAAGATGCCGACGAGTCCCCAGTTGATTCCGCCGATTACCAGCAGAATTAACGCCAGCTTATCCCACATGATAATTCCTCATTTCTTGTGAAATCAAGCCGCATCATGGTGCGGCAGAAGTAGTATTCGCAAAATCGAATGCGAATATACAGAACACAATTGATATTTTATACGGAAAGGATTGGTTTTTATGTCGAAATTTTCTATCAATTTGAATGACCCTGTTATGATCGTGCTGCTGCTGTTGGTTGCTGTATTGTTGGCTGCGTTGCTGCTTTTTGGGATTTTGTGGATTTATAATCGGCGCAGCAAACGGCGCGGCATTCTTGGAGAGAAAAGAGTTGCCAAAGTATTGCGCCGTTATGCAAGAAAGCATAGAGCGTATGTGGCGCATTCGGTATATCTTCCGTTATATGACGGCTGTACTGAAATTGATCATCTTGTGTTCGGCAGCTTTGGGATTGCGGTGATCGAAACCAAAAATGTCGGCGGAACGATCGAAGGCAGCGGCACTTATCTGACACAGCGAATGGGGTCAAAGACGCATTCCTTGTATCATCCTCAGAAGCAGAATCAGACACATATTGAAAATGTAGAGCACCATCTGAAAAAAGCGGGACTGCAAAAGGTTCCGGTATATGGTTTTGTTGTATTTTCCAATCCGAACGTAGTTTTGAAAACGAAGGCAGGTCTGCGGCTGGAACAGTTACTGCCGGCTTTGGAGCGCTTGCCGAAGGGTAAGCAAGATCCCAAAGCACTGCGAAATACAATCCGTTCGATACAGGTGCGTTCGCCGCTGAAAAAGCTGATGCATGATAAAGCGCAGCCGAAAAGAAAATCCAAAAAGTCTTAAAAACGATCAACTGCTTACATAGAAAATCGCCCCTCGAATGCACAATGTGGCGTTCAGAGGGGCGATTTTCTATGCTTTTTCGTGATTGGAAGCGAATACATCTGCGATCTCGCTGATGGCGATATATGCAGATGGATCAATGCTGTGGATAAGATCCTTACACTTTGCGATTTGAAAGCGATTTACGATAAAATATATCATTGTTTTCGGCTCGCCGGAATATCCGCCGACCACTTCGATCCGTGTCATACCGCATTCGAAGGCTTCAGCCAAAGCGGCGCAGATCTCATCGGGTGCCTGTGTGATGATCATTGTACATTTGGCACGATCAAGGCCTTCTACAATGAAATCCACGGTTTTAAGTGCGGCCGCATAGGTTACAATAGAATACAGCGGCAAAATCCAACTGTGGATAACCAGACCGCAAATGACATACAGCGCTACGTTATAGATCATGACGAAGGTACCTACGGTGATACCCAATCGTTTTGCAAAGATCACTGCCATGACCTCAATGCCATCCATGGCACCGCCGAACCGAATGGCAAGACCGCTGCCTGCGCCGGAAATCAGACCGCCAAACAACGCACACAGCAGCAGATCGGTTCCTGCAAGAGGAGAAGCCATGTTTACATCTATGGGCAGAATATCCGTAATCAGCCATGCGGAAAAGGAGTAGATCATAACACAGTAAATGGCACAGACAGTAAAGAGCCTGCCTTGCTTTTTCAGGCCATACAAAAACAGAGGAATGTTCAGGATCAGCAAAAAAAGCGAAAGCGAAAGGAATTCCGGTGTGATTTGAGAAAGCAGCATAGAGGTGCCGGAAACACCGCTGTCATACAATTGCACGGGTGCGAGGAATACTGTAACACCAAAGGCGTTGATCACACCGGAAATCGTCAGCATACAGAATTTGCGCCAACCAACGGAGCGTAGCAAAGAAAACAATTGCTGAATAAATTTCATGCAAGCTCCTTTCTTTTTTGATGCAGCATCTAAAAGCTGTAATAATATTCGGGACGTTTTTGCCGGCTTTACAGCTCTTTTACGAGATAAGCGGTGTTGGGTGTGATGGTCAAGCCATTGAGCCGCACTGAAAAATCGGTAAGCTGCAACACATCCGCAGTATATTCCGCACCCTCTTTTCCGCCGATGCAATCTTCGGGGAATACACCGACAATGTGCTCATCCGTAATGGAGCGCAGCTGCATCCAGATATCATCCTCTTCGTCTTCGGTTTCGATATGGATACAGACATAGGAAGGCTCTTCTGAGCGTGCGGCACAATCGGCAAGGATATCAAGTCGTTCTTTTGCCATGGCTGCAATTTTACGTTGCGTTGCAATATAGCAGCCATAACCAAAGGTTTCAAACTCCTCCATGGTAATGGTATGGATCGGCTTGCAGCGGGTATGTCCATCCTCGCCTTCACCGTCATACAGGAACAAAACGGCATTTTCATCGCCGCGCTGCTCGTTGCCGCACTGATCGCTGCGTACAGCCCAGCCTTCGGTATTCTGAAGCAGTTCGTTCGCCTTGGAAACGGGCAGCCAGGTACATACCAGCGGTTGGCCGTTTTGTTTTTGCAGAACATTCATGGGTGTTTGTGCATCGGGCATCATGCCGCGCAGCAAAAAGCGTTCGATGGTAAAGCAAAGCAAATCACAGAAACGAGCATAGTTTGCCTTGGTTGCACCAATGATCTCCACATCCCGCAGGCCGCAGCATGCAAGACCGGCAGTAGTGATCCAAAGGCTGTCCCGATCGGGCTCACCGTAAATTTGCAGGCTGTAAAGATAATCCACCAGCGGTGGCACATTGCTGTTTGCTTGCAGTGCCACCCATCCGGCAGGCAGCAGCTTCATTCGGGAGCAATCAAGAAACGCCACCGCATCGGGACAAAGCAGGTGAATCAGCCGAAGCTGAAATTGCAATGCCTGATCGGGTTCTTCTTCCCCGAAGGGCATGATACAGAGGATCATCGCCTCTGCTTTGCTGATCTCCTCCTTGAGAGAAGATGGCACAGGCCCTGCCGGACGAAATTCCTCGGCAGGGGGAACGGCTTGTACTGTGAGCATCAACTGATAGCAGGCATCGCCCTCTGTAATTTGGAATTGCAGCAGACCATGCTCCTCATTGGAACGGGCCAGTGCAACAGAATATCGTCCGTCCTGTTCTATCAGAGCTGTGACGCTTTCTGTTGAAAGGGTGTCGGGCAATGCAGAGCAAACAGCGCCGATAACAGAGGGCTGCTGCTGTGTATAGCCGTGTATCAGATCCAAACATTGCGCTGCATCATAGGCAGGATATTCTGTGTTGAGACGATCGATTTGTGCGGTATTGCCGTTTCGTGCATCGAATTTTTCAGCAAGAGAGAATGCTTTATCTTTGAAATAGCTGAGAAGCGCTGCGACTTCATAATAGCCTTCCGCATTCCACAGAGCAAAGCTGCGCGGCAGGGCAAGTCCGATGCTTTCTGCATCAATCGCAGCAAACAGCCGATATGCACCTTCAGCAAAGCGAAGCTGCATCCAATGATTACGGCATTCAATGAACTGCGGCAGCGCACGCCGGAAGATATTCAGACCGGTATGCAGATCGGTTTGTGCATATAATGTCAGCAGCGTACCGATTTCCTCCAGCAGATCCAGTTTGCCTCGTACCAAAGGATACAAACGCTTTGCAAGATAAAGTGCATCGGTGTAATCACCATGCCGGATATCATAGGTGATCCATGCATCAAAGGTGGTTTCCGGAACTTCGGCGCAATGCACGCGGCCTTCAAAGATCGGTGCACCGATGGCTTTTGCTTGTTCGGGATCTTCCAGCATCAGACAGCGGCTCACATCATAAGAGCGCTCACAGGCAGTACAGTCTTTAAGCTCATCCTCCGGCTCCTGCAAATAGCGGCCATATTCGGATGAAGGCAGCAGGTTGCCGCTTTGGATAGAAAATTTCTCTTTCAGATAGCGATAAGCACGCAGAGAATAGCCGAGTTTTTTGCAGCGTGCTTCAAATTCCGCATAAAGCTGTTCGATCTGTGTCAGCGGGATATGGGTGAATTCCACTGCATTTTCCAACAGCAATTTATAATCCCACAGCATAGAACGCTGATGCTCTTCATGAAGATCGGGATTGGCATCATAGATCGCCAGCATTTCCGGAAATATGATCATGGCATCCACATCATCGCTGTCAAAAACAGATTCATGCAGATAGCGATGGCGGAAAATAAATTGCCACTCTGCATTTTTGGCGGAATCTGCTGCTTGGATCGCCTTTTTCAAGGCGCGAAGGCGAGGCGCACCGGATTCCAGTGCCTGATATTCTGCAATATATTGTTCGGCATCAAACATGGCGGAATTCCTCCTAAGATCAATCGTTAATATTGTTGTTCACAGCGGGCGGTAAAGAAATTCGAGCCGTTGCGTGCATCAAACAGCGCCGCAACGGAACGGGCATTGGCATCATATTCGGCAGCTTTTGCAAGCAGCGCATCCGGCGCATGATCGATCCCTTTCTTTGCTGCGGCTTGCAGCAGAATACTTGCACCGTGATCGAAAAAGTAGCATAAAAAGGGGTTGTGTGAGCCCTTCCGCAGCGATTCTTGTTTGCGGAAGAAGACAAGACCTTCTTCGGGATCATGTTGAGCATCATAGCAAAACAGCAATCCGAGCTGTTCCATACGATAGCGTTCCCCATCGCAATAGGGTCGAAGCAGAGCGGCATAATGGTCTGCGGAATCGATATCTTGTCGCTTCAATGCATCTGTCAGCAGATAGCCGTAAGTAGAAGCGGGTACTTCATCGGTGTACATTCGATTGCGGAATAGATGCTCTGCAGCACGCATCGCTTTTTCATAATTACCGAAAAGCAGTTCCCAGCGCACTTGGGTGTTCCATTCTTCGGGTTCTCCGTCTGAAAGCGCATCGCGAGGTGCGTTTAAGAAATCGCCGTAATCAAGGCGCAGCTTGGCGCGATCATAATAGCTGAAGAAAATGGCACGTTTTTCATAAAAGGGTTTGAGAGAATAGCCATGCTTGGACAGCTCCCGACGGAACGCAATAAACCATTGCAGTACCTGTGGTTTGGGAATCTGATAGAATTCTACAGATGCCTCCACGATCCATTTGAAGATCCATAAGGTTTGCCATGCATAGGCTTCTTCCAGTTCGGGATGCGCTTCATAGATTGCCATATACTGCGGAAAATCTATGAGTGCCTGATAGCGGTCACCGCTGAATACCGATTCCTGGATCAGATCATGGTGAAACAGCAAGGCAGATTCAAAATCCTTTGCTTGTTCAGCGGCGGTGCAGGCACTGCGGATCAGACGCATCCGTGGCTCGCCGTGTTCCATGGCATGATAAGATGCACGCAGCACATCGGGTTCATAGGAATTCATGCTTCATTGTTCCTTTCACAGAGAATAATTCAGTTGTCGTCGGAAAGGCTCCAATCCAGAAGCCGGAGCAGATTGCCGTTTAGCAGCTGCATTTCATGATTGCGCATAGGATAACCGCCTGTGAGCAAGGCTTGTACATATAGGATCTCGATACAGCAGGTAAGCCGTTCTTCGTTATGTACGGTCATCATGCGCCGGATGAGAGGGTTATCGGTATTCAGATAGAGCTTTGCAACTGCCTCAGAGTGATATTCTCCGGCAAATGCCTCCAGCATACCGGAAAACAGCGGATTCGCCTGTTCCATGGAGTTGCGGATATCTCGCAGAAGCAGTGCTTCTTCATTGACCGTATACAGCACAGGAAGCTCCTGCGGTTCAAAGCGTTTGAGCGCAGCTTCGCATTCAAAGGGCTGCAACACTCGATTGCTTTCTGCCAAGAGACATAGTGCGGCGGCAGGATCGGCAAGCTGCGGTTTTTCCAGCATGGTATCCAACTCCTGCATTTGCAAAGCAAAAACAGCGGCATCCGGACGCAGCAGCGTCAGACGCTCCAGAAGCTGCCGCACATAGGTATAGCCTGCATTGACCAGCAATGCACCTTTGGCAAGAAAGATTGCAGAAACCTGTCTGAATTCATCCATAAAATGGGTATAGGTAATTTCCCCTTCATATCGGATCAGATCGCTTCCGGTGCAGGTGCCAAAGGAGGTTTCAAAGGTCAGATAGGGGAAGAATGCACGATAAAGGCTGTCATCCTCCACAGCAACCGACTGGACTGCCAAACGATGTGTGCGTACAATCCGCTGCAGCAGACTGTCGTTATCCTGTGACAGTTTTTGCAGATATTGTACAATACAATCGGAAAGCTCCTCCTTGGCACGCAGCAGCACTTCATCCTCATAGAAATCCTCGCGGGATGCCGTGGGACGCAAGCCATCGGTGTTCAGGAAGCAGCGCAGGAAAAACGCCCATTTTGGGAGCAATCGTGCACCATCCTCGGTAAGCAGCATATGTTTCAAATAGATCCGATGCTGCTGTTTTGCTGTGGGTGCGGTTTCCTCAGCCAGAATATATGCTACGCCGGAGAACAATCCGCTTGGCGAAATCAACGGAATATAATCGAGAAAATGCGTATGAAACAGCATTTCTCCAAGCTGCATACCCTGTTCCCGCTGTGTTGTGGCAGGTTCAAATCGGGGATTGAGCCGTTCTTTCTGTTCATTTTGCAGAAGATAAATGGGTTCAGGCAGCGGCAGACCGTAATATCGGACCAGTTCCCGCAGCTTTTCCGCCGTGAAATATTCCTCGGCACCTTGCTTGGGCGTCAGAAGCACAGTGGTGCCGATTTCGGGCAGCGGTTCGCATTCTGTAATGGTGTACGTGCCATCGGGCTTACCGCACCATTCCAAAGAACGACTGCCGTCAGCAGCAGAACGCGTGCGCACTGTGATCTGATCGGAGACCAGAAAACACGAAAGCAACCCAATACCAAATCGTCCGATATAATCATGGCGCACAGTGCCGTTTATGAGATCATGCTTGGAGGATTGACCGATCACTGCCAAAAAGCGATGGATCTCTGCTTCAGTCAGGCCGGTGCCGGTATCGCTGAATGCAAGCTGCGGGATGGCAGATGCTGTTGTTGTCAGAGATAATGTGACACAGGGATTCTCACAAAGGATCCCTTTTGCTTTTCGTGCAGCAATTGCATCGATCGCATTTTGCAGCAGCTCACGTACAAAAACATCCGGCGAGCTGTATAGGTGATTGGATAATATATCGATCATACCGCCTAAATTGACTTGAAAAAGAAATTGTTCCTCTGATTTCGACGGCAGGATCGGTTCTACATCTTTTTGCGGCAAAGCGAATTCCTCCTTATCTTGCGGCATAGTATTATGATACCACAACGAAAGCATTGCCGTCAAGTCCAAAGGGATCAGAAGGAATATACAAGTTCTAATTTTTATCAGACAGGCATACAATCTATCATGCGCAGCGGTGCGGAACAAAAAAACTGCTGTGCCTTGGAGGCGAATCATATGGTTACATCAAATGAATGCAAATTCAACAGGGAATCCATTTTTGTACCAACACAGCTATTGAACACGGTGCAGGAGCAGAGCATTGAGCTGGATTATGTTCTGCCCGATTATTATCCGGATTTCTTCCGCCTGCTGCATTGCACAGCTGAGCCGACCGTTCTGCAATGGGAATGCAAGGAAGGAATGCTGCATTATGTTTGTGCGGTATATATCCGGATCTGGTATTGTGCGGAGCATACGGAAACCGTACAGATCGTTACGCAGCGTCTGGAATATACCAAGCAAATCTCGCTGCCACCCGATCAGGATCCTGCAGCATTGCGGATCCGATTGCGTCCTGAACCATCCTATCTCAATTGCCGGGCAATCAACAGTCGCAGGATCGATGTCAGAGGAGCTGTGCGGATCCAAGTACAGATCAGCGGAGAGCTGCGGCAGCAGGTGCTTTGCGATGCATCGGGATTATATACCCAATGCCGCAAGGAGCCTGTGACATATCTTTCTAAGATCGTGCGTGCTGCAAAGCGGTTTTCTCTTGCTGAGGAGATCTCTATTGCAGAGACCCAGCCGCCTGTTCTCACGGTGCTGCGAGATACAGCACAGCTCTCCATCAATGAGACTCGTTGTGTCGCAGGAAAGCTGGTTGTTAAGGGCGAAGCTGCTGTTTCGGTATTTTATGCTGCACAAGGCGGTATGGAAACACTGCAGTTCACCATCCCTTTCAGTCAGATTGCAGAGCCTGATGGCTTGGAGGAGGGTATGACCTGTATTGCAGAGGCAGAGCTGATCGATCATACCATTACCGCAGAATCGGATTCCAACGGAGATATTCGGTTGCTGCATTGTGAGCTGCAGATCCGATTGTTATGCGAGGCGATGCGTGCCTCCCTGACGGAGCTGGTTACGGATCTGTATTCCACAGTACATCCCTGTGAAGTAGAAACCGATGAGATCGCATTGCTGTCGTTGCCGGTGCAGGTACAGGAGACCCTTTCCTGCAAAATGCAGCTTAAGCGGCCGGATAGTGTGATCGCGAAGGTATATGCTGCTTGGGCAGAGCCGGGCTGTCTTTCTTTGATCGCTGATGATGAACATCAGCAGATGATGCTTTGCGGTGATCTGCGATATTATGTTATGGCTTCCGATGCAGAAGGCAAGCCTATGCTGCTGACTGAGACGGAATCTGTTCACCAGCCGCTCTCGATGGCTTACCAATGCGGACAGACGGCAATGGGGACACCGGAGATTCGAGTGCGCAACTGCAACTATACGCTGCCTTCCTCCGATACTGTTTCTGTACAGACAGAGCTGTGCCTTTCGGGACAGTGTATGCGGCAAACGACCGTTTCCTTTGTAACGGATGCACAGGTCCATGGCGAAGAACGTCTGCCCCAAAGTGAACGCTATGCACTTCGGCTGTATTTCGGGCAGGAGCAGGAATCGCTCTGGGAGATTGCCAAACGGTTCCATACTGCCGTTTCTGCGATCATGGAAGAAAACGATTGCGAGGGCCCCGAGCTGACACAGCCTCAGATGCTGCTGATCCCTATTGTGCTATGACGCTTAGCCGAAAAACATCAGAAGGAGCAGATCAATGAACGATATTTACCGTGATATTGCACAGCGAACCGGCGGAGATATTTACATCGGTGTAGTGGGACCGGTTCGCACAGGAAAATCTACATTTATCAAGCAATTTATGGAAACATTGGTGATTCCCAATATCACTGAGGATGCCAGACGAGAGCGTGCAACAGATGAATTGCCGCAGAGTGCCGGCGGAAAAACCATTATGACGACTGAGCCGAAATTTGTACCCGAGCAAGCAGTACGCATTACGCTTTCAGAGGGTGCCGAGTGTGCTGTCAGACTCATTGATTGTGTGGGCTATATTGTTCCCAGCAGCTTGGGTTATATTGAGGAAGAAGCACCTCGCATGGTAAAAACACCTTGGTTTGATGAGGCAGTTCCTTTTAATATGGCAGCAGAGCTGGGCACACAAAAGGTCATTGCAGAGCATTCAACTGTGGGACTTGTGGTTACAACAGATGGCTCCGTAACGGATATTCCGCGTGAGGAATATGCCATTGCCGAAGAACGGGTCATCTCAGAGCTGCAGCATCTGGGCAAGCCGTTTATCGTATTGCTCAATTGTGTCCATCCCGACCGACCGGAAGCACAAGCACTTGCTGCCCGGCTGGAAGAACAATATCATGCACCGGTCATTGCGGTGAATTGTCTGATGCTCAATGAAGATACCATCCGGCAGATGCTGTCGTCGTTGCTGGATATGTTCCCGATTCGTGAGGTGAATGTAGAAACGGCGAATTGGCTGCCGGCATTGACACAGGGACATTGGCTGAAAACAGCAGTTTTCGATGCTGTGCGCAATGCTGCCCGCGGGCTTTCGGTGGTACGGGATGCAGCAGGTATGGCAGAGCGCTTGCAGGGCTGTCCGCATCTGCAGGAGGCATTGATCAGTAAAATCGATCTGGGTACCGGCAGTGTTACGCTGCATCTGACACTGGATCCGGCATTGTTCTATCAGATTTTAGGCGAGGAAACCGGCATCGAGATTCATGGAGAAAATGAGTTGTTTCCTGTTTTGCTGGAGCTGAGTCGGATTCGCAAAGAATATGAACGGGTGCGTCCTGCATTGGAGGAAGCCAAAGCTACCGGTTATGGTATCATTATGCCTGAGGCAGATGAACTAACACTGGAAGAGCCCGAAATGATCAAGCAAGGCGGCAGATATGGTGTGCGGCTGCGGGCTTCTGCCCCTTCTATGCATATTATGCGTGCAGGCATTCAAACGACCGTAAGTCCGATTGTGGGCAGCGAACGGCAAAGTGAAGAGCTGGTGCTTTATCTGCTGCGGGAATTTGAGGAAAATCCCACGAAGATCTGGGATTCCAACATTTTTGGCAAATCATTGCACGAGCTGGTCAATGAGGGCTTACATAATAAGCTTTATAAAATGCCGCCGGAAGCAAGATGCAAGCTGCAGGAAACTTTGGAACGTGTGATCAATGAAGGCTGCAGCGGCCTGATCTGTTTTATTTTGTAAAGCAGCCAACGATAAAAACAGTGCGGAAATCCGTTTGCATAGCGGATCCCGCACTGTTTTTCGTTATGAGAAAAACAAATCGGTGATTGTGTAGTAACCGTATACATTGAATACCTTTGGTACCGGTGCATACACCAGATTTCTGAGGCACAGTCCGTTTTTTAGTCGGATGCTGACAGTGCACATACCGTTGCTCCACAGATCCATCGCCTTCAGATAGGTATCATCATCTGCGGTTTCCACGGTATCACCGTTGACAGAAATGGCATCAGAGACGCCGTATTTTTGGATATAGGCATCATAATAAGCCTGTGCTTGTCCTTCGGCACCGATATCCTCACCCAGAGTGATCAGCTTGTTATAAAAATCCTCCAGCGCTGCGGCATCGGTGATCGTTTCTACTATGGTGGCGTCGGCATCGGTAATCGTTATCGATTGCAGATCGGCAGCGGAACCGATTTCATAGGCATCGCAAACCGCAGTGATGGAAGGACTGTCCTGCAAAGAAGAAAAGCCCACCAATTCATAGCCGTAATAGCGTTCGCCTCGCTGCACGAGCAAAAAAGCATCTTTCAATCCCGCATCTTCCAATTGGCGCAGACGATACACTGTACCGATTACCGTTCCCTGTGCAGTATCAAAGGAGACTTCTTCCAGTACAGAACCGCAATCCTCGGCGGTAAACTGCAAGGGCTCTTTCAGATATTCTGTCATCACCGCATCGGTACAGGCTGCATAGATCGCCTCATTCAGTGTAAAGGTGCTGAATGCTGCATCATGCTCAGCCTCGTCCAGTTCTTTGCCAATGCGCTGCCACAAGATGATCCAGCCGATCATCAATATGCCCACAATGCCCACACCAATGACGAAAAACAGCCGCTTTCGGGTTATGGTATGATGTTCTGCAAGCCGACTCACGTTTGTTCACCGTCGTGGATGACTTGACAATTTTCCTTGATAAAGGCAGGATTCATGCTTTTTTCACCAACCGATGGGAAGCGGATCACAAGTTTGGGCTCGATGGTTATGACTTTACCCTTACCCCAGCTTGGATGTATGATGATATCACCCACAGAGAAGGTGCTTGCCTGTGCAACATGTGTTACTGCATGCTTCTCGTTGGAGCCGGTTATTACTGTCAGATATTCTTCAAAGGTATGCACTTTTTGCAGCAGACCCTGTCGCATCAGAGAAACAAAGATCGTCAGAGAACGGGCAGGGCAGACAAAATCCTTGGTTTCTTGATAGCTGACATCACAGAAAGCATCATATTGCAGCAATTCACGGGTCAATGCATGATTCTGCGGCTCTACCAGTGCAAGCATATAGATGAAATCGAAGAAAGCAGTACGGGGATGGGTAGGATACTCTTCTCCTTCAAAGGTATAGCTGGTGAGAATTCCGCTGCTGCGCAGACGGGGATCGTTTTTGATCTCCAGCGGATTGGCTGTAAGCAGATCGGTATAAGGCCCGCCATTTGTAAAAATTTTGCTGGCATGCAGAATGCTTTCAACAGGGATCACGCCATTGAGGCTATCTACTTTTTTGCAGAGGAACGGCGGGCAGAGATCTGTGCCTAAAGGGATCTGCGGAGAGAACAATGAGACTTCCAGCAGCTTTTTATCAGGGAACCGCTTTTGAAAGACACGGAATACTTCCTGAATATTTCGTTGTGCTCGCTCCTTTGTGGTATTGGGGACAAATTGCATGAGCTGTGCATTCCAGACATCGCAATATGGATGGCGGGAGCTAGGCATATAAATCGGACGAGTTGTCATAATGAGGGCACCCCTTTCTTCTTTTCAAATAGCCGGATGTTCAGGTTTTTGCAGTTAATTTTTGCAGATCGGTATGCTTGCCGATCACGACGACATGATC
Source organism: Oscillospiraceae bacterium (assembly GCA_045596625.1). Lineage (GTDB taxonomy): Bacteria > Bacillota > Clostridia > Oscillospirales > Ruminococcaceae > Firm-04. The sequence continues at coordinate 173,186 of JAZOCU010000054.1, read as the reverse complement.
TTGGGCAGAAAAGGTAAAATCCGCACCGGGAATAGGAAGCAATTCTCCGTTTCGCTTGACGCCAATGATATTCACACGGTATTTGCGGCGCACATCCAGGCTGCCGATGGTCTGCCCGATCCAATCCGAAAGAATCGGCACTTCATATAGGGCAAAGTGATCGGTCAGTTCGATCGAATCGAACACATTTTGGGCAGTGCAGCGCACAGCAAGCTTTTCTGCCATTTCCCGTTCGGGATATACGATCTGATCAGCACCGATTTTTTTCAGTAAATCCGCTTGAATTTCTTGATTGGCTTTTGCAATGACGCAAGGTGCGCCATATTGCTTAAGCAAACTGGTAACAACCAGAGAGGACTGAAAATCCTCTCCGATCGCAACCATACAGAGATCGAAATTACTGACACCCAAGGAAGCAATCAGATCTTCTCTGGTGCAGTCTCCGATACAGGAATCCGTAAACTGGGAGGAAAGCGCATTGATGAGATCGGCATTATTATCCACGATCATGACCTCATTCCGCAGCTCCATGAGCTTTTGTGCGAAATGGCGGCCGAATCTTCCCAAGCCGATTACCAGAACAGATTTCATAGGTTTCTCCTTTCATTTTCAGAATCATCCCACCAGAATCCGTTCTGTGGGGCGTTCCAAAGGCGCTGCTTGTTTTTTACGGGACAATACCATCAGCAGGGATAGTCCACCGATTCTTCCGGCAAACATCATCAGCATCAGCACGATTTTGGAAAATACCGAGAGGGTAGGTGTAATGCCGGTGGTCAATCCAACAGTTGCAATAGCAGAGATGCATTCATATACAGCACTTTCGGATGAAATGGGATCTGCACAACATAATAAGATAGAGCCTACAATGATCGCACAGATATAAGTACCGATGATCGCCAGTGCCTGCCGTACCGTTTCTTCTTCGATGCGACGGTGAAATACCTCAACAGCACTGCGTTTTTTCACAGTTGAGATGATGTTGAGCACCAAAATGGCGATGGTCGTTGTTTTGATACCGCCCGCAGTAGAGCCGGGGCTGCCGCCGATCAGCATCAGACAATTGGTCAGCAGCAAGCCGCCTTCGGAAAGATTTCCCTGCCCGATAGCATCAAAGCCGGCGGTACGGGCTGTTACCGACTGGAAGAAGCTGCCCAGCAGTTTTCCGCCCAAAGGCTGATCGGCAAGAGAAGTGCCGGCTTCAGTAAGAAAGAACCCGATCCAGCCGCCCAGCAGCAGAATTGAAGTGGTAACAATGACCAGCTTGGTATGCAGTTTCCATTGGGAAAAATGATGCTTGCAGTGCAGCAGATCAGTCCAGACAAAAAATCCGAGACCGCCTAAGATGATCAAAGCAGAACTGGTCAGCAGTACCAACGGATCGTTTTCATATGGCGCAAGGGAAGCAAAAGGTGTGATATAGCCGGTCAGATCAAAGCCCGCATTACAGAATGCGGAAACGGAATGAAAGATGGCATATGCAATGCCTTTCCCTAATCCCAGCGAGGGACAAAAGCGAATGGCAAACAGTAAGGCGCCGCAGCCTTCTATAATAAACGTTCCGGCAGTAATTGTCCGCAGCAGACGAACAACACCACTCAATCGCATGGAACCGGTCGTTTCAGCAAGCAATCGGCGTTCATGCAGTGCTATTTTTTTGCCGGATGCCATCGAGAACAGCGAAACCACAAACATAAATCCCAATCCGCCGATCTGGATCAGCAAGAGGATCACTGTTTTTCCGAAAGCACTCCAATGCGTTGCAGTATCAAATGCGACCAGACCGGTGACACAGGTTGCACTGACAGAGGTAAAGAGTGCATTCAGAAAGCCGGTTTTTTGATCATCCTTTGCGGCAAAGGGCAGACAAAGCAGCACAGCGCCCAGCAGGATAATACACAGGAAGCCCAACGCCAGAGTCCGACTGTAATCCATGGGGAGTTTTAAGGCGGGTTTATTATTCTTCACATAAGGCTCCTTTCAGAAAACACCGTCTAATGCCGCAATGACGCAGGGCAGTGAGCTTGTCACAGGAGTATTGTTCTGTGCCGACTGATATTCCAGCACCAGCATGCCCGAAACGGGCGAGACAGGTGTGGAAAGCAATAATGTCAGTGCTCTTGATGGATCTGTGTCACAAAGAGGCAGCGTATGCATCGGTGTAATGAGACTGCCGTTAGGAGATTGTATACCGTATCGCAGTACAGCATTTTTGCTGCTGCGAAGGGAATCGGCAGCCTGCAATGTCAGCCGCACCAGCGAGCCTGTTGGCAGAACAATCAGCTGCGGCAGAGAAAACCGGGCAGACTGCACTGCATCTTCGGCAAGCATCAGCTGCGGCAGTGTATGGTACATGGCATAATAATATGCTTCATACATTGCGTATGCAGCCGTTTGATTGCTTTGACGGCGAAGCATTCTGTGCCAGCGATCTATTTTTTCCATGTGCTCAGATTGGACGGTTTCGGGATGGAACTCTTTGGAGAGTCCTTCAAACACCTGACCTTCTTCATAAAGCACATCATAGAAGTTTTCGAAACAGAGCCGCTGCGGCATACACCAGAGCTGCCAATCGGTAATGGCACCGGGCCAGCACATACTGCAATAGGGCTGTGCATAGAACTTTGCAGGCTCCTTGGCAATGGCGTAATTAAAATAACTGCTCCATTCATCCAGACCTGTCGTTGCAATTGCGGGATATTGCTCCAGCATAGAAAGATACAGGCTGCGATCAATGATCTGTGGCTGATGAGAGGAGTATTGCAGCGTAGGCAGATGCTCACTGTTCAGGAATGCTGCGGTACGGAACATACTCAGATCATAGGAGGTATAATTTCCCTGTGTACCGTTCCATTGACAAAGATCATAGCAATAATAGGCTTGATAACGTCCGTTTTTGCGGAAGAATGTTTCATCAAGAGGCATCAGCGGACGATAATCGTCATCAGTCATGATAAACACATCATCCAGCGGTGCTTTTTGCATCAACAGACAGCGCAGGAAGAAATTGCGCATGGTATGATCCTGCGGCAAAGGCGCATCGCCCAGTAGTTCTTCGTCAGTAAAAAAGCGCAGGCGGATTCTGCCATGAAATGCTTCTTTCAGTGCCGGAATATTTTTTGAGGGACAGCAGACCAGCAGCTCTTCAATAAACGGCAGATATGCATCCCAATAGGGCAGCGTGCGCAGCAGATCTTCGTTGCGTGCTGTGAGCACTACCATCTGCCTCAGAGGCGTATCGGGTGCAGTACCGTGCAAAGGCGCCAGCGTACAGAGCACATCTGCCATTTCCTCTGCAGTTTCATCCCATGTGCGAGGACGATATGCAGCGGCAGCATTTCGTTTTTGCTGATAAGCGGCTTCATCGGAAAGCAGCGCTTTTACGGCGGCCAGCAGAGATTCGGTGCTGGTATTATCAAAATATGAGGCAATTTCTCCGCCTACCTCACGCAGCACAGGGATATCGGAAGCAAGTACCGGGGTGCCGTGTCGGAAAGCTTCTACGATGGGCAGACCAAAACCTTCGTTTTTCGTAGGAAACAATACGGCAAGTGCATTTTCATACAATGCATGGATCGTTGCATCCGAGGGGGTATCGGCGAAGAAGAAATCAGAGCCGTTTTTCGGATGCTGTTTCATTTTCTGTGCAAATTGTTCCATATTCCAGCCGATACGGCCGGCAAATACCACACGGATCCCAAGTGCCGACAAGGCATCCACGGCATCCAGCACCAGCGCATGATTCTTTCTTGGCTCAATGGTACCGACCATCAGCACATAGCGATATTTGGGCAGATGCTTCAACAAAGCAGCATCGGGCTGCTCTTTAGAGTCAGTTTGCGGTGCAAAATCGCCTCCCAAAGGAACGACAGTGCAGGGCGGCGGAGTCAAAGAAAGCTGATCGCACAGGGTATGCAGAGCATCTTTCGTAGCATATGCGTTGCAGATGATATGATTGGCATATTGCAGCACAGCAGAAGTCCATGCTAAAAACTGGGTTGCGGTATTTTGATGAAAATACTGCGGCTCAGTAACGGGAATCAGATCATAGAGATGGGAAACAATGGTAACACCACGCTGCCGCAGCTTGGGAAAGAGCCAGCCGCGCCGCATAGGCATATTCCATGCACTGTCGATATCGAAGAATACGGCATCAGGCGGCAAAGCATCGGGTGCAATGGTTATGGGCGGCGCTGTGCCATAGGGCGAGCCGCTCTGCTTGGTATAATATGCGATAAATGCATCATGGGGCAGAATACGCCATTTGGTATGGCATGGCAGATCGCAAAGCAGCACAACATCCAATTTCGGATTTTTGAGCATACGCAGCACGACTGCCTTTGCAACACGTTGAATACCGGTGGTAAAGGGAGTAAGGCATAGACGGGAAAGATCAATATACACTTTTGTAATGGGGTTGGATGCCATGCGTGTTACTCCTTTCCGGCGATTTTCTTGGCAAGCTTCTGTAAGCTGCGGGGCATTTTCTGATAGATGCGTACCAAACGATCCGGCAGACCATTGTTTACCACATGAATGGTAAGCTGCGGAGTCCGGGATTCCAAAGGCAGCGGACAATCCAGAAGCGGCAGCGGATTGTTCTGATATTCCTGTGAACGAATGACAGAATTGAGCAAAGCGGTTCGGAATTGCTGCTGCGGCAATGCCATCTGCGATTCCCAGTTTTGTGCAGCTGCCTGATCAATAGGGCGCTGCAGCAAAGTCAGATATACAGCATGAAGGAAGTCACGATTTTCGAGCGGTTCCAGCAGCTGATAAGAAACATGATCCGGTGCAACAGAAGCCATGACTGCGAATACTGCTTCAGAACAATAAAATGTATCGCCGGCAGTCTGCATTCTTTGTTCGGCAAGTGCGAACAATGCTCTTGACAGTGCTTCGTCCGAATAGATCTTCATTGATCGGTTGCAGCATCAGAGCAAGCGATTCTCTGATGGCTGGCTCTCCTTTCCTTTGATAGCGGTTTCGGGAGCGATCCGCACAGCGGCTGTCCATGTCATTGGTTCATTGCGGAAGGCGGAAGGCATCGGATACAGACCCTGCCCGATGGGGATCAGTGCCTCCAGCGCAAGTCCATGATCTGCAAGCTCCTTTTGCAGTGTTTCTTTTGTCCAGAATACATCATAAATATGATATTTTCCCCAGCCTGTTCTTTGACGATGCGGCACCTCAAAGCGAAGGTTCGGAACATCAAACAACAAAAGACCGGTCGGTGTCAGTGCAGCCTTCAGCTTATTCCACAGAAGCTGGCGGCTTGCATATTCATAATGTCGGATAAACCGGAAGATGGTGATGACATCATATTGTCCGGTGATCTCATGATCCAGCAGATCGATCTGCATCGTATGCAGCGATGCTGTGGGAAACCGGCGCTTTACCAGATCCAGCATAGCAGGGGAAGCATCGCCTGCGGTGCATTCGCCGAATTGCAGCAGCGTTTGCAGGATCCTGCCGTCGCCGCATGCCAGATCCAGCAGACGGTAATCGGTGCGGCTTTGCAGCTGATGTGCCAGTAATACTGCGACACTTTGCCGTTCCATCAGATCAAAACAATTTTGCGGATAAGAAGCAAATCGTGTTTTTGTATAGTCATTGGCGACATCTTGCCGCTGATAATAGGCTTTCAATGCGGCGTGTCCTTTGATCAGATGGCGGTTTTCCAGCTTCAGCTGACGATCCCATTCAAAAATCGTGACGACACCAAAAGGTGCAGGATGCTTTGCACATTCTTCTGCATAATGCACAAAGGATTGACCTGAAACCAAAGCCTTCAGTCGTTCCGTGCGCCATACATCACCAAAGCCTGCATAGGAATCTCGGATCGTACAGAGAGCTTTTGTCAACGCTACAGCACTGCAATTCTCACTGACCACACCCAGACCGGTCTGATGAATCAGCTCGGCAATACCGGCAGCGGGAGTAGCTGCCACAGGCAAACCCATCAGCATACCTTCCAGTGCGGAAAGAGAGCAGGCGTGATTGTAGTTATGATCGGCATAGGGTATCAGAATGCAATCAATGCTGCTGTAAAACTCTGTCATATCCTGTTTGCCATACAAAACGGTGCAGTTGGACGCATCCAGCAGATTTTGCGGTACCGCAGCAGCATCCGGATCACGCCAAAGTACAATAAACTGCAGCTCAGGACATAGCCGGACCGTTTCGCAAAGCGCAGGGATCCCGCGGGATGCTGCCTGTTCCTCCAGCATGGGCGAGGAGGCAAAGCCAACAGTGAACCGTTCCTTTTGAAAAACACGGGGACGGCGGAAAAACATCGGTTTTTTTGTATCGATATACGGATAAATGACAGCGGGACGACGGAATCCCAGCCTCTGCATGGTGTCGGCAGCGGTTTGTGAGGCAGTGCAGTAATGATGCACGCCGTAATCACAGAGATGGAGCAGCTCCTGCATCTGACTGCCGCCTAATTTCTGTGCGGGATTTTGTCCGCTTAAGCGCAGAATACTGTTGCACATCAGCATACAGCCTTTGCCGGCATGAAGAATGCCGGAGGTGCTTTCGCAAAAAATCAGCAAAGCAGGCTTGTGCTGTTTGATCCATTCAGGCAGCAAGGCATCCGGAACATAATAGATATCGCCCTGCTGCTGGATGTGGCTGCCTTCCGGCTCAATAGAAAGGATCTGTGCGGGATAGCGGCTTGCGGTTTTCAGCAAACGGTAGAGATCCCACACCTCATTGCGAATGGCTTCCATCCCATTACAGGCGGAAAAGCTTCGGCAGACCAGCATGATCGGACGATGTACAGCAGCATCGCTGCATTCCTGCAGTGCGGTTTGCAGCACAGAGGAATAACGGTTTTCCAGCGCTGTCAATGCTTGTTGTGTTTGTTCTTCTCCCGAAGCATTTTGCACGGCCTGCAGCTCGTGATAGAGAACTTCTCCGGATAAACGAGGCAGTTCTGTCAGCGGAGCACAGCCCGCCTGCGGCCGACTTTCGGGTGCAGCAGCGGCAAAGGCTTCGTTCATAGTATCTTCCAATGTCTGCAGCGCCTCTTGTTGCACAGAACGACTGTGGAGCAATGCCTGTCGCTGCTCCTGCGCCAATGCGGTACAACGGCGATCGGTTTGCTCGGAGAGCGCTGCAAGCTGTGCCTTTATGGCATCCATGCTTTGCTGTATTTCTGCCATAGCATCGGCGGCAGCGGTGTTAAATTCGTTTTGCGCTTGACCAAAGGGATTGACATACCAAAAGGTCATTTTTCTGCCCAGCCGTTTAACCAGCTTTCCTTTGCCTTGCGGAGCAGATACAGTAAAGCTCTCTTTTTGTGCCTTCACACGGTTAATTTTATTTCGCAGATCTTCATCACGCATAAGCTCAGTCTCCTGTTTCCGATTGAGTTGGAAATGACCATTCATGTGCCAGATGTGCAACGCCTGTTTCATCAATGGCATTATATACTACAAAGCGTACAGCCTGTGCACGGTAATCATAAGCAAACATATCCATACGTCTGAGCGCCACATCGAACCAATAAGTGCCGGCAACCAGCTGGAACGGAGAAAATGTACAGAGGATCTCATCGGTATGATGCAGCGTGATCGGCTTCAGATGCTCTCTCTGGGTGTTGGTACCATAGCAGAGCAGCTTATCGGCACGATACAAGGCAAGCCCTATCAAAGCAGCCTCTGCTTTTTGCGGATCTGCCTTGCAGCGGATCCGCAGCGTAACGGTATCACCTGTGCGGCATTGGGTAATGGGTTCGCCATTGGCATTGAGCAGCACGATTTCTGTGATAGCAGCGGGCTGTTCCTCCTGGGAAGATTCTGTCCGGGGCTGTTTTTGGTTTTTAGCGGCCAAAGCTGTGCGCTGTCCCATATACTCCATATACAGCGGATGCACTTCAGATGGCGCACCCTCCATGTGTATCACGCCCTCGCTGATCCAGATACTGCGGTCACAGATGCGTTCCAACTGCGCCATACTGTGCGATACGATCACAATGGTGACGCCCTGTGCCTTGATTTCCATTAACCGTTCGAAGCACTTTGCCTGAAAAGCAGCATCACCAACGGCAAGGATCTCATCAATCAGCAGGATATCCGCACCCACATGAATAGCAACAGAAAAAGCAAGGCGCATATACATACCCGAGGAATAGGTGCGGACAGGATGATCGATAAACTCTTCCAGCTCGGAAAACGCAATGATCTCCTGCAGACGCTCATCGATCTCTTTACGGGTCAGACCGAAAATAGAGGCGTTTGTATAGATATTTTCCCGTCCCGTCATATCGGGATGAAAGCCGGCACCCAGCTCCAGCAGAGAGGAAACACGGCCATCCATTGTGACAGTGCCTTCATCGGGAAATAAGATGCGGCTCATCAGCTTCAAAAGTGTGGATTTTCCGCAGCCGTTTTTGCCGATCAATGCGATTGCTTCTCCTTTTTCCACAGTCAGAGAAACACCCTTAAGCACCCAGCGTTCTTCATAGCGGCGACGGTTGGCAAACAATAGTTTTTCCTTTAAGGATTGTCCGCGATCTGCGTAGATGCGGAATTTCTTTTTCAGATTCTTGATGGTAATGGCAGGCATATCAGATCTCCCAAATCGGTCTTATTCCGGCAGATTGTGAACAATGCAGATCAAAGTACCTCTGCAAAGCGTTTTTGCAATCGGGAAAAGATACATATTCCTAACAGCAGGATCGTAAGGCTCATTCCCAATGCAAGCAGCAGCAATCTGCCGTCGGGGGATTGCTGATGGTACAGAATATCCCGATAGGCAAGAATGATCGGTGTCATGGGATTCAGCAGATACCATGTGCGCCAATGTTCGGGCACAAAATCGATGCTGTATACCACAGGGGAGAGGTACATCCATGCCATATTGACAACACCCATGATATGTTCCAGATCACGGCAGTATACGGTAACAGCGGAAACAATGAGATTGACACCCAGTACCAGAAGATATTGTATGAGTATCACAGGAATCAGCCATGGCAGTGCGCACCATGCCACGCCGAGTCCTGCAATGCCGATCACCGCAAAGATGATCACAAAGGAAAACAGCATATTGCAGAAGCTGCTGGTGGTATAGGCAACAGGCAGCACCTCACGAGGGAAATAGATCTTTTTGATCATGTTTTTTTGATCTAAGATCAAACGAGAGCCGGTGGTTAATGCCGAGGAAAAGAAGATCCACGGTACCAGTGCCACAAACAGATGCAGATAGTAATGCTCGATTCCGCTGCGCATGATATAAGAAAACACCACGGTATAAACCAGCAGCTGCAGCAATGGATTCAGAAACGTCCACAAAAAGCCCAGCACACTGCCTTTATAACGTCCTTTCAGATCCTTGCGCACCAGACTGAAGATCATTTCACGATATGAATATAATTCACGAAACAGACGCATTTTTCTTTCGATATGCCTCCCTTATCGCAGAGAAAACGGTGACTTTTTCAGAGTTTATTTTCTTTGATATCTTGCTGTACGGCATAGTATGCACGCCAATATGCAAGGGTATCCTTGAGTGTTTGCTGCAGCGGAATAACAGGCGACCAGCCGGTATCCTGCTGCAGTTTTGTAATATCCGCCTCGATGATGGGAATATCCACAGGACGCAGCTTGGCAGGATCAGTCCGGATGGTGTACGCAACGCCGGAAAGTGCACGGATCTGTTCAAGCACCTCGGAAATTGCGATGGCCTTTTGACTGCCTACGTTGTAGATTCTGCCGGAAACGCCTTTTGTCATTATCAGGCCATAGGCACGGACAATATCCCGCACATCGGTAAAATCTCGTTTTGCGCTGACATTTCCGGTCCGGATCACAGGCTCTTGCTCACCGTATTCGATGGCAGCGGTCTGCTTGCAGAAATCAGAAACCACAAATTGCGCCGCCTGTCCTGGGCCGATATGGTTAAATGCACGTACCGCCGTGATCCATAAGCCATAGGCGCGCTGATAGATCATGGCGATCTGTTCGGCACACACCTTGGTTGCCGCATAGATGTTGCCCGGATGCAGCGGTTCTTCTTCGGAAACCGGACAAGCACCGTTTCGCAGATGGCCGTATTCTTCTCCGGAACCTACAAGCAGCAGCTTTGGCGGATTGGGGGCACTGCGGATCGCCTCCAGAAGATGGATTGTGCCTTTGATATTGATGTCGGCAGTCAGCTGCGGCTGTTTCCATGAAAGTGCCACTGAGCTTTGGGCTGCCAGATGAAACACACAATCGGGCTGCAGAGAATGCAGCAGTGTACAAACCGCATCTGCATTCAGCAGATCCAGATCATAGATGCCGGCAGCCTGCTCTGCTGCAAAGGATTCCTGCGCAAGCTTTGTGGCATATACCTGCCAGCCCAGATCTTCTGTGAGATACCGCAGCAGATAGGGTCCTACAAAGCCTGCCGCACCAAGGATCAATGCCTTCAATCTGAGTGCTCCTTTCGTTGAAAAACCAAGGATCAGCGAGTCCTGCGGCGGGTGTTCCGCAGCAGAACGCATCTTGTTTTTGCGAGTATTTTCTGCAGATCGAATTCTTCCAGCACACGGCGTCGGGCAGCTTTTCCGTATTGTATCCGCAGCTCGTCATCCCGCAGCAGAAGCTCCATGGCATTCGAGAGCGCTTCTGCATCGGATGGCGGAACAGTCAATCCCGTTTCACCATGCACACTCACCAGCGGCACGCCGGTCGGCAATGCGGTATTGATGACCGGCTTGCCGTATACCATAGCTTCCAATTGTACGATGCCGAAGGCTTCACTGTTTGCCACAGAGGGCAGAACAAACAGATCGCAATCGGCAAAGGCCGCACGCAGATCTGCATCCATACGTCTGCCGAGAAAATGCACACGGCCGGCAACATCCAGCTCCTGTGCACGGATCTTCAGCTGCTCCTCCAATACGCCGGTGCCGGCTAAGAACAGCTCACAATTCAGCGATGCCGGCAAAGCTGCAAACGCTTCCAGCAGCACATCCACACCTTTATAGTAGACCAATCTGCCGACGAACAGGATTTTTTTTGCTGTTTTGCAGTGCAGCCGTTCCTGCAAGATCGGAAGCCGTGGTGCAGCATCATACAGGGAAGCATCGATACCGTAAGGGATCACAATACATTTTTCACGGTACTTATACAGATCGGGAGAGCTGTCAATATGTGCTTCGGTTGCTACAATGATCGCATCGGCACGCCGAAGCAATGCATGCATCAGCGGACGATACAGAAAAAGCAGCTTTTTTTGGCGTACAACATCGCTGTGCCATGCAACAACGACTCTGCCCCGATAGCCGGAAAGAATACAAGCAAGATCCGCAAGAGGAAAGGGAAGATGCAGCTCAACTACATCGGAAACCATCACCTTGCGGCGAAATGCACTGATATAATCCAAAGAAAGCGGACAGGAAGCGAAGGTCCCAAGACTGCTGCAGCGATAAACCCGAATCCCGTGGATCCGTTCTTTTTGTGCCAATCCTGCAGAATCCCGACAGGTCAGCACAGATACATTGGCATAGGACTTCATGCCCTCGGCAACCTGCTGCATGACCGTTTCGATTCCACCGATATGAGGATCATAGGCTTTACCGGTAATCAGAACACGGGGTTTGGAACAATGTGGATGGCTCTGACCGGCAGATTTGCCGTTGTTGGTATCTTTCATACGTTATTTATTCTCCGCAACATTACGATAAATCTGATACAGCAGCTCAGCGGCGGCATCCCATGTGAACTGCTTTGCGCGGGCAAGTCCACGCTTACGCAGCCGCTGCCGCAGAGCAGGATCGGTAAGGATCGCCTGCATCCCTTTTGCGATGGCTTCTGTACGATAAGGATTGACCAACACCGCAGCATCGCCTACGACCTCGGGCAGAGAGGCGGCATTGGAGGTAAGAACCGGTGTGCCGCAAGCCATAGCCTCCAGCGGCGGCATACCGAATCCTTCATAGAGCGAAGGAAATACAAACGCCACTGCACCGGCATACAAGGCAGCCAGATCCTCGGAAGGGACATATTCCGGGAAACATACTTGCTGTTCCAAGCCCAGCGCAGTCACGGTTTCGAAAATGCTGTTATACATCCAGCCTTTTCCTCCTGCGAGCACCAGCTTTGGCGGATCATCCTGTTCCTTGCAGAGCATGGCGTAGGCTTCGATCAGACGAGACAGGTTTTTACGAGGCTCCAGTGTGCCGAGATAGAGGAAATAGTCTCCTTCAATGCCATGTGCTTGTCGGACTCTTGCGATCTCCTGCTCGTCCTCTACGGGATGAAACCGTGTTTCATCCACACCGCAAGGTACAACACGTACCTTTTCGGCATATTCGGGATAATATTTTGCGATTTCACTTTTTGAAAATTCGCTGTCAGTGACAATACAATCCGCACGCTGCATGGACTGTCGCAAGCCGAGACGCAGCATTTGTCTGGTGCGCAGACGTACCGTTTCGGGATATGCATGAATGACCATATCATGCACGGTAACAATGGTTTTCCCATGGACACCGGGCGGTGTGATATAGTTGAAAAAGTGTGTGATATCTGCCCATTTTCCGAAAAAAGCAGAATAGGGCACCGGCACGACCGAGGAAAGCGTGCGATAAGCAAGCGGCGAACAGAACGCCGTTCTCAAAGGAATATTTTCCTTGCGAAAGGGCGCTAAGCGGCGACATTTTTCCTCAGGCGTGCGCAGAGAGAAATATTCAAACCGATATTGCAGTTCTGGATGAAGACGGGTTATCGCCTCTACCAGCCCTGCCTCGCAATAGCCAATACCGGAGATATGATCTCCTACGAGTGGCGTTGCATCGAAAGCAATTCGTTTCATGATTTCAAAACCGTCTGATCACTCGGTGATCCCGAGCTCAGCCTTGACCAGTGCCAGATCGTTCTTTGCCATACGGGAAACCAATTCAGCGAAATCGATCTCACGGACCCAGCCAAGCTTTTCTTCTGCCTTTGCAGGATTACCCAGCAGCAATTCTACCTCAGCAGGACGATAGAAGCGGGGATTGACCTTTACGACCGTCTTTCCGTTGGCACGATTGATACCGATTTCTTCTACGCCGCTGCCCTGCCACTCCAGCTCGATGCCCACAGCCGCAAAGGCGTGCTGAGCAAATTCACGCACGGTTCTGGTTTCGCCGGTTGCGACCACATAATCATCAGGTGTTTCCTGCTGGAGCATCAGCCACATAGCCTTTACATAATCCTTGGAATGTCCCCAGTCGCGTTTTGCATCCAAATTGCCGAGCTCTACACAATCCTGCACGCCCATGGCGATTCTTGCAGCAGCATTTGTGATCTTACGTGTTACAAATTCCAGACCTCTGCGTTCGGATTCGTGATTGAACAGGATGCCGGAGCAGGCATACATCTGATAGCTTTCACGATAATTTTTGGTGATCCAGTGACCATAGAGCTTTGCAACACCATAGGGGCTGCGAGGATAAAACGGTGTTGTTTCATCCTGCGGAACAGCTTGCACAAGACCGAACATTTCAGAGGTGGATGCCTGATAGAAACGGCATTCCGGCTTTACGATACGGATCGCTTCCAACATATTGGTGACACCCAGCGCATCAATATCGGCAGTACCCAAAGGCGTATCCCAACTGGTTGCTACAAAGGATTGTGCAGCCAGATTGTAGACTTCATCTGCCTGAGATATTTTCATTGCGGAAATCAAAGAAACCGGATCGGTCATATCGGCATAGATCAACGTAACTTTATCCTTCAGATGCTCGATATTGCCGTAATCCACGGAGCTTTTTCTTCTCCAGATACCATAGACCTTATAACCCTTTTCCAACAGCAGCTCTGCCAGATAAGAGCCGTCCTGACCTGTAATACCGGTAATCAATGCATTCTTCATATCGAAAGAATCTCCTTTATCAACATAATATGGCGGTTATTTTGCTGTCTCAGAGCAATTCGCCCCTGCCTTGTTCTCGCAGCATTTCGGTGATCTTTTTCACATCCTGTGCAGCATCCTTGGTGCATACCAGCAAAGCATCATCGGTATCCACTACAATGATATCCTCCAGACCAACAGCAGCGATCAATTTATCGGATCCCGCAAAAATACAATTTTTGGTGCTGATGGTAAGTACATCACCATTGCGATAGTTTCCGTTGGTATCTGTTTTGGCGACTCGCTGCAAAGCAGGCCAGCTTCCTACATCATCCCAGCCAAAGCTGCCCGGAATGGTGAATAGGCGGGATGCGTGTTCCAGCACACCGTAATCCACGGAAACAGAAGGCATTTTCGGGAATTCCTCCTGCAAAACACGCTGAAAATCGGGGGTATCACAAACAGCCTGCAAGCGCCCTGCAATCTCAGCTACAGCCGGCAGATGCTCCTTGACAGCATCCAGATACACGCAGGTACGCCATGCAAACATACCGCTGTTCCAGAGGAATTTTCCGGATTCCACATAGCTGCGAGCGGTTTCATGATCGGGCTTTTCACGGAAGCAATCCACCTGATAGACACCGGCAGGTGCGTTTTGACTGCGGGAAAATTCAATATAGCCGTAGCCTGTTTCGGGATAAGATGGGGTAATGCCGATGGTGACAAGATTGTCGCCGCTATCAGCAGCGGCAATGGCACGGGAAAGGACATCCGTGCAAAGATCCTCATGACGGATCAGATGGTCAGCAGGGAGCACCAGCATCACGGCATCGCCGCAGCGCTTGGCGATCACGGCAGCAGCAAGGGCAATACAGGGAGCAGTGTTTCGTGCCGCAGGTTCTCGCAGAAGATTTTCTTCGGGGATCTCAGGGAGCTGTTCCTGCACCAGCTCCATATAATCGGCATTGGTGACGACATATACGTTTTCCGGTGAAACCAAGCCGTTGAGACGGCGGAAGGTTTTCTGGATCATTGTTTCACCGTCACCGGTAAGAGACAAAAATTGTTTTGGACAATGAGTGCGGCTTTTCGGCCAGAAGCGTTCGCCTTTACCGCCTGCCATAATCACAGCAGCAACAGGTCGTTTCAACGCATCGTTCATGGAGTTTCTCCTTTCTTTGCAGCAGCGGATTCGGAATTTGTAGTGTCAGAAATGAGAACGTCTGTTGTTTTGTCAGAGAGAGGTTCTTGTTGTACGGCCTGTCGAAGCAGTTCGCGTTCCGCTGCATTGGTCTTGGGCGGAAAGAATGCGATCTTAACAGTCATGAGCATCAGTCGCAGATCCAGCATCAGAGAATACTGCTCAATATACATCAGATCCATTTTCAGCTTGTCAAAGGGATCGGTATCATATGTGCCGATGACCTGTGCATAGCCGGTAAGACCTGCTTTGACCTGCAAACGGAATGGAAATTCCGGATATTGCTTGGTATATTCCTCGGTGAGAGATGGCCGTTCGGGTCGCGGGCCCACCAAAGACATATCGCCTTTGAGAATATTGAAGAGCTGCGGCAGTTCATCCAGACGAAATCGGCGGAGCACGGCGCCGACTTTGGTGATGCGGCGATCGTTTTCAGCAGCAAGAACGGCCTGTCCGTCCGCTTCGGCATTCTGGATCATGCTGCGGAATTTGAGAACAAAGAAATGTTTGCCGCCGCGGGTCAGGCGTTCTTGGCGATACAGGATCGGCCCACCGTCTTCCAGAATGATGGCGATCGCACAAATACACAGGATCGGCGTTGCCAGCAGCAGCAGCACCGAGGAGATCAGCAGATCAATCAGCCGTTTGGAAAAACGCTGTTCCAGTGTAAGACCCTCGTTGCGGCAGAGCAGCAACGGCGTATCAAACAATCGGATCTCTCCGCTGCCGCGCAGGAGAATATCCGAGATTTTCGGGGATACATATGCACGCAGATTGTTTGCATAGCAGTGTTTGAGCAGATCGTTGCGGATCTCTGCCGGAATATCGCAAAGGATCACGCCGTCAAAGCCTTTCAGGGATGCGATGATTTCCGGAAAGCCTTTTGCGATGTCAATGCTTTCGCAGATCATATATTTATCCACACGAGTGCTCATTTTCATGACAAGCTCTGCTGCATGGCGGGAGCCGTAGACAATAATCAGCTTTCGGGGCGGATACAGCCGGAAATATAATTGATTGACAAGCAGCGCCCAGCAAACGATCAGGATCAGATCCAGCATTGTCAGAAACAGCAGCGGCGTTATGGGCAGAAACCGTCTGCCGATGGCACTGATCTGAAAATAGGTGATGAAATTCACCATGCAAATGGCAATGCCTTGATTATAGATCAGATCATTGCGCTTGAGATAACCGTATTGGATGCAGTCATAAGCTTTGAAAAATACGGCGGTCAATACAGTATAAATCAGAATTACGACCCAATTTCCCCGACGAAAAAAGGGCTGGATAATCACATCGGCATAATAACTTTGCCAGATATAAGCAAATTCCAGTGTTAATATCGCCAACAAAAGAATTCCGGAACCAAGTGAAACCAGGTGCCGATGGCGATAGGGCGCAGTTCGCTTCATGTTGCTTCCTTTCTCTCAATCATATGGCATGAGAGGCATGCTTCTATTTATCTCACATGGTCAAAAATCAATATCGTCATTAGCCTATACAGCTTCATTATAACAAGTTTTTCCATGTTCGTCAAGCAAAATGCAACGCCTTTGCTTTTTGGTCGTGAAGCAAAGGCGTTTGTTGTCAGTTTTTGTGTATTATTCATGTGCTTTGACAGAAATCACGGGCAATTCCGGTGGGTTAAAGAGGCGCAGCTTTCCCAATCCGCCGCTGACCACCATAAGAGAGTGCTTTGATCGGTAAACACCCTTGGCGTACCGTGGAAAAAAACGGCGCTCCGGAGAAAGGAGTCCGCCCAGACAAGGCAGCCGCACGATACCACCGTGCATATGACCGCTGAGCACCAAGGCAGCACCCCATTGTGCATAAGCCGAAAAAAACAGCGGATTATGTGCAAGCAGGATCGTGTTCGGCGGACAGTCTCCCAGAACAGCTTGGATATCCTCGGAGGTGCAGGTTGCAAGATCACGGTAGCCGTTTTCGGTGCGGTAATGGGATCTTGTCAGCGTAAGTCCTGCAAAGGTAGTTCCGTTTAGCGTAAGGATGGAATTATCCAGCAGATGCACGTGATTATTTCGCAGGACATCACAGAATGCCGCATATTCCTTGGGCGGCAGATCCAGTTCGTGATTGCCTTGTACCATTATCATAGGTGCAATGGATGAAAGCTGCCGAAGCAAGAGGTCGATCTGTGAAAAATCACGCATGGTACGGGATATCAAATCGCCGGTAAGGATGATGTAATCGGGCTTTGCCACAGCAATTTTTCGAACCAGACGGCCGTAATCCTTGCCAAAGGTACGGCGGTGGAGATCGGAAAGCAGCAGCAGCTTCGGCAGAGAGCCGCAGCCCTTTTCGGCCGGCAGCTTGATTTGAACAGTTCGGAGCAATTGCGTATTTTCTATCACAGCATAGCCGGCGAGCGCTGTACCGAACAACAGCAAAGCGGAATACGGATGCAAAAGTTTCACCTCCCTGCAGAGCAAAGCACAGTTATGCTGTATGCTGTTTTGGCAATAGCATACGTACCAGTGAAGAAAGCAGAAATACTGCAAGATTGACGATAATGACGCTGGCACCGACTGCGGCATCCATCCATAACGAAAGGAGCAACCCCAGCAAAAAGCAGCTGACCGATACCAATACAGCGGTAAGGATGACTTTGCGGAAGCTTTTGCACAGGCGCATCGCCGTAACGGCGGGGAAGATCATCAGACTGGAGATCAGCAATGCACCCATGAGCATCATGCCAAGTACAACGGTGACAGCCGTCAATACTGCAATCAGAAGATTATAGAATCGTACATTCAGACCTGTGGCACGGGCAAAGTTCTCATCGAAGGTAACAGCAAAGATCTTATCATAGCATAAAGCATAGACCAGCACCACACAGACGCTCAGAATGACACTAAGGATCACTTCGCTTTTTGACATGGTCAGAATGCTGCCGAACATGTAATGACTTACATCCGTTGTGAGATTCGCTTTGGAAGATACTAAGATTCCCAGAGCCATTGCCGAGGTGGAAAACAATGCAATGGCAGTATCGCCTCGTACCTGATCGCTTTCGGAAAGCCGCAGCAGAATATAGGCAGCAAGAATGACCACAGGAATGGTGATCTGCATGGGTGCCCACCCCATAGCGATGGCAATACAGAGCGTACCGTAGCCCACATGAGACAATCCGTCACCGATCATGGAGCAGCGCTTGAGTACAAGGCTTACACCTAACAGACTGGCGCACAGACTGACTGCGATTCCGGCAATCAAAGCAGGCAGCAGGATGACAGTAAAATATTCGGGCGTAAGAATGGCAGAAAGATCATTCATGGCTTGACACCTCCGTTTCTGCTGCGTGGGAATGACAGTCGCGGCAGCCGATGGCTTCGCCGGAGGCACTAAGGAACCGTTTGCCCACATCACTGTTGATATATGCCTTGCAGGAGCCGAAAAAGCTTTCCTGCTTACCGATATGCAGGATGGATTTTGCATGACGCACGGCACATTCCACATCGTGGGTCACCATGATAATGGTGATGCCGTGATCCAAATGAATATGCTCAAGAATTCCGTAAAGTTCGGTGGTAACAACAGGATCCAGACCGGTCACAGGCTCGTCCAGCAGAAGCAGCTTTTTGCTGGCGCAAAGCGCTCTGGCAAGCAAAACACGCTGCTGCTGTCCGCCTGAAAGCTCACGATAGCAGCGATCAGCCAGATCGGTAATACGCAGACATTTCATTTGCTCGGCAGCAAGGGCACGATCCTTTTTGGTATAAAAGGGATGCAGCTTGCGGCTATTGAGGCATCCTGAAAGCACGACCTCCTGCACCGAGGCGGGGAAATCTCGCTGGATCTGACTTTGCTGCGGCAGATAGCCGATCTCACTGCGTTTCAAGCCGTTGCCGAGCGTGAGTGTACCGCTGTCTGCCTGTTTCAATCCCAGCAGACATTTGATCAGTGTGCTTTTTCCCGATCCGTTTTCGCCCACAATGCAAAGATAGTCTCCCTGCTGTACCGAAAAGCTCAGATGCTCCAGTACAGTGGTGGATTCATAACGCAATGTGAGATCATTGCAGGTCAAAAAAGCCATATCAATCCAGCGCCTCCTTGATTGCCGTAAGATTTTCCTGCATAAACGTCTGAAAATGCTTGCCGGCAGAAAAATCCTCTTTGCTTATATTATTGCAGGAATGCAGAAGCTTTGCCTGCGCACCGGTGGCTTCGCAGATGGCATCGGCAATTTTCTTCGAGGAGTTTTCCAAATAGAAAATGGTATCGATCTGCTGATCCTTTACGATGGAAATCAGCGCCGAAAGTGTTGCGGCAGATGCATCCGTATCACTGCTGCAGCCCGAAAAGGCTGCTTCATAAGCAAATCCGTATTCTTCTGCGAGATACAAAAACGGGAAACGATCTCCGAAGACCAGCGGCTTGCTGCCGGCAGATTCCGCAGCGCTGCGATATTCGGCATCCAGCGTTTTCATAGTGCTGCAAAGAGCAGCCTCATTTTTCTGACAGATCTCTTGATTTTCGGGAGAAAGTAAGCAGAGCTGCTCGGCAATGGCTTCCACCATTGCAGCAGCATTGAGCGGAGAAGTCCAGATATGCTCATCATATTCGGCAAGATCGGCTTCTTCTCGGACGTGCGTTTCATGTTCCTCCTCATGATCATGGTCGTGTGTGGTAGTGATGGGGGTAACATAGTCCATCAATCGCAGATTTGCCTTATCCTTGCGTGTGGATTCCAAAAGATAATCGACCCATGTTTCCGATGCACCGCCGATATAGATGAATAAATCACAGGTTTGTATGGCGGCGACATCCGAAGGTGTGGGCTCATAGGAATGGCTTTCGCCGCCGGGCGTCAGCAGCAGCTTCACCTCACAGGACAAATCGAACTGCTCGGTTAACTGCAAGGCGAAATCATAGCTTGGATAGACCGTTGCCACAATGGCAAGCGTCTCCTCGTCATTTTTTGTGAGGTTACAGCCGGAAAGCGGCATCGCACCAAGGATGCAGAGTGCGGCAAATGCTGCGATTTTTTTCAAAAATGATGTCATATCGGATTCCTTTCTGTTTCCTGCGGTGCTGCACCGGCTGGGGCACATTGGCTGCAAATACCGTAAAAGGTAGTACGCTCCGGCGCAATCGAAAAACCGTGTTCGGTACGGATGTGATCGGTCAGCTCGGCAAGATGTGTGCAGTCCAGATGAATGAGCACGCCGCATTTTGTGCATTTGAGATGAAAATGAGAATGACAGGTGCCGGCTTTGGCTTCTTCTCCGCCATATTGCCAGCAGGCGCTGCCTCGTTCATCTGCCGTATAACGCCGCAGCAGACCGTTTTGCTCCAGACGTTCCAATTGACGATACACGGTGGCAGCACCGATGGAGGTGCCGTTTTTGCTGAGTGCTTGTATCAGTTCGGCAGCAGTGATGTGCCGATGAGGGTTTTCTTCAAAATACGCAAGAATGCGTGCTTTTTGCTTTGTGTGATAGGTGCTTTGCCGTTCCATATGTCTACTCCCTTTTCCGAATATGAAAATGAGTTTCAAAATTAAATTCAATTATACAATATTTCAAAGAGCTTGTCAAGAGCACAAACGAAATCTTCCGAATCTGCAATAGATTTTATTCTGCTCTTGACGATAACAGGGCATTGTGTTATAATAATAGAGTATAATGCGCATTTTGTGGATTGTCGATGATGTGCAAATCAAAAATAAAGGAATCGGAGGAATTTATCATGTCTTTTGACCGTTTGATCTCAAAAATTATCAGCATGAAAAACCCCACAGTAGCAGGTCTTGATCCTAAGCTGGAATATGTTCCCGAATATCTGAAAAAGAGCTTTCTCAATGAAGACGGCGAAACCCTGAAGGCTGCTGCCAAGGCGATCTTCAAATATAATCAGCAGATTATTGATGCGATCTGTGATATTGTTCCTGCGGTTAAGCTGCAGGCTGCATATTATGAGATGTATGGCCATCATGGCGTAAAGACAATGGAACGCACCATCCGCTATGCAAGACTGCGTGGAATGTATGTGATCACCGACGGCAAGCGCAATGATATCGGTGCAACCATGGAAGCATATACTGCTGCACATCTGGGATCCTGTACCATTGGTGAGAGCGAATGTGAACCGTTCGGTGCCGATGCACTGACTGTCAATGGCTATCTGGGTACGGATGGCATTACGCCTCTGCTGAAAGTCTGCAAGCAGCGTGACAGAGGCATCTTCGTTCTTTGCAAGACTTCAAACCCTTCTTCCGGAGAGTTCCAGGATCTGCTGATCGATGGAGTACCGCTGTATGCCAGAATGGGCGATAAGTGTGAGGAATGGGGCGCAGATACCATCGGTGCCTATGGTTACAGTGCAGTTGGTGCTGTGGTAGGCGCAACCTATCCCGAACAGCTTGTTGAACTGCGCAAGCGGATGCCGCATACGATGTTCCTGGTGCCCGGCTACGGCGCACAGGGCGGCGGCGCTGCCGGCATTGCAGGCGGTTTTGATGAAAACGGTCTGGGTGCTATCGTGAACAGCTCCCGTGCGATTCTTTGTGCATATCAGAAGGAACAGTGCGATGAGCGCGATTTTGCACAGGCTGCACGCCGTGAAGCGATCCGCATGCGGGAAGATCTGACCACATACATCAAAATCGGTTAAGATAAACGGAGCGTTATGATCATGTGTAAATCAACTGAAAATGTGAAGATCCCGACGCTGCGCTATCCTGTACGCAGCATGGAGCAGCTGAATATGACCACATGGAGTATGGTGGTGGACTGCCCTGAGGTTGCGGCAAAGGCTGTACCGGGACAGTTCGTTCACCTGCTGCCCGATGGCAGTTATACGCTGCGCCGTCCTATTTCTATCTGCGAGATCGACCGCACAGCCGGCACATTGCGGCTGGTGTTTGAAGTGCGCGGCGAAGGAACCGAAACGCTTTCGCATCTGCGTGCCGGAGACACGGTCAATCTTCTGGGCCCGCTGGGACATGGCTTTACGCTGCCGGAACAGAAACAGCCGGTCATTCTGATCGGCGGCGGCATCGGCACACCGCCTATGCTGCCTTTGGCACAGTATTATGGAGAACAGGCGACGGTGATCTGCGGTTTCCGTAATGCAGGAGCCGCTATCCTGCAGCAGGATTTTGCGCAGACCGGTGCGAAAACCGTTCTCTGTACTGACGACGGCAGTGCAGGACATCATGGTCTTGTGACAGAGCCGCTTGCCACGCAGATCGCTGAGCGCAAGCCCGCTATGATCTATGCATGCGGTCCGATGCCGATGCTCAGAGCCATCGCCAATATGGCAAAGGAGCAAGGAATTCGCTGCGAGGTATCGCTGGAAGAACGGATGGGCTGCGGTGTCGGCGCCTGCCTTGTCTGTGCTTGCAATATTTATCTGGATGACGGCTCAGTGCATGCAGGTCATGTATGCAAGGACGGTCCGGTATTTGATGCGGAAAGGGTGGTCTGGAATGGCTGATTTATCTGTAACTGTTTGTGGAGTTCCGTTCAAAAATCCGATCATTCCGGCATCCGGCGTATTCGGTTACGGCAGAGAATATGCACAATATTATCCGCTTTCGATGCTGGGCGGTATTGCAGCAAAGGGTACGACGCCCTTGAAGCAGAATGGAAACCCTGCACCTCGTATTGCAGAAACACCTGCCGGCATGCTGAATTCCGTTGGCTTGCAGAACCCCGGTATGGAGGCTTTTATTGACAGCGAGCTGCCGTGGCTGCTGCAGCAGGATACGGTCATTCTTGCGAATTTTGCAGGCCCTTCTCCCGAAGCCTGTGCGGAATCGGCTGCAAAACTGGATGCAACCGATGTGCATATGCTGGAGCTGAACATTTCTTGTCCAAACGTTAAGAATGGCGGCTTGGCATTTGGTGCACAGGCAGATACTGCCGCTGCTATGGTGCGTGCAGTGCGAAAAGCAACCAAAAAGCCGTTGGTGGTCAAGCTGTCGCCCAATGTAACGGATATCACCGAAATCGCTCGTGCGGTAGAGGCCGAAGGTGCCGATGCTGTATCTCTCATCAATACTTTGCTGGGAATGCGGATCGATCTTCGCACCCGCAGACCGATTCTCCGAAATAATACAGGTGGGCTTTCGGGCCCCGCAGTGTTCCCTGTTGCGGTACGTATGGTATGGCAGGTATCTAATGCAGTCAAGATCCCCGTGATCGGCATGGGCGGTGTTGCAAGCGGAAAAGATGCAGCCGAGCTGATGATGGCAGGTGCATCTGCCGTACAGGTCGGAACGGCGATTCTGACAGATCCTTACGCTCCTCTGCGGATCGTACAGGAGCTGAATAGTTTTCTGGATGAAAATGGCATTGCATCTGCCGCAGAATTAACAGGTACGATGCAGCCATGGTGACAAAGACAACGACCATCTACCTTGTGCGCCATGCAGAGGCAGAGGGAAATGTAAAGGAATTTTTCCAAGGAAATATCAATACACAAGTGACTGCACAGGGCAGAAAGCAATTGGAATATCTTTCGGAGCGCTTCCGTGAGATCCCCTTGGATGCTGTTGTCAGCAGTCCCTTTGATCGGGCGCTTGAGACTGCCAAGGCAGTCAATTTCCATCATAATCTGGAGATCCGGACAGCATACCGTCTGCGCGAGATCAACGGCGGTGATTGGGAAGGCAGAGCATGGGCAGAGCTGCCTGCGCTCTATCCGGCGGAGCTGGATCTGTGGAGAAATCGGATGTGGGAATTTTGTGCACCCAAGGGCGAAGCCATGCATGAGGTGTATTCTCGTATGCGGGAAATGCTGCAGCGGATCGCCGTGGAGTATGCGGGCATGACGGTTGCGGTGGTTTCCCATGGCTGTGCATTGCGGAATTTTCTTTGCTGGGTGGAATTCAATGATATCACACGTCTGCATGATGTGGGTTGGGCAGATAACACCGCAGTTTCACTTGTGACTTGTGCTGTGACAGAGAATGCAAGACGCTGGACGCTGGAATTCAAAAATGATGCGTCCCATCTGCCGGAGGAATGTTCGACCTTGCATCAGTCCCAGTGGTGCCGCTATGAAACCGCTAAGGAGGAGACCGCAACATGATCCTGTTTGCTGTGGATTTCGGAGATGTGCGTACCGGTTGGGCGGTTTGTGATAAAACCGAGCTGTTGGCTTCTCCTTATGGTGTATTGACTGAGCCGGATTTTACACTTTGTGCAGAAAAAACCGCACAGGCTGCCATTGAGGCCCGTGCGGAAGAAATAGTCGTGGGATATCCGAAGAATATGGATGGAAGCTGCGGTGAACGTGCTCAGAAATGCGAGCAGTTTGCACAGCTCCTGCGAGAACTGACACAGCTTCCGGTCACGCTCTGGGATGAACGCTGTACTACTGTTTCTGCCCATCGGATCCTGAATCAGACCAATACGCGCGGAAAAAAGCGTAAGGCTGTGGTAGATGCTGTTGCAGCGGTATTGATTCTGGAAAGCTATATGGGATATCGGCAGTCAAGCGGCAAGCTCTGAGCTGATTACATATGCAGAATGCCTGAAACGCTGTCCCAGACATCGCCTACGGCTTGTACTGCTTTGATGGTGCGTCGCTTCAGACGAGTTTTTTCGCTGCAGCTGGCACGTGTTACGAAATATCCGATGGTGCCCACTGTGACACCGAGAGCAACTCCTTTTGCAAGTGCTTTATATTGCATAGCCCTGATCTCCTTTGCTGTTATGGCGTTGTAGTATTCGGGGGATATTGGTAGTGTTCCGTTAGGAAGGCACGCTATGCAAGGGAGAATTTTCCGAATCGAGAGGAGCGGTTTTGCTTGCTAAAGCTGAATCTTGTGCTGGTGGAACCCAGAATCCCGCAAAATACCGGCAGCATTGCCCGTACCTGTGCAGTAACCGGTGCGAGGCTGCATCTGGTGCATCCGTTGGGATTTGCTGTTGATGAATCGAAATTGAAGCGAGCCGGGTTGGATTACTGGGATAAACTGGAAATCTTTCATTACCCGAATGTTGAAGCATTTTTTGCGCAAAATCCAGCTTGCGGCACACAGAATCCGTATTTTTATTTTACGGCAAAAACCGGCACACTCTATACCGATGTCAGCTACCCTGAGGAAACGTATCTGTTTTTTGGCAGAGAGGACAGGGGATTGGATGAGTCCATGTTATTGGCGCATCCTGAACGCTGCGTGCGAATTCCTATGCGGGAAACACTGCGCTGTCTGAATATATCCAATGCGGTGAGCGTAGCAGCCTATGAGGTGCTGCGGCAGCATCGTTTTGAGGGACTGTGCTTTGACGGCAGATTGGCACAATCGGAATGGGAACCGGAAACGCCCAGAGCTTTTGATATCAGTCAGATCTGAAAACAGATTTTACTGCAAATCGAAAACAGAGCTTACAACATAGACAACAAAACAGTCAATGTACATGACGGGATGACCGTTTCGTACAGAAAGGACAATGATATGCTGAAAGAGAAAATCAAACTGATGACTGATACTTGTAGTGATATTCCGAAATCTTTGGCAGATGAATTGGGAATCCGGATGCTATGTTTCCCTGTTACGGTAGATGGTGAAAGCTATCGAGAAGTGCAGGACTTTACCAAAGAAGAGTTTTATGAGAAGATCGCTACCGCAAAGGAATATCCCACAACGGCACAGCTGACTCCCTATGAGCTCCGCGAGGCTTTTGAGGCACTTTATCAAGAGGGTTATACCGATGTGATCTATGTGACCATCGGCAGCAGCGGTTCTGCAACATATGGCAATGCGATCATGGCGCGAGATCAATTTTATCAAGAGGATATGCAGCAGGATCGTCCTATGCAGATCCATCTGGTTGACGGCAGAAACTATACTGCAACCTATGGCTATGCGGTGGTTGAAGCCGGAAAAATGCTTCGCAGAGGCGCTTCTGTGCAGGAGATGATCGATTATCTGGAGGATTGGACTGCTTCGGCATCGGTTTATTTTGTACCGCTGACTTTGAAATATGCCAAGCGCTCCGGCAGAATCAGCGCAACGGCAGCGTTTGCCGGTGAGCTGCTGGGTCTGAGACCTGTCTGCGAAATCACAGACTGTAAAAATACGATCCTGTATAAGGTGCGCGGAGAACAGCATATCATTCCAAAACTTGTTGAGATCGCCAGAGAACGTATGATTCCGCACACACCCTATTTGATTATGACAGGGAAGGACGATACACTTGCAAAAGAGCTGGCGGCGGTATTGACCAAGCAGCTTGGATATCCCCCTGCAATAGAGTGGAAGATCGGCGCAACTGTAACCTGCAACGCCGGTCCGGAGGTAGTAGGTCTTGTGATTCGGCAGGTGCGAAGAGGTGCAATGCCGGATTGATCGGTAATCTTTTTGAATGACAATACGATTTTATAAGAAAACAGCGGCGAATCGTCGATTCGCCGCTGTTTTCTGCCTAAAAGGAGAGTGTATTATGAGAAAAGGGGGAGGAATAGCATTATAATAAACCGCCTTGTGCGAAGAACATGGTATCGGCGGCGTAGATACAACCGGCAAGGAAGCTCTTTTCAGCATCCATATGGCTTAAAACCACGCGGTCACTCTGCTCAATGCCGGAAATTTCATGGAGATAGCTGCGCAGAGTTGTCAATGCTTTGGCAGTAAAGTGATAGTTTTGCAAAATTGCATGATCTGCAAACTGCGTCAGCATCATGTTATGCAGTAAAGATGCCAGCATATACAGGGCGTTATCCAGAACAGCAGAGACACCGGGATCGTTCTGTTCATAGGCCGCATTGGATTTTTCAATGGTAAATTGCGCCGGATCGCCGTTGCAAAGTGTATACAGAATGGGTGTTTGGTCAGCGCTGAAAATGGATTTGATCCGTTCGGTAATAGCGGGCTGCGTCAACTCGGCGTGTACTGAGCCATCGGGATATCCCTCGGCTTTGGAACCGCCCGGATTGATAATGACACGACCGATGTTGTCGGTGCGCAGAACACAGCGCCGCAGCAAAGCGTTATCACTGATGACAGCGAGATTATACTGTCTGCCGTGATAAAGCAGAAGTTGATTCTGATGAGAACCCTTTGTATAATCTAAGTTTGCCATAGCATACAGTGCGATGGCATTCCCGCAATGCACAGGAATATTCAGTTCCAGCTCCAGCATATAGCGGAGTTTGGAAAAATCAGGAGCATCCTCCTTGATCTCAGCGCGCATCTGTTCCCAGCGCATGGGCACAATACCAACGCCCAGGCCCAGCACCTGCTTTGTCGTCAGATTACTGTTTTTCATCATTTGATGACAGGTGGAAGCAATAAATGAAATGATATCCTGTTGATCTGTGGTTTCATCGATGGGCATAAAATCCTTATCCAGCACTTCACCGGCAAGATTGGTTAAGCCAACACTGATATCATTTTCATTGATCATGGCACCTAATACAAATTTATAGTTATTATGGATGCCGATGAGAATTTTGCGTCTGCCTTTTTTAAGATTATCGTAATCAACAGGCGCTTCGCCAAGCTCTGTCAGAACGCCCTGTTCGATCATGTCATTGGTAATGATCGTTACAGCAGCGCGCGTCAAGGAGAGCTGAGATGCTATATCCACTCGAGAAGTGGGGCCGTGTTCACGAATTACGTGCAGGATCTGTTTGCGGTTTTGCCGCTTCAAATCGAGCTTACTGATGCCTTTTGTTTCCATACTCATATACTCCTAATACAATTCAAAACAAATACAGTGAGATATGCTGTCGGCCCGGCTTTTGCCGTGTACCGGAGTTTCCTATTTAGTTAGAATTAACATGAATATATTATAACCATTTTTTATGAACGAACGGTGAAGATATTATGAGCATACTGTAAATTTCATGAAAATGATAAAATGATTCCACCATCGAATAATGATTTTGGTGTATTATATGAAAGAACAGTGCATTATTTTGACACACAAAAACAGCACAGCGGATGTTTTTGCAAACTATCTGCTGTGCTGTTTTCGATAATAACGCGTTGATATCAAGTAAATAAATTTAGCATATTAAATATTGCAATGCTGATCAACGGGAAACAATAAATCGCCAGTACTACAAGAACAAAAGTTGCTTTTGTGAGCGGAAAAGCAAATCGGCAAATGCGTTCTGTTTGCTGCGGTGTGATTTTTCTTCGTAGAATCGCATACAACAAGAGAAGGACAAAGCCTGATAGGCTCATCGCCAAGCCTAGGACGAGACCGGGCGGGGTATAGTGCAGCGATACCGTAACCGCACCGGAAGGTACACGCACAGCCATTTCACAGGTGTTGACACGATACACCTCAGCAGATTCGCCGTTAACTGTGGCAGAAAAGCCTTCATCATAGGGAATGGCAAAGATCAGGATACCCTCTTCCGGAGAAACCGTAGTTGTTGTGTAGGTACGTTGATTGAATGCCAGATCTGCTTGAGGCAGTGATTCTGTGGCTTCGGCAAGCGGATCCAGTTGTATTCCGAATACACCAAAGCTTTCGCACTTGAAATTCTTGTGAACTTTCGCACGTATTGTTACGTAGGTATTTTCCTTGCAACCCAGATAAACGAGGCCGTTGATCGAATTCTGGGGATAGTTTCTCTCTTTACTGATGCTGTTGATGCTGACAGAAACGCTTTCATTTCTGGGATTGCCGATCTCCGTGCCGGTCAGACTATACAGATCAAAATACAGGGCTTGTTTGCCGGATACGAAGAAGGAGAAGGTGATCTGTGCGTCTTTTTCCGGATCCGTGATGGTACAGGCAGCGGAACCATCATCGGTTGTTTCGAGAGTCAGGTTTTCTTGCTTTGTTGCAGGATAGGAGATGATAAGGTCATCTAATCCGAGCTTTTGTTTTGCCAGATATGCCTGCACATCGGCTCTGGAGCCATCGGGCAGCTCGGCAATGGTCTCGGGATCACAGGTCGCATGGATGACAGGCGGTGCAGTGATCGCACTTTCTCCAATAGAAAGTCGGAAATCGGTCCAGATGGAGGTGACCCATTCCGGAAAATCGGATTTTTGGCCGAGTTGATAGCGGATACCCCATAACGCATCCGTCAGTACTGTGCCGCCTGTGGAGGGAACCTCCATCCAATAGGAGCTATATCCCATTTTTTTGACACCGCGCATATAGTCTTCACGGGTCAGCGAGGTGTAATGCGCCATGGTTGGGTATCCCAAAGCACCAACCATATTGGCATGTGTATATTTACGGGTGAGCTTTAGACGATAAAAACGGTCATCCTCAATGCGATCTGCAGCAGAAACCGTGTCGGTGTACAGATCATCGGTTTCAGCACTCAGTCCTATATAGCAGGAGACGCTTAGGACGCATTCACCTGCAAACAGTACAGCACACAAAACGGTAAGGAGTCGAACACCGATCCGGCGGCGATGATAGCACAGCAATGCGAATCCATAGCCGAGAACGGTGAGGATCAAAGGAATCAGCAGCAGCAGCAGATTCTTTTGATCGATCCAGAGTGTTTTTACATAGGAGAGCATATCCTCGCGGGCGAAAGCCAACAGCAGCCCCTCTGAAAGCAAAGCACATAGCGGCAGCAAGATCAGCAGCAGCAGATCTGATTTTTTCAAAGAAGAACGCGCAGCAGATATCGGTGCAGGTTCCGCGATCAACTTGGCAGCAAAGGTCAGACAAAGCAGGATAGGGAAACATGCCCAGCGATAGGGGAATGCCTGATAGCTGCCGGTATGCCACATTGAATTGATAGGATCCAAGATGGTAGCAAGTAACAGCAGAACAAACAGACAGAGACGCATCCGATATTCCTGCATAGAGGCAGCGGTGCTTTTTTTCCATAAAAAAGGCAGTACGGCGAAAACGATACCGGTTACCGCAAGCAGTGCGATTTTATCATACAGTCCGCCGAAGAATTGATTATTGGCAAGCTTTTCAATGAGACTGCCGCCGCGGGCAGATCGCATGACCTGTAAAAAGGATGGCAGCCATACAAAAGCAGTCAGCAAAGCACCCAAACAACTGCCTAACCAGAATTTGGCCAGGTGCAGGGAATGCTTTGCTTTCGATATGGTAAATATGGCGGATAATCCTACTGTCAGCAGCAAAAACAATACGGTCATATAGCCAAGATAATAGCATAGTACCATATGCAGGCTGATGGTCAGCAAATAGGGGAGCATAGCACCCTTTCGCAGGAGAAGATCCAAGGAAAGAAGCAGTAACGGAATCAATGCCTGCACATCCAGCCACATAAGATTCTGATAGTAAAATAAGCCATAGCCGCAGAAGCCATACATGAGACTCAGTAAAAGCAGCGGCGCGCGGGATAGCTTTGGATACCGATATTTCAGCCAGATCGTTGCAGCAGCAGCGGCAAGAGAAAGCTTTAGCGGCACCAGCAGATTCATCAGCAGCGGAATAGGAAGCTCTGTATACAATGCCAGAAAGGAAAACGGATTACTGAGGAAAAAGAAGAATACCCCATAAAAATTCATTCCACCGCCATTCAGCGGGTGATAGAGCAGCGAATCGCCTTGTTCAAGGATGCGTTTGCATTGCAGTAAAAGCGGAACAGCCTGTTGCTCCATATCACACCAAACAATGGATTTATCTCCAAAAGGATAGATTCCGAAAAAGCGATAGAATCCACAAAACAACAAGAGTGTCAAAGCAAGTGCGAAAACCGCATTGCAGCAATATGTCAGACAATCGGTGAGATGTTTTTTTGAATTCGACGAATGCTGCAGCAAGAGAACCCTCCTTCCGATCAGAAACAAAAAAAGAGCAGCAGCGGTGAATAGAAAACCGCAACTACTCTATATCATAGCATAATATGGTAAAAAAATCAAGAGATATTCACGAGCTGTGCAGCAAAATCGGTTGGAGCTGCGTGTGTTGTAAGGCTGCAGCAATGGTATCGGGCACCAGAGAAAAATCGGACACCAGGGAGGTCGGCTTTTTCATAGGCGAATCCTGCCCGAAGGGAACAAAATAGTAATGTTTACGATTAAGCAGATCACCGAGATTGCGAGCGGAAGCTGAAAGCCCATCATTGGTAGCGATGCAAAGTACAACCGGCTTGCCGCCTCGCAGGTGGGATTTGATCGCCATAGTAACAGTATTGTCGGTGATTCCGGCAGAAAGCTTTGCGAGAAGATTACCGGTACATGGAACGACAGCCAATACATCGGTCAGATTTTGCGGTCCGATGGGCTCGGCATCCTGAATGGAACGAATGATCGTATTATCGCTCAGAAGAGCAAGCTCCTCGAGAAAAAGAGAGGGTGTTCCGAATCGGGTGGTAATTTCAGCAAAGTGTTCCGATACAATGGGGACAAGCCGGGCACCATTCTCAACGCAGGCTCGAGCTGCCAAAAGCGCCTTCTGTGCACAGCAGAAAGAACCGCAAAGAGCAAAACCTAAACGACATCCCTGAAGATCAGCCATTTACCGCACCCCCTTCGGCAAGCATAGCGAGTATAGTATCGGCAACAACGATGCCGGCAGTCACTGGTGCTGTGCGTCCCGGCAAGGAAAGCGCCCAGATCACAGGAATACCTTGTGCAGATGCGGCTTGAAAATCAACCCCTGATGATCTCGCAGGCAAGGGGAGTACACTGCCAAAGACGAGCTCTGTTTTCTGTGCCGATACGTTGCACCATGGAAAATCGCTGCAGAAGATTGATCAGAAATCTTGCATCTTCCGTAGAAATGGCACAGGCTGCCGCAAGAGAAGCCGCAGTGAATTGTGCGGGAAGCTTTTCGGGCAGCAGACGAACATAGTCGACAGGCGATTCCAGCAAATGCACATGATGCAGTGCGATCGGCACGCGATCAATATGTTCTCCATGGACTTTTTTTTGTTTGCCATATCCATTCATACAGCGATAGAGCTCAACTTCCGTTTCACAAATTGCAATACGAAGGTTGGGATGATCGAGAAGATCCCGCAGACCATACAACTCACGCAACGCTGTATACACTGTTTCTTTCTTTGGTGATTTTCGTTTGGATTGCACCACGCCATTTTCATCCACCCAGAGAATCCATCTGGGCGCACAGATAGGATGAACCACAGTGACAGGACAGAGCGGTAAGAAAGCTTGCAGTTTCTCTTTGAGGCGACTGAGATTTCGTGTCTGGATTTCAAACACCCCCTCCTCAGTGACGGCATCAGCGACAAATCCACCGAGAGGCCGTTCATGGCAGGCAGGATCGGGTGCGAAATAATATTTGAGTACAAGGTGCAGTGTGCGCTCATGGAGCGTGCCGATGCCATTGCAGCCAAGATCGTGGTTCGCAGCATCGAGCGCAGCTGCAAATGCACTGACAGAAACCATGGAATCCATAAAAAAGAACCTCCAAAAAAAGCACAGTGCCGAATCGACACTGTGCTTTTTGAAATAGCGAAAGATTACTCCTTCACACCACCGGCGGCAACACCGGCAATGATATACTTGGACAAAACGAGGTAAACGATAACAACGGGGAGAATCGACATAGAAATTGCCAGATAGTTCGCACCGTTATCAAACGCTTTATCCTCAGAGATAATGCCCTGTACCATGAGCGGAATTGTCATTTGCTCAGTTCTGGAAGAAACGAGTACGAGAGACTGAGTGTAGTAGTCGTTCCACTTCTGGATGAAAGCGAAGATTGCTTGCACAGCAAATGCGGGCTTCATCATAGGAATGGAGATGGTGAGGAAGGTACGGAATTCGCTGGAGCCGTCGATACGAGCTGCTTCAATGATATCCAACGGGAAGGAGGACAGCATATATTGACGCATATAGAATACGATAGCAGGAGCAGCGATCGAAGGCACGATGAGCGGAATGTAGCTGTTCAGCAGATCCATATCAATGATCAGGTTCAAGAAACCAACAGAGGTAACCTGAGTAGGAACCATCATAACAGCCAGAATGAAAGTAAACATCGGACCGCTCAGTTTGAAATCATAAACGACCAGACCATATGCTGTGAGACCGGAGAAAAATACGGTGAGAGCACAGCAGCTGCCGGCAATAATAAAGCTGTTTTTCATGGAGATCAGCGGATGGAAAATGATCTTATAGAGATCATTTGTCTGCAAAACCTTCAAGTTTTTGAGTATATTAGTACCGGGGATCAGTGAGATACCTTCATTGATGATATCGTTATGGTCGCGGGTAGCGTTTACAAAGAGGATTGCAATAGGCAGCAAACAGATGATCGTGAGAATAAGGAGTCCAATAAAAATGAACACTGACTTCACGATAACAGTAGTCTGATAACTAGAGGAATCCGATGCATAAGTAACCTTCTTACTCATAAGCCCAGACCACCTCCTTGTGCAGCCTTACGCTTAGCTTCCTTCATAGCCTGCTTTCTCTTCTTCTTGATCTCAATGGCGTGCTTATCGCGCTGAATATAGAAGATAATAGCGCCAAGGATACTGGTAATAATGAAGAGAATAACCGAAGCAGCGGCAGAATAACCGTAGCTGGGCGATTTGAAGTTTGCATGGAAAGCGTTATAAATGAATATTGCGATTGTTTCAATATGTCGGTTGACTGAGTTACCAGTGTGATACATAAAGGGAATATCGAACATCTGGAGACCACCGATCATAGATGTAATCAAAGTATAAACCATAATGGATTTGAGCAGCGGGAAAGTAATGCGCCAGAAGGTCTGGCCAGAACTTGCGCCGTCAATCTCGGCAGCTTCGAACAGGGAAGTGTTAATACCCTGAATACCTGCCATCAGCATGATCATGGTATTGCCGAACCACATCCAAACCTGAATGAACATAACGATACCACGGGAAATCCACTTGTCAGAGGAGAAGAGAATGGGTTCGCTGATCACTTCATCATTCAACAGCATATTGTTTATAGCACTATATGCTGAATCACTCATTAAGCAGAGGAACAAGCCTGCAACTGAGGCAGCCGTGATAATATTCGGCATATACATGACAACCTTAAAGAAGCCCTTGCCGGGAATCTTGACACGAAGGTCAGTAAACCAAACGGCAAGCAAAAGAGAAAGTGCGATCTGCGGCAGGAAGTTGCCGATCCAGATAATAAGAGTGTTCTTAAAGCAGCGAAGAACATCTTCGTGAACACCCATAGAAGCAAAATCAGAACCACCGAAAATAATGGTTTTGAAATTGCTGAAGCCAACAAAGCAATTAATCGATGTACCTGCTTTATCCAGCGCTGCGCCAGAGCCGTTACCATGGAATGCAAGGATGAAGGTCTGGATCAGAGGCCAAAGCATAAAGATCGAGTACACGATAAAGAATGGCGCTACATAGATGTAGCCATACTTCGCGTAGCTGACAGATTTAATCCGTCTTTGTGCAGCCGTAGCCATTCAGCACACCCTTTCAAGAAAAAATTAGCAATTGCGGGACAGGAATAAAATATACGCCTATAGGGCTTTCGCCCTATAGGCACATATTCGGTTATGCTTTTCAGGCATTATTCAATTGGTTATTTCTGGCAATGTCTGAATGTCCGCAATGGTTACGGAAATTACTCAACGATAACGCCAGGGATCTGAGCTACAGCCTTCTTGAACTCGGTCATAGCATCATCGTAAGTGGTGAAGCCCTCATCGCCCTTTGCATAGCTGGAGATAGCATTGTTGAATGCGTTCTTGATCTGTGCATCGTAAGCGGTGATGTTGGACATATCGATCTTGGAAGCAGAATCGTACAGAACTGCGAACTGATCAGCGCCGCCGAGCAGAGGATTCTTGTTGGAACCTTCGTCAACGATAGCCTTCATAACGGTCGGGTTGTTAACGAACTCACTCTTGAACAGAGCGTAGCTCTTCATGGACTCTTCGTTGATGGTGAAGAACTCAACGAAATCGCGAGCCATGGTGCCGTTATCGCACTGAGGAGAAACAGCCAGCCAAGAACCGCCCCATGCATAGAAGGAAGGACCAGCACAGATGCTGTAGTCGCCGTAAACAGCCTCGTTCTTAGCGGAACCGTCTTCGTTGATACCGCCGGAAGCGTTGGACAGCATGGAACCGGTACCCAGACACCATGTGCAGAAGAAGTAGCCCAGAGTATCGCCGTTGATACCGATGTTGTACCAAGCGGGATCATCCCACTGAGACTCGTGAGTAACGTAGTTGTTATCCCACATGTTCTTTGCGATGTCTGCATAATCCTTGCAGTAATCATCGATTACGAGCTTGTTGTCAGCATCAACCCATGCGCTGGAACGGTTGTAGGAGTAAACCTGCCACATACCGCCGAGAGTATCAACGATAGAAACCTTACCGTTGGTCTTCTCGCTCAGCTCTTTACCGGTAGCCTGGAGAGTATCCCAGTCCTTAACCTTTGCCTGCATCTCATCGGGAGTCTTTACGCCCAGGTACTCCTCAGCCAGAGAAGTTCTGTAAACGTATGCACCGGGAGTTGCCTGCCAAGAAACTGCCTTCAGAACGCCAGCCTCGTTGGTACCAACCTGAATGGTGTAATCATAGTTGCCATCGAAATCGGAATCCTTGAAGCCCAGCTTGGACATAGCAGCGGTGTACTCATCATCATTGATGTACTCGAGAATCCAGTCAGCCTCGAGAACGAACAGGTCAGCGTCATCGCCGGAAGCGAAGTAGGTTACATACTCTTCACGAGCAGAAGCGCCATCGTCACCGATCTTAACGAATTCGCACTTGCCAGCGTAATCGGGGTTCTTCTCCTCGAAGTGCTCGATCATCTTGGTAACGTCATCGGGAGTCCAGCAGAGGATGGACAGCTTGTCGCCAGAATCCTCAAACTCAACCTTGGGAGCTTCATCTTCCTGCTTGGAATCTTCTGCCTTGGAGTCAGAAGTGGAAGTGTCTGCCTTAGAGGTGTCGCCGGTGGAAGAAGAATCATCTTTGTCACAGGCAACGAATGCGGTGGAAGCGATTGCCAGAGTAGCAATCAGAGCAAGGGTCTTCTTCAGCTTGTTCATAATAAGTTTCCTCCTTAATTTTGCTGCGAGCATTTTGCTGCGTTTCGCAGCTTTGAAATTGTGCTGCATTGGCTGCAGCATTGTATTTCGCTGCGGGTTACGCAGCACCGTACAGCCGATTTCTCGTACTGCCGGTTATCAACATAAGCTGCAGGCGATCGGCAACGGGGTGTCAGGCTTCCTCATTACGCACGTCTGCCGCCATGTTTTCATACTACAAATATACACGAATTGCGACGAAAAGTCAATCTGAAAAACCGATTTGTCATCATATTTGTAAATAACGCACAAATAACTTTCAAAATAATGAATTAAAATCTGTACGAAATGTCATTTCCAAGGCGGATTTTATTGCATTTTCTCCTAAAATGGTTACAATTCGGTTACAAGATTTCCGCCTGTTTACGAAGATTTTTCCATTTGCTCTTGCATTTTATGCCGCCTTGCTGTATGATATACTATATAATATGTAAAGGAGTGTGGCATCTATGGCACATTATCCCTTCAGCGAGCGCCCTGATCTGCTTGTGTTCACCTGTACACATGTACTGGAGGAGGGCAGACCGGTTACTTTGGTTTGCCATCATTTCAGCGATAATGCATGGGAATTTCTTTGTGACTGTGCACATACCGATGAAGAGGCACTTGTGATCAGCGTCGGAGAGCTTTGCAAAATGGATCCTGCGCTGCATTTGCTGAGCGATCTTCCGGTTGGTGCTTGTGCTGTTCGCGAGAGTCCTGCACACGCTTGGCAATACGGCAGGATCGACGGAGAGGATTTTTATCCTGCAGCCGAATCACGGATGAGATGATTGCTGCGGCGCATTATCACTGCTTACATACAAGTGCTGCCTGAGGACTTCCTCGAAATAGGTGCCGGAAAGTGATTCGATATACATCAGCTCGTAAACATTGGTATAGTAGTGAATCAGTTCCCGCAATGCAATAATCTGATCGGCAAGCTCCTGTGACATCCCCCGGATGCGCAGGAGTTCTTCTTTTGTCACCAGATTCAAGTCATATCTGCCTGCTTCGGGGGCTGTCGGCGGATCGGCCGATGTGGTGAGAGTTTGTTCGTTCGGGATCTCAAACGCAGTAAGGAGAGCGTCGAGCAATGCAGTGCCGATCCCTTCGATCTCCAGCAGCTGCGCGCGATGTGTAAAGCCGCCCGCTTGGTTTCGGTATGCAATGATCCGATTTGCGAGCACTTCGCCAATGCCTGCAACGTGTGTCAGTTCTTCGGCAGTAGCAGTGTTGAGATTGCGGTTACGGCCGGGTGTTGTACCCATAGGATTGCTTTCGGCTGCGGTAGTCGATGTGGTGACTGCGGAAGAGATTGCGATGGTATTAATGGAAGGCTTGGTGACAGATGGCAGCGGGATATTGGGTGTGAGATAGGATTGTGTGATAACGGCGGCGATCAATATGAGAGAAATTCCGCTCAGCCAGAGCCAGCTATGAGAAGAATGCTTCATAGCAAACCTGCTTTCTGATGCTGCATGCGACATCATCCCCGCCCGGCTTCGAGGCAAGATCCAGCACCAGCACCTCTGGCTGAAGCAGACCAAGCCGATGGGCATCCAGAATGAGAGTCGGGACCGTATTGATGATGAGCCGGAAATGCGGCAGTTCGGATTCGAGAGAGGAAAAAGAAATGGCACGGCAGCCATTTACTTTGATCCGTGCCATGTTATAAAAGGAAACAACGCAATGATCGGACGATCAGTCTCTCCAGCGGCGGCGGAATGCCAGGCAGGTGACGTTTTCGGCCTTTTTGAATTGCTTGGAAAAATAGCTCTGATCGTTGAATCCGCAGAGTTCGGAGATTTCTTCCACCGATTTATCGGTAAAGCGCAGCAGCCTCTTGGCATAATTGATCCGCAGTCCGATGATATGTTGGAAGATGGTTTCTCCATAGGCTCGCTTAAATTCACGAGTCAGATAGTATTTGCTGATGTAGAAGCGATGGGAAAGGTCATCCAGACTGATCTCGGCGGTGAAATTGGCATCTACATAAGCGAGTACGGTTTTGAGTTTGGCTTGTAATGCCGTATCGTCCTCCTCATTGATGCTGTTGACGGTCAGCAGCATGGTCAGCAGATTCGAGAGCAGACCGGAGGTAAGGATTTCAGTGTCGGCATAGGTTTCGGCATTCAGACGCAGGAGCTCCTGTAACAACGAAACGAATTTGGCGTTGCTCACCGGATGAAATACCGGCGGAAGCTGTGCCATAAACAGCTTATAATACTCTTCCGAGGTACAGCCGTTGAAATGTACCCACATAATTTCCCACGGCTTGTCCAGGTCGCTCTGGTAAGAATGGGGAGCACGGCAGTCGATAAAGAAGCAGTCGCCGTATTCGAGCTGGTAGCTCTGCCCGTTATAGACCAGCGTACCTTTGCCGTCCAGTACGATGTTGAACAAAAAGGACTGCAGATTTTGGCGGCTGGTATGGTGGCTGTTGCCGGCTCTCAGATGGCCGCACTCCTGCAAATAGAAGAAGGCGCGGCGAGCTGTAGCACTGGGTGTTTTCATAACACGGTTATCCAGCGGATTGGCGTTGGTTTCATGTGGTAACTGTGGCATATTGCCCTCCTCCGTGCGGCATTCATAGAAAATGTCGGCACTTGCATTGAAATTGTAACCCCCTATATCCTATTATACATTGTTTTTTTGGAAGTTTCAAGTCGCTTTTGGTAGAATATTGCGACAATTTTTTGTGCAATTTCACAAAAATATCCCAAAAACCGGAGCGCATCTGACAAACAGTCAAGTGCCGGTATGCAAATACGATAAAACGTCCGGAGGATTTGTTATCCTCCGGACGTTTCGGCAGTTCGGTTGACATAAGCATCGCTTATGTCAATTGCTTCGGATGCTCATTCATTTCCGATCCAAAAGTCGGTTTGATCGGTGAATTGCATACCGCCGGGCAACATTTCTTCGTAAAAGTCTTCGTAGAAATCTTCGTAGACGTCTTCATAGTATTTTTTAGGGAATGCATCCTGTTCACTCATGCCGACTTTATTGAACACGAATCCGGCAGACAAAGCGATCACGACCAACAGCGGCAGAACCACTGCTGCCACGATCAGTGCGATCAGAATTGCAGGGGATTTTTTCGAAGCGGTTTTGGGAAGATTGCTGCGGACAGCATCGGAGATCGGCGTGCCGCATTCGGGGCAGACTTGCCATCCCGGCTCCAGATTGCTGCCACATTGTACGCATCGGGCACGCAGATTGTATCCGCAGTGAGGACAGACGGCATAGGATTCGATGACGGACTGCGCGCAGCCGGGACATTGAAGATCAGAATAATTGCTGCGCATGATGAGATAGATGACCAGACCGATGAAGCCGGGAGCAAAAATGGCAATGACTGTCCAGAGTACAGCATCCATATTACGTTTTTTGGCGTCCTTATAGACAAATGTGCCGATAAGGATCGGAATGAGAAGCGCCAAGAAAAAGACGATTACAAACAAAATGGAGAAAATACTGAATCCGATTGGCATAATAACAACTCCTTATTCTATTGATTGATGTTTGAACGATAGTCTGCTGTTTTGCAGCAGCGAAGAGCCATAGCGAGTAAATGCCCAATAGATCATGGCAGCACCCACTACCGTATACAGGATCATGATGATGGGAAGGATCGAAAACAGAGGTGCGTAATACAAAGAGAATGCGGCGAATATGACCAGTGCCAGAATCATAATAGCGGCACTGCACAGCAGTGTGCGAATGGCTCTTCGGAGCTGCCGTTGTTCCCGAAGAAGCTGCAGCTTGGCTTCGGTCAGCTGCGGCGGTTCTTTCTGTTCAAAATTGTAGATCGGGTTCATTTTCCAGCTCCTTTCTCAGCTGCATTCTTGCGTTATGCAGACGTGATTTTAATGTGCCTTGAGGGATGTGCAAAGCTGCAGCGGTTTGTTTCAGATCCATTCCATGAAAATAAAACAAGATGATAGCGGTGCGCAGCTTCACGGGCAAGCGATCGATGGCTTCATGCAGCACAGCATAATCGGGCGGCGTTTTTTCCGGGATCTGCTCCAAGAAAGCGATGTTTTCATCACTATCTGCAAACTCCTTTCGGGCAGGCTCGATCTTCTGATGTCGAAGCTGATCCCGATACAGATTCACACAGATACGAGTGAGCCATGGTTCAAAAGGGTGATCAGTGCGGTATCGGTGGAATTTTTCCAGTACC
Organism: Oscillospiraceae bacterium; assembly: GCA_045596625.1. Lineage (GTDB taxonomy): Bacteria > Bacillota > Clostridia > Oscillospirales > Ruminococcaceae > Firm-04. Next base: position 133,034 of record JAZOCU010000054.1, on the reverse strand, counting down.
CTGAGCCATGTTTCCTGATATAGATCCTCGGCATTCTGCGGATTGCCGCAAAGTGTGATGCACAATCCGAACAGCCGTTTGCCGTAGGTTTGTATATAGGAATCCAGCACGGTATCAGCTCCTTTCATAATCATATACGAAGGCGGAAGCCGAAAGGTTCATTTTGATCGAAAAAATCTTTGAAGCAGGAAATATGGAACTGTCGGCGACAGAATCAATGGAAACCGAGATGCAAAACAAAGCGACTTTTGATAGGATCATCAAAAGCCGCTTTTACATACTTTCCGTTAGGCATCTGCGTTTCGTTCAGACCTGCACTATTCTTTATAGTATAGGGAACTTACAGAATGAAGCCTGCATTTTTCAGCAAGATCCGTGCGGAATCAAGGGAATCGATACCGGTGCGATTTTTGATCGGTGCGAACTCTGCCTCTCTTACGATTTCATAAGGCAGACAGCTTTGCTGAAAATGCACCATATCCAGCACCAGTGTTTCATATTTATAGCCGTTAGGCTCTGCCGGAGAAACAGGATTTCCCTTTGCATCAATACAGGGGATTGTTTTGGCTGCCCGATGGATTGGGAGCTGTGCATCACGGAATGTCATCAGCTGCGGTACAGAAAACAGATAGTTGAGGATCACGCCATAGCGATAGCTGAGCAGGCCGTTTTCCTCTCTGGCGGTGCGAATTTCATTGGTCATTTCGTAATATTCCACGATAGAGGGCCTGCCGTCTTCCAGACAAAGCACGCCGACTCGTTCGTCTGGAGCAGCTTTTGCAACGACCTTTGCACCGCTTTCGCATCCGCTTTTGATCACAGCACCGATAAACTTGGGATCCGCAATTTGCTGCAGTGCATTATCCACGGCGAATACATTCAGCCAGCGGATACCGCGTCGTTCCAGCTCCGGCAGCAGACCTGCCTTTTCCATGGAAAGGAACCATCCGCCGTTTCCGTTGGGGGATTCCGCCACATAGCCGGGTGCCGCAAGCAAGGCTTTTCCGTCAAAATCGGTGCACACAGCCATTTCCTGTCGAAACAGGATCACATCCTCGGCGGGATAATCGAAATAATGATGCTCCTGTAAAAACTGCAATGTGGCGTCATAATTGAATTTGCTGGTCATGATAAAGATCGGGATGCTTCGACCTGCCATAGCAGCATAGCGCTTCAGCGTGGCAAAATGCAATCCAAACAGAGTGACTTTCTGCGTTTCGCCGATATTGACACAGCCTTTGGGAATATCGAAGCCCAGTCGGGTACCTTGTCCGCCTGCCAGCAGAACGGCGCCTACTTCTCCGCGGCGCAGTGCCTTTAACCCGAGGATTTCATGCTCCTGCGCAAATTGGGCGGCTTCCGCAATGCTCATTCCCTGCAAGGGAGCAAAGGTGCCGCGGGCGGTATTTTCACTGCTGGCGGCATATACCGGAATGGAAAAATCCAAAGCGGCAATTTGTTCGCAAAGGGCATTTTGCTCCTGCTCGGAAAGCATATCATAAAATGCAAGCAAATGCGTTTGTTGGTAGTGTTCCAGAATGGGTAGGATTCGGTCGGGACTCATGGCAACGCTCCTCAAAAGAAATAGTTTGCGCAGGATTCAATAATCACCGGAGGTATCCTCCAGAAGTAAAATTTCGATTTCAAAATAGGTGATCTTGTCGTTTTCGCCGATACGGGCGCAGCGGGCGGTTACAGTATCGCCGCCTTGTTTGCCTTTCAGTGCAACGTCCAGATCAGCATAATCCCTGACGGCAACACCATTCATCTCCACGATGAAATCACCGGCTTCCAGTGCGGTGTCGGCAATGGGAGCATCCTCATCGATGGCCATGATATAAATGCCTTGCTCCTTCAGCTCATCGGGCAGAGTCAGTCCGGTTGCAGCCTCGATGATGGAAGATTCATAGAACTGGATGCCGACTCTGACGCGTCCGCTGACATAGCCTTGAGAGATCAGCTCTTTGATGATGGGCAGAGCTTCATTGATGGTAATGGCGAAACCGAGGCCCTCATAGGGACTTGCTTCAAACAAACCGCCGGCTACATATTTTGAAGAGGTGATGCCAATGACCTGTCCATACAGATTGACCAGTGCGCCGCCGGAATTACCGGGACTGATGGCGGCATCGGTTTGCAGGCAGTCCATCTCGAAGGTGTCGGATTCGGCACGCACCTTGCGATGCAGGCCGGAAATAATGCCGGTGGAAATGGAACCGGTCAGTCCGGCAGGATTGCCCAGTGCACAGACCTGTTCACCGAGCACGGTTTCGTCGGAATCGCCCAGCACAGCGGGTGTTAAATTATCTGCTGTGATCTTGAGCACAGCGATATCGGTTTTGGAGTCATAGCCGACACAGATTCCGTCAACGGTGCGTTCATCATGCAGTGTAACGGCAAAGGAATTTCCACCGACGACTACATGAGCGTTGGTAACCAGATAACCATCCTCGCTGATCAGAATGCCGGAGCCGCTGCCAATGGTCTTGCTGTCAGAATAGGTGTAGATCTCTACGATACTGGGCATAACCGTTGCGGCAATGCCTTCGATGGTGTATTTTCCGTTTTCATCCACATATTCAGCGTTGGTTTCGGGTTTGTGCTGTTGTCCGATGTGAACTTCAGTGATATCGCCGGCAACATAGCCGCCGGATTGAGAACCTTTCCGGATATCCCAAACGATACAGAATACGGAAAATGCCACGATCGCCACAAACAACAGGATCAACAAGATGCGGCTTTCGACGGGGACGGTATTGGGTTCATTGGGCTGCAGCGCCGGCGTGGGATTGATACCGTTTCTGTATTGAGGGCTGGGTGAGGGCGTCGGTACAGGAGCGGAACATATCGGAGTAGGTTGCTGCAGCAAGGCGGGCTGCGTTTCCATTGGTTCAACAGCAGGTTCCGCAGAGGGTTCCTCCGAGACTGCTGTGACGGGCAATTGCTCTTTCAAAGATTCGACAGCAGGTTCCGCAGAGGGTTCCTCCGAGTCTGCTGTGACAGGCAGCTGTTCTTCCAAAGGCTCGGCAGCATCAGGTTCCTCAACGGCAGCAGATCCTTCGGCAGTTATCGGCTCGTTGCACTGCGGTGTTTGTTCAGACTCACCGGATGCAGCTGTGGCTGCCGATGTGGGCTCAGGCAGTGCAGCAGACGGTTGTTCTTCAGGATTCAGGGGTGTTTGATTCATGGGTTGACCCTTTCTTGGGATGGTTTCGGGCAAAGCGTTTTTTTCGTGTGCTGGTGGGCATAGCGGTCGTTTCGGAAGAAACGCTCGGTTGCTTCAGCGGCAGAGAAATCACGAATTCGGTATACTCCTGGGGCACACTTTTTACTGTGACGGTGCCGTTATGCAGGCGGATGATCCGACTGACGATGGAAAGTCCCAGGCCAACACCGGTCGTATCTTTTCCTCGGGAAGCATCCGTTTTATAGAATCTCTCGAAGATATGAGAAATTTCCGTTTCTGTAAGACCTTCGCCGGTGTTGCGCAGATGCAGCTTGGCGTGGGTATCATCTGTGAAGATCTTCAGGGAAAGCAGTCCGTTTTCATTTACGAATTTGATCGCATTTTCGGTCAGGTTATAAAAGACCTGCTGCATCAGATCACGATCTGCTTCGATATAAGTGGATGGTGCTGATTCCAGACCTTCTATGGAAAGATTCTTAGCGGTTGCTTTTTGTTCAAAGAGCAATAAGGTCTGAATGATCAGTTTCGTAACATCAAAGGATGCGAAGTTGGGTGCCAGTGTGCCTTCCTCGAATTTGGAGATGTTCAGCATGGAATGCACCAGTCGGCTCATGCGCTGCACCTCAGAGGATACCACGCGAAGATATTCCTTTGCGTTCTCCTGTGGGATCGCACCATCAAGGATGCCGTCTACAAAGCCGCCGATGGTTGTCATGGGCGTTTTCAGCTCATGAGAGACGTTGGAGACAAAATTCTTGCGGCTGCGTTCGTTTCGGTCGATGAAATCTGCCATACGATTGAGCGTGGCGGCCAGGTAATCCAGCTCGGTATCGCCATGCGGCTGTAACCGAACAGAAAAATCACCTTTGGCATAGGCTTCGGCAGCCCTTGTGATATTCTGCATTGGGGTAAGCAGCTGTTTGGTATTCAAATAAAAGAGCGGTGCAGCGACCAGTGCGATGATCATTATGGTGATTGCAAGTACAGCAAACAGATTCTGCGAAAATTCATCCAGCTTGCCAATCGGATAGAGCATCATAAAATAATAGGAATCATGCTCCAGAGGAATGGCTTCTACATAGCGTGCAACAGGCTGCGAAAGTGCATTCTGCACACCTTCAAACTGGCAATAGGGTTTATCATCCGACTCTCTCTGAAGCGCCTCGGTCAGATGCATAGGCGTATTGGAAAAATCAGAACGCACAATACATTCGCCGGATCCGTCAAAGACATAACAGTCGATGTTATAGGAGAGGGTATAGCTTTGAAGATCAAGCTGCACCTGTTCGATGGGAAAGGTATCCGTTGTCTGCTGATCGCGAATATGATTGTGGATGCCGGTCAGAAGCATTTGTGCAGCGCTGTCGATTTCTTCTCTGATTTCGTTTTCGTGATGGCGGTCGGCATAGATCATCACAGCAATACCGGTCAACGAGCAGGCAAAGATCAGAGCAATGGTGCAGAAGTAAAAGATTCGGCTGTAAACACTTTTCAGCATGGTGTCGGCCTCCTGCATACAGACAGAAAACGATTATTCTTCGCTGTCGGCAACATCGAATTTATAGCCTACGCCCCAGACAGTACGCAATGACCAGCGGTCAGAAACGCCTTCCAGCTTTTCGCGCAGACGTTTGATATGCACATCAATGGTACGGGAATCGCCGTAATATTCAAATCCCCACACCTCATCCAGCAGCTGGTCACGGGTATAGACTCTGTTGGGATTGGAGGCAAGACAGAACAGGAGCTCCAGCTCTTTCGGCGGAGTGTCCAGCACCTTGCCGTCCACCTTCAATTCATAGCGGGTCATGTTGACAGAAAGCTTGTCGTAGCGCACTTCACGCACTTCGGTTTCGGCTGCGGTCTGTCCCACACGACGGAAGATCGCACGGATCCGTGCGACGACCTCCTTTGTATCAAAGGGCTTAACGATATAGTCGTCAGCGCCAAGACCCAATCCCAATACCTTATCAAAGGTTTCGGATTTGGCAGTGATCATAATGATCGGCACATTGGATTTTTTTCGGATCTCACGGCAGACCTGCCATCCATCCATGCCGGGGAGCATGACATCCAGCAAGACGATATCGGGATGCAAAGCGTTGAACTTAACGACTGCTTCCTCACCGTCATAGGAAAGCATGGTGGTGTAGCCTTCCTTTTCCAGATATATGCGCAATAGTTCGCAGATATTTTTGTCATCATCAACGATCAGTACTTTATCCATTGCCATAAGAGATTCCCTCCTGTTGGATAGATTTTTTGTATGGTACATGTTACAGCAGAACAATTCTGCTGTGAAAAAAAGATACATATATACATAGTATAGTATACAATACTTTTCCGTTATCAAAATGAACAATGTATGAACAAATAAAGAATAATCTGTGAATTTCTGAAATCTATAACCAAAGAAACACAACAAATGCGCTCTGAAAAAGTATACAATCGGTTCTTGCGGGAATGCGTGAAATTGTGCAGGTCTACAAAATGTGGGAGAAGATGGAAAAAAGCCTTGATTTTTTCTGAAATGATGGTACAATAGACTTAGCACTCGAAGCGCGTGAGTGCTAAAAGCAAACAAAGAAGTGTGTGTTTGCTTTGGAAAAAGTGATACAGACACTTTGGTTTTGTCTGTATGATAATCGGAACAGGAGGAATCGTTATGACAATCAAACCTTTGGCTGACAGAGTCGTGATCAAGATGACAGAGGCAGAGGAAACCACCAAAGGTGGTATTATTCTGACCGCATCCGCACAGGAAAAGCCGCAAGTGGCAGAAGTCGTTGCAGTAGGTCCCGGCGGTATGGTGGACGGCAAAGAAGTTACTATGTACCTTAAGGTTGGCGATAGAGTGCTGTTGAGCAAATATGCAGGCACTGAAGTAAAGTTGGATGGTGTGCAGTATACCATTCTGAAGCAGTCTGATATCCTCGCAATTGTTGAGTAACACAGACTGCGCTTGCAGACACATTGTTATCATTTTTCTATGTTAAGGAGTGTATTGTATTATGGCAAAGGATCTGAAGTACGGCGAGGACGCTCGCAAGGCACTGCAAGCCGGTATTGACAAGCTGGCAGATACCGTTAAGATCACCCTCGGACCCAAGGGCAGAAATGTGGTGCTGGATAAGAAGTTTGGTGCTCCGCTGATCACCAATGACGGTGTGACCATCGCCAAGGAGATCGAGCTGGAGGATGCATTCGAGAATATGGGTGCTCAGCTTGTAAAGGAAGTTTCCATTAAGACCAATGATGCAGCAGGCGATGGTACTACCACCGCAACGCTGCTGGCACAGGCAATCATTCGTGAGGGCATGAAGAATATTGCAGCAGGTGCAAATCCCATGATCCTGAAGAAGGGTCTGGATGCTGCTGTCAAGGCTGCTGTTGCGGATATTCAGGCAAACTCCAAGGCTGTGGACGGCAGTGCGGATATTGCTCGTGTTGCAACGATTTCCTCTGCTGATTCTAAGATCGGTGAGCTGATCGCCGAGGCAATGGAGAAGGTTTCCAAGGATGGCGTTATCACGATCGAGGAGTCCAAGACCGCTGAGACTTACAGCGAAGTTGTTGAGGGTATGCAGTTTGATCGTGGCTATGTAAGCCCTTACATGGTAACCGATACCGATAAAATGGAAGCGGTTTATGATGATGCATTCCTGCTCATCACGGATAAGAAGATCTCCAGCATCCAGGAGCTGCTGCCTCTGTTGGAGCAGATCGTACAGACCGGCAAGCGTCTTGTGATTATTGCTGAGGATATCGAGGGCGAGGCTCTGACTACGCTGATCCTCAACAATCTCCGCGGCACCTTCAAGTGCGCAGCCATCAAGGCTCCGGGCTTTGGTGACAGACGCAAGGAAATGCTCAAGGATATTGCAACGCTGACCGGCGGCGAGGTCATCACCGCTGATCTGGGTCTGGAGCTGAAGGATACTCAGCTGATGCAGTTGGGTCGTGCACGTCAGGTCGTGATCCAGAAGGAGAACACCATCATCGTGGATGGTGCCGGCGCAACCGATGCAATTGCAGCACGTGTGGCACAGATCCGTGCAGAGATCGAGAATTCCACCTCTGATTTTGACCGTGAAAAGCTGCAGGAGCGTCTTGCAAAGCTGGTTGGCGGCGTTGCTGTGATCAAGGTTGGTGCTCCTACCGAGATCGAAATGAAGGAAAAGAAGCTGCGTGTTGAGGATGCTCTGGCAGCTACCAAGGCTGCTGTTGAGGAAGGCATTGTAGCCGGCGGCGGTGTTGCACTGCTGAATGCCGCAAAGGCTGTTTCTGCACTGGTTGCTACGCTTTCCGGCGATGAAAAGACAGGCGCTGCAATTATTCTGCGCGCACTGGAAGAGCCGATCCGTCAGATCGCTGCCAATGCAGGTCTGGAAGGCTCTGTGATCATCGAAAACATTCGCCGCGCTGACAAGAACGGTTATGGCTTCGATGCATACAATGAGACCTATGTGGATATGCTCACAGCAGGCATCGTGGATCCGACCAAGGTGACTCGTTCCGCACTGGAGAATGCAGCTTCGGTTGCAGCTATGGTGCTTACCACCGAAAGTCTTGTTACCGATATCAAGGAGCCGGCTCCCGCTGCACCTGCAATGCCCGGCGGCGGCATGGATTATTGATCTGCATTTTTATATGGCAAATACGCACAGATCGCTGTTATGCGATCTGTGCGTATTTTTGTGCTCGTTCTTGACAGTGTCAGTGCAATCTGTTATACTATATAGGGTGCCGATGAACGGCAATCGCGGAATAAAAAAGTAATAGGGAGCACTTATGGTTGATATGTCGGATATGCGTATCTTTGAGATGGAAGAACGACTGGATGCGCTGGAGGAGCTTTGTCAGAAGCTTGCGGAGCAGATGGAACGGATCGAAGCAGGCTTACAGATCATTCAGAAATCCGATGCAGCCCAACAGCTGGCGCTGCACACGATGCAGACTTCGCTGAATACATTGCAGATCTCCTGTCAGACCATGCGAATGGAGATCAATGAAATGTCAGAAGATATTGATGAAGCTATCGATGATCTCAATGTGCTGTCTGATGAGCTGGATGCACTTCGGGGCTTGGAGGATCCGGAGGATTTCGACTGAATCTGCACCAAATTCGAGGACAGTGCATATTCTGTAAGGCAGATGCTTGCTTGGCGTTTGTAATCCAAACAGAAATGAGGAGTCTTCATGATCATTGATGCGAGTGTAAGTCGAAATGGATATTATGGCTGTGGATGCGGCTGCGGTATGTCGTCTTATCCTGCCGGCATGGCAGCCAATGCGTCCGTTCCCATGTGTGCGGCATATCCGTCTTGTGCGGCGTATCCGGGCTGCCATCCATGTCCGTCTGTGCCGGTTAACACAGGATCCGCTATTACCAATCAGCAAACAACAGCGGTGCCGGCGGTAGCTGTGGGTGCTTCTGTTCCCTTTGACAGTACCAGTCGGGTATTCGGTAATGATCTTGCTTATGACAGCACCAATAATGCTATCATAATCAACACCGCCGGTACCTATTATTTTGCATGGAACGTGCTGGCAGAGCCTGCTGAAGCTGCAACGGATGTTTTGTTTACGCTGCGGACGCTGGATGGCAGCATTGTACTTGCCTATTCCGGTGCAGATATTACCACAGCAGAGGAAGGCAGCGTGCTGGTAAGCGGCAATACAGTTGCAGCATTGCCTGCCGGTGCCAGAGTGGTGCTTGTGAATACCGGCACTACGGCAGTGGCATTGCCGGAGGCAGGAACAGCACCGCAGGCTTTTGTTGCGGAAATGACAGTGGTTAGAATTGCCTGAGAAGGCTTAAATTATTCGGTAACAATGCGGCAGCTCTGAGCAGAGAGGCCGCATACCGTATGCTTTCATATGGACAAGATTTACAGAAAGGTTGTTTTTGTATATGCAGAAAAAGAAAAGCGGCTTCAGTTCAAAAATCGGATTTGTGCTGGCAGCAGCAGGATCAGCAGTGGGTCTGGGTAATTTATGGCGTTTCCCTTATCTGGCAGCGCAGTATGGCGGCGGAATATTTCTTCTGGTCTATTTGCTGTTGGCGGTGACCTTTGGATTTACACTGATGATCACAGAAATCGGATTGGGCCGTAAAACCGGAAAGAGTGTAATCGGTGCTTTTTCGGAGCTCCATTCGAAGTTTTCGGCGTTGGGCTGGATCGCTGCAGCGGTGCCGCTGATTATTTTTCCATATTACTGCGTCATCGGCGGATGGGTGATCAAATATCTGTGGGTATATTTGATCGGACAAGGTTCGGCTGCTGCAGATAACGGTGCTTATTTCAGCAGGTTCATCAACAATCTGGGACCGTCGGCATTTTTCATGTTTTTGTTTATGGCGGCTACTGCATTGATTGTTATGCTGGGCGTGGAAAAGGGCATTGAAAAAGTCAGTAAGATTATGATGCCGATCCTGCTGTTGATTTCTGTTGTGATTGCAGGATATGTTTTGACCATAGATGGTGCGATGGCAGGTTTGATTTATTATATCAAGCCGGATTTCTCGAATTTTTCCATTAAAACTTTGATCGCAGCAATGGGACAGCTGTTCTATTCTATGTCACTGGCGATGGGTATTTTGTTCACCTATGGCTCTTATATGCGCAAGGAGGATGATTTGGAAAGCTCGGTGCGGCATATTGAGCTGTTTGATACCGGTGTTGCGTTTCTTGCCGGTCTGATGATCATACCGGCAGTCTTTGCTTTTTCCGGCGGAGATGAATCGGCATTGGGAACAGGCCCCAGTCTGATGTTCATTACCTTACCCAATGTCTTTGAATCCATGGCACAAGGCAGACTGATCGGCACGATCTTTTTTGTGCTGGTGCTTCTTGCCGCATTGACCTCATCTATTTCGCTAATGGAAACGCTGGTTTCTGTTTTGTGTGAGCGTACAAAAATCAAGCGGATCCCTGCTTGTCTGATTGTATTTGCCGCATCTTTCGGCTTGGCGATGCTTTCGGTACTGGGATACAGCAGCTGGTCGCATGTAACGATCATGGACAGACCGATCCTTGATTTCTTTGATTTTATCAGCAATAATGTACTGATGCCGTTGGTCGCACTGGCAACCTGTGTTCTGGTGGGCTATGTTCTGGGCACCAAAACTGTGGAAGAAGAGGTCGAGCAGCAGAACCATATCTTCAAGGCAAAAAAGCTGTACCGTGTTATGGTCAAATATGTTGCACCTGTGATTTTACTGTTGATCTTTGTCTCCTCCATACTTGGCATTGTCTGATCGAAGAAACATATGCAGAAGAAATAAGCACCGTATTTCTCATTTTGATACGAGAAATACGGTGCTTTTATGGTTCAGCGGGGTTCTTTGGATACCAGTGTCACATGGGCAGCCTTAGGGATATGCTTGCTTTCATCCACATCAAAGCTGACATAGTATTCGTATTTTGCAGGTTCGAGCTGCAGATCGGTAAAACCGTCCAGATCCTTATAGGAGAAATTCAGCTTTCCCTTTTCCCAGATGATATTTCCCTGACGGGTAACAGGATTGAACATACCGATTTTTCCCATCAAACGTACTGCATCGAAAGGAATGCGCCGGACAATATGCTGTTGCAGTTCCTCTTCGGTTACAGCACTTGATAACAGTGTGCGTGCCATACTACTCAAAAAGGCATCGGCGTCCTTTACACTGAGATAGTCTTTTGCGTGTTTTGCAGCAGTATTCGAATCACCGGAAAGTGCTGCAAGCTGCATTGCATAGCCTAGTCTTGTGCCATGCTCCAGCAAGTATCCATATTCCTCCAGCACATCATAAAAGAAGGCTGTGGCGTTGGTTTGGATACAAAGCAGGAACATCGTATCCATTACCTGTTCAGCAGGAGAAAGCCATTGAGACAGCAATTGGCGGTACAGAGGCAGCATCGCAGAGAGATCCTCTTGCTGCTGTGCAGTCTGCAATGCCGTTTCAATCATTTGTTTTTCTTCTTGGAGCTGCTTGCAATAGCTGGGCAGTGTTTGATTTTCGGGAAGAAAATCCGCAGCAGCAATCGTATTGTTTTCTGTGATTTGAAGCGTTGTGATCCCCTGTGTTCCCAGCTTCATGGCAGAGAGATCTGTAAGACAGTCATAATATTCTCTGCCGCATTGGAGCTGCAAGCCATCGCAGCCCAACGGAGAAACGACCTCTGCAAGCTGATGTGCGGCCAAGATCTGCACCACACTGCAGGAAAGTGTATCCTTGCGTTTGCTGTCAGCGGTTCTGTGATATACACAGCGATACAGGGCTTCCTGTTTCAGAATGTCATTTTGGCAGATCCAATTGCGTACAATGGGATCCTCTACAGTCCCCTCATAGCAGCGTACAGAATCATTCAGCGAAAAATAAGCGCCATCACGGATAGGACCGCTGCAAATCCCTTGTTTCCATGGCAGCATATTGCATAGTGCTTTATCCACAAGCTGTACGGTACGGATCCGGAAGCCTTCGCTGTTTTTTCGCAGCGAGTATAAACAAGGAACCGTAATATGCTGCCCTTGTTTGAGCATCTGGGAAAGCTTAGGATCGGTGACATTATGAATGCGGAAAGGATAGAGGCCATTGATCTTGCCGCAAAGTCCGATCATATGATAAGAGGTGATCAGACCGATCATCTGCAGATCAATGAGGGTTTCCAGCGGCAGGCTGCGCTGTTCACCGCCGATGGCAAGGGTGAGGCTCCGGTCATCACAGGAAACAAATTCGCCTGCAAGACGAGTCCCATCGGCATGAACTGCTGTGATGGTTTCGCCGTACATCAAAGAAAGTGATTTGTAATCCTCGGAACAAAGAGGCTGCACAGCAGGCACCGAAGCGTCTGAAAGCTCGGGCTTAGGCAATGTTTCCAATATGATCACATTGGTAGCACGGCGCATCATACCGTTTACATAGTTGAATGCCACCTTATAATGATGGTGATATGTATCCAGCACAATATCGTAATTGATGACATCAGCAAGCTCGAAAAAGATATCGCCGCGCTCAGCAGTGCCATACTGCATTTCATGGCAGATATAGCCTGTTTTATATTTGGGGCGATACAGCATGATATATCCGACCTCTTTATCTGCCAGATCCCGTGCATCATAGTCCGGCATGGGTGTTTCTGCGGCCGGCAGCGGCATGGCAGCCTCTTGGGGAGGGAGCATTACGGTAATATCCTCTGCGATATCCACATACATTTGTTTTTTCTTATTGAAGCGCTGTTCTTTACCCTTATAGAAATAGACCGTTGCACCTTGGCAGATCTGTGATTGCTCATCGGAGCTCATGGTATGGGTGACAAAGCTGTAGGTGTTTTCTTCGGCATCCGTGATGACGCCGAAGCCGTTGGCAGGGATATATAATGTGACTCTTCCGCAGCGCTGCCCTGCCAGCAGAGGCGGCAGCGGAGCATGTTCAGATGGTTCGACAGAGGCTGTTTGGGTGATATCGGCAGCGGATTCCTTGGAAGAAGGAGCGCAGTTTAACTGATCGGTAAGCTGATTGAGCAGATACTGATATTGAGCTTCTGACTCTGCGGGGAGAGGTTCGACAGGGGACTGACCGCACAGCAGCAGATAGCAGGCCATCGAACCATTGAAAAGCGCTTTTTGAGATTCACTGCAATTGACAGCGAGCGGATACAGATATTGCGCGGTATTTGCCTGTCGGGAAAGCTTTGCCAGTAATCGAAGGACATTGCGGTCTTCACTGTATGCCGGCTGCCATTGCTGCTGATAGCATTGCAATGCCAGTTGGGCCGATTCGGTATCGCCAGCCAAAGCAGCGACTTCACCGATCAGTGCCAGCAGTACCGCAGAGGCATAATAGTCCTCGGTGATCTGGATCAATTCTGCCAGGATACGGGGTGTTCTCTGAAATTTTGCATCGGATTCCCGAATTTTCACAGCATTTTGCAGAGAATTGATCTTTCCGCTGCACTCGGAATGCAGCAAAGAATCCTCTTTGAGCATCTGCTGCAGGGTATCCACAGTGTATTCTGTTTTTTCAATGGGCTCTGCCAGTGTGCGGAGCGTAATGTCGGAAACTTCGGCAGCGGGAAGCGGCAGGGACATCTCGCGGATACAATCGAAGGACAGGATTTCCAATGTCTGTGAGACTGTATGCAGCTGCAGCGTGGTGTCATCCCATTCGGTCACAGTGCCTTGCAGCGTTCTGCCGTTTTGTGTGACAACAGAAATCTGCCGGTTTATTTGCAGCTTTGCGGCAAACGGATGGGGAAGCGGGGAGCAAATGCTGTTGATCAATGCGGTATCCAGTGTCTGAATGGAATGATCGGATCGTCTCAGACAGATCAAATCACCGCAGTATTCCAGAACTGTTCCGCACAAGAGCATGCCGTTACACAGGATGATCTCTATTTTTGTGCCGACCGGGAATTGCTCCTGCAGCCGCTGTTGAAGCTCTGACATAAAAATACCTCCTTCGGATTTTTTCATTTTCTTTTTTTGATTCTAAATCGTTCTGCAATGCAGAGATTTATACCCATATTATATTGTATTTTCCCACAATTGTCAAGGGAAGGGATTGTGGCTTTGGCACGAAAAAAGCAGTTTGCGGGAACGATGGATTCACAGTCACAAAAGCCAAGAACGATCTCGTTATGATATGGCATCCATACAGTGCAGGATATCAAAAGGTGTCGGTGCAATATGAGTTGCACCTGCAGTTTGCAGCTCTGCAAGTGTGCCATAGCCGTACAACACACCGATGCTTCGGAGTCCGCAGGCTTTCGCACCGAGAATATCATGGCTCCTGTCACCGATCATCACAGCAGCGGCAGGATCGGTGATTCCGCATCGCTGCATTGCACAGGCAATGACTTCTGCTTTGGTGCGGCGGGAGTCATCCAGCATTGCACCGGTAATGCAGTCAAAATATCGGGAAAGACCGATCTGTTCCAAAATTTGAATGGCAAAGGGTTCGGGCTTGCAGGTAGCAATGATCAGCTGCTTTCCCATCGCATGCAGCTGACGCAGAACCTCTTCAACGCCGGCATATACAGTGTTTTGATACATTCCTTCCGCTTTGTAATGTGCGCGATAATATTGCACTGCGAGCTTGCTTTGTTCTGCCGAAAAGCCATAGATCTGTTCGAAAGAGTCTTGGAGCGGCGGCCCGATAAAACGGAGCAGCTTTTCTTCATCGTGATCTTCGATGCCGAATCGTTTCAGTGCATGCAAAGCCGATGCCATAATTCCTTTTGCAGAATCAATGATCGTGCCGTCTAAATCAAACAAAAGATCCTGATACATTCAAAGCCTCATTTCGTTAATATTTTCTGCATATTATACCATTTTGCATCGCTTTTGTCAATGTCTGCGGGAGTCTGCTTTGATATTGCAAGCTGTATGGATTTGTGGTATAATCTGTTTATCACAATATTAAGATGAAAGGAGCAGTATCATGCTGATCGATATTTCTCAGGAAGTGTTCTCTTGTCAAGGATATCCCGATGACCCTATGCCGCAATGCCTGCCTGTGATGCGGATGGAGCAGGGAGCACTTTATAATCTGACGGCATTTTCCATGTGTGCACATAACGGTACGCATATTGATGCACCCTTCCATTTTATCAAAGAGGGAAAAACGGTGGAGCAGCTTGGCTTGGCACCGTTTATGGGTGATTGCTATGTAGCAAGACATACAGGAGATATCACTGCTGAAGACGCTGCGGCGATACTGGAAAAAGCGAAGATGTCGGGTGCTGCCGAGCGTATTTTACTGGCAGGTGATCTGACTGTTACAGCGGATGCTGCCCGTGTATTTGCAGATGCAGGTATTCTGCTGCTGGGCAACGAGGGCCAGACGATCGGACCTGCTGAGGCACCCATGGAGGTTCATCTGATTTTGCTGGGGGCAGAGATTGTACTGCTGGAGGGCATTGTGTTGCGTTATGTGGAGGAAGGACGCTATATTCTGAGTGCTGCGCCGCTGAAGCTTGCAGGCTGCGATGGTGCACCATGCAGAGCTGTGCTGATAAAGCCGCCTGCATTGTGAATATATGATAAATAACAAAAAGCGTCGCTTCCTCTGTGCCGAATAAAGCAGCGGCGTATGAATCCGGAAGGATGTTCGGCAGATTTTCACTGCTGCAGCAATCTGCTTTATCATCATAAAGACAAAAATGCGCAAAGATCTCCTATGGTACTTTATGATACCATAGGAGATGACTTTTGTTCGTTTCTTCTTGATCGGCAGCATTATTCGCAATGGAACTGCCTGCATTTTCACACAAATCGCTGTGCGTATGCACATCTGCGGCATAGTTCTTCGGTTGCTGTATGGCAAGCAAAGCCCTCTCGCATTGCAGCTGCACGCGGCGAAGCGAGAATGGCGGAAAGAGATTCGCGAAATAGATTGCCTAATGGAATGTTCCCATCGCTGTCCAAACAGCATGGCACAACAGAACCATCGCACAAGATACCGAAATGATCCCGCAAGCCATAGCAAAAAAAACGATCGCCCTGTACCGGAGCATCCATATCCGGCCAGCCAAAACGATCGCCCCATTCCAGATGGAGCTTGTTTCGGATGCGGATGCCTTTCGTATTTTCCGTCCATTCACCTTCCAGTTGTGCTTGCAGCAACGAAAGCGTTTTGTCATTTCTTCCACAGTCATAGCCTCTGTTCCAAAGTCGCAGCACAACGATAATACCTGCCTTTGACGCAGCATCGGCAAAGTTGATCACTTCCGTCAGATAGCGCTCATAGGAGCAGGCATCATCTTCCTCGAAGCTATGCAGAGAAATGCTGACCTTATGCACTTTGGCGGCAATCAACTCGGCACCATGTTGTTTCAGCAGCGTGCCGTTGGTGGTGATCACAGAGCGGAAGCCTTTTTCTGATGCCATCTGCAAAAAAAGCGGCAGGTCGGGATGCGTCAGCGGTTCTCCCATGAGATGATAGTAAATATAATTGGTTTGACCTGAAAGTTGATCCAGCAGATATGCAAATTCCTGCTGCTGCATCCTTTGGGGTGGGCGGGAGTGTCCGTGGCAAAAGGAACAGTGCATATTGCAGATGTTCGTTATTTCTACATAAACTCGTGAATACATAGCATCCTCATCATAGTCATAACAGCAGCAAAGGGCTGTTGTTCCGGTTGTTGTTTTTCGGCCTGTGCGGCTGTTTTGATTATATCACAGTTGGCTGTAAAAAACAAGAAAGATTC
The DNA here is from genome assembly GCA_045596625.1 of Oscillospiraceae bacterium. Taxonomy (GTDB): domain Bacteria; phylum Bacillota; class Clostridia; order Oscillospirales; family Ruminococcaceae; genus Firm-04. The sequence continues at coordinate 116,651 of JAZOCU010000054.1, read as the reverse complement.
CGTCCGAAATACAATTCCCCAAGACATCGGAAAGCTTTTGTTCATATTGCAGGATGGCATAAAGTGTGCTATAATATAAAGAACGACTTGTGTAAGATAGGGCCGATGCATACGGAATGTCGGCTTCTATTGGCAGGAATACAAAAACATTTGAAAAAGGAGTAACCACAATGATCAGACCGGTGATACATGATCCGATTTTTCTTGGTACAAGATCCGAGGCGGCAACAAAGGAGGATCTTCCGTTGGCGCAGGATCTGCTGGATACTTTGATCGCCAACAGTGCCGGCTGCGTAGGCATGGCTGCCAATATGATCGGTGTTCGCAAGCGGATCATCGTATTCAATGATCAGGGCACCTATATGACAATGTTCAATCCGAAGATCGTTCACAAATCCGGTGAGTATGCTGCAGAAGAAGGCTGTCTTTCTCTGCCGGGAGGCCCCAGAAAATGCAAGCGATATCAAGTGATCAAGGTGCAGTGGCAGAATGTAAAATTCCAGCTGCAAAGCAAAACCTTTGTGGGATATTCCGCTCAGATCATTCAGCATGAGATCGACCACTGCGATGGGATTTTGATTTGATCGTATCAAGACGATTCGTGAAGCGGAGACCACATTGCCGGATGTTATGATCTTGCATTGGCAATGCGGTGCTTTTTTCCGGCGCACCGAAAAATCCATATAATGAAAAAGGAATTCCTCTTAATGCGATTTAAGAGGAATTCCTTTTTGTCATCGTGAAGATTCAGCTCTGATGCCGCAGCAGTGCGATCACATTTTGTTTGCGAAGAGCCGCGCCGAGCAGCAAAGCAGAGATCGACCAAAAGACCAATATCAGGGATGTGCATCCCAAAATCGGGAGCGCAGCTGCCACTTTCGGCAAGCCTCCCTCAGCATGGATCATGCGGATCAATCCGTTCACAAGCCAGCGTTCTGTCAGCAAATAGCCGACAAATGCCGGCAGCAGTGCACATAAAGTCTGCATTGCAAGCTCCAGCATATGAATACGCAGCAGCGTATGAAGACGCAGACCCATTGCCTGCAGCATACCCCGATAGCCCATTTGCTTTGAAAAACTATAAATTACAATGCGCTGAATATTCAGCAGCATGGCAGCAAGGATCATCCAGACTGTGGGCAGCATAACCTGTTTGGCAAACCCGTATTGCTTTTCCAGATATTCATATTGTATGAAGGCTGTGGGAATCTGTACCTCTGCCGCATCAAGCACTTCAAAAATATTTGCAATATCCCGAAGATCTGCATAGGATTCCGGATACAGACGGATCACCGTATTATGATCTGCACTGATCGTTCCAAGCTGCATGATGCAACAATTGTTCCGATTGGAGATGCTGAAGAAATCGTTATATAGGATACCGCTGACGACTGCATCACGGAACAGTCTTTCTTCTCCTTTCATGCCGCTGAGCATTAGGGAAATGCGTTTGCCCACCAGCTGTTCCGGCTGCAGATCATAGGCTTCTGCATAGCAGGCAGGCAGCAGCAATTCGCCTGTATTCTGCGGCAGTCGTCCCAGCATCAGAGGAGAGCTTTTTTCTGTCCGTTGGGTGTATTCCTGCAGCTCATGTTGGGTGAGCATGGCATCGGCACCTTCATAGCACCGCAGATCGATCATATCACCGATCTCATAAAGCAGTCCTGTATGATTCCGGAAAGGATACCTCTGATCTTCTATGAATAGGACTGAATCCTGCAGTGCTGGCATAATGCCCTTTTGCAGAGCAGCATCTATCCAGCTTTCTTCCATATAGGGAAGTGTATAGCGCACGATTTCCTGTATCGGATACTGCTGCATCACAGCAGCCTGTGTTTCGGAAAGTACATGGGCGGGACCGCTTATCGTGACGCAATTCGATGCATAATAACGCATGGCCGTATCTTGCAGCAGCTTCTTCAGTGCGGAAATATACCCCATAACTGTGAGGAACAGATAGAGCGTGATGCTCAGTCCAAGAATAATCTGCAAGGTGATGCTGCGTCTGGCGAGACAATTCAGCCATGCCAGCCGAAGCTGCTCTTGTAACCGCATGGCTTATCCCTCCCTTTCCGAATGCCGCAGCACCGTGACCGCACTGTATCTGTTCAGTCTGCGATACAGCATGACAAATACCGGTATGCATACCAGAGCCGCGCCTATCCAGCCGATCAGCAGTGTCGGGAATGACGGATACAGCTGTTTCGCTGCAAGCTCCATTGCAAAATAATCGTTTAACAGATGCACAGTATGCTTGATGTACAAACGGCTGCACAGGCTGCTGAACAAAACGGAGATCGTGACCATTATCAGGGAAATCGATCCATACAGCAGCGATATGGAACGGACAGATGCACCCATACACCGCAGCAGGCCCAAAAAACGCTGCCGATAATCCACCAGCATACAATTCATGGCATACAATACGATCGCAACGCAAAGAAGCAGGACTGCACTGATCAGCCAGAAGGTCAGCTCCAGGGAACGGACATTGCTATACAGGACATCTGTTTCCTCAAACAGGGCACATTCTCCTTTACAGCCTAGAGCCTCCAGCTGTGCCATGCCTGTCCGACACTGTGTGTAATCTGCAAAGGTGATCCGGCAGATCTGCCGTCGGGAAAGATTGTTTTGCATCATCAGTTGTTCGGCAGTGGCGGCATTTAGGCAAAACAGCGGAGCATCCTCTGTTTGCACCGCAAAGAAGCCTGCGACCTGCAAGCTGACTTGTGCGACGTTCATTCCGCTGAATCCAACCGTATCTCCCGGCTGCACCTGCAAGTGCTGTGCAGCTTCTTGAGAAAGCCATATGATTCCTGCGGTCTCCGTATTGTCTGCCGGCTGCATACTGCGTCCCTCTGTAACAGCCATTGTGTCATGCTGTGCGCTGATGTAAACCGTAATCTGGCCCGTTGCTGTATCCAGCTGTGTATTATGAGATTCCAGCCGGACATCTGCAAGCAGCTGCTCTGCCGAAAGATATGTGATCTCTGCCTTGGTATAGGACAGTGCCGAAAGCACATGGGCGTTTTCGGAATAAACGGAGGAAACATCGGCTATGTAGGGGATGCCGCTTGTTTCCTGATCCAGCTGTTTTGTCATCTGCACCGGAATATGCATGGCATAGGAAAGCATACTCAACAGCACGGTAAAGATCAGAGACAACACACACACATACAGTGGAACCAGCAAGGCACTCACCCGTAGTTCACAGCGCATACAGTGAAACAGTGAGGTTTTCATTCTCCTGCCTCCCATACCTCACCATCGGCAATATGCAGCTGACGGTGCGCTTGGGCAGCGGCTTCGGCATCATGGGTAATGAGCAAAACCGTTTTCCCACGCTGCGGCAGGCTAGCAAGTATGTTCATGATCCCATTGCTGTTTTCCGCATCCAGATTGCCGCACGGCTCATCTGCAAGGATCAGATCGGGATCACACATCAAAGCTCTTGCAATATTAATGCGCTGCTGTTCACCGCCCGAAAGCTCGTTTGCTTTGCGGCGAAGTGTGTGCCGCAAGCCAACCAGCTCCAGCACCTCCGCTGCACGGCGGTCGATCTCCTTGCGGGAAGCATGCTGAATATACATGGGGATACAAAGATTTTCATATACACTATAAGCATATTCCAGATGACAAGACTGAAACACAAAGCCCAGGCTTTGATTACGGAGCAGTGCGAGTTCCGCTGCTGACAGTTTGGCGATATCTTTTCCTTCAAAACGATATTCACCGGTATCAAACCGATCCAGCAGACCAATGCAATTGAGCAGTGTGGATTTTCCACTGCCGGAACGACCGACGATGCTGATAAAATCACCTTTTGCAACCTGTAAAGACACCTGTCGGAGCACCGGCACATTGCCGCTTTTTGTTCGATACTGTTTGGATGCATTGCGGATCTCGATCATATGACACCTCACGAAGCGGTTTCAACCAGTATATACTCGGTTACATTCTTGCTGCCAAAAATCAAAGCAGTTCCCTGCGCGTCTGAAATATAATCAAAGGACATCATACCATGCAGGATCTCATCCGTATATACGAAAATATCCTTTTCGGGGTTAACGGACGGATCTACCTTGTGATAAGGCAACACAGCAGTCATGGTTTCGATCTGGGAGGCAAGTACGTTCTGATACCCTTCCTCAGAGTCGAACAGTTCACGTTCCAACAAAGAGGTTGCATATGCTTCCACATCACAATTGGTGAACTGAATGGTCTGTGAAGCGGTATCCAGAATAATGGCACGCTGAGTGGTATCTCCGTTCAGATAATAGGTACCTGCTTTCATTTCCACAGAGATATCGGATGTGCTGCTTTCGGTTTCAGCACAGGCTGCCAAGCTGAGCATAACTGCAGCAGTCATTGCCGATACTATAATTCGTTTTTGATTCTTCATGGTTATCTCCTGTAGATTTCTGCCGGCAACGACAATACCGGCAACAGAAAATCAAGGCCTGCTGCCGGTAATATTTGTCGTGCTGCAGACAGAATTCAGATGTGATTTCTATCCATCTGCATCAGTTAGCTTATTTATAAATGACAGTGCACAGAGTGATCTTCGAGTAAGCGGAATCGCTGTAGAAGGTCTGAGAATACTCAAGACCCAGAGAAGATTCATAGCACAGTGTGCCCTTGTAATAAGTATTGCCCGTGCTGCTGCCATTGCGGTCAAAGGAGGGGACAGTACAATCCTTGAAATTGACCCAGCCGGTATTGTAACCAAACCATACGGTGGTCAGATCAACATAGACATCACCGTCATTCTGGGCCTCAACAACAATCTTTGTGGAGGGTGTGCCCCAGACGATGTTGGATGTTTTCCATGTGCCGGCAAGGTTTTCCAGTGCAGCCTCTGCCTTAGAATCGGAAAGATTGGTCTTAGGAGCATCGTCGCCACAGCCGACGGCACAAACGGACATAGCTGCTGCTGCCAGAATCATTGCAATAGACTTTTTTACGTTAAGCATAGAATCAAATTCCTTTCGTCGATAGTTGGTTAAGTGTTGTAGTAAAATGATTATCGCTTGCAAGCTATCTATTATTATACTACCAAATTCATACCGGTGTCAATTCGTACGTTTGATAAACAATGTAACAAAATAGAGAGCATTGCTGTGTATAATTACTAATGACTATAACGTTCGCAGTGCCGGCGGCATGACATAAAAACAGCCTTGACTCTTCTCGTAAGAGCCAAGGCTGTTATGCAATCATCAGCGTATCCAATGCAAAATGAAGCTTTCCGCATTGGAATTGCTATGTCGCTGCTGCGGATGATTCGGTCAATCTGTTTTTACCGCAGTTTGACTTGTGATCATTGATATGATTCTTCCGCAGGAAAATATTGTTGCTCTGAAGGCAGCAGGGAAAGAATATCGAATTTTTCCTCGATATATTCACCTTTGAAAATTAAGAAGCACTCACTGTAAATGGTTTTGTTCAGTTCGATATAATAGGTGCCACCCGGTTCCCAAGTTTGATTTGTTTCATCATTCCAGGGTGGATTGTCAAATTGATGATCCACGGCTCCGCTGTCATCTGTTTCGGCACTGATGATTCTGGTGCCCAGAGAAAATTCACGATCCGGTCTCGCCGATGGAATTGTGAAGGCTATTTTCCCTTCTTCATACGTGATTCCCTCGGAAAGTGTATCCAAAAAATCTTTCCATTCCTGATACTCGGCTTCTGCCAATGCATTACGTTCTGCCTGTTTCTTATCCTCATGGATTTTTTCCAACGCCTTAAATTTGAAGCTCGGCAGTTCATTGGAAACACCGTTGTAGTATTCTTTCAAATCATAATATTTCGTAATCCAGCCGTTTTTGACGGAAACATGCCGATAATCATAAAATGTAATGGTGCTGAGCAGATTATGATTGTCATCAAAAAGTTCAACTGTATAATATTCGCCGATCTCCTTGCTGTTCACACGCTCCGGAGTGTAATAAGTATAGTCTTTTTTTCTGATCTCGTCATAGATCCCCGTAACATAGCTGATATCATCACTGGATTCTGAATGCGAAATGATCCATTCCTTTCCGTATTCCGAATAGATCAGCTTGGTGACCGTAACATGAGTGATCTCCTCTTCCGGTATCAATTTCGGAGCTGTTGTGATATTCAATATGATGATCAGAAAAATAACCTCTGCCCAGAATCCTGTGACAGCCCCCGACACAAACGCTTCTCGTTTTGGATTATTCTTCCTGAACAGTAAGCCGATCAAGCCGCCCACTAAGCAGGGGAGTGCATATTTGAGCAAAAACGGTATCATCTTGAATATGGAATCGATTGCTCCGAAGATGACGGAAACCACCACAAACAAGCCCATTAGTATTATCAATCCCAATGCGCTGACGAGAATTATAATATAAAGCATAATATTCCTTTCCATTTCGGATAAGGCTTGCATTCCGGTTTTTGCATTGCACATGGAGCTGCAACCGTCCGATTTCTGTTTGTTTTCTGCAATTTCATTATACTGTAAACGCCCATCAAATGTCAATATATGCGCAGAACATTCTTATTCTTTGCATACAGGCGCACCAAAGTCCACACTCCTGACCCCCGTACAGGGCAGAGCATTGCAGGCGAAACATAAATACAAGCGTGACTACTTGACATACGCTGAAAAATTGCGTATAATAGAAGCAGTAACAGATGGATATCCAAATCTCAAATGGCGAAAAGGAGGTCTGGTCAATGGAAGAAGAAAAAAGCCTACTTGAACGTCTGCGAAGCGGCGAACAAGTGATTTGTCCAAAGTGCGGAAAAGCGGCTATTGAGCCGTTTGGTACAACAGCCGACAAAGCGTATTCCTTTGACTGTCCCGAATGTGATTTTCACGCTCATTGGACACCGGCATTGAATATTGAGTGAAACCGCTTGATTCGTCAGGCGGTTTTTTCATACCCAAATACAGAAGCGAGCATCTCTTAGGAGGTGCTTTTTTCATGCCCATTTCAAGGAGGTACACCATGCCCCAACCGAGAGCACGCCCCAATCTCCGCCCCGACCACAACGGCCCCCAGCGGGCGCAGTTTGAATGGTCAAGAAGATGATGTTCCAGCAACAATGGGAATTTACTCGCAACAGTATGCGGAGCCGTGAGCAAAATCTCCGTACATTACGAGGTGGCACTGGCTGTATGATGCCGTAAACCGCTGCCCGAAAAATCCTCATAACGCACAAGGAACTCCTCTTAATGCGATTTAAGAGGAGTTCCTTGTGTTATACAATATCGCTGACCCTTACAAAGAGTCTGTCGCGCCAAACCAGATTGCCGTCTTCCATAAACTCTATTGTGTGCGTATTGCGAATACCTGTTTTTTCATAACGCACAATCAATTCACAGCCCAATTCGCTTTCGATGATAAAATAGGGGCAAGGCGTTGCGGTGTGGTACAAATATCCCAGTACAGACGGCTGTATATGCGGGAATCCGTCCGTATCTGCAATTTCCTTTTCAGATTCACACATCAGCGTACCATTATCGTATACAGTCAGTAAAGTTTCTTGTCCGTCATCATTTGTATATACATACACACCGGAAGGAATTTTCAAGCCGGTATCGCTATAGTCTTTCGGCTCTTTCGGATTTTCCCGGAGCACATCATATTTCTCCCAAGCTTTTACCGTCCATGTCGCATATCCGGTAAACGGCCATGTATCCAAAGTATCAAACACGACTCCCGCAGAATCCAATGCAACATAGTTTTCTTCGACAATGTTCTTGGGATAAAGCATCCAGTGGGTGATGCAGTATTTTCCCACTCCCACACGGGTTCCCAACAGTTGGAGCACAGTGGGTACGGCATCATCGGGTAAAACAAACGGAATGGTGACTGTGATTGTATCGAAATCCGAATCATAAGAAAATTCGGCATTTTCATAATCCAATGCGATCTGATCCAGCACATTATATTCGTCCACCAACTCCGATAGGCTGGCATCGGGAGCGGCAGTGCCGTTGCGGTTTTGCAAGGTATAGTACATATGTTTGTACATTGTCTCAGCCTGATTTTCCATGCCGTTTGCCTTAGCTGCATTGATAAAATCGCTGTTATCCAATCCGCAGAACACACGGTCGGCCTCATAAAAACTGTGTGTATGTCCATATGCCTGATATATTGCAATAGGCAGAATGCCGATAAGCAGTACAATGCTCAGAATGATAAAAAAGCAGATTTTGCGGCGAATTCTTTGAAACGGCTTTTTGGCTTCGGCATCGGCTTTCATATCCATGTCGGGAATCGGTGCTTGATAAGTTTTCAGGGTCTTTTGGCAGTTTTCACAGTGTTTCAGATGTCCCTCAACCAATATGCGGCTTTCGTCTGTGCAGGTATCCTCTATGTAGGGTACAAACAGATCTTGAATCACATGACACGAAACGTTCATTTGGCATCCTCCTTATTGATGGCATTCAGAATTTGGCTTTTGGCCCGATAGAAGGTGACTTTTGCCCAGCTTTCTGTTTTTCCGAACAGTTCTGCGATGTCCTTGAACTGCAGTTCTCCGAATACACGAAGACTGAACACTTCCTTATAAGGCTCGTTCAAATGGTGCAAGGCAACATGAATCCGCCTTGCGGTTTCACGGTCTGCAAAACTATCGAATAAGCTGTCATCGGCAGAATCGCTTGCAATGTTCTCATCCAGTTCCTGCGGATACTTCCATGGGGAACGCATGGCACTGCAATAACAGTTCTTTGCAATCACAATCAGCCATGCCTTGATGGATGTTTCTCCCCGAAAGGTATGTATCTTCTGGATCGCACGCAAAAAAGTTTCCTGCGTCAGTTCTTCCGCAGCATCTTCTTTGCCGGTGCATTTCAGCAGATAACGGTAAACATCATTTGCGTATAGCCGATAGATTTCGCTGAAGTCGTTCAAGTTTATCACTTCCCTTCTGTCTAAATGACGGATGAAATGCCAAAAAGATACAAAAATTTTCTGCATGCCTTCGGCGCATATAAATGTTGAAAGCAAACGCCTCTTAGTGTGATTTAAGAGGCGTTTCTTTCTGTATACTCTCTTTCTACACAGCCTATACAGGTGCACGTTGGCCTGGACAAACTGTGCAGCTTCGCAAAGCGGAACATGGTGCACCGAAACCCACTGCGCCATCTGTTATCTTGACATTTGTCGATAAGCGTGGCATAGTAATTGTATGCAGTTGATTCTCCAACTCGTCAATCGCACCGTAATCCAACACCTTGCCGCTTTCGGGATTCACTTTCAGGTCAAAAAAGCAATGCTGCGCATATATACATCTCCTCATTACCATACTATTTTGTTATATTGTATCATATCTATGTAGAAATAGCAATCACAAACGAATATTATTTTATTCCAAATTACGAATGTTTTCCAAAGTCCACCCCACAGTCCCCATAGAAATCATCCGCCGATCGGGCGGTCCTGTGGCGAACGTGGCAAAGTCCTTCCATGATGACTACATACAGGCAAATGCCAAATTCCGTGCCGATGCCGGTCTGAAGTGCTGGATCGTGCGGACAACGGACGGCAAATGCTGCAAATGGTGTACACAGGTGGCAGGCAGATACGAGTACGGCACAGAGCCGGAGGATGTATACCGCCGTCATGATAATTGCGGCTGTACCACCATCTACGAGAACGGCAGACAGCGGCAGGATGTGTGGAGCAAGAAGCAATGGGAAGTCCCCGCAGAGGGCGCAGGCGCACCCAAGCCCACTATCCTGACCCCCGCACAGGGCAGGGCTTTGCAGGCAAAACATAAGCCTACTGTGTTGACAAAGGGCAGCAGAAGTGGTATAATAGTGGCAGAGGATTCACCACGCAAGACAGGAACCGGCAGATTTTCTGTCGATTGGTCGATTGTACAATCTCCACAGTATTCCGCAAAGTTTGATCGCTTGTCTGATAACCCTAAAGTTGCCAGATCTGTTGAAACAAGAGCCAAATGGGCATTGAACAACAGAACCGGCACAAAAACCGAGGAATTGTATGCGGTTAGTTTGCTGGATGGCACTGAGATTTCCAGAATTGCGGATCAGAGAATTGACTCCGGTGTAAAGCGAACAGCAGACTTTACAAGGAAATTGTATGAAGCAGAACAACGTGGAGAAAAAGTGCTTTTGATTCACAATCACCCACGAGGTTTGCCGCCTAGCATAGGTGATATCAATGCATTGTTGGAACATAGCAATGTAAGTGGCATTACTGTTGGGCATGATGGCAGTGTGTATCGTTATACAAGGCCGAAAGCTACGGTACCGCCAACCGAATGGGATGTTGCAATGCGTCATTTTAGTGGCTATAGTGAATCTACTGCAATGGGAAAGGCTCTTGAACTGTTGAGCAGGAAGTATCAATTTGAGATTGAAATATTGTAAGGAGGCAGGTAATATGAAGAAGACCGAGTATATTTGTGACGACAGGCGCAAACCTGTCTCACCCGAAGTTGCAAAGATGTCGGATGCTGAAGTTGAAAAAGAATTTCAGCGTCTGTTTGGAGATTTTTTGCAAAACGAAAATGATGAAACCGCTTGATTCGTCAGGCGGTTTTTTCATACCCCTGTTCCGAGAGGGAGAACAGGGGAAGGTGAGGGGAGAATTGAAATGAGAAAAGCGGCAAGAGATTACTGTGAACGGCTTGCAAATGCCGAGGAAGTATCAAAAGCACGAGAAGCGGTTGCACAGCAGGTTTTTGAACTTCTTGTCATTGCGAAAATAGGATGTTTGTTTTTTGCGCTGTATAAGATAGAACTCGACAAAAAATGATTCCATAAGATACCACTGATAAACAAAACGCCTTGTCGCATACTACTACCACGGCAACAGCAAAAAGAAAATCAGATGGGATATCAATATGGTTTTCATGCAAATAGTAAAATTATGTTGCCGCAAAAGGAGAATTACCATGAAGGGTGAATTTACGCAGAAGGGCAAGGAAGCCCTCGAACGCTTTAAGATGGAGTCTGCCAATGAAGTTGGCGTGACTTTGAAGCAGGGTTATAACGGCGATCTGACTGCACGGCAGGCCGGTTCTATCGGCGGCCAGATGGTCAAGAAGATGATCGACGCATATAAGATGCAGTAATGTAATCATGCAGAAGCAGCGGTTTTCTCTGAAAGCAGAGGAAGCTGCTGCTGTTTTTTATTGTTTGCATGGTCATCGGAAGAAATTCAGTTTTTTTAAATGCAGGTGTTGCAATTTCACAGAAACTGTGATATACTATAACAGTATGCGATCAGATGGATCGAAAAAGGAGGAATTCCCGTTGCATGACCGGATGACCGAGCCGCAGCAATTCCGGGCGCTGTCTGCGCTTGTGGGAAATACGCCGCTGCTCGAACTTACCATGGAATATCGCGGAGAACGCCGTGTGGTATACGCCAAGGCGGAATCCTATAATCTCAGCGGCAGCGTTAAGGATCGTGTTGCCTATTACATGCTGAAAAAAGCATATCAGACAGGTGAAATTCACGCAGGTGACTGCATTGCTGAGGCGACAAGCGGTAATACAGGCATCGCATTTTCGGCAATGGGAGCCGCACTTGGGCATCCTGTGGTAATTTATATGCCCGATTGGATGAGCATGGAGCGACGCAATATTATTCTTAGTTATGGTGCAGAGGTGCGATTGGTTTCGGCTGCGGAAGGTGGTTTTCTCGGCTCGATTGCCATGACGGAAAAGCTTGCGGAGCAAGGCGGTGTATATCTGCCACGTCAATTTTCCAACGAGGATAATGTGGAAGCACATTTTGAAACAACGGGCGCAGAAATCGTTGCGCAGCTTGCCGCAATTGGCAAAACTGCGGATGCAGTGGTTGCCGGTGTAGGCACCGGTGGTACTGTTATGGGCATTGGAAGAAGATTGCGGACCGTAAATCCCGATTGTGCGGTCTTTCCGCTGGAGCCGCTGAATTCCCCGACGCTTTCCACAGGCTATAAGGTTGGAAAGCATCGGATCCAAGGAATTTCCGATGAATTTATTCCGCCGATCCTCAAGCTTTCGGAGACAACAGGCATCGTCTCTGTGGATGATGTAGATTCTATCCGCATGGCGCAGATGTTATCTCGTCAGCTGGGTCTGGGTGTCGGCATCAGCTCCGGAGCCAATTTGTTGGGCTGCTTGCTGGCAGGAGACCGTATCGGCGGCGATAAAACGATCGTCACGGTTTTTGCCGATGACAACAAAAAGTATCTTTCCACAGATTATTGTGAAGAATTCCCGCAGACAGAGAATTCCATTACATCGCAGCTCAAGCTGCTGAATGTGCGCAGTATTCGCTGATGGGCAGTATAGCCGTATATAAAATATAAAGAGAAGCTCGGGAATGCGTGTTCCCGGGCTTTGTTTTGTTAGTTTTCACTGAAGATTCCATTGGCATTCATCTAATTTTCACAAAAACCGAAATTTGCTATTGCAATTTTTATCAACTTATGCTATAATCAAAGTATCAACCAAGGAGCAATGTTTATGCATGGCACCTTGGGCATTCGAGGAGGTATCTGCATGAAACTGAACATTATGGCAAAAAAATTACAAATCGGCCCAAGTTTTACTGAAAATGCCGAGAAGAAATTGAATCAGAAGCTCAACAAATTCTTTGAAGATGAAGCAGAAGCCAAAATCACACTCAGTGAGCAGCGCAACCAGATCGTGGTAGAATTGACTGTGCGTGCCGGTTCTATGATCTATCGTGCAGAGCAGGCAGCGTCGGATAAGAATGATGCACTGGATGCGGCGATCGATAAGATCATCCGGAAGATTCGCAAGAACAAGACCAAGCTGGGCAAGCGGATTCGCGAGGGTGCTTTGAATGAAACCTTTGCCGATACGGTAGAGGAACAGACAGAATATAATGTCATTCGTCGTAAAAGCTTCCGTCTCCATCCTATGTCTGTGGAGGAAGCGATCCTGCAGATGAATATGCTGGGGCATTCCTTCTTCTTGTTCTTAAACGGCGAAACAGGCAGTATGAATGTGGTATATCGCCGTACCGACGGTGATTATGCAGTGCTGGAGCCGACGACTGAATAAATCGGAACGCAAGGCAATACCATGCATATATCGTAAAAACAGAGCGCAGATCTTTTATGAGATCTGCGCTCTTTGCAATGTATAAAGATGGCCGTTCTTTGCTTGACTTTACAGACGATCCGTGCTATAATAACATGATATACTATGCGAAAAAGGGGAAATTGTCTATGCAGCATCGAGGCAAAGTATTTGTGATCGAAGGTTTGGACGGCTGCGGAAAATCCACGCAGCTGCCTTTGGTATCCGAAGCATTGGCGCAGCGGGGGATTCGTAACCGAGCCATCAGCTATCCCAATTACGATGATCCTTCCTCGGCATTGGTGCAGCTGTATCTGAGCGGCGCATTCGGTTCTGCGGCAGATGCGGTGAATCCATATGCGGCCTCCAGCTTTTATGCGGTAGATCGGTTTGCCTCTTTCTGTCAGTATTGGCAGCAGGATTACGAAACCGGTATGGCGATCCTTGCCGGAAGATATGTGACTTCCAATGCAATTTATCAGATGAATAAACTGCCGAAGAGCGAATGGGATGGATATCTCCAATGGCTTTCGGAATATGAATATGACAAGCTGAAACTGCCCCGCCCCGATCGGGTAGTGTTTCTGGATATGCCGCTGGAGCTGTCACAGCGGCTGCTGATGGAACGCTATCATGGCATGGAGCAGAAAAAGGATATCCATGAACGCGATCTTACATTTCTTGCAGCCTGTCGGGAGGCAGCACTCTTTGCTGCACAGCGGCAGGGCTGGGTGATCTTGCCTTGCGCCGATGCCCATGGTCTGCTGCCGAGAGAGGATATGACGCTGCACATTGTCGATGCACTGTGTATGGATAATACGGATGCTGTCCTGTAAACCAAAAGGAGGATTTTTACTATGATCTATGTATTCCTTGCAAACGGATTTGAAGAATGTGAGGCGATTACGCCTATTGATTGCCTGCGCAGAGCCGGAAAGCAGGTCGTGACCGTGGGCATCGGCGGCAAGGTGATTACCGGCACGCATCAGATCCCTGTGACCGCAGATATCACTGAGGATGCTGTGGTGCTGGATCAGAAAGTGGAAATGATCGTGCTGCCCGGCGGTATGCCAGGTACATTGAATCTTGGACAGAACGAGACAGTGCAGAAGGCAGTGCAGTTCTGTGCCGAGCAGAATAAATGGATCGCAGCGATCTGTGCTGCACCGTCGATCTTGGGCAGAGCAGGCTTGCTGAAAGGGAAAAAAGCAACGGTATATCCGGGCTTTGAACGTGAACTGACCGGTGCGAAGCTTTCTCATGATACGGTTTGTATTGATGGAAAGATCGTTACGGCAAAGGGCGCCGGTGCTGCAATGGAATTCGGCTTGAAGCTGGTGGAATGCCTGCTTTCCAAAGAAGTACGCAAGAGTCTTGCCGAAAAGATGATCTGTAAGAAATGATGGATATTATATCACAAAAAAATGCGCTGCGTGCACAGATGATGCAGCGCCGCAAGGAAATGCCCTTTGATATTCGCGCTGCTGCGGATGATGCGATCGTACAGCGGGTGATGGAAAGCCGCGCCTTTGCCGAGGCGACATGGATTTTCGCCTATGTTTCCATGCCTCATGAGGTATATACCCGCTGGCTGCTTGGAGAATGTCTGGCGAAAGGAAAACGGTTGGCTTTGCCGGTCTGCGATACCTATGCACATACGATGCAGTTTTATGAGCTGCACACAATGGAAGAGCTGCGCAGCGGTGCTTATCGGATTCCGATACCACCCACTTCGATTGAACGGCGGGTGACGCCCAATGCCGCTTCCTTGATGCTGGTGCCTATGCTGGCATATGATGCGCAGGGCTACCGGCTTGGCGCAGGTGGCGGCTATTATGACCGTTATCTGGCACAATATCCCATAGAAACCATGGGGCTTTGTTATGCTTCCTGTTTTGTGGAAGCACTGCCCCATGACAGCTGCGATCGCCGGCTGCAATGCTGTGTGACCGAACAGGGAACGGAGGTATTTCATGGTTGATCCGAAAAAACCATTACAGCCTGATGAGGATGCATCGGTGGATGCCATTCTGGAAAGTATCATCAAAGAAACAGAAGCGGCAGATACCTCTGCTTACGAAGAAGAGGCGTTCGATGAAGCCGATCGTGCAGAAGATGCTTCGACAGAGGATGTCGTATCTGCGGCGGAAACGGCATCTGAAGAATCGGATGAAGTCTTTGACGACGAAGATGCATATGATGAGGATATGAGATTCTATGATGCGAAAGCGGAAAATCGCCGTCTTCGGGCTGCTGCGGCAAAAAAGCGTCATAAAAAGCGCAAACGCAAAAAGGGCAGAGGTATTTCCTGTTCACTGGTGCTGCTGACACTGATCTTTTCCGTTTCCATTCTGGCATCTATTTCCATTCTGGCATTGGCAATGGAGCTGTTTGGGATCAATAAGGATATGACGGAAAAGAGTGTTGTGATCCCCAGCGGTGCCACGACCTCAGAGATCGCAGAGCTTCTGGAGGACAAAGGAATCATTCGTGTACCCAAATTATTTTTGCTGATGTCTCGTCTTAACGGCAGGGATGGCGATTATATTGCAGGCGAGCACGTGCTCAGACCTTCTATGAGCTATGAGGCAATGATCGAGGAACTGTGCGATGTTTCTATCAATCTGCGTGAAACGGTTACAGTGACGTTCCGTGAGGGAATTACCCTTTACGATGCAGCACAGCTGCTGGAAGAAAATGAAGTCTGCAGTGCCGATGATTTTATGTTTTATTTCAACGGCGGTGGTTTCGGCTATGAATTTGAATCCCATGTGCCCACAGTCACAGAGCTGCGCTTTTACCGTATGGAGGGATATTTCTTCCCCGACACCTATGATTTTTACGTAGATGAAGAGCCGCAGATCGTAGTGCAGAAGATTTATGAAAACTTCGACCGCAAAATTACGCAGGAAGATTTCAAGCGTATGGAAGAACTGGGAATGTCACTGGACGAAGTGATCACATTGGCATCCATCGTACAGGCAGAGGCACCGGTATCCTCTTCCATGAAGAAGGTAGCGGCAGTATTCCATAATCGTTTGAATAACAGCAGTATTTTCCCGACACTGCAGTCGGATCCCACGCGTGTTTATGCCGAGGATGTGATCACACCCAATCTTCCGATCGCCAATAAGCTGATGCTGGATGCCTATAACACCTATGTGGGACAAGGATTACCGCCCGGTGCCATTAACAATCCCGGCCGTGATGCCATTGAAGCGGTGCTGTACCCTGCGGATATTGAGCATTACTTCTTCTGTGCCAATGTGCAGACCGGAGAAATTTTCTATGCAATGACCAATGACGAGCATGAGGCGAATCTTGCATTGATCAAAGAGCAGCAGGCACAGGCAGGTCTTGCAGACAGCGAGGATACCGGAAATGGCTGAGCTTCAGAAAAAGCCTGAACTGCTGATCCCGGCGGGAGATGCTGAGTGTTTTGCTATGGCGCTGCAATATGGTGCAGATGCGGTTTATCTGGGCGCAAAAACCTTTGGCATGCGTGCGGCTGCCAAAAACTTTGATTTTGCTGCAATGGCGCAGGCTGTGCAGGATGCCCATGCAAAAGGTGTGAAAGTCTATCTGACTGTGAATGTAATGCCGCGCAGCTGTGAAATGGATCAGATGCCCGACTTTTTGCGGGAGGCGGCTGCTTGCGGCATTGATGCGGTGATCGCTGCGGATCTGGGCGTGATCACAACATTGCGCAGTATTTTACCCGATTTACCGGTGCACGCTTCAACGCAGACCGGTATTGTGAATTATGCAACGGCAACTGCACTCTGGAATATGGGTGTGGAGCGTGTGGTGCTGGCGCGAGAGCTCTCGCTGGAGGAAATTGCGGAGATCCGTGCAAAGACACCGCCGCAGCTTGCCTTGGAAAGCTTTGTGCACGGCGCTATGTGCATGAGCGTTTCGGGACGCTGTCTGCTTTCCGAATATTTTACCGGCCGTGATGCCAATCGAGGAGCTTGTGCACAATCCTGTCGCTGGCGGTATCATCTGGTGGAGGAAAAACGTCCCGGACAATATTTCCCCATCGGTGAAACCGATGAGGGCAGTTACATTTTGAATGCCAAAGATCTTTGTATGCTGCCTTACCTGAGAGAACTGTATCAGGCAGGAGTGTCTTCGTTCAAGATCGAAGGGCGAGCCAAATCCTTTTATTATGTAGCAGGGATGACCAATGCCTATCGCGCTGCGATAGATGCTTTGTTCGCGAATCCGCCCCGAGAGGTGCCTGTGTGGGTGATGAAGGAGCTGGAAGCAGTCAGCCATCGTCCTTATACCACGGGCTTTTATTTCGGAAGACCCGATGACAGCATACATAATGCAACGGCAAACTATGTGCGTACTACGGAAGTCATCGGCATTGTGCAGGATTGGCGGGAAGGCAGATTATATCTGTCTCAGCGCAATCGCTTTTTTGTCGGAGATACGGTTTCACTGCTTTGCCCCAACGAACCGCCTCGCAGCTTTTTTGTGCAGAATCTGCAAAACGGGGAGGGAGAAGCAATTGAGGCTGCGAACCATGCCATGATGGAGTGCTCGATCGCATACCCCTATTCTGCGCCAAAGGGTGCGATTTTGCGCAAGGCGGCAGAATAGGAGTTGCCGGTATGTTATACCGCATCATAGCATTGACACTGCTGATGGTGTTTTATTCTTTTTATCTCGGCAAGCTGGTAGTGCTGAAACGGCAGAATATTCGCACTAACCAAATTGGTAAAGGTGAAAAGTCAAGCAAAGTCAGACGAACTGAGCTGCTGATGCGCGCTGCTGCGACATGGACTGTTGTGCTGGAAGTGTTAAGTATTCTTTTGGTAAAAGAGCCGTCTGTGCAGAGCATCCCTTTCCTCGGAATCCCGGGGCTTGCATTCGGTGTGACGGCGATTCTCTTTTTTGCCTGTGCCATCATTTCCATGAAAAACAGCTGGCGAGTCGGTATCCCGCAGGAGAAAACTGCAATCATTACAAATGGCATTTATCGCATCAGCCGGAATCCTGCTTTTGTGGGATTTGATTTACTGTATCTTTCAATCCTGCTGATGTTTTTTAATCTGCCGCTGCTTCTTTGTTCCGGCTGGGCGGCGGTGATGCTGCATTTGCAGATATTGCATGAGGAAGCATGGCTTTTCAAAACCTTCCCTAAGCAGTATCCGGCATATGCCCGGCAGGTTTGTCGTTATCTGGGACGTAAATCCGGGACATAAAAACGATCTGTAAAGAAAGGTGGATACAACAATGCTGTTTGAACGCATTGAGCCGCTTTTGCTGAATATACAAAAGCCTGCACGCTACATCGGCGGAGAGCCAGGCAGCGTGATGAAGGATAAAAATGATGTGTCGGTACGATTTGCATTTTGTTTTCCCGACCGTTATGATGTGGGTATGAGCCATCTTGGCATGAAGATTCTGTATTCGGTGATCAACCAGAGACCCGAATATTGGTGTGAACGTGTTTTTGCTCCCGATGTGGATTTTGAAGCTGCGATGCGGGCACATCAGATCCCGTTGTATGCACTGGAGAGCCTGGAACCTGTCAAAGATTTTGATTTCATCGGCTTTACGCTGCAATATGAGCTTTGTTATACCAATATTCTGAATATGCTGGATCTGGCAGGGGTTCCTTTGCTGCAAAAAGAGCGTGGAGAAGCACTTAGTCCAATTGTTTGTGCCGGCGGTTCCTGTGCTTGCAATCCCGAGCCCATTGCCGATTTCTTTGATCTGTTTTTCTTGGGAGAAGGCGAAGAAGTCGATCTTGAGGTCATGGATCTCTATCGCGAGATGAAGCAAAAAGGTGCATCCAGAAGTGAGTTTTTGCGTGCTGCATCGCAGATTGAGGGTGTATATGTGCCTTCGCTGTATGATGTGACCTACAATGCGGATGGTACGATCCAAGCGGTAACGCCGAAGGAAGGCGCTCCTGCCACAGTGCGTAAGCGGATCATTTCTGATTTTGATAAGGTTGCGGTGCCGGAAGAATTTGTGGTGCCTTTTTCAGAGATCGTACATGATCGTGCTGTTACTGAAGTGCTGCGCGGCTGCATTCGTGGCTGCCGTTTTTGTCAAGCCGGCTTTTTATATCGGCCGTTTCGTGAAAAATCACCGGAGCAGATCTGTAAACAGGCAAAAATACTCTGTCAGAAAACGGGCTATGAGGAGCTTTCTCTCTGTTCTCTTTCCACTTCCGATCATTCGCAGATCGAGGAGATGATGGATGGTCTGCTGACGTTCACCGAGCAGGAGCATATCAATCTGAGCCTGCCTTCTCTGCGTGTGGATAATTTCAGTACGGGTCTGATGAATCGGATTCGTCGGGTACGCAGCAGCGGTCTGACCTTTGCACCTGAAGCCGGCACACAGCGTCTGCGGGATGTGATCAATAAGAATGTGACCGAAGAAGAATTGATGCGCACCTGTAAGATCGCTTTTTCAGCAGGACAGGCATCGGTGAAACTGTATTTTATGATGGGCCTGCCTACTGAAACGGATGAGGATATTGTCGGCATCATAGAACTTGCGCAGCGTGTGGTGGATATGTGGTTTGCAATGGAGGAGCGCCCCAAGGGAAAATCCGTGCAGATTTCCGCCAGTGTTGCAACCTTTGTGCCCAAGCCCTTTACGCCGTTCCAGTTCCATCCGCAGGATACCATGGAGATGATCGCACATAAGCAAGCGCTGCTGGAGGAAGCTGTCAAGGGACATAAACGGATTCGGGTAAGCTGGCATAGTCCCGAAACCAGCATTCTGGAGGCGGTGCTGGCACGAGGCGATCGCCGCTTGAATGCGGTGATCCTGGAGGCATGGAAGCGCGGCTGCCTGTTTGATGCATGGTCAGAGCATTTCCGCTTTGATCTGTGGTTGGAGGCATTTGCAGCCTGCGGTCTGACGATGGAGTTCTATGCCAATCGTGCCCGCAGCTATGAAGAAGTGCTGCCGTGGGATCATCTGGATTATTATGTGGATAAAGCCTTTTTTATCAAAGAAAACGAAAAAGCCATTGCGGCACAGACCACAGCCCATTGTCGCATGCAGTGTGCGGGCTGCGGTGTAACAAAGGCAACGCACAGGCCGTGTTTTCCTGTGGATCGTTCGAAAAAGGAGGGATCCGTATGATTCCTGTACGAGCAACCTTTGAAAAACGCCGTCGGGCAAAATACATTTCTCATCTGGATCTGATGCGCTGTATGCAGCGTGCTTTTCGCCGTGCTGAGGTGCCGATCTGGTTTACGGAAGGCTTTAATCCTCATGCATATCTGATGTTCCCGCTGGCACTTTCGCTTGGATATGAAAGCAACTGTGAGTGTATGGATTTCCGATTGGATGGCCCGATGTCTATGCAGGAGGCGATGGAACGGCTCAATGCAGTGCTGCCGCCCGATCTGCAGATCGTCAAGGTGGCAGAGCCTATTCGCAAGCATACGGATATCGCATTTGCCGATTATCAGATTTGTCTGGATTGTGCCGAGAATACACCTGCTGAAGCACTGCGTATGGCATGGGATGCTTTTTTGGAACAGGATGCTATTCTGATGGAAAAGAAAACCAAACGAGGCACAGCCATGGTGGATCTGAAGCAGCAGACACAGATCATGATGACCCAGACGCTGGAGGACGGCATTTGGATGAAACTGAGAATGCCCGCAGGCACTGCGGTGAATGTGAATCCCTCGTTGCTGTTTGATGCATTCCGTTCTTATTTGGAACGATCCGTTTCTGATGTGCGATTCGGCATGGTGCGTGCTACTCGCCTTGCCATTCTTTGTGCAGACGGCAGTGCGTTTGTATAAGAGCCGTGATGACGTACAAAAATGATCGCGTCTTTCGGTGTCGTTTCACACCGATCTTCTGCGGTGCTGTCGCCGCATTTCGCAAATTCTCGGCAGGTTGACGGAGAACATTGGCTAAACAATGTGAATTTTGCATTATTTGCGAAAAAATGAAAAAAATGCTTGCAATCCCAAAAAGAATGTGATATAATAGTACAGCATTTGAATGTCCGCCGGTTCCTTGCCGGCGAGGGTCAATATGCAATGTACAGTGCTTGCGCGCTGTACGGCAATATTACTGACATGGATGGTCCGCTGGTGCGATCTCGTCAATGCAACGGGAACTGATCTTGCACGAATGAACATCCGTAAACAACGAAGGAGGATTTTTCCCATGAACGCTTTGGAGCAGATCAGCAAGTCCAGCATGAAGGAGAACGTACCGGAACTGAACGTCGGTGATACCGTTAAGGTTCACGTTCGTATTCAGGAAGGCGAGAAGAGCCGTATTCAGGTTTTCGAGGGCACCATCATTGCTAAGAAGCATGGCGGTATCAACGAGACCTTTACCGTTCGTCGTGTCGCACATGGTTGCGGTATCGAGCGTGTATTCCCTGTTCACTCTCCCTCTGTTGACAAAGTAGAAATCGTTCGCCGCGGTGTTGTCCGCAGAGCAAAGCTCTACTATCTGCGCGGCAGAGTCGGTAAGGCTGCCAAGGTTAAGGCGCAGGTTCGTTGATTGCAAACAAGCGAAAGGGGGACGAAATGTCCCTTTTTTGCTTTTCTTGACTACGTAGATCCGCAGAATCGACAAAGCATTTTGCGGAAGGAAAGGGGTGTAGGGCATGTCTGATACTCCGGAAATGAAAGAGGCTGTTTTGACGGAGCAACAGCCGGAACCAAAAAAGAAATTTACACTTTTGCAGGATCTTTTAGATATCATTGAATCTGCGATCACCTCAGTGTTTCTTGTGCTGCTGCTGTTTGCATTTTTATTGCGTCCCGTTACAGTCGACGGCAGCTCTATGAAGCCCACATTGTATGATCGGGATAAGCTGCTGATGGTCAGTTTGTTCTATACGCCCAAAGCCGGTGATGTGGTGATCGTAAACGGCACGCATGCGAATTTATTTGCGGATGCATCACAAACGACCGTGACGGAATCGAAAGGAATGGAGATCCGTTTGGTCAAACGAGTGATCGCGGTCGGCGGACAGGAACTGGATATCGATTTCGAAACAGGTACCGTAACTGTGGACGGTGAAGTGCGCAACGAACCGTATATTGCGGATCTGACGACACGCAATGACGGTGCCTTTTCCTATCCTTTTACCATTCCGGAGGGGTATCTCTTTGTAATGGGTGATAATCGTTTGCACAGCACTGACAGCCGCAATTCGGCGGTCGGTCTGGTGGCGGAGGAGCAGGTTATGGGACGCGCGATCCTGCGGTTTTCCCGTGATGATGCACTCTGCACTTCATGGTTTGATCAATTTGCGATTTTGAATTGATGAGGAGGATGTGTCATGGCACAGACAGATGAAACAAAGCCGCTGACGGAACAGGAAACTGCCGCAGCGCAGGATACTTGTGAGCCTGTTGCCTTGACAGAGCCGGAAACCATCGCAGCGGCACCGGAAGAACCGATTGCCGACGAAAAGGAGCCTTCCGAGGATCCCGATGCGGCTGTGGAGCCGGAATCGGATACAGCAGCATCAACGGAGACGGAATCGGATACGGCAGCATCAACGGAGTCGGCATCGGAGACTGTACCGGAACCTATTCCGGAAGAAACGGATGCGGCATCAGAATCACCGGAAACCGTACCGCAGACTGCATCTTCGGATGAAACATCGCAGCCGGCATCGGAGCCGCAGAAAATGATCCTGCCGCAGCCCGGTGCAGCTGCCAAAGGGATTCTCGGAGATGTTTGCGATCTGATCGAATCAATCATCACCTCGGTGTTTGTCGTGATGCTGGTTTTTACCTTTTTGTTTTGCGTTGCGACTGTCGAAGGGGAATCTATGCTGCCGACACTTCGGGATGATGACCGATTAGTGGTGACAATGCTCGGCAAACCCGAGCCGGGGGATGTTATTATCGTGGAGAGCCGTACTTCCGGTACCTTTCAACAAAACGGAGAACTGGTGCAGGGAGAAGGGCTCGGCAAGCGGATCGTCAAGCGGCTGATTGCCGTAGGCGGTCAGAAAGTAATGATCGATTTTGCGGAGGGCATCGTTTATGTTGATGATGTACCGCTGCAGGAGGACTATACCAGTACCCTTACAACACGAGATGAGGGTGCCTTTACCTATCCGATTACCGTACCGGAAGGCTATGTATTTGTATTGGGTGATAACCGCAGCATATCTAAGGACAGCCGTCATCCGGAGGTGGGACTGATCCCTGAAGAAGACATCGTAGGCAAGGTGTGGCTGCGCGTTTATCCCTTGATGGATTTTGCTTTGGTGGAATAATGCGCCTGCGTACAGGCTATTCCCTATGCCATGTTTTAGAAATGGAGCATACATGGAGGATATGAAGGATATTCAGTGGTTTCCCGGTCATATGGCGAAAACACGGCGGATGATCACAAAAAGTCTGCCGTTGGTGGATGCCGTGGCGGAGCTGCTGGATGCAAGACTGCCGTTGAGCAGTCGAAACCCGGAATTTGATCGTCTGACCCGACGGAAGCCTCGTCTGGTCATTCTGAATAAAGCAGATATGGCTGATCCGCAGCTTACACAGCAGTGGGTTGAATATTATCAAAAACGCGGAGCGGTGGTGATTACCGCTGATTCCAAATCGGGTAAGGGCGTTAAGAATTTTGCACCCGCCTTACGGCGTCTGCTGGCACCGCAGCTTGCACAATATGCAGCCAAAGGAATGAAGGGCAGACCCATTCGTGTGATGATCCTGGGAATCCCCAATGTAGGAAAATCCTCACTGATCAATCGGTTGGCAGGCGGCAAACGTGCTAAGGCAGAGGATCGTGCCGGAGTAACCAGAACGCAGCAGTGGATCAAAATCGATGGCGGCGTAGAGCTGCTGGATACGCCCGGTGTGCTCTGGCCAAAGCTGGATGATCAGGAGGTTGCCTGTCGATTGGCATTTACCGGTGCTGTGAGAGATGAGATCCTTGATCTGGAAGGATTGGCGGCCAAACTGCTGGTGTTTTTGCATAGCAATTATCCACAGATGCTGGAAGCACGGTATCGTATTGCACCCGATGCCGAAGACAATGGCTTTGCTTTGCTGGAGCTGCTTGCGAAAAATCGCGGCATGCTGCTTTCGGGCGGGATACCCAATACAGAACGTGCAGCCATTGCGCTGATGGATGAATATCGTGCGGCAAAGCTGGGCAGAATTACATTGGAAAAACCTTCCACTGCGCCGCAGACAGGAACAAATGATGGCGAAAACAGCGAAAATGCAACAGGAGCTCTTTGAGTTCGATGCTCAGGTACGGATGCACGCCCCGATATTTTGCGGCGTGGATGAAGCCGGCAGAGGACCGCTTGCAGGCGATGTTTATGCTGCGGCGGTGATCTTGAAGCCCGATGCTCAGATCATCGGGCTGAATGATAGTAAGAAACTTACTGAAGTCAAGCGGGAAGCGCTCGTTCCGCTGATCAAAGAACAGGCCATTGCATGGGCGATTGCTTCTGCATCGGTTGCAGAAATCGAGCAGATCAATATTTTGCAGGCGGCGATGCTCGCTATGCAGCGTGCGGTGGAGCAGCTTTCGATACAGCCTTCTCTTGCGTTGGTGGATGGAAATCGGGCTCCGCAGCTTACAATTTCTGTACAGACTCTGATCGGCGGCGATGCAAAGTCAGCCAGCATTGCTGCGGCCTCGGTGCTGGCAAAAACGGCAAGGGATGCTTCGCTGCGTGCTCTGGACGAGCAGTACCCCATGTATGGCTTTGCAAAGCATAAGGGCTATGGCACCAAGGCGCATTATCAGGCCATTGCAGAATATGGATTGTGTCCTGCCCATCGCCCCTCATTTTTGAAAAAATTCTATGGCGAAAAGTAATTTGCGAGCCATTGGCCGCATTGGTGAAGATGCTGTTTGTCGTCTGCTGGAAACCAGAGGCTGTGAGATTCTGTGCCGGAACTATACAATAAAAGGCGGAGAGATCGATATTATTGCGCGTAAAGACGAATGGCTGTTGTTTGTAGAGGTCAAAACCCGCAGGCTGAATGCACTGGTTTCGGGGATCGCTGCCGTGAATCGGCAAAAGCAACAGCGGATCCTGCAGACAGCAATGCGATATCTTATGGAGCATCCTTTGGATCTGCAGCCTCGTTTTGATGTGGCCGAGGTAGAATATGCCGGCAGTTTTGTGCGGCAGATCCATTATATCGAGAGTGCATTTGATGCAAGCTCTCCCAATTCATATGGATTCTAAACGAAGCAGCTGCTTCGATATTGGAGGTTATTTACATCATGTTGTATCATAGCACAAGAAACCGTGCGCTGTCTGTCAGCAGCGCAGAGGCCATTGCACAGGGAATTTCCGCAGACGGCGGTCTGTTTGTGCCGGATTCGATCCCGGAGCTGACTGCTTCGGATTTTGAAGCGCTGATGGGTCTTTCCTATGCTGAACGTGCAGCGCGTCTGTTCCATCTGTATCTCACCGATTTTTCATTGGATGAGCTGCGTGAGTGCACTACTGCTGCTTATGCAAGCGGCAGCTTTGAAACAGAAAATGTACAGGAGATCACTACGCTTGCCGACGGTACGATGCTGTTGGAGCTGTGGCATGGCCCTACCTGTGCCTTTAAGGATATGGCATTGCAGATCTTGCCGCATTTTCTTACCAGATCGGCAAAGAAAAGCGGTGTTGCACGGGAGATCGTGATCCTGACTGCTACCTCAGGCGATACCGGCAAGGCGGCTTTGGCAGGCTTCCGTGATGTGCCCGGCACCAAGATCCTTGTATTCTATCCCGAAGATGGCGTCAGCTCCATGCAGAAGCGTCAGATGCAGACGCAGGAGGGCGAAAATGTAGGCGTTTGTGCTGTGAAGGGCAATTTCGATGATTGCCAGAACGGCGTAAAGGCGATTTTTACCGATCCTGCCATGCAGGAAGCACTTGCGGCAAATGGAATGCAGTTTTCCAGCGCCAACAGTATCAACTGGGGTCGTCTGGCACCGCAGATCGTTTACTATGTTTCTGCCTATGTGACCATGCTTGAAAAAGGCATTCTGAAGCCGGGTGAGCGCTTCTCGCTGACAGTTCCTACCGGTAATTTCGGCAATATTCTTGCAGCATGGTATGCAAAGCAAATGGGTGTTCCGATGCAGCATCTGGTATGTGCATCCAACATCAATATGGTGCTTTCTGATTTCATCCGCACCGGTGTGTATGACAGAAACCGTGATTTCCATGCAACGGTATCTCCCTCTATGGATATTCTGATTTCCAGTAATCTGGAGCGCCTGCTGTATCATATGACACATGAGGATGATGCACAGATCCGTTCTTGGTTTGAGGCGCTCAAGACGGAAGGCCGCTATGAGATCCCCCGTGAGCTGCGCGATCGGATCCAATTGGAGTTTTCGGGCAGCTATTGGAATGACGAGCAAACCAAAGAGATGATCGGCAAGGTATTCGGAGAAAACGGATATCTCAGCGATACGCATACTGCGGTAGGTATTTGTGCTGCCCGCGATTATCAGGCGGCAGCCACAGAAAAACTGCCGATGCTGGTGGCATCTACTGCAAATCCCTATAAGTTTGGAGCTGCTGTGCTGGAGGCTGTAGATACAGTACCGGCAGACGCCGATGAATATGCTGTGCTGGATCTGCTGCAAGCCAAAACCGGCATGGCCATTCCTGCTGCACTGGCTGAGCTCAAGAGCAAGCCTGTTCGCTTTACCGATTCTGTTGCGCAGGATGCCATGGCAGTTTATGTGAAAGAAAAGTTGGGCATCTCGTGAGCTTATTTGTCATTGGAGATCTGCACTTATCCTTTGGTGTGAATAAACCCATGGATGTGTTCTCCGGTTGGAAGGCGCATGATTCGATCCTGCAGAGAGAATGGCTTGCAAGCATTGCACCGGAAGATACGGTGGTGCTGGCAGGAGATACTTCCTGGGGGATGACCTTGGAGGAAGCTTTGCCCGATTTCCAATGGATCGAAGCGTTGCCCGGCAGAAAAATCATACTTAAGGGCAATCACGATTATTGGTGGACTTCCATGACCAAAATGAATCGTTTTTTTGAAGAAAACGGACTCGGTTCGCTGCATATTCTGCATAACAACCATTATGCTTATGGCGAATATGGGATCTGCGGTACCCGCGGCTGGGTGAATATGGACTATCAAGAACCTGCCAATGCCAAGGTCAATGCCAGAGAAGCGCAGCGGCTGGAGGTTTCCCTTTGTGCTGCGGAACAGGCGGGCTTAAAGCCGATCGCCTTTCTGCATTATCCGCCCATTTATGCCGGCAACTGTAATTTTGAGATGCTGGATGTGCTTTGGAAACACCATGTGACGGATTGTTATTACGGTCATGTGCATGGCAGCAGCCATCGCCATGCGATCAATGGTCTGCGTGATGAGGTCTGTTATCATCTGATTTCTGGTGATTTTTTACAATTTGCTCCTCGGATTGTTCTGTAATTTGTAGGAAACAAAGAAGTGTGAAAAACTGCTGGAAAAATCCATTGATTTGTGCTATAATCTAAGGTATCTGTGCGGCGTTTTTGCCCTTTTGGGCAGTTGCTCTGCAAAATGTTGAAATCAAAATTTGGAGGAACAATCATGCGTATCGTATCTGATGTGAAAACCGATGTCAATATGAGAGAAGTAACCTTTGAGATCTCTGCACAAGCACTGGAAGCTGCTTGCGAGCGTGTTTATCAGAGACAGAAGAAGGATATCGTGGTCAAGGGCTTCCGTAAGGGCAAGGCTCCCCGCAAGATGGTGGAGCAGCTCTACGGTGAAGGCGTATTCTTTGAGGATGCCGTAAACAGCCTGCTGCCTGCCGAGCTGGATGAGATGATGAAGGAACTGGAGCTCACTCTGGTCGATCGTCCCGCAATTGAGCTTGTATCCTGCTCTAAGGCTGATGGCGCAGTCTGCAAGGCAGTCTGCATCACCAAGCCTGAGGTAGAAGTGGGCGAGTACAAGGGCATTCATGCGCCGAAGCAGGTGCGTGAAGTCACTGATGAGGATGTGGATCAGCAGATCAACATGCTTCGTCAGCGTCAGGCTCGTATCGTAGAGGTTGAGGGTCGTCCTGCTGAGCTGCAGGATGAAGTAAAGATCAACTTCGAGGGCTTCATTGATGATGTTGCATTCGAAGGCGGCAAGGGCGAAGAGTATCCGCTTCGTCTTGGCAGCGGTCAGTTTATTCCCGGCTTTGAGGAGCAGATCGTTGGTCACAGTGTCGGCGAGCAGTTTGATGTCAACGTGACCTTCCCCGAAGAGTACGGCGATGAGCGCTATGCCGGTAAGGACGCTGTATTTAAGATCGAGCTGCTTGGCATCAGCAAGCAGGAGCTGCCTGAGGCTGACGATGAGCTGGCAAAGGATGTTTCTGAGTTTGATACCATGGAGGCTCTGCGGGAGGATATTCGTGCAAAGCTGACCGAGACTGCTCAGAAGCAGGCTGAGAATCAGTTTGAAAACGCTGTGTTCGATGCTTTGATTGCAAGTGCCGATGCTGCAATTCCTTCTGTTATGTATGAGCGCCGCATCAGCCAGATGGTTCGCGATTTTGAGCAGAATCTGCAGAGACAGTATTCCGATATGAAGCTTTCTGATTATCTGGAGCTGACCGGTATGACCGAGCAGCAGCTCCGTGATACCTATGAGGAGCAGGCACGTAAGGAAGTTCTGCTGCGCTTGGCTTTGGAGAAGATCGCTGATCTGGAAGGCATTACTGTTTCTTCTGAGGAGCTGGAAGAAGGTTTGCAGGACTTTGCAGCACGTGTCAATGTGCCGCTTGAGGTCGTAAAGGCACAGATCCCGATGGCCGATTTCGCGCTGGATATGCGTGTGACCAAGGTCGTTGAGTTTGTTAAGAGCAATGCCGTGGTCGATAACGACATGGTAAAGGCTGAGGATGTTGAGGAAACTGAGGCTGCTGCTGAGGCAGCTGAGGAAGAAACGCCTGCTGCTGAATAAAATAATACGCTGCAACGATGAGCGACGCTTCCATTGGGCGTCGCTCAACTTGAAAGAAAGGATGACGGAGGATGAGTCTTGTCCCAACTGTAATCGAGCAGACCAATCGCGGAGAACGTGCTTATGATATTTTCTCCCGTCTGCTGAACGACCGCATCATTATGCTGTCGGAGGATGTGAATGATACAACAGCAAGTCTTGTTGTTGCACAGCTGCTGTTTTTGGAAAGCCAAGATTCGGAAAAGGATATCTCTTTGTATATCAACAGTCCCGGTGGATCTGTGACTGCCGGCATGGCGATCTATGATACCATGCAGTATATCAAATGCGATGTGGCTACCATTTGTATTGGTCTGGCTGCTTCTATGGGCGCATTTTTGCTGGCAGCCGGTGCAAAGGGTAAGCGTATGGCACTGCCAAACAGTGAGATCATGATTCATCAGCCGTTGATTATGGGCGGCGGACTTTCCGGTCAGGCAACCGATATCAAAATCCGTACCGATAATCTGCTCAGAACCAAGGATAAGCTCAATCGGATGCTGGCAGAGAATACCGGCAAGCCGTTGGATGAGATCCAGCGTGATGTAGAGCGCGATTATTTTATGACCGCTGCCGAAGCACAGGCATATGGTTTGATTGATAAGGTGGTTTCCAAGCGATAAACCAAAACAATAACCGCAGAAAGGAAAACTTATGTCAGATAAGGCATTTCGGAAATGCAACTTTTGCGGAAAAGGCGAAAATAAAGTGCAGAGTATGTTCTCCGCCGGTGATAGCAACATTTGCGATGAGTGTGTCTGCTATTGCTATGAGATGATCTACGGCGGCATTGTGCCCGAACGTGCTCAGCAGAAGAAAAAGACCGCTGCAAAGGGTGAAAAGGAGATCCGTCTGCTGAAGCCTGCTGAGATCAAAAAGGTGTTGGATGAGTATGTCATCGGACAGGATCAAGCAAAGATCTCTCTGGCAGTATCTGTTTATAATCACTATAAGCGGATCCTCAGCCGAGATGACGGTGATGATGTAGAACTGCAAAAGAGTAATGTGCTGTTGTTGGGACCAACGGGTGTCGGCAAAACCTATCTTGCACAGACGCTTGCGAAAATTCTTGAGGTTCCCTTTGCCATTGCCGATGCAACAACCATCACTGAGGCCGGTTATGTGGGTGATGATGTGGAGAATGTTCTGCTGCGTCTGATCCAAGCTGCAAATTTTGATGTGGCTGCTGCCGAACGCGGTATTATCTATATCGATGAGATTGATAAGATCGCACGCAAATCGGAAAATACATCCCTGACCCGTGATGTCAGCGGTGAAGGTGTACAGCAGTCGCTTCTGAAGATCATTGAGGGTACGGTTTCCAATGTTCCGCCGCAAGGCGGCAGAAAGCATCCCAACCAGGAATTCATTCATATCAACACGAAGAATATTCTGTTTATTTGTGGCGGTGCTTTTGATGGTCTGGAGCGTCATATTCTGAACAGAACGCAGTCCTCAGCATTGGGCTTTGGTGCGCAGATTCTTTCGAAAAAAGAAAAAACTGCCAATATTTTCCGCAAAGTAATTCCGCAGGACCTTGTGAAATTCGGCATCGTTCCCGAACTGGTGGGTCGTCTGCCGATCATTACTACACTGGATGAAATGGATGAGGATACGCTGGTGCGGATTCTGACCGAGCCGAAAAATGCATTGCTGAAGCAATATACCAAGCTGTTCCGCTATGATGATATTGAGCTGGATATCGAAGAAGCTGCTCTTTCGGAGATTGCCAAGCGTGCCATTGAACAAAAAACCGGCGCTCGCGGCTTGCGTGCTATTCTGGAAGGCATCTTAATGCAGGCAATGTTCGATGCCCCATCGGAAAAGGCTGTTGCCAAGGTGGTCGTTACCGCTGATTGCGTTCGGAATCAGACCGGTCCTGTATTGCTGAATGCGCAGGATCAGGTCGTCAACGCCTCATAATGGAAGCCTACAATCTCTCGCAGTATGGCTGCGAGAGATTGTTTTGTTTTCTTTTTGGGGGAGTGCGCCATCCAGGAGATGCACACATTTTCCACTTGCATTTTTCATGTATATCCTGTATAATGAACAGGACAGGAGACTAAATGATATGCTTTGGCTGCGCACAGAGCATATTTGGCAGCTATGCCGCGCAGGGCAGTTAGGATAATATAATGAGAGATGATGAAAAAAGAAAAAGTCATGAATCCGAGGTTGTGGATACGCAGCTGTGGATTCCGACTGTTGCTTTGCGGGGTGTGGTAGCATTCCCCAATATGGTGCTGCATTTTGATGTGGCACGTGAAATGTCAAAAAATGCCATTGAGGAAGCGCTTGCGGGTAATCGCAAAATTTTTCTCGTTGCACAAAAAAAGCTTGGCACTGAAAAGCCAAAACGGAAGGATCTCTATCGCATTGGTGTGGTAGCGGAAATCCGACAGGTGCTGCGCAATGGTGAGGTTATGCGTGTGCTGGTGGAAGGGCTTTACCGTGCACGGGTTCTTGATTTGCAGCTGAATGAAAAGTCTTATCTGGAGGTACAGGTCAAACGGATGTCCGTTTCGCAGCGCCGCAAGGCGGACGAGATCGAAATGGATGCCATGATGCGTTCGCTGCGGGATGTATTTCAGCGATATGCTTCATTTTTCCCCAAGATGCCTAAGGAGCTGCTGGAATCTCTGATGGCAGCAGAAACACCTTTTGAGCTGTTTGAAAGCGTTGCATTTAATGTGCAGCTGGACTATATGGATCGGCAGCAGCTTCTGGAAGAGAATGATCTGTTTTTGCGAATGACGATGCTCTATGCAATGCTTGTGCGTGAGATCGAGGTGCTGGAGGTCGAGCGTGAGATCCATTCACAGGTACAGGAAAGTCTCGATAAGGGTCAGCGGGAGTATTATCTGCGGGAGCAGATGCGTGTGATCTCTGCTGAGTTGGGCGAAGAAGAATCTGCGCATGAGGAAGTGCAGAATTATCTGCATAAGATCCGGGCGCTTTCTTTCGAGGAGGAATCTGAGCAAAAGCTTGTTCGGGAAGCAGAACGTCTGCTGAAGATGCCGCCATCCTCACAGGAGGCTTATGTGATCCGCAATTATCTGGATACAGTGCTGGAGCTTCCATGGAATACCAAAACAAAAGAAAAGCTGGATATCAAAAAAGCAGCAGTATTGCTCGATCGTGAGCATTATGGCTTGAAGCGTGTGAAAGAGCGCGTTCTGGAAAGCCTGAGCGTGCATGCACTGATGCCTTCTGTGAAGGGACAGATTCTTTGTCTGGTCGGACCTCCCGGCGTGGGCAAAACCTCGATCGGGCGTTCGATTGCCAAGGCGTTGGGACGCAATTATGTGCGTGTTTCTTTAGGCGGTGTTAGAGATGAATCTGACATCCGCGGCCACCGCAAAACCTATGTGGGTGCTATGCCCGGCAGAATTATGGATGCCATGCGGCAGGCAAAAAGCAAGAATCCTCTGATCTTGCTGGATGAGATCGATAAGATGGGCAATGATTACAAGGGCGATCCTGCCTCTGCAATGCTGGAGGTGCTGGACAGCGAACAGAATCATGCGTTCCGGGATCATTTTCTGGAGCTGCCCTTTGATCTGAGCGAGGTGCTGTTTGTAACGACCGCCAATACGTTGGATACCATTCCGGGCCCTTTGCGGGATCGTATGGAGATTATTGAGCTCAATTCCTATACCAGATTAGAGAAATTCCACATCGCCAAAGAGCATCTGCTCAAAAAGCAGTTGAAGCTGCATGGCCTGAAAGCAACGCAGATCCGCATTACCGATGCGGCAATTTATGATCTGATCGATTATTATACGAAGGAAGCCGGTGTGCGTTCTCTGGAACGACAGATCGCCTCGTTGTGCCGTAAATGTGCAAAGGCGATCGTTGCCGATGATGTAAAGCGGGTGCAGTATACACCTGAGACGTTGGAAGCCGCTTTGGGGCCGCATAAATATCTTCCGGATTATCAAGAGCAAGCCGATACGGTTGGTTTGGTCAATGGTCTTGCATGGACATCGGCAGGCGGTGTGCTTATGCCGCTGGAGGTGCTGGTCTTGGATGGCAAGGGCGAAGTGCAGGTCACGGGTTCCTTGGGCGATGTGATGAAGGAAAGTGCAAAGCTTGCAGTATCCTATACACGGTATATCGCAAAAGAATATGACATTCGTGCGGATCTGTTCAAGACAAAGGATCTGCATATTCATGCACCGGAAGGCGCTGTACCCAAGGATGGCCCCAGTGCCGGTGTGACAATGCTGACAGCATTGGTTTCTGCGCTTTCCGGTACGCCGGTGCGTCATGATGTGGCTATGACCGGTGTGATCACCCTGCATGGCAGAGTCCTGCCGATTGGCGGCTTGTGTGAAAAATCGATGGCTGCCTATAAAGCAGGCATCAAGACAGTGATTATCCCCAAGGCGAATATGTCCGATCTGGAGGAGCTGGATCCTGTGGTACGAAATGCCATTGAGTTTGTTCCGGCAGAAACCGTCGAAACTGTGCTGCAGACGGCTTTGGTTCATCAGCATTATGATACGAAGCTTGAGCCGTTGCACTCTGCTGAGCTGCAAAAGCTTGGGCTTCCGGCGGTACCCATGTGGGATCAGCCGCCAAAGCCACAAAAATCTATGACAACGGAGAAGTAACTGTGAACTGGAATATTGCTGAATTTACAGCGGCGTATGGATTATCTTCTCAGCTGCCTGCAGGAAAGCATCCTGAGATTGCGTTTGCCGGTCGATCGAATGTAGGCAAGTCCACGCTGATCAATAAGCTGTTCAATCGTAAAAATCTTGCCCGAGTAAGTGCTGTGCCGGGAAAAACCGCTACGATCAATTTTTATCAATGTGATACTGTGACCTTTGTGGATCTTCCCGGTTATGGCTATGCGAAAACCGCTAAATCCGAGCTGCATCGCTGGCGGGATCTGATCAACGGTTATTTACAGTCCGATCGTGACTTGCGGGCGGTTTTGCTGCTGATTGATATGCGTCATCCGCCTACAAAGGATGATCTGCAGATGGTGGATTTTCTGATGGATACAGAAATGCCCTTTGCGGTGGTTCTGACGAAGGCAGATAAGCTCAACCGCACCCAGAGAACACAGCGATTGGAAGCATTCCCCAAGGAGATTCCTCAGTTTGAGGATATGAACGTAACGGTTTTTTCGTCCATGACCGGCGAAGGTGTGCAGGATCTGCGCCGTTTGATCGAGGAGATCACCGTGCCTGTGGAGATGGAATCCGAACAGGAAGCATAAATCCGCAAAAACAATCAAAAAAAGCATTGTGTGATCTGGCAAAACAGATGGCGCAATGCTTTTTGTCATGATTCTCCTGTGATTTTCGCATAAAAGTGTCGAAACAAAAAAGTTTATCAAAAGGGACTTGTTCCCATATCGGATTTATGTTATACTGTAAGAGCAGTTTCCGATTTTAAGAAGGGGAGTAATATGGTATTATGAAAAGAAAACGTCTGGCAGCGGTGTTGCTGAGTGCAGGAATGCTGTTCTCGGCATTGACAGCCTGTGACAGCAACTCTGAAAAAATGCGTGAGATCACGACAATGGAACTGGTGCAGGATATGGGCTTGGGCATCAATCTCGGAAATACCTTTGAAGCCTGTGGTAATTGGATCAATAAGAGCAGTGTCACGAACTATGAAACAGCATGGGGCAGTCCTGTGATAACCGAGGAAATGATCAAGGGCTATCGTGCAGAAGGTTTTGGCGTATTGCGCGTACCGGTTGCATGGTCGAATATGATGCAGGAGAATTACACGATCCATCCCGACTATCTGGCTCGTGTTAAAGAAGTCGTCGGCTGGGCATTGGATGCCGATCTGTATGTGATCCTCAACATCCACTATGACAGCGGCTGGTGGGAAAACTTTGCAAGTGACAAGAGTACTTGCATGGAAAAATATACCCGTATCTGGGAGCAGCTTTCGGAAGCCTTTCAGCAAGAAGGCGATCATCTGATGTTTGAATCCTTGAATGAGGAAGGGCATTGGGATGCGCTCTGGAATCGTTACAGCGGCAATACGGATGGCAAAGCCGATTCCTACGGCCTGCTGAATGAGATCAATCAGACCTTTGTGGATATCGTGCGGAAATCCGGCGGAAACAATGCAAAACGCCATTTGTTGATTGCAGGATATGCCACGGATATTGATTTGACCTGTGATCCGCTGTTTGTGATGCCGAAGGATACAGAAAACCGCTGTGCAGTTTCGGTGCATTATTATACGCCGCCTACCTTCTGTGTTCTTTCTGAGGATGCCGACTGGGGCAAAGCGCAGACGGAATGGGGAACCGATCAGGAGCGTGCACAGCTTGCTCAGTATATGGAAAAGCTCAAAACGCATTTTATCGATAATGGGATCCCTGTCATTATGGGCGAATTTGGCGTAGCAAAGGAAAATAAATCGCAGGAGATGATCAATCGGTTTATGACGGCGGTTTGTAAGGAAGCCTATACCCGTGATATTTGTCCGGTTATCTGGGATACCACAGGAAGCTTCTATGATCGGGAAAACGGTAAGTTTTACGATCAAGGGCTGCTTGCGGATCTGATGGCGATCCGAAACAGCGCGGATACGCAGCAGGAAGCCGCATAAAGTTAATAACAGCATAATGCAAATGATCCCACTGAAAGCATTGACTTTCAGTGGGATCATTCTTGCTATGATAGAAATGGAGCGTTTTTCTTACTCCTCGGTTTCGGGTGCAGCAGTGTCCTTGGGCGATTCATTCTCTGTCTCAGGAGCGGGATCCGCTTCGGAAACGGAATCATCAATGGGTTCTGCTGGATCCGCTTGCTCTTTCACCTTGCGAGATGCAACAGAGAGCTCACCCCGCATGATCTGCAGGAATTCCTCTTCGCTTGCCTTTTCATATTCGATCAGATATGCTGCAAGGGCATCCAACTGATCTGCATGTTCTTGCAGCAGCTTGGTGGAGTGGGCATAAGCACGCTCAATGATATCGCGTACTTCGGCATCGATATCCGCTGCAACATCCTCGGAATAATCGCGGACATGACCGTAATCACGGCCGATGAATACCTCGTTGTTATCGGATCCATATACAACCGGGCCCAGCTTTTCAGAAAAGCCCCAGCGTGTTACCATATTCTTGGCGATCTTGGTGGCGCGTTCCATATCATTGGAAGCGCCGGTAGAAATATCATCCAGTACCAAAGCCTCAGCGGCACGGCCGCCCAGCAGCATCACCAGCATCTCGGAAAGCTTTTTGCGTGTTACGTGATTATCTTCGGTATCGGGCCGAGTCCATGTCATACCGGCAGCCATACCACGCTGGATCACGCTGACCTGCTGTACAGTATCCTGTGTTTCCAGATGATAAGCAGTCACTGCATGACCTGCCTCATGATAAGCAGTGATTCTCTTATCCCGATCGGTAACCTTTCTGGTTTTCTTTTCGGGACCGGCAATAACTTTCATCGTTGCTTCTTCGATATCTGCTTTAATGATCGCCTTACGATTATCTCTTGCAGCAAGGATCGCTGCTTCGTTCAGCAGGTTCTCCAGATCAGCACCGGTGAAGCCCTGTGTATCTCTGGCAATCTCACGGAAGTCCACATCGGGGCCGATCGGCTTTTTGCCTTTATGCACCTTGAGGATCTCCTCGCGGCCTTTGACATCGGGATAGTTGACTGTGATCTGACGGTCAAAACGACCCGGACGCAGCAGCGCAGGATCCAGAATATCCCGACGGTTGGTTGCTGCAATGACGATGACACTTTCCTTTTCGGTAAAGCCATCCATTTCTACCAGCAGCTGGTTGAGTGTTTGTTCACGTTCATCGTGACCGCCGCCCAGACCGGATCCGCGGTGACGACCCACAGCATCGATTTCATCAATGAAAATGATCGAAGGAGCATGCTTTTTTGCTTGCTCGAACAAATCTCTTACACGGCTTGCACCTACACCGACGAACATTTCCACAAAATCAGAACCGGAGATCGGGAAGAACGGTACGCCGGCTTCTCCTGCGACTGCTCGGGCAAGCAGCGTTTTACCGGTGCCGGGAGGTCCCAGCAGCAATACGCCTCTTGGAATCCGAGCGCCGATTTCGTCATATTTTTTCGGATTTTTGAGGAAATCCACGATTTCCGCCATCTCCGCCTTTTCTTCATCGGCACCTGCTACATCGGCAAAGGTAGCCTTTTTACTGCTCTGTGAAGGTGCTTTGATGTTGGCGCGACCAAACGAATTGATCTTTCCACCGCCATTGGCCTGCCGGAACATAAACACAAAGATCGCAATACCCAGTACCAGCATAATGATGGTTGGCACCACAGTCAGGAGCCATGAGGTATCTTTGATTTCAAAATAGTCCTGTTCCAGCTGGGCATCCGGATGCTTCTCGTTATATTCAGTGCGATAATTCATTGTCTCCTCTAAAAACAAAGAGACATGAGGCACTTGATAAGTATATTTCTTATCCTCGCCTTCCAGTTGATACTTCAGCTCACCGGTTCCGAGATCCAACGTATACCAAGTGACTTCGTACTCATCGAAATGAGCGATCACCTCCGAATAGGGAACGCGGTTCCGATCACCTGCCAGTGCAAACAAGCCAAACCAGATCACACCGATAAAAATTAATGCAATCAAAGCGTAGGCAAGCAAGCCTCGATTTTTTCCTGCCAAATGGATTCACTCCTTCTTCAATGTCTTATCAGCCACAGTACTGCATTGCAGTACCAGAAAGCGATTTGTTTCCGCATCGGGTTTTACCCTTGCAGCAATACCGATTTGTTCGCAGTAAATACACCCCAGATCATCAAAGAGGGCATACAATGTTCTGCGTTCGGGGATCGGCACAACCGACTGCACGCATTTTTTCAGTGTGCTTGAAAAATCACGGCCCGGCAGCGTGATGCGATCTGCATTTTGCCATAGCCGGAAATGAGGATCTCCAATTATTTTATCATAGTCCAGCGTAGACCTTGTGAACGTATTGTGATAACTCGGTGATATCGGTGTTTCCGAAAGTTCTGCATTACACACACGTGTTGGGAACATCTGATTGACACCGATCTGCAAGGGCAGTCGGGAACAAAGCGGTGCGGTATCTTTTCTGATATACAGAATACCCCGATGTACCTGTGCATAAACATCTCCGGCAATCGTGAATTTTCCTTCGTTGCCCGATACCAGCGCATCCACATGGGCGAGGATCTCATAGGAAGGATCGATTCCGTATGACATAAGACAGCGCCGATAGCAGCGGATCCGCAAAGCTGCAGGGTATGCGGAAAGCCCTTTGAGCCCACCACTTTCGCAAAGACAAGCGGTATAAGCCTCAGATGCTTGCATCGTCAGATATTCCTCATCCGCCAAAAGACTTTGTGCAGTTTGGGACATATGCAGCACTGCCGCCGGATTCAGTGCGATCAACTTGGGCAGCACATGATGCCGAAGCTGATTGCGGCTGCTTTCATCAATGAGATTGGTGCTGTCGGTGACATATGTCTGCTGTTCTTCGGACAGAAAAGCGCATAGCTGCTCTTTTGAGATCTTCAGCAGCGGTCGGATGATCCTGTCTCGCTTGGGCGGAATACCGCAAAGTCCTTTCAGACCTGTCCCGCGCACCAGATGAAACAGCAGCGTTTCTGCCTGATCGTCTGCGTGATGTGCTGTGGCGATCCATCCTTTCGGTGCTGCCTGTTCCAATGCCGCATAGCGAAGCTGCCGAGCAGCGGTCTCCAGCGAAAGCTTGTTTTCTTTGGCGAAAGAAGGTGCATCGACTCTGCAAAGCTGAAAGGGGATCGCATATTGTCGGCAGAGCTGTTCACAAAACTGAGCATCCCGATCGGCTTCCTCGCCGCGAATGCCATGATGGACATGTACTGCCTGCAAGGTATAGCCAAACTTCTGTTTCAGCTTTTGTAAGATCAGCAGCAGCGCCACACTGTCGGCACCGCCGGAAAGGGCAGCAGTTACGATACCTTCAAAGGGAAGCAGTCCGCTTTGGGCAGCTGCGGCCACTGCCGGATGAAACTGTTCTTTTTTCATGCCGGCGGAGGAACTGCATCCTCACGGGCAGGTGCTGAGAATCGGGTAAACTGTGCATCCCAGATCATATTCACCGTAGCCGTTTCGCCATGACGGTTTTTCTGCACGATACATTCCGTCACATTGGGCGTTGTGGAATTTTTGTTATAGTAGTAATCATTATACAGAAACATCACAATATCCGCATCCTGCTCAATCGAGCCGGATTCACGAAGATCTGAAAGCATCGGACGCTTATCGGTGCGGCTTTCAACGCCTCGGTTGAGCTGTGAAAGCAGCAATACAGGTACATTCAGTTCCTTTGCCATCAGCTTCAGTCCTCTGGTGATCTCAGAAATCACCTGCACACGATTATCGCTTTTGTTCGGTGCATCCATGAGCTGCAGGTAGTCGATGACCACCATACCCAGATTTTTCACACGTCTTAGCTGTGCCTTCATCTGTGAAACGGTAATGCCGGAAGCTTCTGACAAGAAGATATTCATACCCGAAAGCACATCGGCGCTCTGAGCAATTCTGCCCCACTCCTTCGGCTCCAGACGACCGGTACGCAGCTTATAGGAATCCACCAATGCTTCGGTAGAGAGCATTCTGGAAACCAGCTGCTCCATACTCATTTCAAGCGAATAGATCACAACTGTCCTGCCGGAACGACGGCTGACATTGGTAGCAAGATTCAGCGCAAACGAAGTTTTACCCATACCGGGACGGGCTGCCAGCAGCACAAGGTCGGAGTTGTTCATACCGCCGGTGATACTGTCCAGCTCAGGGAATCCTGTTTTGGCACCTAAAAACTGCTCACTGTTCGGGCCGGAAAGATCGCCCAGATGACGGTAGGTAGAAACCATGACCTCACGGATGGGCACCAGTCCGCGCACATCACGTCCCTGGCGGATATCATAGATCCGCTGTTCGGCAGAATCCAGCAAGGTCTGTGCCGATTCGGTACCGGCGGCGATCTCTCTCAGAAGATCTCTTGCCACAGTGGCAAGACAGCGTGCACTGTATTTTTCTGCAATGATCTTGCAGTAGCTTACAATATTTTCGGCAGAGGGCACGGTTTCTGCCAATGCGGCGAGATAGCGTTTTCCCTCAGCAGGTGTTTCAAAGATGCCTTGCCGCACCGCCTCATTGAGGATCACAATGATATCCATTTGTGCACTCTGTGCACCGCTGTACAATGAGATCATAATCCGGAACAGTTCCCGATGCTGATCTAAGAAAAAGGTTTCGGGTTTGATGATCTCCAAGGCAGCACTGATGGTTTCGGGTGCCAGCAGAATTGAGCCGAGAACCGATTGCTCTGCTTCGATACTATGGGGCAGAGAGCGATCGTTCAACAGCATTCCATCCTCAGCAGAACTCCACTGACTTTGTTCCTGCTTAGGCATTTTCCAGCTCCACCGAGACCGTGAATTTTGCGGTGACACCGCTGAACAGCTTTGCTTCTGCGGAATAAGTACCCACATTCTTCATTTCCGAAGATACTGTCAGCTTACGCTTATCCACAGCAAAACCGAGCTGTTTTTCCAGTGCATCCGCCACATGGCCCAGCGTCACAGCACCAAACAGCTTGCCATTCTGACCTGCCTTGGCACGGACGATGATTTTTTGATCTGTAAGCTTTGCAGCCTGTGCCTCGGCCTCCTGTCGAGCCACATCGATCTTATGCTGCTCGGAATCCTTTTTTCCCTGCAGCTCAGTCAGATTCTTAGGCGTTGCTTCCACAGCAAGCCCCTTACCGATCAGAAAATTGCGGGCATATCCGTCGGAAACATTCTTTACATCGCCTTTTTTGCCGGTGCCCTTAATATCCTGCAACAAAATAACTTTCATAAAAGACCATCCTTTCTGTATTGATCGTTTGTTTGACTCTAAATCGGTGACAAACCGTAATATGCGTTTTTAGGATGCATCGGGCTGCTGTTCGGCCGGTTCGGTATCAAGCGCATCCAATGCAGCGATCAGTTCCAGCCGCAATGCCGATGGCGTACAGTCGGTACGTTGTACCGCAGCCATGGTCTGATGACCGCCGCCGCCCAACTGTTCCATGATGACCTGTACATTCATCCTGCCCAGAGAGCGTGCGGAAATACAGCTCATATTACCATTGGGAAAAATCACGAAAGAGGCATCCACGCCTTCGATTCCCAGCAGCTCATCGGCTGTCTGAGAGGCAATGATCTGGATATCCGGCACCGATTCTCTTGCAACAGTAATGGCACAGCAGCGATGCAGCTCTGCATCCACCACCAAGCGGGAGCGCTGCCGGTAAGCAGTCATGGTTGCGGCAAAGAGCGTTTTTACTACGATCGGATCTGCTCCCCGCTGCCGCAGATATGCTGCTGCTTCAAACGTATGCACGCCGGTCTGCATTACAAAGTTCTTCGTATCCAGCATAATACCCGAAAGCAGTGATTCCGCACAAAGCTGCGGCATAGTATCACGGCAATCCAGATACTGGATCATCTCTGCCACCAGCTCGGAGGCAGAGGATGCATGTGGTTCATGCAGACTCAGAATGGTATTATCGATGTAATTGACCATCTTGCGGTGATGATCGATGACCACCACATG
The DNA here is from genome assembly GCA_045596625.1 of Oscillospiraceae bacterium. GTDB lineage: Bacteria > Bacillota > Clostridia > Oscillospirales > Ruminococcaceae > Firm-04. The sequence goes on along the minus strand of JAZOCU010000054.1, from coordinate 75,050 downwards.
CTTTGCCATCTGATACAAGGCCATATCCTCAAGAATATCCTTGTTCATGGTATCCACGATGACCAGCAATGTATTATCTGTTATGCGTTCTCTTGCTTCTTCGGGGGGGATCAGCAAAGAAGGACGCTCCCGCAGCAGGCGTTCTACCAGCGGTTTTGCCAGTGTTGCCTGTGCTTTGATTGCAATGGAAGCAGGCTTCCCCAGTTCCTCGGCGATGAAAGCCACACCTACAGCGGAGCCGACTGCATCCAGATCGCTGAAGCGGTGACCCATTACGATCACCTGCTCACAGCCTTCGATCATTTCCTGCAGTGCCCTTGCAATAGCACGATATCTGGTTTTGGATTTATGCTCCACACCTTTGGATACGCCGCCGTAGAATGTGTATCCGGACTTGGTTTTCACAGCGGCCTGATCGCCGCCTCTGCCCAATGCCATATCCAAAGATTGCTGTGCAAAGCTTTCATTCTGTGCAAAGGTTGTGCCATCCTTACCCACACCGATCGAGAGGGTAAGCGGTGTTTTACCGCCGACTAAGATCTTGCGTGCTTCGTCCAGAAGAGGAAACCGACCGGCTTCCATTTTCTGATAATATTGATATTCGGTAATGACGAGAAAACGATCCTCATCCAAACGGCAGAAGATGCTTTCACTGCCTTCCAGTGCTTTTTCAAACAGATTCTCCAGTGCAGCCAGTACTGCGGCACGTTCGCTCTGACGAGAGCCGTTAAACAGATCCTCAAAATTGTCCACCACAATATGCATAGCACAAAGGCGGGTGTTAAAGAATCGTCTGCGCAGCTCCATATGTGCGGTAATATCTTGGAAACAGAGCAGATATGTTTCTTTTCCTTCGTCCTGATATACTGTGCGGAAAATACGGTAAGCATATGCCGGCAAAGTCGCCTCACAAACGCCGTCCTCCATCAGCTTTTGATAGTCGATGGGCAAAACGGTTTGCAGAGGCTTGCCATACAGATCCATACCGCCTGCCACACAATGATAGAAGCTGCTGTTATACCAGATGATCTCATGCTGTTCATTGAGAATGGCAATAGGGATCCGCATTTCTTCCGGAACACTGTGTCCTGTTTCGGTGAGTGCAGTGCTCATCTCGGAAACATAGCGGATCAGATTTTTCCGTGCAAGAAAGCCTTCCACGATCGTCCACGCAGCACCGCCAAACAGCAGCACCACTGCGCTCCAGAACAACAGCTTCTGCTGCATCTGTCCCAATGCGATCAGCACGCATACCCCAGCAAGCAGCAGCAGAACAAAAGCGCATACCGGACGCCATAATCGTTTGTTTCGCATTCCTTCACCCTCTTTCAGAGCGTTTTTTTGTATTGTATTATTCCATTTCCATAATGATCGGCAGAATCATGGGACGACGCTGTGTTGCCGCTTTGATATAATCACTCAGCACATCACGCAGCTGCAGCTTCAAGCCATTCCAATCCCGCATTTGCTCGGGACTGCAGTTTTCCAGTGTATCCCGGATCAGCTGCTTGGCGCCTTCCATCATTTCCTCGGATTCTCTCACATAGACAAAGCCTCTGGAGATCAGCTCAGGTCCCGAAACCACAGCACCTGTGGCTCGGTCGATGCCGACGACCACAATAATCAGACCATCCTGTGCCAGATGCTTGCGGTCACGGAGTACAATTGCGCCAACGTCGCCTACACCGAGACCATCCACCAGCACACTGCCGGCAGGTGCCTGCGAAACGACCTTCATTTGTACACCATTGGTTTCAATGACATTGCCAAGCTCAGGCAAAATGATATTTTCCTTTGCCATTCCCATTTCCAGAGCCAATTGCGCATGCTTTTTCAGATGTTTATATTCGCCATGGACAGGCAGGAAGAATTTCGGCTTGGTGAGTGCCAGCATGAGTTTCAGTTCTTCCTGGCAGGCGTGACCCGAAACATGCACCTCATACATTCTTTCATATACGACCCGCGCACCGGATTTCATCAGCTCATTGACCACTTTGGTCACATATTTTTCATTGCCGGGAATCGGTGTTGCGGATATGATAATGAGATCCTGCGAGGTGATGGCAACCTTCTTGTGATCATGCATTGCCATACGGGTCAGTGCAGACATCGGCTCACCCTGACTGCCGGTAGTGATCAGTACGATCTGATCTGCGGAATATCGATTCATCAGCTCGATATCAATGATAGTGCCTTTTTTCACCTGCAAATAACCGAGCTGTGTTGCAATGTTGATGACATTCACCATACTGCGGCCAAACACCGCAACCTTTCTGCCATAACGCTCAGCACAATCAATGATCTGCTGGATTCGGTGAATGTTGGAAGAAAAGGTTGCAATGATAATCCGTCTGCCATCAGCAGAGGCAAACAGCTTTTCAAAGGATTCGCCTACGGTACGCTCTGTGGGTGTTGAGCCGGATCGCTCTGCGTTGGTTGAATCCGCCATCAGAGCCAGCACGCCTCTGGATCCAAGCTCGCCAAATCGTGCCAGATCAATGATGCCGCCGTTGATGGGGGAATAATCGACCTTGAAATCGCCTGTATGCACGATCACGCCGGCAGGGGTATGCACAGCAAGACCAACCGCATCGGGAATGGAATGGTTGACATGAATGAATTCCACCGCCATGCAGCCCATGCGTACAGTCTGACGGGGCTTTACTACATTGAGCTTTGCACTGTTGTTGAGCTGATGCTCTTTCAGCTTGGATTCTACCAGCGCAAGTGTAAGACAGGTGCCGTAAATCGGCACATTGACTTTTTTCAGCAAATAGGCAAGACTGCCGATGTGATCCTCATGACCGTGCGTGAGTACGACACCACGCAGACGATCCACATTTCTCTCGATATAAGTAAAATCGGGAATGACCAGATCTACACCCAGCATTTCCGCATCGGGAAATGCCAGACCGCAGTCAATGATAAACATATCATTGGCACATTCGATCACGGTCATGTTTTTGCCGATCTCGCCCAAGCCGCCTAACGGAATGATCCGAACCGGAGTTTTGGCCCGTTCGGTATTGTTTCGATCCCTTGTTTCTTTGGATTCTGCGGATGCTTTTTTTGCAATGACAGGAAGCTGTTCCGGTTTGCGTTGTTTTTTCTCAGTTTTCTCCGGATTCGTTTCGCCGGGGAAAAATTTGCGCCCAACGGCAGCGATCGGGATTCCGTTCCGTGTTCTCCGATTGCTGCTGCGATGTCCTCCGGCAGCCGCAGAGTTGGAATGATTGGGATGATTGGGTTTTCGATTCAAATGGTTACCTCTCTTTCTTGCAGTTTTTCTGCCATAACACTTTTTTGTGCAGAAAAACAGATTGATTTCCGGACATAATCATACAGATACTAGTATACGATAAAAACGCTGAAAAGTCAAGGGCTTTTTCCGATTGGTCAGATGTAACGCCGTGTCTGCAAAGCAGCACGACACAAAAAAGAATACACAGCGTTTATTGCTCAAGCAGTGCGGTAAGATCGCCTGCAATCTCAGCTGCAAGCTCCATGCTTTGTGCTTCTGCCCATAAGGTAAGGCTTTTGCCGCTGCGGGAAGGGCGAAGCAATGCCTGTCCTCGAGCATTCTCTGCCACTAGACCCTCGGCTGTCCAATGGGTATTCCATTGTCCCTGCGCCGAGCAGCGCTTTGCAACACCTGCAGAATCCTCGGTTTCGGAAAGCCGCACGATCCGTCGTACCGTATGACTGTTCGGCAAATGCGCAAGCCATTCTGTCAGCGAGCCGTCATGCTCGGCATACATACGCAAAAATTCTGCACAGAGCACAGCTGCATCCAATGTGATTCCCTGACGCAATGCCAAAGCCCTGGCTTCCGCATCGGTGCCGTCTGATGCCGAAGCATACCGCAGCACTCTGCGATGGCAGCTTGCAGCAAGCTCCTCGGCAGCACGAGGCATCCAATAAGGCAATGCAGCATCTCTGCCTTCGGCGAAGTACTGTCCTGCTACCAGAAGCAGCAGCCGTTCGTAGAAGATCCAGCCGGTTTTTTCGGTATACAATGAAACTTTTCTGCCGTCTCCCGACATCTGGAAGGTCAGCAATTCGCCTCTGCCGCCCCGAAACAGTCTTTGACATAATGCATACAATCTCGGTGCTGCCGTACTGATCTCGGGCATACCTCGCAGTGCTGTGGGCAAACGGCGCAGCACCTCTTTCGGATACAGCATCCGCAGACCTTCTCCATCGATTGTGCTGCCATATTCGGTACGCTGCAGCCAGCCGGTTTTTTTACCGGCCATCAGAATTTCCGTCTGTATCGCAGGCAATGGCAGCAGACCTCGTGCAAACATACGCATCCGTGCCTCATCAATATGCAGGATCATATCACAATCGCCTGCTATGGATGCGGCCCCAAGCTCAATGGGGATACAATCCGGCACCAAAACTGTTTGTCCGCCTGCTGCCGCTGCTGCACCGCATACGGTATATGCCGCAGCGCGGGCAAAGGCAGAATCGGGAGAAAATCCTACCATACAGCGAGCAGAAGCTTCTGCCAGCACTGCGCCCAGCCACATCGCACTTTCCGGTGTGATTCTGCCGGAAAGCAAGCCGTCCTCCTCCGGCAGCAGCCGATCGGTACTATTTGTTGCCATCTGCAAATTCATGCGCCTCCTTTGCGTGTTCGTTACAAAGTATACCCTCTTTATTTGGCTGCTATTCACAGATATAGGCAGCACAGGTAGTCAAGCAAAATCAACGAAAAACAGATGTCAAACTCACAGCAGTACGCATAATCTGATGAAATCATGCCGATAATATTGACAATGACGGCAGAATATGGTATACTGTATACCATTGCGAACAGGGAGTAGCCGCCGGCGTAATACGACGGATTTCATTGCGTCATGGCGTTGTATGGAATCATTCATACAGCCGCATGAAATAGAATTGGCAAGACTTTCGCTTTGGTTTTTCATGTAAGCCGGAGCGGAGGTCTTTTTCGTTATTTGCTGTCTCTGCGCCGCTGCTTTGCAAGCCGCCCGATTACATTTGCAGGAAAGGAACAAGCAAGTATGAAGCATTATCTGGTTTCAACCGAAGAGGTGCTTGCCGAGGTCAGGAGTACTGAGGCCGGTCTGTCCTCTCAGGAAGCCGCCGAACGTCTGAAAGCAAACGGCCCCAATCAGCTGGAGGAGCCGCCGAAACAATCGCTGTTGGCAAGATTTATTGAGCAATTCAAGAACCCCATGATCCTTGTGCTGATTGCCGCTGCTGTGGTTTCCGCTTTGACCGGCATTATCGCCGAAGGTCATCTGGAGCCGGATGCTTTCATCATTCTGTTTGTTGTAATTGCCAACGCCGTGTTGGGCGTATATCAAGAGAACAAAGCTGAGGCCGCGATCGCTGCGTTGCAGGCGATGAGTGCTGCGCAGAGCAAGGTGCTGCGTGACGGAGATGCAAAATTGGTTGCAAGTGCGGAGCTTGTAATTGGTGATGTCATCAATCTGGAAGCCGGTGACAGTGTGCCTGCCGACTGCCGTATCCTTGAATGTGCTGCACTGAAATCCGAAGAAGCCGCACTCACCGGTGAAAGTGTGCCTTCCGATAAGATCAGCGATGTATTGCATGGAGATGAAGTGCCGCTGGGCGATCGCCGCAATATGCTGTATATGGGCTCTACCATTGCTTACGGCAGAGCCAAGGCTGTTGTGGTGGCTACCGGTATGCAGACCGAAATGGGCAAGATCGCAACAGCGATTGCGACTGCCGATGATGACGATACGCCGCTGCAGAAAAAGCTGAATCAGCTCAGCAAAATCCTATCCTTTGCCGTATTGGGGATCTGTGTTTTCATTCTTGGACTGAATGTTGTCCGCATTCTGGTACAGGGCGGTGAGCTGACGCTGCCTGCATTTTTGGAATCCTTTATGCTTTCGGTAAGTCTTGCTGTTGCTGCGATTCCCGAGGGCCTTGCCGCCGTTGTCACGGTGGTGCTTTCCATTGGTGTGACCAATATGTCCAAGCGCAGTGCGGTGATCCGTAAGCTCACTGCTGTTGAGGCGCTGGGCTGTGCCGAGATCATCTGCAGTGATAAGACCGGTACGCTTACGCAGAATAAAATGACGGTCACCAAGCATTCCGCCGAGGAAGAACAACTGCTGGCTCGTGCAATGGCGCTTTGCTGTGATGCTGTGCTCAATACCGACGGCAGCGTAACCGGTGAGCCGACAGAGGCAGCGCTTGTCAGTTATGCCAATACGCTTGGCTTGCGTAAATATGAAATGGAAGCCCAGACACCCCGTGTGATGGAAGCGCCCTTTGATTCCATGCGTAAGATGATGTCTACGGTGCACAAGACCGAACAGGGTTATGTGCAGTACACAAAGGGTGCGCCCGATGAGGCACTGCGCTGCTGCACCCGTATTCAGGAAAACGGTATTGTTCGTCCTATGACCGATGCAGACCGCACCCGCATCCTGCAATCCAATAAAGAAATGGCAGATCAGGCTTTGCGTGTATTGCTGGCTGCTTATCGTGAGCATACGGCTCTGCCTGCCGACAGCAATCCCGAAACATTGGAGCAGGATCTCATTTATATCGGACTGACCGGTATGATCGATCCTGTTCGTCCCGAAGTCAAGCCTGCCATTGAGCTTTGCCGCAGTGCCGGTGTTCGTCCTATCATGATTACAGGCGATCATAAGGATACTGCTGTTGCCATCGCAACAGAACTGGGAATCTTAAATGAAGGGCAGAAGGCACTTACCGGTGCCGAGCTGAGCCGGATCCCCGATGAAGAATTTGAAAAGCATGTTGCCGAATACAGTGTTTATGCCCGTGTGCAGCCCGAGCACAAGGTTCGGATCGTGAATGCATGGAGAAAACAGAATAAAACCACGGCAATGACCGGTGACGGTGTTAACGATGCACCTTCCATCAAAAGTGCCGATATCGGTGTCGGCATGGGTATTACCGGTACCGATGTTACCAAGAATGTAGCAGATATGGTGCTTGCCGATGATAACTTTGCTACCATTGTCAATGCCGTTGAGGAAGGCCGCCGTATTTACGACAATATCCGTAAGGCGATCCAGTTCCTGCTTTCCAGTAATCTCAGCGAGGTGCTGTGCATTCTGATCGCCACGATTGGTTTGGGCAGTCTCACAGGCGGACCCTTTACGATCTTCCAGCCTGTGCATCTGTTGTGGATCAATCTGATTTCTGACACCTTCCCTGCCATCGCTCTGGGTATGGAGCCTGCTGAGCGAGGCATTATGAACAGAAAACCGCGCAGCAGCAATACCCATATCTTTGCTGAGGGCATGGGGATCAATTTGCTCTGGCAGGGCGCAGTGATTGCGATCCTGACATTGGCGGCCTATGTGGTCGGCGCCCAGACCAGCCCCGAAGCCGGTGATACGATGGCATTTCTGACACTTTCCTTCTGTGAAATGTTCCATGCTTGGAATATGCGCAGTCTCTATGGCTCTGTTTTCACTATGCACAGCCGGAATCTTGCTATGCTGGGCGCAATTGGCTTATCCGTTCTGCTTACGGTGCCGCTGCTGCTGATTCCCGGATTGCAGACCATCTTTTCTTTGGTAGCGCTTGAACCGACACAGTATCTTATCGGTATCGGTCTTGCTGCACTGATCGTTCCTATTGTCGAGATCGTCAAGGCGATCGAACGTAAAGTGATGTTCAAATAACCCGGCATATCTCTGATCCAATTGAAAAGCGCCTCTTGCTGCTTCAAATCAGCGAGAGGCGCTTTCTTTTTGTTATGAAAACCAACGGTATCGGCTTTGCTTTTTGTTTGTTGGACGGTCGGTATAATAGGGTGCTAACGGATCCTTCGGCAACAAAGGATCAACTGTGGCATTCTGTGTATAGGGCTGTCCCGAATCCAGCAGTATGAGTTGCTTTCCGATCTGCCGGACACAGGAAAACGGCAGTTCATGATCTTTTTCTCTGCCGAAAAAACCAAAGCAGCGTTCTTTGCCGTAGCGGATTATGGAAAGCATTCTGCCGGTTTCTGTATCCACAGCAAAATCATCTGCAAACCCCAGACGTTCACCTGTGCGGATATCGATCAGTTCCAACTGCCGCAGATAGGAAATCCTGCACTGCATCCTGCATCACCTCAAAATGATATATATGCAGCGTTGCATCAATTTATCGCAGTGCAAGATTTACTTCGTTTCAGAATCCTTTTCTGTAGCCTTGGATTTTGCACTCTTGTTCTGATCGTTTTTGTTTTCTTTGTTGGAAAGTGCTTTTGTTGCAGCCATAGCAATCATCAGCAGCAGTGCGATGCCGCCGATGGCAAGATACAGTCCCACAGGCGTATTATCGCCGGCATTGACATTGCTCAGCAGCCAGAATGCTGCAAGGACTATTTCGGTTATCATTTGCCCTGACACCTCCGATCTCGGTATAATATCGTTGCAATCAAGCATATACAGTGTAGCACATACACCGAAATTTGTCAACAGCATCGCCTTGCAAGGCGATAAACTTTGTGGTATAATGGATTCATTCCGCAATGAAATGAGGGGTAACATGGAACAACGCTTTTCGGTTGCAGGTATGACCTGTTCTGCCTGTGCCGCACGCATTGAACGGCGTTTGCGCAAGCAGGAAGGCATCACTTCTGCATCCGTGAATTTTGCAACAGAGCAGCTTACGGTCGAATATGCTCCGGAGATGATCACAGAAGCAAAAATCCGTGAGACAGTAGAAGCATTAGGGTTTCAGCTGCCTCGTCCTGATACCCAAAAGCCCAAGCTGACTGCACAGCAAAAGCTCCGGCGTCGTCTGATCGGCTCCATTGTCTTTACGGTTTTGCTGATGATCCTGACTATGGGGCATATGCTGGGGATGCCTTTGCCTGCCTTTTTCGATCCTGCGGTATCACCGATGAGATTTGCTCTTACGCAATTGCTTCTGACGCTGCCGCCTGTGATCCTTGGATTTCCATTTTACCGAGCCGGTATTCGGAATCTCTTGCAGGCAAGCCCCAATATGGACAGCCTTATCGCCATGGGCACCATTTCGGCATTGGGCTACAGCCTTTATGCCATGATACAGATCGGCAGAGGTGACAATTCTTTCGTGCATCAGCTTTATTTTGAATCCGCCGCCGGAATTCTGACATTGATCACCTTTGGCAAAACGATGGAATCGGGCGCGAAATCCAAGTCCGCCGAGGCGATCCGGGCACTTTCGGCGCTGGCGCCCAAGCTTGCTTCGGTGCTGCGTGACGGCAGCGAAATTCAGATAAAAGCTGAAATGATCAAAATCGACGATCTGCTGCTGGTGCGTCCCGGAGAAAAGATCCCCACAGACGGTGTTGTGATCGAAGGAAGCTCGGCTGTCAACGAATCCATGCTGACCGGAGAAAGTCTGCCTGTGGATAAATTGGCAGGCGATGCCGTATTCGGTGGAACACTCAATGGCAACGGAACCCTTACGATCCGTGCCAACAAGGTTGGTGCCGATACCGCATTGGCACAGATGGTCAAACTTGTTGAAGAAGCCCAAGGACGAAAAGCTCCTATTGCCCGTCTTGCCGATCGTGTATCCGGTGTGTTTGTTCCTATAGTCATCGGTCTGGCGGTGCTGGCGGCTGCATTTTGGGCATTCAACGGAAAATCTGCTCAGTTTGTATTGCAGATTTTTGTCTCAGTGCTTGTGATTGCCTGTCCTTGTGCGCTAGGTCTTGCTACGCCTACCGCCATATTAACTGCTACCGGCAGAGGTGCATCCTTAGGCATTCTGTTCCGCGGCGGCGATACGCTGGAGCTTGCTCATCATGTAGATACCGTAATATTGGATAAAACCGGCACACTTACCATCGGCACGCCGACTGTGTGTGCCTGCTATCCCCATCAAACAGACGAACAGACCCTGTTGTCTGTTCTTGCTGCCGCAGAGCTTCATTCTGAGCATCCCCTTGCGTGTGCGATGATCAGCGAAGCCAATGCAAGAGGGTATGCGATTCCCGAATGCACTGCGTTCCAAGCCGATACCGGCCTGGGTGTGCATTGCGAGATCTTTGGAAAATCCGTTCTCGTAGGCAGTGTTCGCTATCTGAAAGAGCATGGGATCACGATACCGCAGACTATAGTCGAGCAGATCACCTCGCAGGGCGCAACGCCTGTGCTGTGTGCAGTTGATGGCAGCTATTTTGGTGCCGTTGCCATTGCCGATACGCTTCGTCAAGATGCTGTTGCTGCCATCCGCGCACTTCAGGAGGATGGCCTGCGCATCGTCATGCTGACCGGCGATCACCGTGCAACAGCGGCGTCGATTGCCAAGCAAACCGGCATTACCGAGTTTTACGCCGAAGTACTGCCGGACGATAAGATCAGCATCGTTACGCAATTGCAGCAGCAGGGACGCTGTGTTATGATGGTAGGCGATGGTATGAACGATGCACCTGCGCTGGTGCAGGCAGAGATCGGTGTTGCCATGGGATCTGGAACGGATGTGGCAATGGAAAGCGCCGATATCGTGCTTATGCGCCCGGAGCTTTCTCTGATTCGTACCGCACTGCATCTCAGTCGCTGTACCGTACAAAACATCAAACAGAATCTGTTTTGGGCATTTGGCTATAATTGTCTGGGAATTCCCATTGCCATGGGCGCACTGTATCCGATTTTTCATATTCTGCTCAATCCGATGTTCGGTGCAGCTGCCATGAGCTTCAGCTCTGTTTCGGTGTTGATCAATGCACTGCGGCTGCGTACCATGCGCTTAGAGCCGAAACGGCATTCCTGATTAGGCAACAAAAAGGACAGAATGTTCCGAACGACCGGAGCAGCTGTCCTTTTTTTATTTTGAAATATTATTTTTTGACTTTCCCGCATTACTCTTGACGAATCTGCAGGATGGTGGTATAATACAAAAAGTATGTGAAAATTTTAACAGGAGGCTTCTGTGGATACCTTCAATCGTATAATCCGTGAGATTGACAGCATCATCTGGGGTGTACCGTTGATCGTGCTGATTTTATTCTGCGGTATTTTGTTGACCATCCGGCTGAAAGGGTTACAGTTTCGCAAGCTTGGACTCGCTTTGCGCTATATGGTTTCATCGGAACAGCAAGGGCAGGGAGAAGTATCTTCCTTTGCTGCATTATGCACAGCACTCTCTGCCACCATCGGAACAGGAAATATCGTAGGTGTAGCAACCGCCATTGCTGCCGGCGGCCCGGGTGCTTTGCTGTGGATGGAAGTTGCCGCGTTATTCGGAATGGCAACGAAATATGCAGAAGGCTTGCTGGCAGTGAAATACCGTACACGGGATGCACAGGGACAGATGCTGGGCGGACCGTTTTACTATATCGAAAAAGGTATGGGTAAGAAATGGAAATGGCTTGCAAAGCTCTTTGCGGTATTTGCATTGCTTGCCGGCATCATGGGAATCGGTACTATTACCCAGATTAACGGTATTACCACGGCTGCAACCAATTTCTTTGATCCTGAACGACAGCACACGGTTTCACTGTTCGGCATGGAATATACCTATGCGCAAATGATCGTTGGTGCGATCATTACAGTTCTTGTGGCATTGATCATCATCGGTGGCATCAAGCGGATCGCAACGGTATCCGAAATTGTTGTTCCAGCTATGGTCGTGCTGTATGCATGCTGTTGTCTGCTGATGATCGGCTTGCATATCAAAGAGATCCCCAATGCAATACGAACGATTTTTGAGAGTGCATTTGGTTTGCGTGCAGTTGCAGGCGGTGCACTGGGTGCGGTGTTTGCTTCCATGCAATCCGGTATTGCCAGAGGCATTTTTTCCAATGAAGCGGGTCTTGGTTCTGCACCGATCGCTGCAGCGGCAGCCAAAACCTCAGATCCTGCAAGACAAGGTCTGATCACTATGACCGGTACTTTTATTGATACAATCATCGTCTGCACCATGACAGGACTTGCTATTGTAATGTCCGGTTGTCTGGAGCAGAATCCCGCATTGCAAGGCGTAGAGATCACAACGGCTGCGTTCCAATATGGGTTGCCCTTTCCCGAAAAAATCTCTGCATTGATTCTGATGGCTTGTTTGGTGTTTTTCGCATTTACTACTATTTTAGGATGGAATTATTATTCTGAGCGTTGCCTTTCTTATTTAAGCGGTGCAAACCGAACAGCAACGCTGTGCTATCGTTGGCTGTATATTGCAGCGGTATTCATCGGACCTTATCTGACCGTTGAAGCAGTATGGAATCTTGCGGATATTTGTAACGGTCTGATGGCACTGCCGAATATTACGGCACTGATCGTGCTTTCCGGCGTGGTCGCTTCGGAAACAAAGGCGTGTTTTCAAGTATGCAATCCACCGAAGCGCACAAAATCAAAGTGAAAATCGTTGATCCGTAATCGCAAAAAGATTGCAGCACACGATACATGACTGCAAGCAAAAGCCGCTTCTGACATTTCTGTCAGAAGCGGCTTTATTATGCTTTTTTCCTATATCCATACACCGGCTTATTCACGAAGTGTATTACCATCAGACGATTTTGGTGGTCCAATCCTCAAGATTCCATACCTCATCGGCAACATCATAATAAAACTCCGGCTCGTGGCTTACCAGCAATACGGTGCCTTTGAACTCTTTGATGGCACGCTTCAATTCATCCTTGGCATCTACATCCAGATGATTGGTCGGTTCATCCAGCACCAGCAGATTGATGCTTTTCAGCATCAGACGGCATAGCCGCACCTTGGCATTTTCGCCGCCGGAAAGCACTCGCATCTGTGAGGTGATATGTTCTGTGGTCAGTCCGCATCTTGCCAAAGCAGCCCGCACTTCGCCATTGCTCATGGCAGGATATGCATCCCAGATGGTCTGCAAAGCGGTTTCCGAGGTTGCAATTTCCTCCTGCTCAAAATAACCCGGTTCTATGAATTGGTCATGCTCTACTGTTCCGCTGATCGGCGGGATCAGTTTGAGCAGTGTTTTCAACAGTGTGGATTTGCCAAGACCGTTTACGCCCTTGATTGCGATTTTTTGTCCGCATTCCAGTTTCAGAGAAACAGGACGTGTCAACGGCTCATCATAGCCAAGTACCAGATCGCGGCATTCGATCACGACACGGCCGGGTGTTCTGGCCGGAGTGAAGCCAAAAGACAGCTCTGCTTTTCGGGCACCCAATGTGATTTTATCCATCTTATCCAGTTTTTTCTGGCGGGATTTCGCCATATTCGTCGTAGCAACTCTTGCCTTGTTGCGAGCAATAAAATCCTCCAGATCAGCAATTTCCTTTTGCTGCTTTTCATATGCCTGCTCCAGCTGACGCTTTTTCAGTTCATACATCCGCAGGAAATTGTCATAATCACCTGCATATCGAGTCAGTACGGCATTCTCTACATGATAGATCACATTGACCACATCATTGAGGAAAGGGATATCGTGCGATACTAAAATGAATGCATTTTCATAGTTTCTCAAAAATTCCTTCAGCCAGGCAATATGATTTTCGTCAAGGAAATTTGTCGGCTCATCAAGGATCAGGATCATAGGATTTTCCAGCAGCACCTTTGCCAGCAGCACTTTGGCACGTTGACCGCCGGATAGCTCCGATACATCCCGATCCAGGCCGATCTCGCCCAAGCCCAGACCGTTTGCATATTCCGAGATCTTGGCATCGATGGTGTAATATCCGCTGTAATCCAGCATATTCTGGATCTCGCCGACTTCTTCCATGGCTTTTTCCAGTTCTTCCTCGGAACAATCTCCCATTGTATCATAGAGCGCAAGCATTTCCTGTTCCAGTTCTTCCAGATACCCAAAGGCATCCCGCAGTACATCATAGATCGTTTTGCCTTTTTGCAGTGTGCTGTATTGATCCAGATAGCCTGTGGTGATACGTCTGCACCACTCGATCTTGCCTTCATCGGGTGCAAGCTTGCCGGTAATAATATTCAAAAAAGTAGATTTTCCTTCCCCATTTGCACCAACCAGTCCGATATGCTCTCCTTTGAGCAGACGAAAGGATGCATTGTTCAGGATCTGACGGGCACCAAAGCCGTGGGTCACATTTTCAACGGTTAAAATACTCATAGCAGCGGATGCTTCTCCTATATTTCGTAATATGGGATCTATTATAGCACAGATTTTGCTTTTTTTCAACTTTTGTTTGCAGCTCGTCATTCTTTTTGCGAAAAAGAATGACAGAAGTATGCACCCCTGCCATTCTATATACCATATTTTTTCCGGATCCGCAGCAGCTTATCGCCAATCGGCTTACCGAGCACCGCCAGAAACAACACATTGCCGCAAACATATAAAAGCATATGCGGTATAGCTGTGATCAGCACAGCGCCATAAGATGCTGCTGAAAAGTTTTCATAATGCCATAATACCGTCCAGACATCCATCAGCATGGAGTATCCTAAGCCGGTGATTGCGCCGTATCCCAGCAGCAGCCATCGATGCCGCTGCAGCGGTACTGCAAGAATACCGGCAAGCCAGCCGATCAATCCCCATGCAAGCATCTGAAACGGTGTCCATGGACCTTGGCCGAAAAAGAAATTGGAAAGCACTGCAGACAATGCTCCCACAAGGAAGCCGGCTTCTTTGCCAAGATACATTGCCGCAAGAATCGTCAGTGCTGTTACGGGCTTGATGATCGGCAGTGCGCGTCCGGCAATTGCCATGCCGATAAAAATGGTTGAAAGAACCATTCTGCGGGTACCAAGCTCCTTGCGGCTGATGCCTGAAAGAAACAGCAGCAGGGTCAATGCTACCATCAGCAGGATCATGGCGGCCGTATAGCGGGTGTTCAGCTTCGTGCTGAGATAAACGATCGGCGGCATGATCAAAAGCGGGAGCAGCCATGACAGTAAAATCCGGGTTTGCTTATGCTCTATGATCTGCATGGGCACCCTCCTGTTGTATCCGCAGTTTGCCGTACTGTGCGAGCTGCTCTACCGTGATGGCATTTTCGCATAGTCCTCTGCTCATCCGATGGGCGGCGGTAGTATAAAAATGATTGCCTGCAAAAAAACGGTCCGGCGGTTCTGCCGCTATCAGATTTCCGCGAAACAGCAGTCCGCATCGCTGTGCATAAACAGCAGCAAAGGTAATGTCATGGGTCACGATCACGATGGTCACACCTTGAAGCTGTAAGGTATGCAGCACACGCCCCAATCGTGCTTTGGCATCCGCATCCAGACCCTTCGTCGGCTCATCAAGCAATAGGATCCGCGGCTTCTGTCCCATGATCTTGGCAAGAGCGATGAGCTGCTGCTCTCCGCCGCTGACATCATAGGGATGGCGATCATACCATTGTGTCAGATCAAATGGGAAGGTTTCTGCTGCAGTGCCGATCTCCGCAAGTTCCTCTTTCACAGTGTTTTTCACAAACAGTGTCTGTACATTCTGCGGCAGCATGGCAAGACAATGATGATACAAAGTGCCGTTTGTATAGTCTGACTGTTTTTTTCCGAAGATACGAATGCTGCCTGCATAAGGCTTCAGCAGTCCTGCTGCGGCTTTTAATGCAGTGGATTTTCCGGCACCGTTTCCACCCAACAGACAAAAGCATTCTCCTTCATGGATGCACAAGGAAAAATCCGTCAGGATATCCGGCGCATTGCGATGATATCGCTGATAAACACCCTTCCATTCCAGAGCAGGCGCTGATGCAGACGATGTTTGGGATGCTGCTGCAGGCAGACGGGATGGCAGGGCACAGTGTTCCTGTAAGTACATTCTGCCTTCTCTTGGTGTCAGAGGACAGTGAGAAGTTCCTGCACCTAAAGCGTGATATAGCTGCGCTGCAGCGGGCATACCGCCCAGCAGGGGAGATGTCGGAGATATTGTCGAAAGTACGCTGCGAGGTGAATCATAAGCGATTTGTTTGCCATGCTCCATGACCATGAGTGTATCCGAAAGCGGTATGACCTCCTCCAGCCGATGCTCGGTCATGAGAATGGTCAGAGACAGCTCCCGATTGAGCTGATGCAGTGTTGTGATAAATTCACCTGCCGCAATCGGATCCAGCTGCGCTGTTGGTTCATCCAGCAAAAGAAGCTTTGGCTGCATGATCATTACCGCTGCCAGATTCAAAAGCTGTTTTTGCCCGCCTGAAAGAGATGCCGTATCTCGTTCAAACCATTCGGTAATACCAAAATAAGATGCCATTTCCGCAACACGTCGGCGGATCTCCTGTTGCGGCAGACCGAGATTTTCCAGTCCGAATGCAAGCTCATGCCATACTTTATCGGTAACGATCTGCTGTTCAGGCTGCTGCGCGACAAATCCAATGTCTGAAGCTGCAGTACGGGCATCCAGAGCGCCAAGCGGCTTTCCTTGAAAACATACGACTCCCTTTTGCTCACCACGAGGAATCAGCTCTCGCTTACAAAGACGCAGCAGCGTACTTTTCCCACAGCCTGTTGTGCCGCAGAGCGTGACAAAGGCACCTTCTTCCACCGAAAAAGAGATTTCCTCAATAGCAGGCTTGGTCTGTTCCGGATACCAAAAGCTCAAATTTTCGACTGTAAGTATCGCCATTGCAGCGTCTCCTTTCCGTTTTGAAGCAGGGGGTAGCAAGAAAGCAATCCGTATGCACAATAGCAAATCCATGAATATCCGTTCCAAGCCGGAAGCTGTATCGCCGGATAATAGGTATCCAACAGCACACCCTTTGTTATGCTCAGCAATACCGATGCCGTCAGCACGATAACGATCAGCAGATGCAGTGCATCCTTTCGATGAAATACAAACAACGAAAAGCTGCTTCGTCTTTGGGTTCCATAGCCTCTTGCGCTCATGCTGTCCGCTGTCACGATGCCGTTTTCCAATCCCCACGAAAGGACTGCGGAAAGGCTGCGCAGTTCACTGCGTACCCGATCTATGAGATTCTGTTCCTGCTGCAAACCCATTACCGTCTGCGCCTCACGAATCTGCCGCAGCTGTGCTGAAAGCAGGGATGCCTGCCGCAATCCCATGGAGACAGTCAGCGCAAGCTTTGGAGAAAGCCGTCGGAAAAGATACAAAAGCCGATCGGTTGTCATCCAATGGGAAAACAGCGCAAACCAATACAGTACTGCAAGCAGCATCAGTGCAGATACAGCACCATAGCATACCGCTTCCAACGTAACAGGACGATCGTTGAGAACAAACAATACAGTCGAGCCGCGTTGATTCCATAACGGTGTCAGCAGAGTGAAGCCGAAAAACAGCAGCAAAGCCCATCGATGCAGTCTATGATCCAGTCGCTGCAGCCAATAACAGCCCAATGCACTGCAAAGAGAAAGTCCCAGCAGCAACGGGTCACGGCAGAACATGGCAATCAGTGCTGTGCTTAGCAGGTGTATGGCAACAGGCAGCGGATGTCCCTGCTCAAAACGTTGCATCGTTTCCCTCCTTGATTATTGTTCCGCATCCGGTAGATCCTCTCCCAGTGAAAGTGAGTAGACCCATTCAACGACATCCCCATCCGAAAGTAAATATTGTCCGCAGCCGATGGAGGGAGAGGTTCCGTTGACCCGATAAACCCAACCGGATAGATCCCCGTAATCGAACTCATATAGATTAGCAATACTTCGGATATAAGCCTGCTCATCCTGCAAGCCGTTTACTTCCAGTTGAAGCTGCTGAGCTTTTGTGACCTCATACAGCAGATCCAGTACGGTTTCTCCCTCTGCAAGAGCAAGCTCGGTCGGAGCAAGCAGAATGCCATTTTCCGGCAAATGAGAATGGGTATGCTCTTTCGGCAGCAGATCACAGCGAATACTGTATGTTACACTGCCGATCACATTGTTTTTTTCTGTTTGTGTTCCGTAATATTGCTCCGGTGTTTCCAAACGGATCCACCATACCGCAGCGATCAATATCCCCCCGATGCCCAGCACAAGCAGAATATGATTGGGATGACGGCGTCCTTTCCGCCGCATTATCACGCAGATCAGAGCTGCACCCAGAAGGATCACAGCAGTAAGGATCCATCGCAGCGGCAGTGTTCCGGCAGGGGATGTTGCAAGTTCGGTATTGTGACTGCTTGTGATCTGCTCTGTCGCTGAAGATGCGGTGGAGATGTTCGTAACGGGAGCTGCTTTTCGTGCAAAAGCATACAGACTGCGCTGCTCTGTTTCCAGCAGCCGTTGCGCCGTCAGTGCCAAAAACACCTGCACCGTGGCATTGGCATTCTCTTTACCGTTTGCGATATGCGAAAAGCCCCCCGATGCACACTGAAACCGCAGGATCGCATCCATGATCGTATTGCCGTTTTTGCAAAACCGTGTATCGGTTTGATAATCGATCCCCAGAGCAGCCAGTGCGATCCAAACCTGGGCACCGCTTTCGGGATTGGATACGCCATAGCTGACAAAGCTGCCGTCATCCAGCTGCTTTGCCGATAAAAAAGACAATCCCTGTGCAATGGCATCTTCCGCTGCCTGTATCTTACGGTGCGGAGCCAATGCCTGAATGACCATGGCAGTCACATCCACATCGCCTGTGCTGCCCGAAAGTGCCCATCCGCCATCCGCAAGCTGACGCGTGCAAAGCAGCTGCACAACAGACGCAATGCTTTGCACGGACGGTACTCCAAGCTGTATCAGATGCAGACCGAATATTTCGCTCATGATGCCTTGCTTGCCAAGGGTTTCGGCAAGCAGCCGCTCCATTGCATCGGCACTGTGATCGGGATCAGCAGCCAACAAAGCCAGTGCGCATCGCTGACGTTGCACCGCATTGTTCATCGGATCATAAATCGCAGTTTGCAGTGCTTCTGTATAGGCCGTCATATTATAAGAGCATCCCGATTGTGCAAGTGCCATAGCATACCATTCCGGCGAGCCGCTGCCTGCACGTGCTGCCAATGTATCGGTAATCCATGCTTGGATATCCTTGGCATCTGACGATGTCAGCTGTGCCTGTATGATTTTGTCATACACTGCCGAATGCTGATCGGATGCAGCACAAGGTAATATAATACTCTGCAAGCAGCAGAATACCGATAGCAGCCATAACGGCAAACGCCATAGTGTTCTCACTTTCTGCATCTGATCCGATATCCGCATCCGATTGCAGCGATTCCCATCAGACTCACAGCAGCAAGCAGCCATACAGACAGGCTGCTGTCACCGGTATCGACCATATCGGCAGAGGTTGTGGCAGGTGCTGCTGCAGATGGATCCGAAGCGGTGACAGCGGCGATACATACCGGCGGCACCAGTATCATGGTATCCGATTCGGCACTGATGATATGGGTTCCCACAGCGGATAAAGGCAGTGTTACGGTTCCTTCCGCATCCGTCTGATAAGCAGTGCGGACACCATCCAGCACAATATAAGCATCCGCAACAGGGACGCAGACAGGATTCCAAGCCGCATCGTATCCTGCGCCCTGCAAGGTCAGTGTGATGTGTTCTCCTTCGGCTGCCGATACCGTATCTGCATCAAAATAACAATACTGATCCGACCAGCCTGTCAGATCCGTATAGGAAAATGCAGCGATCCGATCACCATCGGCAATAGGATCCGAAAGACTTAAGGGAGCCATATGATTTTGATAGTATCCATGCGAGCCGCCGTTCGGATTACCCCAAAGCATATTCAAGCTCAGACCGTAATCGGTGATCGAGGCGGAATATCCGCTTGCGGCACCGCCTTCATAATAGGTTTCATGCGCAGCGTATAATGCATCACCGATGGTAAGTACACCATCCTGATCGGCATCCGTGACTATGACATCGGCCTGTGTCAGTACAAGATTGCCGTTTGCATCGGCAATGGTTACCGTTACCTCCGCTTTGTCAGCAGCGGAAGCAAAACAGGGAATGATGCATGCTGTCAGCATCGTACTCAAAAGCATTGCAGCAAAAGTTTGTTTTTTCATGATACTTTCTCCTTTTTTATTTGTTTTTTACTATGCGCTTTTCATTGCTTTGGGAAGCCGGCTCGGTATTGCAAGATGGTTTCAGAGCAGCTGCTTCCAGTGCACGAGGCCATGGCCCGAGATGTGCTTTGATCGCAACGACTTGCTCGGCAGTGAAATCGCTGCGTTTCGGATATCGTCTGATTCCCTCAGCCAGCAGCTTTTCCTGCATTTGCTGCAGCCAAAGAATTGCCTCCGCTTTGCTGTGCGATGCCATAATACCACCTCTCTTTCCCAATAAAAAAAAACGCCTTTTTCTGTCATTCAAAAGACAGAAAAAAGCGCAACAGCCTGTTGATTCAGATCGGTCGCTTGGTCAAATGCCGACACTGCGCCCTTATCCTAGGATCAACAAACGGTTGCACTTTTCATACCCAAAAATGTGCCGGTCAAGCGTTTGAAAAATGCTGTTCCGACTCCCGTTGCAGAATGCGGTGAGTATTCCGACTGTTACGGTAATGGCTGTTGCGACGGATTTTCACCGAACTTCCCTCACATTGGCTGCTGTAAGCAGCGCCGCTCTGCATATGATGTAAAGCTATGCAGCGATCCTGCTTGCGGCATAGCTTTGTGATTTGTAATTTTCAAGGTCATCAGTGTATGAGCACTGACACAACAATCATACCACAACCGCCAAGTTTTGTCAAGAGATTGGAAATATGCACAAAATCCTACGCCGCTTTTTGTGCAATATCGTGATAAATTCGTCTTGACAGAATCAGGAATCATGAGTATAATGATTAATTGCTTAATAGTTAAGCGGTGAATTGAACGGGAGGTAATTGCATGACAGAAACGATCCGGGATCCGAATGCTGCGGAACGATATCGCAAGTTGTTCGGCCGATTTGCCAAGCTGCATTTTTTGCGTAGGATCTATATCCGACAGGTAGAGCATACTGCACCGCTCAATGGAACGCAGGTTCATTTGCTGGAGGATATATTGAAGCATCCCGGCTGCAAGCAGATCGATGTGGCGGAACGGCTGAATATTACGCCTGCTGCCGTAGCCATGACAATAAAGCCTCTGAAGCAATTGGGATATCTGACAGCGGCAGTCTGTCCCGATAATCAGCGCTGCAAGCAGCTTGTGTTAACAGAGGCAGGTAAGGATGTCCTGAAAAGCTGCTGTGATGTCATCGATCAGTTTGATGCGGCGGTCTTTGACGGATTTTCCGAAACAGAGCTGCAGCAGCTCACAGACTATTTATGCCGCATGACAGAACATATGGAGCGTGCTCTGGGGAGAACACCGATGGAAGTCACACCCCTTGAGCTGCAAACACTTGCCAGAGAAATCGCACAGGAGGATGCTGTCTGTACAGATCCTGTCCACTGTGCCGCAGAACATAAAGGAGGAATCTGATGCTGCAAATGATGAAAAAACTGCTTTCCTGTCTGGGGGAATATAAAAAATATGCCATTTATACGCCTCTTGTAATGCTGGGAGAAGCAGGCCTTGAAATCCTGATTCCTTTTCTGATGGCAAAAATGGTTACCAACGGCATTCAAGCCTTGGATACTGCCTATACCGTCAAAATCGGTATTGTTATGATCATTGCTTCGATCTTGTCTCTCATCTGCGGCGCCTTGGGCGGCAGATTTTCTGCCAAAGCGGGCATCGGATTCGGTAAAAATCTGCGTGCAAAGCTGTTTGATCGTGTGCAGGATTTTTCGTTTTCCAACATTGATCGCTATTCTACCGCATCTCTGATTACCCGTTTAACCACCGATGTCAATAATGTACAGAACACATTTATGATGTGCATCCGTATGATGGTGCGTTCTCCTTCCATGCTGATCGGTGCATTGATCATGGCGATTACGATCAATGCGAAAATGGCACTGGTTTTTGCGATTGTTATTCCGTTCCTTGCTACTATGCTGTTTCTCATTGCAACCAATGCATATCCTCGATTCCAAAAAATGCTGGAAAAGTATGACCGCATGAACGGCGCATTGCAGGAAAATCTGATTGCGATCCGTGTGGTAAAGGCATTTGTACGGGAACGCCATGAAATCGATAAATTCGAAGTCAGCGCCGATGACGTGCGGAAAACCCAAGTCGCTGCTGAGAAAATCGTGCTGCTGAACAGCCCGCTGATGCAGATTTCCATGTATGGCTGTATTCTTGCGATCCTTTGGTTCGGAGGCAGAATGTCGATCCAAGGTACCTTTGATATCGGTGAGCTTTCCAGCTTTATTTCCTATATCGGTCAGATTCTTATGTCACTGATGATGATCACCATGATTTTCGTCAGTGTGATCATTTCGCTGGCATCTATCCGCCGTATTTGTGAAGTGCTGGATGAAACGCTGGATATCAATGATGAACATGCCGATCCTGCATTGGAATGTGAGGATGGTTCTATTGTATTTGAGAACGTATCCTTTTCTTATAATAAGGACAGCAACAATCTGAATTTGGAGCATGTCAATCTTTCGATCCGTTCCGGCGAAACCATTGGTATCATTGGCGGTACCGGCTCAGCCAAGAGCACACTGGTGCAATTGATCCCACGCTTGTATGATGTGACAGAGGGCCGTGTGTTGGTCGGCGGCCATGATGTGCGGGATTACAAACTGGATACGCTTCGTAATCAAGTGGCAATGGTATTGCAGAAGAATGTGCTGTTTTCCGGCTCGATTCGTGATAATTTGCGCTGGGGCAATGTCGATGCCACCGAAGAGGAGATCGTTGCTGCCTGTGAAGCTGCACAGGCGCATGAGTTCATCACATCCTTCCCCGATGGTTATGATACCGATCTGGGACAAGGCGGCACAAATGTATCCGGCGGACAGAAGCAGCGGCTCTGTATTGCCCGTGCATTGTTGAAAAAACCAAAGATCATGATCCTTGATGATTCCACAAGCGCCGTAGATACGGCAACCGACAGCAAGATCCGTGAAGCTCTGCGCAAAAGGCACGGCAGTATTACCACACTGATCATTGCACAGCGAATCTCCTCTGTTGCTGAGGCAGACCGCATTCTGGTCATGGACGAAGGAAAATGCAATGCCTTCGATACCCATGAAAATCTTTTGATAACCAACAGCATCTACCGTGAGGTATATGAAAGTCAGCAGAAGGGGGTAGAATAATGGCTCGTATGGCAGGCGGAAGGGGCCCGCAGAATTTCGCCCCCGGCAAAAAACCCGAGCATATGGGAAAAACGATCCGCAGATTGTTTTCCTATTTTGCCGAATATCGGCTGCTGCTTTTGCTGATCGGAGTATTTATTCTGATTTCTACACTGGCACAGGTTATTGGTACTTCATTTCTGCAGGTCATCATTGACGATTATCTCACACCGATGATCAGTGAATATGCTTCGGGACCTGTCAAGAATCTGATGGAGCTTGAGCAAATGGGCGGATTGATCCGTACCCTGCTGATCATGGCTGTCATCTATCTCAGCGGTGCTCTGAGCGCTTATCTCTATGCAAGACTGCTGCTGAAGGTTTCTTCGAGCACACTGTTCAAGATCCGCAAGCAGATGTTTTCTCATATGGAGCGGTTGCCCATTCGTTATTTTGATACGCATACGCACGGCGAGCTGATGAGTCACTATACCAATGATGTGGATACGCTGCGTGAAATGCTTTCCAATACGCTTTCTCAATTGCTGGTGGGTATTGTTACCGTTACCGGCACCTTTGTCATGATGCTGCGTTACAGCTGGATGCTGACGATTCTGGTGCTTTTGTTCCTTGCAGTACAAATGAAAATTGCCGGAACACTGGCGGGCCGTTCGGGAAAATTCTTCAAGCAGCAGCAGCAAGCCATCGGTGCTGTCAATGGCTATATTGAAGAAATGATCGAAGGACAGAAGGTCGTCAAAGTATTCTGTCATGAGAATGCAACCAAGGAAGGCTTTGCACAGCGCAATGAAACGCTTTGCCATGCTGCCACGGAAGCCCACTCCTTTTCCAATATGCTGATGCCCATTATGGCCAATCTGTCTCATATCTGTTATGCGGTTACTGCGATCTGCGGCGGCATTATGGGTATTCACGGCATGATTTCTCTGGGTGCACTGATTTCCTTTTTGGAATACAGCCGAACTTTCACCAGACCCATCACACAGGTGGCACAGCTTTTTGGTACGATCCTTTCTTCCCTTGCCGGTGCGGAACGTATTTTTCGTATGCTGGATGAGGAGCCGGAAGTGGATGACGGCTATGTCACACTGGTCAATGCCCGTAAGCTTGCCGACGGCACCATAGAAGAAGTGTCGGAGCGCACCGGTTTTTGGGCATGGAAGCATCCTCATAAGGACGGCACGATCACCTATACACCCGTAAACGGCAATGTGGAGTTTGATCACGTCGTATTCGGCTATACGCCGGAAAAGATCGTGCTCAATGATATCTCGCTTTATGCCAATGACGGTGAAAAGATCGCCTTTGTAGGTTCGACGGGTGCCGGAAAAACCACCATCACCAATCTTATCAATCGATTCTATGATGTGCCTGACGGCAAGATCCGTTATGATGGCATTAACATCAATAAGATCAAAAAAGATGATCTGCGGCGTTCTCTTGCTATGGTATTGCAGGATACGCATTTGTTCACCGGTACAGTTCGGGAAAACATCCAATATGGCAGACTGGATGCCGGCGATGAAGATGTCATTGCCGCAGCCAAGCGCGCCAATGCACATTATTTCATCTCCCATTTGCCGCAGGGTTATGATACCATGCTGACTGCCGATGGTGCAAATCTTAGCCAAGGACAACGGCAGCTGCTGGCAATCGCCCGTGCTGCTATTGCCGATCCGCCGGTACTGATTCTGGATGAAGCCACAAGCTCTATTGATACCCGTACCGAAGCTTTGATCGAAAAAGGCATGGATCAGTTGATGGAAGGCAGAACGGTATTTGTGATTGCGCACAGATTATCGACCATCCGGAATGCACAGGCGATTATGGTGCTGGAAAAGGGCGAGATCATCGAACGCGGCAATCATGAAACGCTGATCGCACAGAAAGGCAAATATTATCAGCTGTATACGGGAATGTTTGAGCTTTCCTGATTGGCAGGGAGCGCCGATTTAATCGCTTTGACAAGCTTTTTTATATAAACGGAGCAGTATGATCTTGGTCATACTGCTTTTTTTTGCTTGGATATTGCAATTTTCGATGAAATCTTGTATAATATGATTATTATTACAATTACAGAAAGGTGATACTCAAGATGGGATTGAATGTACAACAATTTGCGGAAAGCACGGGGTTATGTTTTGAAAAGAAGGAAAATGTCTTCTGGGGAGAATACCTTGGCTATCCGATTTCACTGTGTTGGAATGCACAGCAGAACTATTTGATTTTTACACTTTGCGTGGATCAGCCGGAGGGTGTGAATATGGAAGCTGCAATTCAACAATGGCAGATGCAGCAGGCCGGCGTTACGCAATGTCAGTACCGCAACAGAATGCTGAGAGGCTTATTTGTACTTCGTGGCCGAAAGGCTACGGAAGCCGCGATTGAAAATCTGCAGCTTTTGATTGCGTTTTTGCAGCAGCAAAGAGTATATCCCTGCTGTGCCGAATGCGGAACGTCCACAGGCCATTATCAGTACATGCTCAATGATATGGCATTATCGTTCTGCAGCAGCTGTGCCGCTCGCGTTGAGCAGGCATATGCGGAGAATCATGTGCAGAAATCAGAGCAAAAAGCCAATCTGCTAGGTGTTTTGCTTGGTTCCTTGATCGGTGCGGTAGTGTTGTTTGTCATTACCTATATTCTCTATGAGATGGGCTATATCGCTTATATCAGCGGTGCGGCAGGTGTATTTACCGCACTGTATTGTGCCAGAAAATTCGGTGGGAAGCTGACGGTTTGGGGTGGTGTGTTTGCTGCATTCCTGTGCCTGCTGGTTGCATTTCTGACACCCTGTTTTTGCATTGCCAAGGATTTTTCCAAGCATTTGCAAAGCCTTGATACCAGCAGTGCCGAGATCCGTGAAATGTGTGTTGATCTGAAGGAAGCGATGGATACATTAACCAGCGAGGAAATCGAGGAATATATCGGCTGCACCCGTGCGGAATTGCAGCAGACCTATGATGATGCACTGGAAATGGCCGATATGATCGACGATCATCCCAATGCATGGTCGTGCTTTGTGGATCTGCCCGCTATGCTGAAAACGGAGATGTTTTCTCCCGCTAAGGGTGAGCTGATCAAAAATATTCTCTGGGGCGTGCTTTCTGCTCTTATCGCAGCGTTCTGCACGATACCCAGTATGATCCGTGCAGACAGCGGAAAGTATCGTTTCCGCCAGCTGATATGAGCAAACAGATCCTGATCATCGGCGGAGGCGCTTCAGGATTATCGGCTGCCATTGCTGCTGCAGAATGCGGTGCGCAAGTGACGATTTTGGAGCGCCTGCCTCGTGTGGGAAAGAAGATCCTTGCCACAGGAAACGGCCGTTGCAATCTGGGGCATACAGGCAAGGAGCTTGCACATTATCACGGTACAGTGCCGCAGGCAAAACAAATTTTACAGCAATTTGATACAGTGCGTTTTTTCCGAAGGCTTGGTGTGCTGACTCGTACCGACAGTGAAGGCAGGCAATATCCAAGCAGCGGAGCGGCAGCATCGGTGCTGGATGCACTTCGTCTTGCCTGTGAACGACTGCGTGTGACCATATGCTGCGATACTAAGCTGACCGCCCTATCCCGAAAACAAGGACGCTGGATCGCGGAATGTGCGGATGCAAGATATTCTGCGGATGCAGTGATTCTGGCGGCAGGCGGCTCGGCATCTCCGGTGAATGGCACCGATGGAAATTTGCTGCCGATGCTGGAGCGGATGGGGCATCGGATCGTTGCGCCGCTGCCGGCACTTTGTCCTATCCCTACGAATCCGGCTCTGGTTCGCAGTCTGAAGGGAATGCGTGTCCAAGCGATGGCTTCTGCCGTTGTGGATGGAAACATCCGCAAGCAGGAACGGGGAGAGGTGCAGTTTACAGATACTGCGCTTTCCGGCATTTGTATTTTCAATCTGTCTCGTTTGGCGGCGGTCTATCGTGACCGCATGACGGTTTCGCTGAACCTGCTCCCGGATCGGACACCGCAGGAGGCAAAACGGCTGCTTTCAGAGCTGATCACCTTGTATGCCGATGCCGAAGCGGAATATTTGCTGATCGGTCTTGTGCCGAAGCGAGTTGGTGCCGTATGCATCAAGCAGGCAGTGGGAAAGGCACAGGGCAGTATCGGAACGCTGTTTGCGTCATCTGCGGCAAGAGAAAAGCTGCTGCACCAACTGACCGATTGGCGCTTCCCTGTCACTGCGATGGCAGGCTTTGCGCAGGCGCAGGTCACTGCCGGCGGCATCTCCGGACAGTCCGTGGATCACAATCTGGAATCCCGCTGTGCAAAGGGCTTGTATTTTTGCGGTGAACTGCTGGATCTTGACGGCGATTGCGGTGGATATAATCTGGATTGGGCATGGGCTTCGGGTGCCTATGTCGGGAAAGCAGCGGCACAGGATCCGTAACCGGTATGAATACAGCGTGTGATTCCGTCTTTTTCGAGGGAATCACACGCTGTTTTTGAGAGATTCGTGAGGATGCGGAAGTTTTTTGCGAATATAATTATAAGCTGTATTGTGTCTTTTGATACAGCAGGAGAAGAGAGGTGAAAAGGCATGACGGATACAGAAGTGCTTCAGCTGCTGAAAACAGATCCCGCTAAGGGCTGTCGGATGCTGGTGCAGGAATATACCGGCTTCGTGATGAGCATTGCCCGCCGGAAAATCGGCGGCATTTGCAGCGATGATGAACTGGAAGAGCTGACCAATGATGTATTGTTTGCCTTTTATCTGAAACGAGACCGGCTTGCTGTTGAAAAAGGAAGTGTACGAGGGCTGCTTGCTACCATGACCACACGGCGCTGTGTGGATCGGTATCGGAAGTATTCCGCACAGCCTGTGCAGACAGCATTGCAGGAAGAGGAGCAGCAGAACGATCCGTTCGGCGCCGTTTTGTCTCCGGAGGAGCAGTATCTCCAAAAGGAACGCTGCAATGCTTTGATAGCTGCCATCAATGCGCTTGGAGAGCCGGATCGCAGCATCATACTGTGGAAGTATTATTTCGGTGAGACTGCAGCGGAAATTGCCGATCGGCTTTCTATGCGTGTGGGCACGGTAGAAATGCGGATCTCTCGTGCCAAGAAAAAACTGCGAAAGGCGATGGGAGGTGATTGCGATGACATTTGATACACATGATCTGGAACAGCTGTTTGATCAGATGGAAGAATCAGAGCTTTCTGCTTTGCTGGCGGATCTGCCGCTGCCCCAAGCGGATGCGGATACGCAAAAGCGGATCGAAGCTCGTCTTTTGGAGCAGTGCGGCTTGCAGACAACATCGGCATCTGAATTTGTCGGAAGCAACTCCCGGATCCGACAGAGCAAGCAATCGCGCCGCCAGCCACGGTATTATCTGATGGCGGTGGCATGCCTTGCCATTGTTGTGATCGGTTCTGCACTGGTATTGCGGAATTTGCCTTCCCTGCAAATTTCAAACAGCAGCGATACGGATTCTTTGATCACAACGCAAGCCCAGGAAACTACGACACAAACCACATCGCAGACACCGATACAATCCGGGATCACAACGCTCGGCAGCCATACAGTGCCGACTGTGGATTCCACCGGCAGCGGCGAAGTATCCTCGGTACAGACAAGTGCTACCGTGCAGCCGTCTTCATCCGACAGTACCGCCGGCACCACAACACTGTCTTCCGATATGGAATCTTCGCTGATTACGACCACTTCAACAACTGCTAGAACTTTTCCCACAACAACAATTACTACAACGACCGCAAGAACCTTTACCACCACAACCACCACAACGACCGCAAGAACCTCTGTCACCACAACCACTTCCACAACCGCAAGAACCTCTACCACACCATGGTATACCTCAACGACCACAACACCGCATGATACGCCTATTGCAACACTGACATCAACGACACCGCCTGCGGTCGGAACGACGACAATGATGCCGTTCACCACTACCATAGAGACCACGCTGCCAAGTGAGTCTTCTTTCGATATGGAAACCACTGCAACGGAAACCACTACCACCACGGCTTCTGCGATCGCATCGGATCCCGGATCAATTTCCATGGCAAATCTGGTTGTGGCGCAAAAGGCAATGGTATATTACAGACGCAGCAGGTAGACAGAAAAAACGAAAAGGCATCGCTCCCGGACAGAGAACGATGCCTTGCTGTTTGTGATGTAAAGATGCGCGGTATTTTAGTAACGCTGCAGGAACTGCTTGGTGCGTTCGTTTGCATTTTCGCCAAAGACAAGATCGGGGGTACCGTCCTCCACGATCACGCCGTTTTCCATAAAGATGACACGATCTGCCACATCACGGGCAAACGCCATCTCATGTGTGACGATCACCATCGTCATACCGTCTTGTGCAAGCTCCTTGATGACCTTGAGGATCTCGCCGGTCAATTCGGGATCAAGCGCACTGGTCGGCTCATCAAAGAACAGGATCTCGGGATGAAGCGCCATCGCTCTGGCAATGGAAACACGCTGCTGCTGACCGCCCGAAAGCTCACAGGGATACGCATTGGCTTTTGCGGTCAGGCCCATTTTTTCCAACAGCGCCATCGCAGTTTTTTCTGCAGTGGCCTTATCCTGCTTCAAGACACATATCGGTGCCTCGGTAATATTACGCAGCACTGTGAAATGCGGAAACAAATTGAAGTTTTGAAACACCAGTCCGATTTTCAGACGGATCTCACGGAGCGTTTTTGCATCGGCGTAGGCGATCGTCCCTTTTTCTGTTTTTACGAGCATCTGCTTGCCGCAAACACAGATCTGACCATCGGTTGCCTTTTCCAGCTGATTGATGCAGCGCAGCAATGTGGATTTACCTGATCCGCTGGGGCCGATGACAGCGACGACATCACCTTTGTTGACAGAAAACGAAATATCCTTGAGCACATCAAGAGAGCCAAAGCTCTTGCGGAGGTGCGATACTTCCAGCATAGCCATATTTGCTCCTCCTTATTTGTAGTAGTTGAGCTTCTTCTCGACATACGACGAGAGCAGCGTGAGAATGGTAGCAAGAATGAAATAGAATGCACCGGCAATGAACAGAGGTACCAGTGAAGAATAGTTTTGCATTTGCTGCTTTGCTTTCATCGTGATTTCGGCATAGGCAACCACATTGGCGAGAGAAGTATCCTTGACCAGCGTAATGATCTCGTTGGAACTTGCCGGTACGACCCGCTTGATCACCTGTGGCAGAATAATCCGGAAGAAGGTTTGCATCTTTGTCATACTCAAAGCGGCGGCAGCCTCATATTGTCCTTTGGGAATGGATTCAATGCCGCCGCGGAAGATCTCGGCGAAATAGGCGGCGTAGTTGAATACAAAGGCGAACAGCACTGCATTGAACATGAAATTTTCATCCTGTATGTTGATCTTTGCAAGGATTCCGGAAAGAAACCCCGGCAGATTCTGCGCTTGCTTCAGCATAGGGATTGCATAGTATGCAACAATGATCTGAAGCATCAGCGGCGTACCGCGCATAACAAGGATGTACAGATTTGTGATCCACGAGATGGGTTTGATCCTGCACATTTTCAGCAATGCAACGATCATGCCCAGCGGAATGGCATACAGCAAGGTAAATCCGAACACCTTCAGTGTAGGTACCAGATACTCCAGTAATATCAATATGACTTTTTGGATTTCTTCAAATGTCATAAACAGTATTCCCCCCTGTTGGCAGAAAATCACCGAAAAATCGGCATACTTTATCCTATTATATCACAAAAGCACATGAAATGCAATACAAAACCACGAAAAAAGCACTGCCTTCCGAATCATGTGGAAAGCAGTGCTTGATACGATAGTCGGTTAGTTTGCGGATACGGTGGTGATATCGCTGCCGAACCATGCAGTAGAGATCTCACCGAGCTTGCCGTCTTTCTTCATTTCAACGAGGATCTTCTGTACTTCATCACGCAAAGCTTGGTCGTTCTTGCGGAAACCGATGGCATATTCTTCCTCAGAAAGACCGTCAGGCAGGATACGGTAATCCTTGTTGCCCATGGTAATTTCATAATCTGCTACAATCACATCGAGGAATACGGCATCGATCAGACCCAGCTCCATTTGCTGCATGGCTTCGATGTTGGTTGCCATTGCAGATTCGGTGATGGTGCTGCCGATTTCACATTCTTGCAGAATGGTTTGTGCGGTAGAACCGTTCTGTACACCGATCCGCTTATTTGCCAGATCACTCATGGACTTTGCTTCGCTGTTGGCAGGTACGATGAATACCATCTCATTCTTCATATAGGCTTCGGAAAGATTCATACGATTTGCACGCTCGGGATTGATGGACATACCGTTCCAGATGCAGTCGATTCTGCCGCCGTCGAGATCTTCCTCCTTAGTTTCCCAGTTGATGGGCTGCTTGACCAGCTCAACGCCCATTCTCTTGCAGACTTCCATAGCAACGTCAATGTCAAAGCCAACGATTTGATCGTTTTCATCGGTATAGCCCATGGGCTTGAAGGTTGCATCCAGACCCAGGATCAGCTTTCCGCTGTCAAGAACCTTCTGCAAAGACTGATCGCCTGCAGCGTTGTTGTCGGATTTGCTGCTGTCGCTGCAGCCTGCACTGCAAAAGAGCAGACCTGCTGCCAGAATACCGGCGAACAATCGCTTAAAAACAAATGATTTTTTCATAGAGAACTTCCTCACTTTCTGATTTTAAAAACTTCTGTCATTTTGCAAGCGGGTGCCTACAATGAAATAACGCATATAGTATAGCATATCATAAAGAAAATTGCAAGCGGATCCGATGTTTTTCTCCGGCATCATGAAATATCAAGCAAAACGCTTGACAAATGTCTTGAAGTATGCTATAATAAACAAGTCATGGAGGCATAGCTCAGCTGGTTAGAGCGCACGGTTCACATCCGTGAGGTCGTGGGTTCGAGTCCCTCTGTCTCCACTCTGTAAAAAGCCCCTTCCGAGATGGAAAGGGGCTTTTTACATTGTTGCAGCGATGACGTCAAAGGCATAATGGGACATCAAGACGAAAGTACAGCAGCAAAACCAAATGCAGAATCAAGCTTTAAGAGGATCTGCAGAAGGAGGATGACATATGGTGCAGCATCCTATTGCGCCGATTTATAATGCGCAGTCGCGGATTTTGATCTTAGGGAGCTTTCCGTCAGTCAGATCCCGTGAAATGCAGTTTTTCTATGGACACCCGCAAAATCGGTTCTGGAAGGTATGTGCAGGGGTGTTCGAGTGTGAAACACCTAAGACGGTTGAGGAAAAACGTCGGTTTCTGCTCTCCAACGGAATCGCATTGTGGGATGTGATTGCTGTCTGTGAGATCGAAGGCAGTGCTGACAGCACCATTCGGGATGTGATCCCCAATGATCTGAGCCGAATCTTGGAATGCGCCGCGATCGAACGGATCTATGTCAACGGCAAAACGGCACTGAAATATTATAATCGATATCTCCGGCAGACGATCGGACGAGAAGCGGTCTGCCTGCCATCAACGTCTCCTGCCAATGCGGCATGGTCTGTGGCGCGTTTGACGGAGGCGTGGCGGCAGATCCGATATGGGAAATAGAAAAACCGACACATTCCTGTGTCGGTTTTTTTGGAGCGGAAAGAGAGGGATTCGAACCCTCGAGACGCTATTAACGCCTACACGATTTCCAGTCGTGCGCCTTAGACCAGCTCAGCCATCTTTCCATCTGTTATGATATTGTGAATGGTGCGAGTGACGGGACTTGAACCCGTACGCCGAAGCACACGCCCCTCAAACGTGCCTGTCTGCCAATTCCAGCACACTCGCATTTAGTACTTCGATATTATAGCAAATTTATGCGGAAAAGTCAAGCGGATTTTCTTCTGTTTTGAATTTTTGGCAATATGCACAAAAATTCTTGTGATGCTGTTGTAGAAGATTACCGAATCGCTAAGAATTTTGAATTGGTCATTTGTTGCACTTTTATGCTGAAAAGTAGGCAAAATAATTCATAATTTTTGCCTCTGAGACGTAGATACGATGAAATAGCAGGTAAAAATGGGCAATAAGCTCTTAATTTACATTTCGGCATACTTGACAAAATTCATTTGACGTGATAATCTAAATTAGCCATTTGTTTTGCTTTAGGGGAAACTATATTCGCATGAAGAAAAAGAGAAAAAGAGAATTACAAATGGAGGTTTTTATCATGAGTAAACGTTTGATCAGTGCCGTTTGCGCCATGGTCGTCGGTATGAGCTCGATGGCTTTCAGCGTCAGTGCGGCAGACCGCTGCGATCAAGGTACGCAGGACGGTTATGACTGGGAACTCTGGAATCAGCATGATCAGGGTTCCGCACAGATGCAGCTTCTCGGTAATGGTACCTACAGCTGCAGCTGGAGTGGTATTGAGAACGTATTGTTCCGTACCGGCAAGAAGTGGGTGAACAACTCGCCTCAGTGGGATACCCTCGGCGGTATCACGATGGATTACAGTGCAAACTACAATCCGAACGGCAACTCCTATCTTTCCGTTTACGGCTGGACCAAGTCTCCGCTCGTTGAGTACTACATCGTTGAGAGCTGGGGTACCTGGAGACCGCCAGGGGGCACCGGCTATAAGGGAACCATTACCGTAGACGGCGATCAGTATGATGTTTATCAGACCACACGTGTCCAGCAGCCTTCTATCGAAGGCACCAAGACATTCCCGCAGTATTTCAGTGTGCGTAAGGATGGTCAGAAGCGTACCAGCGGTACCATTGATATTGCCAAGCACTTTGCAGAATGGGAAAAGATGGGCTTGGATATGGGCGGACTTTATGAGGTTTCGCTTGTAACGGAAGGATATCAGTCCAGCGGATCCTGTACTGTTACCAAGAACAATATTACACTGGGTCAGGGCAGCACAACGCCCACTCCGGATCCGGAACCGCAAGTAAGCTTTACACCCCCCAGCGGCAGCGGCAAGGGTGTTACCGATAATTTCGAGGGCAGCGGAACAAGCTGGGCAGGCCGCGGCGATGTAAGCTATGGCTTTACCAAGGAGTTTACGCATGGCGGCAGTCAATCATTGTATGTCACAGACAGAACACAGGCTTGGCATGGTCTGACAGTACCTTCGGGTACCGATCTGGTTGCCGGTCAGAGCTATGATATTTCTGCTTTTGTCGGCTACAAGAATGATACGTACGCATCGCAGGGCTACACACTTGGTCTGCAATATGATCTTAACGGTTCAACGGCGTATGATGATCTGGTAAGTGCTACATCATCCAGCGGCAAGTGGGCAGAGCTGGCAACATCCTTTACGGTTCCCAGCGGTGCAACTTCGATCTCGCTGTATATTCAGACTACCTATACCGAGACACCCTCTGCGTCGGATATCGTCTCCTTCTATCTGGATGATGTGCAGCTGACTGCTAAAGGCTCGTCCACAACCGCTCCCGGTAATAACGATGATCCTATTGTGACCCCCGGCAATCCCAGCAGTGAATATTT
The DNA here is from genome assembly GCA_045596625.1 of Oscillospiraceae bacterium. Taxonomy (GTDB): domain Bacteria; phylum Bacillota; class Clostridia; order Oscillospirales; family Ruminococcaceae; genus Firm-04. The sequence goes on along the minus strand of JAZOCU010000054.1, from coordinate 40,660 downwards.
GAAGGAAGCCTTTGCTTCCTGCTTCAAACTGGGCACCTCTGTCAGCCCGGGCGAGTTGGGCTCCGGCGGTGATTTCATCAAGAAGCACTTTAACAGCATTACACCCGAAAACGAACTGAAGCCCGATGCCATTCTCGATAAGTCTGCTTCTCAGCAAAGAGGCAACAACGTGAATGCACAGGTAAATCTCAGCAGAGCTGCACAGACACTGAGCTTCTGTGAGCAGAATGGTATCGCTGTCCGCGGTCATACCTTCATCTGGCACAGCCAGACGCCTGACTGGTTCTTCCGTGAAAACTTCTCTGACAACGGCGCTTACGTAAGCAAGCAGGTTATGGATCAGCGTATCGAAAGCTTTATCAAGAACACGTTTGAAGCTTTGAAATCTCAGTATCCGAATCTGAATGTCTATGCATATGACGTATGTAATGAGCTGTTCCTTAACGATGGCGGCGGAATGCGTAAAGAATATGCAACCAGCGATTCGGCTGCTTCAACATGGGCAAAGATTTACGGTGAGAACAACAACGAGTTCGTATTTACTGCATTCAGAGCAGCAAGAAAGTATGCTCCCGCAGGCTGCAAGCTTTATATCAACGACTATAACGAGTATGTTCCGAACAAGACCAACGATATCTATGAGCTTGCCATGGCACTGAAGGCCGAGGGCATCATCGATGGTATCGGTATGCAGTCTCACTTAGCAACCAACTACCCCAGCGCTTCTGTTTATAAGACTGCTCTTGAGAAGTTCATCAGCACCGGTCTGGATGTTCAGATCACCGAGCTGGATATTACCTGTTCCGATTTCGAGACACAGGCTCAGCTTTACAAGGAGATCTTCCAGCTGGCAGTTGATAATGCAGATTCTATCAGCAGCCTGACGCTTTGGGGCACCAACGACAGCATCAGCTGGCGTCGTGAGCAGAATCCGCTTCTGTTCAGCTCCGGATATCAGCCGAAGCCCGCTTACTATGCTGTTCTTGAAGTGGCACAAAACATTCAGCCTCCCACAACTACTACAACTACCACTACAACCACTACGACTACCACAACTACCACCACAACAACTACTACCACCACGACTTCTAAAACACCCGATCCGAGCAAATACGGCGATGTGAACTGCGATGGTATCGTGAAAATTGACGATGCTGTTCTGCTCAGCCGCTATGTTGCTGAGGATACGACTGTAAACGTTACCCAGCAGGGTATTGTCAACGGCGATTGCGATGGCGCTTCCGGCGTCAACGCAAATGATACCAGTGCAATTCTCATGTATCTGGCCGGTCTGCTTGCAAAGCTTGGTTGATCTGACTTTCGCTTTGTACAAAGAATAGTGTTTGAACAGCGCCTCTTTCCTACGGGAAAGGGGCGCTTTTCTATTTTGATGTTCACTTTTTTGTACATCCTTTGCTGTTATCCTTGACAAAGACGATATTTGCTGTTACAATTAAAATAGAACATATGTTCTATTATAAGGGCGGATGTCGTAAAAGGAGGAAGCGATGTTGCAAAAACGTGGAAATCAATATGAAAATAGCGGCGGAACATATACCCGGATGTATCAGACATACAGCGCTGCTATGAGCGCAGTGGATGCACGGCGGCGTGCGCTGCGCAGTGAGCTGAAACGCTGTGTGCAGCAGAAAACCGGCGATCGGCAGTCGATATACACGCAGTATCGCTTGGAACGGCGCATCGCACTGCTTACCGCGGAACATAGTGAGCTTGCCGAAGCAATGCGCAGCATTGCAGTTTATGCCAATGATGAGCGAGGTACATTGATATGACTGAGAAACGCACACGTGTTTCTCAGGAGGTGCTGCAGTATGATACAGGATGGGTGGCGCAGTGTGCGAAAGATACGGCAGCTGCTTTTGGCCTTGATGAAATCCCTGTTCAGCAGCAGCGAACGGCCCTGCTGCGCGCTGCTAGGGCGGTTTGGAAGCAGGAGCTGACGCCTTGTCAGCAGCAGTATTTTGCGTTGTATTGCTTTGAAGGCATGACCATGAAAGAAATCGCAGAGCGGTATTCGGTAGCGGAATGTACTGTTTCCCGCACATTGAAACGTGCTCGCATCCGGCTGCGGCGTTATTTGCAGTATTATCTTTCCGATACAATGAACGAACGGGCAGATCCGAGATAATTCGTCAGTAAAAGAATACAATTGTATCTTGTACAGGAGCGAGTTTTATGATATAGTAACATTGCGGAAATGTTTTCGCTTATCAATTGTATTGAAGGGGATTTGCATATGAAAAAGAGAAATGTTTTTCTTTCCCTTTGCTGTGCGGCTGCGATGCTGCTGGGTACTGCGTTGCCGGATGCCTCTGTTATCAAAGCGGAAGCAGCCTCACCGGTGGTGTTTCAAGGACTTACAGCAACACCCTTTGCAGACGGCGCACCGTTCAAGGGTGTGGATGTGTCTTCGGTGATTGCCTTGGAGCGCAGCGGCGTGGTATATCGGGATGCACAGGGAAATCCTTGTGATATCTTTCAAACGTTGGCGGCATCCGGTGTGAATACTGTGCGTGTGCGGATCTGGAACGATCCTTATCATTCTTCAAGCCGTGCGACCTATGGCGGAGGTGCCTGCGATGTAGATTGTGCTGTTGCTATTGCAAAGCGCTGTGCCGATGCAGGACTTGCAATGCTGCTGGATTTCCATTATTCGGATTTCTGGGCAGATCCTGCCAAGCAAAAGGCCCCCAAAGCTTGGGCGAATTATAATAATGATCAGAAAGCACAGGCGATTTATGAGTTTACTGCCGGTACATTAAAACAGGTTGCTGCTACCGGTGCACAGATCGCGATGGTGCAGATCGGTAATGAAACGACGGGTGGTATGTGCGGCACTATGCTTTCGGATTATAACTGGAGTCTTGAGGGCTGGCAGCTGCTTGGCAATCTGTGGAATGCAGGCGCCAGAGCTGTGCGCGAATTTGATCGGAATACGCTGGTTGCCATTCATTTTACCAATCCCGAAAAATCGGGCAATTATGATTATTATGCTCAGATGCTTGCACAATGCAATGTGGATTATGATGTGTTTGCATCTTCCTATTACCCCTATTGGCACGGCACCATGGCGAATCTGACCAATGTTCTCAATGGCGTTGCGAAGAATTACAACAAGCTTGTCATGGTGGCAGAAACCTCTTGGCTGTATACCAAAACCGATGCGGATTACTTCCCCAATACCATTTCGGGTGATGGTGATCTGGGCAGCTATGTGAATTATGCCATCAGCCCCGAAGGACAGGCACAATGCATCAGCGATGTGTTTGCTGCTGTGGCTGCTGTAGACAACGGCAGAGGAATCGGTGCGTTTTACTGGGAGCCTGCATGGCTTTCGGTGGGCAACAGCTATGATGAGAATCTGCAGAAATGGGAGCGTGACGGATCCGGCTGGGCAACGCAGGCATCTATGGAATACGATCCCGACGGTAAGTATTATGGCGGCAGCTCTGTAGATAATCAGGCGTTGTTCGATGCATCCGGCAAGCCGCTTTCCTCCCTGTCGGTATTTCAGCAGATCCGTGGCAGCGGCGTGACAACTGATCCGGATAATCTGCTGGTGAATCCCGGCTTTGAAATGCAAAATGGATGGACAGACCGTCCCAGCGGATGGAATCTGCAGCCGACTGCCGGCGATCATTTTGATGTGCGGCAGGAGGATCCTTATGATGGCGCCTGTGCCTTGCATTGGTATTCCAAGACGGCATTTTCCGGCAGCACCGCTTCAACCGATGTACAGATCCGCAAAGATGGTGCATATGTATTTTCCTTGCAGATGCAAGGGGATGCTACTTCCCATTATGTATTGACCATTGCGGTGAATGGTACGGTATGTGATACCGCAGAAGGAGATCTGACCGGCTGGAACCAATGGCAGAGCCCTACAGTATCCGCTAATGCGTATAATGGTGACCGGGTAACAATTCAGCTTCGGATATCAGGCGGTGCCGAGTCATATGGCTCAGCAGATGCTTGTACCCTCTATTGTCAGCCGATACCGGAAACCACAACAACCACTACCACCACAACAACTACGACAACCACTACAACTACGACAACCACTACCACCACAGAGCCACCGGTATTGTTGCTGGGTGATGTGGATGAAAACGGCGTGGTAGCCATTGCTGATGTTGTATTGTTGTGCCGGTTTGTGGCGGAAGACCCGCAGGTTACGGTAACGCTGCAAGGCAGAGCGCAGGCAGATCTTGACCGTGATGGAAAACCAACGGCCTCGGATGCAGCTTTGATCTTGCGGAAACTTGCAATGCTGGATTGATATTATCTGCATGCATCGTGAAGATTTGACGGTGTTTTGTGAAATCGCTTGCATTTTTTCCGCAGATATGGTATACTGTTTTGTAAGAAATGCAGATGGCATTTCGGAATGGATCTTACGAAAATATCGATTCGGAAAGGAATGATCGGCAATGTTTTTACATGAGCTTGGAAAAATTGAAGCAGAGGCATTTTTGACACTGGCATCGGAAATCATCGAAGATGACGGTATTGTGAATCTGGAGGAAACACAAATCCTCGAACAATATGAGCGCGAAATGGGCGTGATCGGCTTCTCTTATGATGCTGCGGCAGCTAATGCTGCTCGTAATACGCTGGCGCATCTGGATGAGACGCTTCGCCGCAAGGTATACATGGAACTGTTCTCTGTTGCGATCTGTGACAGCTTTGAGGATGTAAACGAGCGCCGCACCTTGAATGCACTGCGAGATTCCTTTGGTCTGGATGAACGTGTTTGCCGTGCGCTTGAGGCTTGCGTGCTGGATCTGTACAGCGTGTATGCTGAGATGGATGAAGCCTTGACAATGGCGGCTTCTCCTGTAAATGTTGTGCAATAAACGAATCCTGGATCGCATATTATAATTTTGATACAAGGCTGCCTTTGATGGAAACATCAAGGGCAGTTTTTTGCAGTTAATTTGCCGAATATTTCCTGTTGTCTTATGAAAAATGACGATGTTTCAGCAAAATTTGTGAAAAATGACGCTTGAGAAATTGCAAAAAATATGCTATAATAAAACTATAAGCCAAGAGAAAGGAGGCGGTATAATGATCGAACAGCTTGTCGTAGGGCAGTGCGTACGCTATGGCGGAACCGGTGTCTGTCGTGTGGAACGAATTGAGACAGTGCCTTTCCCCGATGCGCAGCATATGCGGAAATGCTGTGAACTGAAGCCGGTCGGCAATCCTTCCATGGCGATTCTTGTGCCGCTGGATAATGCTGCGCTTTGTGCAAAGATCAAGCCGCTTCTGTCAAAGGCGGAGATCGATGCGATGATCGCTGCATTGTCCGATCTTCCATCTCTTTGGATCGAGGAACGCAAGCAGCGGGCTGCAGAATTTCGCCGAATCCTTTCTGTCGGTGATACGCAGACATTGCTGCAATTGCTCTATACATTGGAACAGCAAAGAGAAACCTTGCGAAGAAACGGCAAAAAATTAGCCTCTGCCGACCTGTTGGCATGGAAGGAAGCTCTGCGGATCATTGATGAGGAATTTGCCTATTCTATGGGGATCAAACAGAAGGATGTACCTGCATATATCAGCAATCAGATGCAGACGATCGAATAGAATCAAAACAGGCGGCTTTGCGTGAACTCTGAATTCAGAACACATTGAAAACAAAGCTGTTCCATGTACCGGAAATGTGTGAAGTGATAAATTGAATATTGGCAGAAAAAGGACGCTGATAAGTAAATTATCAGCGTCCTTTGGGTATCATGCAGATGACATTTACGCGGTGTTGAATCAGCTTTTGCAACAACAAGGATAAATTATGGATCGGCGATGGCTGCATGGGTATCGCCTTTTCTGTTTGGGCTTACGATATCCCGTTTTGAGAGAGCGGGACATTTGTGCGGGATCCGTTTTTGTGCATAGATTCGGCAGAAAAGTGCAGTGATGGAAATAAAATCAATATGAAGTGACTTATTTACAATTTGTTCATATTTTATTTACGAAAAGCAACTTCTTTTCCCAGAGGCTTTTGATAGAATAAGAATGAGAAACTATCGGAAAGGAGGCGAAGGCTGTGGAACAGATTGTGGCGGTTCGGGATGCCGACTATATTGATGTTGTAGAAGATTTTTGCTATGACAGCAGAAATGTGCAATATAACCGCGATTATCATTTATGGCGTAAGAATTCAAAATCACGCTTTCTTTATCGCTGTTCGCAGAACAAGAAAGAACATAGCTATATGGATGGCACGGGCTTCGCTTCTACTGATGTAGCGATCATAGAACGGAATACACTTCAACGTGTCAGCGAATTGATTGGACTTGCATTGATGCTGTTCCTGGTATGCTATCTGTTGTGCGGATCGTTTTTGATCTGGATGCTGCAGCGGCTGGGATTGGATATTCGGCTTGATTTTCTGACTCTGACAATGGGCGGCAGTCAATGGCTGGTCGTAGGTGTGCGGACATTGGTGGTGCTGCTGCAATATGGCGGTGCGCTGCTGCTGCTGAATCACTATTTCCGCCTGCCGACAAGAGTGCGGGTACCGTTTTCGGTGCGTGCATTTCCGGAGACCGTGGCAGCGATCGGTGGTGCGATGCTGTGCGCTGCTGTGTATTGCATTCCGGATTTTGCAATGAATAGCGGTGCAGAGGCGGCACAACAGTTGTTTTCCTATAAGAACACGCTTGCAATGACGACCTATGGCCTGTTCGATGCCGTGGTTGTTTCGATCCTCAGTGAGCTGCTGCTGCGAGGTACGCTTCTGCCGGTGCTGCGGCAGTTTGGTGATCGTTTTGCGGTTTTGATCGTTGCCGGAATCGCCTTTTTGCTGCCCAATGCGCTGCCTGCACGATTGGGAGAATGCTGTGTGGGAATCGCTTCGGGCTATTTGCTGGTGAAGGGCGGTTCTTTCCATAATTGCGTGATATTGCGCGCAGTATATGCTGCGCTGATCTATGCACGGCTGAGCCTTGTATATCAGGATGATGCAGCGCTTTCCATCGGTGGCTATCTGTTGATTCTTTTGGCAGTATCCGGTTTGGCATTTCTGTTTTATTGGCTGGAACGGCGAAACAATCTGCTGTATTCCAATCGCAATACATATCTGCCATCCGGCAAAAAGCTGCTGATTTTTTCAGAGACGATGACGATGCTGCCGTGGCTTGCGATTTCGTTGATCTTTGCACTGATTCAGTTGGTTTATTAGTGTTCGGTTTGCAAGAGAGGTGAGCTTTGTGGACGATTTCGATTATATGCGGGAAGCCATGCGGCTGGCAGAGCTTGCTGCGGCGGCAGGAGAGATCCCGGTGGGCGCACTGGTGGTGCAGCGGGATACCGGCGAGATTCTTGGGCAAGGCTATAACAAACGGGAATCAAGCCATTCGCCGCTGGCACATGCCGAGCTGATCGCAATTGAAGCGGCTGCACAGAAACGAGGCTCATGGCGGCTATCGGGCTGTATATTGTATGTTACCATGGAACCTTGTCCTATGTGCAGCGGAGCGATCATCAATGCACGACTGGATCGTGTCGTATTTGGCGCTTATGATGAGAAGGGCGGGGCGGTCTGCTCGGTAGAGGAAATGTTTTCTCTGCCCTACAATCATCGTCCTCGTGTGACGGCCGGATTGCTGGAAGAACCTTGTGTGGAGCAGCTTCGCCGCTTTTTTTTGCAGCTGCGCAATAAACAATGAGAGATATTTCGATAAAAACAGACGAAAATTATGCAATCTGCACATCGGAATGCGCCGTTTTTTGTGCCAAACGAAAAAAAACAGTAAATTTAGTGCTCCTGCTTGCATTTCAAAGCAAGCTGTGTTATAATAGAATTGTATGATTGCGGGTGAGTGCTGCGAATTGATTCAGGCAGCCTCATCAGAGAAAGGAATGCGTGATTTATATGGCAACCGTTTTGATTACCGGTGGCTGCGGAATGATCGGAGATAAGGTTTGTTCCGGTCTCCTCAAAAAAGGAAATACAGTCATTGCCGTTGACACAAAACCCAGTGATTATAACGCGCAAAAAGAAAACTATTTCTTCCGCCAGGCAGCCCCAAATGAAAAAGGAAAATACGGCGACATTTTTGACGAATTTGAAGTCGATTATGTTGTCCACCTTGCATGCACTGTGGATAATGATCTTGGCCCTATCGTGGACAAAGCAGAGATCGATTTGAGTGCCGCTTGTGATAAATTCTTGTATAAGCTTGCTGTCGGCAAGAACATCAAGAAGTTCATTCTGGTCAGTACAACGCAGGTCTACAAGCAGCCTGAAAATCGTGAGCCTGTTCGTGAGGATGATCCCAAACGCCCGATCACAAATTATGGCAAGCTGAAATCCGAAGCGGAGCGTGCATTTGCCGCAGATGTTGCCCGCACCAAAACCATGATCTGCTGCATTATGCGGATCCCGCCGGTGTATTCTCTTGATTTTACGGATAATTTGATGTCCCGTATTACAGATCCGAAGGATAAGACACTGTTTGTATACCGCACCGGTGAATATGGATTCCATATGTGCTGTCTACATAATGTTTCCGATTTCATCATTTGTTTTTTGCGACAAGCAGATGAGCTGACGTATACCGGCAACTATAATGTTGCGGATTCCAGTCTTGTTATGGCTTCGGAAATTATTACCTTTATGAAGGAAAACCATCGTCTGGGCCCGGTATTGCAGCGCAACAGCATCGGCAATGCACTGCTGAAGCGTGTGTTCGGCAGCGTAACGCCGCAAGAGCGAACGGATTATCGTTTCCTGGATTTCGCAACGATGGACAAAAACTTTATGTTTGATACCAGTAAAGCAGCAAGACTTTGTCCGTTCCGCTGGAACATCAAGAATACAAAGTGAATTTTTCCATAGATCGCTGCTGATGCATATCGGCGGCGATCGCCCCATACCCTTTGAATAACTGAAAGGAATTGCACGCGAATGATCAAACCAATTCTCGATGACAGCTTTGTCCCTGCGGTGTACTTTAACCGCAATTTTCTCAGCACCGCAAAGCGCCCGTTTTCCATTGCCGTTGAGCGTGAGGACGGACTCGTGTATCGCCGTGATACGATGCTCGGTGATGACACTGCGCAAAACTGCCTTTATGCAGAACGCTTGATCAAAACCATTCTCTGGTGTGCCGGCGGCTGGAAGGTGATCCTTGCCGGCGATCATGAGGTATATTGCTATATTCGGGATGCCTATACGAAAGAAGGCATTCGTGCTTTTGATGTAGATTTCTGGAGTACGACCTATGAGCGTCCCTTTGAGGTGGAAGAACGCAGCATGGAGGATATGCCCGAAAGCTGTGCCCGTCCGCTTTCGATCGGACGAAATCTGGGTGGCTGCCGTGTCGGATTTGATGCCGGCGGCAGCGATATCAAGGTTGCTGCCGTAGTGGATGGCGAAACCATTTGGTCGCAGGAGCTGATCTGGCTGCCGAAACTTGCTGAGGATATTTCCTATCATCAGCAGCATATCAGAGAAGCGATCGAACTGGCTGCGTCTAAAATGCCTCGCTTTGATGCGGTCGGCGTAAGTACGGCAGGTGTTTTGGTAGCAAATCGTGCGATGGTTTCTCATCTGTTCTTGAAGGTACCGAAGGACACACAGGGCGATGCCTGTAAGAATGTTTATGTCGATGTTCTGGAGAAAATGGGTGTTCCCTATGCTGTTGCCAATGACGGTGATGTGGCTGCACTGGCAGCATCTATGGCATTGGATGTCAATGGTGTGCTGGGTATCGCAATGGGTACGAGTCAGGCAGGCGGCTATGTGGACAGCAACGGCAATGTGACGGGCTGGCATAATGAGCTTGCATTTGTGCCTGTGGACTATAATCCCGATTCCGCTGTGGATGAATGGTCGGGCGATTATGGCTGCGGCGTGAAATATTTCTCGCAGGATGCCGTAATTCGTCTTGCCCCCAAGGCGGGTATTGCATTGGATGATTCACTGACTCTGGCTGAAAAGCTGAAGGCAGTGCAGGAGCTGCTGGAGCAGGGGCATGAGGGTGCGAAGGATATTTTCCGCACCATCGGCACCTATTTCGGTTATGCGATCGCAAATTATGCCGATTTCTATGATATCCGGTATTTGCAGATTTCCGGTCGTGTGACTTCCGGTATTGGCGGTGATCTGGTGATCCATGGTGCCAAGGAAGTGCTGAAGGCAGAATTCCCTGCATTGTATGAACAGATTCAGTTTATCCTTCCCGATGAGATGGATCGCCGTGTCGGTCAGGCTGTTGCAGCAGCCAGTCTTCCCAGCACCGCGCAATAAATCGCGGCACCGGCATCCTGTACGGTTCCGCTATGCGCAGCCATGCAGGGCCGATACTACGAATGAAAGGGTATCACGCCTGATTGCGTGACTTTGGTTTGCTTTTATGATTTTGAAGAATCTGACACTGAATGGTGTTCTTTCCGATATTACCGTTGAAAATGGCAAGATTACTGCCATTGCACCGGCATCTCCCGATACTGAAGGCGAAAACTATGATGCCATGATCGTCATTCCCGGTCTTGTGGATATTCATACCCACGGTTGTGCCGGCTATGATACCATGGATGCACATTTTGAAGAGATCAGCAATTATCTGGCACAGAATGGTACGACTTCTTTCCTGCCGACTACCATGACAATGGATTATGAATCCATTCGTCGTGTGACGGAGGCATCCCGTGAGGTTTCCGGTGCACAGATCTTGGGCTTCCATATGGAAGGTCCGTATATCGCTGAGAAGTATAAGGGCGCACAGAATGGCAAGTTCATTAAGGATCCCGATCTTGCTGAATTCAAGAGCCTGCCCGATATGAAAATGGTTACCATTGCGCCGGAGCTCGCCGGCAGCATGGATTTTATCAAGAATTGCGGCGCTGTGGTATCGTTGGGGCATACCGCTGCTGATTACGATACCTGTATCGAAGCAATCGAAGCCGGTGCTATGTGCTTGACCCATACATTCAATGCAATGCCCGGTATTCATCACCGCAATCCCGGCCCGATCGGTGCTGCTGTACAAAAGAACATCTATGTGCAGGCAATTACAGACGGACTCCACTTGCATCCGTCCATTGTACTGATGCTGTATAAAACCTTCGGACCTGAGCGCATGGTCATTATCAGTGACAGTATGCGTGCGACCGGTTTGACCGATGGCATCTATGAGTTCGGCGGTCAGCCTATTGAAGTGAAAAACAGCGTAGCACGCACCATGGATGGTGCGATCGCAGGCTCTACTTCTACCTTGTGGAACTGTGTTAAGCAGGCGATTTCCTTTGGTGTTCCCTTTGCTGATGCGGTGACAATGGCAACCCGTACTCCTGCCGATCTGATCGGTGCAACGCACAAAGGCAGAATTGAAGTGGGTGCCGATGCTGATTTGTTGATCCTTGATGAGCAAATGAATCTTTCTCATGTGATGATCGGTGGTACGTTCATTCATCAGGAGAACGAGGCCCATAAGCGCTATATGGAGGAAAAGAAGAAGATCAAGGAGATTGCTTCTATTTTCCATACCAACGGCGAGTTCATTGCTCATGAGATCATCAATCGCGGCAATATCAATACCACCTATCGTGTGGATTTCCGTCAGGAGGACGGTACTGTCAAATCGTATATCCTGCAGCGTGTGAATACCTATGTATTCAAGAATCCCGTGCAGATCATGGAAAACATTGATCTGGTGACAACGCATCTGCGCAGTAAAGTGCGCCGTTTGAATAAGCCTGCGCTGCATTTCTATCATACCATTTACGATAACAAGAACTATTATGTTGAAAATGGTACTGCCTTCTGGCGTATGGAGAATTATATCAACTCCGTAACCTTCGATTCCTGTGATGATCTGGATACGCTTCGCGGTGCCGGTGAGGCATTCGGTGAGTTCCAGACGCAGCTTTCTGATTTCGATGCATCCCGTCTGTATGCAACCATTCCCGATTTCCATAATACCGCAAAGCGTCTGGATACGTTCTTTGAGGCTGTGGCACAGGATGAGTGCAGAAGAGTCGGTCTGGTACAGGAGGAAATCGAATTTGTCAAGAAGCATCGTACGCTTGCTTCGCAGATGCAGCAAATGCTGGATGCCGGTGAGCTGCCGCTGCGTGTAACGCATAATGATACAAAAACCAATAATGTGCTCTTTGACCGTACTACCTATGCGCCGCTGACCATTATTGATCTGGATACTGTTATGCCCGGTCTTGCAATGCATGATTTCGGCGATGCAGTACGCTTTGCAGCAAGCACTGCTGTGGAGGATGAACCGGATCTGTCAAAGGTATCTCTGGATCTGGAAAAATATCGTGCTTTTGCCCAGGGCTTCATTGGTAAAACTGCCGATTCTCTCACGGCAAATGAAATCAACACGATGGCACTGGGTGCGATCACTATTACCATTGAGCTGGGTGTACGCTTCCTCACTGATTATCTGACCGGTGATAAATATTTCAAAACCAATTATGAAGGTCATAATCTGGTGCGTGCACGCTGCCAGTTTGCGCTTGCCAAGGATATGCTGGAAAAGCGCGAGGAAATGGAGCGCATTGTACGTGATGTTGTAAGCGGTATTTGAATTGATTTCCGCAAACCCCGCCATCCTGAAGACGGATGACGGGGTTTCTTGCCGGCAAGGTGTCGGTGCAATTTGTGCGATTACCGGAATGGAGGTTTGTTATGCAGACAATTTGTGTGTTGTTCGGTGGTGTTTCGCCGGAACATGATATTTCCCTGCGCTCCGCTGAAGCGGTGTTGAATCATATGAACAGTGAAAATCGCAGTATTTTGCCCATTGGTATTACCAAGGAGGGCAAATGGCTGCTTTATGGCGGTTCCGATTATGCGGAGATCGCAGCTAACACTTGGGAGCAGCATCCCGAAAATCGTGAGGCGTTTCTTTCTCCGGTGCGTGGTATGGGTCTTTGCATCATGCAGCCCGATGGGATGCTGAAAACCGTTTCAGTGGATGTGGTGTTTCCTGTTCTGCATGGAGAAAACGGCGAGGATGGCACCATTCAAGGCTTGTTTGAAATCGCCGGGATTCCCTATGTAGGATGCGGCGTGCTGGCATCGGCGGCTTCCATGGATAAATCGGCAACCAAGCTGATGGCAGGAACGACAGGCGTGCGGCAAGCGGAGTGGCTTGTGCTGCTGCGCCGTGCCTATCAGCAGGATGCCAAGGCAATGTGCACAAGCATTCTGAAAACGCTTTCTTATCCGATCTTCATCAAGCCTTGCAGCACCGGCTCATCGGTGGGCGTTTCCAAGGTCAGATCGGAGGAGGAATTGCTGAAGGCATTGGAATATGCCTTCCGTTATGATGAAAAGGTATTGGCAGAAGAATTTATTCATGGCAAGGAGATTGAGGTGGCTGTGCTTGGCAATCGGGAGCCCATTGCAGCGACTGCAGGCGAAATTGATGCCGGCGCTGAGTTTTATGATTTCGAGACAAAATATGTGACCTCAACATCCCGTCCGTATATTCCTGCTCGCATTGATGCTGCTGCCATGGCATCGGTACGGGAATGGGCCGTGAAGATCTATCAGGCATTGGGCTGCAAGGGTCTTTCCCGTGTAGATTTCTTTGTGACATACGATAGCAATGAAGTGGTGTTCAATGAGATCAATACACTGCCCGGCTTTACATCCATTTCTATGTATCCGAAAATGTTTGCGGCCGATGGCGTTTCTTTTTCTGATTTGATTGAGCGAGTCATTGCACTGGCTTTGGAGGACTGAGCTATGTTCATGCTGGAGGAATGCAGCAACGTATCGCTTTCGGCTGCAGAGATCGCTGCCGTTTTGAAAAAAGATTTGCAAAACTGCGCTGATACGTCGTTTTCGGTGAACGGATTCAGTACAGATACCCGCACCATCACCCTAGGAAATTGTTTTATTGCCCTCAGGGGCGAAACCTTCAACGGCAATCGTTATGCAGCACAGGCTGCTGAAAAGGGTGCAGCACTGTGTATTCTCTCGGAACAGCCTGATCCGTTGCCTGCTGCACCTTATTTGATTGTGGGTGATACCGTTAAGGCGTATGGCATGATTGCGGCATACTATTTGCAAATGCTCAAAAAGAACGGTACCAAGGTCATAGCGATCACAGGCAGCAGCGGCAAAACAACGGTCAAGGATATGACTGCAAAGGTACTTTCATCATGGTATCGTACCAGTGCTACTGTCGGGAACCATAATAATCATATTGGTTTGCCCTATACCATTTTGCATATGCAGGGTGGGACAGAGGCTGCCATTTTGGAAATGGGCATGAATCATGAGGGCGAGATCCGTTATCTGACTAAAATCGCTCAGCCGGATGTAAGCATTATCACCAACATCGGCACAGCGCATATCGGCAATCTTGGTTCACAGGATAACATTTTCAGAGCCAAACTGGAGATCACAGAGGGGATGGATCCTCAAAGGGGTAAGCTGATCGTTTCAGCAGAGGACCACTATCTTGCGCAGACAGAAAAACTGCCGGTTGCAGAGGAGAATCTGTGCTATATCAGTCGTTGCGGCAATGAGAAGGCGATGTTGCAGGCAGTGGATATCTGTGAAGCGTCGGATCATACGGAATTCACGGTGCAGTATCAAGGAGAATCGGCTTTTGTGCGGCTGCCTATGACCGGTCTGCATAATGTGACTGATGCGCTGCTTGCCATTCAAGCAGGACTGGTGCTTGGCGTGCCGCTTACCAAATCTGCTGAAGCACTTTGCGGCTTTGTACCCGGTGCGATGCGAAGTGATCGGGTCACACTTAGCAACTGCACGATCATACGGGATTATTACAACGCTAATCCCGAAGCAATGCGAGCCTCTCTGACTGCACTGCAGACCATTGCAGGCGATGCCTATCGGGTTGCTGTGCTGGGTAACATGAATGAATTGGGCGATTATGCGGCAAAGGCACATCGCGAACTGGGTGAATTTGCGAAAACCATTGTAGATGCTGCATTGTTCTATGGCCCAAACCATGCGGATTTTGCTGAGGGTTATGGAGAAAAAGCGCAAGTATTTACACAGCAGGCAGAATTATCTGCAGCGCTGCTTACCTTGCTGGAGATGAAAAAAGATCAACCTGTTTATCTGCTGATCAAAGGTTCTCGGGGAATGCAGATGGAGCATGTATTCGAAGCGATCGAAAACGCCTTGCGATAACAAAAAAACACACAGTGTGCTGCGAACAGCATACTGTGTGTTTTTGTTATAATATACTTTATGAGGGATCCGCTTACAGGATCATAGACTGACCGGTCATTTCTTTCGGCTGAGGCAGCCCAAGCATTTTCAGCATGGTAGGTGCAATATCAGCCAGTACACCGGTTTCACGCAGCTTGCAGTCGCCTTCGCCGGCAACGATAAAAGGCACAGGATAAGTGGTGTGTGCAGTAAAGGGTGCACCATCCGGCTCATACATTTTGTCTGCATTACCGTGGTCAGCAGTGATCAACACCTTACCGCCCTTGGCAAGAACGGCGTCGGCAACCTTGCCGATGCAGGTATCTACCGCCTCGACAGCAGCCTTGGCAGCATCAAAAATACCGGTGTGACCAACCATGTCGCAGTTCGCATAGTTTAAGATGATCACATCATATTTATCGGCAGCGATCGCTTCCAGAACCGCATCGGTAACCTCATAAGCGCTCATTTCAGGCTTCATATCAAAGGTGGCAACATCGGGAGACTTGATCAGGATTCTGTCTTCCCCCTCGAACTGCCGCTCTTCACCGCCATTGAAGAAGAAGGTAACGTGGGCATATTTCTGAGTTTCTGCAATACGAAGCTGTGTCTTGCCGCATTTGCTCAGATATTCACCCAAAGTCATATCCAGAGCCTCGGGCGGGAATGCTACGGAAACATTGGGCATGGTAGCATCATATTGTGCCATGCAAACGAAATGCACAGGGAAGAATCCGTTTCTGCGTTCAAATCCGGCAAAGTCTGCATCAACAAAAGCGCGGGTGATCTGTCTTGCCCGATCGGGACGGAAATTGAAGAATACAACGCTGTCATTGGCATGGATCATACCGTTGGCATCTGTAACCGTAGGCAGCATAAACTCATCCGTTACACCGTTTTCATAAGAATCCTTGATAGCCTTTACAGGGCAGCAGCCTGTAACGCCTTCACCATATACCATAGCGGCATATGCCTTCTCAACACGATCCCATGCATTATCACGATCCATAGCATAGAAACGCCCCATAACCGTAGCGACTTTGCCTACACCGATCTTATCCAGCTCGGCAACAGCCTCTTCCATATACTCGGCGGCAGAGGAAGGCGGTACATCACGGCCATCGAGGAATGCGTGAACATAGACCTTATCAATGCCGAATCGTTTTGCCATTTCGCACAAACCATACATATGTGTCATATGGCTGTGGACGCCGCCGGGAGAGAGCAGACCCATCAGATGCAGGGCAGTACCTTTTTCCTTGGCATTGTTCATTGCGGCAACCAGAGCAGGATTTTCATAGAAATCACCGTCCTGAATGGACTTGGAGATCTTTACCAGCATCTGGTACACGATTCTGCCTGCACCGATATTGGTGTGTCCGACTTCGGAGTTACCCATCTGTCCATCCGGCAAGCCCACATCCAAACCGGATGCACCGATAGTGGTGTTGGGATAGGCTGCAAAATAGCGGTCGAGATTGGGCGTGGCCGCCGCAGTAATGGCATTGCCGTAGGCATCTTTGTTGATGCCGAAGCCATCCATAATCAACAAAGCAACAGGGGCTTTTGTCATAAGTCAAATTTCCTTTCTATCCGATTGATATGCAAACACAGGAGACCTTTTGCGGGTCTCCTGCATCGACTTGTGTGTGGTAATATGCAATTGGCTTATTTGGAAGCCTCAGCCAGCAGCACGCCAAACTTCTCGGCGACCAGAGATGCACCACCGATCAGACCGCCGTCAATGTTCTCCTTAGCCAGCAGCTCAGCAGCATTCTTTTCGTTCATGGAGCCGCCGTACTGAATGGTCATACCATCAGCGATCGCCTGATCATAACGCTTTGCGACAATACCGCGGATGAATGCACAGACTTCCTCTGCTTGCTCAGCGGTAGCGGTTTTGCCGGTGCCGATTGCCCATACAGGCTCATAAGCGATGATTACATTCTTGGCATCTTCAGCGGAGATGCCGGTGAAAGCAGCAATGGTCTGCAGCTCTACAACATCTTCAGTGATGCCATCCTCACGCTCGGAGAGCATTTCGCCTACGCAGAGAATGACCTTCAAGCCGGCTGCCAGAGCAGCCTTGACACGACGGTTTACGGTCAGATCGGTCTCAGCGAAATACTGTCTGCGCTCAGAGTGGCCGATGATGACATATTCTACGCCCATTTCTTTGAGCATATCAGCAGCGATCTCGCCGGTGAAAGCGCCGCTCTTTTTGAAGTGGCAGTTCTCGGCGCCCACAGCGATATTGGTGCCTTCAGTCAGGCGAAGTGCGGTTTCCAGATCAGTGTAAGGAACGCAGATCACAACATCGCAGGTCTTATCGGCAGCAATGGGCTTCAGCTCGTTGATGAGCTTCTCAGCGCCCTTTCGATCCATATTCATTTTCCAGTTGCCGGCAATGACAGCCTTTCTCAGATTCTTATTCATGGGAAACACTCCTTTATGTTTGATCGGATTTGAATGAATTCACAAGAAATACAGAACTTATCTGAATGGAGGTACAATATCCTTCATCATGTGGCAATAGTGGTATTCCAACAGGACCTGCTTTGCGTTATCCGCCATAATGACAGAGTGCCAGCGATTCGCCGTCTGCATGGTATAGAACTCCAGAGCCTTGTAAAAATCATTGAATTCGGCTTTCTGCACCCCATTGCCGTTAGAAAATGTAACGATATAACCGGTTTCCATTTTAACCTCCATCACACACCAAAATCGGGCGAATACAGCAGTATATTCGCCCGAATCGGATCTGTTTTCTTATTTCTCTGCGATAACAGCAACGCCGGGCAGGATCTTGCCCTCCAGATACTCAAGGGAAGCGCCGCCGCCGGTAGAGATGTGGCTCATCTTATCAGCGAAGCCAAGCTGGATTGCTGCAGTAGCGGAATCGCCGCCGCCGATGATGGTGGTAGCATCTGCCTCAGCCAGAGCCTCGCAGACAGCAACGGTACCCTTCTTCAGAGTAGGATTCTCGAATACACCCATCGGGCCGTTCCATACAACAGTCTTGGCGGACTTTGCAGCTTCAGCAAACAGTGCTGCGGTCTTGGGGCCGATATCGAGACCCATTTTATCAGCAGGAATTGCACAGGATTCGCAAACATCCACAGCGATCTCGCCGTCAATAGGATTCGGGAATTCGGATGCGATCACAGTATCCACAGGCAACAAGATCTTCTTGCCCAGAGATTCTGCCTTTGCAAGCATCTCCTTGCAGTAGTCGATCTTCTCCTCATCAACCAGAGAGGTACCGATGGAGCCGCCCTGTGCTTTGATGAAGGTATAAGCCATACCGCCGCCGATGATAAGGGTATCGCACTTCTCCAGCAGGTTGGAGATAACATTCAGTTTATCAGCTACCTTTGCACCGCCGAGAATGGCAACGAAGGGACGTGCGGGAACCTCAACGGCATTACCGAGATACTGGATCTCTTTCTGCATCAGATAACCAACAGCAGTTTCCTTTACATAGGAAGCAACACCGGCAGTAGAAGCGTGTGCGCGGTGTGCAGATCCGAAAGCATCCATGACAAATACCTGATTGTCAACCAGATCAGCCAGCTCGGAAGCGAAGCCTTCTGCATTTTTGGTTTCCTCAGCACCGCGGAAACGAGTGTTCTCCAGCAGCACGATTTCGCCCTCGTTCATTTCGGCAACAGCCTTCTTTGCGTTTTCGCCGACAACGGTGTCATCCTTAGCGAAAACGACCTTGGTATCCACCAGCTCAGCCAGACGTGCAGCGACGGGAGCCAGAGAGAACTTGTCCTCCGGACCGTTCTTGGGCTTGCCAAGATGAGAGCACAAAACGACCTTGCCGCCTTCTGCCAGCAGCTTCTTGATGGTGGGGAGTGCAGCAGTGATACGATTGTCATTGGTGATGACGCCGTCCTTCAGCGGAACATTGAAATCGCAGCGGACAAGAATCTTTTTGCCCTTTGCCTGAATGTCATCAACCGTTACCTTATTCAAACCTGCCATATGAAAAACATCCTTTCATAAAGTAAATTTTGGATCCTTGGGAATAAGATTGTGAAGCTTTTCACAACCAATCTATATTGTACACTATTTTACGCAATTTGGCAAGAGGTTACGCAAATTCTACCGAAAAATTTTCGCAGTGTTCTTGGCGTGCTTTTGTCCAAACCGCCAAAGATGCGGCACAGCTTCGGCTCAGCCGATGAGATAGCAGCCCGCATCGGTTTTGAGCATGATCATTTCGCCGTTCTGTACAACAGGAACGGTATAATCATCCCCTTCGTACTGCGCATACAGCGTAAACTGTACATCACGGATCTCCGTGGCATCGGCTTTGCAGTCATTGGCAAAGGCTTCATCGAAAATGCCGGCATTGATCCATGTTTCAAAGAAATTGTCTACATCTTCGGTAGCGCAGTAGGAAAGCTCCAGCTTTGTGAATGCCCAGTTTTCATAGCCATCTTCATCGAACTGCTTCTTCATGCTTTGGAAGGAAGTTTCGAGATCAGAGCCGTTGGATTCCAAGAACGAAGCATATACGATCTGATAAGGTGGATAAACCGTTTCCTCATAACCGGTAAAATCCGATTTCTCCAGCGCTTCAAAATAGCGTTTGATGCATTCTGCATAGGCAGCATCAAACTGATCTTCCTCATATTGCAACACAATACCATCCTGCGGCGGCTCGGATCCTGAGGAGGTGTTCTCACAGCTGCTCATGGTCAGTAGCATCAAAGCGGAAACAAATAAAAAAACTTTTCGCATATCTATCTCCTTAGCAATAAAGGATATACCATTGACCTTCACACTCAAATACGAACAGCTTTTCGCCCTGCAGCGCCTTATTTGTTTCGCCCTTCATGTTCGAGCCGGCATCTGCGATAAAGCGGGTGACGGTCAGCTCATAGAAATTCTTGATTTTCTTCGAGATCTTTGTACCGTCTTTTTCCTCGGAAAGGCTGTCCATGATCTCCAGCAGTGTGGCGCTGGTGGTGTATTCCTGTCCTTTTTCGGCATCGGTAATATCGATAAAGGAGAAGGCAAAATCGCCTTCGTTGAAATCAGTGATTGCCTTATGGGTGTTTTCGAGAATCACTTTATCGGTGTATTGCCCGTCCAGCACTTCATCGAGCTGATAATCGTGATACAGCGGGAATTGCACTTCTTCGAACAATTCGACATTCTGTGTCTGGATGGCATAATAATAGCGGGTAATTACATCCAGCATATCTTCGGTGATAAAGCGGTAATCATATTGCACCGGCAGGATATAATCGTCTGTATTGACAGCCATAGTAGCGCCATAAGGCATTTCGTCCTCGGTGATGATACCGTCATCTTTGTTGCAGGCAGTCATAGAGAAAGCTAGTCCCCCACAAAAAAGGAGTGCAGCGCATCTGCGCATGATTGCATGATACATCGAAATTTCTCCTTTCGAATTTTCACATGGTACAGGCAGTTCGTAAACTACCCCAAATAAAGATACCATAAAACAGGAGATATGTCAAGATATCCGAAGGGATCTGCGATTTTTTCGTCTGATTTCGTGCTGATGGTCTTATATTCGTCTTGCTTTTTTTTATGATTTGTGATATGATAAAAACATAAAAAATCTCGTTTGCGATTGGAAAGGAGTAAATGTTATGGCAGCACACAGACATGGCAGCACCCTTCTGAAGGCTTTAGTCGCAGCCGGTGCCATCGGACTTGCGGCAAAGGTGATCAGTGACAAGCAAAAGAAGCAGCAACAGCAGCCCGCAGGTCCGATCGTTACAGCGATCATTTGTCCGGAATGCGGTGCAACAGCATCGGGGAATTTCTGCGAATTCTGCGGTACAAGTTTACGATGAACTACGTTCTTCTCACAAAACAAAAGGAAGCGATCCTTGCATATAGGGTCGCTTCCTTTTTTATTACTGTTTTACACCATAGAGCTTTCCGTTAGCCGCGGGAGGAAACACCTCTGAGCATTGCTGCCATAATTTCGGGATAAGTGATGGTGCAGGTATGACGGTTGAGCAAGCCGAACAGCTCACCGCTGCCACTGAATGCACCGTTATCCCACCAGATGCAGGGGATGCCGTAAGAGGATGCTGTTGCCAGATAGTATTCTACCCACTCGGCGCGCTCGGATTCGTTATTTTTGCTCAGAGCACCGAACTCACCGATAATGACAGGGATTCCTTTGCTGAGGAACTTATTCTTCAGGCGCTCAAAGTTTTGTACGATATCGTAGGATCCGGAGCCTTGATCCCAGCTTGCGGTGCCGTTGACATTCAAAGCAAAATCATAAGGCGCATAGGCATGGATCGAAACGATCAGATGATCATCATCAGGAAGCTGAAAATCATTTACAGTGCTTGCGATGGGAGAGGCACAATAAGTCGGCATCATGACAAAACGCTTATCGTTGTTGCCGCCGGATACACGAATGGCACTCAATGCCGTTGCGTTCATTTCATTGACCACTGCACGAGCGGTTGCATTGCCGCCGTTCCATTCGTTGGGATCACCGACCAGACGAGGTTCATTGAGTGTTTCAAAAATCAGATGCTCATCATAGTGCCCGAATTTCTGACCGATCTGTGTCCAAAGAGCCGTAAGCTGTGCTTTCTGTGCATCCAGATTGTCGTAGGAAGGCACCTGCCATTCGGTATCGTGGTGCGTGTTAAGGATACAGTACATATCGTTGTCAAGGACATAGCCCACAACTTCATAGATACGATTCATCCATTCTTCATCGACCTTGTAATCGGGGCCACTTCCCATTTTTTGTCCCCAGCTGACAGGAACACGAACTGTATTGAAGCCTGCTGCTTTGACGGCGTCGATCATGGCTTTGGTGGTGTAGGGGTTGCCCCATGCAGTTTCAAAGCTATATGCGGAGTTGGCGGTGTTGCTGGTGGAATCCAGTGTATTGCCAAGGCTCCAGCCCAGCTTGATGTTGGCAACAAACTCCATGGCGGATTGTTCAAAGCCCTCTCCGCCGGCAACAGGCGGCGTAATATCCTCCGGGATCTTATTCAGCGACCCATCGAGGATGCCGCGCTTGAGCAAAGTCAGATCAATGCCGTTGAGCGTACCGTTTTTGTCCAGATCCGCATTGGCGGGTGCAGCAAGTGAGGCATCTTCGGTCAGATATCTGGCCAGCAGAATGGCATCCGCAACAGAAACAGCGGCATCATCATTGATATCACCCAACATAGTCGCATTATTGACTACCTTAATGCCGATGCTGTTGATGGTAATGGCGTCAATATCGCCCCACCAATACTGGATCATAAAGTCATTTGGAATGGGATATTCATCTTCCGGCACATCAAAGATAATGGTGCCGTTGGATTCCGCAATAATCATGGAATCCGCATACCAGTTGTCCTCGTTGAAGCCTTCTGCGGTGTAGCCGATGGCAGGCATGATGTTCGCACCCGCTTCGCCCGTAACATTGACCCAGACCTGATCCACAACAGCCGTAGGCGGTACACCGATCGCCTCGCAGGATGTTACCACATTGGTTTTGGTGTCGATGGTTTCATTGATCTCCAGGACATAATCGCAATCTGTAATAGGATTGCCTGTGAAGTTTGCAGCCGAAGCCGGCAGCATGGCAAGCTGTCCGAAAATCAGCAAAGCTGCAGTTGCAAGACTCCGCTTGCGATAGTGGAATGTTCTCATCTTAAATTAACCCCCTAAAGTAAAAATATAGATGAAATACTTGTTCATCGATATTAAGATGAACAAAAAAGCGGAATAAAATTCCATTTTAATTATACTGAAGCGAGAAGGTTAATGAAAGATTAAATATTGCTTAATTTTTGTATTATATTGCTTAAATTTAGTTTTTGGCGCGATGCCGATATGCCAGCCAGCGGTTCAATTCAGCACCGATGAGCCAGCAATATACACCAAAATAGAGCCACACCAGCACTAAGATCAAACCGGTCAGACCGCCGTATACATAGGAGTATCGTTCCAGAGAACGCTGCAAAAACAGGCCATACACAGAAACTGCACCGCGCCAGAGGATAGCGTTCAGAAATGCACCGGGCAGAGTTTGTCGGAAAGTGGGACGATGGCTGGGCAATATCACATAAGAACACCAGAAGATCAGCATCAGCAGTAAAGGACTTGCAAGATTACGGATCAGCGAAAACAGAAGATGCATCAATCCGAAATCCGGGAACAGCAGCTCTGCTGCATCGATCAGACGGCGACCAAATGCCATCATGCCCAACAAAGCCAATAAAAGAACGCAAAGTGCAACGGTATACAGGCATCCGATCAGTCTTAATACCATTTGACTGCGGGTTTCCTTAATATTGTAAATGGTGTTGAAGGCATTCATTAAGCAAAGGATCAATCGCGCCGAGGTCCAGATCAGAAAGACAACCAGCCAGATCTGTGCTGTATTCATATTCTCGTTGTAATAGCCTTCGATCAGTGCTGTGATCAGCGGCCGAAAGGATTCGGGCAGCAATGCAGAAAGTGTATCCTGAAGCGTCTGCGGTGCAATGGGAAGCAGTCGGCTCAACAGACAGGTGAGCATGGTAAAGGGGAAAATTGCCAGCAGCAGATAAAAGGTTGCCTGTGCTGCATATGCAGAGAGATGATGCGCAGCGAAGGTTCTGGTACAGCCGATAAAAAACCGCCATGCACAGCCAATGGTGCGAAAAAAGGCTGGCAGGGCGGCTGTTCGCTGTGAATCGGAGTCAGTCTTCAAAGGAGTAGAGATCGGCGTATTCGGTACGGAACTGATCAAAGATCCGAGTGAGCAGTGCATCATCGGTTACAGCATCATAATGCTCGGAATCCAATCCCAAATCAATGATTTCCACAATGACAACGCCGCCTTCTTCATCATCAACGGGCAGTAAAACGGCATAGGATTTGCCGTCTGTTTTCACGATCTGAAGAAAAGTGAACCGCACCTCGTCACCGTTTTCGTCCTCGAGAATCACCAGATCATCATCCAGTTGCTCTTGATCAGGTGTCATCTGTTCCTTGCTCATAAACAATCCACATCCTTTTCGTGATTTTGATAGAGGTATTATACCACGCACAGCGCAGATATGTCAAGCTGGCGGGGAGAATTCCCGATCGGCGGCTGCGAAAAGTGTCGAAAAAGGGCAGCGCTGCATATATTGATAATGCGCAGCAAAACAATGCGGCGCTGTGATTTGAAATCAGAAAGGAGCCGATGATATGCAGAGAATGCCCGATAAGGACGATTATTTCGGCGGTATGATGCCGATTTTCCCCGATCTGATCGTGCTGGCAATGAGCTATACGCCGTTTCAGCAATGGGAGCAGCCGCTTCCCGAGGAAACAGCATTGGCTGCAGGAACCGTATTTCCGTCGTTGATTCAACCGTTTATGATGGCAAAGGGAGGTGTCGGATATGATGCGCAATATGCAGCGTCCCATGGATGCAATGGGAAGGGATGAGCTGAAGCTTTGGATTCAGCAATTACAGTTTACCATGCGGGATCTTGCACTATATCTGGATACGCATCCGGAAGATGTGAATGCGCATCGGTATTATCTGGATGCACAGCAGCGCTGGAAGCAGGCTTTGGCGGCTTATAAGGAGCGTTTTGGCATCCAGTTTCAAGAACAGATCTGTGATCGTACAGAGTGGAGCGCATGGGTATCAACGCCATGGCCGTGGGAAAAGGGGGACGACTGAATGTGGCAATATCAGAAAGCATTGCAATATCCTGTAAAAATCAAGCAGCCGAATGCCAAGCTTGCTAAAATGGTGATTACGCAGCTTGGTGGTCCTGATGGTGAATTGGGTGCGTCCATGCGGTATCTGAATCAGCGGTATACTATGCCGCTGCGAGAGCTTTCGGGTCTTTTGACTGATATCGGAACGGAAGAACTTTCTCATATGGAGATTGTATCGGCACTGGTCTATCAGCTTACAAAGGGTTTGACGCCGGATCAGCTTGAGGCGCAGGGTTTTGCGCCTTATTTCGTAGATCATACTACGGGTATTTATCCGGTGGCGGCGACCGGTGTTCCATTTTCGGCTGAAACATTCCAATCAACCGGTGATGCCATTGCAGATCTGCATGAGGATCTGGGTGCGGAGCAGAAAGCACGCAAGACTTATGACAATATTCTTCGTCTTGCAGATGATCCGGATGTACGGGATGTCATTCGTTTCTTGCGTGCTCGGGAGATCGTGCACTATCAGCGCTTCGGCGAGGGTATGCGGCTGCTGCAGGATAAGCTTGCCGCTTCTTCCCCCTGGCCTAAGAATCCGTATGCGTTCAATCCATCTTTCGATCACGAATGCTGGAAGCATCAGAGACGCAAAGAAAAATAGCCGATATAAAAAATCAAAACCACCTGCAAAACAGGTGGTTTTGATCGTTTTATCAGAGCAGAATATCTATCATCATAACGAGATCATCGGCATCAAGACGCTGATCGTTTGAAAGATCGCCGGCGTTCCAGTCAGCCAGTGTTGTTCCGGGGACAGCGACAAGCCACTTCTGCAGGAGGATGATATCTGCCATATTGCAGATCCCGTCAGCATTGACATCGCCTTCGATATCGGTGCGTTCGATACGGGATATGATTGCAGCGGTCAGAAAGATCATGGCGGCATTGCCATAGATCGTGTTTTCGTTTGTAGTCCATTCCGCATCACTGTCCATATAGCATTTGCCATCGAATTTGGAAAGGTGACGATTGTCGTAGTAATCGGTACCTTCGGTCACATACCCATCCGGGCAGCGGTAGGGATCGAGCTTTGCATCCTTGGAATAAATTGCACTGTAAATGTTCTTTACGCTGTTCTCGCCATGACCGGAAACATAACTGAACGAGATCGGATTGACACCAAGGAGATAGTTGAACGCGTTTTCGTTAGAAAGCAGCACTGCATTGGGAATTGCATCTTCGCCTTCGGTCAGTATACTGCCAAGCAACAGCGACATTGTGCTTTGTGAGATCACCATATTGGAACCCCACCAGTATCCCCAATCCGGGAAATCAGTGCCCCAGTTATCATAATTGAGGGTGCGTGTGCGCCATGGATCAAATTTTGCAAAGATCTCTTTGATCTGACCGGCGGCATTCTCATTATGATAAAGATAATGGAAATAGCCGAGGAACGATCTGCCGTGAGAATGATAACCGAGAGATGCGCTTGTAAAGCATTTGATATTGTTTTCGGTTTCGCAGTTGGCAATGAGATAGTTCTCATAAGCGGTGGCATCCTTACCGGATGCGGCAACGGCACGATACAATGCACCGGCTGCCCAGAACATACTGCGGTCAAGCTCCTCTTGGGTATAGGTATAGGTGCGGTTTGCAGCGCCGATCGACGGATGCTGCGGATTCTGCGGATCATTGATCCAGTTCCATGCACGGATCGAGGTGGTGAGACATTGCTCTGCAAATGCTGCATATGCCGGAACATCACGATAGATCAGATAGGCGTGGGCAAGCATTGCAGCCATGTCCGAAGTTGCGAGATGTGAGCGCAGATCGGTCTGATCGGCACCGGAATGATGATCAGAGGTGCTGTAAAGCGTATCTTCCAGATAAATTACGCCGTCCTTATAATTGGCAGCGACATAAAAGGATCCATCCTTGTCTGAATGCTCCAGCTTGAGCAGCATATCCAGTTCCCATTTGATCTCGCTGAGGATGCCGGGTGCATTGACATAAGCAGGATTGGAGGGATCTGTTTCGGGAATCGAAAGTGCCATTGCGTTGAATACATTGGGATACAGCTCATAGGCGAGCAGAAGATTTTCGATTGAAGTTGCTGCAGGAGAGGTGTATTTTCCATAATCGCCTGCATCATACCAGCCCTGTGATATATCAAATGTTTCTGCGTTCGGATTCTCCCGATCAGACCATCGCTTTACGGCAATATCATTCGGATGCAGATTCTGTCGGGCGAAGTCACCTGCATACTTCTCTTCCAGATCAATGCCCTGCCGCTGGTAATAGTAGTATTTTACCATATCATTGAGCAGATCATCATAGATGTCGTTCCCGATGCGGAAGGATACGGAGGTAAGCGTATCGGTCTGCAGATCCTCCTCGATATCACGTGGAGAACGAACCGAGGCATCCAGATTTGCATCGGGTACACGAATCATATAGGTGCCGGGCTGTGTGACGGCATCGAATTCAATGATATGTACCGATTCACCGGAAAGGTGATCGTTTTGTTCGGCGTCGGATAAAGTACCGCTTGCTGCAATTTCACCGGTCTGTGTATTAACGATCTGCCATGTTTTGCCGTTCAGCGAGCCGAATTTCGCAAAATAACTGATCCGTGCGGTCTTGCGCCCGTTGCAGGAGTAGCCGACCTGATTGACCTTGATGAACGGATATTGCCGCTCATCATCGGGGGAGCTGATTTTTACATTGCGGAAGGAAATGGTTTCACCGCTTTTTACGGCGCTTACTGCAATTTTCCATAGATTATTGATATCAAAGCCGGCATCGGGGAAGGCATCCACCAGATCTTTGATCGGCAAAGAACAGGATGTCCAGTTGGTACCGGCAGTCATGTTCTTGTAGGCATCGATGTCTGTCCAGTAGATCGTGACATTTTCTCCGTGGGATTGGGATGACAGACCAATGCGATAACTGAGAGCAGCATCGGCATTGCTTTTGACTTCATAGGTCAGCACGCCGTTTTCGTAGTAATCGTGGATATTGGAGGTTGCCCAGCTTGTGTTGGGCAGGATGTTTGCACCGCCCCAGCTTTCGGTCGTCCAGAGATTCTTGCCATCGTTGTCGATTAGGATCGTTTGCAGTTGGATTCCGGATGTTTCTTCGACATTGACGGCATGGACAGCAGCGCCGGATGTGACAGTGCTCCAAAGCATAACGCTGATTGCCAATGAAAGCATGCGCTGACATATCTTGCTTTTCATAATACTTCTCCTTATATGATGATCTTGATGTGCAAATCAGAATATCTATATTCCGATCCTGCTTTCTACATCATTATTATACCACAAAACAAGAAAAAATCAAGCAATTGTTGAAATTATTTTATTGAAATTGCATACTGTGGTATATAGGCTTCGTGTTGCTCAGAGTAAAACACTGCAAGAATGAAAACACAGAAGGAACATGAGCAATAGGAGCATCTGCAACAAATGCAAGTGCGAGTGGTGTGCAGACAATTTGATATCGGGAAATTGCGTCTTTTTATTGGTCGATACAGTGCTGTATTTGTGTTCAGACGGCTGCGGCATATGCTTGATCGTTTGTACTATTGACAAGATTCGTCAAGAGAAGTATAATAGAAACAGCATGTTCGCAGCAATGGTTTCAGTGATTTGTGTGTTGAAATCTGCTGCGAATCAATTTGTATTCAGTACAAGGAGATGTAATATGAAGGAGATCAAAGACAGTAAGTTTTTAATGGAACTGATCCATAAATCCAAAACGCTGGAAGGGATGCAGGCCGGTGCATTTACTGCGGAGCGTTTTCTGGTAGCTGCCATTAATCTGGTGCAGGATGGCGGAGAGCTGGCGAACGGTACGGAATTTGAAGAAATGCGTTCGATTCTGCAAACGACATATGCAGATCTTTTGCAGCTCAGAACAAAGCTGCTTGCTTATATCGGTGCTGCGAGAGCATCCGGTACATTGGCAGATGCGCTTTATATGACAAAAAAATACCAAGAGGCACGGTCTAAGGCGGAGAAGGAGCAGAAGAATGAGATCACTGCATCTGTTTTACTGCAATGCATTGCGGCAGATCCCAGTGAAACGCTTAAAAAGATTTTGGAAAGTAAATCGGTACATTCTGCTGCACCCGCAACATCTTCTTCCGAGCAGTCCACATCCCAAACAGCCGATATGATTTCAAGGCTGATGAAAAAGAATGCTGCTGAGAGATGCACAGCAAAACAAGATATCCCGGAAGAGAAGCATCAGGCAAATCCCGAAGAAGGAAAGGCAAAAATCGCTGCCTTGATCGCTGACGTAAAACGAGTAAGAACCGAGTTGCAAAAGACGATCTACGGTCAGGATCATGCCATCAATGTATTTACCACAGGCTATTTTCAGGCAAGTCTGCTTTCCATGATCGATCATGCCAGAAAAAGACCTCGTGCCACATTTTTGTTTGCGGGACCTCCCGGAGTGGGTAAAACCTTTTTGGCAGAGCAGGCAGCAGCGGCACTCAAGCTGCCCTTCATGCGCTTTGACATGAGCGAATATGCTGATAAGGAAGCCAACATTGAGTTTTGCGGATCGGATAAGGTATATAAAAACGGTAAGGCAGGTAATGTGACCAGCTTTGTCGAGGATAACCCAAGCTGTGTGCTGTTGTTCGATGAGATCGAAAAGGCGCATATGACTGTGATCCATCTGTTTTTGCAAATGCTGGATGCCGGCAGACTGCGGGATAATTATACCGATAAAGAGGTCTCTTTTACCAATACCATCATTATTCTGACCACCAATGCCGGCAAGCAGCTTTATTCCGATAGTGAAAGCGGTGATTTTTCCGGTGTATCCCGCAAGGTGATTATCAAGGCGCTTGAGAAAGATAAAAATCCGGAAACCGGCGCGCCGTATTTCCCCGGTGCACTTTGTTCTCGTTTTGCTTCCGGCAATGTGACGATGTTCAATCACATCAGTGCCCATAATCTGTGTATGATCGCAGCCAATGAGATCAAGCGCAATGCCGACAACTTTACCGAGGAAACCGGAATCCGTCTGGAAATCGACGATGCGGTCTATACTGCATTGCTCTTTTCCGAGGGCAGTGCTGCGGATGCCCGTACTATCCGCGGCAGAGCAGAGTCGTTTTTCAATGATGAGATCTATGAACTGCTGCGGCTGATCGCATCCGAAAAGGCAGAAACCGAAATTCAGCAGATCGAAACGATCCGTATCGGAGTGGAGCTGAGCAATGCAAAGCCGGAGATCCGTGCTTTGTTTGAAAGCAGCGAAAAGATCAAGGCGTTGGTGCTGGCAGCAGAAGAAACGGTTGCGGTATGTCAGAAGAAAGCACCCTCTCTTACGTATATCGGCGTGCAGAATGCCGCCGATGCCATTGAGCTGATCAAGGCACAGCAGATCGATTTTGTTATGCTGGATATGAAATTCGGCACAGCCGCATCATCGGCTTTGAATACAGAAGACGTAGATTCTCCGGCACGAGACTTTTTCAAGTTCCTGTGCGTACAGCATAAAGAACTGCCGGTATTCTTGTTGGAACAGCAGAATTCTGCCCTGATCGAGGAAGAAAAGGAATCCTTTATGCGGCAGGGTGTGCGCGGCGTGCTTTCCTTATCGGCAGAGCAGGATGCCTTCCGCGATCAGATGATCACCATTGCTGCCGGATTGTATCAGCAGGCAAGTATGGTGACGCTGGCAAGAGCCAATAAGCTTGTCACTTTTGAAACGGCACAAACGGTTTCAAAGGACGGTAAAACCGCTGAGATCCGTTTGTTTGATCTGAAGCTGGGCGTGGCGGTCGATTCTGAGGATGCGCATGATGTGCTCAGTGCAGTTTCGAAGCCCGATGTGCGTTTTGATGATGTGATCGGTGCATCGGATGCCAAGAAAGAGCTTACGTATTTCGTGGAGTATCTGAAAAATCCCAAAAAGTACATGGGTACCGGAGTGAAAGCACCGAAAGGTGTCTTGCTCTATGGCCCTCCCGGAACCGGAAAGACCATGCTTGCCAAGGCAATGGCTTGTGAATCCGATGTTACTTTTATCGCTGCTGAGGGCAACCAGTTCCTCAAGAAATATGTGGGTGAGGGTTCTGAAAAGGTGCACGAGCTGTTCAGAACAGCTCGTAAATATGCGCCATCTGTTCTGTTTATTGATGAGATCGACGCCATTGCCAAGGAACGCAGAGGGGATGACAGTGCAAGCGGCGGTGTGGAAGAGACACTGACTGCGTTCTTAACGGAAATGGATGGCTTTGTCAGTGATCCTTCCAAACCTGTATTTGTATTGGCCGCAACCAATTTCGAGGTGGATCCGGGCAGCAGCAAGAGTCTTGATGCTGCACTGATGCGTCGGTTTGACAGACGGGTCTATATTGATCTGCCGGCTCGTGAAGATCGGATCTGTTTCTTGAAAATGAAAATCGAAAAAAATCCTGCGCTGGAGATCTCGGAAAACCAAATCGAGAATATTGCAATGCGGTCTACCGGCATGAGTCTTGCAGCATTGGATTCTGCTGTGGAGCTTGCGCTGCGTTCTGCCATTCGTGAGGGCAGCACCAAGGTAACCGATGCGATCCTTGAAGAGGCGTTTGAAACCTTCAACAGCGGCGAGACCAAGAAGTGGGATGCCTCTCAATTGGAGCGTGTGGCACGTCATGAGGCAGGTCATGCATTTCTGTGTTGGCACAGCGGCGAGACACCTGCTTATCTGACCATTGTTGCCCGAGGCGATCATGGCGGTTATATGCAGCATGCGGAACAGGAAGGAAAGGCCATTTATACCAAGGATGAGCTTTTGGCCCGTATCCGCACCTCGTTGGGCGGCAGAGCAGCAGAAATCGCCTATTATGGGGAACGGGATGGTATTTCTACCGGTGCCAGCGGTGATCTGGCTTCGGCAACAGCAACAGCGCAGCAGATCGTCTGTACTTATGGAATGGATGAGGACTTTGGTCTGGCAGTTGTGAAAGGCAGCGTTGCCGCAAACGGTACGATGTCTGTGGAAGTCAGAACTACGATCAATCGGATTCTCAATGAGCAGATGACAGAGGCGGTACGGCTGATCACTGACAATAAGCCGAAGATCAATGCATTGGTCGATGCTCTGCTGCAGAAGAATCATCTTGCCTCGGATGAAATCGAAACGATCTTGAAGGAGGCAGACAGATCCTGAGTGATGTCATCTGTCCTAAGGGGGGGAACGCCATGTATCAACCGAATCCCGCTGATACCGGCAGCGTGCATTTGCCGGAGGAGCTTCTTGCACTGACAGAAGAAATTGCTGAAAATGTGCATGAAAACTGGGCGGTCGGCAGAATCGCTGAGGGCTGGACCTATGGCAAACAGCATGATGCGATCAAAAAAACAACGCCATGCCTTGTACCCTATGCAGAGCTGATCGAAAGCGAAAAGGAATTTGATCGCAAGACTGCGTTGGAAACGCTGAAGCTGATTGTTTTGCGGGGCTACAGCATCGAAAAGAAATAATCCTGCGCCGTAAAAAACCGACATCATAACACAAGAATGATCCGCAGCTGCAAGCAGTATATGTGTGCAGACTGCGGATCGTGTTTTTTGAAATTGCATGCGGCTTTCCTTCAGGATATCGCCCGAATTGATGAAGCACGATCCGGAAAAAGCAGCGGAAGATTGCAGGATATTGCTAAAAAAACAGTCCGATTTCCTATTGTAATCCATCGGGGAAATTGCTATAATATGGTATATAGGGGAATTAGTTTTATAAAAAATGCTTAGGGAGGATTCTTATGAAACACAGGACCACGAAATTGGTTTCCATGCTGACCGGCAGTGTGCTGACCTGCACTGCACTGTCAGCGCTTCTGACGGCACCGATATCGGCAGCCACTTTACTGCTTGCTGATTTCGAAACCAGCAATGACAGCTTCACCGGCCGAGGCGGTGCTGCGGCTGCATGGACATCGGATCAGGCCTATGTAGGCAATTGCAGCTTATATGTCAGCGATCGAACTGCCGCATGGCACGGCGCTACCAGAGATGCCGCATCCATACTGACTGCGGGTTCAGTGTATCAGGTATCAGCTGCTGTATATCAAAGCAGTGGTGATCCGGTAGAAATGAAGCTGTCTTTGCAGTATACGGACAGCAGCGGTACTACAAGCTATGATCAGATCGCACTTGAAACCATAGAGAGCGGAGAATGGGCAGTGCTGAGCAACACTTCCTATACCGTGCCTGCCGGCGCAAGTGCTATGTCTGTGTATATGGAAACCACAGAATCTCTGACAGATTTCTATCTGGATGCTGTGACCATCAACGGTGCGCCCAGCGTAATCAAGCAGGGTGATGTCAATGGTGATCTTGCGATCAATGTTGCCGATGCAGTGCTGTTGGTACGTTATCTCGTCGGCGATGATGTGACCATCGAGATCGGTGCGGATTACGATGAAAATAAGAAGATCGATGGCGTGGATCTTTCTTTGCTGAAAGCAAGACTGCTGAATCCGCCGACTTCTCCTTCGGTCAGCGGTGACTGGGATAACTATCAGGAGACCGCAAGTCCCGCAATGCTGCGTGTTTATCAGGATGGTGTGTATCGCGTAGGCAATACCTTCCGCATCCGTGAAAAGATCGCTGCAGCACAGCAGGGCGAGAATGTCACCATAGCCTATCTGGGTGGCTCTATCACGGCGGGCGGATCGTCCTCTACTTCTGCAAAATGTTTTGCAAGTCTTTCTCATCAGTATTTTGCAAGCACCTTTGGCACCGGCGGCAATGTCAATTATGTCAATGCGGGTCTTGCGGGTACTTCTTCGATCGTAGGCAATATGCGTGTGGATCGGGAAGTATTCTCGAAGAATGCGGATATCATTTTCATTGAGTTTGCCGTGAACGATCAGGGCGGCGATCGTTTCCAGAAATCCTATGAAGCATTGGTGAAAAAATGTCTGTCACAGCCCAATGCGCCGGCGGTGGTATTGGTAACATTGTGTACGCAATCCGGCAGCAGCTGTCAGGATTGGATGGTTAAGATCGCTGAGAATTATGATCTGCCTGTTATCAGCGGTAAGGATGCGATCATGAACGCCATCACTGCCGGCACAATGTCTTGGAACGATTATGGCAGCGGCGATACCACGCATCCCGGCGACGGCGGTCATAAGATGATTGCAGATTGCATCGGCTATTATTATCGTCAGGCACTGCGCAGTGAGAATGAAAGCACTGAATATGAGATCCCCACTAAGGAAGTGTTCGGCGCAGAATATGCAACGGCTCGGTTATATACCGCAGCAGAGCTTCAGAATCTGTCTCTGGGTTCCTTTAACAAGGGCACGAACCAGTCTGCCTATGCAGATGGCTTTACCTTCAGCAAGAACGGCAACAGTCCTCTGACCTTTACTGTACAGGGCAAGGGCATTCTGCTGCTGTTCCAGTCGAATGCCAACAACTCGATGGGTACGGCAGTCGTGACAGTTAACGGTACTTCCCGTGAAGTCAGCAGTAACCTGCAATGGACATGGGGCGGCTTGGATGGTGATCTTGGCTACTATCAGCCGAACAGCGGTACATTGTCAGTTTCCATCAGCATGAAGGATCCTTCCAAGACCTTTGTACTGTATGGCATTGCCGTAATCGAATAAGCAAAGGCGCATCTCATAGAAACTCTTGCAAACAGATCCGGGTGCATTGCACTCGGATCTGTTTTTTTGCTGCCGGCAGATCGAGCAAGAGAGATATGCCTATCGGAAGTA
Source organism: Oscillospiraceae bacterium (assembly GCA_045596625.1). GTDB lineage: Bacteria > Bacillota > Clostridia > Oscillospirales > Ruminococcaceae > Firm-04. The sequence goes on along the minus strand of JAZOCU010000054.1, from coordinate 6,080 downwards.
TGCAGAAAGAAAGCGCAGAATGTGATCGATCACATTCTGCGCTTTTTGTTCTGTTTATTGGAAAAACTGATAAAGACCTACACCGAACAGTGCCAGGATCATTACCGGCAGGAGATAGGAGACATACCAGCGCATCCAATCGGGCACCCGCAGACCCTTGCCGGCGTTGGCTTCCTTTCGGAAGTTTTGCCAGCCCCAGCCTTTTTTGGTAGTGCAGAACAAAACAAAGATCAAGGAACCAAGCGGCAGGATCAGATTGCTGACAGTAAAATCTTCCAGATCCATAATGGTAGAGCCTTCTCCGAAGGGCTGAATCCCGCTGAGTACATTAAATCCCAGTGCACAGGGCAGAGAAAGGATACAAAGAAGAATACCGTTGATGAGACAGGATTTTTTCCGGCTCCATCCCAGCAGATCCATCGTGCAGGCAATAATGCCTTCAAAGACCGTCAGCACTGTGGAAAGCGCTGCAAAGGATAGAAAAATAAAGAATAGACTGCCCCAGACTCTGCCCAGCGGAAAATGATTGAAAATATTCGGCAGAGTGATAAAGATCAGACTCGGACCGCTGTTGACTTCTACATCATATGCAAAGCACGCCGGGAAAATAATCAGTCCCGAGCAGATAGCGACCATGGTATCCAGCAAAGCGACGTGAACAGCTTCGCCCATCAGAGCACGCTCCTTGTTGATATAACTGCCGAAGATCGCCATTGCGCCCATACCCAGACTAAGTGTGAAGAAGGCTTGATTCATTGCTGCTACGATCACATTCCACAGTCCGACTGTACGCATTCGTTCGATGCTTGGCAGCAGATAGAAGGCAAGGCCTTCTTCGCCGCCTTTTAAGAAAAAGCTGTTGCAGGCTAAAATCAGCATAATGACGATCAAAGCAAGCATCATAGCCTTTGTGATTTTCTCAAGACCGTTTTGTAGTCCCACCGAACAGATTATAAATCCCAAGATGACTACAAACAGCATAAAGCCTACCATGATCGGCGCATTTTGCAGAAGTCCATCAAAATGAGAGGCAACGCCTTCGGCAGAAAGTCCTGCGAGGTCACCTTTTGCGGTTGCAACAAAATAGTAGAGCATCCAGCCGGCTACAGTAGTGTAAAACATCATCAGCAAATAGCTGCCGATGACCGATATAAGACCATGCAGGTGCCATTTGGTGCCTTTTTGCTCAAGAACCTGATACATTTTTGCAGGACTTTTTTGGGCGGCACGACCGATAGAAAATTCCATGGTCATTACAGGGATTCCCATGACCGCAAGGAAAAACAAATAGATCAGAACAAATAAGCCGCCGCCATTTTGTCCAACCATATAGGGGAACTTCCAGACATTACCGATGCCGATGGCGCAGCCTGCGCTAAGAAGAATGAAGCCCAAACGGCTTCCGAGACGTTCTCTTTTCATATTCCGATACACTCCGATTGTTAGACTAAAAACAAAAAAGCAACAGAAAGCGGAATGATTGCAACAAACCGCTTTCTGACAATGAAATGATTTACAGGACTCTGCTGTTGTTGACACGCAGCGAAAATTTGGCGCCAAGCATTTCGGCTGCACCGCGGCTCAGCAGCATACGCTGCAAAAAGATGTCGAAATATTCATACATGGTGCAGATCGCTTCATCAACATCCAGATACAGGGTGATTTTCCGTGGATCGGTTTCCACGCATAAGCTATTGCCCGTAACGGCATAATTGACCCGATCGTGGATATCGAAAGCAGAGAAATCCTTTTCCAGAACCCGATTTCGACGCACATCGGTTTTATCGGCGATGATCAATGCCGCGGAAACGGCATCCGTTGCACCACCGGTAGATTCATCGTGATGAGCAATGGCAGACATCACTGTGATCCGATCCTCAGTGGAAAGCGGCATGGCAGCCAGCAGATCTTTCGCCAGCAGAGCACCGTATTCCGCATGGTTTTTGCGATTGAGTGCATTGCCGATATCATGCAGAAGACCTGCGAGCTTGGCTAGCTCGATGGTATGACCGTCATATCCCAGCTGTGTAAGCACCGCAGCGGCACGTTCTGCTACCAGTGTACAATGTGCAATGGAATGATCGGTATACCCCAATACATGCAGATTGGCATTGCCTTTTTTGATATAGGCAAGCACTTCTTCATTTTGCTTGAGCTGCTCATAGAGCATCATCATGTTCCTCCTTGATCCGGCTTGCAGCAATGGGAATATGTACATCGCTGCATGTTGTTTGACAGTCCTGAATGACTGCTTGATTATTTGTAATACATTAAGTAAATACCAATGCTGTTGATAGCAAAATTTGCACCCATATGGATCAGCCAAGAGATATATAGATTTTGATATTTCTGATTGAAGTGATTGAAAATAAAGCCGCCTACGAACAATCCGGCTAAAGCTAAGATGACCAGCGGCGGCTCAAAAGCGATCCACATCATAGCGGTATGATACAACGCAAACAAAAAAGAGCTGAAGCAATAGGAAAAAGCTTTGGAAGTATATTTCTGCAATCGCAGGCAGGCAAAGCCCCGAAAGAAAAATTCTTCCAGCAGGGAATTGACAAAAGAAATATACAATACAACAAATATGAAATTTCCTTTGTGTATGCCCATTTCACGTTCCATATTCTCGCAGATCTGTGAGAAATCGAAAAATCGTCCGATCAGCAGATACGCACCGATAATCAGAAAGAATACGCCGCTGCCCCAGAGGAATGCATCCCGAATTCCCTTCTTGATGCCCTTGTATTGGAACAGCGATTTCAAGTCAAGGTCTTTATGAAAGAATGTTCCGTAAATCAAAGGGATTCCAAGAAACAATAGGATCTTGATTGCCGATTTGACTGCATAAGGCGGCATAAGTACCGCATCCACCAAGCTGATCATGCCTACACCGAACAATACGATGGCGATCATTTCCCACAGATGCCGGCGCTTGGGAGCATTGGCTGCTGATCCCATGAGATCCTCTCCTTTCATTATTCGGTTTCGATAACGGATGAAGAACACCGATCGGATCATTCATGCACTTCGATTACGTTGTTGCGTCTGAGATTGCGCAGGAATATGAGTCTTGCCTGTTCCTTGTATTCGGGCTTGACCATATAATACAGGTAATGCTCCATGAGATTAAAGATATCAAAGGTACGGCCTTCGATCTTGAACTGGGTAAAGCCCATGGGAACATACTTGTTCCAGATATCATCCGGAGAGATGTGGCGGCTGAGCGATTGAATATCATACAGAGATCTGAGTTCGCATTTGCAGCGAAGCTCCGGTTCACTTTCCGGATGCTCAGCAGCGAATTGATCGGGATCATAGGGAATTTGCGGCGTTTTTTTCATATGCTCCACAATTGCGATCTGCTCTAAACCGATGGTGCGGTAATGATGAGAACGATGAGGGCAGCTCGGTCGGCAGCAGGGATTGACCAAGATCTCGCATTTTTCCTTGTGCGGGATCGCTTCGAGCAGCGCAAACTGATTGTTCAGATCATAGTCCAGCACAACCAGATGATAATCCTTTTCCAATTCGGTATGCAGAGCGTCGGTATTGGTGATGCGCTTGCAGGTAGAACTGGTGATTTTGAAATTCGGATAATTCTTTCGGATATATTCTTCCAGCAGCCCGGACATGACGATACAGCCATTCATCCCATTGTCGGCATAATGCATGATCGTATTGCAGAAAGGATCGCTCAGATGCTTTTTTTCCAGCATGGGATTCGTGAAGGTAAAGCGCAGCGGGATGCCTTTCTCATTAAAATGTTGAATGATACTTTTCATAAAGCGCTTATCGCTGGAGCCGGTCATAACACGTCCGCCATTCCAGACAGCGGGCGGAAATACGCCGTAAAAGGAGCCGATCTCGATACCTTCACGGAAGAATTCGGGGCTGTTTTCCATCATGGCAACAAAAACCATATTGAATTTTGAAAGCCTTGCAAAATCCGGCAAATGAAATTTTACGCTCATAGCTTGTTCTCCTTGTGTCAGTATGGATTCGGAAGGATGATATCGCGGCATGGTTTGCTGTTTCATTTTTTACAGTATACAACTGAAGCAGGTATTTGTCAAGCGTCTGTGTCGAACGGCAAAATAGCGGCGGATCTGGCAGGCTGCTTAGTGCATATTATAAAAAGCAGCAAGAACAATCCCTCATATTTGATACCATAGGTTCAAAATATGAGGGGCCGTCTGGGATATCAATCAATTTTGATCAAGCCGTTGCGTTCCAGATTATGAAGGAACAGAAAGCGTGCTTCATCTCGGCATTCGGGTTTGATGAGATAATACATGTAGTTTTCAATGAGAAACAGCTTGCTGGCTGTGCGTCCTTCAATCTTAAACTGCTGGAATCCCATAGGAAGATAGGTGCCCCAGATGGCTTCGGGACTGATATGATGAGAGCATTTTTTGCTGTCGAAAATATTATTCCCCTTGGAAGGACATTTGATATTCTTCTTCACAGTAACTTCAGAATAATCAGACATATTGAACGGTTGATCCGGATGCTTTTTCAGATGCTCACAGTAAGCGATCTGCTGCAATCCCACAAGACGATATTCCTCGCTGCGAAAAGGACATTTGGGAATGCAGCATGAATTGATCAGAAACTCACATTTTTCTTTATGCGGCAATCGCTCCAGAATATCAAAATGATTGTTCATATCATAATCCAGAACCACAACATGATAATCCCGATTCAGTTCCTCATGCAGCACAGATTCATCTACAATTCGCTTGCAGGTCGAACTGGTGATCAAGTAATTTGGATACGTTTCTCTGATATAAGCTTCCAAAATCGGCGATGTGACAATGACTTCATTCAAACCGTTATTGCCAAGCCGCATGATTTTGTTGCAGAATTCGTCATGAAGATGCTCTTCCTGTATCACGGGATTGGTAAAAGTAAACCGCAGGGGAATGCCTAAACTATTGAATGCAGACAGGATATTTTTGATGAAGGCTTCATCGCAGGTATATCCGCCAATGGTTCTTCCGCCGTTCCACATGGCAGGCGAAAACGCATCATAAAAAGAGGCAATCTCCACTTGATCCCGAAAGAACTCAGGCATATTCCGGTACATATTCAGAAAAATGAGGTTGAATTTGGCATGCACGGTAAATCCCGGCAGATGGAATTTTACTTTTTTCTGTTGCATGATGGTCTTCCTTTCATGTGCCGAAAGTATAGAATTCTAAAGATATTCTAACACATCGCAATCTAAAAGTCAATATCCACTTGGGCTGCGGAAGAGCTTGTATCGGCTTATATGACAGATATGCCACTATCCGGTGAATATGGGCTTCAAAATAATACCAGTGAAGTATTTGCCGGAGCAGGCAACAGTGCGGGAGGAATATCTGGTGTTTCGGTTTCGGTCGGGGGTGGAGGTTGTGGTGGAGAAGTAAAAAGAAATGAGCAACCCCGCATCACTGGTGTTTAGTGGTGCGGGGATATTTTTCAATCATCAGACATAACGTTCCCAAGGTGCGTCTGTGATTCCCAATAGCAATTTGTATCGGTTGACTGCATCCTTCAGCGTTTCATTTTTATCATTTTCCAGCGAATCCGCTTCATTTATGGAAGTGACCTCCACATCAAACGTCCAGTTGTCAATCACAATAGAAGAATCGTAAATCTGCCCCGGATTTTCCTCGGCATTGACCTCAAGCACCGTACCGTCAGCCAGATAAACAGTATAATCCAACCCAATCGTCACGATGCCTTGCACATCACCAAGTATAGGATGTGTGATTCTTTCAATCCGCAGTTCTTTTCGTATGAAAGAATTGCTCTGATAAAGATCATTGAAAAAGGAATGATTATTTTCATCACTTGGTAAATAGAACAAGTTTTTGTCTCCGACAATAATCGTCTGATCCAGTTCATACCAAGCAGCAGTCCATGTAAGAATCATGGCAGTGTCTCCTTTCTACCTGCTTACATCACCGGTGATTCAGCGGTGCGTGACAACATTTCCCCACACTCAACCCTATTTTGCAATCACCCGAATCGCAATTTTTGATTAGTCTGTTTTCAGCGATTTTACGCTGTTTTTCGCTATGACATTCAAT
>JAZOCU010000053.1:0-6237 GCA_045596625.1 Oscillospiraceae bacterium | reverse complement strand
GATGTATGCAAAGTGCAAGAGGGAACCACAAGAGAAAGGGGAGGGCGCTTACCGCCGTGACAAGCACGGCTTCGCTTATCTCCCCTTCCTCTTAAGGTTCCCCCTTCCGATCCCCTTCCGTTATCTCCATCCCCTCTGTTTTGGCTCCCATTACAGTAAAAGAAATCCGAATTTCCTTTGATCTCACCGCTCCCTTCCCTTTTGTGGTGTCTCCCCCCGATTGTTTATCACCAAAGTGATATCCGTTTGTTGTTTCTCTGTTGCAATGGGCGAAGAAATATGATATCATAGAACAAAGCGCATGATGCACAAGCAGCAGGATCTAAACAAGGAGAAATGCTTATGGATTACGAGGTATATCTGCACGGACAGATATTGGGAACGCATTCCTTCCGGTTAAAAGGAGGCTTTTTACAGCCGGATGCCTATTCAGAGATCGGAGAAAAGTATTTTTTGCCCGGCGGAGAAACAGGGACAGCAGCAACCGTGCTGGCTTCCTTGGGTGTTCGTGTGAAAATGGACGGCACCCATATCGGAACAGAGGTCGCACCTCTCTTGCAGACGTTTTATCAGGATAAACCGGTAGATCTGTCTTCACTGTATTTTGATGCGGAATATGAGGGACTGATGGATTATGTTGTGATTGCAGGTCTTGTGCGATCACCTATGGGCGTATTCGGATCACTGTATGAGCCGGGCGCAAAGAAACGCTGGAATATGCCGAAGGAAGCTGATATCGCAGGCTGTCAGGTTGCGGCGATCGATCCGTTTTTTCTGGAGGAAACACAAACAGCTGCAGAGCTGTGTGTCAGGCATCGCAAGCCCTATGTGACAATCGACAGTCGTCATGACAGCTTTCTGCATCAGCATTGTGCTGTGAATGTGGTATCCAAGGAATGCACCGGTACCGAACCGTATCGGAATAAAAGTCCGGAGGAGATCTATGCGCTGCTGGTGGAAAATACAGATGGTCTTGTGATCATCACACGCGGCGAACAAGAAATGCTGTATGGCAGAAAAGGTCAGCCGATGAAGCGTATGAAACCATTTGTTGTGGATGTCAAAAGCACATTGGGTGCAGGAGATACCTTCAAGGCAGGATGTATTTACGGCTTGCTTCACGGGCTGTCTGACGATGTGTTGGTTCGTTTTGCAAGTGCTTGCTCCGCCATTGCAATTTCAAGATTTCCTCTGCCGCTGTATCCTCCGACGATGGCAGAGGTGGATGCACTGCTGCACAATAGGAACAGGGTATGACAAATATGAATTTGTTGAGGTGTAATATGAACATAGAATACAAAGATATCCATGATTTTGAGTGTGAAGAATTAGAAAGGCTGTTTTTGTCTGTTGAATGGTCATCGGGGCATTTCCCCGATAAACTTGCAGTTGCAATGAAAAACTACGAAACAGTCTATTCAGCTTGGGATGGAGATAAGCTGGTTGGAATGATATGTGCTATGGATGATGGAATAATGAACGCTTATGTTCATTATCTTCTTGTCGATCCCGATTACCATGGTAAAACGATTGGAAGAACACTCGTAAATATGGTAAAAGAAAAGTATAGTGACTATATGCGAATCGTCGTGGTCGCTTATGATGATGAAATGCATTTTTATGAGGCGTGCGGTTTCAAGAAAAGTGAAAAGTCATCGCCAATGTTTATAACATCGTTATGGACATAAAAAGAAAAACTCCAATTTATTGTGCGATTGCACAAACAGAGAGCAAACAGCAAATTCATAGGCTGACTGCAAGGCAAAGTTGATATATGAAAAGTGCAAGGGGGAACCACAAGAGAAAGGGGAGGGCGCTTACCGCCGTGACAAGCACGGCTTCGCTTATCTCCCCTTCCTCTTAAGGTTCCCCCTTCCGATCCCCCTCCGTTATCTCCATCCCCTCTATTTGGCTCACATTCCAACAAAAGAAATTCGATGAGTTTCTGTTCTCCCAATCAGAGGGAAGGAAGATGCGAACTTTTCGGCACTGCCCATCTATATTGCTATCCATTTTCTGCCGTGTTCCGTTGCTCAATAGAGGGAAGGGAGTCAAGGAAAAGGGGGCACGAGGGGAGAAACCAAAAGAGGGAAGGGAGATGTGAGTTTTCAAACGAACCTCCCTTCCCTTTTGTGGTGTCTCCCCCGATTGTTTTTTTCTGTGATTTTGTTTATCGGTAGTGAAAGGAAATAGCAAAAATCATAGGTAATCTGCAAGGCAAAGTTGATGCATGAAAAGTGCAAGGGGGAACCACAAGAGAAAGGGGAGGGCGCTTCCCGCCGTGACAAGTACGGCTTCGCTTATCTCCCCTTCCTCTTAAGGTTCCCCCTTCCGATCCCCCTCCGTTATCTCCATCCCCTCTATTTGGCTCCCATCACAACTAAATAATCCGATAAGCTTCCGATGCTCCAATCAGAGGGAAGGGAGTCAAGGAAAAGGGGGCGCGGGAGGGGAAGATCTCCTCAAAAAACAAAGAGTCGCTTCTGATTTTCATCAGAAGCGACTCTTTCAATGATGTAATCGTCCGCTCTTTACGGAGCTTCAAAGGATTCGATCAGTAGCAAACGCCCTGCCACATCATAGCATCAGCAACCTTGAGGAAGCCTGCAATATTTGCACCGGCAACCAGATCGCCTTCCATGCCATATTCCTTTGCAGCATCATAAGATGCCTTGTAGATATTCTGCATGATCTGCTGGAGCTTTGCATCGACTTCTTCAGCAGTCCAGTTGTAACGCATGGAGTTCTGAGACATCTCCAGACCGGAAACAGCAACACCGCCGGCATTAACAGCCTTGGAAGGAGCAACAACAACGCCGTTCTTCTTCAGATAATCAACAGCCTCATTGGTAGTAGGCATATTTGCAACCTCAACGTAATACTTTACGCCATTTGCAACGATCTTCTCGGCATCTTCCATACGAACCTCGTTCTGGGTAGCACAAGGCATCAGGATATCAGCCTTAACACCCCAAGGCTTCTCGCCGGGGAAGAAGGGAACGCCGAACTTCTCAGCATAATCCTGAACTCTGTTGCGGCAGGATGCACGCATTTCGAGCATGAAGTTGAACTTCTCCTCAGTGGTCACGCCTTCTTCATCATAGATGTAGCCATCGGGACCGGACAGAGTAACGACCTTACCGCCCAGCTCAGCAACCTTCTTAGCGGTACCCCAAGCAACATTACCGAAAGCAGAGATTGCAACGGTCTTGCCCTTGATGGACTCGCCAAAGCTCTTGAGCATTTCAACGGTATAGTAAACAGCACCGTAGCCGGTAGCTTCGGGACGGATCAGAGAACCGCCGCAAGCCATGGACTTACCGGTGAGCACGCCGGTAAACTCATTGCGCAGTCTCTTATACTGACCGAAGAGATAGCCGATCTCACGAGCGCCAACGCCGATATCACCGGCAGGAACGTCGGTATCGGGGCCGATATGCTTTGCGAGCTCAGTCATAAAGCTCTGGCAGAAGCGCATAACTTCGCCATCGGATTTACCGGTAGGATCGAAGTCAGCACCGCCCTTACCGCCGCCCATGGGCAGAGTGGTCAGACTGTTCTTGAAGGTCTGCTCGAAGCCCAGGAACTTCATAACAGAAAGATTTACGGTAGGATGCAGACGGAGACCGCCCTTATACGGACCGATGGCAGAGTTGAACTGCACACGATAGCCACGGTTGACCTGTACATTGCCATTGTCATCCACCCAGGAAACACGGAAGGAAATGGCACGCTCCGGCTCGACCATACGATCGATCACGCCTGCCTTTACGATGTCGGGACGACGCTCGACAACGGGCACCAGGCTGGAAAGTACCTCATATACAGTCTGTTGGAATTCGGGCTCACCGGGATTACGATCACAAACCTTGTCGTATACTCCCTGCAGGTAAGCATTGTTTAAGGACATGATAAAAACCTCCCAAATACAAATGTTGACCGGGTATTTCACCTGTTCACGGTACAATTATACAGCATTTTTTTCCCAATTGCAACAGTTTTTTTTCTGCGATCAAAAATTTTGGTAAAATGACGAAAATTCAAGACTTTATTGATTTGATGTGTTAAAACTGTCAAAAAATCGAGATGTACTGTTCGATTATCGTCTACCCTATGGAAACAGGCGGTTTTCTTGACAATACATCATAACATAATTGCGTAAAATGCAACAAAATCATAAAAACTTTGTCAAAACGCAAGTGAGGATTACGCAAATGCCCGCATAGTTATGAAAACCGCCGAAAACATATTGAAAACCTTGACAATTCGTGGTTTTTCAGATATACTATTGTATGTAACGCAGTAATCATGATTGCGAGATCATGTCAATATCGTGAGAGGAGATCCCGCGTGATGAGATTTGCCGTAGCACAATCCGGCGGCCCCACCAGTGCGATCAATGCATCCTTAGTCGGCATTTATCTGGCCGCTGAGGAGCACAATCATACCAATCCCGATCGTGAGCCGATCACGGTTTTTGGTATCCTTCATGGCGTACAAGGCCTGCTGGAGGAACGGTTGATCGATCTGAAAGCAGCACTTTCCGATTCTGATGCCGTTGCATTGCTGCGAAAGACGCCTTCTACGGCATTGGGTTCTTGTCGGTTCCGCCTTCCGAAATGGGAGCAGGATGATGCGCTGTATCATCAGATCCGAGCTGTACTGGAAAAACATCAGATCGATGTGTTTTTTTATATCGGCGGCAACGATTCCATGGATACCGTTGCAAAGCTCAGTGCATGGCTGAAAATGCAGGGCAGTCCGATCCGTGTGATCGGTGTGCCGAAAACCATTGATAATGATCTGGTGCATACAGATCATACTCCGGGCTTTGGTTCGGCGGCAAAATATGTCGCATTGACTATGCAGGAGGTCATTCGGGATTCTTCGGTTTATCAGGTACCTTCCGTGACGATCTGTGAGATCATGGGCAGAGATGCCGGCTGGCTGACAGCATCCACCTGTATCCTGCGTGCCAATGGTGAAACAGCACCGCATCTGATCTATCTGCCGGAGCATCCCTTTTCTACCGAGCAGTTTATTTCTGATATCCGTCAAGCACAAAAGCAGCATCGTTCTGTGATCTGTGCAGTATCCGAGGGTATTACCTTGCCGGAAAGCGATGGGTATCGCTCCGGTGCCAATGATGCTTTTGGTCATGCATATTTATCGGGTATCGGCAAGCATCTGGAATCTCTTGTCAGAGATGCACTGGGATGCAAGGTACGTTCCATTGAACTGAATGTCATGCAGCGCTGTGCAGCGCATCTGGCATCGGCAGTGGATCTGGATGAAGCAGAGCAGGCAGGTGCACATGCAGTGCAGCTTGCGATGCAGGGTGAAACAGGATGTATGGTAACCTTGCAGCGTCTTGGAGATGCGCCCTATCAAATTGGATTTTCTCATACAGCAGCGGAAGCTGTTGCGAATATGACACGAACATTTCCTGTGGAATGGATCAATGCGCAGGGGAATGACGTGACAGCGGAAGCAATTGATTATTTTCTTCCGTTGATTCAGGGTGAAGTCGCACCCACCATGCGAAACGGAATGCCGGTGCATTTTCGTTTTGCCACCTAATTTTTGCTGGTAACCTCTTTCCTTCTACCGGATGGCGTTTACGTCATCCGGACTTTTTTTGCTTTGTTTCGGGGGATTTTCCCCGTGCCCCCTTTTCCTTGACTCCCTTCCCTCTATTGAGCAACGGAAACTTATCGGATTATTTGGTTGTGATGGGAGCCAAACAGAGGGGATGGAGATAACGGAAGGGGATCGGAAGGGGGAACCTTAAGCGGAAGGGGAGATAAGCGAAGCCGTGCTTGTCACGGCGGTAAGCGCCCTTCCCTTTCTCTCGTGGTTCCCTCTTGCACTTTTCTTACATCAACTTTACCTTGCAGTTTACCTATGATTCCACTAATTTCCTTTCCCTACCGATAAACAAAATCACACACAGAAAAACAATCGGGGGAGACACCACAAAAGGGAAGGGAGGTTCGTTGAACGGACTCACATCTCCCTTCCCTCTTTTGGTTTCTCCCCCGTGCCCCCATTTCCTTGACTCCCTTCCCTCTGATTGGGGGAACAGAAACTCATCGAATTTCTTTTGTTGGAATGGGAGCCAAACAGAGGGGATGGAGATAACGGAAGGGGATCGGAAGGGGGAACCTTAAGAGGAAGGGGAGATAAGCGAAGCCGTGCTTGTCACGGCGGTAAGCGCCCTCCCCTTTCTCTTGTGGT
>JAZOCU010000052.1:0-80319 GCA_045596625.1 Oscillospiraceae bacterium | reverse complement strand
ACATGGCTACGATCCGACTTAAGGAGGCATGATATATGGCTTTTTACAGCGGATTTTTCAATTCAAAGGGGCTCGACCGCACCTATACGGCGGAGGACTTCACGAGCTACCTCTCCAGCATCATTTGCAACGGCATCCTCGACACCTACGGGCAGAACTTCAAGCTGACGGCGGCAAGCAGCGGTCTGAAAGTCAACCTCGGCACCGGCAAGGCATGGATTGACGGACACTATTTCATCAACGATGCCCGCTATAGCATCGACCTGACAAGCTATCAGGATGAATCACTTCCGAGATATGTGGCGATTGCAATTCTCCTTGATGTGGGAGAATCTGTGCGCAGTGTATCTCTTGAAATCACTCCCGGAACGCCTGCGGAGAATCCTTCTCTGCCTTCGCTGCCGACTGATGAGAATAAAACCCGTCTGTTGATGTATGCTGTGCGCATGAATCCGGGTGCGACAGAGCTTTCCGAGCGTGACTGGTACGATTATCGTGAGGATAAGAACGTATGCGGTTACTGCAAGTGTATCCTCGGCAAATGCAAGGTGACGGAGCTGATGTCGCAGATGGCGCAGCTTGTCGCAGAGGTGCAGGAGAACAACGAGACCATTGCGGAGCTGACCAATAAGGTCGATACTCTCCAGACCGAAGTCGATGATATCATCGGCGGCATTGTTGAGATCGGTACTTGTGGTGAGAATATCCACTATGTTCTCTATGAAAACGGCAAGCTCCTGCTGCATGGAACAGGGGAGACCTATGATTACGAGATCGGACTTTCGCCTTTCTGGGAGAACGAAAATATCAGAAGTCTTGTAGTCTCTGACGGTATCACAAAAATCGGAAACAGTTTGTTTGAACGCTGCAAGAGCATGGCATTGGCAAGTTTCCCGACCAGCCTTACTGAGATCGGAGAGCGTGCGTTTTTCATGTACGATCAGGGTGGACTCACTGAGCTTAATATTCCTGCATCAATTACAGCTATCGGAGAAAAGGCATTTGCTTGTGAATCCCTCACATCTGTGACACTCCCGGAAACACTGACAACACTCGGAACTTATCTGTTTATGGACTCCCGCACACTGACCTCTGCCCGTGTGGAGTGCGAGGAAGTACCCGGATTCTGCTTCGTGGGAACACCTTTACAGAGCCTGACTCTCAGCAACAACGTGAAAAAACTCGGCTCTCACATGATAAACTACACGCCGCTGCATGAGCTTGTTTATGAGGGCAGCCTTTCGGATTGGGCTACGGTTACGAAGGGCGGCAACTGGGATAACAACAGCGGTCAGGGCGATTCGCACGGACTTGACAAAGTAATTTGCCTTGACGGATACATGGAATATGACCGTGAAAACAGAGTATGGACGGAGGTGCGTGAATAATGTGGAAATTCCTTGTAAAGAATCAGAGCATTGAGATTCTGGAGCGTGAAGTGCTTGCCGATCACCAGATCCAGTATGTACAGTTCCGCTTTACCTTTGACGGCGACTGGCGGCGATTTCATAAGGTCGTGCAGTTCTCGCAGTGTGACGAGACCTATAATATCGTCCTCGGCACGGATGGCACATCACTGTATCTGCCTGCGGAGTTTCATGTCGGCGCTGCAAAAATGTCGGTATTCGGCTACGACACCGAAAGCGACACGACTGTTCGTGCAACGACTGTGCCGGTTACGCTGAATATCCGTCCATCCGGCTTTGTGGGTGATGATGAGCCGCCCATTCCGCCGACGCCTGATCTGTATGCGCAGCTTCTGAAGAAGATCGAGGAAGCAGGACACGGCGCTGACGGTAAGTCCGCCTATGAGATCGCGGTGGAGCATGGTTATGTTGGCACGGAAACCGAGTGGCTGGCATCGCTCAAGGGCGAACCGGGAGAAACACCGGATATGTCGGAATACCCGAAAACTTCTGAGGTCACGACTATTGTCGAGCGTGAGATTGAAGCGGCAACCGGAGATTTCCATTCTCATGCGAACAAAGCAACGCTCGATAGCATCACACCGGAACTGTTCTCTGACCTCTCCGGCTTGCAGCAGTTTGAGGACAGTACGCAGTATGAGATTCAGACCATCAACGAGGAACTGCTGACGCTGAATGCGCAGCGTCATACACATAATAACAAGGATGTGCTGGACACCATTACGGAGCAGTATTTGCAGGATGAAGCGGCTTTCCGCGCTTCGACCAGCAATGCACTGCACGGACTGTCCACAGGGCTGAGTGAGGTTTCTGCGCAAGCGCATTCTCATGCCAATAAATCCGTTCTGGACAGTATCACGCAGGAAATGCTTGACAGTATTGCAAGCGCGGCGCGACAGGCGCATTCACATCACAACCTTGCAACGCTGAACGGCATCACGGATTCTCACGTATCCCGCTGGGAGGAAGCATACACAGCCGCAATGAATCTGAATGAGCGTGTCGGTGTAAATGAGGGCGTGTTCGAGCGTTTCAAGACAGAGATTCTCTATGATATGCAGGGCTGCCGCACATCCATTTCGGATATTCTTACCCGGCTTTCTGCCGTAGAAACAGAGCTTTCCGGTGTAGAGACAGCGCTGGCTGATATTGTGGAGGTGACGACATGAGCATTGCAAATTATCTGACAGCGCTGGATGCGCAGCGCGACCAGCTTGCCCGAAATCTTGTAACAATGGGTGTGCAGGCTTCTGAGTCCGAAAAGCTGAATACTCTCGTGCCGAAGGTGCTGCAGATCCCGTCCGGCAGACCGGAGGTGACACTGTTCTGCAACGGCAATGATGCTCTTACCACATACGGTGAGAGCATCTACACTTTCTATATTGATGGATACCGCAGCATCGCTGGCTTTGCAGATGTGTATCCGCATTTCTGCTGTGCGGAGAACGCCTATGCGCTCTATTATAACCAGCCTGACTTCAACTGGGGCGCTGTCATTTACACCATGTGTATCACTCCGGTTCGCATCACGCCTGCAAACAGGATTCTGCTTACCTACAAGTCCGGCACGACCGATGCAGGCGAAATGTGGCTGGTACGCAAGAGCGGTCAGCAGATGTCGCCTGCAGAAACGGCAAGATACATTCACGAAAAGCTCAGCGGCGGTGAGGCGATCTCCGTTCCGTTCGGCTGGCTCGGTTCCGTCGGCAACTATATCTCCGTCCTGCACGACTGCAGCGGTGTATCTGCTGACGAATATTATCTCGCATGGAAAGCGGTGACAGACAACACAAGCCCGATGATCAGAACGGTCAAGGTACTGGAGGTGACAACATGAAAGGAAGTATCTGTACGGTGATCGGTGCGGTCGGCGGCGGAATTGCAGCGCTTTTCGGCGGCTGGGATTCTGCGCTGGTGACACTGATCATCTTCATGGGCATTGACTTTGCGACCGGAATGATTACCGGCGCTATGGGCAAGTCCAAGCACAGCAAGTCCGGCAAGCTCAACAGCAAGGCGGGCTGGTACGGGCTTGCAAAGAAGTGCAGCATTCTCATGCTCATTATTGTAGCGGTGCGTCTGGATATTCTGCTCAATACGAATTATGTGCGTGATGCGGTCTGCATCGCGTTCTGCGTCAATGAACTGCTTTCCATCGTGGAAAATACATCGCTCATGGGCATTCCGTATCCGCCCGCACTGAAAAATGCGATCGAGGTGCTGCAGAAGCAGACCGGCAGAAACAATGACAATAACAAAAACTAAGGAGGATATTAAAATGAAAGGTATTGATGTAAGCGTTCATAATGGAGCTATTGACTGGAAGAAGGTCAAGGCTGACGGAGTAGAGTTTGCTATTCTCCGTGCCGGTTACGGCAGAGTGGCATCGCAGAAGGATGCTCGTTTCGAGGAGAACTATGCAGGCGCAAAGGCAGCAGGTATTCCGGTCGGTGCGTACTGGTACTCCTATGCGATGACACCGGAGGAAGCGGAACTGGAGGCTGATGTGTTCCTGTCTGTCATCAAGGGAAAGCAGTTCGAGTTCCCGGTATATTTTGACCTGGAGGAGAAAAAGCAGTTTGACCTCGGCAAGGACAAGGTGTCTGCCATTATGCGGGCGTTCCTCGAAAGAGTCGAGGCAGCGGGCAATTTTGTCGGTCTGTATGGTTCGGCATCCTCTCTCACGACGCATACCGCCGATGACATCAAGAGCCGCTACACGATCTGGCTGGCACACTGGTGTAACCAGACCAATTACTGTGGAGCATACGGCATCTGGCAGCATTCCGAGAAAGGCAGCGTGGACGGCATTAACGGCAATGTCGATCTCGACATCGGCTATAAGGATTTCCCGACCATCATCAAGGCGAAGGGTCTGAACGGATACGGCAAGGAGCCGAATCCGCCTGCGCCTGCTGCGGAGGACGGCATCACCGTTGAGGTCACGGTTGACGGAAAGAAGTACAGTGGAAAACTGAATAAGGCATAACATTAGCGCCCGTCGGGATTTTTTCTCGGCGGGCGCATTTTTTCGTCCAAACGCACCTCGATTCTGTAGTGGGATATGAAGGGGTTGACTTTCCCGGCTATCAATAGGAGGTGCTATTATGGAACAGCAGAAAATCATTGATGAGATCAACTACTACAAAGCACAGGAAATTACAGAACTGTTATATGCCAGTGGTATGATTACATTTGACGAGTATGACAAATTAACGGACTTGAACCGCCGATCTTTCTCTCCCTTGTATGCGGACTTATTACCGAAAACGCTTGAAAAATCATCGAATCAGAGTTAATATACGATACTGACAAGGAGGTAAAGCAATGACAGTCAAAACAATTGAAGCGCAGCCTGCTGAGAAAAAGAAGCTCCGCGTGGCTGCATACTGCCGTGTCAGTACCGATAATGACGATCAGAAGGAAAGCCTTGAAGCACAGAAAGCACATTATGAAGCGTGGATCAGGCTGCATTCCGAATGGGAGAGTGCCGGTATATTCTATGATTTCGGCATCACTGGCACAAAGGCTGATGTCCGCGACGGCTTACAGGCACTCCTGTACGAATGCCGCATCGGACGTATCGACTATGTGCTGACGAAGTCCGTCAGCCGATTCTCCCGCAATACCACGGACTGCCTTGAACTGGTGCGTGAGCTGCGTTCTTATAACGTACCCATTTACTTCGAGAAGGAAAAGCTGGATACCGGCAGCATGGAAACTGAGCTTGTTCTGGCAATTCTCAGCAGTCTTGCGCAGGAGGAATCAGCATCCATTTCCAAGAACGTGAAGTGGGGCAACCAGAAACGCATCAAAAACGGAAGGTATAGAGCCGGAACAGCGCCTTACGGCTACACCTTCGACAGTGACGGAAACTATGCGATCATACCGGAGGAAGCAGACGTTGTCCGCTTCATTTTCGAGTCCGTTGTTTCCGGCATGGGTGTGCATAAGATCGGCAAGGAACTGGACAGCCGGGATGTGCAGACACGCAGGGGCGGCAAGTGGAGTACCACAACGATCATTGGCATTCTGAATAATGAGAAGTATGTCGGTGATATCCGCTACAACAAGACCTATACGGACGACAACTTCCGCAGGCACAGGAACAAGGGCGACGTGGACATTCCGGAAATGAAAGACCACCATGAGGCGATCATCAGCCGGGAGCTGTACGCGACAGCGCATGATGTACTGGAACAGCGGCTCAGAGAGCGCGGCATCCGGCACGATGATGAAAAGTATCAGCGCAGATTTGCTTTCAGCGGTAAAATCATCTGCGGGGAGTGCGGCACCACGTTCAAGCGTCAGGTGATTTCCAGCGGGATCAGCTGGTGTTGCAAGAAGCACATTGCGGATAAGGATAGCTGTTCGATGAAGTTTATCCATGAGGAGGCATTCCAGTCTGCGTTCACCACAATGCTGAACAAGCTCATATTCACCCGGAAGATACTGCTCCGACCGTATTACAATGCGCTGCGCGTGGCAGGCAGCGATGAAAACCTCCAGCGTATCATGAGCCTGAAAGAGAGCATCCAGAAGAATTCCGACCGGAAGTGCGAACTGAAAAAGCTCCGTGTAAAGGGTATCATTGACGCAGTCATGTATACGCAGGAGCTGAACCGCATCGAGAAGCAGAACGAGGAATCCCGCAGAGAAATACAGAACCTCGGCAATATCGAATCCGGTCTGATGCTGCGGGAAACCGAAAAGCTGCTGCATTTTATCGATACAGCGGAACCGCAGGACGCCTATAACGAGGAACTGTTCATTTCCTTTGTGGACAGCATCATCGTTTATAGCAGAGAAAGCGTCGGCTTCAAGCTGAAATGCGGGCTGACTTTAAAGGAGGCACTATGTACGGATACAAGATCATAAACGGCAAGGCTGTCATCGATGAACAGGAAGCCGGAATCATAATCAGCATATTCAATGGCTACATTTCCGGTTTGAGCATGAAGGCGGCTGCGGCGAATGCGGGCGTTCTCATGCAGCACAGTGCTGTCAAGCGAATCCTGATGCGGGATATCTACATCGGCAATGACTACTATCCCGCGATCATCAGCCGGGAGACCTTTGCAAAGGCAAATGGCAGAAGACTGCATCGTGCGAATCTGCACGGGTCTGAAAAGCGGTATACCGCACCGCCGATATACAAGGCGTTCGAGCTGGCAGGGGCAGAGACGCATTTCGATGATCCGGTTGAGCAAGCCGAATACATTTATAGTCTGATAGAGGTGAAAACATGAAAAACATGACCGTCATTCCTCCGAAGCCGCAGAAAGGCAACGCGGCAGCGAAAGAGGAAGTGAAGCGCCTGCGGGTGGCGGCATACTGCCGTGTGTCAACAGACAACGAGGAACAGGCGTCCAGCTACGAGGCGCAGATCCAGCATTACGAGGAATTCATCAAGACGAATCCGGAGTGGGAGTTCGTCGGAGTATACGCTGATGAAGGCATCAGCGCGACCAATACCAAAAAGAGAGAGCAGTTCAACACTATGATCGAGGACTGTCAGGCGGGAAAAATCGACATGATCTTCACGAAATCAATCAGCCGATTTGCCCGCAATACGCTGGACTGCCTGAAATACATCCGCCTGCTGAAGGAGATCAACATTCCGGTTTTCTTTGAGAAGGAGTCCATCAACACGATGGACGCAAAGGGAGAAGTCCTGATAACCATTATGGCGTCACTCGCGCAGCAAGAATCGGAATCTCTCAGCAAGAACACGAAAATGGGTATCCAGTACCGATTCCAGCAGGGGAAAGTGCTGGTGAACGCCCGCAACTTCCTCGGCTATGACAAGGACGAGGAGGGGCATCTGGTCATCAATCCTGCGGAGGCGGAGATCGTCAAGCGCATTTTCCGCGAGTATCTGGAAGGCGCAAGCTGCATGAAGATTGCAAGAGGGCTGGAACGTGACGGCATCCTGACTGCACGGGGCAACCCACGCTGGCACGACAGCACCGTCCGCAAGATACTGGAGAACGAGAAGTATATGGGTGACGCGCTCCTGCAAAAGACCTACACCATCGACTTCCTGAACAAGAAGCGGGGCAAGAATAACGGTGTTCTGCCGCAATACTACATTGAGGACGACCATGAGGCGATCATCCCGAAGGATATATTCATGAGAGTGCAGGAGGAAATGGCACGGCGGTCATCCGAGCGTGATCTGAACGGCAGGCGGCAGGGCTTCAGCGCAAACCACGCATTTTCCCACATGGTGACCTGCGAGTGCTGCGGTGAGCATTTCCGCAGGCTGCACTGGAACAACCGGGGCAAGAAAACGATCGTCTGGCGCTGCAAGACCAGACTGGAGGACTGGACACGCTGCATGGCAAGGACGGTCAACGAGGATGAATTGCAGCAAGGGTTTATTGACGCGGTCAATGAAATGCTCGGCAACAGCGACGAGTACCTGAAAAAGCTGAAAAGTAATCTGAAAACAGCGATCAGCCTTGCTAATCCGCAGTCAGCGGAAGCCCTCGCAGAAAGGATGCGGCAATTGCAGCAGGATCTGATCGACCGGACGGAAAGCGGCACGAACTACGATGATCTGGCGGAAGAAATCCTGCGCCTGCGGGAACTGCAGGAACAGACCGTCATGGACGATGCCGGCAAAGCTGCGCATCGGGAGCGTATTCAGGAACTGCTGCATTTTATCAATTCTCAGCCGCGTACTATCACGGAGTTTGATGAGGCGCTGGTGAAGAAGCTGCTGGGAAGCGTCAAGGTCTACGAGTTCTTTCTGGAATTCCGGTTCAAGTCCGGCGTGACGATCAGCATTGAAAAGTGAACAGATAGAGCAAACCCCGCATCACCGGTGAATCAGTGGTGCGGGGTTGTTTGGAGCATTTTTACATATTATGAATACAATATAATCAAGTAAGCGTAAAATAAATTCAGATTATTTAGGGAAAGAAAAACACAGCAAAAAATTTGAAATTACGATTGACTAACGGCGCAAATTGTGATATAATACTTATATCTTGTTTTTTTGCTGACTATTGTTTTGAAATTTCGATTTATAATAATGATCAAGGAGGCTTGGCAATGCGCGACGAGGTAAGTGAAGATTTGTTTTCTGGAGAATACGAGGTTGGATATATAGAGAATCTATTGAAAATAATTCGATCTGATGTTCAAAACAATTCTCCAATTAGCGATGAGGATTATTTAACGATAGCGTTAAGGGCATGTGAAGAGTATGATAGTGAATTGGGCGATTCGTATTTTGATGAAAGAAGATAATTATATATGATAAATAAAAAAACGGTTAATGAAACACAAATATATCATGGTTTAACTCCAGAAGAAGCTACTTTAAAAATGAATGCGTTAAGAAAGATGATGGCTCATTTTTGGAAAAAATCAAAAATCAGTAGTAAAGCTAATGCTGCTAAAAGTATTAGTTGTAATGATGCACTATTACTCAAGATTATTGATCGTGTTGACCAAAGGAGCGATTATTTTTTTTACTTTCATTCTACTGTTTCTTCAAATGGAAAATTGCAACCTGATTTCATGTCGCAGAATAAGGAGATTGCCCTTTTATGTTATTGGATTATTAAATATAAACCACTGACAATTACAAACCCAGAATTGGAAATGGAATATTATAAGGATAATCATTGCACAATTAATGATGCATTTGCTGCCTATATTTTTATTAGCCAGATTAGGAGAGTAAAAAGCCTTTCAAAAAAGCAAAAAGATTACTATGGAAGCTGGGATTATAAAGAGGATCTATTTTACAAATTTATGCATCATGATATTAGCAAAGAAGCCATGATTTTTTCCCTTTGCTCTATTTTAGAAGCAAAATAGTGAGTATTATGTGATTATGGATATTTTGGACTTGATTGAACATATTATCTCTGCTTTAAAAGAAATAGGAGACAATTTCCTTCAGCATCCGTCTGCATACATACTGTTATTATCATTATGGACTATTTGTGTTGTAACAATTTCCAAGAAGTGGTTAAAGCATAAAGAAGATGAAATAGATTCAAGAGAAAAGATTCTCAAGAATAAAGAGAAAGAATATAATACCATATTAAAAGAAAATGAGCAATTAAAAGAAAAAAATGATGAATTAAACAAAAAGCTTTCATCAGAAGAATATTCAGCCTTTTTAGTATCTAAAGGACTTGTTCCTACACTAAAAGAAGATAATCAATGGTAAAATACCCTTTCGCTTAAGTGTGAACTTTAGCGAAAGGGTATTGCTTTTTATAAAAAGCATGTTCTATATTTGATAGCGGTTAATGCTGTCAATAATCGCCTTTTATATGTATGCCAACCTTTCCCCACACTCAACCCTATTTTGCAATCACCCGAATCGCAATTTTTGATTAGTCTGTTTTCAGCGATTTTACGCTGTTTTTCGCTATGACATTCAATCCACACACTGAAAAATCGAAAAAAGCAGTTTCACGCACCCTAAATCGAGTGCGTGATTTGGTTGTCAAAAATCAAAGTGTGCAGAAATGTTGTCAGATGTGCCGTGTACGTCTTTTGGCTCTTTCACCTGTTTCCGCATACAGAAAAATGAGTGCGCAGGGGAATATATCCGAAAATGCCGAGTGCCGATAAACCGCGTAAATACGCCATTTCAGGATTTCTGCCGTGACAGCAGAACCACGCACTCAACGTGTCCTGTGCGTGGAAACAGATCCACAGGGCGCAGTACTTCAATATGATAGCCATGGCTGCAAAGGTAGGCGGCATCCCGGGCTGCGGTAGCAGGATTACAGGAGACCATCACTATTTTCTGCGGTGCCATAGAAATGCAGGCATTGAGCGTTGCATGATCGCAGCCCTTACGCGGAGGATCCAATGTGATCAGATCGGGGTGCAGATTTTGCTGTGCAAGCTGCTGTGCGATCTGTCCGGCATCGCCGACAAAAAATTCCGCATTCTCAATGCCGGCACGGGCAGCATTCTGTTTTGCGTTTTCCACCGCTTGCGGGATCACCTCAACGCCGATGAGCTTGTCTACCGTATCTGCCATAGAGAGTCCGATGACACCGGTACCGCAATACAGATCCAGAAGCAGCTGATGAGGCTGAGGCTGTGCCATTGTACGCACCTCTGCAAACAGACGCTCGGCTTGCGGGGTGTTGACTTGATAAAAGCTTTGAGGACTCAGTGCGACGGGGATTCCGCAGAAGGTATCCTGAATCACAGAAGCACCGGAAAGACAGATCGTTTCCTGTCCCAAAATCACATTGGTTTGCCGAGAATTGATATTCATCATGACAGAAACGATCTGTGGAAATTCTGCCATAAGCTGTTGTGCGATCGGCGAGAGCTGTTTGCGAATGGATTTTGTGACAACAAAGCAGACCATCATTTCGCCGCTGTGATATCCCTGCCGCAGATAGAGATGACGCAGAACACCTGTATTGTGGACTTCATCATAAGGGGGAATATGAGAAAGCAATGCTTTGCAGCGTTCAATGACAGCGACAAAGGATTTCGGCTGCAGACGGCAGTTATGATGGGGGATGATCCGATGAGAACGCTGGGCATAGAATCCAAAGCAGACACCGGAATTGTCGGCAGCAATGCCGCAGGGGAGCTGTGCTTTATTGCGGTAGCCGTCATGGAGATCAGCGCCGAGAATAGGCAGTATGGGTGGGTACAGTCCGCCGATGCGGTGGAAGGCATCTTCTACGAATTTTGTTTTCAGGCGGCATTCTGCTTCGTAGGAGATATGACGGAACAAACAGCCGCCGCATTGTGCAAAGACAGGACAATCGGGTTCTATGCGGTCGGGAGAGGGTGTATGGATCGTTTGCGGAATACCATAAGCAAGCTGTTTTTTGACCTTGACGATCTTAACATCCAACACATCGCCCACAGCGGTACGGGGAACAAAGACCGCCATTCCCTCATAATGGCCCACACCGTTCCCCTCGGTGGTCATACCGTCGATGGTCAGTGGGATGATCTGATTTTTTTGCAGAAGCTGTTCACGAGTCGGCATAGCTTATGCATCCTCACGAGGCATAGGTGCACCGCAATCGGAGCAATAGACATTGCCCTGGACATTATGCTTGCCGCATTTTTCACAGGTAGGGCCGCCGCCTCGATTGAGCATCCGGCAGATATCCACATAGGCTTCCCGCAGCTCAGTCAGCTCTGCGATCAGGGTGTCGATCTGCTCGGATTCATCGGATTCACCAAGCGTATGAAGGAACTGTGCTTTCCCCAGTTCACGGTATTTATCATTGAGTTCACCGCGCAGACGGAGGCGCTCCATATGACCTTTGGAGGACTCCAGTGCCTCGCAGGTTTTTTGAGCAGCGCTATCCATCACGCCGCAGATCTCTTGCAGTGCATCATCAAAGAACGACATAATAAAATCCTCACTTTCTGTTATTGCGGATACTATATACTATGCCCCAAGGGGCAGCGATTGTGCAGCAATAGAAAAATCAAGGCAGGTCCCGACGCACGGGATGCGGTCGAGAGATGCCTTGATCGATTGCATGAGAAAAACAATTGACAGTATCTGTGGCGATTACTGCTCAAATTTCCAAGGAGAACCCTTGCGGTTCTTTTTGTTATCAGAGGTTGTGGTCTGTGCCATCATCAACATGAACAGTACAGCACAATATATCGTAAGTGCACCGCATACGATCGCAACGATCCAGAAATCCACGACAGTCACGATCATGAAGATAAAAGCTGCCAGTGAGAGCAGTGCAACGGAAGCATTGATGATACGGGTGATCTGCCATTTGCGATAGGCATCCTGATGCTTTGTAAGATAGGGCTTGATATAGCGCATGGTCAGATTCGAGAAAAAGTTCTGCTCACTTTTGATTTTTGCGGCACTTTTCTTACTTTTGCTGCCAAGGAAAATACCAAAAATCAGATCTCGCAGAATAAGACAGTTGATCAGGAAAAAGATCATAACCATAAGAGCAAGCAAAACGGAACGCATATCCATAAGATGGACCTCCTAAAACAAAATTTTACATTCAGATTGATGTTACAAAGCGACAGCATTTTACCATACTGTCGGCAGAGCCGTGAGTGAATAGGGGCAGGATCCTCCTTATCTGCGGAGCAGCTTTTTGGCGGTATCCAGCAGTGCTTGGAAGTTGAGCACACAGAGCAGCAGCAAACCAATGATCTGCCAAAGATACAAAAGAGGCATCGGGTTCATAGCAAGCCAGCTCATAGCAAACAGGAGCAGCAGATTGAGTGCAAACCGCCAATGGGCAACAGGGAAAGGGATATAGCGTCTTGCATCAAAAATACGGATGATATAGCAGACAAAATAGCTTGCAAATGTAGCTGCTATGGCACCATGGACTGCATAGCGCTGAATCAGCAGAACATTGAGTACCAGATTGAGCACGGCTGCAATCATACTGGTCCAGAAGCTGTTTTGTGTATGCTTGGAAACGGTATAGATACTGGAAAGGAATTGGTTATAACACATGAGCATAAC
This sequence comes from Oscillospiraceae bacterium, assembly GCA_045596625.1. Classification (GTDB taxonomy): domain Bacteria; phylum Bacillota; class Clostridia; order Oscillospirales; family Ruminococcaceae; genus Firm-04. Next base: position 67,419 of record JAZOCU010000052.1, on the reverse strand, counting down.
AGCGATTACAAGCAAGGGCGTATATAGATAAGCCGTTGCATAGGAAGGAAATTGCTTGGTATTGGTGACCAGCATGGAAAGCGGTTTGACAAAGGCGATGATAAATCCCGCGCCCAGCACCAGCATTGCTTGGTAGGCATTAAAAATACGGGAATAAAACTTGGAACGATCTTTGGAATCATTTTCTGCAATGGCACTCATATTCCACGCTTGATAGAAGACAGTGGAGATCATGGAAAGCAGATTGGGGATCTTGGCAGCAGCTCCGTAAATACCGGCATCGTTTTCCGAGATCATATGTCTTACGAAAATACGGTCGGAAAATCCGGTGATGATCCATAACACCGCTGCAGGGATCAGCGGCAGGGAAAACCGCAGCATGACCTCCATGAGTTCCCGATCGATATTGCGGAAGGAGAACTCCTTGTAATGCTTTGCGATCAGCCATACGGAAAGTCCCGATAAAAGATCGGAGATCATAACCGAAAGCAAGAAGCCGGTCACTCCCAGCTTCAGCTTGGAGATGAATAATACATTGCATAAAAACAGAGTCAAGATACAAAAGATACCGTCTGCTGCATAAAGCTTGACCATACCTTTGACCCTGGCGAACTGTGTGGAAAGCTGCCGGAAGCAGGAAATGCAGATATATCCCACCAGCAGCAGCCAATAAGGCTTGATATCGGCATAGAGCTGCAACAGCGGGGAAAGCAGCAGAAATACGCCCAATCCGCTCAGCAGTATGGTGACTGCATTGGAAAACACAACATTCTTTTCGTAATTGCGGTCAAGACCATATCGGATCACAGCATCGGTGATGGAAAACGAGACGATCGGGATCAGCAGATTGGCACATAGCTCCACGACTTCTTTGGTACTGTAAATGCCGGTATCCATGGCGCCGGTATACAGATAGTTAAGAAGAAAGGAAACGAGCTTTGCGCCGAAACTGCCAATGGCAAAGATCATAGTGTTCAATGCCAGCGTTTTATACTTATTCATGTAAGGCAAGTCCTTCCATGTCGTTCATAAAAATCAAAACAGATACTTATATTATAACAGTTTTTTACCGATTCGTCAACAGGTATTCCTATTTTTTCAAAGATTAAAAAATAGAAGGGAAAATTGAAAAAACAGTTGGCAAATCAGAAAGAATATGCTATACTATATTTGTATTGCTTTGTACAGAAGGAGGAATCTCTGTTATGTTGACCGATATTGAAATCGCACAGCAAGCGAAAATGCTGAAAATCACTGAAATCGCTGCAAATCTTGGCATCAATGAGGAAGATCTGGAGCCTTATGGACATTATAAGGCGAAGCTGTCGGAAAAGCTGTTTGCCAAAACTGCCGATACGCCCGATGGCAAGCTGATCCTTGTCACTGCCATTAACCCTACGCCGGCAGGTGAGGGTAAAACCACGATTTCCGTAGGCCTTGCACAAGCTATGGCGAAAATCGGAAAAAAGGCAGTGCTTGCCCTGCGCGAACCCTCTTTGGGTCCCGTATTCGGCATCAAGGGCGGTGCAGCAGGCGGCGGCTATGCACAGGTTGTGCCTATGGAGGATATCAATCTGCACTTCACCGGCGATATGCATGCCATTACTGTAGCCAACAATCTGCTTTGTGCACTGCTGGATAACCATATTCAGCAGGGAAATGTACTGGGCATTGATCCGCGTCGTGTGGTGCTGGATCGTTGCATGGATATGAATGATCGTGTGCTGCGTAATATTGTTGTGGGTATGGGCGCCCGCAAGGATGGTGTGCCGAGACAGGATAGCTTCCGTATTACGGTTGCCTCTGAAGTCATGGCGATCCTTTGTCTTTCCAAAGATCTTGCGGATCTGAAGGAGCGGCTTGGCAGCATTCTGGTTGCTTATACTTATGATGATCGGCCTGTGTTTGCCCGTGATCTGCAGGCACAGGGCGCTATGACAGCACTGCTCAAGGATGCACTGAAGCCGAATTTGGTGCAGACGCTGGAAAATACGCCGGTTATTATGCACGGCGGACCGTTTGCCAATATTGCACATGGATGCAACTCGGTGAGAGCGACAAAGCTTGCGCTGAAGCTTGGTGATTACTGCATTACCGAAGCGGGCTTTGGTGCAGATCTGGGTGCGGAAAAGTTCATGGATATCAAGTGCCGTTTTGCCGGACTCAAGCCGGATTGCGTTGTGCTGGTTGCAACGGTGCGTGCATTGAAATATAACGGCGGCGTGCCGAAAACAGAGCTGCAGCATGAAAATGTACAGGCTTTGGAAAAGGGCATCGTCAATTTGCAGACCCATATTGAGAATCTGCGGAAATTCGGCGTGCCTGTTGTGGTAGCAATGAATCGGTTCCATACCGATACCGACGCCGAGCTGGATGTGATCCATGCATTCTGCGAAAAGATGGGTGTACCTGTCTCGCTTGCTGAGATCTTTGCCAAGGGCGGTGCAGGCGGCACAGATCTTGCTGAAAAGGTTTGTGCTGAGATCGCAAAGGGCGAAGCAGACTTCCATCCGCTGTATGACACAGAGCTTTCTATTAAAGAGAAGCTTTCTGTGATCGCCAAGGAGATCTATCGTGCCGATGGTGTGGTATTTACGGCTCAGGCAGAAAAAGCTATCAAAGAGATCGAAGCACTGGGCTTTGGCAAGGTGCCGGTATGTATGGCAAAAACGCAGTATTCTCTTTCGGATGATCCGACAAAGCTTGGAAAGCCTGAGGGCTTTGAGATCACGGTGCGAGATGTCAAGCTTTCGGCAGGCGCAGGCTTTGCAGTGTGTCTGACCGGTGACATCATGATCATGCCGGGCTTGCCGAAGATGCCGGCAGCCCTGAATATCGACTGTGATAATGAAGGTCACATTTCCGGCTTATTCTGATTATATTAGTGAAGATGCCGTCATAAGGCATAACAAAAACATAAGCACCCCCAAAGAAGCTGCACAGCAATTTCTTTGGGGGTTCCATTGTGTTTATGCAGGATCTTCATGGAAATCGGATTCAACGGTTTCAAGATTATCCTGTTGCGTACCGATTTCTTCGGGATCGTCATTGGTATCCAGTGAGGTCTGAAGCTGAAGATCAAACATTGTCGGTTCTGCATCGTTTGGCAGAGGCGGCAGATCGTTCAGCGACCGTAAGCCGAAGCACCGTAAAAATTGTGCGGTGGTGCGATAGGTGATTGGTCTGCCCGGTACTTCGATGCGGCCCGCTTCTTCCAGCAAACCGCGCTCGGTCAGAGTATTGACCACAGAGGAGCTGTCTACACCTCTGACACGTTCTACAAAGCCCTTTGTCACAGGCTGATTATAGGCGATGACAGTGAGCGTTTCCAGCGCTGCATTGGAAAGCGGTGTATTGCGGCGTACCTCCAGTGCGGCGCGGATAGGCTCGGCATATTCCGTGCGTGTTGTCAGCTGAAGCGCATTGCCAAGCTGGATCAGCTGCAGGCCGCTGTTTCGTTTATCATATTGTTCTGTAAGCAGATCAGCAAGGCGGCGGATGGTTTCGGTATCCACTGCAATTGCATCTGCCAGACGTTCCATCTCCATTGGCTCACCGGATGCGAACAAAACGGCTTCCAGTGCGCCGAGCGCATACTCAATTTGCATGATGCTTTTGTTTCCTTTCGTGGATCATCGGGCTTCTGTTGATACAGCAGTCATGTGCATACTTTTTTCTGTAATTGTTTTCGATCCCGCATTTTCAGTGCGGTACCGTCATCACTGATCAGAATCCTGCCGGATTTTGTCAGCTCCAATATGGCAAGAAACATTGCCACACGATCGGTACGCTCAATAAGATCGTCAAACAATCCGGAGATTTCCACAGTATCTGTGATGAAAAACTGTCGCAGCAGTGATACGACCTTGGAAAACACACTGGTCACCTGATGATGCATCTGTACGACGGCATGGATCTTCTCATCCAGACGTTTGCCGTCACCGTCACCCCGCGGCAGTTTTTTCAATCCCATATTTTGATAGACCTCAGCCAACAGACCGGATGGATGCTCTCTGCGATAGATTAGATCCGCTGGCAGCTCCACAGGGGTGCGAACAAACAATACATCGCCGAGATATTGCTGTCTGAGCCGTTCGGCAGCAAGTTTGCAAAGAGAATACTCGATCAGAGCACCCTCCAGTTCTTTTTTTGCAGCTACAGCTTCTTCGGGGGCCGGCAGCAAAGAGACTGTTTTCATCCAGATGAGTCTTGCTGCCATTTCCAGAAATTCTCCTGCCAGTTCATAATCCTGTTCGGCGCATTGCTGAATATATATGAGATACTGCTCCAGCAGCACAGAGATCTCTATGTCATGGATATTCAGCTTATGCTTTGCGATCAGATGCAGCAGCAGGTCCATTGGCCCGTCAAATACGGGCAGATGAAATGATAATTCCGGCATAGCAATCAACCAAACAGCATGGGAATCCAACCGGTAATGAAATACAAGCCTGACTGGATGAAGCCGCTGACAATGCCAAGAGGAATCGTTAATATCCGGGTAGCGATCAAGCAGATGAAGATAATACTCACCAACTGCGCATTCTGGTTAAACCAGCGCTCGACCTTGGGACTTGTAAAATAGGCTACGATCTTAGAACCATCCAGCGGCGGGATCGGCAGCAGATTGAAGACAGCAAGACCGACGTTAATGCTGATAAAAGCAGTCAGAAAATACTCGATGACCAATGGGGTATCGGTGTAGGAGAACTCAGCTGTTTCAATGAAATAATCCCTGTAGTAAGGTGTGATCATATAGATCTGATTTGCAATGGTGCCGAGGAAGGCAACGATCAGATTGCTGAGCGGGCCTGCAAAAGCGGTAACCGCCATGCCAAAGCGGATACTATGCTTGCGATGAAAGCGCAGCGGATCGATCGGCACAGGTTTCGCCCATCCGAATCCGGTCAGCAGCAGACAAACGCCGCCTACGATATCAAGATGCGCCATTGGATTAAGCGTCAGACGACCTTGATAAGAAGCAGTATCATCACCCAACTTATGTGCCATCCAAGCGTGTGCATATTCATGGATCGGCAGGATAAGGAAAATAATCAGAAGGCGCACCATAAATTCCATAAATTTTTGTGGATCCATTGTGGAAAACTCCTTTCGGACATCAAAAAACAACAAACATATTTTATATTATACAATAAAATGCGGCTCTTTTCAAGTCTGAAAGACAATTTTTCGGTGAAATCTGATAAATTTTGAAGAAATTGAAAAAAACACTTGCGTTTTTAAGAAGCATCTGCTATAATAGATACTGTTGACTTGTCTGTAAAGGAGGTGCCAGCTATGGCAAAATGCGAAGTTTGCGGAAAGGGCGTCAGCTTTGGTATTAAGGTTTCTCACTCTCACCGTCGTACCAATCGTACCTGGAAGCCTAATGTAAAGCGTGTAAAGGCAATCGTGAAGGGTACTCCCTGTCACATTTATGTTTGCTCCAGATGCCTGCGCTCCGGCAAGGTAGAGCGTGCGATCGGCTGAGCCTTGTGCTGGGCCGAACTGCAAAAACTGATCTGTAACAACGATCGGCGGAGTATCCGTTTTATTGAAACGGATACTCCGAATTTTTTTGCGACATCTGCATTTTGACAGGATCAAGCGTTCTATCAATGATCGTCTCTGTGATTTGAGGGTATCTTTTTTTGTCGAATGCAGAAAAGCGCTTGCATTTTGGCTGTGAATGTGGTATACTAACAAAAAGATGTCTGAATGAAAGAATACTGATAGAAAGGATGCGTGCAGCATGGGCATTGGCTGGATCATTTTCGGCATTATCATGGCTGTCCTTTGTCTGCTTCTGCTCCTTCCCGTCAGCGTAAAGCTGCATCTTCGGGGCAAGCAGTGGCAGATCAATGTTTGCTACGGGCCGATACCTGTGTTCCAAAAAAGCAGCAAGCCGGATTTGGCAGAGCAGGCTCCTTCTTTGACTGCAGAGCAGAGTAAAGAGCCGGTGCCCGTTTCGGCAGAAGAGCCTTTGCCCGATACGGTTATCGATGCAGAAGCGATGCTCTATGGTGATGAGGCGGAATCGGAGCAGCCTGCTGCCGATTCCAACAAACGATCCATGCAGCATAAGACTGCCGATCGGAAAATCAAGGCGAAGTCAGCTGCACAGCAGAAATCAGAGAATATTGATTTGTCAGAGCTGCAGGCAGATGAATCGGACGTTATGGAGGAATCGGAACCCGAACAGGATGAACAGGATTCTGATGCAGAAGAAAAGCCTGTGAAGAAAGGGTTTTTGCAGCGCCTAAAGCCATCGAATCTTTCGGAAGCGTTGGCGCTTGTGGAGGATATTCTGGCTTCGGCAAGTCCTTCGATGCGGTTTTTATTCCGTCATTTTTATATTCGTCATCTCAACATTTCACTTACGATCGGTACACAGGACGCTGCCAAAACCGCAATTTTATATGGTGCGGTCAGCGGCACTGTGTTTCGTTTGGTGGGATATCTGCAAAGCTTGCTTTCCGTAAAGGCTGATGCATTGCGTGTGCGTGCTGATTTTTTAAGCGGCTATTCTACTGTGGAATGCAGTCTTACACTGCGGGTAGCGCCTGCAACCGTGCTCGGTACCGGAATCAGTCTTGCATTTCGCTTTTTATTCCGAACGCTTAAGCGGTTTCGTCGTGAGGATCGGGAGTTAAAGCGAATGGAAAAAGAATCCGCTCCCTTGCCGTTATCATGATCAGCGGCGGATCCGGTCGTTGATCGTGTGATATTATGAAATGATCTCAAACGATCAAAAGATTCAATCCCAATTCAAAGGAGGTCCTATTATGAGCGATCGTCAGAACGGTCAGCATCCTGTACAGGATACCGTGCGTGTTACTATGGAGGAAATTCGCAGTATGGTGGATGCCAACACCATTATCGGCACACCGATCACCTGCGAAGGCGGCACCACTGTGATTCCGATTTCCAAGGTATCCTTTGGTTTTGCATCAGGCGGCTCTGATCTGCCCACAAAGGTAGCAAAGGATATGTTTGGCGGCGGCGGCGGTGCCGGCGTTACTGTGACACCTGTGGCATTTTTGGTAATTACCGGCAGCGATGTGAAGCTGATGCAGCTTTCTATCAATGCCAAAGCAGCCAATGCTGTGGTCAATATGGTGCCCGATCTGATGGATAAGCTGACGGGCTTCCTCAATCAAAAGCAGCAGGAAAAGCTTAAGGCTGCCGGAAAGAATACCGAAACAGAGGAATGATCGACAGCGAGGAATCACATCACATATGGAAAAAATCAGATTGCAGAAACTTCTGGCCGATTGCGGCTTTTGTTCCCGCCGAAAAGCAGAGGAGCTGATTCGTCAGGGACGTGTACAGGTCGGCGGCAGACCCGTAAAGCTGGGCGATAAGGTCAGCGTCCGGGATTATGTTACCGTGGACGGACAACATATTGCTGTGCCCAAAAAGAAGAATTATCGTTATATTATGATGAATAAGCCCCGCGGCTATGTGACAACGCTTTCTGATGAGCAGGGTCGCCGCTGCGTGACCGATCTGCTTGAGGGGATTCCTGAGCGTGTATATCCTGTGGGCAGATTGGATAAAAATTCGGAAGGCTTGCTGTTGTTTACCAATGACGGCAATTTTGCCAATGGCATCATGCATCCCTCCCGAGAAATTACCAAGACCTATCGTGTGACGGTGCGGCCGCCGGTTTCGGAGGAGCAGCTGGCAAAAATGTCCATTGGTGTGACGCTGGATGATGGCTTTGTGACCTCTCCCGCCAATATTGTAATGCAGGTGCAGGAGCCGACCCGTGTGGTGCTGCTGGTGTCGATCCATGAGGGTAAAAAACGTGAGGTGCGTCGTATGTGCGATGCTGTGGGACTGGAAGTAATTCGTCTGCGCCGTATCAGCATCGGTCCTGTGAAGCTGGGTATGCTTAAGCCCGGTACATGGCGGGATCTGACTGCGGAAGAGCTGCGTTCGCTGCGTGCTGCTATGGGCAGGGACGCTTAACCCAGAAAAACGCAGAATTTCAATATGCCCTTGGCTTTTTACCGATATGTTATAGTATATAGAAAAGCAGGAGAAAATCAGTTGGTTTTCTCCTGCTTTTATTTATGCTCATATTTTATGATCCTCACCATGACGGATCAGACCGCAGATAGCGCCGCTGTGGATCAATTTGCCGTATTCGGCAGCATCAGTCATCGGTTGTTCGGTCAGGATGCCGCCTACAAACATATCGCTCCAATGGGTATCAGAACCGGAAACCATCGGCAGACCGAAACTTTCTGCATACCATCCGGCACGCTCATTATAGATCGGCTCATAGTTATTGCCGTTATAGACCTCAACAGCATCCACGAGATTCGGCACCAGTCGAATGGCATTGACATACCATGCCTGCCGAAAAGGATGTGCGTGAACAATACAGGCACCTGCATCTTTGACCAGTTTCAGATACTCATAAGGCGGAAGCGTGGCAGTTTCCGGATGCGCCTTCAGCCATGCAGGGGATAGTCCATAGGTGAGAAAATCATTGCCATTCCAGCTGTATTCCCAGCCGAAACAGACCTGCAGACCAATGCGATCGCCTTCCTCCTTGGCATGATAATAGCCAAGACAGAACCGATCTGTCCATTCTTCCCATGGCAGTTCTCTGGGAACTGCTGTATTGCCGTGATAGAAGTGATCGGTCACGAACAGACCATCATAACCGGCAGCTTTGCAGCCTCTTGCCATTTCAGCAGCCGATGCAGTACTGCAGGCACTGCCTTCTGCTGTATGAGCGTGCGTTTCCCAGCGCATCATACCAGCAGTTCCACTTTCTCCAGTGTAAAGCCTTCTTCCCGGAGAATACTGCGCAGGCTATCTTCTTCCATATCCGAGCAGCAGTAAGCGGTACTGTTCTCTAAGGAAACCACAACATCCACAGCACCGGCTTCTTCCAGCGCCTCCTTGACTGCAGCGGTACAATGATGGCAATTCATGCCTCGGATCGTAAGCAATTGTTTCAGCATCCGAACTACCTCCTTTTGTGTATTTGAAAATAGGCTATCACAACTCGATGTTTTATTCGGTTTTGATCTGTGCGGCGATCTTAGGTGCGATAATGATAGCAATCATCAGAAGCAGGATCTGCATAAGATTGACATCCAGCATAAGACCGAAGGAAAACTTCAGAAAATGCAGATCAACATTTACGGTATCAAAGCCGAAGGTAAAGGGTCTGCCGAGAATTTCGATATAGGGCAGTCCAACACATAATTCACCGAGAAAAGCACCGCTGATAACAGCGACGATAATGCACAGCAGCAGGGTAAGTTTATACTTCATATAGATTCAGCATCCTTTCTTTGTTCGGATTACAGTCCGGTCGAGCCGAAGCCTCCGGTTCCTCTTTGGGTAGCGGATAAGGTATCGGCTTCAAGAATATCGGGCAGGAGCACGGGGGTTACGATCAGCTGTGCAATACGCATGCCATGTGTAACCGTAAACGGCTCTGTGCCGAGATTGATGAGCGGCACGCAGATTTCTCCGCGGTAATCGGCATCAATGACACCCACAGCGTTTGCCATCGTAATGCCATGCTTTATTGCAAGACCTGAGCGTGCATACAGCAATAAGGCGACGGCGGTATCGCTTTTGGGAGCCGCACAAAGGCCTGTGGGGATCAGTGCACGCTGACCGGGAGAAAGTATGATCGGTTCGCTCAGACAAGCAGAAAGATCAAAGCCTGCGCTCTGCGGCGTTGCGCGCTTGGGCAGGATCGCTTGTGCGTTGCATTTTTGAAAATACAGTTCCATATGAGTTACGTCTCCTTTGACGATGAAGATGCAGCGGAAAAATGTGCCAGACGCAGTCCTCGGGTGTAGCGAGCAGGCGGATCGGTATTGCTTTTCTGATGGTAGGCAAGTAGGATCCGTTTGACATCAGCCGGAGATTCATCCGTCATGGAAAGCAGCAGATAAGAAGCACGATCATATTCCGAACATCTGTCAGCAAGCCAGATGACGGCGCTGTTGAAGATCTCGGTATAATCCGGTGTATCTGCATAACGGATGCAATCCGTATAGAGCGCAGCGCCCTTGCGGTCAATGAGCTGATGACTGCAGTTTGCACAATCGATCTGTGCCTGTATGGGACAAATGCGGCAGAGCATCAAGGGCAATCTGCCATAGGCAAGCACACCCAGCGGAAGCGCTTCTGAAAGCGGATGCAGTGCCGAATGGGGCAGTTCCGGAGAGAGCAGACCATCACACAGATTCATTTGCTGCAGCTCTTCTGCGGCGAAGCGATTGGTGATATGGAGTCCTGCTCCGCCATGCAGCATCATGCCGATTTGTTTTCCTGCATGAATTGCAGCAAGCTGATTGCATAGCAGATGTGTGAATCCCATTGCTTTTGCCGATTGCAGCATCCGATGAAAGGCATTGTCATCGGTAATCCATCTGGGCGGCACCAGTATACAGCGCTCCGGCGGTACCGGCGGCGGTGTCAGCTTCATATAGGCATCTGCCAGCCACAAGGGCAGCAGCAGTGCATCAATGGATGCTTCCGCAAGCGCAGGTGTGATCGCTTTGAGCTGGGAGAGTCTCCGAATCTCAAGACGAAGCTTTGAGGATCTTGATTTTGAAATGGCGGCGGCTTGGGATGCAGTGTGCATAGGCGGATCGCCGATGAAATAGGAGGGCGATGCCTTAGCGATTCTTGCTGCATCCAGCTTTGCGATCGCATCACGCCGCAGACTATTGAGTGCTGATGCGGGCAAGGTACTGATTCCGTCCAGATCAGCGGTTACCGTTTTGGCGTTATAGATGGTATCGCCCAGTTTTTCAAACTGCCGCTGCAGAAGAGGCAGAGTCATTGGGCGTTCCGTTGCTTTTTGCGGGATCTCTCCTGTTACAGTAACGCTGCATCCGCTTTGAGGATCGGTGACCGTCAGTGCGGAGGGTTTGTCTGCAGTCAGGAGATAATGTCCGTTTATGTCGGCATGCTTTCGAGGCTTACGATATTGCTGCTGCAATTCCGAAAGCACGGATTTTGCAGCCAGCACATCCTCTTTGCTGCGTACACCGAACATTTTTTTGTGCACGCCGGTAAAATAGCCATCAGTGAAACCGCTGCGGGAAAATACCGATTGCAGCGCTTTGAGATCGGGTTGATTGCCCTGCAACGCATCCGCATAGGCAGATACGGCAGCCGCAACATATTCGGGTCGTTTCATGCGGCCTTCGATTTTCAGTGCGTCCACACCCATTTCACGAAGCGCTGCAAGATGGGATATGAGACATCGGTCACGCAGAGAAAGAGCACAGGCATTTTTTTGTCGGGCATCCGCAGTAAAAGGGAGCCGACAAGGCTGAGCGCATCTGCCGCGATTGGCACTTCTGCCGCCCATAGCAGCGGACATCCAGCATTGTCCAGAAACGGACATACAGTGTGCACCGTGAACAAAGAACTCCACGGCAATTCCAAGCTGATGTGCTTGTGCACATAGAGCTTTCAGCGTATAGGCGGGCAGCTCTCTTGCTAAAACCACACGGCAGAACCCCATCGCAGCGGCAGCCTCCAAACCGTCCGAGGAATGGATCGTCATCTGTGTTGAGGCGTGCAGAGGCATATTAGGCAGGCGGCTGCGCAGATAGCGTGCTGCGCCGAGATCCTGTACAATACAGGCATCCACACCGATGTTTGCAGCAAGCATCAGCAGCGCATCAAAAGCAGCAAGCTCTTCCTCCAGCAACAGGGTGTTCACAGCAAGGTAGAGCTTTTTATGTGCTGAATGACAAAAATCGGCAGCAAGACGCAGGGTATCCTCATCAAAGTTTTCGGCAGCTTGCCTTGCAGAGAATTGTTTGGCACCCACATATACAGCATCAGCACCGCAGCGGATCGCTGCGATCACCGATTCCATACTGCCTGCCGGCGAAAGCAGCTCAGGCATTCCGGCAAGAGATTGACTCATTGGGCATCATCGGCATCGGCAGCATCAGTGAGCGGAAGCTGTTCTTCCTTGGCAGCAGCAGAATCTGCCTGAATGCTTTCTTTCAGTGCTCTCAGCTTGAGCAGATTCTCCAGCTGTTCGATTTTTGCCTTGCATACATCAATTTCACGAAGGGCAGCATCACGTTCCATACGAGCTTTGCCTGCTTCATCCACATATTCCTTGACCTGCGAACGGATGACCTCCACGCTGGCATTGGCTTTGGTCAGCTCATCCATAGTGGAAAGCGCGACCATCATCACGGCAGAATGTGCTGAAATCCGAGGGTTGGATTCCGTGATATCAGAGATCCGCTTTTCCAAGGTTTTTGCAAGTTGGTAGACATAACTGGGAGCCTCCTCGGTTTGCAGAACATATTCCTTACCACAGAGGACAACTTTCACACGGCTCATCATAATTTGTTTCATCCTTTCATATTATCATGGGGATCTGCGCTGAAATAGGAAATAGGCAACTGTTTTGTTTTCTGTCAAAGTTGTTGCGATAGACCATAGAAGATGAGAGATCAGCTTAAATAACGCAGCAGTGCTACGACTTTGCCGAGGACTGCTGCATCTGAAACATAAATCGGTTCCATGGAGTCGTTCTCGGGCTGCAGACGATAGCCGCCGTTTTCTTTATAGAATCGTTTGACGGTTGCTTCCTCGCCATCGACCAGCACCACAACGATCTCGCCGTTTGCGGCGGTATCACACTGTTCTACAATCACAATATCGCCATCAAGGATACCGGCATTGATCATACTTTCGCCGCGCACCTTCAGTGCAAAGAGTTGACCGCTGAAGCGGCGTTCCGGCACATAGCTGAGATATTCAGTGATGTTTTCAATGGCAGTGATGGGCTGACCTGCTGTAACGGTGCCGATCAGCGGTACATTGACAGCGGATCGGCCTCGCAGCCGGATGGCACGGTTCTGGTTATCCATTTTTTCCAGATAGCCTTCCTCAGCCAGCTGATTGATATAGCGGTGCACCGTTGAGGTCGAGCGTATATGCAGCGCAGTACAGATCTCACGGATCGTAGGGGGGTAGCCCTCATCTATGCGCTCTCGAATATAGCGGTAGATCTCTCTGGCTTTTTCGTTCAGCATAAGGATTCACATTCCTTTCGTCCTTAAATTCCGTTGGTTACAGGATCGGGGCGAGCTGGTTATGCTTGCTGCAAAGCGGCGGCGATCTGTGCCGAAAGTTTGTTGACATCACCGCAGCCGAGGGTGATGATGAGATCGCCTTCCTGTGCAATTGCTGTTACAGCCTCACAGACCGCATCGAAATTCTGATATTTGCGGATGTTGTTTTCCGGTTCGGATTCATCCTGCAAAAACCAGATGCAGCCTTCGATTTTTTCTGCAAGCTGACGGGTGAATACGCCTTCGGTATTCTGTTCTCTTCCGCCCATGATATCGGTGAGAGCCACGACATCCGCAATCGAAAGCGCATCGGCAAATTCCTGCATCAGACGCTTGGTACGGGTATAGGTAAAGGGCTGATGCACTGCGATCACACGGCGATAGGGCATAGATTTCGCAGCTGTCAGGGCGGCGGCGATTTCGGCAGGATGATGCGCATAGTCATCGGCGACGGTGATGCCCTTTGCTGTTGAAACGATCTCGAAGCGGCGTTTGGCACCGGTAAAATCTTTGAGTCCTTCCACAGCCTGTGCAAAGGGCAGGCCAACAGCATTCGCGGCAGCGATGGCACAAAGTGCGTTGAGTACATTGTGTGCCCCGGGTACTTGAATGACTGCGGTTCCCAGTTGTTCCCGGTTATGCCATACCGTAAAGCAGGTATGTTTGGTGTCGGGATGGGTGATGTCGGAAACACGCCATTGACAATGCGGGGCAGTACCATAGGTGATCATAGTTTTGCCGGTGACTTGTGACATGGCGTCGCAAGTATTGGCATCATCTCCGTTGTAAATCACGATCTTGCTGGACTTTTGTGCGAAGCGGATGAAAGAAGCCTTCAGATTTTCCAATGTTTTGAAATATTCCATATGATCCTCGTCAATGTTGAGGATCACGGCAATATCGGGGGAGAGCTGTAAAAAAGTATCCACATATTCGCAGGCTTCACAGACAAAGACATCACTGCTGCCGGCTCTGCCGCTGCCGCCTAAGCAGGGCAGTTTTCCGCCGATGACAGCGGAAAGATCAATACCGGCGGTATAAAGGATCTGTGCCAGCATAGATGTGGTTGTGGTTTTTCCGTGCGTACCCGCAATACATATGGCATTTTCATACCATTGCGATACAATGCCCAGCAGCTCGCTGCGCTCCATGGCAGGAATCCCTCGTTCCTGCGCAGCAATGCGTTCAGGATTATTGGCGGGAATTGCCGCAGAATAGACAACAAGTGCGGCATCGCCGAGATTATCCGCACATTGTCCCAGTGCTACGGGAATTCCCATGGCACGCACAGCGGCAAGGGTATCGGTTTCGTTATTGTCAGAGCCTGTGAGCCGATAGCCTTTGGCATGCAGTACCTGTGCCAGCGGATACATACCCGAACCGCCGATGCCAATCATATGAATGGTATCCGACGGGTCCAATCTTAAGAAAGAATTCATGAAATCATCCTTTTCTGCCTTGTAATGTTCACAGAATGAACACATTCCTGTGGTATACTCGGTTTGAATCATTCTGCATTGCGTTGGAAAACCGGAAGGTATAATCTCCGGATATCTTTATCATACTAGCAGTATATGCTGTCATGTACAGTATCATCAATCTAAAAAACATAAAGAGAAAGGAAGCGTTTAGTTTATGCAGATTACAGATCTGAAAATCCGAAAAATGATGGCGGAAGGTCGTCTTCGTGCTATTGTATCCATCACATTGGATCAGATGCTTGCCGTGCACGACATTAAGGTAGTGCAGGGCGAAGAACGCCTGTTTGTTGCCATGCCCAGCCGCAAAGATGAAGCCGGTGTATTTCGTGATGTGGTACATCCTATTTCTCCGGAGGCAAGAAACTATCTGGAAACGCAGATCTTGGATGCTTATGAAAAGCAGCTTGCTCTGCAGATGGCTGAAATGGAAGCAGGCGCTTCTGTGGAGGAACAGTCTTGAGCATTTTCACGGACTGTTTGTCTCATGCTGAATAGAATACCTTCGTAAGATCTGTTCGATCGTCTGTGGTTTGCAGACGATCGGGCAGATCATTTTTTGTGCTCAATCGGGGCTGCTCATCATCTGAATGGTTTTGAGCAGAGCAAGCTGTGTTTTAGCATCAGGGATGCGATTCTGCATCACCAGTCGGATGGCTTTTTCCAGCGGGATCTTCACCACATCCAAAAACTCATCCTCATCGGGATGCTGCTGTGTGAACTGCAGTCCTGTTGCAAGATACATATGAATGATCTCTTTGTTATAGGCAGGTGTCGGATACAGACTGCCCAGCGAACAGATCTGTGATGCGGCAGCACCGACTTCTTCGGAAAGTTCACGCACAGCACATTCTTTCGGATCCTCGCCGTATTCCAGTTTGCCGGCAGGGATCTCCAGTGTTACTTCACCAAATGGATAGCGGAATTGCCGTACCATCAGCACTTCAAGCTGATCGGTAAGCGGCACCACACAGGCACCGCCCGGATGATGCACGACTTCACGGATCGCAAGGGCATCGTTCTGCAGCTTTGCCATATCTTTGGTGACACGGATGATCTTGCCGTCGTATACGGTTTCTGAGGAAACCTGCTGTTCTGTCAGCGGATCCATAGGGGGAGCGGCTTTGGCAGAAGCGCAGCCGCTGCATTGACTGCAATAGTTTGCCGTACAGCCGGATGCGCCGCACGACGTTGTGATATCATTCTGCATGGTCGGGATTCTCCTTTTCATCAAGGGATTGGGGCTGATCGGCCGAAGCAGGAGCAGTATCCTCTTGCGTCGGAGAGTGTTCTTCCTCCGGCGGCGCAGGATCGTGTGTCTGCTGATGCTTTTCTGCCGCATATTGCAGATACATTCTGTGCATAGGCATGGGAATCACAGAATCATAATCATAATAATGAGTATGAGCAGGTACCTTCGGACGCTGCTTACGGAACTTCCATTTTGCCCAAAGCAGATAGGCAGCAAGCAGCAGTAATCCGCATATGGTCAATCGGAAGCCGAATGCAAGACCGGGTGTTTCATAGGAGAAGCAGATCGCATTTTCGCCTTCCTCACAGCGTACTGCCATGAAACCGTAATTGACACGCTCTACATCCACTGGCTTTCCGTTGACGGTTGCGCTCCAGCCGTCTTCATATGGAACGCTGAAAAATACAAGCTTGGGTGCATCCAGAGTGATCGAGGCATCAAAGCCATAGGAATGATAGGAAAATGCAGAACAGGCATTGGCAGCCATCTGTTCGCATTGTGTCAGATAGGTTTCTTCCGTCACGCCGAATTTTTCAGAATCGCTGATGGGAGAGAGGATATCCCGATACTTGATGATCTGGCTGAGATCCATGCCCAGAGCCTTAAGCATGATCTTTTCTTTGGTGAGATCGGTGCTTTTATCCAGCTCTGCTTCGTCGATATACCGGTCGTATGCAATGCCCATGGGCACGTAATACTGATTTTCATAGACATAAAATCCGTTTTGCTTTTCTTTGAAAGTAAAGCCCGGCAGACCTACATCATAGGCATATGTTTCGGCTTCATCGGTATAGTATTTATCAAAGTAGTACTTGACCGAAAACAGCGCGCGCAGCGGATAATGTTTGGTTTCTGCACGGGATGCGACATCACGGGTTACACCGATAGCGGAATAGAAATCCATAATGGATGTCGGTACGATACTGTGGAAGCATCGCATGGAGGAATATCCCCAGTGCATGGGATAATTATCGAAATCCTCGGAAATATCCACACGGAAAAACTGATTTTCTTCTTCCTCCAGCCGGATATCCTCTTTGCCGTTAATGGCATAGGCAACATAATTCGGTGGATACATACCGAGGCCGATTCCGAAATAGACAACCGCTGCCGTACAGATCATACACGAAAAGGCAGTTGCCCATAATGCCATGTTCATAAACGGCAGACTTTTTCTTTTGCGGCTTACCAGGACGGCAGCTGCGTAGAGCATCAAAAGACAAAGCACCAGAACCAGCCAGAAATACCAAGGATATTGCGGGAACTGGAAATGCAGCGTTTCGCCTTCCGATGTTTTCTTTGGCAGACAGGCGATCACAGCGCAGCCCAGCAATACAAAGCCGCATATCCAGAAGCTTCTTTTCATGGAGATCTTGGCATGATCCAGCACATAGGCAGTCATCATTGCCATAATGAGAATGGGCATATAGTACCAACGGGCATAGTAGGAGCTGTTAAAGGCATAGAACATACTGTTGAGTATGGGGAACATGGCGCAAATGATGCAGATCGTTGTAAGGCGAGTTGCCCAGTGCTTTTTCTTTTCTGCCATAAAGGAAAGCACGCCGGTCATGGAAAACAGCGGCAGATATCCGCCGATGGATGCCCATTTGCCATATTCGGTTTCCAGCAGATTGGGTCTTGCCGGAACATCGGGGATCATAAAGAAGCTCTGGATAATACGCAGTACGCGGGTGCGGTCGCTGTATGTGACCATATCCATACCGTTCAGAGAAGTGCTGACACGATTGTTATCCAGAATTGCCAGTGCCGAGGGCAGCAGCATAAAGCCCGAAAGCATCACACCGATGATGGATTCCAGTGCGATGCTGAAGAACTTCCGCAAGGTGATGTGAAAATCCTTGCAGGGACAGCGCAGTAGAAAATAGAGCAGTACAAATACGATCTGTCCGGTAAAGAAAAAGTAATTGAGAATAGCCATCAATGCAGTTGCCAGAGCAAATACGCCTCTGCGGTCATTGTTGACCCGTTCCTCCAGTGCAATCAGCAGCAGCGGAAAAAACGCTGTGACATCTTGAAAATGGTTGAAGAAAATATTAAACAGCTGGAAGCCGGAAAAGGCATAGAGCAGCGCACCGATCACAGATGCCTGCCGATTGCGTACAAAGCGCCGTATGAAGGCATAGGCGGTCAATGCAGCCACACCGTGCTTCAATGCCAGCAGATAGGGCATCAGATACAGAACGGATTCTCTCGGAAAGGGAACAGTGAGCCAGAAAAAAGGGCTGCCCAGCAGATAGAAGGAATAAGAGCCGATGAAGTTGGCACCCAGATCCGTATTCCAGTTCCAACCGAAAGCACCGTTTTGAACTGCTTCATGCGCAACCAGATAAAAGGGCATCTGCTGCGAATTGTAATCGCCGTAATAGATAAAGTAGCCGCCGGTAAAGATTATAATGGGTACAAGTACCAGCAGCAGAACGAAGAATCCCAGCAGAAATACCTGCAAATAGGGCTCACGGCGGTCATCCGCCAGATGGGAGGATGAAAAAGGATTGCGCAGCTTCATGAAAGAGAGCCTCCATGCCATCAGATTCGGTGCTGTAAGCGGATCATGCCGCCGACAGCATATCATTTTTTATTATACCACAAGCTCTTGAAAAAGTAAAGCCTTTTCAGAACGAAAGTTCGCTTTTTCAGAGATAAAAGCAGTTTTGTTCCATGCAAGATGGGAAAGGGGAGCGGAGATTTTTTTCCGACGCCTTTGATTTTGGAAAACAGAATCGATGCAGCCACGTTTTTGGTGGCCCCCTCTTGACAACCCCGGGTATTTGCGGTATACTAAAAGGTACGATTTTAGTGTACTGAAATTCTTTTCAGAGAGGATGGCATAACATTCATGGAAGAGCAGATCCGCAGAATGCAGCAGGAAATTGAAGCCGCTGCTGCCCCCATTACCGATTCTAAAGAGATGTATCTGCTGAGAAAGCAGTATCTCGATAATAAAACCGGCAAAATCACTGCATTGATGAAAAATATGCGTGATCTTTCGCCTGAGGAGCGTCCTGCTTTCGGCAAGATCGTCAATGAGCTGAAGCAGTGGGCGCTGGAGTTCTTTACGGCGCAGGATGCCCGTCTGAAGGCTGAGGAGCTTGCCCGCAAAAATGCTGCCGAGCAGATCGATGTAACGATGCCCGCTGCGACACAGCAGCACGGTGCACTGCATCCCAACACCTTGATTGTCAATGAATTGATCGATATTTTTGTGGGCATGGGATTCACTATTTTTGAGGGGCCGGAGATCGAGAACGATTACTATAACTTCACTGCGCTCAATACCCCTGCCGATCATCCTGCCCGTGATATGCAGGATACATTTTATATTACTGAGGATCTGCTTTTGCGCACGCAGACCTCTGCCGGTCAGATTCGTGTCATGGAGAATGCGCAGCCTCCCATTAAGATTCTTTCGCCCGGCAAGGTATTTCGTTCCGATGATGATGCAACACATTCGCCCATGTTCTCGCAGATGGAAGGTCTTGTGGTGGATAAGGGCATTACGCTTTGTGATTTGCAGGGTATGCTGGATGTATTTGCACAGCGTATTTTCGGTCAGGATGTCCGTACTCGTCTGCGTCCGTCTTATTTCCCTTTCACCGAGCCTTCGGTGGAAGTGGATGTCAGCTGCTTTGCCTGCGGCGGCAAGGGCTGTCGATTGTGCAAGGATACCGGCTGGATCGAGGTGCTGGGTGCCGGCATGGTGAATCGCCATGTGCTGGAAAACTGCGGTGTGGATCCCGATGTTTATACAGGTTTTGCTTTCGGTATGGGTGTCGAGCGTATTGCGATGCTGAAATACGGCATTCCCAATATCAAGCTGCTGTTTGAATCCGATGTAAGAGTATTGGAGCAGTTCAGAGACTGATACCATGCGGTTTGCTTTGAATTTTGCGATAGAAAGGAAAAACATATCATGATCGTACCGCTTAGTTGGCTGAAAGAATATGTGGATATCAATGTAACACCGCAGGAGCTGGAAACCAAGCTTTTTGACTGCGGCTTTGAGGTAGAGACCCTGACCGAGCTGGGTGCCGATATTTCCGGCGTTGTTGTGGGCGAAGTGCTGGAGTGCGAGCCTGTGCCGGATACTCATCTTCATGTATGCCAGGTGGACTGCGGCAGTTATGGCACATTCCAGATCTGCTGCGGAGCAGATAATGTCAAGGCAGGCGGAAAATATCCTGTTGCTATGGTTGGCGCAACCGTTTATGCTACCGCAAAGGATCATGTTACGGTAGAAGGTGTCATGAAGATCAAGAAGGGCAAGCTCAGAGGTATCGAATCCTTTGGCATGCTCTGTTCCGGTGTGGAGATCGGTCTGAATGAAGATTTGTATCCGGGTGCCGATTATTGCGGTCTGCTGGTACTGCCGGAGGATGCACAGCCCGGTGCGGATGTGAAGCCTCTGGTGGGATTGGATGATTGGATGTATGATATCAGCATCACTGCCAATCGTCCTGATTGTCAATCGGTGCTGGGTATTGCAAGAGAAGTGGCAGCAGCTTTGGGTCAGCCTTTGAAAATGCCTGCGTTGGCGTATACCATGGATGATTCTGTTCCCTTTGCGTTCAGTGTTTCTGTGGAAGCGCCTGACCTTTGTCCGCGTTATATTGCGCATTATGTCCGCAATATCCAAATGGGACAATCACCTGCATGGATGCGCCGCCGACTGGCTTTGGTGGGCATTCGCTCGATCTCTAATATTGTGGATATCACCAATTATGTGCTGAAGGAATTCGGTCAGCCGATGCATGCTTTTGATCGGCGTGATCTGGAAGGCAATACGATTTGTGTGCGCCGTGCCAAAGAGGGTGAGCCGATCGTCACATTGGATGAAAAGGAGTTTAAGCTGAATCCTGCCAATTTGGTGATCTGTGACGGCAAAAAGCCGGTTGCACTTGCCGGCATTATGGGCGGTCTCAATTCCGAGATCAAGGCAGATACCGCCGAGGTAGTGTTTGAGGCTGCTAAATTTGCCCGTGACAATGTGCGCCGTACTGCGAGAGCTTTGGGGCAGCATTCCGACAGCAGTTCCCGGTTTGAGAAGGGTCTGGATGAATACACCACCCAACTGGGTATGCAGCGTGCACTGCATCTGATTGAAGAACTTGCCTGCGGCACTGTGACAGCGGCTCATTTTGAAGTGTCTTCCGGTAATTCCGTAGAGCGCCGTCCGATTTCTGTGAGTATTGCTTCCATGAATGCGCTGCTTGGCATTACCGTGCCCGATGCAGACATTCTGCGGATCATGCAGAATCTGGACTTTATGCCTGAAATCGATGGAGATACGCTGCATCTTCAGGTGCCCCCTTATCGTGAGGATATCGAAAATGCTCCCGATATTGCCGAGGAGCTGATCCGTATGTACGGTTATTCTCATATCCGTCCGACCTTCCTCGCCGCAGCACAGGTGACTGCCGGCGGAAGAAATCAGCAGCAGCGTGATCTGCTGAAGCTGAAGCAGGCATTGTGTGCACAGGGCTGCTATGAGACCATCCACTATTCCTTCTATTCACCGAAGGATTTTGATCTGCTTCGTCTGCCTGAGGATGCACCGCAGCGCAAGGCGATCCGGATCCGCAATCCCATCAGTGAAGATCTTTCCGTGATGCGTACAATGCTCACACCCTCGATGCTGAATTCTGTGGTGCGGAATATCCGTCGCGGCAATGATGCCGGCAGATTGTTTGAGGTCGCAAAAACCTTCCACGCTGAGATGATCCCGCCGACCTGTCCGCCCGAAGAAAAAGAATCACTTGCCATTGCCTTGTTCGGCAGCAAGCTCAGCTTTTTCGATGGCAAGGCTGTGCTGGAGGGCCTTGCAGATACCTTCCGCCTTGCTTTTGACTATAAAAAGCCGGAGGATCCTACTGCATATCCGTTCCTGCATCCGGGCATGACCGCCGAGGTGTTTTTGGACGGCTGCAAAATCGGCTGGATCGGTATGCTGGCACATGATCTGTGTGATCAGTTGATTTCCGAACACACTGCTTGTCTATGTGAGCTTTCTTTGGATCAACTGATGTCTGCCCTTTCTGCGGATCGTCGCTTTGTACCGCTGCCCAAATTCCCTGTGGTACAGCGTGATCTTGCTTTGCTTGTCGATGAGGGACTTCTTTGCGGCGATCTGACTGCGGCGATGCGCAAGGCTTGTGCAAGACTGACCGATGTCAAGCTTTTTGATGTCTATCGGGGCGAGCAGATCGAAAAGGGCAAGCAGTCTATGGCATTCTCTCTGACCTTCACTCCTGCCGATCATGCCTTTACCGATGAGGAGATTGAGCAGTTCGTGGCAACCATCCTGAAAAAGATGGAAAAGCAGTTCGGAGTAACGCAGCGCTGAGAAAAACCTGTCGTTCATGGAAATGATGTAAGAATGACCTTGACAGACGTTTGATAAAAATGCATTGTTTTTTTGTAAAGTTTATGATGTAAATTACGCTTTATTGTGAAATCAACGGGGGGAATACCCCTCGACTCCGTCACAGAAGAAAGGAGCCGAAGACTAATGGGAATGGGTATGCTGAATAAATTTGCCATGCAGACAAAGATCGAGCAGCTTTCGACACTTTGTGAAAAGAATTATCAGATCGATCCTTCGCTTTACGGACAATATGATGTAAAGCGTGGCCTGCGTGATATCAACGGTAAGGGCGTTTGCGCCGGATTGACCAATATCAGCAAGATCGTCCCCGGTGTGGAGGTCAATGGAGAAACACAGCTCGGAGATGGACAGCTGTTCTTCCGCGGGTATGCCATTGAGGATCTTGTGCA
Source organism: Oscillospiraceae bacterium (assembly GCA_045596625.1). Classification (GTDB taxonomy): domain Bacteria; phylum Bacillota; class Clostridia; order Oscillospirales; family Ruminococcaceae; genus Firm-04. The sequence continues at coordinate 44,797 of JAZOCU010000052.1, read as the reverse complement.
GGGCTTTATGAAGGATCAGCGACTTGGCTATGAGGAGACGGTATATCTTCTCTTGTTTGGTGAACTGCCGACCAAAGAGCAGCTGGCAGAATTCTGTACGCTGTTGCAAAGCTGCCGTACTTTGCCCGCATCCTTTACCCGTGATGTCATCATGAAATCGCCCAGTGAGGATATGATGAATACCCTTGCCCGCAGTGTGCTGACGCTGTATGCTTATGACCACAACCCCAATGATACTACGATCTCCAATGTATTGCGTCAGTGTATCCAGCTGATCGCGCAGTTCCCTTCTATTGCGGTATATGGTTATCAGGCATACCGCTATTACAAAAACGATAAGAGCCTGTTCCTTCATCAGCCGGACCCCAGCCTCTCGGCAGCGGAAAATCTGTTGAGCATGCTTCGTGCGGATCGCAAATTTACGCCTCTTGAGGCGCAGATTTTGGATCTTGCTATGGTCTTGCATGCAGAACATGGCGGCGGTAATAATTCCAGCTTTACAGTGCATGTGGTTTCTTCTTCCGGTACTGATACTTATTCTGCGATCGCGGCGGCACTGGGTTCTCTGAAGGGACCCAAGCATGGCGGCGCCAATATCAAGGTCGTGCAGATGTTTGATGATATCAAGGAAAGCGTACATGACTGGGCCGATGAGGAAGAAGTAGGCAATTATCTTCGCAGAATGCTTCATAAGGATGCCTTTGATCATTCCGGTCTGATTTATGGTATGGGGCATGCGGTATACTCCCACAGTGATCCCAGAGCAACTGTGCTGCGCGGTTTTGTCGAACAGCTTGCCGAAGAAAAACAATGTCTGAAGGAATATGCACTGTATACATTGGTAGAGCGCCTTGCACCGCAGGTGATTGCGGAGGAACGTCGTATTTACAAGGGCGTTTGTGCCAACGTGGACTTCTATTCCGGCTTGGTATATCGTATGCTGAATCTGCCCAATGAGTTGTTTACACCGCTGTTTGCCTGTGCACGGATCGCAGGCTGGTCGGCACATCGCCTAGAGGAGCTTCTCAATGCCAACAAGATCATTCGTCCGGCATATCGTGCCGTCAAGGATGATGTAGCCTATGTGCCTATCGATCAACGTGAGTGATAATGACATCGAATCTCCGCAGCTGTAACAGGCAAATGATACTGCTTTTTGTTACAGCTGCGGAGCATTTTTGTTTTTTTTGCAAAAAATATCGGAAGAAAAGAAAATCCTATGGAAGAATCGGGAAAACTGCTTGCTTTCTGAGAGAAAATCTGCTATAATATTAGATTGAAAAGCCGATGCTTTGGGCATCGGAAAAACATCATTTCAAGGAGAAACGGTATGCTTACGATCGATGCAAATAACACTTCGGCACCGGATGCTTATTTTGGCTGCAATGTATTTAACGAAAGCGTAATGCGAAGCTGTCTGCCTCGCAAAGTGTTTGAAGCAGTTATGCGTACCAAGCGTCTTGGCACTGCATTGCCGAAGGATACGGCAGATGTGGTTGCCAGTGCAATGAAGGACTGGGCAGTCTCAAAGGGCTGTACCCATTATACACATTGGTTCCAGCCGATGACCGGTATTACAGCAGAAAAACATGATGCCTTTTTGTCACCATCCGGTGAAGGCGGCGTAATCTTGGAATTTTCCGGCAAGGAGCTGATCAAGGGTGAGCCGGATGCGTCATCGTTCCCTTCCGGCGGTCTGAGAGCAACTTTCGAGGCGAGAGGCTATACTGCATGGGATCCCACCTCGGATGCATTCATCAAGGATCGTACCCTTTGCATTCCTACGGCGTTCTGCTCGTATAACGGTGAAGTGCTGGATAAAAAAACCCCGCTGCTTCGCTCCATGGAGGTTGTCAGCCGTCAGACAGTCCGTATTCTGCGCCTGTTTGGCAATGAAACCGTACAGCGTGTGACCACAACAGTCGGCCCCGAGCAGGAATATTTTCTGATCGATAAAGCTGCCTATGATCAGCGTAAGGATCTGATCCTCACCGGCAGAACGCTTTTCGGTGCTAAGCCTCCCAGAGGCGAAGAGATGGATGACCATTATTTCGGCAATCTTACTCAGCGTGTTTCCGATTTTATGCGGGAGCTTGATGAGGAGCTCTGGAAACTCGGTATCTACGCAAAAACGGAGCATAACGAGGTCGCTCCGGCACAGCATGAGCTGGCACCCGTTTATACGACATCCAACATTGCTGCCGATCACAATCAGCTCACCATGGAGCTGATGAAGAAAATCGCACTCAAGCACGATCTGGTTTGTCTGCTGCATGAAAAGCCTTTTGCCGGCATCAGCGGATCGGGTAAGCATAATAACTGGTCGTTGACGACCGATGACGGTCAGAATCTGTTGGATCCGGGTGATACGCCTCGCGAGAACCTGCAGTTTTTACTTGTTTTGTGTGCGATCCTGAAAGGTGTAAAGGAATTTGCGCCTCTGCTGCGTTTGTCCTCTGCTTCTGCCGGCAATGATTGCCGTCTGGGCGGCAATGAAGCGCCGCCTACTGTGATTTCCGTATTCATCGGTGATGATCTGCAAAAGGTACTGGATGCCATCGAACAGGATAAGCCTCTGGATGGCGCCGGAAAGATCGCCTTCAATGTGGGCGTGGATGCCATGCCGCAATTCCGTAAGGATGCTACCGACCGCAACCGCACCTCGCCCTTAGCTTTTACGGGCAATAAATTTGAATTCCGTATGTTGGGTGCTGCCGATTCTATTTCCTGCTGCAATTTTGTCATGAATACGATCTTTGCATGGGAGATCGATCAGTTTGCCACTGAGCTGGAAGCTGCGGAGGATTTCCATACAGCCTTGAAGGCTCTTCTGGTGCGCACCATCCGTGAGAATAAGGACATTATTTTCAACGGCAATGGCTATGGCGATGCCTGGTTTGATGAATGCAAACGTCGAAATCTTCCGAATTATCCCTCTACGGTAGAGGCTTTACAGCAGTATACTCGTCCGGAGTTCGTAGAGATCTTTGAAAAATACAGCATCCTTACCCGTGCAGAAATTGCATCCCGTATGGAAATTTTGCTTGAAAATTACAGCAAGACCATACATATCGAGGCAAAGACCATGCTCGATATGGCAAGAAAGATGATTCTGCCTACTGCTATGGCATATTCCGGCGAGGTTTGCCGTGCCATTGCCGACAAGGAAAAGGTTGGCATGGATGCACGTGTGGAGAAGGAGATCGCTGCCGAACTCAATGATCTGACGGCTTGCTTGTATGATGCAGTTGTCGATCTGAATGCACAATCCGGTAAAGCAGCATTGCTGAGCGGTGCTTCCGAAACAGCAGAGTTTTATCGTAAAACCATTGTTCCTGCTATGGAGCGTCTGCGTGCACCTGCGGATGCATTGGAACTGTTGGTGCCTGCGGAGCAATGGCCGTTCCCGTCCTATTCCGACATCTTGTATAATATCTGATTTTCATTTGTCTGCCGTATACCGAAAAGGAATCGGGTGTCCAATATGGAACAGAATGCAAAGATCTTATCACAGCAGATCGGAAAGCTGCCGGATGTGCTGATCCCATGGTATCGGCAGAATGCCCGCAGCTTGCCGTGGCGCAATGATCGGGAGCCGTATCATGTTTGGCTTTCCGAGATCATGCTGCAGCAGACTCGTGTAGAGGCTGTAAAACCGTATTATATCCGTTTTCTGAAACGTCTGCCGACTTTGCGTGCGCTTTCTCAATGTAATGAGGAAACATTGATGAAGCTGTAGGAAGGTCTGGGCTATTACAGCCGAGCCAGAAATCTTCAGCGCACAGCCAAACAGATCATGGAAGAATCGGATGGCGTGTTCCCTTCCGATTACGAATCGCTGCGAAAGCTGCCCGGTGTGGGGGAATATACCGCCGGTGCCATTGCGTCGATCTGCTATGATTTGCCGGAGCCTGCGGTGGATGGCAATGTGCTGCGTGTGATAAGCCGGATCTGTGCAGACAGCCGCTGTATTGATGAGACCATCTTTCGCCGTGAGATCCGTGAACTGCTCAGAGATGTATATCAGCAGCACGGGGAGTGCGGAATCCTGACGCAGGCATTGATGGAATTGGGTGCGATGATCTGCATTCCCAACGGCACACCCCATTGCGAACAATGTCCCTGCAAGGCATTCTGTGCCGCCAGAGCTGCGGATGCTGTGATGCAGTATCCGGTGAGAAAAAAGAAAAAATCAAGAAGAATCGAGTATCATACGGTTTATATTCTGCGCTGTGGTGAAAAGATCGCATTGCGGAAACGGCCTGACCGAGGGCTGCTTGCCGGTATGTGGGAGCTTCCGCATATTGATGGAAAGCTGGCACCGCAGGAAGCACTCAATGCGACCGCATCGTGGAATTGTATGCCCTCAGAACTGGTATCAGTGACACGACGTGTGCATATCTTTACACATATCGAATGGCATATGACCTGTGTGTATCTGCATTGCAAAGCATGCCCGGAGGAATTTACGTGGTTTCCTATTGCGGCACTTGAGGCAGAAACAGCATTACCTACAGCATTTCGCATCGCACTGCCCGATTTTTCATCGGAAGCAGTATCAATTTTTCAATGTGATCGGAGGGGAATACATATGGAGTGGATGATTCGTCCGGCAGTAGCGTCCGATATCGGCGCTTTGGTAGAACTGCGTATAAAGCAGCTTGCCAGTGAAGGCGCTGTTGCTACTTGTGACCTATCGGAGCCGTTATTTGCGTATTATCGAGAGGTTTTGACGACCGGTGCCCAAACGATGCTGGTTGCGGTCTGCGAGGATCGGGTAATTGCAACCGGCGGCATCAGTTATGCCAACAAAGCACCGTATTATGCCAATCCCACCGGAAAGATCGGCGTGATTTTTGCTATGTACACAGAGCCGGAATTCCGCAGAATGGGTGTCGGCACAGCGATCTTGCAAAAGTTAGCAAAGCTTGCACGTCAACGGGAATGCGGTGAGCTCTATGTTACGGCATCGGATATGGGTGTGCCGTTTTATGAGAGTATTGGCTTTGCAGAGCATCCGAACTTCCGTCGGTGGATGTTGTCCGGAGAATGAGTTCTTGTTTTTGAAAAAGATCACGCTCAGCGTGATCTTTTTTTGCTGTCGGTGCATTTCATATCCTAAAAAGGCGACCGAGAATTGAAATTCCCACAGAGGCAGCGCCATCCTTTCGGCTTTTGTTTATCCCTTGACAGATAGCGAAAATATGGTATAATAAAAAGGATATCAGTTATGGGTGAAAACATGGTTTTTATGAATCTGCTTTTACCGAGAGTAAAGAGGTGAAGCCATGAAGCGGCAGGGTTCAACGAGACGAAAGCATGTTGCATTGATGACGGCAGCTGCGCTTGCTTTGGGCAGCGGTCTGCTGACGGGATGTGGAGAATCTTCGAAAATGCCGGAAACGCCGGAGGAATTTCATGCAGCCATGGTAGAACGCTCTGTGGTGCAATTGGGTAACACCTATCGGCTCAACGCGGTGATGGAACGTGCACAGCAGGGCGAAGATCTTACCATCGGCTATATCGGCGGCTCTATTACCGAGGGCTATTCTGCGGGGGCACGGTCTCCTGAATGCTATGCTTCCTTATCAGCTGCAGACTTTCAGACAACCTATCTCAAGGGCGGCACCGTGACCTGCCAGAACAATGGTCTTTCCGGAACGCCTTCTGTATTAGGAAATCTGCGGGCATCCACAGAATTGCTGGCAACCGATCCCGATATTATTTTTATTGAATTTGCCGTAAACGACGGCGGAGAATACCAATATGTCGTTGCTTATGAAAGCCTGGTACGGGCATGTCTTGCACAGGAGAATCAACCGGCAGTGATCTTGTTGTTCACCTATATGGAAAACGGACATACCTGTCAGGACAATCAGCAGAAAATCGGTGAGCATTATGATCTTGGCATGATCAGTGTCCGGGATGCTCTTGTACCGGAGCTGGAGAGCGGCAGAATGACATGGGATGCGTATTCCGATGATGATGTGCATCCGAATGTTGCCGGTCATGCATTGGTGGCAGAATTCATCGCCCGCTATTTTGAAAAAGCAGCGGCACAAAAGACTTCGAAATCCTATACAATGCCTGCAGAAGCACTGGAACCGCAGCTCTATGAAAATGCGACACTTCTGGATGCTTCCAATTTGAAATTCAAAGACGGTGCATGGGCAGTGCGAACGACCAACAGTCATTTTCAAGCCGGCTTTACCTATCAGAAGGATATGGAGAATGCACCGCTTGCCTTTACGGTGAAAACCAAAGAGCTGTTTATTGTGTATAAAAAAGCGAGCAGTCCCGATTTCGGTATGCTGGGCGTTTATGTGAACGGAAAGCTTGAGGCAATCGTCAATGGCTTTGGCTCCAATGCATGGGACGGCCCTGCGGTGGATCTGGTATATGAAAGCGATACGGTGCAGGAATTACAGGTGGAGCTGAAAATGCTGGCGGATCATACCGAAAAGCAATTTGAAATATTGGCGATCGGTGCAACAGGATCATGAGCAGAGAGAAGAACAGGCAAGCCATGCGGATCAGCTATCGTGTGGCATTGGGCGGAATTATTGCGGCGCTTTGTCTGGCAACCATGTTTCTGACCGGTGTCGTACCGATGCTGTATATAGCGGCGCCTATGGTTGCAGGCGTACTGCTGATTATTCTGGTGGCTGAGGTAGGGACAAGCTGGGCATTACTGACCTATGTGGCGGTAAGTCTGCTTTCCATGGTGGTGACCTATGATAAAGAAGCTGCGTTGATGTTTATTTTGTTTTTTGGATATTATCCGCTGCTGCGGCCTTATATGAATAAAATTCCGTCGAAGCTGCTGCGGCTGATCGCTAAGCTTATTTTGTTCCAGCTGTTTCTGATCGTGGATTATCTGCTGACGATATATGTGCTGGGATTGCCTACCTTTGATGAATTCGCAGGCTGGCTGCTCCCGGTTTTGGATATTGCTGCCATTGCTGTGTTTCTTATCTACGAAGCATCGCTCAGCGGTTTGACCGATTTTTATTACAGTGTGGTACGGCGGCGATTGATGCGATGATGATATTTCTACCGGATCAATGGATTTGTATGAACGCATATTGATTATGATATGATGAATAATTGAGTGAAGGAGTTTTGAACAATGGACAATATGCAGGGACTCAAACGCACCCACTATTGCGGTGAGGTGCTGGAAGCCGGTCAGACGGTTACCGTCGGCGGCTTCTGTGATACTGTCAGAAATAAGGGCGGCATTATTTTTATCGTACTGCGTGACCGTACCGGTGTCGTGCAGCTGACCTTTGATGACACAACAGACAAGGAGATCTTTGAAAAAGCAGCTTCCTGTCACAGTGAATACGTGGTAATGGCACAGGGCGAGGTGCGGGAACGTGAAAGCAAAAACAATAAGATCCCCACAGGTCATGTGGAGATCTATGTCACAGATCTGCGGATCCTTGCCAAGGCAAAAACGCCTCCCTTTGAGATCACTGCGGAAACTAAGGTCAATGAAGAGCTGCGTTTGAAATATCGTTATTTGGATCTGCGCCGTGCACCCTTGCAGCAGAATCTGATCCTGCGTCACAAGATCGCACAATGTGCAAGAGAATACTTCTATGCAAACGGCTTTTTGGAGATCGAGACACCCATGATGATGAAATCCACACCGGAAGGCGCAAGAGATTATCTGGTGCCCTCCCGTGTGCATCACGGCGAGTTTTATGCGCTGCCGCAGTCTCCGCAGATCTATAAGCAGCTGCTGATGGTTTCCGGCTATGATCGGTATATTCAGCTTGCCCGCTGCTTCCGTGATGAGGATTTGCGCGCTGACCGTCAGCCGGAGTTTACACAGATCGATCTGGAAATGTCCTTTGTGGATGTGGATGATATTCTGGATCTGACAGAGGGCTTCCTCATTGCATTGTTTGAAAAGGTGATGGGCAAGAGCTTGAAGACACCGCTGCCTCGTCTGACCTATACCGAAGCTATGAATCGTTTCGGTTCCGATAAACCCGATCTGCGTTTTGGCATGGAGCTTTGTGATCTTTCCGATATCGCAGCACAGATCCCGTTCCCTGTTTTTGAAAATGCACTTTCGGCCGGCGGAACGGTTCGATGCATCACTGCCAAGAACGCTGCTGCCAAGCTTACACGCAAAGAGATCGATAAGCTGACGGAAATGGTCAGAGGTATTGGCGCAAAGGGACTTGCTTTTGTACGCTGGGTTGAGGATGTGCCTGCCTGCTCCTTCGGCAAATTTCTGCAGGAAGGTCAGCTGGAGACATTGCTGGAGACTGCCGGTGCCGAAAAAGGCGATGTGGTGCTGATCGTTGCCGACAAGACCTCTGTGACGCTGCCTGTGCTGGGTGCACTGCGGAATCATCTGGGTAAGGCTTTGGAGCTGATTCCGGCAGGGGAATTCAATTTCCTGTGGATCACCCAGTTCCCGTTCTTTGAGAAGAACGAAGATACCGGTGAGTGGATGGCGATGCATCATCCTTTCACGATGCCGATGGATGAATGTCTGCCCTATCTGGATTCGGCACCTGAAAAAGTCTTTGCCAAAGCGTATGATCTGGTGCTCAACGGCACCGAGCTTTGTTCGGGTTCGATTCGTATTACCGATTATGAACTGCAGCAAAAGATGTTTGAAGCACTGGGCCTTTCTGCCGAGGAGATCGAAGCGAAATTCGGTTTTCTTGTGCAGGCATATCAATATGGCGCACCGCCTCACGGTGGATTGGGCATTGGTCTGGATCGCCTTGCCATGGTGCTTGCCGAGGCTGACAGTCTGCGTGATGTGGTTGCGTTCCCGAAGGTGCAGAATGCAAGAGAGCTGATGAGCGGCTGTCCTTCTCCTGTGGACCGGGAAAGCTTAGATATTCTGGGCATTGCTGCTGTTGAGGAGCAAAAAGAAGCATAATACAAAACGAAAATGCGGTTACGGCTGCTGTTATGTTGCAACAAGCGGCAGCCGAAGCCTTTTTTCGGATCAAATTCATTGAAAAAGAGGGGAACTGTAAAATGGTCAATGTAACCGAACTGATCGCCAAGGCCCGTACCGAGCTGAGCGGCGATCCCCAGAGAGATCTGCAATATCTGATGGATCTTGCAAAGCAGTATCGCCGTGAGGAGAATGCTGCCGAGATCACTGCGGCAATTGCAGAGCTTGGATTTTCGCTGATGCCTAAGGATGCGCAGGAGCATATGCGGAAAACGACATTTGTCCGCGGCAAAAGAATGGATCTTGCATTCCACGATGCAATGAATCTTATCAGCGAGGGCAAAATGCAGGAGGCCGAGACGCTGCTGGCAGAGATCGCAGAAGTCATTCATGCACATTTTGAAACCGGTGAGAAAAAGTGGTTCAGCTTCCGCAATCCCTTTGAATATCATGTCTATCGGATGTATTATCCAACGATTACAGATTTTGATCGGGCACCGTTCGATTTTGCACATTATCTCACGATGTATGGCTATGTATTGCTGGAGAATCACAAGGTAAGAGCTGCTGCACAGGCAGTTGAGCGGGGAATCCGATTCAATCCGGTGAATGCCGATGTGCGTTTTGAACTGGCAGAGATCTATAAATTTGCCGGCAATCCCGATAAGCTGCTGCAGATCAACCGTGACACGCTGCGGATCTGTACAACGCCTTCCCGCATTGCACGGACTCTGTGCAATATGGGTTATTACTGTGTTATGATACAGGAGTTTTATGATGCAGCGGTATTCTATTTCAAGAGTCTTTGCTTTGAAAGCAATCGTGCTGTGGAGCTGGAGCTGACCGATGTCACCCGCAGACTGCATACCATGGGAAGAGTGTTTGAAAAGCCCACAAACGGTCAGATTTTGGATACTTTTGAGAAGTATGACTTGGATATGCCGCCCAATAGTGATCTGGTAAATCTGGCAGTGACCTTGGGCGAATCTGCAAGAGATCACAGACAGCCGCAGCTGATGGGCCTGTTCTATCGTGTAGCCTATGATCTGACGAATGATCCGCGCTTTATGAAAGTACTTAAAGAGGTCGATAAGGAGCTTGGTTTTACGACACCCGAAAATGCACCGCAGGAGACACCTGTACATCCCGACATTACCATGACACAGCATTCGGGGAATCCTTCTGCAGAGTAAGAATATCTGCATGTTCAAATTAAGAATAAGCGATGCCGCTTTCCGATTTCAAGTGATCGGAAAGCGGCTTTGTATTTTGCGAAAGAATGTCAAACAAAATCGACAAAATGCCTTGAGGAATCCTGTCGAAAATTGGAAGCGGCGGGGAGAAGAAATCCTTGATTTTTGCAGCGGTAAGGGGTATAATAGAAGATGAATCATTATGTCCCTTTGATGGCTTTGGACTGTGCTTTTTCCGAGTCAGGGATACGGATTTTGAACACCGAAAAACAGAAAGGAAACGATTCATGAAATTCTCATTTGGGAAATGCGTAGCTTTATTATTGGTGAGTATCAGCATCCTTTGCTTTTGCAGCGGATGCAATGAGGATTCCGGAGCCGATGTAACAGTGTCGATCTCGGCACAGGATTTTGCGGATACGCTTTATCAGAAGATCCCGCTGGATGCGGAGCTGAAATCCAACAGCGGTGCAACGATGGCATTGCTGATGAATATTACAGGCTATACCGATGCCGCAGGCTATTCGGCCGCAGGTACTATGCCTGATATGATCGCTGTGTTCTGCGGAGCCGATGATGCTGCAGTAAAAGCGATCAAAGGCTCTATGGAAAGCTATTTGCAGGAAATGGAAAGAGAATATGAACGCTACGCACCGGAGCAGGTGGAAAAGCTGAAGGATGCAATCGTAATAACCGGAGGCAGCTATGCCATACTTTGTGTGACACCGGATCCCGCTGCAGCTAAAAAAATCGTGGATGAGGTGCTGGCTACAGGGAAGTCCCTTGCAGTCAATCTGCGTGAGCTTGCGCCGAAGGAAACAACTGCCGCTACAACAGCCACTACTGCTTCTGTCATAAGCAGCGAGCAGACTACTACCAGCACTGTAACAGAGCCGCAGAAATCGCCTGATGGCGGCGAGGTGATCCCTTCGCAGGGGGATTATCAGCTCTATGATGTTGTGGTGCGTGATGGTGATACGGTTTATGAGTGCTATTATTATAACGATAATTATGTTACACAATATGCCAATGCGTTGAATCAGTTTGCGGCAGCCGTACCCGATACGGTGAGGGTTTATTCCATGATGATTCCCAACAGTATGGGAATCACACTGCCAGATGAATATGCAGATCAGGTTCCGTCTACCAATCAGAAAACATCCATAGAAAAGCTCAACGCCAAGCTGCAGAATAGAGTACAGCCGGTTTCAATCTATGATACCCTGCGTGCCCATCGCAGCGAGTACATCTTTTTCCGAACCGATCATCACTGGACAGCACTGGGTGCTTATTATGCTTTTTCTGCATTTTGCAGCCAGACCGGCAAAACGGCTCCGGCATTGAGTGAGATGGAGTCGAAACGCTATGAGGGCTTTTTGGGCACCTTCTATCGGGATACCAATGAGCATCCAAAGCTTGCCGCTAATCCTGATTTTATTGATGTATATTATGTACCGCAATATGACAGCATCTCCATGGAATATTTCGATGCCGACGGTGTCGCACACAATTGGCCGCTGCTTTCGGATGTGACGGATTATACTGCAAGACTCAAATACAGCACCTTTGCCGGCGGAGATCATGCAAAGGTTGTTACAGAGAATTCTGCACTGCAGGATGGTTCTGTCTGTATTCTGATAAAAGAATCCTACGGCAATGCGCTGATTCCTTTTCTTGCGGGCAGCTATGAAACGGTATATGCGTTTGATTATCGGCATGATACCCGTGATCTTGCCGCATTTACTGCACAGTATCCCAATGCGGATGTGATTTTCGCCAATAATGTTTCCATGATCCAGAGCAGCTATCTGGTAGGCAAGCTGGCAGCATATCTCTCTTGACGTTTTGTCCATAACATAATAGAAAGCGAGGCATATTGCTTCATGGTATTCAGCAGCCTGATCTTTCTGTGCGGTTTTTTGCCCTTTACCGTTCTGATCTATCGGATGTTGCCCTCCAAAACCATTACTATACGCAGCACTGTATTCAGCGCACGCAATTTCTTTTTGCTGCTCATGAGTCTGTTGTTTTATGCATGGGGCGAACCGATTTATATTTTGTTGATGCTTTTTTCCATTCTGCTGAATTATGTCGGTGGCTTGATGGTGCATAGCGCGCAAAAAAAGCAGCGGCAGAGGCTTGCAAAGGCAGCCTTGATCCTTACGCTGGTGTTGAATCTTTCTCTGCTGGGCTTTTTCAAATACACAGATTTTCTGATCCGTACCATCAACAGTCTGAGCGGTGCAGGAATCGCCCTGCTGAAGATCGCATTACCCATCGGTATTTCGTTCTACACCTTCCAAGCACTTTCATATGTGATCGATGTGTATCGGGGTGAAGTGAGCGTACAGCATAATTTCATAGATTTTGCTATGTATGTGACGCTGTTTCCACAGCTGATCGCAGGACCGATCGTGCGCTATGCCGATGTGGAAGCTCAACTTCTGAAGCGTGATGACAGTATGCATCAATTTTGCACAGGATTGTTCCGCTTCGGTATCGGCTTGGGAAAAAAAGCATTGCTTGCCAATCAGGCAGGCAAGCTGTGGGAAACGATTGCAGCACAATCGGACAGTATCTCTGCGGCATCTGCATGGATCGGTGCGATTGCCTTTACCTTCCAGATTTATTTTGATTTTTCGGGATATTCGGATATGGCGATCGGTCTGGGTAAGATGTTCGGTTTTACATTTGTAGAGAATTTCCGCTATCCTTATCAAGCAGATAGCATTACGGATTTCTGGCGGCGGTGGCATATCACGCTGAGTACATGGTTCCGAGAGTATGTGTATATTCCGTTGGGCGGCAACCGAAAAGGCTTGGTACGGCAAATTGTTAATCTGCTGATTGTATGGTCATTGACAGGGCTTTGGCATGGTGCTGGCTGGAATTTTTTGCTCTGGGGAGTGTATTTCTTCCTATTGTTGGTGCTGGAAAAAACTGTGCTGCGAAAGCTCCTTGCCAAAACACCGGCGATACTCAAGCATTGTTATGCGCTGTTGATGATTGTATTGGGCTGGGTGATCTTTGCAGCTGAAGATTTTACCGTGCTGCAGCAATATTGTAAGGCGTTGTTTGGCGCAAATGGCTGGTATGAGGGCACAGCGCTTTACCATTTGAGCAATTACGGTATATTGTTCATCATTATGTCGATCGCCTCGACGGAACTGCCAACAAAGCTTGCAGGAAAATTCCTTGCCAAGCGTTCGGATTCCACAGCGGTGCTTTTGCAGGGCATCTGGTGCATTGCATTGCTGGTGCTGAGCTTTTCTGCCGTCGTTGCCGATAGCTATAATCCGTTTTTGTATTTCCGATTCTGAGAAAGTGAGGCGTTTGTGGATATGAAAAAAACAGAAGCCTTGTTTTCGGTAGGCGTTATGACAGCGTTGACCGCTATCGGCTTGCTGATTCTGCTGAGAACTCCTCGCGCTTATTCGGAAAACGAAAACCGATATCTTGCCCAAAGACCGCAGCTTTCGTGGGAAGCCGTGGCAGAAGGCGATTTTCAAGAGGATATCACAGAATATATGAGCGATCAGGTGCCGCTGCGGGATACCTGGACAGCAATGCAGTCCAAGGTGCAGCAATGGCTCGGCAAAAAAGAGATCGCACAAGTGTATCTCGGCAAAGATAACTATTATTTTGAAAAGATCATCGATGCGGATCTGACACATTCCCGTTTTGCAGCCAATTTGCAGGCGGTTTCGGTGCTTGCCGAGCAACTGTCGGAGAGCAAGGTGTATTTTATGCCGGCACCGGCTGCTGCGGCGATTATGCCCGAACGGCTGCCGCGCTATGCGCCATACTATGCAGAGGACAGCCGATTTGAACAGGCAAACGCTTATCTTTCGGAGTTTGGCTGCACTATGATCGATCTGCGCGGCAGTTTTGGAATGCTTTCGGATCAGGGGGAGCAGCTCTATTATCGCACGGATCATCACTGGAATACCAACGGTGCATTTCACGCATATGAAGCGTTTGCGGCGCAGGCAGGGATTTCCTCAGTACCGAAAGCGGAATGGAATATGCAAACGGTAAGCGAGTCGTTCCGGGGTACTTTGGATTCTAAGGTGCTGGATGCAGCTGGTCCTCTTGATACAGTGGAGGTGCTGTTTGATTTGCCGGAGGCTTCGGTTACAGTGGATGGACGACCCGGTATGATCATGGATTATGCAAAGCTGTTTGAAAAGGATCAGTACCAAGTGTTTTTCGGCGGCAATTACGGCAGAGTGGAAATTACAACGGAAGCCGGCACAGAAAAATCGCTGCTGTTGTTTAAGGATTCCTATGCCAATTGTTTTGTACCGTTTTTGCTGACACACTATGATGAGATCATCATGATCGATCTGCGGTATGATGACGGAAGCTGGACAGAACTGCTGGTTGCTCCACCGGATGATGTTCTGATTTTATATGAGATGAGCAATTTCTGCAAAGATGGCAATTTATCCGCAGTGCCCGCTTTGCTGGGTGTATCCTGAATAAAGAAAACATGAAAAAAGGGGGCGCATGGTACCCCCTGTTTTTCTTACGAAGTAATTTCTTTGTTGATCAGATACGGCTGTGACTGTATTTCATCCTGCATATTGATACCCTGAAGAAAGGAGACCTCTTGCAATGAAGCCAATTGCCCATATGCATATGGATCTGCAAACAAAGTTTGGTATTCCAAGGCAAAGCGGTCTTGTGCCTGCACTTTGCGGCACGATCGTGATGGAGCCGGAATACAGTCAGCCGGCTGCATTTCGTGGGCTGGAGTCTTTTTCTCATATCTGGCTGCTCTGGGGGTTTTCCGAAGCCAATAAGAAGGAAGGCAAAGGATGGTCTGCAACAGTGCGTCCGCCTCGTCTGGGAGGCAATCGCCGTGTGGGTGTGTTTGCATCCCGCTCTCCCTTTCGTCCCAACAGCATCGGATTGTCCTGTGTGAAGCTGGAAGCCATTCGCGAAGAAAACCATCGTATTCTGCTGGATGTTTCCGGGATTGATCTTATGAACGGTACGCCGATTTATGATATCAAGCCATATCTGCCCTTTGCAGATTGCCATCCCGAAGCTTCCGAGGGTTATACTGCGCAAACAAAGCAGCATTTGCTGCAAGTGGATTTTCCCTCTGCTTTGCTGCAGCAGATCCCCTCTGCAGAACAGGAGACCGCCATTGCATTGCTTGCTCAAGATCCTCGTCCCGGTTACAGCGAGGACCCCGATCGGATCTATGGCATTGTCTATGCAGGCTTTGACATTCGTTTCCGAGTTGCCGAGGATACGCTGACCGTTTGCGAGATCGTTTCTCAGAAAGATCCACACTAACTTGACAACAGACCAATCCTTTGCTATACTTTATAATATATTTTACTTCGCTTCGATCAGAAAGGAGGCTGCTGCCCGTGACGAAGCTTTATGAATCCGGAGAAAACTATCTGGAAACCATTCTTATGCTGCGCCTAAAGGGACAATCCGTTCGCTCCATAGACATTGCCCGTGAGATGGAGGTCTCAAAGCCCAGTGTCAGCCGTGCTGTGGGGATTCTGCGTGACGGCGGCTTTATTCTGGTGGAGGAGGATGGCTGTATTACACTGACACAATTGGGGAAACAGATCGCAGAACGTATCTATGAACGGCATCGGGTATTGACCGATTGGCTGATCGGTTTGGGTGTATCTCCCGAAACGGCTGCCGAGGATGCCTGCAAGCTTGAGCATGATATCAGCGAAGAATCCTTTACCTGTCTGAAGCAGCATATCCTCAGCTTTCATAAAGACTTGCAATGATGTTCTGATGCAGGAATTCTTGATAAACGATTGCGAACGAAAGGAGTGAATTGATTTGGAAATATTCGTTGTATTATTCATCATTTTATGGTTGATCTCGCCGATCCTGCTGCTTGTGATGTATTTTCAGGAAAAAACGAAAACAAAGCAAATGCAGGAATTATTAAAAAGCCTGATCATACAGGGAAGAATCACACCATATGAGCTGTCAAGATGGGGCATTAAACTGACAATGCCGCCAAACTGGCAAAAGTCCGTACAGTCCGATATCAAAGCGCCGATTCCGTCGAGCCCTGTTCAGACGATGCCGTCAGATACTCAGCCGGTTGTATCCGATGAGGAGGCGATCGTGCGGGAAGAAATAGAAAAGCTGGATCAGTTGTATGCGGAAGGTGCACTGACTGCAAATGAGCTGCTGCAGCAAAAAGAAAAGCTGGTTGCCGCAGCGCAGACTTCCGGATTACCTAAGGAGACTGCTTTTGCTGCGATGAGCGAGGAGACAGAAGAAAAAGAGATACAAGAGGCGCAAGAGGCACAATCTTCTTCCGCTATGATTGCAGATGAATCTTCCGAATCAGAGCAAACAGCGTCTCATTCTGTGGCAGAACTGCAGCCGCAGGAATCCGATGTGCCGAAGCCGGCACCTGTACGTCCTGCAGTAAAGTCTGCACCCGGTTATTCCTATACGGTATATGAATCTCCAAAAAGCTCTCAAACCGTATCTGCCATTACAGTGATGCTGGGTGTGGGTGTGATCCTGGTGATTCTCGCAGGCTTGCTGTTTGTCCGTACACAGTGGAACACGCTGCCCGGCTTTGGCAAGCTTGGTGTGCTGGCAGCAGGCAGTGCATTGTTCTTTGGCGTTTCGGCATTGGCACATCGTATGTGGCATCTGAAGCGTACCGGTATGGCATTTTTCTCTCTGGGTACTGCATATTTACCGATCTCCATCTGGGCAGCCGGGTATTTTTCACTGTTGGGAAATGGGCTTTCCGGCACAGATAATCCATGGCTGTATACGCTTGTTTTCGGCGCTTTTACGATCATTTCACTCATTGCTGTACGGATCTACAAGCAATTGGGGTGGGGTATTTCCACGCTCGTTGGCGGTTCGCTTACATATTTATGTTTTATGGCAGCTATTCTGCCTGCCTATGCACCATGGACACTTGCAGTTGCGCTGTATGCGTTGGTGATGGCCACATTGGCTCCGCTTTTTGCCAAGCGTCTGCCGTCGGCAATCGGAAAGGCAATGGAACCGTTTGCATTGATCTTTACGCTGCTTTCCTCTTTGCCGGTACTGATTCGTGTGAATGGCAATCCCTCGTGGTATGGATTTGCCGCCTTTGCGGTTGCCGCTGCATTCCTGACACCGGTTTTGACTGCGCGAATGCGCTCTGCATCAGCGGTGCCCATGGGTCTGCTGACGTTATATGGCTTTGCACGGGTGCTGCATCCGCTGCTTGAGAATGACTCTCTGCGCATTGGCGGCTGGATGTATTTTGCATTGGTCTGTATTATTTGCAGCATCCTTTTCTTGATCTTAGAGATGGCAGACAGTCTGCCTTTACCTGTGGTCGAGGGCTATCAGTGGATGTTCCGTTTGATTGCAGGATTTTCGCTGATCATTATGCTTGGCTATGCGATCAGCGGCGCAGCGTGGACATGGATTTCTCTTATTGCAGCTGCATTTTTGCTGGCTGCGACGCTGCTGCCTGCATTACGCACAAAGAGTATCTGGCTGCGGTCTTATCTTGCAGCGGAAACCCTTGTGCTGCTGTTTGGTATCGGAAACACCTTCCTGTCCGGCGCCGGCAATGCCTATCTGCTGACTGCGGTGCTTTGTTTGCTTATGGGTTTGTTATATCTGCTGTGCAAGCCATTGCGGACATCCTTTTCCGATTTTCTGTTCCCGACAGCCATGGCACTTTCTGCCATCAACAGTATTTCATCCTTTTCGGTATCTTTTAACTGGCAGATTCTGACAGCTGCATTGCTGCTGGCTGTGGCTTGTGCGGCATATCTTTATCTGGCGTTGGAGCATGATACGCAGCATGATATGCAAAAGATCTTTGCTTGTCTGGTGCCGATTTCCCTGATCATTCTTTGTGCAACGATTTCTGATCTGCTGCCCATACGGTTTGCGGATCATATCGGCGTATTGATCTGGTCAGTGTTTTCCATGGCGACAGGATTTTTCGTCTATTTCACAACGGTCAGACGATTCCATATTGTGAGACGATTGGTGTTCGCACTGACCATCGTACCTTCGCTTTTGATGGGAGTATTCGGATTTTCTGTTGGTATGGGCACGGGATTCCCGATCTGTATTATGCTGGTCAATGCAGTGGGCGCCGGGATACTCTATCGGATCTTTTCCAACAGAGGATTGCGTAATCTGGCCTACGCAAGCTTTATTACGATGATTCTGCTGGTGACAGAGACCTTCTACTATATCGGCGATCAGTTTGCATTTTCCGTTATACTGGAAGGCAGATTCTATGCTTCTGCCATGCTTTCGGGCGTTGTGATTCTGCTGCTGAGTGGTCTTGCCTATGCTGTTTGTAGGGGTTCTCTGCGGTTTGTGGGTGATTATGCCGTCACGGAGGTCATGCAGTGGATCACACCTATGTATGCTTTTCTGTATAGCTTCATGCTGTTGCAGTCTTCCAGATCGGAATATGATACCACATTCCTGCTGTTTAGTATTGTATTGACGATTGCGGCATGGTTCATGACGAAACCGCAGCAATATCTGTTGCCGTCTGCTGCATGTCTTAGTGTGGGATTCATCCTTTTGACATTGCTGAAGCAATTTGAGAGGAATCTCAGCAGTAAGCCGGGTACCGCAGAGGAGATCCTTGCAGGCTCTGAGGTGTTGATCGTAGCCGTTATGGTACTGCTGGTTTCGTTGTTGACCGCAGCATTCTGTTATTTCGGCAGTATTCTGCGCCATATGCAGCAAAATCGCAGTCTGATCCTAACCATAACGGGCGGATTGATGCCGTTGCTGCTGATGTGTGCTGCCGACTATTGGATGTATCCCGAATCCATGGTCAAATGGCTTAGATTCTTTGTTCCTGTATTATACAGCTTGTATGTATTGCATTTTATCACGCAAACGCACAAGGATCAAGATTCGAAGCGAGAAGCGATCTTCACGGTTTCTGCAATTATGATGACGCTTGCACTTTGGATGCAGCCGATCTTTGATTTCAACGGCACCTATCTGGAGGGGAAATATCATTTGCTGCCGTTGCTTGGTCTTGGCGTTGTACTGCGTAAGCTATATGGCAAACAGACCGGCGGCTGGTGCTTGTTTGGAATCGGTACCTATTCCATGATAGTGTTGGCATCGGGGGCATTGGTTTCCAACAAAGAAGCGGATCTGCTTACCGTATTGATTTGTGCATTGCTGATCTTTATTACCGCATATTATTTTAAGCAGAAGAAATGGTTCTTGTTGGGCGGTATTTCCCTTTGCGGTGTTGCCATCCGATTGTCTCCCGGTTTGCAGTGGTGGGTTTATCTGCTTCTTGCCGGTGTATTGCTGATTGCCATTGCAGCGATCAATGAGACCGCAAAGCAAAAGGGCGAATCCTTAAAACAGCGAGTGGGTCGTTTCTGGGAAGACTGGGAATGGTAATCTTTTAGGATGATGTTTTTCTTTGCAACAAACAACGAACACCTTCGATCCGTTGATGATCGAAGGTGTTCGTTTTGTATCATAGAGATGTTTCGTTGATCGCAGAAAAAATGGCATCATCACAAGCACTTGGAACGATGGGTGCTTGTTCTTTGATGATACGACACAATACTGCTTTGCGGATGGGTGCAGACGTTTCTGTAAGGATACCGTTGGCAGTTTGCAGTACTGCACGATGTTTTTTTCGCTGTACGATCAGGAATGCTGCGGCAAACAGCAGCAACAGGATCACAGCGCAGATTACGGCGATATTCCACGGAGGAGCCTTAGCAGGCTCTATGGGGCCAATGGTGTAGGTAAGTGTTTCGTAATCGACTGCTTCTATCCGTATTGCATCGCCATACTGCTGTTTCCATGCCTGCAAAACGGCCTGCGTTTCGGGCAAGTCCAGCTTGGGACGATAAATGGCAGCTTCAATGCAGTTTTCCTGATCCCTGAGTGTCAGGGAAACCAGACCGATATTCTGTTGGAAATAGGAGCCCAGTTCTGTTTGCAATGTAAGAAGTTCGTTGCGGGAGTATTGCCGATAGACAAAGGAAACAGTGCTGTCATCCTCTACTTGAGAGAGGATTTTCTGCTTGAGTGCTTCGCCCTCTGTGGTATTCATAATAGCGATGGTCAGATGAATGGATGGTGCGCCCTCACACCAACAGCCGCAAAATGCATCGGGGTATTCCCCCTGCCAGCTGTTGAGCACATCCATGCCGGTCGGATACGTTGCTTCGGCCGCAGCGGATCGTATCGGTGGAAAAAATAATAGACTGATCATCAGAAATAGCAACAGGCATTTCTGTTTCATACAAATCCATCTCCTTTCAATGCGGTTTTCAGCGCCTCCAGCGCTTTACGGTATTTTCGGTATGTTGCTGAGACGGATAATTCCACAATGGCAGCGATCTCATGGAACCGCAATCCACCGTTCAGATGCATTGTTATGATCTCACGTTCCGTACAGGGCAGTGCATGGATCGCCTGTTCCAGATCATAACGCAGAGCGAGTGTCTGGAATACATCTTCGGTCAATGCGGCATCATCCGCAGCTTGTGTTACATCCGGATGCTTGCGCAGCGTATCAATTGCCAGATTGTGCACCATCTGAAAGATCCACGCACGCAGATTTCGTACAGAAGGTGCAGGCGGTGTTTTCCAGAGCCGCAAAAAAACCTCTTGCATAATATCTTCGGCTTCTTCTTTGGAGCGTACAATGCGAAAAGCGATGGTAAATACCGGTGTTTTAAGCATCTGATACAAAGCAGCAAAGGCTTCCGGATCGCCTTGATACAACTGCTTACGCAATGCCTTGGAAATATGCTTCGGCATATGCTGCACCTCCTTTCCTGTTACTATGACGTTTGAAACGCCGCTTTTTTTCGCCGAGAATAAAAAAACAGAGCAAAGGGAAATTCGCTTTGCTCTGTTTTTGCATAGAATACGAGAAGGATCAATCTCTTTTGAAGATATCTCTGGTATAGACCTTATCCAACACATCGTCCAGACATTCGTCATAGCGGTTAGCGATGATGGCATCGCTTTTTGCCTTGAACTGTTCCAGATCATTCACCACAAGGCTGCCAAAGAAGGTATCACCATCTTGCAGAGTAGGTTCATAGATGATTACGGTAGCACCCTTTGCTTTGACACGTTTCATAACGCCTTGAATAGAGCTTTGGCGGAAGTTATCGGAGTTGCTTTTCATGGTCAGTCGATACACGCCGATCGTTACAGGTCTTTCCATGGATTTGTCATACTGGCTGTTTTCATCATAGCTGTAATAACCTGCCAGCTCCAATACCCGGCTTGCGATAAAGTCTTTACGGGTGCGGTTGGATGCGACAATTGCGCTCATCATATCCTGCGGAACATCGGCATAATTTGCAAGCAGCTGTTTGGTATCCTTAGGCAGACAATAGCCTCCGTAGCCAAAGCTGGGATTGTTATAATGACTGCCGATACGGGGATCAAGACAGACGCCTTCAATGATCTGCTGTGTATCCAAGCCTTTCATTTCGGCATAGGTATCCAGCTCATTAAAATAGCTGACACGCAGGGCAAGATAGGTGTTGGCGAACAGTTTCACAGCCTCAGCCTCGGTAAAGCCCATAAACAATGTGGGGATATCCTCTTTGATAGCGCCTTCCTGCAGCAGGGCAGCGAAACATTTTGCCGCCTCGACCAGACGGGTATCCTCCGGATCCGTACCGACAATAATGCGGCTGGGATACAGATTATCATAGAGTGCTTTGCTTTCCCGCAGGAATTCCGGGCTGAAGATGATGTTCTTGCTGCCGGTTTTTTTACGGATCGAAGCAGTATAGCCTACAGGAATGGTGGATTTGATGACCATGATCGCATTGGGATTGTATTGCATGACCAGCTCGATGACCTTTTCCACAGCAGAAGTATCAAAAAAGTTCTTCTGACTGTCATAGTTGGTCGGCGCAGCGATCACAACAAATTCTGCATCGGTATAAGCAGCCTGTGCATCCAGCGTAGCAGTAAGATTCAGTTCTTTTTCTGCAAAATAGGCTTCGATATAGTCATCCTGAATGGGAGACTTCCGCTGATTGATCATTTCAACCTTTTCGGGGATAATATCCACAGCGGTAACAGTATGATTCTGCGACAGCAATGTGGCGATGGATAATCCTACATATCCGGTACCGGCAACAGCAATCTTCATGATAATCGTCCTTTACTTTTATTATACAATCGCCGGATCACTGAAATCCGGCGATTGACCTTATATTCACTTTTTCTGTGTTTTCTTTTCCTTAGCAGCATCCTGCTGTTGTTCTGCTTCTGCGTCATCGGCTTCAACGGCATCCTTTGCGGGTACAATATTGGATGAAATATGCTGATCCTTGGCAAATGCAACGCATACAACAATGATAAGATACACAGCCAGAATCAAGCATTCAACGATGACGAGGGGAAGAAACGATGATGTGACGATTGCCATTATGCCGCTTTCCGTAGGAATATTGGCAGGAACCAGTACCGTGAAAGCGTTGGCATATGCAACATTCTCGAAATACTCATCCGCAGTCACATTCACTTGGTCGATCAGGGTTTCCACTTTAGTGTAGAGTTTTTCAATACGCTCATCCACCATTTTCTTCTGCGAATTGGTCACAGTATTGGTTGCCGTGCGCAGAGAGTTGGAACGAGCGGTGTAATAACTGATATCCTGTGTGTAATCTGCGATTTGCGACTGAATATTGATCTTCTGCTGGATCATGTTGTCATAGGTATCGGAAGCCTGAGAAACGGTCATATCTTTGCCGTTTTCGTTGTTCATTACGAGAACGGTGTCTTTCTGATATGCAGCAATCGATTCGTCGATACCGACCAATTTTTCCTGTGCAGCTGTTTTGGAACGCTCCAAGGATTGGATTCGATAGTCGTAATATGTCAGCAGCAAGTCCTTATCTTTTGTTACATTATTTACAGTGACATAAGAATTGATCCAATCCAGATCCTCAGTACGCAGCGTATTGATGGCAGAAGAAAGATCACGGAAGCTGTATCCCGTGGTTGCGGAACGGAATCCGGTGTCATCCCCTGCGGCGAGGGTATTCAGATAGGATTGTGCAGAAGCCAGCGTGCTGTCAAACACTTCAATGACACGTTCATAATCGTAGTCATCATAGTCAACAGACAAAACGGCGCTGCCGAGTGCATCGTTATAGCCATAGGTCTGGAAGAAATACTGCTTGTAGGATTCCAAAATGGCATCCAGCAATGCAGCGCCCTGTTCCGGCTCCAAATCGGTATTATCCAGCTGGAGGGTAATGACGAATTTTGTAGGGAAGTAAGTAACATTCAGAAATTCCTTCAAAGCGCTGAGCGCATTGGTGTTGCCCATGTCGATAATACTCTGATATCCGACCATTTTCTCTATGGCATCTTCAGGACGAACACCGCCGATTGTGAGCGCATTGCGCACGACATCTACCGGAACGTCCTCCTTAGAGATGCCTTGTGCAGTCAAAGCAGCTTCAATCACAGCAGGAGACTTGAGCTTTGTGATGTCGAAGTTATTGCCGGTGGGGTCTTTGCCGGATTCAATTCCCTTGAAACTGAACTCCACCATTGCTTGTGTTTCCATGGTATCGGAGTAATTCACCATGGCGAAAGCGCCAACGCCCAAGGCGGCAACAATGGATACGATAATCCAGAGTACAAAGAAGCGTTTTGCCTGCTTCCACAGAGTGTTGATTCGCAGCAGGGGTTTTTCTTCCGTTTCCTGCTTCTGAAGTACCAGACGGATATTTTTTTCATCAGCCATTGATAATTCCTCATTCTTTCTACTTTGATAGAATGTCAATTTGCTTACATGACAGCATTTCAGATTGATGCCATATATGCTTAGATAGATTCATTATAGCACAGCACATCTGAAAATGCAAGGGGATTCCGCAGGAAATCCATGGTTTTCGCATATTTTTGCCTTTTTGCATAAATCAAAAGAGTATGCCTATATCGAATTCGTAGAAACAAGGTGCAATCCCTTAAAAGAGAAATTTGCCCTGTGATTCGGATTTATTTATCTTTGGAAGCGGCAGCTTCTTCGGATTCTGTGCGGCGCAGCGAAACCAGAACCGTTTCGGCTTTATGTCCCCGCACATTGAGTATCTCGGCATGAATCTGTTCCGTTTGCAGCTTGAGCTGACTGCCGTCTTTGGGAATACTGCCCAGAGCACCGAACAGATAGCCGCTGAGTGTATCATAATCACCGGTCAGTGATACGCCGATGGCTTCAGAAACCTCTGAGAGCCGTACTCCACCGCCGATGCGCCAGGTGGTGTCGTCGATGCGGGTGAGTTCTTCGTCAGCATCGGGTTCGGCATCATGACCCAGATCGCCTACCAGCTCCTCAATGAGATCGGTGATTGTGATCACACCTGCGGTACCGCCGTATTCATCCAACACCACCGCAAAGCGCTCATGGTTGCGCTTCATTTCAGTGAACAGTATATCTGCGGTCATGGCGGCAGGAATAAAATAGGCCGGACGTACCGCAGCCAAAACAGCATCACGGGTTCTGTTTTCCAGACGGAAATACTCCGCTGCGGAAAGCACGCCTACGATCTGGTCGCTGTTGGTACCGCATACGGGATAATAGCTGTGACAGGTTTCATAGATCTGCTTACGCCAATGTTCTGCGGTATCATCAAGGGAAAGAAATACGGTATCGGTACGATGGGTGCAGATATCTTCGGCTGTAATGTCGTCAAAAGCAAATACGTTTTGGATCAGCTCACGTTCAATATCATCGATGGCACCTTTTTCACTGCCTGCATCTACCATCATACGGATCTCTTCTTCGGTGACGGATTCCGATTCTGCGTTGGGATCAATTCCGAAAAGACGCAGAATCCCGTTGGTCGAAGCAGTCAGAACAGAGACCAGTGGCTTGAACAGCTTGGAGATCACAGCGATCATGGCGGAAAGTGCAAGCCCCAGCTTTTCTGCATTTTTCATACCGATTCGTTTCGGCACCAGTTCTCCGAATACTAACGTCAGATAAGAAAGCAGAACGGTAATCAGCAGCACTGAGATCGTATCCAGCGTTTCTTCGGCAAGAGGCACACCCAGAGATAGCATCCGGTTTGTCAATGCTGCCGAAAAATTATCCGCAGCAAAGGCACTGCCAAGAAAACCGGAAAGGGTGATGGCAACCTGTATGGTTGCCAGAAATCTTGCCGGCTGAGAGGTTAGTTTTACCAGCCGTGCTGCTCGTTTATCACCGCCTGCTGCCATGTGTTGAAGCTTTGTATCGTTTATGGAAATAATAGCGATCTCTGCGCAGGCAAAGATCGCATTCAGTCCGATCAGCAGCAATTGCAGTAAAATCTGCCCAAACATACTATGAATTCCTCCGCATATCGTTTTGTAGGTGCAGATGCAAAGATGCATCGGCATATAGTATAGCATATTCTTCCCGCTGTGTAAAGATTTTTTGAAAAAGTATCTTTTGCGTTTTTTCGTCTGCAAATTGTGAATATGCTGAAAATTTGCTTGACAATATGACAAATATATGGTATCATAAAAATAAGAGTTTTGGCATTTCAAACAGAAATTCATGAAAAAATGGTTCGATTTATGGAGAGGAGGCTTTGTTATGTACCGTACACTGCGTCAAGCCGGCGAGGATGAACTCCGTGCAAAAGGAGAAGAATTAGAGCTGATGCTGCAAAGTACCGAAAGCAGCGAACAACAGAAGCAGGCCGCTTTAATGGAATATCTTTCTTTGCTGAATAATGAACGTGCAACCTCTGTGGGAATCTGGTTCAGCAATCGGCTGTTCGACCGTGTTTCTGCGGCGTTCCGTGCTCATCCGACCTCGGAACTGGCTGTCGATCTGCTGTATGCCTGTCTGTTGATCCAGCAGTTCCATGCGATGGACTTTGCGCCTTGGCGTGCGCATCCGTGCATTGTGGACTGCAAGGATGCGTTGAAGGCCGTCGCTGCCGATGGCAGAGATTCCGATTATCTTCGTTTTTGTCAATCTGCAGCCGAAACCTATGCGGAAGCACGTTGGTGGCCGGAAGCGCTCAACTATACCATACAAATGCATGAAGCAGCCAAGCGCCTTATGGCAAAGGGCGTAACACTGCTGGAAAACGGTGCGTTGCTGGATCTCAGAGACAGTGCCTGTGCCATTTGCCTGTATGCTTCACAGACTGCGGACGGTCTGACAGCAGCGCTTTCCGAAATGCTGCTTGCTGATCTGGGTGCAGAAGAATATGCTGCTGTGATAAAGGAAGCGCAGGAAACGATCGGAGATACTGTGACCGATCCCGTGGAGCTGACGCCGGAATATCTCTCGATCCGCTATGAGCTGGAGGAAAAGATCGATGAAGCGTTAGAGCACCAGCGCGGCTATTATGACTATTGCAAGGAATATTGGATGGTCAAAAAGCTGATCCTTCGCAGCGATTATGGGATCCAGTGGAAATCTCCGGCCGCATTGAATCCCGGCACCGAATTTCATTGATCTCGAAATAGTATCGTATTTCGGAAGGAGATATTTGACATATGGCAAGTTCTCTGTTGACCGGCAATAAGATTGTACGACAGATCAGAACCAGAAACAGCTGGGCTGCTGTAGGATATTTCTTTTTTCTGCTGTTTGCAGTACTGCTCCTGCTGGCGGCAGGCATGTTTGCATTCAAAGAGGAACGTCTGTTCATTGCGCTGGCATGTGCAGTGTTTGGGGCGCTGCTGATGCTGTATGCAGCAAAACGGTTTTTTTCTGCAGTGAAGGCTGCTTTTCGGCCCGGAGCGCATCGCTTGTTCCGTAAGTATGGTTCGCCCGATGATCTTGCGGAGCGGATTTTGCAGGGAGAAAATGAGAGTATGATGGATCATCCGCAGCTGATGATCACGGAACGGTTCCTGATGAAACGTAAGGACTTTGAAAGCTTTGTTCTCTATGAATGTATCCTGCTGCTGTATCGGAAGGAGCATCGTACAAACGGTGTGCTGGATGGAATATATCTGGTCGTGCATGATTGCTACGGAGACAGTTATGAATATCCGTTTCGGCTGAGTAATAAATATGCCGGTGATCTGGAATTTGCAGCAAGTGAGATTGCAAAACGTGCGCCGGAGTCCCGCTTTGGCTATACAACAGAAAATCTAAAGTGGGTGAAAGAAAACGTGCGGCCGCTGCCGGGCGCTTGAACTGCGATATAAGATCTCCTCAAAGAGCAGGGTGCTTTTTGAGGAGATTGTTTTTTGTTGATTCATGAGCGCACTGCCTTGACGGAATCCGTGAAATATGCTATAATCACCAAGGAAGCTTTTTACCTTGAAAAAAGGAGCCTTGTTTCAATGAAAAAACAATATCTCGAAATCGGTAAGATCGTTACGGTTCATGGGCTCAATGGCACTGTTAAGGTGCAGCCGTGGTGTGACAGTCCCGAGATCCTTTGTGAATTTGATACGCTCTATCGCAATCCCAACGGCGCTGATGCCATTGCTGTTTCTGTCGAACAGGCAAAGGTGCAGAAAAACATGGTGCTGATGAAGCTTGTTGGCGTGGATACCGTCGAACAAGCGCAGACATTGCGCAATACCGTTTTGTATATGAATCGTGATGATGCGGATCTGGATGACGATACGTATTTTATCCAGGATCTGCTGGGGCTTTCGGTGTTGGATGCCGATACCGATGTCTGCTATGGTACGATCACCGATGTACTTCAGACCGGCGCCAATGATGTTTATGTGATCAAGGATGAAACAGGAAAGGAACGATTGGTTCCGGCGATCCCTGATGTGGTCTGTTCTGTTTCGATCGATGACGGTGTTGTTGTCATCAGACCGCTTAACGGTTTGTTTGACTGAGAAAAGGGAAGGAGAATACGATGAAAAAATCATGGAAAATTGCTTTGGGTGCCGTGGGCGGCGTTGTGATCGCCGGCGGATTGCTCTGGACATTGGTGTTTCCCGGTTTGCCGTGGTATCTAAAGATGAATAAGGAGTATTCGCATTTGCAGAAACAGGTGCAGGAATTCCCGGCATCGGTTTCTTCCTTGCCTGAGGACGCAGCAGAATACAGCAGCTTTGGCGTGACATTGAAAGCACCCAAGGATCTGCAGATCAAAGAGAGCGGCAATAAAACTGTGATGAGCGGTCAGGATCTGACCATTACCCTCAATCCGCCCTTCCTTTTTGCGGGAATTCCCTACTATGAAGCCGAGGAGATCCCTGCGAAAGATCTGGAACAGTTTTGCGACACCAACGGATTATCCGTTCCGCAGAATGAATATGAGATCGAACAGCTGCAGTACGCTTTGACCAAAGAGCATTTCACCATGAGCAATGCCGCTGTCGCCAAGACCTTTTATCAGCTTGCGGATTATAAAAATGATACCTTTGAACGTTATGATACCATATATGCGCTGGAAGGGGAAGGGTATCGCGGCTTTTTACGGATCGATACGCAATATGTAGACAGTATCTCCGCTGTTGCCATGCTTTATCCCGATCGGAATCCCAATCAGCGGATCTCTGTGTTCTTCGAAGCGGTCAATACCGGGATGATCCTGCAGATAGTGGATACGCTTTCAGTGGGATCCGCAGCATCTTCGGAGGCATCGTGATTCATGAAAATCGAGATCGCTACGCTGTTCCCCGAAATGTGTGAAGCAGTGCTGTCATCCAGTATTCTGGGCAGAGCCAGAGCAAAAGGCGCCTTGCAGGTAAACTGTCATCAGATCCGTGACTATACCACAGATCGTCATCGCCGTGTAGATGATTCTCCTTTTGGCGGAGGTATGGGCATGGTGATGCAGGCACAGCCGATCTATGATTGCTGGAAAGCGGTCTGTGCACAATATGACGAAAAACCGCATACTATATATTTGTCTCCGAAGGGGACTGTGCTGACACAAAAAAAGGTGATTGCACTTTCACAGAAGCCGGTGCTGTTTCTGCTCTGCGGCCATTATGAGGGCGTGGATCAGCGTGTGCTGGATCGGATCGTGGATGAGGAGATCTCTGTAGGGGATTATGTGGTCACCGGCGGCGAGCTGCCTGCGCTGATTCTTACAGATGCTGTTGCAAGAATGTGTGAGGATGTGCTGCCATCTCCCGAATGTTATGAAGAGGAAAGTCATTTTTCCGGTCTGCTGGAATATCCGCAGTATACCCGCCCCGAATGTTGGGAAGGTGAATCGGTTCCGCCTGTGCTTCTCAGCGGACATCATAAGAATATTGCTGCATGGCGGAAGGAACAAAGTTTGGAAATTACCCGTGAACGGCGGCCGGATTTGTGGGAACAATGGGTAAAATGTCAAACAGAAGATTGCGAGCCGTGATTTTCTACAAAATCGATTGTTGAAAACTGTACGCTTTCAACAACAGTTTTCAACAGTTTGGATTCGTGAATATGCCCAAACAAAAGCGCAGAAAGTTCCTTGTAATATGGCATTGCGTAGAATTTTTGGCAAATGTGACGGTTTTGTGGATAAAACACGTTGACGAGATGCAGTTTAGTCTGTATAATGGTAGCATAGGCTCGTGGAGAAGCCCTTGCAGTTTGCTGCAAACGGATTGTCCGCAATCGGAAGAACAAGGATCGTTGCTGTCTTTTGTCAGGCAATGGGCAGCAGGTTTTTTTGTCTGCCTTCCGGTGTTTGTTATGATCTCATACAGCAGAGCCGTTTGCTTTGTCCATAAGTAATATATGAAATCATAAAGGAGAGAAAGTTTATGTGTATCAAAGATGTCATGGTTCAGAATCAGGTTGGTCTGCATGCACGTCCCGCAACTTTTTTCATTCAGAAGGCAAATGAGTTCCGTTCTGCAATCTGGATCGAGAAGGAAGAGCGTCGTGTCAATGCCAAGAGTCTGCTGGGCATCCTTTCCCTCGGCATCGTGGGCGGCACCGCCATCCGCATCATCGCTGACGGTACTGATGAGGAGCAGGCTGTTGCTTCTCTGGTTGAGCTGGTTGACAGCGGTTTCAGCGACGAAAGCCGCTAAGGAATTTCCCTTTAATGGGGATCGCGGCGCATTCTGTTACAACAGAAATGACTGACAAATCATCGGCGATTGATTGCCGGATTTTGTTCGGAACATGAGAAAGGGCGTTTCTTCACGGGTAGAAACGCCCTTTTTTTCCTATTCCGATTCAACGATGCGTTGTGCTGTGGTTTGTGCATACATATTTTCAGCAAAAATGGCATAGCCTCTGGTTGGATCTTTGACAAACACATGGGTGACAGCGCCGATCAGTCTGCCGTTTTGCAGGATCGGGCTGCCGCTCATACCTTGTACGATGCCGCCGGTCAATGCAAGCAGTGCAGGATCGGTGACGTGGATCACCATATTGCGTGTGCCGGTATCTGCGCTATGCACCTCTTCGATCTCGATGGTGTAAACAGAGGGCGTTTCACCCTCGACGGTAGTGTAGATCATTGCCTCACCGGTGGTAATTTCCTGCTTGAATGCAAGTTCGACGGATTGCTTTTCCTTCGGCAGTGTATGCATACTGCCGAACAGACCGCATTCGGTATTGGCAAATAATACGCCGGTATCCGCTGTACCGGAAAACTGTCCGTGAAGCTCGCCGGGTACGCCGGGTTGTCCGGCACGTACATCTGTGATGCGTACTGATGCGACTTCTCCGCTTGCAAGCGGGATTTGTTCTCCGGTATCGGCATCACAAACAGCATGGCCCAATCCTGCAAAATAGGCCGTATGGTTTTCTGCTTCCATATAATACGTTACTGTGCCGATGCCGGCAGTGCTGTCTCTGACCCACATACCGGTTTGCCAGCGGCAATGCAGCCGGGAAAAAACAGGCTGTACCGTAAACGTATACAATGCATGATCCCGCAGCAGCGAGACAGAAACAGGAGAACCCTCCGAAGCGGCAATGGCATTTTGAATGTCCTCATTGCTGTGCACAGATCTGCCGTTGATGCTTTGAATCACATCGCCCACACGGATGCCGGCATCTTCAGCGGGACAACAGCTGCCGGATTCGGTGTTGATCTCACCGGTGGAAATTACCATGACTCCTGCCATCAGCATCCGTATGCCGAAGGGCTCGCCGCCGGGATACAGCTTTGCACGCTGAACAGAGGTCAACGAAACGGTTTTGAAGGGAAACAGACCAAATAACCGCAGTGTGGTTTCCTTTGCGATATGGCTGGATGTGATGCCTGTGCTTGCGGTAACCGGCAAAAATGTTTCCAGTTCCAGCGGCTGATCGGTCTCGGTATAAAAATGATCGGGCAGAGTGCCTGCGTAATATCCCATGCTGCTGCCCAGCAATGCGAATGCCGCAGCAAATATGGCGATGGCTTTGCGAAAACGGTTTTGTTTGCAATCAGATGTTAATTTTTGACGTTGTTTCATTGTTTTGACTCCTTTCTGATTGCGGTTTTCTTCCGCTTTTGTTAGCATTGACGGTTCCTGCAAAAATACCATCACAGATTGCATGCAGTTTTTTTGTTATGATACGGAAATCTGCGCTGCTGCAGGATCATAGAGTGGTTTTTCTCATAATTTGTGCAAAAATGTTCCAAATATTTACTAAGTGCCGCTATCGTCTGTTTGTATGGACTTGGCATCAAAGGGAAGGTGTTTTTATTATGCAGCGGGTACGATCGGATTCTTCCGGCAATTTCCGTTTGCTGTTGGTGCTGCGCCGGATCGGCAATATAGTGTTGGTGATCAGTTTGCTGATCTTTCCGTTGTTTTTGTCATCTTTGATTGCCAGCGGCTGGCTTATGCATGCTGATCACTATGGTGCCCCTTTTCAGGCCTTTGGAATCTGGATGCTGATTTGTGAAGCGCTGTTGACTGTGGCAGTGATCCTGTATTTTTGCAAGCGGGATCTGGCGGCGGCAGTACTTGGCAGCGGATCCTATTTGCCTATGCTATATATCACTATGCGTGCCGTGGAGCTTGCGCGGGAACAAGGATGGACAGGGCAAACTGCTGCAAATTTCGGACAGAATGCCTTTGCTGTCTGGCGGGATGGTCTGCTGGGCAATATAATTCCTGTGGTTTTGCTGCTGGTGCTGGCAATCACCCGATATCTTTCCTATGAATCGGTGGTGCGCCGCAAGCAGCGTAAGGAGGAAAAACTTCGTGCCGATCAGCAAAAATCCCCCAGCATCCTTGGGGGAGAAACGAAATGAACAGACATGTAAATTGTCGTTTTGCTTCTAATTTGACAATTTATTTATCTTTTATACAGAGAACGACGTGCCACTTGTCTCAAAACGTGTGCAGATACGTTATAATCGTATGATTTTAACGCATATTCATCTAAAAATCCTCTTTCGACAAAAAGAGTTTGTATTCGATGACATTCACTCTTGCCTTTTGTCAGCGGGAATGATAAAATGAGAATACAATATAGAAGGAGGTCAAACCATGCAAAAACAAGTCAAGGTTCTGATTGGAGACGATACAGCGGAATACGGTGTTTCCTGCGCAAGTGTGCTGCGCTCACAGGGAATGTATGCCTATACCCGCCCGAAAAACGGAAACACATTACTGGAGTCGATCCGAAGCGATACTCCTGATGTGGTGGTGATCGATGCGGTGCTGCCGCATATGGATGCGATTGAGCTGATGAAAAAAGCCGGTGCCGGCAATGGAAAACGACCGGCATTCATTGTAACCTCTGCTTATGACAACAGCTTTGTGGAGCAGCAGGTAATGCAGAACGGTGCTGCCTATTTTATGCTCAAGCCCTTCGATCTTTCGGTGCTGGGAGAGCGCATTGCTCTGCTGACCGATAAACAGCCTCTGGGCGCTATTCAGACCCGTGCTCATCAGGACCTTGCGATTACTGTGACAGATATCATTCATCAGTTGGGTGTGCCTGCTCACATTAAGGGCTATCATTATCTGCGTACCGCTATTGTCAGCTCCTATCATGATCCGCTGCTGCTGGATAGTGTAACAAAGCAGTTGTATCCCAAGGTTGCGGATCAATACAGTACTACGCCTTCCCGTGTTGAGCGTGCCATTCGCCATGCCATTGAGATCGCATGGGATCGGGGAAATTTGGATACGCTGAATGCTTTTTTCGGATATACGGTGAATACCTGCAAGGGAAAACCCACCAATTCCGAGTTTATTGCTCTGATCACGGATAAGCTCCGGCTGCAGCATCAGCAGGCAAGCTGAAAATGTATGGATGCTGCATCCCGGATAATATATTCAATTTACGGAGGTATTTGTATGTCTTTTGAACGGATGCAGCTTACAGATTGGAATGTGAATCCTTTTACCGCTATCGGCAGTGATTGGTTTTTACTGACTGCCGGTACAATGGAAACCGGCTTCAACTTTATGACCGCCTCATGGGGTCAGATGGGTATTCTCTGGAATCAGCCCTCTGTGACCTGTTATGTGCGGCATTCCCGTCATACCTTTGGCTTTATGGAACAGCAGGATCTCTTTACCCTTTCCTTTTTCGGGGAGGAGCAGCGGAAGGCATTGCAGTTTTGTGGTGCAAACTCCGGCAGAGACTGCGATAAGGCAGAAAAAACCGGCTTGACCCCGATTGTATTGGGCGGGGGTGTCGGCTTTGCGCAGGCAAAAACAGTGCTTGTATGCCGCAAGCAGTTTGTTGCCGATATGTCGAAGGAGCAGCTTCCTGCTGACATTGCTGAAAAATTCTATGGTGCAGATGCCGTGCATCGGATGTATATCGGTGCTGTGTTGGAGGCTTATCGGCAAGGAAAATAAGACTTCTCGGATTCTTTTGAGAAAATTACACCAACCCATTGACAAAACGCAGAAGCTTGGGTATAATAATATGGTACCTTATCAAGAGTGGCGGAGGAACGGGTCCTGTGAAGCCACGGCAACCACAAGATGTATGCAGATACATCCTGCACGGTGCCAAATCCCACGGTGCGACAATAGGCACCGGAAGATGAGGAACGTCTGCGGTTTTGTTAGCATACGGCATTCGTTCTGATTGGAATGAATGCCGTTTTTGTTGGATATCTCAATAGGAGGATGTTGAATGAGAAGATTTTTTACTTCCGAATCCGTAACAGAGGGTCATCCCGATAAGATCTGCGATCAGATCTCGGATGCGGTTCTGGATGCCATTCTGGAGCAGGATCCCAACGGCAGAGTTGCCTGCGAGACCTGCTGTACGACCGGTATGGTTATGTGCATGGGTGAGATCACCACATCTGCCAGCGTGGATATTGCACGAATTGCCCGTGAAGTGATCGTGGATATCGGCTATGATCGCGCAAAATACGGCTTTGATGGTTACACCTGTGCAGTGCTTACTACCATAGACAAGCAATCCTGCGATATCGCACTGGGTGTAGATGATGCTACGGACAGTGCTCCTGACAGTGATGATGCTTATGATAAGATCGGTGCAGGTGATCAGGGCATGATGTTTGGCTATGCCTGTGATGAGACACCCGAAAAGATGCCGCTGCCCATCGCACTGGCACATAAGCTTGCACTGAAGCTGACTGCGCTGCGTAAGGATAATACCCTTTCTTATCTGCGGCCCGATGGAAAAACACAGGTGACTGTGGAATATGAAGACGATGTTCCTGTGCGTGTGGATACCATCGTCATTTCCACGCAGCATTCTGCTTTTGTGGAGCTGGAACAGATCCGTGCCGATCTGGTGGAGCTGGTGGTGCAGCCCACGATCCCTGCTGAGTGGATGGATGAAAATACCAAGATATTTATCAATCCCACAGGCCGTTTTGTTGTGGGCGGACCACAGGGCGACAGTGGTCTGACCGGCAGAAAAATTATTGTAGATACTTACGGCGGCTATTCCCGTCATGGCGGCGGTGCCTTTTCCGGCAAGGATCCTACGAAGGTAGACCGCTCTGCTGCATATATGACCCGCTATATCGCCAAGAATCTGGTGGCGGCAGGTCTGGCAAAGCGCTGCGAGGTGCAGCTCGCCTATGCAATCGGCGTGGCGCGTCCGGTCTCTGTATTTGTAGAATCCTTCGGTACGGGTATGGTCAATGATGAGCTGCTTGCTCAAGCTGTAACACAGTGCTTTGATCTGCGTCCCGCTGCCATTATTGATACCTTGGAGCTGCGTAAGCCGCAGTATCGCAAGCTGGCAGCCTATGGTCATATGGGCCGCGAGGATCTGTGCTCTGCTTGGGAGCGCACAGATCGTGCAGATGCATTGCTGGCTGCGGTGAACGCCTTGCAGGGATAAATTACGCAAACAAGAACTGTCTATCTGCCGAAAAAGCAGATAGACAGTTTCTGTTTTTTGGTAAAGTCTGCATTTTTGGCTGATGTGCTTGCTTTTTTCGTGCAAGTATGGTATACTGTCAGTGAACAAGATCCTGTTGTCCGGCAAGACAAAATCCGGATGTATTTCAAAGCCAGAAAGGATTTTTTGCCATGAAAAAAATGATAAGATGGATCGCTGCGGGTGCCGCAGTTGTGATTCTCGGTGCTTCAGCGTTTGTTATGTCTGCTTCTGCAGCCGGCAAAACCATCGAAGATGTTTATGATGCATTGCGTGGAATCGGTTTTAATGAGTATCTCATTCAGATGTGTAAAACGCAGTTTGAACAGTATGAACATAACGATGAGGGCGTTTACGATGGCAATGGTAATTTCTTTACTTATGAAACGCTGATTGCCAATGTAGAATACTGTGATTTTATGATCTGGGAAGAGGTCGCCAAATATTTTGGCGTGCCGGCAGAGGATGTAAAGATCTTTGTGGACGCATTGAATGCGGATGTGACTTCCATCACAACGACCAATACCGGCTCCGGCGGTGAGAGCTCGACGACCACAACCGCTACCACTACCACACAAACACTTGTTGCAGATCCCAATACCGGCAAGCTGTTCATCAATATGACGCTTGCAGAGAAAAAAGCCTATGTATTGAGTCTGCCGGAATCGGAACGTGCACCGTTTCTTGCAAGCCTTTCCGCCGCTGAGCGCAACAGCATCATCAAGGAGCTGAGCACTGATGCGAAGGCAAGCATTGCCGATCAGTTTGTGCAGATCGGTCAGCAGTTGGGAATGCATATTACTGTCGATGACATTGAAGGTGATAAGATCGATGTGTCGATCCGTGACGGAGAAGGCAATCTGATCGATAACGGTTCCATTGGTGTGATCGTAGCGGATACCGGCTGGAATCTGACAGGGCCGATCGCCATTGCCATGGCGTTGATCCTGCTGGCTGTCGGTGGCATTGCCTTTACGATGTATCGTGCCGGCAAAGAGTCGGAGGAGGGTATCCATGGCTGATGCGGCAATTGCTGTGCGCAGATCGTCTGCCAAGGCATTGCCTTGGGTGCTTACGCCTGTACTGCTGTTGATTCTGAGTATCGGACTTGTCATGCTGGTGTATCTTCTGATGCCTTCGCATAAGCTGCAAAGCTATCTGAATCTTGCATTTATGGATTCACTGAAGGTTACATCTACTACGGCTGGTCTGAACATTGTAAATAAGGATATCGATACGGGAGAACAGAAACCGACTACGGATACCGGTAAGATCATTATTCCGAAATTTGGTGAGCAGTATGCAAAGCTTGTCTGCGAGGATATTGCGCTGACTGTGAGCGTATATTTCGGCACCACTAAGGAGCTGCTGGCATTGGGCGCTTGTCAGAGCACACAATCTGCGGTGCTGGGTAAGGAAGATAATGTTGTCATCAGCGCACATGTGAATACCTATTTTGCCGATCTGGATGAAATGGAAACAGGAGATACTGTTGTGCTCTATACAGAATACGGCAAATTCACCTATCGTGTGAAAGAGCAGATCCATTTCCCGAAAAGCGATAAGCGCTATATTGTTCCCACCGGAACGGATCGGCTGACGCTGTATACCTGTGAGGGCGATGTGCTGGGCAATTCCGATGATCGGGTCGGCGTGATCTGTGATCTGGTCTCCAAGGAATATTATGTGCCTGCCGATGAGTAAAAAGGAGTAGAATGTGAATCGACCCATAACCTATCTTTGCAATGTGATCGTGACGCTGCTGCTGATTTTTTCACTGACAGCCACCGCTTTGCTTACGGTGGTGCAGTGCTATTCACTGCGTGCCGATACCTGCATTGCTCTGCTGGAAAAGCATCAGCTTGCCGATCGTGTATATGACAATCTGGATTCCTATTATCGTGAGCAGGCGAATACTTCCGGCATCCCGGCTTCTGTATATATGGACAGCATCAGTAAAGAACAGATTTCAGAAATCATTTCTGCATCGGTCGGCAATGCTTTTGCCTATCTGCATGGCGCAGATACCATGGAGCAGGCAGAAGTGGATTTTTCAAAGCTTGAGGAGAATCTGATTGCCTTTTTCCGTACATATGCCGAAGAAAACGGATACGAAAAGGATGCTGCTTTTGAAAAAACAGTCGATACGGCTGTTGACAATGCCAAGCGGAACATTCTGACGACTGCAGATGTATTCCGTTTTTATACGCTGTATGATGCTAAGGTGCTGGATACGGCAAGAACAGCGATGCCGCTGGTGCCGAAGGCTTTGGCAGCCGGTATTGTGCTGACTGTAATGCTGCTGGGATTGCTGGTGTGGATGCATCGCAAGCGGATGTACCAGGTGCTGTACTGGATTGCAGCCGCCTTGTTTGCCTCTTCTGCGCTGCTGATCCTGCCGATGGCATGGATCAACGGTACCCGTTGGTTTGATCGTTTTGCGGTAAAATCCGATCAGATTTTTGCTGCAGTCACCGGATATCTGTATGGTAATACCGGTATGGTGCTGACAGTCGGGATCATTGGCGTGGTGCTTGCCGCAGTGCTTTGGCTTGTGTTTGCATTGGTGCATTGGCGTATGCAGCAGAAGCAATCTGCCTAAAAAAGATGTTGTGTATTGGGAAAACGCAGGAAGCGATGCTGTCCTGCGTTTTTTTCTTTTCCTAAAATCATACTGAAGATTTTTGTGCAGCAGCAGGACTGTTCTTGGATAATATGTCAGTAATTTCATATCATCTGTCATTGAAAGCAGTGATGCATTCGTGTATGATAAAAATGGAAACCGGATTCACCGGATCCATCTCTGCTGCGGCTGCTCACCCCCAGGAGCGCCGCGGCAGGAGGATCCACCGGAATTTGGCTTCTATGTACCGACTGCGAATCAAAAACAGCATACATAGAAAATCGGTTCGCTTTATTTTTTATTTGTCTTTGGAGGGAAGTTCATATGGCAAAAAATTCTGTACTGCGTAAGGTCAGCTTATATACTGCTGCTGCGGTGATGCTGACATCCGCTGCAAGTCTCATGCCTGTTTCGCCGATTTTTGCGGCTGAGGCATCGAATTCCGTTGTCAGTCTTGCTGCTGCTACGATCGGACAGTCTGCGGCGCATAACTTTACAACGCAAGGCATGAGCAGCGAATACTTTGATATTTCCGGCAATCTTTCTACCAGCAAGGGCAGTATGAGCTATAATGGCATGACATTGACACAGTGCCTTAAAATGGAGACTGCTACCAACATCAGCTTTACCACCGGCAGTGCCTGCACGTTGACGCTTGTGATCAAGGATGGCGATACACTGTATGTTGATGATACCAAGTATTCCATCGATGCAAGCGGTCAGACTGTGATCTCGCTTTCGGCAGGTGCTCACACGATCAAAAAGGGATCAGGCAGCTCCAATTTGTTCTATATTGATATTGGTGGCGGCAGTGGAGTTGTGACAACCGTGACCACAAACAATCCCGGTGTACAGACTACGTTGACGACTGCCACGACAGCAACGCCCTCTGTGCCGGGGGATGTGATCCCCGGTGATCTTTCTCTCAAAAGTGTTGGCGGCTGGAATGAAATGGCATATATGGTTGTTGGCGGCATCAATGATGCCGGTGTCAAGAGCGTTTCTTACAGCGGTCCTGTCAGCGGCACACTGAGCGGCGATGATTTCACCTATCTCGTGCGGGATGTGAATAATGGTGTTCGTGTGGATATTCCCGGTTTGAGCGCCGGTACCTATACCATCACCATGGAGACCACAAAGGGTACAGTGACCAAAGGCGGTATTGCCGTTGGAGCACAGGATCGTTCCGGCTATGCACATTTTAACTATACCAAAGGTGTTGGTGCCTATAATGATAACGGTACCCTCAAGAGCAATGCGATCGTTCTGTATGTTACGGACAGCAACAAGAATTCCGTTACCTTAAAATCCAAAGATGGCACTACAGTCAGCGGTATTGGTAATATTTTGAATTCTTCCGGACAGGATAATGGCTCCGGCAAGACATCAAAGGGCGGTACGGCTAACAGCAATAAAGATATTATCGAAAAGATTGCCAAAGATGGTACGCCGCTGGTGATCCGTATTATCGGCAATGTGACTGCGCCAAGTGGCTTGACGGCATATGACTCTGTCAACTATGGCGGCTCGGAAGGCGATAACGGCTATATGGCAAGAATGCAGTCCGGTAAGGATATCACCATTGAAGGTATGGGCACCGATGCCTGTATCAATGGCTGGGGTATTCATTTTATCGCAGAGTCCTCCAATCTTGATTGCGGAGAGAGCTTTGAGGTCAGAAATATTGCGTTCCGCAATGTACCCGAAGATTGTCTTGGCATGGAAGGCGTACAATCGGATTCTACCTTGAGCGCGCCGGTGGAGCGCTGCTGGATCCATAACTGTGAATTCTATGCGCCGAAAGTGGCAAATCCTGCAGAATCGGACAAAGACGGCGGCGATGGTGCCTGTGATTTCAAGCGCGGTATGTATTATACAAATAGCTATTGCTACTATGAGGGCTATCACAAGACCAATCTGGTAGGTGCTTCGGACAGCAATCTGCAATATCATATTACCTTCCATCATAACTACTGGAAAAACTGTGAATCCAGAGGCCCGCTTGCTCGTCAGGCAAATATTCATATGTATAACAATGTGTTTGAAGGCCAGACCAGCTATTGCATGAATCCCAGAGCCAATGCCTACATTTTCTCTGAATATAATCTGTTTGAGAATTCCAAGGATGTTATGGAAGTCACAAGCGGCGGTGTCGTAAAGAGCTTTAATGATACGATCGTGAATTGCAAGGGCAATCAGCAGGGTGTTACAGTCAGCAGTAAAACGCAGACAGTTTCCAACAGCAACAAATACGGCAATTTTGAAAACGATTCTTCGCTGTCCTATATTCCTTCCAATAACTACGTGCTTTCTACGAATACTTCGTCTTTGAAGTCCGGTTTTGAGACCAATGGCGGCTGTATGAATGAGACTGCTTATTCAGGAAATGATGTGGTTATTACACCCAATCAGACAACAACTACTACCACGACTACTACTACCACTACTACCACCACCACGACCACCACTACCACCACCACGACTACCACTACAACTACAACGACGACTACAACTACAACGACTACCGCTCCTGTTGCTAATTGCCGCGGTGATGTCAATTGTGATGGCGTTGTAAAGATCGATGACGTGGTGCTGCTGAGCCGCTTGATCGGTGAGGATACCACTGTGAAGATTTCTGCACAGGGTATTGCCAATAGCGAATGTGATGGCGTGAATGGCTTGAACGCCGGTGACAGCGCACAGATCCTGCTCTATCTGGCAGGTTTGATCGGTACTCTCTGAGAAATGTGCTTTTTATAACTATGCTTTCTACCCTTTCTTCATAGCAAACCCCTTTTAGGCCGCGGAAAGACAGTACCCCCTGTCTTTCCGTGTTTCCTTTTTTCAAATAGTTATAAATTTGAAAAATATTAAAACCCTCTTTACTTTTATAGACTAATGTGTTAAAATATGAAATGGGTTTGCTTGTTCAAGCCAAAACAAATGCCTTGTGCCAATATGGCGCGGACAGGAGGATATCATGCTGAATCATTTGGATGCTTCCGGTATGGATGATTTATATGCCGCAATTCTTTCTCTGGAAAGCAAGGAGGAAGCCGCTCGTTTTTTGCGTGATCTTTGTACGCTGCAGGAACTGAAGGCAATTTCTCAGCGTTATCAAGTAGCAAAGCTGCTGCATGAGCAGTGCAGATATGCAGAGATCGTAGAAAAAACCGGTGCAAGCACCGCAACCATCAGTCGTGTGAACCGTTCTCTGGGCATGGATGGTGCAGGTGGTTATGATATCGTGTTCAAAAGATTGTTCGGTGAGGATCCGGAGAATCAAAATGGCTGATAGTTACGGCGCTTTTGCATTATATTATGATGCGCTGACACAGAATGTGGATTATACAACGCGTGCCGCAATGCTTAACGCACTGATCCGCAAGCATTGGTCTGCCGATTTGCAGGCTTGTGCTGAAGATCGCGCATTGCTTCTGGATCTGGCTTGCGGTACGGGCTCGTTTTCCGAGGCTATGGCAGCTCTGGATTGGGATGTAATCGGCGTGGATCGCTCTGAGGATATGCTGATGCGTGCGCTCGATAAGCGTTACGATTCGCCTTATGGGGAACGGCTGCAGTATCTCTGTCAGGATATGCGGCACTTGGATCTTTACGGTACGGTCAGCGTAACACTTTGTATGCTGGATAGCTTGAATCATTTGCCCACCGCATCGGATGTGCGGCGGGTTTTTTCACGCATCAGCTTGTTTACCAATCCGGGCGGCTTACTGCTGTTTGATGTGAATACGGAATATAAGCATCGTCAGATTCTGGCAGAGCAATGCTTTGTGTATGAGCTGCCGGATGCTTTTTGTGCGTGGCAGAATCGACTGGAGGACAATGCGCCGCATTATCCTGTTACGATTCAGTTGGATTTCTTTGAGGATATTGGCAAGGATCAATACAGTCGGACGACGGAACATTTTACTGAGCAGATCTATCCCCATGCAATGTTGATGGAAATGCTGGAGACAGTGGATTTTTCTTTGCTTGAACTGTTGGATGGCGATACTTATACTGCCCCGACAGAGCAGACGCAACGGCTTTTGTATATTATGCGAAAGGGTGTATAAATCGATGAACGGCATATTGAAGCGTTATCTTTCCGATGACGGCTCTGTGGTTTGCACTGTGTTGGATGGCACTGCTATGATCGCGGAAATGGAACGAATCCATCAGACCTCTGCTGTTGTGACCGCAGCGCTGGGCAGACTTTCTATGGCTGCTTCTATGATCGGCTATGGATTGAAAAGTAAGGAGGATACCGTAACCATCCGTTTGGATGGCGGCGGACCTGCCGGAGTACTGGTTGCGGTTGCCAAAGAAAACGGTACCGTCAAAAGCTTTGCGGATCAAACGGTGGTGGAGCTGCCGCTGAATGCGCAGGGTAAGCTGGATGTTGCCGGCGCAGTGGGTACCGAAGGTACGATTTATGTGATCAAGGATATGGGGCTGAAAGAGCCTTATGTTGGACAGATCCAGTTGGTATCGGGCGAGATCGCTGAGGATATCACACAATATTTTGCTGTCAGCGAACAGATCCCCACGGCTTGCGGTCTGGGTGTGCTGGTGGATACCGATTTGACTGTGAGAGCGGCAGGCGGCTACCTGATTCAGCTTTTGCCCTTTGCGGATGAGGCTGTGATTGAAAAACTGGAGCAGAATCTCTCGAAGATCACAAGCATTACTGCAATGCTGGAGCAAGGCATGGATGCTGAGCAGATCGCCATGCAGCTGATGGAAGGGCTTTCTCCGAATCTTCTGGATGAAACAACGCCGGCCTATCAATGCGATTGTTCCAGAGAACGTACCGCAAGAATGCTTTCGGGTCTGGATGATAAGGCACTGCGCGAGATGGCAGATGAGATGCCGGAAATCGAGGTTTGCTGCCATTTTTGCAATGAAAAGTACCTGTTTACGCCGGATGAGATTCGTGCAATGTGTAAGCAGCAGGAGGGATAATCTGTTAAAATATTGAAAAA
The DNA here is from genome assembly GCA_045596625.1 of Oscillospiraceae bacterium. GTDB lineage: Bacteria > Bacillota > Clostridia > Oscillospirales > Ruminococcaceae > Firm-04. The sequence goes on along the minus strand of JAZOCU010000052.1, from coordinate 1,848 downwards.
TATATTTTTTCTGATTTTTTTTCGAAAAGCCCTTGACAAATCAAAATGGATGTAGTATAATAATTAAGCACTCGGAAATACGGGTGCTTGATATGGGAGCATAGCTCAGCTGGGAGAGCATCTGCCTTACAAGCAGAGGGTCACAGGTTCGAGCCCTGTTGTTCCCATTCATGGCCTGGTAGTTCAGTTGGTTAGAACGCCGCCCTGTCACGGCGGAGGTCGTGGGTTCGAGTCCCATCCAGGTCGCCAATGCGGATTTAGCTCATCTGGTAGAGCGCCACCTTGCCAAGGTGGAGGTAGCGAGTTCGAGCCTCGTAATCCGCTCCATATCGGCGCGATAGCCAAGTGGTAAGGCAATGGTCTGCAACACCGTGATCACCAGTTCAAATCTGGTTCGCGCCTCCAGCAGGCATTGCCTGCTTCTGTTTACGGGCATCATCGAAAGATGATGCCCGTTTTCGTTTTATATCTCGGTAAAACAAATGGAATTTATGAAAACACCAAAGAGCGTTGACACGCTTTCTTTTGGTGTTTTTTTGCATATGGAAAATTTTTTCGCTGCATGTGAACAAAAACGGCACTCTGAATTGTGTATAAAGTAGGAAGTGACGAAGTAAGGAGGTGCAAAGCAATATGCTGACAGAAGATAATGTGGCGCTATATGCCTTTCGACGGTTTGGTGATACTGCATTGCGCTTTGCATTATGCTGCACACAGAATCGAGAGGAGGCGGAAGATATTGCACAGGATATCTTTTTTGCCTTGCATCAGACACCACGTACTTTTCGTGATGAGGAGCATCTGAAAGCATGGCTTTTGCGATCGATCCGCAACCGTGCAAGGAATTATCACAAGAGCTGGCTGATGACAAAGCGGATCGATCTTTCAGAGCAGATCACAGAACAAAAGCTTTTTACTGAAGCGCAGGAGATGCAGGATCTGATCTTCTCGCTGCCCCAACGATATGCTATCGTATTGTATCTCTATTATTATGAGGGCTATTCCATCGGTGAAATTGCTTCCATGCTGGAAGAAAAGGCAAATACGATCGGTACATGGCTGAAAAGAGGACGTAAAAAGCTTTCTATCCAAGTGAAAGAATCAGAGTGAAAGGAGCAGTACCGGATATGATTATCAAACCGGAGGATTACAGAAGAATCTACCGACAAGTGCGTTGGTCACCGAATCAGCGTCTGAAAATGGAACGGCTTCTTTCTGAACCGATTCCATCCCCCGATGAAAAAACCATCTTACAAAAATGGAAGGAGAAATTCCGAATGAAAGCGATGGAGAATAAGAAAAAGCATTTGTTGAAGCCTGTTTTGGCAGTATTGAGCATCTGCCTTGTAGCAGGGATCGGTTTGGGCGCAGCGCTTCTGCTGCGCAAGGATGCAGATCTGCTTCCGGGCGGTACGAGCAGTGAACAAAGCCGGACGGAGCAGTCTTTTCCGGATGAGGAGAAGCTGCAATCCGGTCTGAATGCGGATGCACCGTTGTTTGATGTGACCGTATCCGACACACCCGATCCTTATGCTATTCATTGGGATGCATACACATTCTTGAGCGAATATCCCTACAAGGCGATGCAGACGGAACATGGTTACTATTACCGAAAGACCATCCGGATCAATCAGAATGACGATGAAATACTTTCTTATTATGATAAGGAATCGCAGGAAAGCGTTGTGGTCTGTGCCAAGCCCGAATGCAAGCATGATAATGAATACTGCATGGCGAATAATCTGGTTTATCATGGTTCGCCTGTGCTGTATCACGATGGCTATTTGTATGGTGTAGCTTGCAAATATCCCGATGCCGCAGCGGCAATCAATAAGGATACTGAAAATA
>JAZOCU010000051.1:0-33397 GCA_045596625.1 Oscillospiraceae bacterium | reverse complement strand
TTATTTGGTTGTGATGGGAGCTAAACAGAGGGGATGGAGATAACGGAAGGGGATCGGAAGGGGGAACCTTAAGAGGAAGGGGAGATAAGCGAAGCCGTGCTTGTCACGGCGGTAAGCGCCCTCCCCTTTCTCTTGTGGTTCTCCCTTGCACTTTTCATACACCTCATACATCAACTTTGCGTTGCAGTTTACCTATGATTCCACTAATTTCCCTATCTCTACCGATAAACATAATCACACAGAGAAAAACAATCGGGGGAGACACCACAAAAGGGAAGGGAGATCACGGAGAGAAAATATCCGTTAACAATGCAACAAAAAAACCGTGAGATCACTCTCACGGTTTTTTTCTCATTCAAAGTACAGTACAAAACTTAAGAAAGCGTTGCATCTGTTGCCTCAGTTGCGGAGGCGGTAGTAGTGGTAGTCGTTGTCTCAGCAGCAGGGGTAACAGGTGGCTGATAGACAAATTCAAACTTCGGGGAACGCAATCCCAGTACCGTTCTGAGGGAATTACCCTTAACGGTGACCTGCCCACCAATCACAGCAGAAGCGACATAGCCGCCATCGCCATAGGTGAGTTGGATCCAATCATAAGGACTGCCGCTGAGCTTAATGCCGTAAGCATTTTCAAGACGACTCTTGAGAGTACTTGCGGAGAAGACAGTAGCTTCATTATAATAAGGATCACAGGTATCATCGTGCTTGACATCCACGCTGACCAGATAGGGGATATTCATATAGAAGATATCCTTACAGGAAGCGGTAGCACCGCCGCTGGAAGCATAGAACATAGTCAAAGCAGGAGCGTTGTTATAGTAGAGCGCTTCACCGAGTACAGAACGTACTGCATCGATAATATTTTGCGAGGGATTGGCCTTGCCCCGTAAGCCGGAGCCATGACCATGATAGAGATAGAAGCTGTAGACAGCGATGGCCTGCGCTTTAAGCGCTTCAGGTGCCATACTGGGTCCCATCTCAAGGTTTACGATCTGGGCGATGACGGAGACGATATCACCGGAGCAATTGCCGATCGTGATCTGTGTATCCTCACTGACACCGGTATTGGTCAAAACAGTACCGGGATAATAGTGAGCAAGGATCTGTTGATAATTCCAACCATCATAGCGAGCATAGAAGTTCGCACCGTTCTGGCTGAGACCGACACCGTGTCCATATCCGGAGGAATAGAACACCACGCTGTCGGCAGGAGCCGCAATGGTAGAGCTTGCAGTCAGTGCAGGCTCAGGATAGGTTATGATGGTAGTCGTTGTTGTTTGGGTGGTAGTTGTTGTCACTGCAGTTGTCGTCAAAAGCGGGTCCTGCTCTGTCACAGTTGCTTCATAACTGATGAGGGAGAGGCTTTTATCGTAATCGGAGATTTCAGCCTTCCACCAATCGGTTACGTCATAAGCATTTGCGGAGGCAGAAGATTCTGCGAGAGGGCCATGCTCCGGCTGACGGGGGCCCGAAACAACCTGTTCGTCGGAATCGGTACCATCAGTAGAGGTCGTGGCTGCAAATGCTATGTGTGCAACGGAAGAGCCATACAAAGCGCTTGAGGCGGCGTGGGTAACACATGTACTGGTGAACGCCATCGTCGCAGCAATCAGAAGCGCAATGCGGTTTCGTCGCATTCGAGCTTGCATAGTTACTCTCCAATATTTCAATCTCACCGGCTGAAACCGGCTTTATTTCCCCAAGATTGGATGTGGGGATTTTGTCTAACCGCTTGTGTCCTCCTTTATACCGTGCGTGACTGTCCTCTTGTCCGCACAGACGCACCGCAGGATTGATGCGTGTCTGTTCTGCCTTTCTATCTTTACATATTTTTTGGCCGGGCGTCGTGCAGGAGCCGAAGCAACCTGACAGAAAACGAGGGCTGTGCGCCTTCTCGTGGAGACACGACGGCGGCGAAAAGACCGGTCTTGCTGCCTTTCCGGTAGCTGCTGAAAAAAACCGTCCGTTTTTTTTAGCAGGCGTCAAGGATGAAACCGGCGATCCGGCTCAACCGTAGGGGACAAAGAGCTCAGGATCATAGGTGTTTGCGTGATAATCGTAGTAAGCTTTTGGCCAGAGAACATTATCGTTCGGCTGACCGTTGGTGGTCCCTTCATAGGGGTCCTCACCATCCCGTACCATACGTGCCATGACAATGAGCTTAGCGGTATCGAGCAGTCCGTTGCAAGTGTACAGCGTCAGGAGCTGATCTCCATAGGCGACATCCACATCATTTGTCATAAGGGTACGCTTCTTCGCCTGATTGACGAACTCATAGAAATGAGCTTCATCCTTAAAGTCGAAGGTGTTCCAGCAATCGAAGGCGTATTCAGAGGTCGTATCGGCGCCATCCACGATAAATACAGCAAAGATCTTATACTTGTAGGTCTTATAGAGCGAATCAAGCTGAATGATCGGATGCTTGCTGTAATAGCTGTAATCCCGGTAATAGTTCTTCAGTGAGCCGAACATATGGCCGGTATTCATGTTGTGACCGTAGATGAGCAGATTTTCGGAGTTTTCGACAACGCGTCTGTGATCGACGACCTCATCGAAATGACAACGGAAATCCATGAAGATACAACCCGAATCACGCTCCGAGAGATCGAAGGCACGATGGAGGTAGTAATCATTGGTGTTGATGTTGGGGTCCGTAGACTTTCGCTGGACGACCGGATAGCTGACCTTGGTACCGTCGATGGTGATATATCCCACCAGATCGGAGTTCATGCCCAAGAACATATCGGCTACCTGATTGTATTCGAGATATTCATAGACCTCGCCTTCGGGTGTGACATCCATCACGGGTGGCTGATAGGGTTGTGTAGCGCTCGGCTGATACTGTTGCTGCATACCGTCGTAGAGTGTATTTGCCTTATAGCGATCATAGAGATCGTATCCGATCAGATACAGACATACGCCGAAAGCAATCAGCGCCGCAAGAAAGATGAGTTTCCGGATGACCTCGGCAGGTCGGTCGCCTTTCCACGGGAAGATCTCCCGCAGCACATCATCAACAAAAGAGAAACGCTTTTTCCGCTTTTTTCTCTTTTTCTTTCGTTTCTTTGCGATTGGCGGGGACACTGGTCCGCTGATCGCATCGGAAGCGAAAGCATTTCCGTCCGGGGTATCGGCTTCGGCCGCATTGTCATCGGACATTGCGATAGGCTCTCTGCCGGTATCCGCAGCGGAACCATCATCGGGATCCTTGGCTTTGGCAGCACGCATTGCGTCCACCTCGGCGAGAATCGCAGTGATGTCATCCGTGCTTTCGCTCACGGCATAGGCAAGCGCGACCGCCGCATCCTCGGAAGCGGGCAAAGACGGCGTTTCTGCGTGTACCGCAGGGGACGCTGCTTTTTCCGCCTCGTTGTCAGAGACGATGTTGTTTACCGTACCGGATTCCTCCGCGGTGAGAGGGGAGCCCTTCTCATCCGACGGCGAGCCAAAGACGGGTCGAACTGTTCCATCCACAGAACAGTTTTCATGGTCCTGCGTAAATTGGGGATTCTGTTGCAATTTGTCACTCATGGGAAGAACGCCTCCATCATTGGTAGAGCACACACTGTCTCAACGGTGCCGTAAGAAAACGGTGTCGATGATCCGGCGTGGGATGCTCTGCACAGGTAGCGGCCCGCTGCGTAAAGTACCTACGCTTAGGCGAGCAGCAATTGTTTCGCGATTTGAAACACACATTTTGCGGTATTGAGCCGTATCCCGGAACGATCGTTCTCCGGAAGTTCCCAGAGACGAAGCCGGGCTGCTGTTACCTGATTCTGAAACGCAAAGCCTGCGTATACAGTTCCCACAGGCATCTCCGCAGTACCGCCGCCGGGACCTGCAAGCCCTGTGACCGCCAGACAGAGGGCTGCGCCGGAAAGGACAGACAATCCTTTGACCATTGCAAGAGCCGTTTCTCTGCTGACTGCGCCATAGCGCGTTAAGATCTCGGAAGGGACACGAAGCATATCCTGTTTCATTCTGTCAGAATAGGTGCAAATTCCAAGCTCAAAAACTTGAGATGCGCCTGCCACTGATGTGATACGCTCGGAAAGGAGTCCGCCTGTCAAGCTTTCAGCCGTAGCGACAGAGCAGCTCCGCTCCCGTAACAATTTTACTACATCAGCGACGGTTTTGTCAAGGTTGCACGCAAAAACTTCGGAATCTTTACCATACTCGGCAGCAATTCGCTCTTGAATATTCATAAGTTCACCAAAAATATTGTCCTCATCTATGAATAAGCTGTGAAATCGAAGGGGCAGATATTCAGATGGCATCGCCCTCTGCGATATGTCTTGCGAAGATTTTTTTGGTAGTATTCGCCACAGCCTCCTCGATCATTTCGTTGAAATTGACCAAATTCTGCACAGCCTCCACCTCTTCGAGCTTCGGGCGCAGCTTGGGATGTCTTGGAGTAAATACGGTACAGCAATCCTCATAGGGGAGGATCGAAGTTTCAAAGGTATCGATACGGCGGGCGATCTCCACGATCTCGGTTTTATCCATACCGATCAGCGGCCGCAGCACGGGAATCCGGCATACGGCATCGGTGCAGCCCAGTGCATGAAGCGTCTGGCTTGCCACCTGTCCGAGACTTTCACCGGTAACGAGGGCATGGCAATCGTTCTGTGCGGCGATCCGCTGAGCGATCTCCATCATCAGACGGCGCATGAGGATCGTGAAATACTCCTCGGGACATTGGCGCCGCAGCACCTCCTGGATCTCGGTAAAGGGGACGCAGTAGAATGCCATGCTGCCGCACCACGGCACCAGCTTTTCGCAGAGTGCTTCCACCTTCAGACGGGCACGCTCCGAGGTATAGGGCGGACTTGCAAAATGACAGGCAGTGATCCGCAGACCGCGCTTTGCCATCATCCATGCGGCAACGGGGCTGTCGATGCCTCCCGAAAGCAGCAGCAGACCGTTTCCGGCAGTACCCACAGGCAATCCGCCTGCGCCCTTGATCTTGGCGGCATGGATATAGGCGTTGGTATCCCGGATCTCTACCGTGACAGTGACCTCGGGCTTGGTGACATTCACCTGCAGATGGGGATATGCCGAAAGCAGCACACCGCCCAGCTCCGCACAGATCTGCGGCGATTTCATGGGAAAGGCTTTGTCGGCACGCTTTGCCTCGACCTTAAAGGTAGCGGCTGCCCCCAGTGCTTCCTCCAGATAGGGGACAGCACGGGCCGCGATATCGGAAAAATCCTTTTCACAGGAAAGTGCTCTGCACAGCACAGCGATACCGAATACCTTTTCGAGCTTCGGCATTGCCGCATCCAGCATTTCGGCGCAGGCAAGATCGTCCTCGCCGTTGGGGGTGATATAGATGGTGGATTGTGCCTTGGCATAAGAAAAGCTGCCGATATATTTTAAGCGGTGACGGATATTGCGCAGGAGCATATCCTCAAAGCTGCTCTTGTTCATACCCTTGAGTGCCAGCTCACCGTATTTGATCAGAATGATTTCCCGCATGATAGGATGTACCTCTTTTCATATATATAATAGTATAGGGGACAACGAAAGCAGAAGCCGATCTCATTTCTTATGAATGAGCTGCTGCTGTGCCTGTGCGATCAGCTCTGCCAGCCGCTTGTTGTCATAAAGGGTGTTTTCGGGACAAAAGCTGATGCGGATGGTGCTGTCGGCAAGGGCTTCGGGAATACCGAATGCTTGCAATACACCGCTTGGCTTTCCCTTGGAGCAGGCAGATCCGCTGGAGACATATACCTCATGCTCTGCCAGAAAATGCAGCAGGGTTTCGGCACGCAGTCCCTCTGCCGCAACACTGAGAATATAGGGCGAGCTGTCGGCAGGCGTATGGATCGTGACGCCTTGGATTCCCGAAAGCCGCCGGATGCAGTCTTCACGCAGCATCCGGATGCGTTCTGTGCGTTTGGGCATCGAGGATTTCATTGCCGTTACCGCTGCACCGAAGGCAGCGATCAGCGGTACCGATTCGGTGCCCGGCCGCAGACGACGCTCCTGTTCACCGCCGAACAGCAGCGGTGTGATCCGCACACCCTTTTTGATATACAATGCACCGGCGCCCTTGACACCGTGGATCTTATGGGCACTGATGGAAATGAGATCGGCAGTCAGCTCCGATGCCTTGCAGGGAAGCTTCAGAAAGCCCTGTACCGCATCGCAGTGGGTAATGAGCTGTGGATTCTTTCGCTTGGCAGCATATAATGCACGTCTGACGGGCAAGATGGCACCGGTCTCGTTATTGACCAGCATCATGCTGGCAATACAAGTATCCTCATCCACAGCGGCGACAAATGCATCGGGATCGATCTCACCCTGTGCATTGGGTGCGATCCGTATGACTTCAAAACCCTGTGCCGCAAGCTGATCGTAGGCATTACGCACCGAAGCATGCTCCACCGCAGTGACCACTGCCTTGCGCCGCCGTTTGCCATTGGCAGCAGCAGCACCGAGAATTGCAAGATTATTGCTTTCTGTGGCGCCGGAGGTGAAAATCAGACAACCCGGTTCACAGGCAAGTGCACCGGCAATGCGTTTACGGGCATCTTCCATAAGAAGCTGCGCCTGCAATCCCATGCTGTGCAGCGAGGAGGGATTGCCATAGGTCGATTCCATTGCGCTGAGCATCGCAGCAATGGCTTCGGGACAAGGCTTGGTGGTTGCTGCGTTATCCAGATAAGCAGCCATAGAGCAGAAAACCCCTTTCCTTTGTTACAATCAATTTTATTATAGCATACTTTGCTGAAAATTGCAAAAGAAAGTTTCTTGAGTTTTTTTTGAAAAAATGCAAAAAATATTGAAAAAGTGCTTGACAAATCAAAATGGATATGCTATAATAATAATCGTCCTCGAGGAGAGGGTGCTAAATCAATATGCGGATATGGCGGAATTGGCAGACGCGCATGGTTCAGGTCCATGTGATAGCAATATCATGGAGGTTCAAGTCCTCTTATCCGCACCATCAAATGACGTACCCGAAACGGTACGTCATTTGTGTATGCAGGTGTAGTTTAGTGGTAAAACATCAGCTTCCCAAGCTGAGGTTGGGGGTTCGATTCCCCTCACCTGCTCCAACACTGTCGTGAAAATAGATGACATGGAAAACCACGCAGATGCGTGGTTTTTTTGCTTTGATGAAACCATAATATCAAGGATGTTCCGTTGCTTTCAAAATGTGCAAGGGAGATGTGAGTCCGTTCGACGAACCTCCCTTCCCTTTTGTGGTGTCTCCCCCGATAACAAGGATACGTTGTTTTTGCTTTGATGAAACCATAATATCAAGGACGTTCTGTTGCTTTCAAACTGTGCAAGAGGGAACCACAAGAGAAAGGGGAGGGCGCTTACCGTTATCACCATCCCCTCTATCCGCTCGCAGTGCAAAGCAAACCGGAATGGATCGAACCGAATCGTACCGCATCGCCGTTTGTGACAGTTCATCACAGATGGTTTTTTTCTGTCGGATGCCGACTTATCTATTGAAAACAGCGGAAGGATATGATATCATATAGAAAAGCAAACTGACCGAAAAATACGAATTTGACGCACAGCAGGTCACTCTACCAATGGTTGATATCTCCCCATTCAACCATTAGTATGTTGATTTTTCAAGTGAAATCGGCGATACTGAAAGTGAAAGGAGGTGACCGTATGGATCAAGTGAAAATCGGAAAATTCATTGCCGAGTGCAGGAAAAAAGCAAATCTAACGCAAATGCAGTTGGCAGAAACATTGAACATCACCGACAGAGCAGTTTCAAAATGGGAAACGGGCAAATCCATGCCGGATTCTTCCATCATGCTTGATTTGTGTGATGTTCTGGGCATCAGTGTCAATGATTTATTATGTGGGGAGGTTGTTGCAGTGGATCATTACAATAAGGAATTAGAAAAGAATTTGCTGGAAATGATAAAGCAAAAGGAACAGGCAGATAAAAGACTGCTGACAATGGAGATCATTATCGGTATCGTATGCATTCTGCCGTTGGTGGCGGCAGCCGTGATCGGATTGACGGTTCCGATGAAGGAATCGACCGCTTCCATCATGATAGGGGTAAGCATAATACCCCTTCTGATCGCAACGCCATTTGCGATCATGATCGAGCAAACTGCCGGTTATTACCAATGTGCTAAGTGCGGCCATCGCCATGTGCCCGCTTATCAAGCTGTTTTTATGGCAATGCACATCAACAGAACAAGATATATGCGCTGTCCGAAGTGCGGTAAAATGTCTTGGCAGAAAAAAGTGTTAAGTAAGGAAGCAGCCAATTCCGATTAACAGAAGCGAATTTCGTTCAAAGCCGTTTGTGACAGAGCATCACAGACGGCTTTTTCTTGTCGGATGCCGACTTATCTATTGAAAACAGCGGTGGGATATGGTATAATAGCAATACGCAGTGAATGCTGCGAGAGCATGAAAAAAGGAGTAAGAGGGTATGAAAGTATTATTCATTGGCGGAACCGGTACGATCAGTATGGCGATCACACGGCAGCTTGCGGCGGAAGGCCATACGCTGTATCTGCTCAACAGAGGCAGCAGAACGGCAGAGCTGCCTGAAAATGTCACTGTGATCTCTGCCGACATCAACGATGAAGCGGCAGCCGCAGAGAAGCTGGATGGCATGACCTTTGATGTGGTCTGTGATTTCATCGGCTTTGTGAAACCGCAGCTGGAGCGGGACTATCGGTTGTTTTACGGCAAAACAAAGCAGTTTATGTATATCAGCTCGGCATCGGCATATCAGAAGCCGCTTTCGGATTATCGCATCCATGAGGGCACACCGCTTTCCAATCCCTATTGGGAATATTCGAGAAACAAGATCGAATGCGAAGAATATCTGATGAAGATGTATCGGGAAACGGGCTTTCCGATCACGATCATCCGTCCGAGCCATACCTATGATGAGCGTTCGATCCCATTGGGCGTACATGGCAGCAAGGGCAGCTGGCAGGTGGTAAAGCGTATGCTGGAGGGCAAGCCTGTGATCATTCACGGCGATGGCACCTCGCTCTGGACGATGACCTTCAACACGGATTTTGCCAAGGCATTCATCGGTCTGATGGGCAATCTTCATGCCATCGGCGAGAGCTTCCAGATCACAACGGATGAAACGCTGACATGGAATCAGATCTATCAAGCCATTGCGGATGCGCTTGGAGTTCCGCTGAAGGCATATTATGTGCCTTCGGATTTTCTTGCCGCAGTCAGTGATTATGATTTCACAGGCTCTCTGATCGGAGACAAGGCAAATTCCGTGGTATTTGACAACAGCAAGCTCAAGCGTACCGTTCCGACCTATGTACCATCGGTGCGGTTTGATATGGGCATCCGAAAGGCGATCGACCATATCCTTGCTCATCCCGAGCTGCAGATCGAGGATGCGGAATTTGATGCATGGTGTGATCGGGTCATTGCAGCGATGGAGGAGGCAAAGGCGAAGATCAAGGGATAAGAGATACGGCATATCCTGCCGAAAGCAAAGCGCAGATCCGCATTCACACGGATCTGCGCTGTATTGTTTTGTGAAGAAAGGCGCTGCAGCCGCATCGCCGCAAGCGTCAATTCACAGGGGAATCGGCATCATCGGCTTTTGGGGCATCGGCATCGGCATCGGTATTCTCGGCATCGGAAGATGCGGATGCAGGGTCAGATGCAGGGGCAGATGCAGGGGCAGCATTTGCTTTGTGTGCACGCAGCTTGGCAAGAAGCGGATCACGCAGCTTCGGCACGCACAGCAGCAGTGTGATCAGCAATGCCAGAAGACAGAGGATCAGACCGGGGATCAGACCGGGCACGGTATAGCGGAATTCCAAGGTGTGCTCGCCTTGAGGAAGGGTCATGCAGATCAGCTCACCGAGAGCGACTGTTGTTTCGATGGGCTTGCCGTCGCAGTAGACCTTCCAGCCGCCGTCTTGGGGGATGGTTGCCATCACGAGCTGCGTATCGGGCAGAGTGATGGTGCCGCGGATCTTGGTGCTGCGGAAGGATTCCACCTGCAGCTGTGCGGAAGAAAGCTGCTGATAGGCTTTATCCCATTGTGCCTCATCAAAGTGGTAGAGGTTCATGCCGACACAGCCCACAGCAAAGCCGATCAGCTCAACATCCACCTGAACGGGTGTGCCTGCGGTATATTCGCCCAGCAGGACAAAGCGTACCATCTGCGGATCCACGATCCGTTCATTGCCGTTTACGGTGATCTTGATGGTACCGGCACGGAAATTATGCTCCAGATAGTAAGCGCCGTCCCGATCGCAGACATAGGAATAGTGGAACGTGGTGGGTACCGAGGTATCCGCAGCATTGAAATAGTTCAGATTCCAGTTGACATTTTCCGAAAGGGTAGCGTTGGTATAATGGAATTGGGTGGTGTCGATCTTGCGGAATACATTGTACTGCTGACCGGTCAGTGTATTGAGCAGCTTGTTCTGGTTTGCGAGGGCGCGCACTTCGTTGGTGACCCGCATATCAAGGATCTCGGGCGATACGCCATAGGCAAGGGACAATGCGGTGGTATTCTCCCGTACATCGCAGACAGCAGTGGATTCGACCATCTCGGCAAAGGGCAGCGCACCCAGACTGCGGTCATAGTCAAGATAGTATTTGATGCCGAACAGACTGTTCTGCACGGTCGATGTGTTAGTATAGACGCTGCTGACCTTCTGGGCATACACACGGTTGCCGAGACATTGCAGCAGTTGGAAGGCTTCGCCCCGCATGGTAGAGGAATAATAGCTCATGCCATGATATCCGCCGATCATGGAGGGATTGAAGGTATAGCCGCTGTTGGCGATCACACGATAGAAGGTATCCTCATCGCAGACCCATTGGTCGCCGTAGGTTCTTTGCTTGAGAACATTGTTCTGAAAACTCACACCGTTTGCGGTATCGGTGCCGTTGGTTTCAAACTGTGCGACCTTGACATAGCTCATGCCGCTGTCGAGGATGCAGACTGCGGTCAGGCCGACGGCACAGAGCATGGATGCCATACGCAGCGGAAAACGGGCAAGCTTTGATTCGGGATCGTTTTGTGCATTGCTGCGAAGCATCTCCAGCAATACCGCCAGCAGCAGAAGCAGCGCCGCAGCGCCAAGCAGCACCGGATAGATCTGACGCAGCTCTGCCTTGGCTTCGGTGCCGATGCCCCGACAGGCAAGATATACCGCACCGATGCTGCAGGCGAAGCCGCCGAGGATGGCGGGCAGCGTCAGCTCACGGCAATGCAAAAAGGCATCGCAGATCAGCAGGATCACAAACAGCGAGAACAGGAACGTCCATCTGCCCGGAAGCTGATTGGGGAAATGGAAGCCATGCCAGATGAAATCCAGAATATTGCATTGGATGGATAAGCCGAGAACCAGAAGCAATATACCGTTGGCGACCCGTTTTTTTGTGCTGATGCCCCGATTCAGAAAATACAAGGGCAGCAGAAGAAATGCGATCATGCCGATGGAAAGATTCACACCCTTTACACCGATGGAAAGCGGCTGTTCGGAAAGCATAAAGCGCAGGATATCCGCTACATTGCCATACCATTTCAGTTTCTCGGGGAAGGCGGCATCCGATGCCATGGTCAGACTGATCGCCTGTGCCACGGGCAGGATCACGGGTGCAGACAAAGCACCGGCAAGCAGTGAGCCGATCGCAAAGCGTCCGGTCATGCCGCCAAGCTGCTTACCGCCCTGCAGCCGCAGAAGGCCTGCCTCATTTCTGCCGATATGCAGCACAGGCAGTGCATTGGCGGCGAAATACAGACAGCAGAAAATGCAGATGGCAAATCCGATATAAAAGCTGGAGCAGATGGTCAGTGCCAGCATCAGAATATAAAAAAGCGGTTTTTTCTCATGCAGCAGCCGATCTAAGCCCAACAGAACAAGGGGCGCAAAGATCAGGGCATCGGTCCACATGGGCTGGGAAAGATATGCCAGCATATAGGCGCAGACACTGTATGCGACCGCACCGCCGATGAGAAATACATTGCGGCTTTTGAGATGGCGGCGCAGATAGGCAAGACAGGTCACTCCCGCACAGCCCAGCTTCAGCAGACAGATCCAGTTGATGTAGGAAACCAGATGCTCCAGAGGCAAAAGCTTCAGCGGCAGCAGGAAAATACTGTTGCTGTAATAGGCGCTCTGTGCCCAGTTGTTATAGCCGAACGCACCGTTCCAGGAATAAAACAGCTCGGAAAGCGAATCGCTTTGAGAGAACTGGGTATACATGGGCGCATATTGTCCCCACAGATCCATACAGAGCACGGATTCTTCTCCGAAGGGGGCGATCTCCATTGCCTTATACATCAGCAGTCCGATGATGACCGGAATACAGAATGCCAGCAGATAGGCGATCAGTGCCAACAGCAGCGAAAGCTGCTTCGGATTGACATGATAGCTGATTTTCGGATGCTGTGCCGCAGTCGCTGCAGTCTTTGCCGCTGCGGATGATATGACAGTCCGGTTGGACATTGGTGGTTTTCGGATCGGTTTTTTACCCATAGCGTCCTCCATTGCAATGATTTTTTGAAAGCTTGGAGCATTTCTGCGCTGTTTTTATGTACAGATACGTTCCATTATAGCACAAAACACGTTCTTTGACAAGTATCCGATCGAGAAAAAAAGAGGATCCTCTCGGCGAAAGAATGCAGCCATTCGGCATCAGAACTGATTCATCAATGCCTTGTACGCTTCCAGATCATAGGAATGATCGGGTGGCTTCTCAATATGATCCGCAAGCATCCAATCCCGCAGCTTTTGTGCATGATTTGAGTAGATACGTCCTTTTTCCTGTTGAAAGCTGCTCATTCGTTCGATATATCGCTGCAAATTTTCGATACCGAATTCCTGTGAGAGTGCGGAATATTCCGTATCGCTGAGAGAAATATTGGAAAAGCAGCCATATTGCTTTGCGGCTGCAGCAGCGGGAGCGGATCTGCTCTCCTTTTCTTTCCTTTCGTTTTCTTTTCTTTCCTTTTCTTTCCTTTGTTGAAAAAGGGATGCATTTTTATCCTCACTGTTGTCAGCTTCTTCGAAAATGCATACATTTTTCGGCAGATCGTCAACAGGCAGCAGCAGATACTCCTTTTGCAGCATGACCTGCTTTCTCCGGCTGACCGCCAACAGATAGCGGTGCTGGATCCCGGCAGAGGTCAGGATCCGGTATTTCTCATACAGACTGCGATCAAACAATCCTTTTTCGATGGCTGCGGTGATCACAGCGGATACCGACTGTACATGATCGGCACCGATGCGGCGTGCAAAGAGCAGCGCGGATTTTTCTGTCCATTCACAATAGTATCCATTACCGCTGTAAATCCGCTGCCATAGCTTGATGATAACGGTAAATCCCAGAAAGCCGAATTCCGCCTCGATCAGCTCCATGGCTTCGCTGAGCTGGCAGTCAAGGGGAAAATAGTCAATGCCTTTGAGCATGGAACACACCTCCTTATCAACAGCGGTTTTCAAGGTGAAACTTGTATGATTTCGTACAAGTTCGCTTGAAAATTTACAGTTTGTTTACAATTTCGCCGTTGATGACAGGAGCAGGGAACTGTATTTG
This sequence comes from Oscillospiraceae bacterium, assembly GCA_045596625.1. Lineage (GTDB taxonomy): Bacteria > Bacillota > Clostridia > Oscillospirales > Ruminococcaceae > Firm-04. The sequence goes on along the minus strand of JAZOCU010000051.1, from coordinate 19,861 downwards.
CGGATACCGTTATAATAGTGTTCGAAAATGACAGGGGAATCCTCACAGCGGATCGGTGGTTTCTCCCCCGCGCCCCCTTTTCCTTGACTCCCTTCCCTCTATTGAGCAACGGAACACGGACAGAGGGGATAGAGATCAATTGAAGCAAAACGCAAAATGCAGCGAAAGCACATATGCACAAAACAACAAAAGGAGTCGCTTTGGGGGGCTCTTTTTTGTGAAAAGGGAAAAATCATGCAGAGAATGGAAGTATCTGCTTGACAAGAGGCGAAAAAGCGTCTATAATATGATATTGTGTGGCATAGGGATAGGGATAGCTCTGTCCAAATGCACACAGAATACAGTAAGAAGGAGGAAGAATATGCCAACCTTTAATCAGCTTGTCCGTAAGGGCAGAAGCTCCCTGCCGGAGAAATCTACCGCTCCTGCACTTCAGAAGGGCTACAATGCACAGAAGAAGTCTCAGATCGATCAGAGCTCTCCCCAGAAGCGTGGTGTCTGTACTGCTGTAAAGACCGCTACTCCCAAGAAGCCGAACTCCGCAATGCGTAAGATCGCAAGAGTTCGTCTGACCAACGGCTATGAGGTAACCGCCTACATTCCCGGTATCGGTCACAATCTGCAGGAGCACAGCGTGGTACTGATCCGCGGCGGACGTGTCAAGGATCTCCCCGGTGTGCGTTATCACATCATCCGCGGTACACTGGATGCACAGGGCGTAAACGGCCGTCTGCAGGCACGTTCCAAGTATGGCGCAAAGCGTCCGAAGGCAGGCAAGAAGTAATCTTCTGCACTGACCGCAACAAAAGCAACAATCCCACAAGGCTCTTGTGGATCTGATATATAGGAAAGCAGAAAGCGATTTCTGCAAAGCTGTATACTGTCTGCATGGCCGAACACAAGTGACTCCATTCATTTGTGAGTACCTGTGAATTCATTCTATTATGAAGGAGGGAAGCGAGTATGCCAAGAAGAGGCAGTATCGCAAAGCGTGACGTTCTGGTAGATCCGTTGTATGGTTCCAAGCTCGTAACACGCCTCATCAACAACATCATGCTCGATGGCAAGAAGGGTGTCGCACAGAAGATCGTGTATGACGCATTTGCAATCGTAGCAGAAAAGACCGGCCGTGAGGCTTTGGAGGTCTTTGAGCAGGCAATGGAAAACATCATGCCTGTATTGGAAGTTAAGGCACGTCGTATGGGCGGTGCAACCTACCAGGTACCTATGGAGGTTCGCCCCGAGAGACGTCAGACACTGGGTCTGCGCTGGATCACCAAGTATTCCAGACTGCGCAGTGAAAAGACCATGAAGGAGCGTCTTGCCGGTGAGATCATCGATGCCGTAAACGGTGTCGGCGGTTCCGTCAAGAAGCGCGAGGATACACACAAGATGGCAGAGGCCAACAAGGCTTTTGCACACTACCGTTGGTAATTCTCTTGGCGATCGGCAGAGCAAGGGTGCTCTGCAATCCGGCCGCATGGGAATTTGCTGTGCGGCGTAGCCTATGAGAACTTTTAGGAGGAAACCAAATGCCAAGAGATTGTTCCCTTGAAATGACCCGCAATATCGGCATTATGGCTCACATTGACGCAGGTAAGACAACGACCTCTGAGCGTATTCTGTTCTATACCGGTGTTAACCATAAGATCGGCGAGACCCATGACGGTTCCGCGACTATGGACTGGATGGCACAGGAGCAGGAGCGTGGTATTACCATCACGTCTGCTGCAACCACAGCCTACTGGAAAGAGCATCGTATCAACATCATTGATACCCCCGGTCACGTTGACTTTACCGTTGAGGTAGAGCGTTCTCTGCGTGTTCTGGACGGCTCTGTGACCGTGCTGTGTGCAAAGGGCGGTGTTGAGCCGCAGTCCGAAACTGTCTGGAGACAGGCGGATAAGTACAAGGTACCCCGTATGGTCTATGTCAACAAGATGGATATCATGGGCGCAGATTTCTATCATGTTGTTGATATGATGAAAGACCGACTGAAGTGCAATGCCGTTCCGATCCAGCTGCCCATCGGTGCAGAGACCTTCTTTAAGGGCATCATCGATCTGCTGGAGATGCAGGCATATGTGTACTATGATGATATCGGCAAGGATATCCGCATTGAGGAGATCCCCGATAACATGAAGGAAAAGGCAGCAGAGTATCGTGCCGCACTGGTCGAGGCTGTTGCTGAGCTGGATGACGAACTGATGGAGAAGTACCTCAATGAAGAGGAGCTGACCATCGAGGAAATGAAGCGCGTGATCCGTAAGGCAACCATCGCAAACCAGATGGTTCCTGTTGTGTGCGGTACCTCTTATAAGAATAAGGGCGTACAGAAGCTGCTGGATGCTGTTGTGGATTATATGCCTTCTCCGCTGGATATCCCCCCGATCAAGGGTGTGAATCCCGATACCGAGGAGGAGGAGGAGCGTCCTTCTTCCGATACCGAGCCCTTCGCAGCACTTGCCTTCAAGATCGCAACCGATCCCTATGTCGGTAAGCTCTGCTATTTCCGTGTATATTCCGGTAAAGTGGATTCCGGTACCACTGTGCTCAATGCCTGCAAGAATCAGCGTGAGCGTATGGGCCGTATCCTGCAGATGCACTCCAATCACCGTAAGGATATTGATACGATCTATGCCGGCGATATCGCAGCAGTGATCGGTGTGAAATATACCACCACCGGTGATACGCTGTGTGATGAGGATCATCCCATTATTCTGGAGTCCATGGAATTCCCGGATCCGGTTATCAATCTGGCTATCGAGCCCAAGACCAAGGCCGGTCAGGAGAAGATGGGTATTGCTCTGGCAAAGCTTGCTGAAGAGGATCCTACCTTCCGTACCTGGACCGATCACGAGACCGGACAGACCATCATCGCCGGTATGGGCGAGCTCCATCTGGAGATCATTGTTGACCGTCTGCTGCGTGAGTTTAAGGTGGAAGCCAATGTCGGCGCTCCGCAGGTATCCTATAAGGAAACCATCCGCAAGAAGGTCGATGAGGATTATAAGCACAAGAAGCAGACCGGTGGTACCGGTCAGTATGGTCACGTCAAGATCACTGTCGAGCACAATGAGCCCGGTAAGGGTTATGAGTTTGTCAATGCGATCGTCGGCGGTGCCATCCCGAAGGAGTATATCCCCGCTGTCGATGCCGGTATCAAGTCTGCAATGGCAGCCGGTGTTGTGGCAGGCTATCAGGTCGTCGATGTGAAGGTCACCCTGTATGATGGTTCTTATCACGAGGTTGACTCTTCCGAAATGGCATTCAAGATCGCCGGTTCCATGGCATTCAAGAATGCAATGCGCAAGGCAGATCCCGTTCTGCTGGAGCCGCTCATGAAGGTTTCTGTATTCGTACCGGAACAGTATATGGGCGATGTCTTCGGTGACCTCAACGGCCGCCGCGGTCAGATCCAGGGACAGGAAGTCCGCACCGGTGTTTCCCAGATCGATGCACTGGTACCGCTGAGCAATATGTTCGGCTATGCAAGCGATCTGCGCTCCCGCTCTCAGGGCCGCGGTAACTATACCATGGAGCCACACAGCTTCGCAGAAGTGCCCAAGAGCATCGCAGATAAGATCAAGAGCGATCGCGGTCACGGCGACGATTAATCCGCCCGACAGCCTGTTTTTGATAATTTTTTGTGTTTTTTCTATAAAACACTTGCATTTTTATAAGAAATCTGGTAAAATAGAGTTGTTAGGTCTTTATCCGCAACGTGATGATGACCGCAATGTATTTTCGCCATCAAAATTCACAATTTAGGAGGAGATTCCCATGGCAAAGGAAAAATTTGAACGTAGTAAGCCCCATGTCAACATCGGTACCATCGGCCACGTTGACCACGGTAAGACCACCACTACCGCTGCAATCACCAAGTATCTGTCTATGAAGGGCCAGGCAAAGTTTGAGGACTATGCCAACATCGATAAGGCTCCCGAAGAGCGTGAGCGTGGTATCACAATCAATACCGCACACGTTGAGTATGAGACTGATGCTCGTCACTATGCACACGTTGACTGCCCCGGCCACGCTGACTATATCAAGAACATGATCACCGGTGCAGCTCAGATGGACGGCGCAATCCTGGTTGTTGCTGCTTCCGATGGCCCCATGGCTCAGACCAAGGAGCACATCCTGCTGGCTCGTCAGGTTGGCGTGCCTGCAATCGTTGTATTCATGAACAAGACCGACCTCGTTGATGACGAGGAGCTGCTCGAGCTGGTTGAGATGGATATCCGCGATACCCTGAGCAAGTATGAGTTCCCCGGCGATGACATTCCGATCGTTAAGGGTTCTGCATTCCAGGCTCTGGATTCCGCTTCCACCGATCCTTCCGATCCTGTTTATGCTTGCATCGGTGAGCTGATGGATGCTGTTGACTCCTACATTCCTACTCCTGATCGTAAGGCAGATCTGCCTTTCCTGATGCCTGTTGAGGATACTATGACCATTACCGGTCGTGGTACCGTTGCTACCGGCCGTGTTGAGCGTGGTCAGCTGAAGCTGGGCGAGGAAGTTGAGATCGTTGGTCTGAAGGACGAGAGCTCCAAGACTGTTGTTACCGGTATCGAGATGTTCCGTAAGCTTCTGGACTATGCAGAGGCTGGCGATAACATCGGTGCTCTGCTCCGTGGTGTTCAGAGAAAGGACATCCAGAGAGGTCAGGTTCTGTGCAAGCCCGGTTCCATCAAGCCCCACACCAAGTTCAATGGTCAGGTTTACGTTCTGAAGAAGGAAGAGGGCGGCCGTCATAAGCCCTTCTTCAACAACTACAGACCTCAGTTCTATTTCCGTACCACTGACGTTACCGGCATCATCACTCTGCCTGCTGACGTTCAGATGTGCAACCCCGGCGATAACATCGAGATCTCTGTTGAGCTGATCACTCCGATCGCTATCGAGTCCGGTCTCCGTTTTGCTATCCGTGAGGGCGGCAGAACTGTTGGTTCCGGCGTTGTTACCACCATCAACGAGTAATTTGTTGTTCCGAAAGACTGTGTAGTAATACACAGTCTTTCTTTTTTTATCCGCAGGCTGCTTTCAAAGAGGATCGCTGTTCTATACCAATATACCAACCCCGACTCATCCGCTGCCTGCCATCCCTTGCCGAGAGGTCTGCCTGTATTGGCAGGCCTCTCTTTTTTGTGGATGACAATGGCAGATGAAGGCATGAAAAGCAATCTGTCGGCATTTTGGCATCCCTTTGGCATCCATTGGCAAGCGCGCTGCTCGCAGAAACGCTTTTGTCTGTTCAGAAATATGTAGAAAATTTCCGTATGATTTTAGGCAAGTATACAAAACATCCGTTCTCATTGTCGCTTTGAGACAAAAAAAGACCAAAGCTTTGTTGATTCGACAAATTTGTACGTTGAAAACTGCGGTTGTATTGTGCAAAATGCTGATTTTTATCAATTTGCATGGATCCCCGACAGCGCAAAAAAATTCCGCTGTTCTATTGACAATTTTTATGGATGGGGTTATAATATGGTAAGTAAAGGCAACGATTGGATAGAATTGGCAAATGATGTTAAGTCTCGCCAAGAATCCTAAAAAAACAGATTGCCGAAATGTAGAACAAAATCAAAAGATTCAGCAAAACAAACGCTGCGAAATCGGACAAGCGATCCCTTCCGCGCGGATCGGTTGTCCGCTTTCGTATTTGCGTTTCGCTTCGCCGGATCGAAGGAAGGGAGGCGATGACCATGGAAAAAGAATTGGCAAGCAAACAAATTGCTGCGATCGATACCCGTGGTCGTATGAGCTTCCCGGCAGCCTTCCGCAATGAGCTGGGTGATGTGCTGTATCTGACGCAGGATACCGATCAGAAACAATGTATCGTAGTGTATTCCGCCGATGGCTACAGCGAATATTGCCGCTCCATGCGTGAGGGACTTTCTCCCAAAGATGCCAGCATGATCATGACCTATATCGGTTCCGTGACCCATATGGTGGAGCCGGATAAGATGGGACGCATTACCGTTCCCGAGGAGCTTTGCAAATATGCAGGGCTTACCTGTAAGAGCGTTGCGGTCATCGGTACGGGTACTTATGCCGAGATCTGGGATAAGGAACGCTATGAGGCATACAGCGAAGCCAATAACGAGACGGTTCTTGCAATGATCCTGCGCAAGCGGCAGCAGGCACCGCAGTAATCCGTTGTGGAGGAACGATCCATGGAAACAAGCCATGCCTATCATTGTCCTGTGATGCTGCAAGAGGTTCTTGCGGATCTTGCCGTGAAGCCCGATGGCATCTATCTGGATGGTACGGCAGGCGGCGGCGGACATTCCTTTGCAATCGCAACGCAGCTCACAGAGGGCGGCAGACTGTATGCAATGGATCAGGACCCCGATGCCATTGCTGAGGCCTCAAAACGCCTTGCAGGGCTTCCTGTGACCATGGTGCATGCCAATTTCCGTACGCTTGGTGATGTGCTGCGTCGGGAAGGGACGCTCGCAGATGGAATCCTGTTGGATCTTGGCGTGAGCAGTCATGAGCTGGATGAGACTTCCCGCGGGTTTTCCTATCATCGGGATGCGCCTCTGGATATGCGGATGTCCCAAAGCGGTCAGACAGCGGCAGATCTTGTGAATACCCTTTCTCCCGATGCACTGACCGAGATCCTCTTTACCTATGGTGAGGAGAAATATGCGCGGAGTATTGTAGCTCAAATTGTCGCTGCAAGAGATGTAAAACCCATCGAAACGACCCTTGAACTGGCAGAGCTGATCAAAAAAGGCGTGCCGGCAAAGGCAAGACGTGACAAAAATCCCTGCAAAAAAACCTTCCAAGCCATTCGCATTGCAGTTAATGATGAACTGGGCTGTCTCGATGCTGCGCTGGAGGAAGCCTTTGCTTCCTTAAAACCCGGCGGCAGATTGGCGATCATCACCTTTCACAGCTTAGAGGATCGCGCCGTGAAAAATGCCTTCCAGCGTTTTTCAAGCGGCTGCGAATGTCCACCGCAGTTCCCTGTCTGTGTATGCGGCAAAACACCCAAGGGGAAGCTTGTCCATCGCAAGCCCATTGTGGCTTCCGAGCAGGAGCTTGCACAGAATCCCCGCAGCCGAAGCGCAAAGCTTCGTGCTATCGAAAAGATATAACAAACAGAACAAAAGAAAGCAGATCCCCGGAATTTATCGAAAAAGATATAACAAAAGTGCAAAACGAGTGTTCGTGAAGCCGCATTTGCTTGGATAGTATTGTGCAGTGCTTCGCAATAAAATAGAGAAGAAATTGTAAATTGAAAAGACTGAAAGGAGGCGCTGACATGCTGGAAGAATATCCGGCACAGGTTTCTAGAGAAGCCCTGCTTTCGTCCGAAGAACGCAGACGCATGACGGAATCAAACCGTGCGCTGGCTGCTCGCAGCAAGCCGCAGGCGCTTCCTTCGGAATGGTCCGATGACCGTGCACAGCGATTGGAACGATATCGTCAGACCGCCATGAACTTCCGATCTGCCGCGGCGCAGTCGGAGCCGAGCCGTATGGCAGAACCGGCAGCACCTATGCAGGAATCCTTCTCCGAGCCCCGGCATCCGCAGCACAGCGATGCCAATGTGACAAGTGGCTTCGGCGGAAGATTCCGCTATATCTTCGGATCGGGTGCCGTAGCGGAATGGCAGGAGGAATCCGAGTCTGCGGAGGATGTTGATGATCTGCAGGAGGAAACTCCGGAGCAGGAACCGATGTATGCTTCCGCTGCCGATGGCTATGACAGCATTGGAGATGACGATGAGACATATGCTCCCGCTGATTCGGAACCGGAAGAAGGATACTTTGCCAATGAACCGCCGGGGCAATATGCCCGTGTGCTCATCGGGAGGTTTCGAGATTTGATTGGACCCAATTATCGCAAAAAAAAGGCATCTGCCATCAAAGCAGCGGTGCTGGGTGTTATGGCAACAGCATTGCTGGGCTGTGTGATCTACGGCCGTGTACAGACCAACGAGATCTATACGAAGATCTCGGAAGCACAGGCAAAATATGACGATCTGCAGGCGAGCAATATCTCGCTGCGTTCGGAGATCGACGGAAAGACTACCGTGAAGAATGTCGAGAAATATGCCGAAGAGGTGCTCGGACTCAAGCCGCTGGATGATTCACAGATCCAATATATTCAGATTCAGACCGAGGACGATGTGCAGATCGCAGAGCCCGAAAAGAACTTTTTTGTCAGACTGCAGGAAAAATTCATCGAGATCTGGGAATGGCTGCGCGGTGTGTGACATATAGATGAAAAAGAACGCCGCACATCCCCCAAGCATTTCCCAAAGGACGTACAGACAAAGAAAATGAGATGACCGGTATGCAAAATGATACCGGCGATGTGTGAAACAAAAAGAACAAAGAAAACACAGAACAAAACGGCTCGAAGGATCCGCCAAAGAAGGGATCTTTCGGGCGAATATGGACGGCGGGGGGCAAAAACTCTCCGCCTGTTCGTTTATGAACAGACCGCATCAACGCAGGATGCAGCCGCCCCGCCGATCTGTCAGCGGGGATACGGAAGAAAGGAGCAGAGTATGCCGGATACGCCGGAAAAGAATCACGGGAATACAGGCGAACCGCAAAAGCAGAATCCACGCACACGATGGAGAAAAGGTGTGCGCAAGGCTGCTGCCCGACCCAATACCAGCATGAAGATCCGCGCCAACGGTATTATCCTTGGATTTACACTGCTGTTTGCCGGCGGTCTGCTGGTGAATATCTTTCGTCTGACCATCATCAAGCATGATACCTATACCGAAATGGCAAATTCCAGACAGTTCGGTACCATTACCATTCCTGCCGCACGAGGCACCATCTATGATGCCAACGGTACGATCCTTGCCCAGAGTGCAACGGTCTATCGTATTTTTCTGGATCCGGGGCTGTTCCGCAAGGAAATGGAGCTGGTGGAAAAGAAAAACCAGTCCGAGCAGCAGAAGCTGCAGGAAGCCATCGCAGATGGAAAAACCTATACCCCCGATCTGATCGATACCAAAGCATTGCAGGAAACGCTGGTGCAGTATCTGGCACAGGAGCTGAAGCTGGATCCGCTGACAGTGCGGGAAGCCTTCGATGCCCAGAGCAATTATGTGGTGCTGAAAAAACAGGTGGAAAAAAGCACTGCCGATCGCATCCTGCAATATGTCACGGCGATCTCCACGGCCGGCAGCAAGCGTGTGATCTCGCTGTCATCCGTAAGCCGGGAGTCGGATAACAAGCGGTTTTATCCTCAGAATGAGCTTGCCGCCGCTGTGATCGGCTTCAATAATGTGGATGGCGATGGCTTATATGGCGTGGAAGCCTATTATAACGATTATCTGTCCGGCATCGACGGCAAAACCATCACCGCAAAGGATGCCAACGGCAATGAGATGCCCTATCGCTATTCGAAAACCTTCGATGCACAAAACGGCGATGATCTGTATCTGACCATTGATACCACGCTGCAGACCTATCTTGAGAACTCCATTACCGAAATGGTGGAGACCTATGAGGTGGCAAACCGTGCCTGCGGCATTATCCTCAATGCGAAAACCGGTGCGGTGCTTGCCATGGCAAGTGTACCGGGCTTTGATCTGAATGAGCCGTTTATGATCTATGATGTCAAGGCGCAGGATGCCATTGATGCCATTTCCGAGGAAAGCGAAAAAGAACAGGCCATCGCTGCCCAGCGGGAACGTCAATGGCGCAACAAATGCATTACCGAAACATATATCCCCGGTTCGGTGTTTAAGGTCGTGACCGCCTCCAGTGCGCTGGAGGAGGATGCGATCACCTACGGCGATCATTTCTTCTGCAAGGGAACCGTAAAGGTCGCAGATAAGGATATGAACTGCTGGAAGCGTACCGGTCATGGCTCCGAGACCTTTGAGCAGATCCTGACCAATTCCTGCAACCCCGCCTTCATCGAGGTGGGTCAGCGATTGGGTGCGGCGCTGTTTTGCCGCTATTTCGAGGCATACGGTCTGACGGAAAAGACCGGCATTGATCTGCCCGGAGAGACCTCCTCGGTCTATATGCCGCTGGAGCAGATGGGCCCTGTGGAGCTTGCCTCCTCTTCCTTCGGACAGACCAACTCGCTTTCTCCCATTGAGGTGGTGACCGCCTATGCAGCGGTCGTCAACGGCGGATATCTGCTCAAGCCCTATGTGGTCAGCAAGATCGTGGACTGCGACGGCAATGTGGTGCTGACCAATGAAAAGACCGTGCGCCGACAGGTGATCTCGGCAGAGACTTCTGCGGAGATGCGCAGTGCGCTGCAGGCGGTCGTGGAAAACAACGGCGGCAGCAATGCCTATATCAAGGGCTACAAGATCGGCGGCAAATCGGGTACGGCACAGGTCATCAGCGGCAGCACCACCGCCGATGATGAGCTGTATGTGGCATCCTATTGCTGCTTTGCACCGGCAGATGATCCTGAGATCGTTATGCTGATCATGGCAGATCAGCCCAATACGAAGATCGACTATTACGGCAGTACGGTCGTGGTACCCTATGCAAGAGCCACGCTGGAAAAAATTCTGCCGTATCTGGGATATTATCCCGAATATACCGAAGAAGAAAAGCAAAACTTAGATGTGACAGTACCGCTGCTGATCGATCTGCCTGTGGCGGATGTGCAGACGCAGCTGGAAGCATTGGGTCTGCAGTATGAGGTGGTCGGCGAGGGCAGTACCGTTACCATGCAGACACCGATCACAGGATCGGTGACGGCAAAGGGCAGTACCGTGCTGCTGTATACCGACAGCAATGTGCAGGAGGAATATGTGGCAGTGCCCGATGTGGTGGGACTCTCCTTCAAGGAAGCCAATGCACGGCTTGCCGAAGTGAATCTCAACTATGTGGCAAAGGGTGCGGCAACAACCCAGAGCAATGTCAAGGTGCTGCTGCAAAGCATCCCTGCCGGCACGATGGTACAGAAATGGTCTGTCATCAATCTGGATTTCGGCAGCAGCGATCAGAGCGGCTGAGAGAACATCCGCTGTTAGGAGTGATAGAAGCATGAAGCTGTATACAGTTTTGGAATCCCTGCAAACCGCTTTGCCCGATTGTGAGATCACGGGTGTGACCGATGATACCCGCAAGGTGCGGGAGGGCATGATCTTTGTCTGCATCAAGGGCAGCAGCTTTGATGGCCATACACAAGCAGAGGCAATGCTTGCCAAGGGCGCTGTGCTGGTGATCACAGAGCGGGATCTGGGATTGGGAGACAGACAACGGATCGTATCCGATTCCCGTAAGGTCTATGGCGATCTGTGTGCGGCATGGTATGGGCATCCCGAACGGAAGCTGCGGCTCATCGGTGTGACCGGTACCAACGGCAAAACGACAGTTTCCACGCTGATCTGGCAGATGCTGCGGCAGGCAGGCAAAAAAGCCGGCCTGATCGGTACCGTGCAGTATGCCATTGAGGATACGGTGCTGCCATCGGTGAACACCACGCCGCTGACCGACAGCTTTTTCTCGCTGCTGGCACAGATGGCGGAGGCAGGCTGCGAATTCGCCGTGATGGAGGTCTCTTCCTTTGGTCTGGAGCAGCATCGCATCGGGCCGGCATGGTTTGAAACGGCAGTATTTCTCAATCTGACGCAAGACCATCTGGATGTGCACGGCACCATGGAGCAGTATTATCAAGCGAAAAAGCTGCTCTTTTCCCGCTGTGATTCGGCATGGATCGACAGCGGCGATGCCTATGGCAGACGGCTTCTGCAGGAGATCTCCTGCCCCAAAATGACCTTTGCCGTTGCCGAAAATGCGGATAGTGCAGCGGATTATCTGGTCACAGATCGTCAGCTTCGCAGCGACAAAACGCTCTTTACCCTGCAAACGCCCGAAGGGGAGCTTGTGATCCCCATGCGTATGACAGGACAGTTCAATATCAGCAATGCGGCGGCGGCCATCGCAGTCTGCCGGCAGCTTGGGATCCCCATGGAAACGATGCTTTCCATGCTCAGAGAGTATCCCGGTGTGCGGGGCAGATGTGAGCTGATCCCCACAGGAAGAGATTTTACCGTGATCTGTGATTATGCCCATACGCCCGATGCACTGGAAAAGATCCTGCAAAGCATGAAGCAGTGCACCCGTGGGCGGCTGATCGCCCTCTTCGGCTGCGGCGGCAACCGTGACCGCACCAAGCGGCCGAAAATGGCAGCAGCGGCAGCCCGCTATGCCGATCATCTGATCATTACCTCGGATAATCCCAGAGATGAGGATCCCGATGCCATCATCGCAGAGATCCTGACAGGACTTGCCGATACAGCGGTCTCTTATGATACCGAGCCGGATCGGCAGAAGGCGATCGCCCATGCCGTTGCCATGGCACAGGCAGGGGATGTGATCGTGCTGGCAGGAAAAGGCCATGAGGACTATCAGATCATCGCTGGCGGCGTGCATCTGCATATGGATGAGCGCGAGCTTGTACAGCAGGCATTGGCACAGTGCCGCTGAGATATCAATTCACTGAGAATCAAAGGAGCATGGAATATGCCGATCTGGATCACGATGGGTGCGGCGATCACCGCACTGGTTCTTGCAGGAGCAGGCGGATTGTTTCTGATCCCGTTTCTGCGGAAAATACACTTTGGGCAGACCATTCTGGATATCGGCCCTGCATGGCATAAGGCAAAGCAGGGAACACCGATTATGGGTGGATTTCTGTTTTTGTTCGGCAGTGTTGCCGCAACGGTCATTGGATATCTGGCATGGCGGCTGGCAGGCGGAGCCGATCCGACGGCAGCCGAGACCTCAAGCAATGCCATAAGGCTTTTGACTGTCATCCTGTTTTCCATGCTGTTTTCCTCCATCGGCTTTGCCGATGATTACATCAAGGCAGTCAAAAAGCAGAACCTTGGATTGAATGCCAAGCAAAAAATGGCAGCACAAATTGTATTGAGTGCTGCACTTCTGGGCACGCTATATGCACTGGGCGATCGGGAAACCACCATTGATCTGCTGTTCTGGCAGCCGGATTTCGGACTGCTGTATTATCCGATCATGGTGGCATTTATCGTGTACATTTCCAATGCGGTGAATCTGACCGACGGCGTAGACGGTCTTTGCGGTACAGTGACCGTGATCTCCATGCTGAGCATGACGGTGCTGTGTGCTCTGCAGCATGAAAAGGAGCTTTCGCTGTATGCCATTACCATTGCAGGAGGCTGCCTTGGCTTTCTGATCTGGAATCTGCATCCTGCCAAATGCTTTATGGGCGATACAGGCTCGATGTATCTGGGCGGCGCCTTTGCGGCATTGGGCATTGCCTGCCGGATGCATCTGCTTCTGGTGCTGGTAGGCATGGTTTATGTGCTGGATGCCTTCAGCGTGGTGCTGCAGGTGATCTATTTCAAGATCACCGCAAGACAGCATTATAAGAAAACCGGTGAAAAGGGCAAGGGTAAGCGTATTTTCAAGATGTCGCCCATTCACCATCACTTTGAGCTTTGCGAATGGAGCGAATATAAGATCGTTGTGATCTTTTCTCTGTTCGGCTTGCTGTGCGGACTGCTGGCGATCGCAAAGACAGCATTTCTGTAATCTTGCAGCAGCAAGCGCTTTTTGATCAACGAAAAGGAGTTTGCATATGACGGAGCAACGGAGTGTGCGCCGATCCGCGGCAGCAGGCAGTACACAGCATAAATCCGTAGGCCGCGGCTTTCGTATTGTCACAGGGGATATGGACGGTCCCTTGTTTGCGATCGTCATCGCCCTGCTGGTCATCGGCCTTATCATGATGTTTTCGGCATCGTATCCTGCCGCCATCGAGGATGGTCACAGCGGCACCTTTTATGCTGTCAAGCAGCTGAAATTCGCGATATTCGGTGTTGTGGCGATGATCGCATTCGGTACGGTCATCGACTATCATATCTTTCAGAAGCTTTGGATATCGGGCAGTGCCTTTGTGGTATCGCTGCTGATGCTGGTGCTGGTGCTCTTTGTGGGTGAGACCCAAGGCACCTTCGCCACACGCTGGCTGACGATCCCTGGAATCGGACTGACCTTCCAGCCCTCTGAGATCATGAAATTTGCCATTGTCATCTTTTTTGCCACGATGATCGTGCGCAATGCCAACCGGATGAACACCTTCCGGTTCGGTGTGGTTCCCTTTATGGGAATGCTGGGCATCGTATGTGTTCTGATGCTGCTGCAGCCGCATATTTCGGGTACGATCATCATTGGTGTTCTGGCAATGACACTGCTGTTCGTGGGCGGCATGAAGCTTTCCCATTTCTTCGGGATCTGCATTTCCGGTATTATAGCCATCGGCGGCTATATTCTGCTGAAGGTCATCAATAACGGCGGCAGCTATATCATGGATCGCTTTATCTCATGGTGGGATCCCTTCAATGTGGAATATATGCAGGATGAAACATGGCAAACCTGTCAATCGCTGATCGCCATCGGCTCGGGCGGATTTTTCGGTCTGGGATTGGGTGCATCGAGACAGAAGTATCAATATCTGCCCGAGCCCCAGAACGATTTCGTGTTTGCGATCCTTTGCGAAGAATTCGGCTTTGTGGGTGCTGCAACAGTGATCCTGCTGTTTTGTCTGCTGATCTTCCGCGGATTTTATATCGCAGCCAAGGCGAATGATAAATTCGGAATGCTGGTTGCTGTGGGTCTGACGATGCATATCGGCTTGCAGGCGCTGCTGAATATCGCCGTTGTGAGCAATATGATCCCCAACACAGGCATCAGTCTGCCGTTTTTCTCCTATGGCGGCACGGCCTTGGTGATGCAGCTGATCGAGATGGGTATTTTATTAAATATCTCCCGTCATGCACATCTGAACTGACGGTGAGAGAATCCGCCAAAAAACAGGAACAGTGAGGTTATCATGCGAGTAGTATTTGCGTGCGGCGGTACCGGCGGCCATATCAATCCGGCCCTTGCCATGGCAGGCATCATCGCCGCCCGTTGTCCGCAGACAGAATTTTTATTTGTGGGAACTCCCAACGGGATGGAGGCAACATTGGTGCCGCAGGCAGGCTATCCGATCTCCTATGTCAAGGTAGCGGGATTTCAGCGCAGTTTCCGGCCGGAAAATATCCTGCATAATCTGAAAGCGGCATCCTATCTGATGACCGCAGGCAGCAATGCCAAAAAGATCCTCAAGGAGTTTTGTCCCGATCTTGCCATCGGTACGGGCGGCTATGCATCGGGCCCTGTGATCCGTGCGGCACAGCAGCTTTCGATCCCCACGGTGATCCATGAACAAAACGCCTATCCGGGCGTGACCAATAAGCTGCTGGCACCCAAGGCAAAGGCGATCATGCTGACCTTTGATGCGGCAAGAGAACGCTTTCCGCAGCAGGTACCTATGGTGCTGACGGGCTTGCCGGTAAGAAGCACACTGCTCAAGCGCAAAAAGGAACAGGCAAGACAGCTTCTCGGCTTTTCCGAGGGCATGACGATTCTTTCCTTCGGCGGCAGTCAGGGCGCAAAATGTCTCAATGATCTGATGCCCGAGGTGATCGAATGGCACCGCAAGGCAGGGCTGAAGATCAATCATATCCATGCCTACGGCAAGCACGGCAAAGAGGAATTCCCCGCAGCCATGGCACAGAAAGGCTTGCCCATGGAGGATGGCAGACTGCGTGTGACGGAATATATCCATGATATGGATGTCTGTCTTGCCGCAGCGGATCTGGTCATCAGCCGATCGGGTGCCTCTACGCTCAGCGAGCTGGAAATGGTGGGCAGAGCATCCATTCTGATTCCCTATCCCAATGCGGCAGAAAATCACCAGCTCCACAATGCCAATGAGCTTGGCACGGCAGGTGCCGCCATCGTGATCGAGCAGAAGCAGCTCACGGCAGATCTGATGAAGGAAAAGATCAAAGGCTTATATGAATCGCCCGAGAAGCTTTCGGCTATGGGACAGCGTGCCGGTGCACTTGCCATCCGCGATACCGATGAACGGATCTGGCAGGTATTGCAGCCGCTGCTGCCGCCGATGGATTAAGGGGAATTTACAAAGCGAATCACAAATCAGCGCCGATCGCATACCATAAAGCATACACGGTCTTGTGCCGAATTTCGCTTAGGTGGTGTGGATATGGCAGAGCAATATCTGAAAATCACAGGAGGACAGCCATTGCATGGCGAGGTCTGCGTGCAGGGAGCCAAAAACAGTGCGCTTCCCATGATGGCCGCAGCGATTCTGTGCAAGGATGCCTGTGTGCTACATAATGTTCCGCAGCTGACGGATGTATGGGCAGCCAGCCGGATCCTGCATTCTCTGGGATGCAGCTGTTTGCTCCAAGACGGGCAGGCAGAGATCCGTTCGGATTCGATCCGAAGCTTTGAGATCCCCGATGAGGATATGCGCCGGATGCGCTCCTCGATCATGTTTCTCGGCCCCATCCTCGGCCGCATGGGTGCTTGTACGCTCACAATGCCCGGCGGCTGCGAACTGGGACCGCGTCCCATTGATCTTCATCTGGATGCCATGCGGAAAATGGGCGTGCATATCTCCGAGCAGGGCAGCAGGATCTTTTGCCGTGCCGAAGGTCTGCATGGGGCAAGGATCGCATTGCCGTTTCCCTCGGTAGGCGTGTCCGAAAATGTCATGATGGCAGCCGTCCTTGCAAAAGGAGAAACTGTTTTAACCAATGCGGCACGAGAACCGGAGATCGTTGATATTGCTAATTTCTTAAATCAATGCGGTGCCCGGATCCATGGCGCAGGAGAGAGCACCATCTGCATCCACGGGGTCAAATCGCTGCATGGCACATCCTATTCGGTGATGCCCGATCGGATCGCAGCGATCACATGGATGTGTGCGGCAGCGGCGACCGGCGGCAGGATCACCCTCAGCGGGGTACAGCCTGCGGATCTGGAAGCGGCCATCGCCGCTTTGGAAGGTGCCGGCTGCCGATTGGGCTTCAGCGGCGATCGGGTATATCTGGATGCGGGCAGACCGCTGCGGGCAGTGCGATATCTGCGCACGATGCCGCACCCGGGCTTTCCCACCGACGGGCAGGCGATCATGATGGCAGTGCTTGCCTGTGCCGAGGGCACCAGCGTGATCGAGGAAACGATCTTTGAAAGCCGGTTTATGCATGTGGGCGAGCTGCTGCGAATGGGCGCAAGGATCCGGATCTCGGGACGGACCGCTGTTGTGCATGGCGTACCGAAGCTTCATGGCGCCGAGCTTGCGGCGATGGATCTGCGGGGCGGTGCAGCGCTTGCGGTGGCAGCTGTGGGTGCCGAGGGCGAAACCCTTCTTCACGGATTGCATCACATTGATCGGGGCTATGCAGAGTTCGCAGAAACTTTCAACAGTCTGGGCGGCAATGTACAGCGCATCCCGTTTTGAAAGAATATGCGAGAGAATCCTGTGATATGCCTCTCTTGCTGTTGAAAATCCGGTGGAAAGCGGCAATTTTTGTGGAAAACCCATGACATACCCTCAAAAAACGGCTTGAAATCGACAAATCAATGTTGAAAACCTGTTGGATTCGTGGAAAAGATCCGCAAGAAACACCGATTGTTTTCAACAATCCGCTGTGGAAAGGAGCGCGCTCCGCAAAGAGGAGGAAAGCATCATGCGAGACATAGTCAAAACCAACGTAAAACGGCAACAAAGCAGCAAACGGCAGCATCGCCGCACCCGATACCGTGCGATGTATTTTCTGCTGGTGATCTTTCTGGTGCTGGGCATCGGCATATCCCTTTCCATGACGATGCTGTTTAATCTCACCACGATCGAAGTGGACAATGAGACACAGTATGGTGAACAGGATATCATTACTGCCAGCGGGATCCGGGCAGGCGATAATCTGGTGCGGCTGGATACCGCTGTGGCGGAACAACGCATCAAGACCGCACTGCCCTATGCGGAGCAGGTGACGGTCAAGCGGAAATTCCCCACAACGGTGCAGATCCATGTGACCAAGGCAGAGCCGATCGCCAATGTGAAATATTCCCATGGCTATCTGCTCATCAGTGTCTCGAACCGGAATCTGGAGACCCGCACGGAGCCGATGCCCGATCTGCTGCTGATCGAGGGCTTCGATCCTGCCAGCGATACGCCCGGACAGGAGTTTCTTTCCAGCGAGCCGGGCGAAAATGATGTGCTGCGTGCCGTGACCGCTGCGGTGGTGGAATCCGGCGTGGAAGGGATCGTTTCGGTGGATATCACCGATCATTATGGGATCCTGGTGCGGTTTGGGGATAAGATCGTATTTGAAATGGGCAATTGCAATGATGCCGCATATAAGCTGCAGTTTGCTGCCGAAACCATCAAAAAGCTCAACCCCGACCGTAACTATCGTCTGCGGATGATCGGCAGCAATCAAATCTCGGTGATCTCCGAGGATTCGGCTGTGATCACGACCCAATCTCCCGATGAAAATACGACAGAACTCACAGAAACTACGACAACATTGAGTGAAAATTCGTGATTATGTTCAATTCTTCGGAAAATAGGAAAAAACTCGAAAATGGTCTTGCAATCAGAGAAAAACTGTGGTAGAATATATCTATATGCAAATACGGCGGCCGGTATCCAGTACCGCTGAAGTAGGAGGAACTTTGGATGACTGACTTTATTTATGAAGATTCTTTTGACCCGCAGGTAAATATCAAGGTTGTCGGTGTCGGCGGCGGCGGCGGCAATGCGCTGGACTGCATGGTCTCGTCTGATGTGAAGAATATTGAATATATTGCCGTGAATACGGATGCAAAGGCACTGCTCAACTCCAAGGCACCCACCCGTATCCAGATCGGCGCCAAGCTGACCCGCGGCAGAGGTGCAGGCAATAAGCCCGATGTGGGCCGCCAGTCTGCGGAAGAGAACCGTGATGAGATCAGCAATGCACTCAAGGGTGCGGATATGGTGTTTATCACTGCCGGCATGGGCGGCGGTACCGGTACCGGTGCAGCTCCCGTAGTGGCACAGATCTCTCAGGAGCTGGGTATTCTGACCGTTGCGGTGGTCACAAAGCCCTTCGCCTTTGAGCGTGAGCATAAAATGGCACAGGCAGAGCGCGGCATCGAATCCCTGAAGCAGTATGTGGATTCGCTGATCGTGATTCCCAATGAGCGTCTGCTGGTCGGTGTGGACAAGCCTCTCACCATGAAAGAAAGCTTTGCGATGGCTGATGATATCCTCAAGACCGGTGTGAAGTCGATCTCTGATCTGATCGTGGAGGATGGCTATATCAATCTGGATTTTGCCGATGTTTCTACGATCATGAAGGGTGCAGGCTATGCACATATGGCAATCGGACATGGCTCCGGCAAGAACAAGGCAGAGGAAGCCGCAGCTGCTGTTATCACCAGCCCGCTGCTTGAGACTTCGATCACAGGTGCAAAGCGTCTGCTGATCAATATCGCTATGAGCGAGGATACCCTCTCTACCGAGGTGGATACCGCTACCAAGATGATCACCGAGACCGCTGCTGAGGGTGTCGAGTTCATCTTCGGTACTGCCTTCAAGGAGGATATGAACGATGAAATGACCATTACGGTCATTGCTGCCGGCTATGATGATGCGGATGCCCCTGTGGCTGAGCCTTCCGGTATGGTAGAGGAGATCATTTCGATCAACAATCCGCTGGTGGATGGCTTCCCCTCTGTGGATCCCAAGAAGCCTGCTGCATCGGCAAGCCGTGCGGGTTCTATTCCTCGTCTGGATGACGATGATGATCTTTCTGAGATCTTCAAGATTCTGGATAAGAAATAATGTATGACGTTTGAGCCGCTTTTGATGAAAATCAGAAGCGGCTTTTTATTTTTCTTTGAGGATTTACTTGTGAATTCCGAACTTCGTCGGTCGCACCGATCAGAGGGGGGGGAAGGGAGATGGGAGTCTTTCGGCGATGCCTATCTATATTGCTATCCATTCTCTGTCCGTGTTC
>JAZOCU010000050.1:0-6319 GCA_045596625.1 Oscillospiraceae bacterium | reverse complement strand
TAGAAAAACGCAGGGCGTATCAAAGAGAGTATTATAAAAATTATCGCAAAGGCAAAAAAGCCCTTGAATATGCGTGCAATGTTGAACAGGCAAAAAAGGACAGAGAAAAAAGACGAAAGCTTTTACAAAAAATTGCTTTTGCGTTGCTTGTATGTGTGTGTTTGATGTTGTTTGCAGGGTGCAATGATGAGCCGAAAATACTATATCAGAGTGATAGCGTTACAATCACACGAGAGGGCAATATAACGCTTGTTTCTGACTTTGTAGCAGATAAGGAATACTCTTTCCGCTCCGTCCGTGTAAAGCGTTCTGAAAGCGTTTCCGAGCCTTATACAACGGTTGACACCGAAACAATAAAAATCGAGATTATTCCGTCAGGCTTGCGAGTATATGACAAGACGGCAAACAAGATTTTTACATATCAGCGAAAAAGTTTACACAATAAGGGGTGATTGAATGGAATTGAAACCAAAAGACGAACACATCTTGACCGCTCTGTTATCCTGTGGGAGCATAGCAGAGGCAGAGAAAATTTCAGGCGTTAGCCGTACCACAATTTACAACAGGCTTGCAGATGAAACATTCAAGGCAGAATATGACCGCAGGCGTTCACTTGTTTTGAATGAGGCTTGCAATTCATTACAAGCAACATTGACAAAGGCGGTTGACACAATCAGAGGCATTATGGAAGATACGGACACCGCTCCACAGGTGCGATTAAATGCCTCTGCTCTGATATTGCAAAATTGCCTGAAATACACCGAACAGGCAGACATAATTTCAAGAATTGAAGAACTTGAAAAAAGTATGAATAATTAAATTATAAGGAGATTTTGAACTATGGCACAGTATAGAAATGTAACGGAGTTTTTAACCAAAATAAGAGAAACATACAACAAAGCAAGAGAAGAATATACCCTCTTGAATGATAGACTTGATAAGATTGAGGCGTTGAGAAAGCGTGATATTGCACGAGGTTGGTCTAATTCTAAATATGAGCGAGAGGACACCGAAACATATCAGAAAAACAAAGCAGAAATCAAAAAGCAACTTTCTGAACTTATCAACAATACCAATGCAGAATATGAAAGAATAAAGTCTGAATGTGAGGCGGTTTTCGGTGAGTATGACCGAGCAACAGGAAAGAAAGTTGACCTTGCAACAGTTGAATTGTTAAAGAGTGGTATTTTGCGACCTGACGAAATTAAGGCACTTATCAACGATTTTAACGGCAATTCCGCAATGCTCCGTATTATCGGAGATTATGCCTATAAAAGAGGCAAGGAAGAAAAGGACAATGAGCTGTTTGCTATCGGTACACAATTCAAAGATTATCGCATACCGTACAATGAACATCTTGACACTCTTATTATGTGGGGGCAAAAGGCTATGCGTGATGACAGAGGACTTTCTGACGGTATAGCAAGGGTATATGATGAACAGGCAGACAGGATTTTTGCCGAAGCAGAAAACATCTATATCACGGTGGGCGAAAATGAATAAAACTGTTATAAATAGGTTGAATGAGATTGAAAAGCGGATAGCCCTTGAGGATATAATCGAAAAGAAAACGCAGGAATTTTGGGACTTTGTCAATTATGCATTGAATAATCCTGCACCAAACAGAAATATACACGATTTTGAAAGCGAGGACTAAATGGCAAAGGATATTTTGAAACGCCTTGAAATGTTGGAAAATGACGAGATAATCGAAATTGAAGATATTTCAATGTATGAAAGAGAAATTTTCGGAGATGACGAGGGGGCAGACGATGAGGGGCATAATCGAAAGATTGAGAAAGCTTGAACAGATAGCACCTGATAAGCTTGTTATCCTTGCAGACTTTGACGGAGTGGAAAAGCAATGCACCGTTGACGAGCTTGAAGCAAGCCCAAATGCAAGCTTTATCCGTGTAATAAGTGGGAACAGCCTTGACGATGTGCAAAGGATATTGAACAGAATTGAGAGGATAGCTTATGAACAAGCCAATAATTAAAAGACTTACAGAGCTTGAAAAAGAGTTTTTCCGTGATGTGTGGGCTGATATTACATACAATGACGGAAGAAAAGAACGGTTAAAGATTATTGATGTTTTGAACTTTTACACCAACGGCAAGACACCGCCAAAGATAACCGATGTATCATTTATCGGTGATGTATCACGGCAGGGCATTTTGCCTGACCTTGTAAAATACTTTATCGAAACTAACCGATAAGCAACAAAAAAGCGGTTGAGGATTTACACCTTAACCGCTGATTTTTTATGTAGGTATTAAAGCCAAACCGTTACTACAAAGGCATTTTTCAAGTAGTAGGTGTTCACTTTATACCTGTTTGGTGGAGGCGACGGGAATTGAACCCGTGTCCGAAAACCGATTCATCCAATCATCTACGAGTGTAGTTTGTTTACTGCATTCCCTTTACATACCGCCAACAAACAGGCTGTATATATTGGTAGCTCATAATACGACTGTCGTTATGAGCGTAAGCGACAGACGTTCACCACGTATCGACGCCTGACACCGAACCCGTGGTATGTTTCGGGCAGACGGACGGCCTTAAGCGGCCATCAGAACGGAATTATTATTCTCGTTTAAATTTATAAGTTGCACCATTTACGGGCAGTGCGCCCCGACTCGCCGATCAAATTTCACAGCCCCCGTCGAAACCTTTACGCCCCCATAGAAGGGGAGGAGCAATGCATATTAATCCTCCCGATAGTGTTTACCGGATTGTCTGACATTCCGATCGATCTCACGATTTGCAGAGCGGATGGCAGCATCCTCACGCTTATCGTAGAGTTTTTTACCTTTGCAGAGACCGAGCTGAACCTTAACGCGGCTGTCTTTGAAATAAAGGGAAAGTGGAATGAGGGTCAAGCCCTGCTGTTTTAGCGTGCCAAAGAGCTTTAGGATTTCCCGTTTATGCATAAGCAAGCGACGCACACGCAAGGGATCCCGGTTGAAAAGATTTCCTTTCTCATAAGGAGAAATATGCATTCCTCTGATAAACAGCTCACCATCATCAATGGAGCACCAGCTATCTTTGAGGTTGACGGTGCCCTGCCGAATGGATTTGACCTCAGTACCGACTAAGGCGATGCCGACTTCATACGTTTCCAGTACGAAGAAATCGTGTCTTGCCTTGCGATTTTCGGCAATGGTTTTGGTGCCGGATTGTTTCAAGCAGAACACCTCCTTATCTTTGGTCAGATTTCATACCAGTATACCATGGGCCAAGGAATTTGTCAAGAGACAATTTTTGTGAAAAATCAAAGATTCTGCAATATTCTGAGAGATTAGGACACATCCGACGGGAGAATCGAATCATTATGATAGAGGACATCAATTTCCAGTGGCAGAGGTGGTTCAAAGAGATGACAGCATTTTTTAACTAATCCTTCATCTACCAAATAAGCATTGATGTCTCCATCAAGAACGAGTTGATTTCTTTTTGCGAGATATTGCATCCAAATCGCATCAGAGACTGCAATATAATGCATTTCATATGGAATACGATGGGCAGCATAGAAGGCTTTGGCAGCATCCCGATCCGCTTTTTTCCAAAAACCCCAATCCAAGATCACGGTAATACCGGCATGGATCAGTTCCAAAGATTTTGCAAAGAGATATTGCTGTGTGCGCTGTGCAAGGATATCGTGCTGATCACCGAGCTGCTGAGGAAAGAGTGTGAGCATGATCTCATCACAGGAGAGAACGATCGCTTTATGCTGCGCAGTATACTGATGAGCATATGTTGTTTTCCCTACTCCGATTTTACCGCAAAGCAGTATAACTTTTGGTATTGGCATAGTATTGACTCCGGTTATGCTTCGATGGGATTATTGTGGTGAACATTTTCGATTGCTTCCGAGGAAATGGAAACATCCCTGTGTGTATCGTGGATGTTATCCGCATGATGATTCCGAATTACGAATTTGAGCAGTACCGGACAGAGAATAGAGCTGATTACGATCAGACAGATCGTCGAAACAAGAGGATCAATACCGATGAGATTACCGTTTTCATAAGCAATCAGTGTTTGACCGGTAGCATAAACAGCCAATGCCACCTCACCTCTGGCAATCATACCGCAGCCAATGGAAACAGATTCTTGATTGTTATAGCGGAAGCATTTGGCAACGGCAGTGCATCCGAGGATCTTACCAAGAATACCCACCAAAACAAAAGCAGCGGCAAAGAGCAAAGCACCGGATGAAAAATGACTGAAATCTGCACTGATACCAATATAGGCGAAGAACATGGGCGTAAACAGCATATAGCCGCTTACAATGACTTTACGGTCAACGAATTTGGTATCACCCAGACCGCTGAGCATCAAGCCGGCCATATAGGCGCCTGTGATTGCTGCAATACCGAATATTTCCTCGGCGCAGTAGGCAAACAGAAAGCAGGTAGATAGGGCAAAAATACTGGTTCTGCGCTTGTGGGGATAGATACGAACCAGCATACGGAAAGCACGGCGCAGAAGCCAACCGATGACGGCTGTGAATAAGAAAAAGCTGAGGGTACGGATCACAGTGGATGTAAGGGTGCCGTGTCCCTTTAGACTTGTAACAATACTGAGTGCAAGAATACCGATGATATCATCAATGATAGCGGCGCTGAGAACAGTGGTGCCGACTTTGGTATTCAGTTTCCCCAGTTCGCGAAGGGTTTCAACCGTGATACCGACGCTGGTAGCGGAAAGGATACATCCAATAAAAATGGCATTCATCAACAGATCGGTATTCTTTGCAGAATCTAGACCACCCATAAAGAGCAGAGCAACGATCGTCCCAAGAAGGATCGGGATAAAAACACCGGCCATAGCAATAGAGGTTGCAGCAAGACCGCTGCGTTTCATTTCTTTGATATCGGTTTCCAATCCACTTGAGAACAAAATGAACACGACACCGATCTGAGAAAAGCTTTGCAGCACATTCATTTCCATTTGCGTTGGGTGAATCAGACCGGAGAAGCTGCATCCTGTGAAGAAAGCAGGTCCGATCAAAAGTCCGGCGATGATCATGCCGACAACCTGTGGTAGCCCGAGTTTTCTGGTCAGCATACCAAAAGCCTTGGTAGTAAGAAGAATCAGACCACAATCGAGCAAAATATGAGTGACTTGAAATTCCATAGCTGTCTCCCTTTATCAATAGGAACGAAAACGCACGAAAAGCAGGACAACGATTTGTCCTGCTTTTGTGATCATTCAAGTGGCGGAAAGGATTATTCGTACAGCGGATACTTTGCGCAAAGAGCAGTGACGCCTTCACGGATTGTATCAGCTTTCTCGTCAAACTGAGTAGCGGCGAGATACATAAACTCAGCGATCTTGTCCATATCCTCGGTTACAAGGCCGCGGCTGGTAACAGCGGGAGTACCCACACGAATACCGCTGGTAATGGAAGGCTTCTGCGGATCATTGGGGATTGCATTCTTATTGACAGTGATATAAACCTCATCCAGACGATGTTCAAGCTCTTTACCGGTGATGTCAACAGGACGCAGATCAACGAGCATCAAATGGTTATCCGTACCGCCGGAAACCAGATTGAAGCCGCGATCCAGCAATCCCTTAGCCAAAGCCTGTGCATTATCAATGACCTGTTTCTGATAAGCTTTGAACTCAGGCTGGAGTGCCTCGCCAAAGCAAACAGCCTTAGCAGCAATGACGTGCATCAGAGGGCCGCCTTGAATGCCGGGGAAGATCGCCTTGTTGATCTCCTTAGCGATTTCCTCATCGTTAGTGAGGATCAGACCACCGCGGGGACCACGAAGTGTCTTGTGTGTAGTAGTTGTCACGACATCAGCATAGCCGATAGGAGACTGATGGAGACCGGCAGCGATCAGACCGGCGATGTGAGCCATATCAACCATGAGATATGCGTCAACGGATTTTGCGATCTGGGAGAGACGGGCAAAATCGATGGTGCGAGGGTAAGCACTGGCACCGGCAACGATCATTTTCGGACGATGCTCTTTTGCAAGCGCCTCCACCTTATCGTAATCGATGAATTCATCATCACCGAGACCATAAGAAACAAAGTTGAAATATTTACCGGAGAGGTTCACAGGAGAACCGTGAGTGAGGTGTCCACCGTGAGCAAGACTCATACCCAAAACGGTATCACCGGGAGTAAGCAGACCAAAATAAACAGCGGTATTTGCCTGAGAGCCGGAGTGAGGCTGTACATTAGCATATTTGCAACCGAACAGCTTTTTCGCGCGCTCAACAGCAAGATCTTCAACGATATCAACGCATTCGCAGCCACCATAGTAGCGCTTTGCGGAATAGCCCTCAGCATACTTATTT
>JAZOCU010000049.1:0-17532 GCA_045596625.1 Oscillospiraceae bacterium | reverse complement strand
CTACGACCACTACCACTACGCCTGAATCTACCACCACGACTACTACAACAACGACAACACCTGAATCTACCACCACAACAAATACCACTACCACTACAACTACAACTACCATGACGACCGAAATCACCACAACTACTACCGAAACCACCACTTCCACCGAGGTGCTCACTGCTGAAACAACCCAGATTACAAGTGAAACGACCTCCAGCGGTGTACAGACCGGTGATTCCATGCCCATTGCGATTGCCGTTGCAGGATGCTTTGCACTGGCAACTGCATTTGTGATCCGCCGCAAGCACAGCTGACAGAGATCCATAATTTCTATCAAGTGATACAGATCCCTCCGCAAAGGCTTCTTTGTGGAGGGATTTTTGTCTGTAAGATGCCGTTTTTGGGGTCTTGCCAACCAAAGAGGAGGGCGCTTACCGTTATCTCCATCCCCTCTGTTTGCCTTCCATCACAGCAAAAGAAATCCGATGAGCTTCCGTTGCTCAATAGAGGGAAGGGAGTCAAGGAAAAGGGGGCACGGGAGAGAAACTCATACACAAAAAGCCGCTTTTGACTTTCCATCAAAAACGGCTTTCTCTCTTTATTGGAATCCTCAGTTCGTCTGCTCACAATTGCAGATCGCTCCCGTCGGACAATAATCACTGCAAGTGCCGCAGCTCGTACATTTACTGTAATCGATCACTGCATGATTATTCTCTACATGAATCGCATGACTCATACACTTCTTCTCACAGATCCGACAGCCGATACAGCCAAGCTTACATACCGCTTTGGTCGCTTTACCGCTGTCACGCGATGAACATCGGACATCAATATGCTTCAGTGTGGAGCGCAATGAGATCAATCCATTGGGACATGCCTGCACGCAGCGTCCGCAAGCACGGCATAATCCCGGCTGGATATCTGCGATCCCATTGATGATGCGGATCGCATCATATTCACATACCGCCACACAGTCGCCAAGACCGATACAACCATAGGCGCAGCCATTGCTGCCGCCATGCAATCGTTTGGCTGCGGCACAGCTCTGAATACCGTCATATTGATATTTCCGTGTGGTAGCATTGCAATGTCCACGGCAATGCAATACAGCGATCTCCGGCTTGATGGTCAGCGCTGCGGTTCCCATAACACCGGCGATCTGCACCGCAGTCTCTGTACCGCCCGGACGGCACAAATTGGTTGCAGCACCCTTTGTCACAACAGCTTCCGCATAATCCGAACAGCCTGCATACCCACAGGCACCGCAATTGGCTCCCGGCAGCAGTTCTTGAATGGCTGCAATCCGCGGATCGGTTTTGACGGCAAACAGCTTACTGGCTGTTACAAGCAGGATCCCTGCCAGAAGTCCCAAGGCGGCAAAGATCAGAATCGGAATCAGATATCGTTCGATCATAGCGCCTCCTTATGACATACCCGAAAAGGCAAGAAAGCTCAGGGATACGATAGAGGCTGCCACAAGCGTTGCGGGAATCCCCTTGAATGCCTTAGGGATATCTGCATCTTCGATCCGCTCTCTTACTCCGGCGAACAATACCAGCGCAAGCGTAAAGCCGATACCTGCACACAATGCATACAGCAATGCTTTGCCATAACCTTCCATAAAGGTAGCTGAGGATGCAAAATGATCCACATTCAGCAGCGTAACACCCAGTACAGCACAATTTGTCGTGATCAGCGGAAGATAAACGCCCAAGGCACGATATAACGGCGGCAGCAGCTTTTTCAGCACGATCTCTACAAGCTGTACAAACAACGCAATGACCAGAATAAACGCCATTGTCTGCAAATAGGCAAGAGATCGAGGCAAAAGCAGCCGCATATAGATCGGATATGTAATTGCCGTAGAGCATACCATCACAAAAATGACAGCCGCACCCATTCCGATACTGGCACTGATTTTCTTGGATACGCCTAAAAACGGACAGCAGCCCATGAATTTCGATAACACAAAATTATCAGTCAGAATGGCAGACAGCATAATACCAAGAATACTCATTGGGAACAGCCTCCCTTCGATGCCGCACAGGTCGCTGCATTGGGACATCCCGTGCAGCCTGCAGTACGCGGCGGCTCTCGATGGGCAATTCGATTCACCAATGCAATCACACATCCCAGCACAAAGAATCCGCCGGGTGCAAGGGTCAGCACCGATACGGCATTCTGCTCCATCACCGAAATGCCAAACAGTGTACCGGCTCCAAACAGCTCACGCACAGAGCCAACCAGCAGCAATGCAAGCGTAAAGCCTAAGCCCATTCCGGCACCATCCAGTGCGGAGCGAATTACAGTATGCTTGCAGGCAAACAGCTCTGCACGTCCCAGAATAATACAATTGACTGTAATCAGCGACAAAAATGTACCCAAAGCGGTATACAGCTCCGGCACAAAGCCATGGAGCAGAAACTCCACCATCGTAACAAAGCCTGCGATGATCACGATATAACAAGGCAGCTTCACTGCCGGCGGGATCACCCGTCGCAGCAGAGAGATCACGATATTGGAGCCGATCAGCACCAAGGTCGTGGCGATTCCCATGCCCAATGCATTTTTAGCCTCTTGCGTCACCGCAAGCGTCGGACACATTCCCAGCAATCCGAACAGCGTTGGATTTTCCCGGATCAGGCCCTTGGAAAATTCCTGCCGCAGACTGCATGATGTCCCTGTATCAGCCATCGGTCATCGCCTCCTTATGAATCCGATAGGTTTCCAGCACAAGATTGACGGCATTCTGTATGCCCTGTGAGGATTTGGTGGCACCGGCAACGGCATCATAGGCATCTGTTGCCTCCTGTCTGCCGAGAAATTGCGAGAGGAACGTATCCTCCTGCACCTTTGCCGCCTGTGTGGGAGAATCTGCTATGGATACCACACAGACACCGCAGACAGCGCCCTCAGGATCAATGCCGATCAGCAGATGCTGCCCATCCGTTTCATAGCCGCTGGAGATCACATCGAAGATCAGCCGTCCGTCGGCATCCTGAATCACCTGTCGGATACCCTCATATTGCTGCGGCAATGTTTCATATTCCGCCTCACCGAAAGCCTGTGTCAGACTCTCCTGCAAAGCAGCCTGTTCTGCCTGCTCGATCTTATCTGCTGTCAGTGCATTGGCAAATGCCAGCATACCGCAGACCGCCGCACTGATCACAGTCAGCACCAGAGGTGCTTTGATCCCTTCACGCATGCTCCTTCGCCTCCTGTTTTGTCTGCTGTGCTGCACCAAAGGGTCTGACAACAGTCAGACGGTCGATCAGCGGTGCTGCAAGATTCATCAGCAGGATCGCAAAGGATACGCCCTCCGGATAACCGCCATACTGACGGATCACAAAGGTCAGCAGACCACAGCCGATGCCGAAGATCACCTTGCCGCCTGTAGTCACAGGTGTTGTCACATAATCCGTTGCCATAAATACGGCACCCAGCAGCATGCCGCCTGCCAGAAGCTGATACAACGGATCGTTGCCGACGATGGCATTGCACAGCGCTGCACTGCCCAGAAAGGCAATGGGGATGGTCGGGCGGATGATCCCGCGCAGACACAGATAGAGTCCCCCCAGCAGAATCGCTGCGCCGCAGGTCTCTCCGATACAGCCTGCGGTATTGCCCAGAAACAGATCCCAGTAAGAGGCATCTCCCGAAACCAGCGGTGTGGCAGAAACCAACGCATCGCTGTTCGGTGCCTGCCATGTGGTCATCGCAGACTGGAAGGAAATCAGCATCACGATCCTTCCCACAATGGCAGGATTCGCAAAATTCTGTCCCAGACCGCCAAACAATTGCTTTACGATCACGATAGCCGTGAAGCTGCCGATCATCACCTGCCATAGGGGGATCGTTGCCGGCAGATTCAATCCCAGCAGCAAGCCCGTTACCGCTGCACTGCCGTCAAGAATGGTTTGCTCCCGTTTCATCAGCACACGGCATAAGCCCTCATAGACCACCGCACTTGCGGTGCTCACAAGCAATACCAGTACTGCCCGCGCACCGAAATTCAGACAGCCTGCAATGGCTGTGGGCATCAGTGCCAGCAAGACACAGAGCATGATCCTTCCCGTTGTCATGGGGGATCTTTCATGGGGAGACGGCGAAACATATAACAGATTCAAAAAATCGGTACTCCTTTCATTTGCCGGACAGCATACTCTTTGCCAGCTGATTGGTCGCTGCCAGAGGTCTTGCCGCCGGACAGACATGGGAACAGCAGCCGCAGTTCATACAAAGCATGACCTTATACTTCTCCAGCGCTTTCCGATCCTTTTTGGCATAAGCACGCTCCAATGCCATGGGCATCAGCCCCATGGGGCAAGACCGCATACAGCGTCCGCAGCGGATGCAGGCAGTCTGTTTTTTCTCAGGGATCTCCCCCATGGCAAGCAAGCCGTTATTGGGCTTGCAGATCGGGGTATCCACAGAATACAGCGGCAGACCCATCATCAGACCGCCGCTGAGCAATCGTTTCATCTGTGCCGCATCATAGTCTGCATATTCCAGCAGCAAGCGTACCGGCGTTCCGATGGGTACCAGCAGATTGCAGGGCTTGCGTACCGCAGTGCCGTCTACGGTCACACGCCGCTCCACCAGCGGGATACCCGTGCGGGTATATTGATACAAAAACGCACAGGTGCTGATATTCAGCAGCAATACACCATGATCTGCAGGCAAGGTGCCCTCGGTGATGACTCTGCCAGTGGTATGATAGATCATGACCTTCTCTGCGCCCTGCGGATAGACCGAAGGCAGCGGGATCACCTCGATCTCCGGATGCGCCTTGCAGGCATCTGCCAGACGGCGGATGGCTGCCGCCTTATTGTTTTCCACACCGATCCGACAGCGGGATATGGACATCAGCTTCATGATCATGACGATTCCGTCAATGCAATCCGAAGCCGCTTCCATCATCTGTCGGCAATCCGATGTCAGATACGGTTCACATTCCGCACCGTTGACCACCAGCATATCCATCGGCTTTTGCGCCGAAAGCTTGATATGGGTCGGAAAGCCGGCACCGCCCAGACCCACACAGCCCGAATTCCGGGCAAGTGCGATCAGCTCCTCTTTGGTATTTGGCTCCACCGGCTGACAGGATGGATGGATGGTCTGTTGCCCATCGGCTTCGATCTCGACTGCGGGACATTTCGTGCCGTTTGCACAAAGATGCTCCCGTATGGCAGCCACCTTGCCCGATACACTGGCATGGATCGGGACGGAAAATGCCGCTGTGGGTTCTCCGATCTGCTGTCCGACGGTTACGGTGTCTCCCACTGCCACCATCGGTCGGCAGGGTGCGCCCATGTGCATGGACATGGGCAGTATGACTTTTTCAGGCAGCGGCAGACGCACTGTCTGCAATGCTGCCGTATGTTTTCGATGGTTCAGATGTATGCCCTTGCATCGTTTCATGAATCGATTCGCCTTTCCGTGCCCATCGCACGATTTTGGATATGCGCCGCAAGCCGAAGCTTCGGCAGCAGTATATGAAATAAACAGGCTGTCAGCACGCCCGAGCATATGCCCGCTGCTGTCAGCACAGGAAGATACCAGTATAATGCATCGCTTTGCAGCAAAAGGCTCGCACAAAGCCATTGTCCCAGATTATGCAGGCAGCCGCCCAGACTGCTCATCAGCAGCAGAGAGCTGCCCATGTGCCACAGCAGCAGCATCCCGATCAGCGAAAGCATTCCGCCGCCGGCCGAAAGCAGACCTGCTGTGATGCCTCTTGTCATTGCCGCAAATACCGATTTGAGCACAGTGATCCCCACGGCATCGGAAACCCGCAGATACAAAATCGCATACATCGTGATCAGACCCGAAAGCCCGATGCGGATCCCACCCGGTAACGGCAGCAGTGATTCCAGAAAGGAAAAGGCTGCCGCCAATGCCAACAGGATCCCATTGCGTGCCAGCCGATGCGTCAGCAAAGTACCTGTCGCTCCATTATCCTTCATTTGCGTACTCCTTACCCGATCACGGCATCCGGCAGCGGAAGGCTGTCGCTGCTGCCATCGGTCACCGTCACCGTCAGCTGACAGGGCAGACAGACAATGCTCTGTCCTTGCGCCCCTATGCTATGGCTCTTGCAGCAGATCTGCGCTTCACAGGGTGCCTCAGCCACAGCGATCCGATTGTCTGCGATGCAGAACACAAAGCCCTCAGCTCCTTTGATCTGCAGCTGTGTCTGCGTCTGCGCCAGATCCACAACGGCAAGCACCACATTGCCTTTGGCAATGACTGCCTGTGAGCCCTTTGTACGCAGCGGCAGCAATGCAAACAGGATACTGCATAGCAAAAGTCCTGCAAGGATCACTACATCCATACCCCTGCAGAACACCGGCGGTCGTTTTATGTATTTCATGGCTGCACCGCCTTTGCCGATGCAAAGGAAAGTCCCTCGCTGCAATAGACCGTACCATCGCTGCCGATGGCAAGGATCTGATAATCCGATGCCGAAAGATGCTGCGAGAGTGCTGCTGTACCGCCTGCATAGATATGTGTGGAAAGAAAATCCGCCATCAGACCATTGGTGCAGAATACCGATACAGAGGCAAGATCCGATTCTGATGGTGCCCCCGTTTCCGGATCGAGAATATGACTGTATTCATTGCCGCCGATGGTCAACGGTCTTGCATACGCACCCGAGGTGCCGATCATGGTCACGGACTGCGCTGTTTCATGGCGCAGTGTGACTGTACCGAAGATGCCGCCGTCCGCAGGATCGGTGATCTGTACGGTAAAGGGCTGCCCCGCAGGCTTCTGCCCATACAAAAGCACCGAAGAGCTTGCAGAGATCACACCATAGCCTGCATCCCGTTCCCGCAGCATGGCTGCCAGTACATCCATTGCATAGCCCTTTGCCACAGCACCCGGATCCAGACCAAAGCCTTCGGGCAATGTGATGGTACGGGCGGCATCCACAGAAAGCTTGGTATCATCCACCAGCGCCATTGCGGCTTTGCGCTCCTGCTGTGAAGGCAGACGGTCATCGGCGGCTGCCTGCTCCCACAGAGCCGTCAGCGGCCGGCAGCTCAGCTGTACAACATCGCCGAACCGTGTTTGCAGAGCTGCTGTTTCCGCGATCAGCTTTGGCAGCGTATCCTCTGTGCAAACGATGCTGCCCTGTGCATTGAGTCTGCCGACGGTACTGTCCGCAGTATGACAATCCAGCTGCTGCGACAGCGTCATGAGCGTATCCATACAGTCCTGCATCAGTGAGGCATCCGTATCGGCATCCAATGTCAGCGTAATGATCGTATCCATCGCCGATGTCGTCTGCTGATAGGGACGATCCCCTTTTGGTTCTCCGCAGCCGATCAGACAGCCTGCCAGCAGCGGAAAAAAAAGTGCAAAAAAGACTTTCTTTTTTATGGAAACCATGGTATAATATCGTTTTAGGGACGGCGCTGCGGTTCCAGCTCATGACGGGTACGCTCGATACTGTCCTCACTGATCTTCACAAGATTCAGCAGGGAGGAGGCATACTCCGAAAAATCCTTGGAAAGCGTGGCTGTCGTCACATACAGATTCTCTGCTTCCTCGACCGCATCATTGCCGCCCAGTGCAATACCGCTGGAGGCTGCCTTGATATTCGCCTCGCTCAGCGAAATGATCGCATTGGCACTGTCGTTGGCTACCACCTTCGGCACCCGGAACAGCTTCTGGTCATTGCGGGGACAGGCGTTGTATATGATGCGAAACAGCTTATAGACAGAAAGCATCAGATAAGAGGATACCTCTCGGATCAGTGTGATGGAATTCGCTCTCTGAGAAAAGGAAAACAGCAGGCTGATGGAATTGTTGATGATCTTGCGGTAAAAACGGATGACCTCATTGGAGGGCATCGCATTGTTGCCGTCATCATCGGGGATCTCCTCGATGCTGATGGTCTTGCCTTCGGGCTCGGGCGTGCGTCCAAGCAGATAATCGCAGGATACATTGTAATAATTTGCGATCTTTACCAGAAAATCCAGTCCGCATTCCCGGATGCCCTTCTCGTAATGCGACAGCAATGCCTGCGAGATGCCAAGATCACTTGCCGCCTGCTTCTGACTGATTTTGCGTTCCTTTCGCTGTAAAGTAATAATACGTGAAAAATCGGGATTCATATTCATGTTCTCCTTGATGCTTATTTCACTTCCGATTCGCTTCCGCATTATGCGGACACTTTATCATTATATAACAAATAGTATAATTTGTAAAGGGTTCTCCCAAAAAATATCGCACGAATTTTCATCTTGTTTTTTGGTGATATCGCCAAAAATCCCCCTTGTAATCCACTGATTGTACAGAAAGGATACCGTTTTTATGAAAAGCTATCACATCAGTCTGATCCGTCACGGACAAACCAAGGCAAATGAACAGGGACTGTATATCGGCACCACCGATTTTCCGCTGACCGATAAAGGCAGAAATGAACTTTATGATAAGCTGGATTCCTATATGTATCCCAAGGTAGAACGGGTATACAGCAGTCCGCTGGAGCGCTGTACCGAAACCGCCGAGATCCTCTTTCCCGATCGGGAGATCGTGATCGCTGAGGAGTTCAGTGAGCTGCATTTCGGCACCTTTGAAGGCAGATCTGCCGAGGAATTGCTGGAGCTGCAAGCCTATCATGACTGGCTCAAGGGCGGTATGGAGGCCCGTCCGCCCGAGGGCGAAAGCGTTTCGGAGCTTTGTGTCCGTACCTTCCACGGTCTGCACCGCATCCTGCTGGAGATGATGCAGGAGGATCTCCGCCATGTTGCCATCGTCACCCATGCCGGTGTCATCGCCAATGCCATCGCCTGCTTCGGTGTGCCGAAACTGGATCCCAAACAGATCCAATGTGCTCCCGGCGAAGGCTTCGAGCTGCTGATCACTGCCCAGATGTGGCAGCAGGCACAGGCCTTTGAGGTGCTGGGACTCATCCCCTATCTGCCCGAAGAAGCCGATTGGTAATCGCCTTGCATTTGGTATAGGATATGGAATTTTTCATTACTGTCATCATCATCGGTGTACTGCTTTTGCTGCTGGGCGTTCCGCTGCAGGGATTGCTTACCATTGCGGTTTTTCTGATCTTTCTGCTGCTGTGTCTGCTGCTGCTGTTTTTTCTCGGTACACTCCTCTGTCTCTGCCGCTTCCGACGCACAACAGCACGGTTTTGCCGCTTTGCATCCCATAAACGATTCGATCAGGCGGTCTATCTGGAGGAGGATTCCCAGACGGAATTTGTCAACCTCTTTCCTGCGGAATCCATCCTGCGCGGCAAGATCTACCACGATGCCCCGCAAAAGATCCTTACCCTTCGCACAAAACACCGCAGCATCGCCTTCGATCGCCATAGCTTGCTGATCCTCGTGCTGGGGATCATCGGTTCCGGTGCAGGTCTTGCCATCTTCTCTGCACTGCTGCTGTTTTTGCGGCAGATGGGATGATCGCTCGTTTCATGCAGTGCGGATCAGCTCGCCTCTTGACAAATCCTGCCGATTGTGGTATAGTAATAAGAGTTCTTCGGAACAAAACCGTTGACGCGGAGAGACGGCAATCATGCCTTTACAGAGAGCCTGTAACGCTGAGAGCAGGCAGGAAACAGATTGTCAGATGGCCCGCTGAGGGCGCAGTCGGCTTTGCCGGAAAACTGCGACGGTTCGGCATCCGTCATTGCCGTGGATCTGTCAGTATCCCGAAAGTGCACGGTCTTAACAGTACCGTGAATCAAGGTGGCACCGCGGATAAGTCGATTATTCGTCCTTGATAGAACAATACCATTGTTCTGTCAAGGGCGATTTTTGTTCTTTGCAGACAATGACCTTGCCATAGGGCAATGATCGGGCAGCAATGCGCTTTCTGTCCGCTGCCCTGATGCAGAAAGGATGGTTATATGGCGGATAAAAACGGAAGATTCGGCATCCATGGCGGACAGTATGTCCCCGAGATGCTCATGAATGCGATCCATGAGCTGGAAGAAGCCTATGAAATCTATCGGAAGGATCCCGCTTTTTTGCAGGAGCTTTCGGCGCTGCTGGATGAATATGCCGGCAGACCCTCAAGACTCTATTATGCCGAAAAGCTGACCAAAGCTTTGGGCGGCGCAAAGATCTATCTCAAGCGTGAGGATCTCAATCATACCGGCTCGCATAAGATCAACAATGTCTTGGGGCAGGCACTGCTTGCCAAAAAAATGGGCAAGACCCGTTTGATTGCGGAAACCGGTGCAGGACAGCATGGCGTTGCAACGGCAACGGCTGCTGCTTTGATGAATATGGAATGCGTCATCTATATGGGCGAGGAGGATACCAAACGACAGGCGCTCAATGTCTATCGGATGCGGCTGCTGGGTGCTGAGGTCATTCCCGTTACCACGGGCACCGCTACCCTCAAGGATGCCGTTTCCGAAGCCATGCGGGAATGGGCAAACCGTATGGAGGATACCCATTACTGTCTCGGTTCGGTGATGGGGCCTCATCCCTTCCCGACCATTGTCCGTGATTTTCAGGCGGTGATCTCCCGCGAGCTGAAAGCACAGATCCTCGAAAAGGAAGGCAGACTTCCCGATGCGATCGTCGCCTGTGTGGGCGGCGGCTCCAACGCCATCGGCAGCTTCTATCACTTCATTGAAGATCCCTCTGTGCGTCTCATCGGCTGCGAGGCCGCCGGTCGGGGCATTGATACCTTTGAAACCGCCGCTACGGTCAATACCGGTAAGCTGGGCATCTTCCATGGCATGAAATCCTATTTCTGTCAGGATTCCTATGGACAGATCGCACCGGTCTACTCGATTTCTGCGGGACTGGATTATCCCGGTGTCGGCCCGGAGCACGCTTATTTATATGATATCGGCAGAGCAGAATATGTTCCCGTTACCGATGATGAGGCAGTCAATGCCTTTGAAGCACTCTCGAAGATCGAGGGGATCATCCCTGCCATTGAATCCTCGCATGCTGTTGCCTATGCAATGAAGCTTGCCCCCACCATGAAACAGGATCAGCTCCTTGTGGTGACGATCTCAGGCAGAGGCGATAAGGACTGCGCTGCCATCGCCCGTTACAGAGGGGAGGAGCTTTATGAATAATCGCCTGACACAGCTTTCTGCACAAAAGAGTCTGCTTCCCTTCCTGACCTGCGGCGATCCCGATCTGGCTGCAACCGATGCCTTTGTCTGTGAAGCCGTTAAAAACGGTGCAAACGGCATTCTGCTGGGCATTCCCTTTTCGGATCCCACCGCAGAAGGGCCTCTGGTGCAGGCTGCCAATCTTCGTGCACTGCGCGGTGGTGTCACAACCGATCAGGTGTTGGAATGTGCCGCCGCATTACGGCAGAAGGTCTCTGTCCCCCTATTGTATATGACCTATGCCAATGTGATATTCTCCTATGGTGCACAGCGCTTTCTGGCTGCCTGCGCCGCCATCGGCATGGATGGTCTGATCGTACCGGATCTTCCCTTTGAGGAAAAGGAGGAGTTTCTCCCCTTCTGTCAGCAATATGGCGTACCGCTGATCTCGATGCTGGCACCGACTTCTCAGCAGCGCATCGGCAAAATCGCTGCTGCTGCCGAGGGCTTTTTGTATTTCACTTGCGGCAGCAATCCGCCCGCCATCGAAAAGATCAAGGAAAGCATCGGGCAGATCCGCAAGGTCACAGATCTTCCCTGTTTGCTGGGTTACAGCGGCGAGGATCCTGCCATGTTCCATGCGCTTTCCGCCATTGCGGATGGTGTAATTGCCGAAACGGCACTGATGCATCGGATGGCTCAGCAGGACTGCACTGCGGCTGCTGTGGGCGAATGCATCCGTTCCATTGCCTCTGCTGCGGCAGAAGGCTGAAATCCCAATATCCATTTACAAAAGCACCCCACAAGGAACAGACTGCTTCCTTGTGGGGCTTCGTTTTCCTATGATAGATGTACGATCCGATCCGGCTTCAGGCTTCATCCGAAAGCAGCGCAGCAGGCTCTGCAACGCCGGGTACCTTCAAGGCATAGCCATTGACCTCAATGATCGCCTCATCCAGATCGATCACCATGCAATGTCTGCCGTTGATGGTCTCGAGATGTACTTTATCCTTGGCATCGTTCTTGACATTGACAACGATCTCCGGCGTGCGGATGACGGTTTTCGGCTGCACCAGCCGTTCGGGCTTCAGCGTAGTGCCGACGCATTCCCGAAAGACCTCCTCGGTACGGGCAAGCTTCTCCTCCGGCACACCGGCATCCTCCAGCATCCGATGGAGCACATGACCGGTCAGCTCTGTGGGTGCCTCATCGGTTTTATTCTTTGCAACGATGTGATTGAGCTTTTCGTTGACGGTGGTGACTGTCTCATAGGTCAGATCATCCCCTAAGATCTCCTGCATGACCTGCTTCATGCTGTCCTGCTCGAAATCGATGGAAGCTTCGGTCTCACAGCCGAGGAAGCTCTCCACCAGATTGGCATTGGGCTGATTGGGCGTTTTGGTATAATACATCACATGATGCACATCGGCGGTGCGATCGGTAAATGCAGGGAACAAAAAGCCATCCGAGGGCGCCTTGCTGATGATTGCATTTTTGCTTTCCTGCCGCAGGATCTCATCATCGAAGGTATCATATACCAGCGTACTTTCCGCTTTTCCCACAGGACAGATCGCCGTAACCAGATAACGAAATACGCCATCTGCATTTTCATCGTCCTCATCCATACTGTTTTTCCGGGGTACTGCATATTGACAATAGGCGGCAAGCACTGCATAGGATTCCTCGGAATCCATTGCCTCGGCAAGTCTTGTGAGAAAGCGCATTACGGTTTCCTCATCCTTCAGCTCGCAGGCAAGCACCGAGGAAAGCAGATCCTGCGGACTGCCCTCGACATATTCCAATCTGCGGAAGGCAAGCTCCGCCGTGGCTTTTCCCATGGCAGGATTCAGCACCTTCTTCATGGTTTCAAATAAAATATCGGCTTCCGGCTCAGTGATCTTATGAAAAGGACGCAGGCAGAGTCCGCGCACAGTACGCTCACAATCCACAAATGCAGTGAGCACACGCTCCATTGTAAAATACTTAGCTTCCGGTCCGAAATGGTTTCTCAGCTCGGTCATTTCTTTGCGATTCATAGTATACTCCATTCCTTTTTGCGAACAATTTGTAAGATACAGTATACCATATTTTCCATGGGCTTGTCAAGCACAGACAAAGAAAAAAGGCCGTATTCCCTAGGAAATACGACCTTTTTCAAATCACTTGTCTGCCATATGTGCATTGAGCTTTGCCACAAGTGCATCGGCATCCACGCCATGAACTGCGCAAGCATCGCCCAGAGACTCGCCTCTTGCAGAGGGACAACCCAGACAGTGCATTCCCATTTCCAGGAAATAGGGCGCAGTAGAAGGATCCGCATCCAGAATCTCACCGATAATGGTATTCTTTGTGATTTCCATGCAAAACACATCCTTTCTCATCGCTAGCATAACCTGCTGCGATGGTATTATTCAAACGATGAAAAAGCGCAGTCCGTTTCCGGCCGCGCTTTTTTTGTATGGCAGAATGAGAAAATTACTGCTCGTTCTTCATCTGTGCATAGCACTCGCTGCAGAATACGTCACGATCCTCCTTGGGACGGAACGGTACTCTTGCCTCGCGGCCGCATCTTGCACAAGTAGCAGTGAACATCTCACGCTCAGTCTTGCCGGCATTCTTGCGTGCATCACGGCAAGCCTTGCACTTCTTGGGATCGTTTGCGAATCCCTTCTCTGCATAGAACTCCTGCTCACCGGCGGTGAATGTGAACTCCTGTCCGCATTCGTTGCATACTAAGGTTCTGTCTTCGTACATTGTTTTTTCCTCGCTTTTCGTTTTTTGGACCTCGGACGGTTTCACGCCATCACTGTTGCTGTCAACGCCTGCGGGCAAAGCCCTTAGTAGCAAAGCGGTTTGCAGGTGAGAAAATCAAGCATCGCGCTGGAAGAAATGCTCCCGGGTCATAATATTATGCAGGGTCGCCTTATGTATGGCCCCACCCCTTGGGAGCAGCCAACCGGGCTGCCACGGTCAATTCTGCGTTGTTCTGTCACACAGAGCCTTAGATAAGCACTGTCATGCCGCCATCAGTCAGTGGATCCACTGTCGGATGGCCTGCTCCAGACAGCTCGGAGCTTCCGTCGGGCACGCTGAATCGCATTGTCCACGGATTTTACGGAGATCTCAAGCTTCGATGCGATCGCAGCATAGGAATGGTCGCTCACATACAGGCAAAAGATCTCCATCTCCTGTTTTGTCAGCACATCGGCCATTTCCCGATACAGCTCCGACACACGCTCCTTCTGCAAAAATATTGTCTCAGGAGAGCCATCGGGATCACAAAGCTGTGCCAGAGTATCCTCCTCCGAATCCTCAATGGATAACGGGATCAGTCCGGCATTTCCGCCATGTTCCCTTGGTATTTTTGCATAGGCGTTGCGGATCCGGTTGCGGATACACACCGTCG
This sequence comes from Oscillospiraceae bacterium, assembly GCA_045596625.1. Taxonomy (GTDB): domain Bacteria; phylum Bacillota; class Clostridia; order Oscillospirales; family Ruminococcaceae; genus Firm-04. Next base: position 3,091 of record JAZOCU010000049.1, on the reverse strand, counting down.
CAAAGGTACGAAACGATGCCTTATGCTCCTCCGTATAGGCGGCGGCTGCGGCAACGAGCCCCAACAGGCCCTCCTCCGCAAAGTCCTCCGCATCCTGCGGATTGGCAGCCAGACCGTTGGCAACATGGTAAACCAGTCGCTCATACCGTCTGAGCAGCTCATGGAACGCAAAGCGATGATCCGGCAGCATTGCAACCAGCATTTCATCTGTGGCTTCACATAGAGAAGTATCATAAATCGGCTGCATATGCAGGAAATCCTCCTCCGTTTGTCCACAAACCAATCACCGGAATGCTTTGTTTCGGATCACAATTCGCACCATCGCAGCGCAGACATTGGCACAGCAGAACTCCATACCAATGGACACGCCTCGACTCTTTAATCATAAGCGAAAAACGATATTTTGTCAAGTATTTTTTAATATTTTATGAATCTCGAACGGGAAACTGTCGTTTTTCATAATTTGCCAATCTGTTTTTTGGCGGTTATCACAAGAATTTTCTTACCGATCCGTACTTTCGTAGAGAGCACGTCCTTCTGTAAACAGATTGCCGCCATGGGAATCAATGGTCACCAGCAGCGGAAACGCATCAAAGGTCAGCTTTTTCACCGATTCGCAGCCAAGCTCCGGATAGGCAATGACCTCACATTGGGTGATATGTGCAGCGGCCAGCGCACCGGCACCGCCCACAGCGCAGAAATACACGCCCCGATTACGGATGATCGCATCACAAACCGCCTGACTGCGTTCGCCCTTGCCGATCATCGCCAAAAGACCGGCATCCAGCAGCAGCGGTGAATAGGGATCCATCCGGCTGGAGGTCGTCGGTCCGCAGGCACCGATGGGTTTTCCGGGCGGTGCTGCAGTAGGGCCTGCAAAATATACCACAGCGTCCTGCAAAGGAAAAGGGACGCCATTGACGCCCTTTTCCTCCATTTGCGCTTTGATTCGCTTATGTGCCGCATCTCGTGCGGTATATACGGTTCCGGAGAGAATCACACGATCACCGGCGCGCAGCAATTGCTGTTCCCGCACGATCTTCGGAAGCTCTTCGGTCGTCAGATGATAGGTCATATCCGATCAGCTCCAGCCATCGGAACCATCGCCGGCATTCTGTGCCAGATCATCGAAATTAAACTCGAAGCTGGCATTCTTCTTGGCACCGCCGCGGCTTTCACCGGCATCATCGCTGCTGCCGGAAACCTTGCTGAAGCTCTTGGAAGCAACGGCATCAAAGCTGTCGAAGGTAGGCAGATCCTCACCATCGGTCACTGTGGTGCGAGCCTCGGAAATCACTGTCTTTGCCTCAGACAGACGGCTGTTTGCCTGCTCGGAAAGGTTCTCGAGGATCAAAGCGATCTCGTTGAACTTCTTGGATACACCGTCGATTTCGCTGCGCAGCAGAGCACGTACTGTACGTGCTGTATCGGTGCTCATCTTTGTACGACGATCGGCATCCTCCAGAGAGGTACGAACACGCTCTTCCGCATCGGAAACGGTCTTGGTAGCACGCTCCTCCGCAGCAGTGAGCTTGCGGTCTGCCTCATCGTTGGCATGAGAAATGGTAGCATCTGCCTGCTCATTGGCACTGGAAATGGTCTGCTGTGCCTGCTGATTGGCATTCTCAATGGTAGATTCAGCCTGTGCATTTGCCTCGGAAACAATGCTCTCAGCCTGCTCCTTGGCATCCTTCAGGATCTTATCGGCATTGTTCTTAGCTTCGCTCTTGAGCTTCTTGGCGGTCATCTGAGCCTCCATGAACAGAGCGCTCATATCCATATCCGGCTCACCGGCATTCTCCTGCAGATCGGCGATCTTTGCTTCCAGATCTGCGATCTGCTTATCTTTTTCGGCAAGCTGTGCCTCGCATTCTGCGATCTTCTGCAGATCGTTCTCATTGGAAAGGGCAGACTGCTCATCCAGCATGGAATCCTTTGCAGCCAGCTCTGCCTTCAGAGACTCGATCTCATCATTGGCATCATCCACTTTTTTCTGCAGCTCAGCGACAGCAGCAGCATCTGCGCTGCCGGATACTGCCTGTGCAGCGGCTTCACTGAGGTCGGAACGCAAAGATGCATTCTCGCCGGTCAGTCGCTCTACATCGGTTTTCAGTGCCTCGACCTGTGTAGTCAGGCTATCGTTCTGCTCTCTTGCCTGTGTAAGATCAGCAGCCATATTTTCAAGATCCTGCTTTGCCTTGTCGAGTTCCTCTGTGGATATCACGCCGTCACCGTTGCCATCGATCACGGGACGGTTCTTCAGTTCATCCTGTGCTGCACGCAGCTGATTCTTGGTCGTACCCAGCTCACCGCGCAGTCGAGACAGCTCAGCTTCATATTCCTTCATGGCCTCGTCACTGCCGCCGCCGCCGGAAGCGATTTTTTCCTTCAGCTCATCGCGCTCTTCCTCAAGCGCATAAATCTTAGAATTCAGTTCATCAACATAAGCTAACACGTCTTCTTTGATAAATCCATTACCGATTTTTGTGGTTCTTAATACTGTTGGCTGATCCATAATTTCGCTCCATTTCTCCGCTTGAAAAATATTTTAGGGTAACAGCGTATCGAGCGCTGTCATGAGGAAGGCACTCCTTGCGCATCGCAGATCGTTAGCGGATCCGATCCGTGACACACTTCATCCTAACAGATGCTCCGTACTCTTTAACTTCTTTATGATAACATAAATCATCCTCAATTTCAAGATACATATCGTACAATATTTTGCATAATTTTCGTGCAATTTGCCAATATCTCTATGCAAAGCGACAAAAATCGATTCATTTTTCGTTTCTTTTTCAAAGAAACCCACAGGATTTTTGATGCCATTATCGGGATTTTTGAAGCACTGCCGTGCTTGTCACGGCGGTAAGCGCCCTCCCCCTTCCCTCTTTTGGTTTCTCCCCCGTGCCCCCTTTTCCTTGACTCCCTTCCCTCTATTGAGCAACGGAAACTTATCGGATTATTTGGTTGTGATGGGAGCCAAAACAGAGGGGATGGAGATAACGGAAGGGGATCGGAAGGGGGAACCTTAAGAGGAAGGGGAGATAAGCGAAGCCGTGCTTGTCACGGCGGTAAGCGCCCTCCCCTTTCT
>JAZOCU010000048.1:0-4338 GCA_045596625.1 Oscillospiraceae bacterium | reverse complement strand
TAGTAGTTGTAGTGGTGGTAGTGGTGGTAGTTGTAGTGGTGGTAGTAGTGGTCTCCTCGACCTCAGCGGAGATCAGATCAATGGTGCCGCCGAATGCAGCGTAACCAAACTGGATACCGCCCTCATAGGATTTGGCAATGGTCTGACCGGAAACGTGTGCGCCGGATTCCATCGCATCGCTGCCATTGGCATTGGGTGCAAATACCGAACCGAAGAATGTACCATAGCCTTCGAAGGTGAAGGTTTCGGCATCGGGCAGATGATACAGGATACGCTCAGAGCCGGGACCATCATTGGTGAGGATGCGTTCGCCGTTGAACGCAGTACCGGCGCTCATAGTTTTGAGTGTCACATCATCGCCGGTGATATTGATGAGGGCATAACTGCCATCGGGGATGATGAAATCGAACATTGTGCTGGGGGCAGTAAACAGGCTGTCCCACTCTTCGGCGGTCAGATTCCAGACATAGAGATCGGCATCGCCTTCTCCTACAAAGCGGATCAGACCATTCCAGCTGCCGCTTTCGTAATAGCCATTGGCAGGCAGCTCAGCCATTGTCTGACTGACGGTACGCAGCTGCTCGAATTCGGCATCGAAATCAATGAGATCGGCACGATAGAGTACAGGGATATTGGCAAGCTGCACATTTTCATCGGGCATATCCGCGCCAATGACCACAGCAGCATCGGTATCAAAATTCAGATTGCGGATGGGGCCATCCTCAACGATCACGGTAGCAACTTCCGAAGCGACATCCTGAAAATGGGAGCCGACACTGTAATAGGGTGTTGCATCGCTGATGTTGATGGAACCGCCGATCGCCATACGGCCTTCACAGTCCGAGCCGTTGGCACCGAAGTTTTCTTCAAGGAACAAGGAGAAATAGCTGGCAGTACCCAGCAGCATCTGATCGGCATCGGGTGCAGAAAGCAGGGTTTCCCGCTGTGCGGCATCGGGTGTCGTTCCCAGAGCATAATCCTCAGCGAAGCCGCTTTGTACGCCGATGGCGGCAGTGGCTGCGGCTGTCAGGATGCCCAAAGCCGCAACGATCTTCTTTTTGTGTTTCCAGTTCATTTCAATACCTCCCAAAAAATAAAAAACGCGCTTTCTTTTTCTGTAATATGGTATGCTGTGAATTCGCAGCGATCGCTCTTGCTCTCAGAAAAAAGAAAACCGGACAGATGTTACAGTGTCCGGAGTCTGTTGTATTACTGCGATCGTTGGAATACTTCACTTATTATACCATATCTTATAACAGAAGTAAATACGACATACAGTAGAATTTTTATGGGGTTTTCTGTCAATTTTTGGTTTCATTGACAGGGTTGACGGCATCGGCGACCCGTCGGATCACATTGCCGTTTTCATCGACAATAACGGTCTGCTCCAGCACACCGGTGAGATTGCGGCGAAAAGCGGCACGATAGGCATCCCGAAGCTTTTTTTGTTCCTCCTGCTCGGCGGGGGTAAGCCCTTCGGTTTTGGATTTTTTTGCCAATGCATTGATGCGGTCCAGCATAGACTGATCCATAAGTAAAGACTCCTTTCGGCTTGCAAAATCAAAGGATCGGTGGTATAATCATATTATACCACAAAAACGGAAAAAAAGCAAGTGAGAGGAGAATCGGATCTATGATCGCACTGGTCACAGGAGCATCTCGTGGGATCGGCGCAGCCATTGCAAGACAGCTTGCTGCCGATGGCTATACCGTAATGGTGCATTATCATCAACATCAGGCAGAGGCGCAGGCGCTGGCAGATGCCATTGGCGGTGCAGCCTATGGCGCAGATCTTGGTGTGTTTTCCGAAATTGATGCAATGATAGATGAGATCCTCTGCCGATATGGCAGCATTGATCTGCTGGTGAACAACGGCGGCATCTCGCTGACAGGCTTATATCAGCATATCAGCGATGCAGAAGGGATGCGTGTCTTTGCGGTAAATGTGGGCGGTGCCATGCATTGCAGCAAGCGTGTGCTGCCGGGAATGCTTGCAAAACACAGCGGCAGGATCATCAATATTTCATCCATATGGGGCGAGGTGGGTGCTGCCTGTGAGGTGCATTATTCCGCTTCGAAAGCAGCGCTTATCGGATTCACAAAGGCACTGGCAAAAGAGGTAGGGCCATCGGGGATCACAGTCAATTGCATTACACCCGGCGTGATTGACACAGCCATGAATGCCATGCATGATCCGCAGACCATGGCGGCACTGGCAGAAGAAACGCCGCTGCAGCGCATCGGAACACCGGAGGAGGTCGCTTTGGCGGTATCCTTTCTTGCCTCTGCAAGCGCAGGCTTTATCACGGGACAGATCCTTGGTGTCAACGGAGGTTTTGGTATATGAATCCTATGGAAACCATCGGGCAGAGCGAACGCTTCCGGCAGCAGATGACCTTTCTGGTGGAGCTGGACCGGCTGAAGAATATCTATCGGCAGACCCTTGTGCTGCATGAGGACAGACAGGAAAACGATGCGGAGCACGCATGGCATCTGGCGATGCTGGCACTGGTGCTTGCGGAATATGCCAATGAGCCGGTGGATCTGAAAACAGTGCTGGAAACGGTGCTCATCCATGATATCGTGGAGATTGATGCAGGGGATACCTATGCTTATGATGCTGCGGGAAATGCCACCAAAGCAGAGCGGGAACAAAAGGCAGCAACACGTCTGTTCGGACTGCTGCCGGAAGAGCAGGGAATGCATTTTCGCAAGCTTTGGGAGGAATTTGAGGCAGGTTCCACACCGGAGGCTCGGTTTTGTGCAGCCCTTGACCGCATCCAGCCATTGACGCTCAATTACTGTAAGGGCGGGATCTCATGGCAGCGGCATCGGGTCAGAAGCGCCCAGGTGCAGCAGCGAATGGCATCGGTATTTGATGGCTCTGCGGTATTGGGTGAGTATGCATCGGAGCTGATCCGCCGTGCAGCGGAAAACGGCTGGCTGAAAGCGGAATAATAAAAAAACTCTCTGTCCGAGATAAGTATTGGTGAGCAAAAAATATACATTTCGACTGATGATTATGCATAAATGAGTTTTTTGCTGACAGAAATAATTATGTTCCCTTACAAAAACAATTTTTGTAGGGGGACATTTTTTATGGCTGATTTCAATTCCAATTTCAACGATATACAAAAACAAATTGCCGTGGCTGACTTAACCGAAGAACAAATCCAAGAGTTAATGAATGCCTTGCAAACAAGAAGAAATGCAAAGCCTAAACTATTGGGTTGAAAAGAACAAGCACAAGACCTATCTTGAACAAGCCTATGACATTATCACTCTGTTAGCAAATCAGACGAAGAAGATACCGCTTGATAAGTTCAAGTACAAGCCTATTTCCTTTGATATGAAGAGGTTAGCAATCTGAAAATGTTGTGAAATTGTAAATTCTCGTCTCTGGAATGAGACAAAAGGGGAAATATGCGCTAAAATATTTTTAGAAATTATGTAAGATTTCCCGTTTTCGATAGTCTTATAGATGAAAGGAGGTGATAGGGAATGGAGTTTGAGAAGATTTATACTACATACTTTCGTGACGTGTTTCTGTATATCCGTAGACTTTCTAATGACGAACACATAGCAGAAGAAATCACAAGTGAAACTTTCTTTAAGGCTATGAACTCTATTGATAGTTTCCGTGGAGACTGTGATATTCGAGTTTGGCTGTGTCAGATTGCAAAGAACTGCTACTATTCTTATCTGAAAAAAGCAGGACGAACAGACAGTATTGAAGATATAGAGATAGCAGAACAAGGGGTATCTCTTGAAGAACGATTATCCCAACAAGACCAAGCGGTACAGATACAGAAGATACTTCACGACATTCCTGACCCATACAAAGAAGTCTTTATGTGGAGAGTATTTGCAGAGTTGAGTTTTAAGCAGATAGGGCAGATATTCGGTAAATCTGAAAATTGGGCTTGTGTTACCTATCACCGAGCAAGAAATAAGATTAAAGAAAGATTGGAGGTCGATTACCATGAAGAATGAGTGTAATATTATCAAAGATATTCTCCCTCTGTATGTTGAGGATATGGTAAGTGCTGACACCTCTGCTTTTGTAGAAGAACATTTGGAGAAGTGTGCAGAGTGCCGTGCTGAGTTAGAGGATATGAAAAAGTCCAATGGACTTGAAAAGAATAATGTTTCGGTAGCAGATGAGGTCATGCCCTTAAAGGCATTCAAGAAGAAGTGGTACAGACAACTTAATTTGATTATGACTGTCTGTGTTTTGGCAACAGCCTTTATTACAGGGATTGGAGCCTACCTTTCGTTGCGTATCACCGCTGCACAGGAAACATGGGTAGGCAATGCAACTTTTGATTTTGACGGAGG
>JAZOCU010000047.1:0-7243 GCA_045596625.1 Oscillospiraceae bacterium | reverse complement strand
CGCTGCGTAATTCATTAGGGATTGACGAAACCGCATATCTTGTGTTATACTAATATCCATGAGAGATAGACCTTCTTTCTGTTTGGGATTTGGTGTGGTAACTTTATTCTAACAGATTTTCGTCTATCTCTCAACCTTTTTTCTTTTTGTCCAAGATCTATTGTAGCACAACATTTTTGCTGCAAAAAATCTTTTTACCCTATTGACAAAGCCCGGAATGTATGCTATACTCTAGGTAGTATAGTGATATATACCACTATACTACCTAGCAGATAAACAGCACATTACCAAGGAGGATCATATGGAGCTGACGACCAACAGCGACAAGCTGATCTATCTGCGGCTGAAGGAATGGTTGGAGGATGCCATTCTCGCAGGCACTTTTCCGGAGGATTCGCAGATTCCCTCCGTGGCAGAGTTTTCGGTCAATTTTAAGATGAATCACATTACGGTGCTGAAAAGCATCAATTTGTTATCCGATGAGGGAGTCCTGTATAAAAAACGAGGCATCGGTACTTTTGTCAGTGCAGGTGCCAAGGAACAGATCCGGGAGCAGCGGTACGGCGGGTTTTATCGCAAGTATGTTGCCGCAATGATCAGGGAAGCAAAAAAACTGGGCATCTCCAAGGATGCGCTGCTGCAAATGGCAGAGAAAGGATACGACGATGAGTAAGCTTTCGGTTATGAATGTTGCCAAGCGTTTTGGCAGAAAAAAGGTGCTGGAGTGCGTGGATCTGGAGCTGGAAACCGGTCACTGCTATGCTCTGCTGGGCAGAAACGGTGCGGGCAAATCTACCTTGCTGCAGATCATTCTGCAGAATTGCTCCTATCAGAGCGGCAAAATTCTGCTGGATGGACGGCCTGTCCGTAACGATGACCGCCAGATGCGGAGAATGTTCTGCATGAGTGACCGTGCTGTTTATCCTTCGGATTTCCGCTTGAAAACTATTTTTGCCATGACCAAGGCCATGTATCCCGTCTTTGATCTGCCCTATGCACAGCAGCTTGCTGCCCGTTGGGGCTTGGATACGAATATGCGCGTGGGCAGGCTTTCCACCGGCTACAACACGCTGTATAAGGTGATCCTTGCGCTGGCTTCCAATGCGGAATTTGTTTTTTTTGATGAGCCTGTGCTGGGCATTGACGTGAATCAGCGTGAGGCGGTTTATCGGGAGCTGGCAGGCAGATTTGCTCAGACCGATGCCTGCTTTGTGATCTCTACCCACCTGATTGAGGAAATGCAGAATCTTGCTGACCGTGTGATCATTCTCCATGAGGGCAGGATCATGATGGCAGCGGACACCGATGAGCTGCTGGGCGGATACATTACCGTCAGCGGCCCAGCCGAAGCAGTGGAACGATTTGCAGCCGATCATACAGTGCTGCATACCGAGAACATGAGTGTATTCCGCACAGTATTGGTCAAGGGCAGCTCCGATATGGTGCCTGAGGATCTGACCTGTGAAAGCGGAGATCTGCAGAAGCTGTTTTATTGTCTGACAGGCGGTGCACCCGATGGTGACGCAGAAAGCCGATGAAAGGATCGCAATTATGATCAAACGAATTTGGGGCAGTATTTCTCTGGCATTTCATGCAGGGGCAGAGGTGATCTTTGCAGGTATCATCCTGCGGATGCTGCTGTCTGTCATTGAGGTGTTTCAGACGGGGGCTTCCACTTCCATATTCAATGCTTTGCGGGAAGATCGGTATTCGCTGCTGATTCTGCCGTGCATGGGTTTTTTCATCTGCCGCCGCCATATGGGGCTCAGTACGGCGATGCAGTTTTCTCCCGCTGTACGGGTTACGGGCTTTGCGGTGATCAGTGCAGTGGTATCTGCGGTTTTTGCTGTGGCAGATGTGGCTATGGTCAAGCTGTATTACAATGTGTTGGCTGAAAGCCGCAGAAGCAGATGGGACGAGGCGGATTGTGTCCGTACATTTTTGGAATCCTATGTTTTTATGGATCGGGGAGAGGCACCTGCTTTTTCTTTGAACGGTACTTTGCTGCTGCTGAATACGGCTGTGTTGTATTTCGGGCTGATGCTGTGCGGATATTTGCTGCGGTATATGCTGCGCGCCCGCCCAAAGATGCCGGTTTTATGGCTGGTGGCTGTGGGCGCCGCTGTGGGATGGCTCTTTGCAATGGAGCATCTCCCCACGGTGGTTGCGGTGATTTCTTTTCTGGTCATTGGTATTTTGCTGCTGTGCACTCTTTGCCCTGTGATCTTTTTGTTTGGGGGAACCATACTTTGCTGCACTTTCCGCGATCTGACCGGTGTGCTGATTTTCAGCGTTATCACAATTGTAATACTTTGGGCGGTTGCGGTTACTGTTACGCAGAAAAATATATTTTGGCTGCCCGCTGAAAAACGAAAGGAGGGTCTGCTATGAATCGTTTGCAGGCTACTATGTTGTATTCCGCTATCCTGGCGCGCAGAGGTATTCTTGTGATGGTGGCGGTACAGGTCATATCCACAGTGATTTTGTTTTTGTTCAATCATGAAATGCTGCTGGCACCGGATTTGCTTGTGGTATTGGTTCTGATGGTGTTTGGCATTTTGTATTATCATCGCCATACCGCATTCTGCGTTGCCAATGCGGTCAGTATGCGCTATCGGATGGTTTCCTTTCTTGCGGTAATGGGCGGTATGGCGTTGTCGGCAGCTTTGCTGAGCTGCCTTGCCTGGGCTGTGCTGCGTGCATCGTATGGTATGTTCTGGTGCGAATTCTACCGCTTTATGGTATCCGGCCGTTCTTATTTTTCTGTTTACCCTGTGATCGTGAAGGCGTTAGAGCTGCTGTGCTATTATTTTTCGGTTATGATGTTTGGCAGCTTACTGGGATGTATGCGGGAGAAAAAAGGAGAGGGCTTTACACTGCTGACCTTACTGATCGCAACCGGTACGGTGGTGGTACTGGCAGTGGCAGGTCGCTATATGCAGGCTCTTGGGCTGATTGCTGTGCTGCCCGTCTGGTTGATGCAGAATCCGTGGTCTGCTATGGTACTTTCTTTGCTGGTAGCTGTTGGTTGCCTATGGATCATGATGCGGCAGGTATCTGTGAGCGTGAAAAAGGAAAGGAGTAATTCTCATGAAGCTGCGTAAGCATCTGGCGGTGATAAGTGCCGCAGTATTTCTTCTGCTGGGCACCGGTTGTGAAGAAAACCTTGATACGCTGGTGCCTATGAATTATTATCAGGCCATGGTACCTTATGGTTGGTGGCAGGATTTTATGGCATCTCCTGTGGAGGCGGAGCATACGGAGTTTGCCGAATCCATGTTCCGGGAGATCGAGGTGATGGGTGCCCATCTGATACTGCCCATGGAGGTTTCCGATCTGCCCCGGGGCTTTGCGATAGAACCGAACGTTGTGGAGTATTTTTCTGAAGAGCATTATCGGGGGTACTACCTGACCGAGGCTGCGTTGGCAGCGGATGACATTTTCGTGTGCGGTGTAATAATCCTGCACAGCAAGGATGCTCCCGTTACGGATGGTGTGATTGTGAGCATGAGGTTTACTCTTGACCTATCTGACGAGAGCCTAGCAGAAGTAAAGCTTGGCGGCCAAAGCCCGTTTTATACCAAGGCAGAGGTTGAAAAGCTGCTGGGTGAGAATACATTGCCTGATACAGAAAATAATATTTTGAAAATGCACTACCATTTGGGGGATGACCGCCTCATCGGATTCTATTATCACTGTGAAGACGTAGAGTGGCCGGAAAGCCTGTCGGCATATATGGTCGAGCTGAGCGTGGTGGGAGGAGCGTCAAGCGGAATATTGATGAACACTGCATCTGCGGTCGAGCTGAGCGTGGTGGGAGGAGTACCGGTATGAGGAACATTCGGTTTTGTACGGCAGTTGTTCTGCTGATGAGTGTTATGACATTGTTGGGTTATTCCCTGCTGCGTACGGCACAGGCAAATCTGCCTATGCTCCATGCCCGGTTATACAGCGGTACCCATGAAGAGGAGATTACGGATATAAACGCAGAAACCTTTACACATAAGGAAGTACCCTTGCCTGATTTTCAGAATGGTATACAGGCGGAGGATATGAAGTACTTTACAGTGGATGGAAAGATGCTGTCTTTTCCGCTGCGGCTGGGAGATCTGCCTGAGGATTTCAGTTATGAGTGGATCGCCTGTTTTCAATGCTATGAAGACGGAAACGTGATACCGGGGCAGTATACCGGCCAAGTCGGCTTGTTGTATCAAGGGCAGTTCGTTGCCGAAGCATCGTTTAGCGAGGATCAACTTGATGTGGATGCGGAAACCCTGCTGACAGCGATCAGGATTCCTGTGTGCTTCAGTGCCTACAAACCGCAGATCATTGTTGGCGGTATGGATGTCAATGCGATAAATGATGATACGATGAAAGAGATACACGTTTCCAACGGTATGGATTGGTGGGCAGATGCTGTTTATGCATCGGACGAAAGCGGCTGTTATTCGATAGAATGTAGGGGTTTCGATCCGTTCAACACTTGGGTTACATTGCGATACACAGGCGTTTCGGAGAATAATCATACAGTTAATATGGATTACCTCTATGAACATACAGTTAATATGGATTACCCCTATGAATTGCCCGAAGACTACGACCCTGCCAAGGATACGGTGCAGGCTGCTATGCAGTTTACGCCCTTGCAGGAAAAAAACAGTCAATGGCTGGAGATTGTGGAGCAGCTTGCCATTGGCGGCAAACAGGAGAATCCTTTCCCCTGTACGCTGAATGCTCTGATGTATCGTCTTGGGGGCTGTTACATATCGGAGAAGTCTCTTGGGACCGGTAGTTATCGGCAGGATAAAAAAGCGACGGAGATCGACTGCTATATCCTGGACGAGGATGAGTATATACTCTGTGATGTTACTGTGCTGGTGCCATGGGGTTGTACTCTGGGTGATGCACAGGTGGTTGCCATTGATGTGAATATGGACAGTGATATGGTGGTGAATACAACGGCTGCAAAAGAGCTGATGGAACAGATCCGCAGCGGTGAGAACCCTTATGGCTTCCAAGTTGCCGAAAGAGATAAGATTAAGAAAACCGTGCATTATACTCTGACGGATGATCCTGACTGTACAGTGATCCTGGTTGATTCCAAAGAAATATATGAAACATATGAAATATATAAGAAGGAACTGGAGATCCGCTATTTGCCCGATGAGGAGGAGACGCTTGTGCCATAATGGCACAAGCGTTTTTTTCTGCTTATGATCCAGCAGAAAAAGTGTAAGTTTGTCAATCATCTTGGATAGTGTTCATGTAGGAATTCGATAGGCGAAAGCCAGCCGAGTGGACGCATGGGAAGATTGTTTGTTCGATTTAAACGTACAGCTGGACCATCTTGTGTTATACTAATATCCATGAGAGATAGACCTTCTTTCTGTTTGGGATTTGGTGTGGTAACTTTATTCTAACAGATTTTCGTCTATCTCTCAACCTTTTTCTCTTTTTGTCCAAGATCTATTGTAGCACAACAGTGGAATTTAGAAAAAATGTGCAGAAGGATTGAAATTTCTGGTGAAAAGTGGTATAATAAAAATGTATATATCATATCGACGAATACGTTCAAATAACCTGACGTTGCGATTATAAAGGAGCTTATCATGGCAGAAAAAAACACAGCCTCTATCGGCTTTGAAAAACAAATATGGGATGCAGCTTGTGTCCTTCGTGGAAACATCGACGCATCCGAGTACAAGTCCGTTGTTCTGGGCTTGATATTTCTGAAATACATATCCGATCGCTTTGATGAAAAATACAACGAGCTTCTGGAAGAAGGCGACGGATTCGAGGAGGATATTGACGAGTACACCTCCGAGCGCATTTTCTTTGTTCCGGAAAACGCTCGTTGGAAAGTCATTGCTTCCAAGGCACATACCGAAGAAATCGGCACAATCATTGATGAAGCGATGAGAGCCATCGAAAAGGAAAACAAGCGTCTGAAAGACATCCTTCCCAAGAACTTTGCACGTCCGGAGCTGGACAAGCGTCGTCTGGGAGATGTTGTTGACCTCTTTACAAACATCAAGATGGTAGAGGCTGGCTCCAGCCGCGATATTCTTGGCAATACTTATCAGTATTGTCTAAGAAAATTTGCAGAAAACGAAGGCAAGTTGGCAGGTGAATTTTTCACACCCGAATGCGTTGTAAAAACCCTTGTTGAAGTGCTCAAGCCGTTCAATGGTAGAGTATATGACCCTTGCTGCGGCAGTGGAGGTATGTTTGTACAGAGTGCAAAATTCATCGAGAACCACAGCGGTAATCTGAACCAGATCTCCGTGTTCGGTCAGGACTCCAACCCGACTACATGGAAAATGGCACAGATGAATCTTGCTATCCGTGGTATTGATGCTAATCTTGGCAGCTATAATGCCGATACATTCTTCAATGATTGTCACCCGACGCTTCGTGCGGATTTCATCATGGCAAATCCGCCGTTCAATCTCTCAGATTGGGGTGCGGATAAGCTGAAGGACGATGTCCGTTGGCAGTATGGTATGCCTCCTGCTGGCAACGCCAACTTTGCATGGTTACAGCACATGATCCATCACCTTGCACCGAACGGCAGAATCGGCATGGTGCTGGCGAACGGTTCTCTTTCCTCCCAGAGCGGCGGCGAAGGTGAGATTCGCAAAAACATCATCAACGCTGATCTGGTGGAGTGCATTGTTGCAATGCCCACACAGCTTTTCTATACTACACAGATTCCTGTTTCCCTGTGGTTTTTATCGAAGAACAAGAAGCAGAAAGGCAAGACTTTGTTCATTGACGCACGCAAGATGGGTACCATGGTAACCCGCAAACTGCGTGAGCTGACGGATGAGGATATTGCCAAGATTGCTGATACCTACACAGCCTATACGGAGGGAACGGCGGAAGATATCAAGGGCTTCTGTGCGGTGGTGGATACGGCAGAAATCGCAAAGCAGGACTACATTCTCACGCCCGGACGATATGTTGGCATTGAGGAACAGGAGGATGACGGCGAGCCCTTCGAAGAAAAGATGGCAAGACTGACAGGCGAACTTTCAGAACTGTTCGCACAGTCTCATACACTTGAGGAAGAAATTCGGCAGAAACTGGGGGCGATTGGTTATGGAATGTAAATGGTTGGAAAAGCCACTAGGTTCAATAATTCAATTTAAGAATGGAAAAAAGCGTCCTACTAGCGAAGGCGATATTCCTGTGTATGGTGGCAACGGTATACTTGGTTATGCATCAGATGCAAACTACGACC
>JAZOCU010000046.1:0-4320 GCA_045596625.1 Oscillospiraceae bacterium | reverse complement strand
TTCTCCGGATTTTCGCCGCAATCCGGACATTTGTAGGCATACACAATATGGCGGCGAACATGAAATTTCGCAGGCGTATAGACAAGCTCGTCATGTGTTTCTTTGCCGATTTCCTTCATTTCAGAGCCGCACTTCTCGCAGACGGGATGTTCTTCTCTGTACTCAATTTCTTCAATCGGAAGCTCGCTCATCCAGTCATCATGGGTACGCTTTTTCTTGCGTTTGTGCTCCGGAACGGTCACGGTTTCCTCCTGTACAGGCAGGGCTTCCGATTGTGCATCTCCAAAGAGGGAAAGCTGTGTACCGCCATCCATAATGGCAGAGGTCTGTTCGGTTTTGCGGCCGAACATTTGCTTTTTCAGCCACGCCATCTGCTGCTGCAGTTCTGCAATTTCTTCTCTCAGTACTGCATTTTCATTTTGGAGTGCAGCATGATCTGCAACCAATTTTTCAATATCCTGCTCAGACATACCGCATCCTCCGTTCGTTTTGTGATACATTCATTATACCATAAAACGAACGAAAAAGCAAGGAAAACAGACGAATTTTCCTTGCTTCTCTTCTAATATATCGCACCCGGTTTCCCATCCTTGATCGCCTTGGGCTGTTCGATCATCAGTCCTTCCAGCAGCCATCTGGTCTGCTGTGGTGTGAGCAATCTTGCCTCGGTTTCATTGCGTGGCCACTGGAAATTTCCGTTATCCAATCGCTTGTATAAAAGCAGAAATCCGTCGCCTTCCCAGAGCAGTCCTTTGATGCGGTCACGCCGTCTGCCGCAGAACAGGAACAGGGCTTTGCTGAATGGATTGAGATGCAGCTGACCCTGGACAATTTCGGCAAGTCCGTCAATGGATCGCCGCAGATCGGTGTAGCCTGTCACCAGATATACCTGTGTTCCGGCTGTCAGATCCCTCAGCATAATTCTCGCACCAGAGCCAGCAGCGTTTCGGGATCCACATCGACCGGCAGGGAAATTTGCAATCCATTTTTTTCGATATGGATAGCTGAGCTGGTTTGCGGTACTGTCAATGGCACGATAGCGGGCGTTGTTTCGATGTACCTCTCACGGAGAAGCCGCAGGCGGTAGTAATATGTGGCTGGTTTGATTCCGTTCTCAGTACACCATTGGCGGACGGTCATTCCGCTTGCCTGCTGTGCCTTGACCTGGGCTGACCATTCCCGCAGACGTATTTCCTGCTTGATTGCTCTGATGGCTGTTGTTTTTGATTCCATGCTGATTCCTCCTGTGTCCAATGAACTCCAGCTTACTCCATGGACTGTTTTGAACTGTTTGAGTTGGTTCATGGAGTTGCTTGGAGTTTATTATACTGCTTTTGTCGCATGGAGGGTAGGTGCGGGGGATTTGACGGTTACGTTTAATTGGACTGTTGAGAGTTGACTCCTATTTTTCATCGCAAAACAGCGGGTTTTATAAAATAGATCAATTGGACACTTTTATACAAAAGCCCGAAATCGGACAACAAAATCAAAAAAAGAAACGACTTCTGAACCCTGCTGATTCGACAGCCGGGTTCTTTTTATAATAGGCTTCTTCTGCTTGATTTGATGCTTTGTAATTGTTGGCACGGTGAGGACGCTTTTCGTTATAAAACTGCATATAATCTGCAATGTGTGCCTTGCAGTCCTCAAGAGAGCGATAGGAGATCCGATATATTTCTTCTGGTTTGAAGGATGAGAAGAAAGCTTCCATTACTCCATTGATGTTATGGTATGCCGATGAGCGGGAAGCGAAACGTCATGAATCTCATCCATACTGCATTCAAATCAGTATGATCGTACATCACATTTGCTGAAAATTATTGCAATAGAATAATTCACATCGCTTCGTTTTCGCTGGAAAAACAAAAAGCTCTGAAGATCTCATATAATCAAAAAGGCTGCATATTGTTTTGTTATGCAGCCTTTCGGTATATACCTTTATCAGCTGTCCCTTAACTCTGGTTAAGAGGCGCTTTCACATTTGGTTATGCATTACGAGGGCTTTGTATATCACGGTTGATGAAACAGCGCGAAGAAATCCTCTTCAGATAACAACTCGTCTGCGGATTGTTCCCGATTTGTCTGTAATTCTAAAATAAGTCCCGGCTCTTGTCTCTGTTCCTCCGGCAGGAATGTGATGATAACAAGCGATGTATCGGGAACGACAGATACCATCTCGCAGTAAACATCATACATCCATTTTTGTGCAGTCAATTCGTCCGCAGGAATATTCCGAGCATTGATTACCAAATCTGCACGATAGGGTGCTACGGCTTCGATGTTTTCAAGCTTTCGGTCAATTTTCCCATCCACCTCGTCCGAAAGCACCGTACAGCTTACAGTATAAGGTTGCTGCGCTTCCGCAAGACTATTGGAATTTAAATAGTCGATGACGATTTTTCCGGCATACGCATTGTTGTAAGTGTCTCTGACAATTTCCTGATCGCTCGCATAAACTTCATATTGGAATCCATCCTGTTCGATGGTAAGCACATCATTGAAGCGGCCGCCGGATCCGACTTTTCCTAAAAATTCTTCTACAATCCGATAATCCTTGCCGTAATGCGCCTCGATATATTCGATCATAACCCGTCGATTCTTTTTAGCGTCCGCCATTGGTGTATTGAAGTAGATACAGACGCCGACAATACAAAGTGCCGCTAGCACAATGAAAACGATCAATGCGGTACCGAAAAGCTTTCCTTTCATAACGGTTTTCCCTTTCATGAATACGTATCCGAACAGTTCAGGTTCAGAGCTGTTCGTTTTGCCTTGTTTCTATGCACTTTCTGTATAATGGTATGGAACTCAATCGCTGATAAACTCAGCCACCCAGTACAATGTATCAATGACCGAAAGTGTTTTTCCATGGAAATGGCTCAAAGGATGGTCGCCCGGATCTGTTCGGCCGCTTTTGCCGATAACGGGGAATTATTCAAGACATCCAGCGAAATGCTTGTTCCGGCAATCACGCCACAAAGTAACAAAGTAAACATCTTCGCAGCTTTTTTTCGAAAACGATATGCAAAAGCAACAACGATTGCACATAAAAGCATAAGAACAATCCACATGGTCGAACACACGGTATCATTTGTAGCGACACTGCCAGCTGTTGTGGTTGTTGTGGAAGTGCTCGCAGACGAAGTAGTGGTAGTGGTTGTAGTTGTAGTGGTTGTTTGTGTTGTGCTACTGACTCCGGAGGTATCTTCAACTTCTGCAATTGCTGAAATTTCAATGGAAGAATCAGGTTCCAATGTAATCGATTCTGCTGTCAACGAACCGGATTTAAGCTCCAGTCCATCCGGCAACACTACATAGACAGATGCAGCCTCTACCGCAAAGTCATTTCTATTATGCAGTTCAATCTGCAAAGCAATGTCCTCACCGGATTGAATAGTAGGAAATAAATACAAAGAGCTGCAACCACCCTTTGAACAACAGATCATTGCAACTCATGAAAACTGATGAAGGAGATGTGAAACTGTATGGCTATTTATCTACAAATATGTTGCTGCATAACAAATTCGGAAGATAACTACTGTACCGTTGCATCACAATGTGCTTCATCTATTCTAATTATAGAAAACAGTACGCGCTTTGTCAATGCAATCTGCTGAAATCGTAACAATAAACAATATTCGAGTCGATCAGTCATTTTTTTCATCAAAATCACTATTAGAATCTAAACTTTTGAGTTCAGAAATCAATAGTATTTTTCAACGACGTATTTATGTGGCTTTTTGCAATCGTATTTTGTTTTGATCAGCCAGACTAAAAACAGAAAACGATGAGAATCAGAAGAAAATTAAAAAAGTGAACCGAACCATAAAAACGTACAATGACAAAAAAGACCTCCTATGGTATAATAGAAACCAAAGGAGGTTTTGTTATGGCAAGAAGTTACAGACACATACAGCAGTATGCAGACGAGCAGAAGTAAGACGAAACCTCACTACACCTTCACCGACAGCAGCATTCCCGTGATGCTCCGCAGTACAAAGGCTCTGCTTTCCCATAAGCAGTACAAGAACCTGTGCATTGCGGTCAACGAAGCCGAAGGCTACCACGAGAAGAAGACAGTCTTCTTCCGCTGCATTGAACACG
Source organism: Oscillospiraceae bacterium (assembly GCA_045596625.1). Classification (GTDB taxonomy): domain Bacteria; phylum Bacillota; class Clostridia; order Oscillospirales; family Ruminococcaceae; genus Firm-04. The sequence goes on along the minus strand of JAZOCU010000046.1, from coordinate 216 downwards.
TCATCCGTAAAAAAGTAAAGGTCGTTTTGCCAATGACAGAAACAGTCTGTGATTTGCAAAGCGACATACTCTGTCTGGCATTGGCATACGACAGAAAGGAAACGAATGAACAGTTTTATGTCATGGGTAGGCGGCAAGAAGTCACTGCGAGATGCGGTGCTGGCTCGCTTTCCTCCCTACTATGAAAGATATATCGAAGTCTTCGGCGGTGCAGGA
>JAZOCU010000045.1:0-3033 GCA_045596625.1 Oscillospiraceae bacterium | reverse complement strand
TCTCTCAGCCCTTCGGCTGTTAGACTCTTTTTATACCCTGTGCTTGGGTCGATGTCCTCTCGCCGTTTCCGGCGCGATTCTATCGGAATCTCAAGGGTTTTTCTTGTAAAGCATTGTTCAATTTTCAAGGTGCCGTTTTGCTGCCCTCTCGGACAGCTCTACTATTGTACCACATCTCTTCCGGTTTGTCAAGCGTTTTTTTCATTTTCTTGAAAAAATTTCTTTGACCCATCCGACACGTGATCGTCACCAAAAAGAGTGACTTTTAGTAGTATACCATCATTTTGAAGATTTGTCAAGCACTTTTGCGACATTTCTCAAAAATCTTTTCCCAAAGTTTTGAGCCTTCGCTATGCTTTATCCATCTCAGACAGCTTTATTATTATATCACTTTGCATCGACTTTGTCAACTCAAAGATTCCGAAAATTCCTATCTGAAATCTGTCAAAATGTTACAAAACGCATATGGCATTCCCGATGATCTCACAAACAGAATGGTCGGATAAGCACGGCTTACAAAGCCGCTATTGCAGCAAAACACACCAATCGAAATTCCAAGCAAACTGTGCCTGCCAAACATGCTCACAACAAGCAAAAAGCCGCTTAAATGCGGCTTTTGCATTATTATTTTGTCAGACGAACAGCAGCCCATCCACTACTTTGTTTGATCTCCTGCACAGTCAGTCCGGCATCCTTCATTGCTGCCAAAACTTCATCAAGACGCTCATCAATAATACCTGAAAGCAGGATCGTTGCACCATCCTTCATGAAATGGAGAAACAGTTCACGCATTGCAATCAGAATATCCGAAACAATATTCGCGCAGACCACATCATATGGGCCGCCCAGAGTCTCAACCAAAGCAGAATCCTCAAGAATATTACCACAATAGGTATGGTAATCGGCAAGATCAATGCCATTGCACACCGCATTTTCCGCAGCAGATTGAGTTGCATGAAGCTCAATATCTACAGCACACACTGAACCTGCACCCAATAGCATCGAACCGATCGACAAAATGCCGCTGCCACAACCGATATCAAGCACATTACAGCCTTCTGTCACACAGGTTTCCAACATACCAAGACACAGTTTCGTGGTGTCATGCTGTCCGGTTCCAAAGCTGGAGCCGGGATCAATATGCAGTGCCACACGGCCTTCGGGAATTTCGGCATCTACCCATGTTGGCGTGACCCAGAGGCGCTCGCCAACACAAAGTGGCCGGAAATACTGTTTCCAATTATTGGCCCAATCCTCCTCGCGAACGCCTTTACTGGTCATAGCCAATGTTCCAAAGCATTCCGCATCACATTCACGAAGCTGACGCAAGCTGCTTTGCAACGCGATCATTTGCTCCGCGCCCTGTGCATCTTCAGGAGCATATATCGTAACAGACGGCGCACCGGCAGTCAATGCATCCTCAAGGCCTTCTTCCAGATAATCCCAATGGCCAACCTTGCCTGCCATCAGTTCATCAAAATCAGCGGGATCATGGATCACAAACCCCTTAAAGCCAAGATCCGTCAGCTTGGCACAGAGCAGCTCTATGCCATCTGAAGTAGTTTCAATGGTGATCTCTGTCCAATTCACTGTACAGCATCCCCCTTGCCCAGAGCCAAAACAGCATCCACGGCAGAATCAAGCCAATCGCCCTCAAACAGTTCCACCAAACCGGCATCACAGGCGCCGGCAAGCTTGGGATTCATGGGGATTCGTCCCAATACAGGCAGATGATGCTCTGCAGCCACTGCGTCCAACTTGCTCTTACCGAACACCTCGATCTTTTTACCGCAATCGGGACATTCGACATAGCTCATATTCTCAATGACGCCTAAAATCGGGATCTGCATCGTCTCTGCCATTTTCACAGCCTTTTTTACGATCATCGAAACCAATTCCTGCGGTGTGGCAACCACCAGAATGCCATCAACAGGGATGCTCTGAAACACCGTGAGTGGCACATCGCCTGTCCCGGGAGGCATGTCCACAAACAAAAATTCATTGTCGCCCCAGATCACATCAGTCCAGAACTGCTTAACCACGCCGGCAATTACAGGCCCACGCCAGATCACAGGATCACTGGGGTTTTCCAAAAGCAGATTCACGCTCATCAGATCCACGCCAAGCTTTGATTGTACAGGATACAATCCCTGATCATCGCCCTCAGCACGCGCAGTCACACCAAACATCTTCGGAATCGAAGGCCCGGTGATATCGGCATCCATAATACCGACTGTATGACCGGTGCGTTTCACCGAAACAGCAGTCAGTGCAGTTACCAGAGATTTTCCGACACCGCCCTTGCCGCTGACAATGCCAATCACCTTGCCTACACGGCTCATTGCATGTGGCTTTTCATGCAGATCAGCAGGCTTACGGCTAGCGCAGTTCGCACTGCAACTGGAACAATCATGGGTACATTCACTCATAACAGCAATACTCCTTTATCAAGATCCGATTCATCGGAACAATAATAAATGCAGGATCCCAAACTCAATCGGGACAGCATGATTAGTATACCACGAATCGCCAGCAATGTCAAGCAACGAAAAAGGACGATACCATTGGTATCGTCCTTTTCAAGATACGTTACGTATCAATGCAATCAATAGAAATTACTTTCTCTTCTTGCGAACTACTACAGCAGTGCCGGCAGCGGTCAGCAGACCTGCAAATGCCAGAGCAACACCTGCATCACCGGTGTCGTTACCGGGAGAAGTAGTGGTCTCCTCAGTAGTAGTGGTGGTCTCCTCAGTAGTAGTGGTGGTCTCTTCGGTAGTAGTGGTGGTGGTAGTGGTGGTGGTCTCAGGTGCGATTACCTCGATGAAACCGTCAACCTCAGTGAACTCGTAATCGTTTGCACGATTGTCGCTGATCTGGTCAACATCCAGAGTGATCGGATATACATCGCCGGGCTGTGCATCCTCAGGCAGAGAGAAGTAAACGGTCATCATAACACCGTTATCGGTCTCCATGTTCATACCCATGGAAGTCCAACCAATGATGTGACGCTCAGTAGTGTAGTCAACTACT
>JAZOCU010000044.1:0-93398 GCA_045596625.1 Oscillospiraceae bacterium | reverse complement strand
AAGGACAAGGAGAATCCGCAGACTTGGTTGATTGACCCCGAAGCGGCATCCGTTGTGAAACGGATCTTCGATATGTGTATGAATGGACGTGGCCCTTCGCAGATCGCCAATCAGCTAAAGACAGATGGAGTGCTCACCCCTACCGCCTACAAGGACAGTGTTGGCATCAAAAGCCCCAACACAGCGCCCGAAAACCCTTGTGGTTGGAACGCAAGCACAGTAGTTCATATCTTGGAGCGCAGAGAGTACACAGGCTGTACGGTCAACTTCAAGACCTACACCAATTCCATTTGGGACAAAAAGCAGAGGGACAATCCCATTGAAAAGCAGGCTGTCTTTGAGGACACCCACGAAGCTATTATCGAAAAGGACATTTTCGATAAAGTGCAGATCATCCGCCAACAGCGACAGCGCAGAACCAAGTCTGGAATTACAAGCACCTTTTCCGGTTTGGTGTACTGTGCCGATTGCGGCGAGAAGCTGTACTATGGAGCCACTAACAACGGCAAGCGTGAGGGAGCGTTCTTCGATTGTTCGCTTCATTGGAAACACAAGGACAAGTGCGGAACACACTTTATCCGTGAGTCCGTGTTGGAGCGAATGGTGCTGAAGCACATTCAGTTGGTCATGGGATATATTCTCAGATACCGTCAACATTTCATCTTCGTAATGGAACAACAGCTCCAGTTAGAGTCGGCAGAAAAGCTGCAGACGAGCCGCAAACAGCTTGAACGCAACGAGCGTCGAATCGCTGAACTGAAAAGGCTGTTCATCAAGATTTACGAGGATAATGCCAAAGGCAATCTGAATGATGAACGCTACGAGATGATGAGCCAGAACTACGAAGCAGAACAGAAACAGCTTGAAGCAGAGGTTGTCGCTCTGCGGCAGGAGATTGAAGTACAGGAAAGACAGAACGAAAATATTGAAAGGTTCATCCGAACAGCAGACAAATACGTGGACATTGAGGAAATCGACCCGTGTATGCTGCGAGAGCTGATAAAGGCGATCTATGTGGAAGCACCCGACAAGTCCAGCGGCAAGCGCAGACAGAAGATCCACATCGAATATGACGGTATCGGCTTTATCCCTTTGGAAGAACTTGCGAAAAAGAAAACGGCGTGACCGAAGTCACGCCGTCCCTTGAAAACAGTCGTTTTCAAGCATTTTTCAAAATAACTGTTTTACGAAGCCCCGCCAAATCCCAGCGGTTTTTTCTTCTTGACACAACTGAAGGAATATGTTACAATATATTCATATATAACGATTGATGCAATGGATACTGCCAAGGTATCATTGCAAAAGGGAATTTTATAATAGGGAAGCATCTGCATAAGATGCAGGGGGACTTAATTGTAGTATTCTACAGACTCAAATCATGAAATGAGGAGGTTCCTATGCTTTTACCCAAGAAAATTTTTGCTGCTGCCAGCAGTATCTGTCTGTTCAGCAGCCTTGCAACATCGTTCCCCATTGGTGCAGCTGAAGCCAATCATGTTGTGCTGAACGAAGTTTGTGCCAAAAACACCACATTTGCTGCCGCAGATGGTCAGCACTATGATTGGATCGAACTCTATAATCCAACCAATGCTTCTGTTGATCTCAGCGGATATGGATTGTCAGATGACGAAACAAATCTCTACCGCTATACATTTCCGAATCAAACAGTAATTCCTGCAAAACAAAAGCTCCTTGTCTTTTGTAATTCTACCGACATTTCGCTCAACGGACAGCTTGCAGCTGCCTTCGGTCTCTCTACTGACGGTGAAACGCTGACACTGACTTCTCCCGATGGTCAAATCGTCGATACGATCTCCTTCGGCATCATTGAAACCAATATTTCCTATGGCCGTACGCCCGACGGTGACGATCATTTCGCTTTTATGGAAATGACTCCCGGTGCCGATAATAAAACGGATTCTGTCATTGAATTGGATATTGAAGAACCCGTGTTATCCAAAAACAGCGGTTTTTATCAAGATGCATTTCAGCTTTCCATCAGCGCTGCAAGCGGTCTGACAATCCGCTATTCCACGGATGGCAGTGATCCGACTGCAGATAGTCCTGCATATTCCGCTCCCATTGCGATCAAAGATATTTCCTCCGAACCCAATGGCATCAGCGCAATCACCAATATTGTACCTTCCTCATGGATGTCACAGGTCTCTCCTCCTTCCGAACCGGTTCTTAAAGCTATGATCATCAAGGCAGCTGCCTTTGATGCAGACGGTAATCGCAGCGATGTGGTAACCGGCACCTACTTCATCGGTTATAACAACAGAGCCGATTATTATCAGAACATGAAGGTCATTTCCCTTGTAACAGACAGCGATAATCTGTTTGACGATGAAATCGGTATTTATGTTATGGGACAGATCTATGAGGATTGGAAAAACGGTCCCGATTATAACCCGATGGCGCGTGAATGGGAGATCCCGGCAAATTATACCCAGAGCGGTGCCGAATGGGAACGAGAAGCTACGATGCAGATCATTGAAAATGGCCGCCTCGCTGTCAGCCAGAATGTGGGTCTTCGCATTCACGGCGGTGCAACCCGTTCCTCTAAGCAAAAAAGCTTTAACGTCTATTCCCGCAGTGATTATGGCACCGCTTCTCTTGAATTCGATTTGTTCTCCGGCAATCTCGCCAACAAATATGATGGTGATACCATCACCGAATTCGACAGCTTTATGATCCGAAACGGCGGTAACGACGGTCAAGCTACTCGTTTCAGAGACAAACTCAATCAAATGCTGGTGAGTGACCGTAATATCCTTACACAGGCTATGGAGCCTTGCATCGTTTTCATTAACGGCGAATTCTGGGGACATTATGAGATCACCGAAAAGCTTAGTGAGGATATGATCAAATCCCACTATGATGTCAGCAAAAAAGATGTCTGCATCATCAAAAACGAGGAGCTTGATGAAGGTGACGAAGAAGGTCTGACCGAATTTGAAGCACTCGAACAATGGATCGAAGAAACCGACTTCTCCTCTGCAGCCAATTATACCGCACTCTGCGAAAAGATTGATATGCAGAGCTTTATCGACTACATCAGCGCTGAAATCTACTATAACAATACCGACTGGGGCGGCAATAACATGGCAATGTGGAAAGCCATGAAGGTGGATGAAGCGAATCCCTATGCCGATGGGAGATGGCGCTTTATTCTCTTTGATACGGAATACAGCGTGAATCTTTACAATACGACTCCTCCCAGTGCCAATACGTTTTCTCAGCTTCAAAGCTCCAACAGCTTCTTAGGAAAGCTTTATAATGCTGCTTTGGAAAATGAAACCTTCCGTAAAGCGTTTGCACTGACCTTTATGGATATGGCAAACTATCATTTCGATTCTGAACGTACTTCTGCACTCATTGACGAGCTGACTGCTTATTATCAGGCCTTTGTTGTGGATACACTCCACCGCTTCTGGCCCGATAACCGTAACGGAGAAAAATCCACATTCACCCGTGAAGCATCCTCTGTCAAGAGCTTCTATAACAGTCGTTTTTCCAGCATCACCAATCACTTGCGCTCTGCGCTTTCTCTGAAAGGAAATCTGGCAAAGCTTACTGTCCGCAATAACGATGACTATGGTACCATCACACTGAACACCATCTCTCCCGAGATGGAAAACGGCTCTTGGACCGGAAGCTATTATTCTGATTATCCTGTTACGATCACAGCAAAAGCCAAAGCCGGTGCCCGATTCTCTCACTGGGAGACCTCAGACGGCAAAACGATCTCCACAGCGACTACCCAAATTACACTGTCAGGTGATATGACCGTAACCGCTGTCTATGAAGTGACCGATGTGATCGCAGGCGATGTTAATCTGGATGGCAGCTTCAATATGGCTGATATTGTTTGTCTGCAAAAGCATCTGATGACGATTGCTCCGCTCTCCTCGAGACAGGCAGCGGTTGCAGATGTGCACAAGGATCAGATCATCAATGCCAATGACTATACCGTTCTGAAGCGGATGCTGCTGAACAAATAATCGTTCGATACACAAAACCGTAATGATATCCTTCCTGTGATATCATTACGGTTTTTTCGTCTTCATATAAAAACGGCGATGAGGCTTTCGATGCCCCATCGCCGTTTCCTTGTTTGAGATCAGCATATCTATGCTTTATGCTTTGAATACCGACTTGATAAAGTTGTACATCAACGGTACAACGCAGCTGCCGTCATGACCGCCGCCGGGAATTGAAAGCCAGATATGATCCGTTTGATTGGTGGTCAGAATATTATGATACTGCTCAGGGAAGGTACCTACCACAGCATCATTGGTACCGCCGGCAATCATCAATACATAAGGATAATCCGGACCGCTGATGCGGAATTCGCTCTCAGCCATGGAGCCGGGATGATTCATAAACATATCCACACCGGGCGTTACACCGGGAGCAGGACAAGCTGCACCGATATATCCAAACAAATCAGGTCTGGAGATACCAATATACAGAGACTCTCGTCCACCCATGGAAAAGCCGGTGATCGCAGTATTATCTCTTCCGGTTTTCACAGAATAATGTGATTCAATATACGGCATAAGACAATCTGCAATATCATAAAGGAATGCATCGTATGCCTTGGTATTCTCAACGTCAATTGCTGTACAAACATCAGAGGTCTTGCTGGTAAACATTGCTGTGAATACAATAATCATCGGGACAGCTTCTCCGCTGGCCGCCAGATTTCCTGCCAAAGTGCGTACCTTCATGCCTTCATCCAGCATAGAGTTCTCATCACCGAAAATACCGTGATTGACATACATAACCGGATACTGCTGCGATTCGGTATAGCCATCAGGCAGCAATACATTTGCCTTTTTGTTCTTTCCGGATACCGTAGAGAAATACGTGATCGACTGTAATGTGCCATAACTCATATTGTTATTTTTGTTGGTTGCGGAAGATGGTACATTCAAAGTCATTGCGTCACGGACAGATGCCATATACTCCGTTGGATCGGTTTTATTCGCACCGATCGTTGTCGTGGTCGTAGTCGTAGTAGTGGTCGTCGTTGTTGTAGTGGTTACAACAGGAGGATTCAAGATCCGCTGCTTCAACAAGCTCAGATCCACACCATCCAAAACACCATCTGTATTCATGTCAGCAGTATCTTGATTCACCATAGCATCCCTTACTGTTAAGAAACTCAACAGCGCTTCTGCATCAATCATATCGACTGTGCCGCTGTGATCGACATCGCCAAGAGAAAACGCACCGCCGGGAACATCACCAACAGCTACGCCTGCCTTGGCTGCATAAATCTCATCTACATAAAAATCCGTTCTTGTGTTTTCGGTTTCGATATACAAAACCATACTTGTTGCGCCTGCGGGGATCTGATAAGCGGTATTGGAAAGATCAAACCACTCATTGGCAGCAACATCACCCTCGGCAATCGCTGCATAGGATGCAGCACCGGAGGCATCCCGATACTCTAAGGTTAATTTGAAATGCTCTGTTCCATTCTGATTGCTATGGTAAACCATTGCACCGAACGAATAACTGCTGCCTGCATAGAAAATTGTGGTGTCCAGAGTTCTGGCAATGCCATTCCAGGACTCTGTTCTTCCTGACACTGCTGCCGATCCGCTGCCTGCATACGCTGCTGCAGCAGAAAGAGCTACCTGTGCATTGCCTCGTGCACTCCATTGCTCTAAGCTTGTTTCAAATGTACTGTGGAAATAAACATCATCATCAGCAGCCATACCGCTGAACGAGGACATTGTGCTGCCGGAAATCAATCCGGCTGCAAGGAGAAATGCAATACCTTGTTTCAATTTCATACCCATGATCCTTTCAGAATAAGATTTCCCCCTAAAAAGATCTTATGTACAGCAACAATCTTTTTTTAATTATGTAATCGCTATAACAGCGACGTGCTATACGACAATATTATAGCATGCAGCTTCACAAAATGCAAGTGCCATTTGATATGTTTTTTGCATATTTTCCCTATGGAAAAAACACCGTTGCAATCAGACAGCATTTGTGATATAATCATGATGGATATCACTCACTTATCATGTCAAACACGAGGAATAATATGATTGTTGAAGGGATCCCACAGGAAATCACAGTGATCCGCAGTGCCAGAAAAACGCTCTGCATTCAGATCACCAGAAACGGCATCTTGATTGCCCGCGCACCTTTGCGTATGAAAGAAACGCAGATCAGACAATTTATTCTTTCCAAAGCACCTCTGCTCCGACGACATCTGCAAAAAACAGAAGCAGAAAACCAAGCCTTGCAGGAGCTGCTGCCTTTTACCGAGAAGGAAATTCAACAGATGATGGCAAAAGCAAAAGAAATCATTCCCGATCGTGTGGCGTATTACGCATCGCAACTGAACGTATCCTACGGCCGGATCACCATCCGAAAGCAGATCACAAAATGGGGCAGCTGCTCGGCTGCCGGCAATCTGAATTTCAATTGCTTACTGATCACCATGCCGCCGCAGGTATTGGATGCCGTTGTGGTACATGAGCTTTGTCATATTCTGGAAATGAATCACTCCAAAGCGTTTTATAAGCAAATGGAACGAATCTATCCCGAATATGAGCGCTGGATGCTCTGGCTGAAAGAACATGGCAATTTACCGCTGCGGCGATTGATCGCCGCAAAAAACAAGGAAAAGGAGTAATGTATATGATCAAGCACATCATTCTCTGGACGCTGAAGGAACACTTCACAACCGAAGAAAAGCAATCGATTAAGCAAGGAATCAAGGAAGGCCTGGAAGGTCTTGCCGGTCAGATTCCCGGACTGCTTTCTATCCATGTATATACCGAAGGGCTGGAAACTTCTAACGCAGATCTTATGCTGGATTCCGCATTTGAAAGTATTGAAGCACTGAAAGCATATGCAATCCACCCTGCGCACGTGGCGGTAGCTGATCAGATGGTTCGTCCATATACAGCACTGCGCAGCTGTCTGGATTTTGAATTGCAGGAAGGGGCTTCCGTATGACCGAATGCGATACCTGTGCATATTTGTCCTATGACGAAGAATGGGATTGCTATGTCTGCGATATGAATCTGGATGAGGATGAATATGCAAGGCTTATACAGGGACAGCATTCCCATTGCCCCTATTATCGCGACGGTGATGAATACAAAATTGCGCAGAAGCAATGATTGTAACCGATCCCTTATCTGTATCGCTCTGCAGAACAGGGATCGGTTTTTACTATTATTCCATGTTCGGCAACAACCACAGGATACTCACGAAACTGCTTGACAAAGACATCTTGTGATGGTATACTGAATGTGTATGTTTTTCTACTTGATATCTCTGAGATCAGAAAGGAAATATATGAGATCACATCGTAAATATTGTCAGAAAGCAATCATTCTGCGTACTGTTTGCGTTCTGTTATCAGCGATATTGATGCTGTTTGCAGTGCCTTTTACCATATCTGCCGCAGAAGAAGATGGTGCATGGAGCAAAATCGGCTCACGATATTACTATACACTCTCCGACGGTACAATGGCTGTGGGACAGCTGCAAATTGATGGCATATGGTATCTGTTTGCACCTAATGGCACACAGCAGATCGGATGGCAGACAGTCAACGGCAAACGCTATTATTATCATCCCGGCAGCGGAAAACCAGCCTTCGGATGGCTGCAATGGCGAGATGCTTCCTATTATATTACACCTGAAAACGGAAAGGCGATCGGAACTGTTGAAACCAATCGGGGTCTTTGCTATTTTGACAGCTACGGCGTTCTGCTGCACGGATGGATTCTCGATGCCAATGGCAACCGCTGTTATGCCGATGCGGATGGCGTTTTACTGACAGGCACTTCGATCATTGATCAGAATTGGTATCTCTTTGACGCAAACGGGATCCAGCTCACAGGCTGGCAGACCATTTTCGGCAATGATTTCTACTATGATATTTATACAGGCGAGCCTGCTTTAGGATGGGTCATGCTCGATGGACATCGCTATTATATCGATGCACAAAACGGAAAGAAAACCGGTGAAGTCATCATAAACGGTGCCCGATACGCCTTTGATGAAAATGGTCATCAGCAATTGGGCTGGTATACCTTTGCCGACGGCGGTATCTCTTGGTATTCGGATGAGGGCATCATCGCCAATGGATTTACAACCATCGGAAATGACCTTTATTACTTCTCGAAAGAAGGTCTCATGCAAACCGGCTTCCAGACCATTGCCGATGCAGTATACTATTTTTCTGATCAAGGTATCATGCAGACAGGTCTCATTACCATTGACGGCATCCAGTACGGATTTTCTGCCGATGGTGCGCTGGGACAAGGTTGGCTTCACTGGAATGATTCTCTCTATTATTGCGCCGAAGATGGTTCTATTGTAACCGGCTGGCAGATCATAGAAAATGCAACATATTATTTTTCCCCTGAAGGCAGTATGCAAACTAAGCTTCAGGTAATTGACGGCAACACCTATTATTTCGCAGCAGACGGTAAAATGCAAACCGGTATCCATACTGTTAACGGCATTCTCATGGCATTTGATGCCGATGGCACACGCCGAGGCAGCGGTTGGTTCTCTTGGAACGGCAACCGCTATTACTGCTCTGATACCGGCAGTCCTATCACCGGTTGGAAGCTCCTTGACGACAACTACTATTACTTCCACAGCAGTGGTGCTATGGCGACATCCACCACGATCGATGGATACTATATCGCCGATAACGGGATCGCCTCCAATGCTATCAAGCATCAGATCCAAGAGCTCCTCTCTGCATCCGGTACAACACCGAAACTCATTTATTCTTATGTTACCGCCAATTACCGCTATCGGCACATTGAGGAAACCCGCACTCCGGAGCAGCTCAATGCTGCCGGTTGGGATACACTGGTCGCCTATACACTTACCAACAGACGCGGTGTCTGCTATTATCTTGCCGCAACGATGGATTACTTCCTTCAGCTTGCCGGCTATCAGACCCGGTTGGTCTATGCAACACACAATACCGGCGATCACTATTGGTGCCAAGTGTGGTATCAAGATGCATGGCATAACTTTGATCCTACTTACACCAATCGAAGTGATATGGCTTGGGCGGATATCCTTGCTGCCGGTAATTACACCGTCAACGGCTATGTCAGCTTACAATATGACTGCCGTGGTGACTATGTCAATGCTGTCTTCACCGCGCCTTGACTCAGATCCGTTTTATATTGAAAGGAGCGCTTCGTTTGACTCATCGTTCTTTAGGCCGTATCGGTACGGCTGCTTGCTTAGCAATCGCTATGCTGCTTTTCTGCGGTTGTGATTCGCAGGACAGTGTGATTCTGCCGCAGACCAATTCTTCTTCCTCCACTGATTCCGATTCCACCGGCTCCACTACGGACAAAGCAGTTGCAACCGATACAACTGCCTTATCGCAAGAGACCACAACAAGCACAACGACTGCTTCCGAAACTTCAACTCAGAGTACCACTGCCACAACGGTAACAGAAGTCTCTGTCACCTCTGACACCACAACGACCGTACAGCAGCAACCCAATCATGGTTCTCTGTTTGATACGCTCTATCTCGGCATGGACTGCACTGCCTATGTCGCAGAACATCCCAATTACAGTCTGCAGGAGGCTGCAAGCTGTATGGGCAGCGGTCTCGATCGTGTCTATACCTATCCCGGCTACCAGATTTACAGCTATTTCAACGGCACTACCGACGAAATTATTGAAATCGATCTCATCGGCACCGAATATAAAACACGTCTGGGTGCTGCAATCGGAATGTCTAAAGCAGAAGTCGAAGCGCTTTACGGACCTTCTGAAACCTATTCTTATCAGACCTCTGATGGTATTGTGGAATTCTTGTTCGAAGGTGATACGGTACAACTGATCGCAGTGTACTATATCCTGTAATCCAAAACAGAAACGGCGGTTCGTTTATGACATTCAGCAGTCCTGCATTTTTATTTGTATTTTTCCCTATTGTATTACTGCTCTATTGCCTCTGTCCCGGACTTCGTGCGAAGAATATGTTACTGATGGCAGCAAGCCTGCTCTTTTACGCCTATGGTGAACCCTTTGCCATGCTTCTCATGCTGTTTGTTGTGTTCATAAGCTGGAGCTGTGCTTTACTGGGTGCCAAAAACAAGCAATGGAAACGATTCACATTGCCCATCGGCATTATCGGAAATCTTGTGCTGCTGGGTATATACAAATATGCAGGATTCTTTGTCCGAAGCTTCAATGATCTGTGTGGGACGTCACTGCCTATCCCACAAATTGTATTGCCTATCGGCATTTCTTTCTTTATCTTTCAATCTATCTCCTATCTGATGGATACTGCACGGGAACAGGCACAGCCTCAGAAAAACTATCTGCATCTGCTGCTGTATATCTCCTTTTTTCCTCAGCTGATCGCAGGCCCGATCGTGCGCTATCAATCTGTTGCTGAGGCACTGAATCAGCGCTCAATGACTTTGGAACAGACCGCCGGCGGCTTTCGCAGAATGATTTTAGGTCTTTCCAAAAAGCTGCTCCTTGCCGATACCTTAGGCTTTATTGCCGATGCGGCTTTCAATGCCGGTGATACACTCACTCTGCCTTTGGCTTGGCTGGGTGCGGTTTGCTATACGTTACAGATCTACTTTGACTTCTCCGGTTACAGCGATATGGCAATCGGCATGGGACGCATCTTTGGATTTTCTTTTCCGGAAAATTTCCGCTATCCGTATTGTGCCGATTCCATTACCGATTTTTGGAGACGATGGCATATTTCACTGACGACTTGGTTTCGCGAGTATCTCTATATTCCTCTGGGCGGCAACCGCAAAGGAAAATGGCGTACCATCGGCAACAAATGGATCGTGTTTTTCTGTACAGGCTTATGGCATGGCGCCAGCTGGAACTTTATTCTTTGGGGATTATTGAACGGCTTCTTCATGACCTTAGAACAGCTGCTGCCCAAACACAAGCAGCGTTCCATATTAAAACGCAGTCTCTCACATTGTTACACCATGCTGGTCGTGATCTGTGCCTTTGTTCTGTTTCGGGCAGAAACACTCACACAGGCAGCGCAGTTCTATCTTTCCATGTTCACCGCTTGGCACATCGATCATGCTGCGCTATCCGGCTGTTTCCATTATCTCACACCACTGGTTCTGATCGTCCTCCTGCTGGCAATTCTCTCCGCCACACCGCTGCTGCGAAAGAATTATGCCACATTGAGACAACAGCATCCCACAATAGCTGCTGTCTGCGGCTCTGCTGCTACGATCATTCTGCTGCTGATCTGCATGCTTAATGTAGCATCCACCAGCTATCATCCCTTTATTTATTTCCGATTCTGAGCAGGAGTGTGTAAATGATGAAACGAAAACAACCTTCCATTGGCGCACTTTGCTATATCTTTATTGTTTGCGGTCTGCTTGCGCTGCCTACGATCACAATGCCATTTTTCTCATCGCAAACAGAATCTGCCGGCGAAAATCGTGTGCTGTCTGCTATGCCGTCGATCCGCAACGAAGATGGAACGATCAACTACAACTATGCCAATCAGCTTGGCAGCTGGTATGGTGACCACTTTGGTCTGCGCAGTGCGTTTGTTACTGCCTATGGGGCTATTACCCGTACTCTTCTGGGTACATCCGCGCAACAGGATGTGATTTGTGGCAAGGAAAACTGGTTATACTATACCGAGACACTGGATGATACCATCGGGAATGCAACTCTCTCCGAAATCGATCTTCAGCATCTTTCCACAACGCTCTCAATGATCTCGGAGTATGCTGACACACAAGGTGCAAAGTTGATCTTTGCAGTTGCACCCAATAAAGCAAGTATCTATCCACAGTATCTGCCATCCCGTTATCTCTCCAGAGATTCACAGAATAATCTCGATCTGCTGCATTCAGCACTGACCGACACCAATGTACTCGTCTGTGATCTGCGCTCTGTCCTGACAAAACGTGCTGCCGAAGATCCCGCATTGCTCTATCATAAGCTGGATACACACTGGAACGGCTATGGCGCTATGACCGGTTATTCGGCTCTGATGCAGACAGCCGGACTGGATGATTTTTCCTTTTCCCAATACCCCTGTTCGGCGGTTCAGGATTTTGACGGCGATCTATGGCAGATGCTCTCTCCCTCTGCAGTACAAAAAGACTGGAACATCGTATATGATCTCCCGCAGACCTATTCCTATCTCGGACGCTACCGGGATCCCGATGATCTTGTAATCAATACTGTTTGCGAACAGGGCGAAGGCTCTTTGCTGATGTTCCGGGATTCCTTTGGCAGAGCGTTGATCCCATTGCTGTCACAGCGCTTTGCTGCCTGTACCTATACTCGAGATACCCATGTTCCGCTGTATCGACTGGAGCAAACAAAGACCGATCTGGTGATCTATGAGCTGGTCGAACGGAATCTGATGCAGCTCTTGGAATATACACCCCATATGCCGGCACCACAAGCAGATCCCATACAGGCACAGGTCGTCTCCGATCCGGATCCGCTTCGTCTGGAATCCCGCATGGATGGCAATGATCTGCATCTTTACGGTTACTATGATCCCGCTTTTTCCGATTGTGATGCTATTTATTGCTGTGTAACAGATCCTCAAAGCGGCACACAGAACTATTATCAGGCATTCCCCTGCTTTGAAGCAGAACTGCTGAATATGAATGCGATGAAAGCCAATGGCTTTTCTCTCTATCTGCCAGCTTCCGCACTGCCCAAGGAAGCAAACATCACCGTGATCGTAACACAGGCTGAAAAAGCTTATGATCTTGGATCACAGATCATAAGCCTGTCATAATCGAACGAATTTATCTGTATTATTACGAGGTATCCTCATGAAGTGGAAATGCTTTATTCCTATTCTCCTTATCGCATCTATACTGCTGCCTACATTTTGTACGACGCCTGTTTCTGCAGCAGATTCTTCTGCTAATCGTGTTGTCATCATGCCAAAGTATCCTTTGGAACGAGATGATGCAGGCTTTCTTTATCTGAACACTGCCGATCTTGTTGACTTTTCTCTGGAAATTGTACAATGTTCCGAAGAACGGGAATCGCTTACTCTATATGAGCTGACGGCCAGAAACGACGGTGAAACCATTTACTATTTTCAGCTGGAACCCGGCAACTATGAATTGATGCTTTCCGCGCCGATGCTTGGAAATGGACTTGGCATTCAAACCTACTCGTTCCCCTTTTCCATTGCCAATCCCGATTATGAAACGCAGTTTTCCTCAACAAGCTATATTCTTTCATTCTCGTATCAGCTTGCTGATACGGATGACAATGCAGGATTCCAATTGTCAGAGGAACTGGTTTCCATCCAAAATAATCTCTGCACAGTCTCTCGCACCTTATATTGTAAGGCAATGCAAGGTATGCTCGGAGATATCAACGAGGATCAAAAGATCACTGTTCAGGATGCTATGATGATCCTTGAGCACTATGCCGCACAGCTCGTCGGTAAGCCTGCTATCCTGCAGGGAAAAAAGGCACTCCTTGCCGATATCGACGGCAATGGGATCCTCAATACCGTAGATGCAACCAGAGTTTTGCAGTATTATCTGAAAATTCTGATCGGAGAAACACCCTCTTGGGATGATCTCTAAGGGCTGTAAGCCGTAGCTTGCAAGGTAAGGCGGAACCAAGATGTTCCGCCTTTTCCTTTTTCATTCTGCAGAAAGGATGTGTACATCGCTATGTATGAAGAAAAACAGGACAAAGGCGAACGTATTGCTGCATTGGCGCTGGATCTGGGCAAACAACTGCTGGTTTGCGGCGCTGATGTCAATCGTGCCGAAGATACTGCCAAACGAATCTGCCGCAGCTATGGTGCACAAGTCACTGAAGTCTTCTGTATTGGTTCGTTGCTGATGGCAACCGTCGAATGGATCAACGGTACCCGCACTACACAGATCCGCAATATTGAACGTGTCAGCTATGATCTGGCTCGGCTGGAAGATCTCAATACCCTTTCAAGAGATCTTTGCGAAAAAACCATTTCACCCGAAACTGCCCGCAACCGATTAACGGCACTGCGTACCCCCTCCAGACAGAAGCCTTTGATCACACATCTGGCTGCGCTTCTTGCTGTGGTTGCCTATACACTGTTTTTCAACGGCACGCTTGCGGATGCCGCCGCTGCTGCTTTATGCGGTGTTCTGGTAACTGCGCTCGATCGCCGTATGCCCGGCCGTTCCAATATGATGATGCGAACGGTGCTCTCTGCCATTGGTGTGGGGATAATCACCGGTATATGTCATCTGATCTATCCTGCACTGCATACCGATCACGTTATGATCGGTGCAATTATGCTGATGGTTCCGGGTCTGATGATTGCAAGCTCGCTGCGTGATCTGCTTAATGGCGATATTATTGCAGGCTCACTTCAACTCATCCAAGCGATCCTTACCGCCGGTGCACTTGCACTGGGGCTTGCTTGGGCATCTTCATGGATGGTGAATATATGACAATGATCTTTCGACAAGCGATCTTAGCCGCAATTGGTACTTTCGGCTTTGCCATACTATTCCATCTTCCCAAAAACAGAATGGTTTATGTCATACTTGGTTCTTTCTGCACAAGCCTGATCCAGCAATATGTTGACAGCAAACTCACGCAAGCCTTTACCGGCGCTTTGCTTGCTACACTATTCGCCGTCTGGTTTGCAGAGGGTATGGCACGTCTGCTCCGCACACCTGCCACTTTACTGCTTACACCCCTGCTGATCCCTCTGGTACCGGGCGGCAGTTTGTTTTATACCATGCAGGGCATTTTGTCAGGCGACAGCGAACAGATGCGTGAATATGCTCTGACTACTGTACAAGTCGGTTTCGGAATCGCTTTTGGTTCTCTGGCAGCTATGGCAGTGGTGCATCTCATCGCCGACAGCCGTAAATCAAAGGAATGACTGCCTTTTTTGTTGCGGTTGTCCGATCTGCATTTACTTTATGCCGCTGCTTTCACCGGCAAACAAAGCCATACAAACATGAAAACTCCCTCCAATGGTACAAATAATACCACGGAGGGAGCTTTTGCTATGATCTGCTTTGTCGGGTACAGCGCATGATATATTCCATTCTCATCAGCGCTTGACAAAATATTCCTCATACCAGACAAGGAAGGTATAAATCGTCCAGACTTTACGCCACAAATCAGAATTACCGCCAAGATATTCTTCAAAAATCGCGTTGATCTCCTTCGGCTCAAAGAACTTTGCCGCGATCTCACTCGCAAACAGCCGCTTTACATCCTGATGATAGCGCTCATCTGCAAGCCAGATGCGAATCGGGACAATGAATCCAAGCTTCTTTCGGAATGCAATCTCATCCGGCAGAACTTTTGCTGCTGCAGTACGAAGTGCTACCTTGTTCTGCTCGGCATTTACCTTATATTCCGAGGGCATACGGGATGCAATATCAAAAATGCGGCGGTCTGTCAACGGCATACGGATCTCAAGACCGGCTGCCTCACTCATTTTATCCACATTCAGATAAATATCGCCCTCCAGCCAGATCTGAATGTCCACAGCAGACATCTTCGTCAGTGGATCAAGGCCTTCTGTTTCCTCATAAATATGCTGTACCAGATGGATCGGCAGAAGCTCCGGACGATATGTCCGAAGGATACGCTCCTTTTCATCTTCCTTCATAATATTGGTATTGCCTACATAAAAGGTTTTCAGATTGTCTCCATAGCGTTCGGCATTGCGGTACATATTATATCCGCCAAAGAATTCATCCGCACCTTCTCCCGAATAGCACAGCTTGGTATGCTCTGCAACAGCACGGCAGGCAATAGCAAAGGCTATCGCAGATGCATCGCCCAACGGCTGCTCCATATGATACATTACATAGGGCACGATATCAAAATACTGCTCGGGTGTCACAACACAACGATGATTCTTGCGTCCCAGCAGATCTGCCGTCTGTTTGGCAAGATAGGACTCATCAAAGCGCTCATCCTCATAGCCGCAAGAGTTCGTCATCTGTACATCACTCATGGCCAGCACATATGAGGAATCCACACCGCCCGAAAGAAATGATTCTGCCGTTTCCTGCTCGGTTTTGACCTCCGGGAAAATACTTCCCAGCGTTGTATGGATCTCCTCTGCCCATTGCTCCAAGGTTTTGGAGGGATCTGCATGAAACTCCGGCTTCCAATATCTGGTAATGGTCATTTCACCGTTCTGCCATACAAGACAGCATCCGGGCATCAGCTTTTTTACCCCTCGGAAAAAGGTATCCTCACCCGCCACATAGGTCAGACTCAAATAGATCTGCAGCATATCCTCATTCAATACTTTTTCAAAGCCCTCCTGTTCCATAATCCGACGGATCATAGTGCCATACAGCAGTTTACCATCTGCTGTCACATAATAATAAAATGGCTTTGTACCGAAATGATCTCGTATGCACACCAGCTTCTGTTCCGCTTCATCCCAAAGCGCAAAGGCAAACATACCATGCAGATGCGCTGTCATATCGGTTCCCCATGCACGATATGCCTTTTGCAAAATCAATTTCTCTCGCTGTTCCCGGGAAAGAGCCGTATCAATTGCAAGCTCTGTACACAAATTCTCCCAATTGCGAATATGTCCTCGGTATTCCTTGATTTCTACCATATCTAAACACCTCATTCTTCAAAAGTTCCACTATCAAGTATTACGGATATCATCATATCACACATCAATGGAATAGTCAATAACCATTTTTGTCATTGCAGGTCAAGATTTGTATTGGAACCGCAGCATCCAGAGATAAACTATCCTTGGTCACAACACAATCCATTGCCAAAATCCGTACGCCAGCCTGCTGTGCTTCGCGCAAAGCCTGCCCGAATGCCGGATGGGTTTCATCATTGGGACGGAATCCGTTGATCCCTTTCATCTGGATTACAAACAGAATATATGCCTCATATCCTTCTTTCAGACATTCGGTCAGTTCTCGGATATGCTTCACGCCTCGCTCAGTTGGTGCATCGGGAAACAATGCGATGCCATCCCGTTCCAATGTCACGCCTTTGACCTCGATAAAGGCTCTGCGAGTGCCGTCATCCACATAACAATCAAATCGAGAATTCCCATAACGCATCTCTCGTCGGATCACTGCATTTTCTGAAAACAGTCCGCTTTTAGGAATCCATTCCACAGCCGCTGTATTAGGGATCTGGGAATCCACATTTACAAGGATCGGCTGAGATCGATTTCCTTGTTTTTCCACGGCGATCAAATCATATTTCGTTTTTCGCTGCGGCCGGTCGGACTTTGACAACCATATTTTACAGCCTTGCTGCAGCAATTCTGCGCAGCGTCCCGTATTTTTGACGTGAACGGTTTCTTCTTTTCCTTCAATCAGCACTTGTGCCAGAAATCGATTGGGCCGATGTAAAAACACACCCTCAACTACCTGCCGATACTGTATCACATTTTCCTCCATTCAGCGTTCTGTTTCTCAATCCAATACTATAATCTATTATACCAGATTGCAGCCCAAAATGCAATCATCACGCTAATCCCAGCAGAAAACCATCGCTTTCTGCTGCCCCGGTAGTTTTGAAACTGCAAAAGGCCTTCGGAATTTGAGAGTACAACGCTCTCGAATTCCGAAGGCCTTTTGCCTCGATTGTGCATCCCCCTCAGGCCGACTTTGATGAAGAAAGCTGATAATTTGCCCCCTGCTTTCCCATCAGTTCGTCGTAAGTGCCGCTCTCCATGATGCCCATCTCTCCGGTATACATAATCCTGTCACAATTGCAGACAGTCTATGTGCAATGCTTCAGTATAGTGCTGATTCTGCATCAGCTCTCCTGTTGATTCCATTATAGCATATTCTTCCAACAAACAAAATAGGATATGCTATGATTTTTTTAACATATCCTATCAAAGCAAGCAAAAGACCATATGAAAGCAATGGATGATTTCCTCGAAAAATTGCTAAAGCCCTCGGAATATCCGAAGGCTTTTTATCAATGCCGGAAAATGACAATTGCTCTATCGCATTTAGCCCAGATGCTTGCGTTTTCTCCATTCCGATGGACTGATCCCAGTTTGCTTCTTGAACTGTCGGGAAAAATGCACCACCGTTTTATATCCGGATTTGAATGCGATCTCCTCGATCGTCATGGCAGTATAGGATAGATAACGCTGCGCCTGCTCGATCCGGCTGCGGATCACATCCGCAGTACAGGTAACACCAAACGCTTTCTTATACAGTAAATGCAGATACGGTTCACTGACATTGATCATCTGCGCCATGGCTTCCACAGACCATTCTTCCATCGGCTGCGCATAGATCCGCCGGCGCAGATCCAGAAGCTCACGATGATGCGGCACCACAGACTGTTCACTGAGTACCGCATCCGAAAATACATCCGAAAGCATTGCACGGATCAGATATCCTGCTGCCTGTGAATTCTTGGTACGATAATAGCAATCTGCGATCAATTGAAAATACTGTGATACGTTAATGGTCTCTCCGATATACAGCGGCTTATCAAACTGTATGGGAATACCGGATGTAAGCTGCTCTGTACAGGTAAACTGAATCCAGTCATTGATATACTCGCCGCCATTTGCCTTATAATACTGCGGTGATGCATGATCAAAGATAATAAAGGTATCCGGTTCTGTCTCAATGGTCTGACCATTTATGACAAAAATTGCTTTGGTTTTTACAAACAAGGCAAGATATCCTGCATATCCCATAGGACAATCCAGCACAAAATCCTGATCATGTCTGCAACCGCAAGCCATACGGTCAATATGAAACATCTGCACTCCTCCTATGTATTGATCTGTAAGCACGCGTCATGTTTCTATCTTACAACAAACCTTTTCGCAATGCAAGAGAAAAAAATGACTTTGTAGCTTTTCACAAAAACATACAAACAGATTTGTGCATTTCAAATAAAACACTTTCGTCACATCACACAAATCGCAGCATGACATTTTGTGCGATGTGCCTTTTCTATGCTGCATATTCAATCAGCACCCGAAGCATCCCGGAAGTCCGCTATTGCAGCAGTTGTTCCCGCAGAAACAGCAGCAGCTTCTTCTCCCTTCTGGATACCTGCACCTGTGACATTCCCAATCGCTTTGCCGTTTCTGTCTGTGTCAGCATCTGTTCATAACGCAAGGCGATCAAGGCTCTGTCCTGCTCTTTCAGCAGTGCAAGCACCTGCTGCAGCGCCATATGATCCTGTATTCCCGTATCATGTGCCGGAATCGGCAGATCCATCTGCAATTCACCCTCTTCGGTACAGGCTGTCAGCGACACCACAGGCTGCATCACGCATAATGCTTCTGCCGCATCTGCCTCACTGATCCCCATTGCTTCTGCAAGCATGGATACCGTCGGTTCTTTACCAGTCTCTTGTCGCAATGCTTCACAGACCTGTCCGGCCCGCAATGACAGCTCCTTAAGCCGGCGGCTTACCTTTACCGTTCCGTTGTCCCGAAACAGCCGACGGATCTCTCCCATGATAACAGGAACAGCATAGGTGGAAAAACATACGCCCCTGTCTGCATCAAAGGCACGTGCCGCTTTTACAAGTCCCATACAGCCGGCTGAATACAGTTCCTCATATTCCATGCCTCTGCCGCGGAACCGATTGGCACACAAATGCACCAAGCCCAGATGCTCCTCAGCCTCAATTTTCTGTGCTGTCCGATTCATGCCGTATTTTCTTTCGCATGATTACAGTTGTTCCTTTATCCACCTTACTGCTGACCAAAAGCTTGTCCGTAAAGCTTTCCATGACAGTAAATCCCAACCCGGCACGTTCTTCGGCCGGTGCGCTGGAATATAGCGGCTCCATTGCCTTGGAGATATCTGCAATCCCACAGCCGCGATCTGCAATGCGTATGTATATCACATCCTCCGGCAGCAATCGTACCGTAACCGCTATCACACCATCGGTTCTTCCACGATACCCATGCACGATGCTATTCGTGACCGCTTCGGATACCGCAGTCCGCAGATCAGCGAGTTCCTCGATCGTCGGATTCAATTGTGCTGCAAAGGCACAGACCATGGTTCGGGCAAAGCTTTCGTTTTCCGATCTGGCCGGAAATGTGCACTTCAGCTCATTGAGCTTGTTCATATTTTGCGATCCCCCTTCCATTCGCTTGATTGCGAATCACAGCCAGCCGATCCGTGCCTGAGATACGCAAGACCTTTCGGATATGTGCAGAGGGATTATGGATTTCCAAAACACCACCATATTCCTCCATTAAATGCGATCGTCCCATAATCAATCCGATCCCCGAACTATCCATAAATGTGACTTTGGAAAAATCCAGAACAACCAACGGCGGCAGCTGCTCTCTTACAGCAAAATCCACGGTCTCCCGAATCTCCTTCACATGATGATGATCCAATTCGCCGCATAAATAAGCGGTCAGCTTCTGCGGCTCCTGTCTGAGTTCCACCATAATGCAATTGTTCCTTTCAGTTCTTTTCTCTGTTGTTCATTTATATGCAGACCTGTCTTGTCCGGCAGACTGCATTTTCTATTGTAGCGTATCTTATCTGAAAAGTTTGTCGAAGGATGGTCCGGAATCAAAAAAATTTCAAAAAAACAGTGCTCGTGCTGCTGAAAATCTTGCGATTTTTGTCAATCTGTGCTATAATGAATCTGTGCTCGATTTTATAGCGCAAAAGGAGGGCCGCTTTTTGCAGATCTTTCAACATTTTAATACGATAACTCGACATCGGTTTGTAGTATTTCTTCATTGCTGCCGTGCCGGAATCCCTTGGCAGGGTTTGACTCATGATCTTTCCAAATACTCACCGACCGAATTTTTATGCGGTATCCGCTACTATCAAGGTACTCGCAGTCCCAATGAAGCAGAGCGGGAACATAAAGGCTATTCTCTTGCCTGGATGCACCATAAAGGCAGAAATCGTCACCATTTTGAATATTGGACCGACTATAATCCTGCCTCCAAAAAGGTAGAGCCTGTTCCTATGCCCCTACGCTTTGTTGCCGAAATGTTCTGCGATCGTGTGGCTGCAAGCAAAATCTATCGCGGCGCAGATTACAAAAACTCCGATCCTTTAGACTACTTTGAACAAGGCAGAGGGCGACGGGTGATCCACCCCAAAACCTCTGCGCAGATCCATTTCCTTTTGAAAATGCTTGCACAAAAGGGAGAAGCGGAAACCTTTTCCTATCTGCGAAAACGACTCCGCAAACAGCGCCGCTGATAATTACGATCTCAAGGAGGTATCTTAACTATGGCTATTCGCTTCCATCTTCCGGGCTTTACCCGAAATTATCACCTCAATATGCTGCTGCTCAAATTAAAAGAAGCCTATCCCGATGCGTTTTATCCCGATGTGGAAATCGCTTCGTTCTATGGCGAATTCCCGTCCTCGCTCTGGAACGGCGGCCGCTGTCTGGGCGGTGTTACCAATGAACCGATCATGAAACAGATCATTGAGAGCATCAACGAAAAAGGAATCTCCTTACGCTATACTTTCACCAACCCTCTCATCAATCAGAACCATTTGCAGGACAGACATTGCAACCTCTGTCTGAGACTTGCCCATCGCGAAGATCGACTCAATGGTGTGATCGTGGTATCCCCTATCCTTGAAAAGCATATCCGCAAAAACTATCCGAACTATCGTATTATTTCCTCTACCTGCAAACAGATCACCGAAGCAGCCGATCTCTGTGCCGAATTGGAAAAGGATTACGATCTTGTCGTGCTTGATTATAACTGGAACAATCAATGGGATGTTCTGGAACAGCTGCCCAACAAGGATCATGTGGAGATCCTGGTGAATGCAGTTTGTCCTCCCGGTTGTCAGCGCAGACGCGCACACTACCAATATTTGGGCCGCACGCAGATCAAATACTGCGAACATTTGCAGCGCTATGGTGCTGCTGCACCCTTTGTCAATTCCGAATCCTTCCTCTGTCCGCATATCAATCAGCAGCTTTATGCTACTTGTGGATTCTCTACCCATGTTACCCCCGAAGATCTCTATGGCAGATATACCGAGATGGGCTTCTGCAACTTCAAGATCGAAGGACGTTCCTCCGATCTGCTCAATGTCATGGAAACCTATATGTACTATCTCATAAAACCCGAATGTCGGGATGAAATCCGTCTTATTTACCTTCTATCGTTACAGCAAAGTAAAATTATCGACGTAACTTACTGAAAACTGTGAAAAACGACAAAATGCTGTCGTTTGCTTGACAATCCCCCTTGAATCATGGTACAATGATTCAAGTATCAGAAATTATTGTGTTTTGGTG
The DNA here is from genome assembly GCA_045596625.1 of Oscillospiraceae bacterium. GTDB lineage: Bacteria > Bacillota > Clostridia > Oscillospirales > Ruminococcaceae > Firm-04. The sequence goes on along the minus strand of JAZOCU010000044.1, from coordinate 71,130 downwards.
ATTATTATGAACCGTTCTTTCCTGCTTCTGTGCGTCCTTCGACTTACGGTCTCGCTATCGTAGGTCTTCCTCGTTGCGCACAAAAGCAGTGAAAACATCGAATTCGGTTTTCATGATCGCTTTGTTATGTGAATCAACGGTGGAAGGCATCGGCTTTCCACCGTTTTTGTTTTTACTCTGCATTGCAACCGTAAGATATCTTAAGGAGGTTCTTCCATGCAAAATATCAACGAAATTGCTGCCCGTATCCGTGAACTGCGTGAAGTATGCGATTATACCCAAGAACAGCTCGCTGCCGAGCTCGGTCTATCTGTTGAAGTATACAGCAATTATGAAAAAGATGGCGACTTCCCTATCAGTGTCATCTATGAGATTTCCAACAAATTCAATGTCGATTTCAATGAGCTGATCACCGGCGAGCCAAGCCGTCTGGATACATATCATGTCGTCCGTGTCGGAGAAGGCAGAAGCGTCAACCGCTATGATGATTATCGCTTTAAGGATCTCGCTTTCCGTTATGCCGATAAAATCATGCAGCCGCTGCTGGTAACACTGTCTCCTTCCGATGATACGCCTGCTCTGGTTACGCATCCGGGTCAGGAGTTCAACTTCGTACTCAAAGGCACCATTGCTGTGATGTTCGATGATCAACAAATCATTCTCAATGAAGGCGATTCCATTTACTTTAATCCGATGCACCCCCACGGTCAGCATTGTGTCGGTGATGAGGATGCTACCTTCCTTACGATGATTGCTGAATAAACGATGTGTAAAAGGAGAATCTCATCATGCTGCTAGACAGATACCTCCCTCGGATTGAATTCGATTCCTATGAGGACTTTAAGAAAAACTATCGTGTGAATGTGCCGGAGGATTTTAACTTCGGTTTCGATATCGTGGATGAATGGGCAAAACAAGAACCCGATAAAAAGGCTCTGCTATGGCTTAGTCCCAAAATGGAAGAGAAATCCTTTACTTTTACCGATATTTCCCGCCTGTCAAACCGTGTCTGCAATTATTTCAAAAGCATCGGTCTGAAAAAGGGCGATGTGGTTCTGCTGATCCTGCGTCGCCGCTGGGAATATTGGGTCATTGCGACTGCACTCCATAAAATGGGTATTATTCTGATCCCGGGCAATCTGCTGTTTACAAAAAAGGATATCGTTTATCGCGGCAATACCGCCGGTATTTCTGCGATCTTCTGCTGCGATGATGACTATGTCCGTTCCCAGGTTGCAGCCGCTGCACCGGAAATCGAGACACTCAACCGTGTAATCGCTGTTGCAGAGCCCTATGATGGATGGGATAATTTCTCGACGATTCTTGAAACTTATCCTGATACTTTTGCTCGTCCCACCGGTGAGGAGGCTACCCACTGGAACGAAACGGCAATCATCTATTTCACCTCCGGCTCTACCGGTATGCCAAAGATGGTATGCCATAACCATGCACATCCGCTGGGACATATCGTTACTGCCAAATACTGGCATCAGGTACAGGAAAACAAACTGCATATGTCCATTTCCGATTCCGGTTGGGCAAAGTTCGGCTGGGGTAAGATTTACGGACAATGGATCTGTGGTGCTACGATCTTCTGCTATGATTTTACCGACAAATTCAATGCCAAAAATATCCTTGAAGTCATCAGCAAATATCGCATCACCACCTTCTGCGCTCCCCCCACCATGTATCGCTTCATGCTGCAGGAGGATATGTCAAAATATGATCTCTCCTCGATCGAAAACTTCTGCAATGCCGGCGAACCGCTTAATCCGGAAGTGTTCAACCGCATTTATGAATTAACCGGCAAGAAAATGCGAGAAGGCTTTGGTCAGACAGAAGGCACAGTACTGATCGCCAACTTCCCATGGATCGATCCGAAGCCCGGCTCCACCGGCAAGCCTGCTCCTCTTTACAACATCCATCTCATCGATGCTGAGGGCAATGCTGCCGATGATGGCGCAGAAGGTACCATCATGATCTGCGATATTGACAAAGAACGTCCGGTTGGTCTGTTTACCAGCTACTATAAGAATCCGGAATTGACCAAAGCCGTTCTGGGCGGACAGAACTATGATACCGGCGATGTGGCTTGGCGTGATTCCAACGGTTACTATTGGTTCGTCGGCAGAAACGATGATGTGATCAAATGCTCCGGCTACCGCATCGGCCCCTTTGAAGTGGAAAGTGCATTGCTGACACATCCGGCTGTTGTGGAATCCGCGATCACCGGTGCACCCGATCCCATTCGCGGTCAAGTCGTAAAAGCTACGGTCGTGCTTGCTGAAGGCTATACTCCCTCCCCCGAATTGACCAAGGAGCTTCAAAATCATGTAAAAAAAGCAACTGCTCCTTATAAATATCCCAGAATCATTGAGTATGTTTCTGAACTACCGAAAACACTGGGCGGTAAAATCAAACGTGCCGAAATCCGTAATAGTGATAAAGCTACCGAGGCTTAACACTGTACTTTGTACTGAAAGGATGATTTGAATGAGAATCTGTTTTTCCACTTTGGGCTGCCCCGATTTTGATTGGTCTGATGTCTATTCCATGGCAAAGGACCTTGGATTCGACGGCATTGAGCTGCGTTCGCTTGGTTTACCTGTGGATCCCTATCGCAGCAAACCCTTTACCGGTGCGCAATTGGAAAAAACTCGTGCGAAGCTTGCAAAGCTCCATTTGGAGATCCCGTGCATCAGCTCGAACTGCTGTCTTGGCGATCCTTCCGCTGCCGAAAAGAATCATGAAGAACTGTTGGAATGCATGAAGCTTGCACAGGCTATGAATACTCCTTTCATTCGTATTCTGGGTGACCGCAATCCTGCACCCTCTGCTGCCATCGATGACGATTTTGTTGCCTCTGCGCTTACACAACTGATTCCTGAAGCAGAACAATACAACGTCACCTTGCTGGTGGAGACCAATGGCGTTTATTCCGATACCAGCCGCTTAAAAGCACTGCTGGAAAAGGTCGGCCATCGCCGTGTGGCTGCGCTCTGGGATATCCATCACCCCTATCGGTACAGCAAAGAATCTCCCGAAACAACTGTTGCCAATCTGGGCGAATTTATAAAATTCGTTCACGCCAAAGACAGTGCTATGGAAAACGGTCAGCTGATCTATAAAATGACCGGTGACGGCGATATGCCGCTGGATGCTATGATGGAAGCCTTAAAAACAATCCATTATACCGGCTATGTCTCTTTGGAATGGGTCAAGCGCTGGATGCCCAGTCTTTCCGATGCGGCTCTTGTTTTCCCCTGTTTTGCCGATTATATGGCAAAATATCGCCATAAGCACAAGCATGATCTCCAAACCAACAACAGAGGTACCGGTCAGTATATCTGGCCGAAGGAGCGCCTGATTTCTTATACCTTCCCGGATGTGTTGGATCGGATCTGTGAGGAATTCCCCACACAATATGCATTCCGCTATACGGAGCTGGATTATACCCGCACTTATCCCGAATTCCGTGACGATGTGGATACCTTTGCACGCGCCCTCATTGCAATGGGCGTCGGCAAAGGCGATCATGTCGCGATCTGGGCTACCAATGTGCCTGCATGGTATATCACCTTCTGGGCTACTACCAAAATCGGTGCTGTTCTTGTGACTGTCAACACCGGCAACAAAATCCATGAGACCGAATACCTTCTCAAGCAATCCGATACACACACACTGGTCATGGTGGATGGCTTCAAGGGTACCGATTATAACCAGATCATCCAAACCCTCTGCCCTGAGCTTGCTACCTGTAAGCCCGGTGAACTAAATTCTGCGAAATTCCCCTTTCTCAAAAATATAATTACAATTGAAAGCCGTCAGCCCGGCTGTTATACATGGGATGAGGCCGTTGCGCTCTCCCGTACCGTACCGCTTACCGAAGTGGAAAGCCGCCGCCGCACCATCCAGAAAGATGATGTTGCCAATATGCAGTATACCTCCGGCACAACCGGCTTCCCCAAAGGTGTTATGCTTACCCACTATAATGTCGTAAACAACGGTAAGGCGATCGGTGACTGCATGGATCTTTCTACTGCTGACCGCATGATGATCCAGGTACCCATGTTCCATTGCTTTGGCATGGTGTTGGCTATGACTGCCTCTATGACCCATGGCGTTACTATGAGTCCGATCACTACATTCTCTCCCCGCAAGGGTCTCGCTTGCATCAACAAGGAAAAGATCACCTGCTTCCATGGTGTTCCTACCATGTTCATTGCTATGCTCGGTCATGAGGACTTCGATAAAACCGATTTCTCGTATATGCGTACCGGCATCATGGCCGGATCTCCCTGCCCTATCAAGACCATGGAAGAAGTCATCGAGAAGATGAATATGTCGGAAATCTGCATCACCTATGGTCAGACCGAGGCTTCTCCCGCAACCACAATGAGCAAAACCACCGATTCCATTGAAACACGTGTCAATACAGTCGGCGGTCCCATCTTTGGCGTGGAATGCAAGATCGTCGATCCCGATACCGGTGAAGAACTGCCCGATAATGTAGACGGCGAATTCTGTGCACGTGGCTATAACATTATGAAGGGCTACTACAAAATGCCCGAAGCAACTGCTGCTGCCATTGATCAGGATGGCTGGCTGCACTCCGGCGATCTGGCACGCCGTCTGCCCGATGGCAACTTCAAAATCACCGGCCGTATCAAGGATATGATCATCCGTGGCGGCGAAAACATTTATCCGAAGGAGATCGAAGATTTCCTCTATACCCATCCCGAGGTAAAGGATGTACAGGTCATTGGTGTTCCCGATGCACAGTACGGTGAGGAAATTATGGCTTGCGTCATTCCTCACGATCATGCAACCTGCACTGAGGACGATCTGAAGGAATATGTACGCTCTCATATGGATAAGTGCAAGACGCCCCGTTATGTGGTATTTGTGAAAGAATTCCCCATGAATGTTGCAGGTAAGATCTTAAAATACAAAATGCGTGAACAGGCTGTGGAATTGCTGAATCTCCAGCAGGCTGACAGCATCGAAACTGCATAAATAAAACAATGAGCATCTTGGAACAAGATGCTCATTGTTTTGGCTCTCTTCGCTTTTGTAACATACTACCTCGACAAAAATCGCTTGCGCCGATATAAAAAATATGCTATAATAAAAAAAACTTTACGGCAGGAGGTTTATATCATGCAATATCGCAAAGATAAATACGGAAACGAACTTTCGATCCTTGGATTTGGCTGTATGCGCTTCCCTAAAAAAATGGGGAAAATTGATATGGAAGAAACAGAACGGGAAATCCTTACTGCCATTCGGGGCGGCGTCAATTATTTCGATACTGCATATATCTATCCCGGCAGTGAGGCAGCTCTCGGCACCATCTTGCAAAAGCACGGGCTTCGAAATCGTGTTAAAATTGCCACGAAGCTTCCGCATTACCTCATCAAAAGCCGTCAAGGGCTGGAAAAGCTCTTTGCAGAAGAGCTGAAGCGTCTGCGTACCGATCATGTGGACTACTACCTGATGCATATGCTCACCGATATCGCTGCATGGGATCGCTTAAAATCCTTGGGGATTCTGGAATGGATCCGTGAAAAAAAGAAAAGCGGTGCCATCCGCCAAATCGGATTTTCCTATCACGGAAACTCTGATATGTTTTGTCAGCTGGTGGATGCCTATTCATGGGATTTCTGTCTGATCCAATACAATTATCTGGATGAACACACACAGGCCGGCAGACGCGGTCTGCAATATGCCAATGCAAAGGGTATGGCAGTAATGATCATGGAACCTTTGCGCGGCGGAAAGCTGGTGAGTCATCTGCCGGAACAGGCAAAACACATTTTTGCATCCTATCCCATTCAGCACTCCCCTGCCCAATGGTCATTTCGTTGGCTATGGAATCAACCGGAGGTTACCGTTGTACTATCCGGCATGAACAGCTTATCCATGGTCAAGGATAATATCCGCACCGCATCCTCTGCAAAAGTAGGTGCGTTCGGTAAATCTGAGTTTGCCATGCTCAGAAAAGTCGTCAAAGCGATCAATGCCAACATGAAAGTTGGCTGCACCGGCTGCGGATACTGTATGCCCTGTCCCAAGCAGGTAGACATTCCCGGTACCTTTGCAGCCTATAATCGGCGTGCTGCCGAAGGAAAATTCTGGGGGCAGATGGATTATATCATTTGTACCGCTTTGCGAAAAAACAGCACAGCCGCATCAAACTGCATTCAATGCGGAAAATGCGAAAAGCATTGTCCGCAGCATATTGCTATTCGCAAAGAGCTGAACAATGCCCGCAAAGAGCTGGAAGGTCCGATCTACAAAGCAGTCCGAACGCTGATTTCCGCTTTTGTTCATTTCTGAGTGTCATACAATCCAAGCCATCAAAAAAGCTGCTTCCGAGTCCATTTCTCAGAAGCAGCTTTGTTGTGTTTATTCGGTTGCTTGAATTGCTTCGATCAGCATAGTACGCAGCACCTGCGGGTCACAATTGCCCTTGAGCTGCTTCATGCACTTGCCGAACAATGCCATGATCGCTTTTTCTTTGCCGCTCTTATAATCGGCAACTGCTTTGGGATCTGCTGCAATCGCCTCCTTGATAACAGCATCGATCATACCGGTATCGTTGGAAACGATCAGCCCGTTTGCTTCTGCATAGGCAGCAGGATCAATGGTGATGTCATCAAACATTGCAGCAAGCACCTTCTTACCATTGGCTCTTCCAACCTTGCCATCCGCAACCAGAAGGATCAATGCGCCAAGTGATTTGCCATCAATATTCAGCATATCAAAGTTCATCTTGCGTGCATTGAGAATGTTCATAACCTCAGAATTGATCCAGTTGGCAGCATCCTTTGCCTTGCCGCAGACAGATACCGCATCCTCAAAGCAATCGCAAAGCGCACGGCTCTGTGTCAGCTGCGCTGCATCGTAATCGCTGAGTCCCAGCTCACTGATATATCGTGCACGCTTCTCCTCCGGCAATTCAGGCAAAGATGCCTCAATTGCAGCGTACCATGCATCATCAATTACCACAGGCATAACATTGGGATCCGGGAAATACCGATAATCACCGGCAGTTTCCTTATTACGCATCGCATAGCTCTTACCCTTGACATCATCCCAGCGACGAGTCTCCTGCACCAAGACCTCAGTACCGTTTTCCAGTGCGTCAATATGTCTTGCTGTTTCATATTCGATCGCTCTGGCAATCGCTGTCAGAGAGTTCATATTCTTCATTTCGGTACGCACACCAAGCTCCGTGCTGCCTTCAGGACGAACAGAAAGGTTTACATCGCAGCGCATTGAGCCCTGCTCCCAACGGCAATCGGATACCTTAGCAAAACGCAGCAAAGAATGCAGCCGCTCCAGATAGGCAATCACCTCTTCTGCACCGGAAAGATCCGGCTGACTGACAATCTCAATCAACGGCACACTGGTTCGGTTGAAATCCACATGCGTGGTATCGGGCATAATATCATGCACCAGCTTACCGGCATCCTCCTCCATATGGATCTGCTTGATGCGCACCTTCTTCTTTCCTTTGGAAGTCTCGATTTCAACACAGCCATTTACGGCAACAGGTGCAAACCACTGTGTTGTCTGGTAGGCACAGGGCAGATCGGGATAATAATAGCTTTTCTTATCAAAAGTCGTAGTACGATTGATATGACAATTGAGCATCATACCGGCTGTCATGCCCAGATCAACAACACGCTGATTGACAACAGGCAGCATACCCGGCATACCGCAGCAGGCAGGACATACGTGTTCATTCGGCCCTGCGCCGAATTTTGCCGAGCAGGAACAGAAAATCTTGGATTCGGTTGCAAGCTCTACATGTACTTCCAGACCGATGACCGTCTCATAACGCATGATTATTTGCCCTCCTTTTCATACAACTCTGCCATTGCAAACAGCATAGGCTCAGAAAAAGCCTTGCCGATCATCTGTACACCACCTGCAACAACAACAGGCAATCCCGTAATCGATGCCGGTGCGGTATAGCAGTTTTCTGCAAACGAAATATATCGATCCGATTGCACATCTGCCTCGGTATAGGCAATTTTAGAGCAGGCAGGCATCAGCACTGCATCGTATTCGGCAAACAGTGCCGCAAATGCATCAGCGATCACACGACGGATCCGTAATGCTTTATCATACACCTTCATATAATTCTCAGTAGAAAGCGTATCTGAGCCATACAAGATCGCAGTTTTCAGCAGATCACCGAATGCTTCGGTACGGCTGTTGGTATACAATTCATCGATATTTTCAAAGTTTTCTGTACGATAGCCAAATTTGATGCCATCATAACGAGACACATTATTGCAAAGCTCGGCGCTCATCAGAATATTCCATGCAGCAGAGGCAGCATTCAGTACACCGGCATCCACAGTGGTAACTGCAACCCCATTCTTTTCCAGCATAGTGCCAAAGGCAGAAAGCTGTGCTGCTACATCTGCATCAATTGCAATATCCCACGCAGGAATCACAGCAACCTTTACAGGCTTATCGGCACTGCCGCCCGTTTTGATGCTTGCACAGCATTCCTCGGAAAGACTGGTGCCATCTTTATCGTCATGGCCGACAATTACATCCAGAACCTCACGGCAATCCGCTACGGTTTTTGCCATGACACTGACTGTTTCGCCCGAGCATGCTACCGGCACTGTTCCATATCGGGAAACCGTACCATAAGTAGGCTTGACACTGATCAAACCATTCTGTGCCGCTGCTCGGCGCACAGAGCCATTGACATCAAGACCGACCACAGCCTTTGCCTCGGCTGCTTTTACAATTTCTGCCGATGCATTGCGCAGGGTTCCATCTGCAACACAAGCACCATCATATGCCGTTTCACCAACCAGATCAATGGCAAATTCACCGACTGCAGCTTTGCCGCCGATCGTATAACCTGCAGCGGTCAACCGAGTGACTACCTCAGCGTCAAACAAGCTCATATAACCTTCCAGCATCTTGGAGCCGGCAGCAGTCGGCATCGATTTGGTCAGAATCATATCATCGACAACTACCACAGGTGCGGCAGCAGCTTCTACTTTTGATGTATACAATTTCATATACACTACACTCCTCAACAAAAATCATTCCACCACACGGGGGACTCGCCAATAGCCTTCGCCGGCATCCGGTGCACCGCTTTGCAATGCTTCTCGCGAAAAAGGCTGTGCTGCCACATCCTCACGCACTACGGTCAGAATCGGCATCACATGTACCATCCGCTCAACGGATTCGGTATCAATAGCATTCAATACGGCAAGTGCCTGTTCCTGACGTGCAAAAAAAGCAAGGTTCTCTTCCTTTTGTGCATCCGTTAAGGAAAGCTGATTGAGTAATGTCAATCTTCTCAGTACATCACGATTCATAACATTCTCCTTTATCAATTAGCAGGTTTGGATTCTGGTTATCCCATTGTATCAAGTATGCATGGGATACTAAAAAAACACCTTTAATACTATCACAATTTTCTCCGATTGTCAATGCGATTGTGAGAATTTTAACAAAAAACTCCGTATGAAATTTTGCATAAAATCCTATAATACGGAAAATCCCATTACCGCGAACAACAAAATGTTTCGCAGCAACGGGATTTTTCAACTTCCGATCCGTTCAACGCTTATTCCGCAGAACGGAACATATCTTTACCAACACCGCAAAGCGGGCATTCAAAATCATCCGGCAGATCCTCAAACTTTGTACCCGGTGCTATGCCCAGATCGGGTGCACCGACTGCCTCATCATACTCCCAGCCGCAAGCTTCACATACATATTTCATTTGTTATTACCTCCGTTATTAGATTCATACATCTGCTTTCCACAAACCATGCAGGTTACAATATGCATATACTGCAACCGGCATTTCATCCTCCAGTGCAAAGGTGACACAAGGTTTCTGACCGGGCAACAGATTTTTTCGCTGACCGCCCCGATCCGTCTGAAGATATATCCACTTGATGCTATGTTCCTCTGTCATAGGATGCAGCACCGATCCTACTGTCACCATAACAGTAGAATCTTGGATCTGAACCACCGGGATATGCTTTTCTACACTTGCTTCAACGGTTCCGGGCTCTAAATGCTTCATTTTCTGACCGCAGCACACAAGCGGTACACCTGCATCATGGATCATACCGACAAGATTACCGCAATGCTCACAAAGATAGAATCTGGTTTCCTTCATCATTATTACCTCCTGTCTATTATAATCATCTGATTTCTTCAAAATCCGAGGCGCCATGCTTGCAAAGCGGACAAATGAAATCTTCCGGAAGCGAGTCGCCCTCGTGAATATAGCCGCAGATCTTGCAGACATAACCTTTGATGCCATCGGTTTGAGGTTTGGGTTTAACTTCGTTCTGATAATAGGTATAGGTCATGGTTTCACGATCCGAAATCACTCTGGCTTCCGTTACAGAACAAATGAACATTCCATGTGTATCCAGATCCACGTACTGCTCCACCTTCAGCGAAAGGAACGAGTTGATATATCGCGGCAAGAACACCAGTCCATTATCAGAACGCAATGGCTCACAATCGGCAAATTTGTCTGTATTCCTGCCGCTTCGAAAACCGAATTGCTCAAATACCGAAAAGGGCGCATCCACAGTCAGACAGTTGATGTTCATCTTACCGGTCTGTTTAATCACATGATGAGAATAATTCTCTTTGTTGATAGTAACGGCAATGCGGTTAGGCGTATTTGTTACCTGTGTCACAGTATTTACGATCAGTCCGTTATCCTTCTTGCCATCATGACAGGTAATCACATACAATCCATACCCGATATTGAATAATGCCGAAAGATCATTCTTATTGGCAGTTGCATCCCGCTGTGCAAGATAGTCACGGCAAAGCTCATCTGCCAAAGTATTCAGTTGATCGCTGCTTTCTTCATTCAGTGCCGAAAGAATCCGTACCGTCGTATCGGTATAAGTCAGATTCTTGCAGTCAGCCAGCATCCCCTTCATCACTTTCGCCGCAAGAGGAGCCCAGCTGCCGTTTTCAATAAATGCCACAGTACGATTTCTGAAATTCCGTTCCGTCAGATGATGAATAAAATCACGCATAAACGGAAAGATCTCAGCATTATAAGTGGTTGTTGCCAGAACAAGCTTACTGTATCGGAATGCATCCTCTACTGCCTCTGCCATATCACATCTTGCAAGATCGTTCACAACAACCTTGGGACAGCCATTGGCCCGCAGACGATCTGCAAGCTGCTGGACCGCCTTCTTGGTATTCCCATATACGGAAGTATAGGCGATCACAATGCCGTCCTCCTCAGGCTGATAGGATGACCATATGTGATACAGATTCAGATAATAGCTCAGATTTTCACTGAGTACCGGTCCATGCAGCGGACAAATGATACGGATATCCAGTGATGCCGCCTTTTTCAACAGACTCTGTACCTGTGCGCCATATTTTCCGACAATGCCAATATAATAACGTCTTGCCTCGCAAGCCCAATCCTCTTCCACATCAAGTGCGCCGAATTTTCCGAAACCATCCGCAGAAAACAGTACACCATCAGTACTGTCATAGGTTACGATAACCTCAGGCCAATGCACCATTGGCGCTGTTACAAAAGTCAGTTGATGCTTGCCAAGTGAAAGGGTATCTCCCTCCCCTACCACGATCTGCCGATCATCGAACGCAGTGCCGAAAAAATTCTTCATCATCACAAATGCCTTGGCGGATGCTACAATCTTTGCATTGGGATATGCCTTCGCAAAATGCATGATGTTTGCCGAATGATCCGGCTCCATATGCTGTACGATCAGATAATCGGGCATCCGATCCCCCAGCACATTCTGAATATTATCCAGCCATTCATGCGTAAATGCCGCATCCACCGTATCCATAACGGCAATGCTGTCATCCAGAATCACATAGGAATTATATGCCATGCCATTCGGCACCCGATACTGTCCTTCAAACAAATCTACCTTATGATCATTGACGCCAATATACAGAATATCTTTTGTGATTTTCATTATGCTTTCCTCCCGCTTTTCAGATATAGTATAGGTTTCCAAGTTCATTTTTAATCAAGAATCTTTCCGTTTGTAGTAATCGTTACTACCTGACACGGTATGGATACGCCGCTGTTTTGCAGTGCACGTTTGACCATCTGTTCCAATCCGCCGCAGCATGGAACTTCCATCCGCACGATCGTAACACTTCTGATTTTATGATTCGATAGAATCTGTGTAAGCTTTTCCGTATCATCTCCTGCATCGAGTTTCGGACAGCCGATCATTGTGATATGATTCCGCATGAATTCCCGATGAAAATTCCCGAATGCATAGGCTGTACAATCCGCCGCAATCAATAATTCCGCATTATCAAAATATGGCGCATTCACCGGCATAAGCTTGATCTGACACGGCCATTGCTGCAGCTCGCTCCGAACCGGTTCATACGTCTCTTTCCGCTTGCAGTTGCTTCCTTGCAGCAGTTTTGCCTGCATCCCTATGCAGCCACAGGGCTTTTGCCGTTTTTCTTGCTGCGCCTTTGCCTGAAGCACCGCCTGTTCATCATAGGCTTTCGCCTCACGCTCTGTAACAGTAATGGCTCCTGTGGGACATACCGGCAGACAATCCCCCAGTCCATCACAGTAATCTTCGCGCATCAGCTTGGCTTTTCCGTCAATGATCACAAGGGCGCCTTCGTGACAAGCAGCAGCACATGCTCCGCAGCCATTGCATTTGCTTTCATCAATATGAATGATCGTTCTGCGCATTGTTATTCCTCCTTGTTGGTTTCTGTATTCTATCATACATCAATCAACGGAATTTGTATGTTGAAATTTCAACGTACAAAGAAAAAATTTGAAATTTAGTGGTGCACTGTTATCAATTCCCTGAAGAAATCTGTGATTCGCTTATGGCAACACCAAAACTTCTCCACACAAAACACTATTATAATGCTTAAAATTCAGCGTTTTTGTGTATGGATTTTTATAAAATTCTCTGTTATAATAAAATCGGAGTAATTTGCTGACTCATTCAAATTATTATCGGGGGAACATTTTATGAAAACAAAGAGAAAACAGCTTCAAGCGCAAAGCCAATCCACTCGCTGCCGTGCAAGACGGAAACTATCGGCAGCAATCGCAGCTGTGTACTGCGCAATCACTGCCTGTACTCTGCTGCCGCAATCTGCATTTGCAACCAATCCCATTGTTCAAACCGTTTATACCGCAGACCCGGCGCCTATGGTGTATGACGACACCTGCTATGTCTATACCAGCCATGATGCAGATGGTTCTACTTATTTTACAATGCCGGACTGGAAATGCTATTCCAGTAAGGATATGCAGAACTGGACCGATCATGGCGTGGTTCTGTCCGGCACGGATTTCTCATGGGCAGAAGTAGACACCGCTTGGGCTGCACAATGCGTAGAGCGTAACGGCAAATTCTATATGTATGTTACACTGGTGCCTGCGGCAACCGGCGGACGTGCTATCGGTGTTGCTGTTGCCGATTCTCCTGAGGGCCCCTTTAAGGATGCACTGGGCAAACCGTTGATCGGCCCCAACTGGGACTACATTGATCCTACCGCTTTTGTGGATGAGGATGGTCAGGCATATCTGTATTTCGGAAATCCTCAGCTGTATTACGTCAAACTCAATGAGGATATGACCTCCTATACCGGCAATGTCAACAAAGTGGATATGACTACAGCTGCTTTCGGCACACGCAGCGGCGGTGATGAACGCCATCAGACCTTATACGAAGAAGGCCCTTGGTTTTATAAACGCAATAACTTATATTATCTTGTTTATGCCGCAGCAGGTATTCCGGAAACGATTTGCTATTCAACCAGTTCTTCGCCTACCGGTCCTTGGACCTTCAAAGGCGAAATTATGGCTTCCGGCGGCAACAGCTTCACAAACCATCCCGGCATCTGCGATTTTCGCGGAAAATCCTATTTCTTCTATCACACCGGTAATCTGCCGGGCGGCGGCGGCTTTACCCGTTCCGTATGCGTAGAGGAATTCTCCTATGGACAAGATGGTTCTATCCCCAAAATGGAGCGTTCCAAAGAAGGCCCGAAACAGATCGCAACGCTCAATCCCTTTGAGCGTGTGGAAGCGGAAACCATCTGCTGGGAATCCGGTCTGGAAACAGAGGTTTGCTCTGCAGGCGGTATCAATGTCGCCAACATCGAGTCCGATGACTATCTGATGCTCAGCAAAGTCGATTTTGCCGAGGGCGCTACCACCTTTACTGCCAGCGTTTCTTCTGCGGAGCAAGGCGGCACCATTGAGCTGCGGCTTGGCGGTGTCAGCGGTACTTTGATCGGCACCTGCAATGTTTCCGGTACCGGCGGATGGCAGAATTGGGAAACCGTTACCACACCCGTCAGCGGCGTATCCGGCGTACAAGATCTCTATCTTGTGTTCAAAGGCGGCGGTGGTTTCCTGTTGAATATCGACTGGTGGCAGTTTGATTCCCAGTCCAATGAACCCGATGAAAACGGATACTATTTCCATAGCACATTCGAAAAAGGTACCGAAAACTGGTCCGGACGCGGTGCTGCTACCGTTAAGACTTCTGCAGAGGAAGCATATGCCGGCAGCCAATCTCTTCTGATCTCAGAACGTACCGGTGCATGGAACGGCACATTGCGTACACTCAGCACTTCCGTTTTCAAGCCCGGTGAGGCTTACAGCTTCAGTGCCAATGTCATGCAATCAAACGGTGGTTCATCTGAAACCATTTATCTGAAGCTTGAATATGTTGATACCGAAGGCGAAGCACAGTATTCTACGATTGCTACTGCAGTTGCTGTCAATGGTTCTTGGACACAGCTTGCCAATGAATCCTACACGATTCCCGAAGGTGCTGCCGATCTCAGATTGTATCTGGAAAGCGCTGAGGGTACCTTCGATTTCTATGCCGATGATATCATCGGTGCAGTCGAAGGCACACAGATCGAAGGCGCCGGCCAAACCAGCGTCACACTTGGCGATCTCAACAGCGACGGCAGAATCGACGGTATTGATCTCACTCTGGCAAAGCGTGGTTTGTTATATGGCTTTACCGATCCGCTTCAGCAGCTTGCTGCTGATGTGAATCAAGCGGCTGATGTCACCATTGCAGATCTCGTGTTGCTCCAGCTCTATCTGACCGGTCAGACAGATGGCTTTTCTGTTGCGAATCAAGCAAAATAATACGCTCTGATCCATAACGAACCCAATCCCCCAAAAGCGATGCAACCATCGCCTTTGGGGGATCTTTGATGTCAGAGAGCACTCGGCTTCATTCCCATTTACAGATATGGCCGCATCGCTGCACCAAGCTGCTCCTCTTCCCGAATCAACGCTTTTGAGATAGCCTTGGACTTTTCATCTGCCGCCGGATACTGATTCAGATAGCGCGCCAGAGATTTCACACCCATATGACAGCCATCGGTAATAAAATCTGCCACTGCACCATCCGAAGGATTGATCGCCAATGTCACATTGGTCTTGAACCATTCCATCCCCTTGGCCATGGCTGCAGGCTCTTTGCCCTCATCATGATAATCCGCAAGCAGTTCCTGCATATCATCCTTAAGTTTTTCATGAACTTGCAGACTCTTTTTCAGAATCTGTTCCAGCTTGACATCCTTTACAAGCTGAACCGAATCTTCAATGGAGGAAATCCCCATTTTGATACCGGCATCACATTCCCGTAATAATCGGATCGTATCTTGCTCAACCATACTATTCTTCCTCTCTGTCTCAGCAATCGGGTTGCTGCTTCGATGCATCTCAAAACAGAAACCTTTTTCCTATTCTGCACCGCAAGCAGCGGAATATCCTCAGTGTTTTCTTTTGCAGATATTTGTGATATAATTTTCTAAAAGTTTGAGATATCTTCTGCCCAAACCGTAGTTATAGTATTGAAAGAGAATGGAGGTGACCTCATTGGATGATCGCAATATCTTAGAATTATTTTTTGCTCGCTCGGAACAGGCGGTTGCAGCACTCTCAGCACAATATGGCACAGTATGTTTGAAAATCGCCAATAATATCCTGCATAATCAGCAGGACGCTGAGGAATGCGTCAATGATGCTTATTTCGCTGTCTGGAATACGATCCCGCCACAGTCGCCCGATCCGCTGCACAGCTATGTCTGCCGTATTGTTCGGAATCTTGCAGTGAAAAAATATCACACAAACACCGCGGCAAAACGAAACAGCAGCTACGATCTCGCACTGGACGAGCTGGAACATTGTATCGCTGCTTCGGAATCTGTAGAAAATGCTTTCGATGCGATCGAAACTGCAAGGCTGATCGATCAATTTCTCCAAACACTCGAACGGGAAAAACGAATCCTGTTTATTCGCCGCTATTGGTATGCGGATTCCATTGAAGATCTTGCTGCACTCTTTCACACAAGTAAGCATACGATTTCCGTCCGGCTGAACCGTATTCGAAATAAGCTGAGTATATTTCTGAAGCAAACAGGAGGTGCCCTATGAAAAGAGAACAGATTTCCGAAGCAATATCTCATATCAATCCCGACTATATTGATGAAGCCTTTGCATATCGTGAAACCGCAAAAGCTGCACCGAACACAAATCGGAAACAATGGATCGCAATTGCTGCTTGTCTGGTCGTGATTCCCATTGCCGGAACCCTTCTCCTGCCAACGCTGAAGAAAGCCCTCTCTTTCACACCATCCGACAGTACCTACTCTGATGCACTGAATGAAAATGAAATTGTCAACTCTGGCTCTACTTCCATCGGCGGAATTCCACGCAATTATAAGGCATTCACCACATCTGCCGAATCGACCGCTATGATATGGCCTTGGGAATACATGATGCCCTGTGAAAAATACACCTCTGTTATATTTCAAAACCGGCGCTATGATACAAGAGGAAGATCCATCAGCAATGCTCTGCTCGGAGAGATCATCGGAACCTGCCATGCCGAAGCGGTCGATATCTACACAGACAAGCAATACAGCGATACATTTTCTGTCCGCGCGATCACAGGGATCTCTGAAGAACGACTGATTGCAGTAGAAATGTACGGGGAATCCTATGTATATATCATAGATGACAGCAATCAGCCATCCACATTGGGGGAAATGCTGGATATGTACAGTCTGCAGCAGACACTGCGACTCGATCGGTTTACACAATGCGAGAGCTATAATGATATCGCATACTATCGTTTGGAGGAAGATACTCCGATCTGGCAGATCCTCTCCGAATGCCGCGATGCTGTCGTTGTGGATAATAACGATCAATGGTCATTCAGCGACAAATCATATCTGAGCTTCACTGCGACATCAGAAGCGCTGGGCATTTACAAATTGACATTTTCCATTACAAAGGATGGCTATTTATGGACCAATCTGAGTCGATACAGCTCCGTATACCACATTGGAGAACAGGCTGCCGATACGATCTTTCGTTATGCCTCTGAACACGCAGTGCCGGCTCAATTTGAACCCTATACGTTTTCGCTGGCAGGAACCATTGCAAAGATCAATGCCGACTCTTTGGTTCTGGATGATACTGTTCTCTGTGCCGATGAATCCGAAGGAATGCTCTTTACGATCCTGACCGAGGATATTCGTATGCGGCGCTGTTTAGAATGCATGGATTTTTCAGTCGGTGATACGGTCGTTATCAAGTTTACAGACGAAATCCTATCCGCAGATGGTGCTGCTATAAACAACGCATACGAAATCATGAAATGCCGGATTCTTGATGACACCATAGCTGTTCCCGAATGAATTTGGCTTCGGTGCAGCTGCAAAGCAGATCGCACCGGCTTATAAACAAACAGGTCTCGGAAGTATATTCTTCCGAGACCTTTGTTCATTGTCTCAACGATAGTAAACAGGAGCATTCATTGCAGATTGATCCATTTTTCATTAACCAGCTCCGCAACAACATTGCCCTGTGCATCATAGGCATTGCCTGTAAACAGATCCGGCATCAGATTATCCATTTCTTCTTTCTGCTCCGGAGTACCCTCCAATGTATATTCCATCACAACAGGTTCTTTCGCCGTTACATCAGACGTAATGGTTTCATCCGCAATCTGCACAGATACCTTTGCAGCATCTTCCCGATCAAAGGCACACTCACTTCAATCACATCAGGCGGATGCAGACTTTCGCTTTCTTGCAAAGCAGAGCGCTGCAACAGCACTGATGCCGGCAAGCATCAGGTAGACCACAGATGCATCACCCGTTGCCACACTGCCTGCAGTCGTTGTAGTTGCTGCAGCGGTTACTGTGGTGGTTGTTGTGGTGGTGGTCGTGGTGGTAGCTGCAGCAGTGGTTGTTGTAGTCGTATCGGGGTCTTTGAGGTTTGTCATCTGTTGGGCATAAAAGGGCATTAAGGGATCTGTTTCAGCGTATGTATTGATTACATAAAGCACTCGCTTGGTTACTTCATAAGAGCTCATTGAAACAGTATTTCCTTGATACTCAAACTCAAATGTAAGAGAAGGAACGTTGAAATCAAGCATTAGTACTCTATAAGCAGACATCGGCTCTTTTTCTATGCGATAATCCGTAAAAAGATCATCCGTAATGGGCATATAGAACGTCAACTCATCCATAAGCTGGTCATCAGAGAAGGGAGTATTGAGCAGCGTATCATAGATCCCCTTCAGATGCAATTTCTCCAATAATAAATTGCGAAAAGCATCACGAAATAAACGGAAATCATTTCCAATTATATCTTTTTGCGGAAGCAGTTCGTCAATCAATTGATTCCAATATGGTATTTGTACAAATAGATATATTGCATTGTCGTAATCTAAACTAGATGTGTCACCCGATATTGCTTCAATTTCTTCCAGAGATAGTTCAAAAAACTCATCCCAGTATGTATCGCAGTCTTCTTCCGCTGCCGAAGCACTGCAAGTAGATGTGTTTAGAAGGCAGCCTGCAAACAAAAATATTGCTGCAATGATTACTGCCCATGGTCTGGCGTTTATAATACGCATCATATTTTTCATGATGTAAACCTCCATAAGTCATTGTTTTTACGGCATTGTTGTAAACGGTTAAACTAGACATTTAAAACATCGGACTCACCTCCATTTATCGGCATATAAAAATCTATGAAAATGATTCGCTCATCATACTCGACCAACGATACATATTCTCCAATTTGATTGTAGCATATTCATTATACTTTGTCAAGTGCATTACGAAAATTATTACTAGCAGTGCAAGTTGACTGCTCTTTCAGTATAACATATCAGAGTCAAAAGACTCGTACATATCATACTTTCACAAGACACAAATGCTGTGTCCGGCTTGGTATGAAGTGTACGAGTCTTTTTGTTTCCGTGCCTTGTATGTATGCTAAAATAAAACCGAGCCGTTTTGCGAAGAAATGATTACAAAACATTGATCGGCTTCATTCATTTGAGTAATCAGATAGATATCTGTGATCTGCTGCTCGGTATTATTTCTTTTACCATAACTATTTGCAGCTGCTACTGTTGAACCAGTTATCAGCCTTATATTTGCCCAATAGTTCGTAATTTCGTTTCGAGATATTGATGCCCCATTCCGATGCGCTCTTTTGACCCGCTTTATCGTATTCCCTATCCACCAAAACGGCATTGGGATTTCTCCACGCAGATGCAGGTATTACGAAAACATCCGGCAGCTGCCCATTAATAAAATGAAGATAACAAACAAGTCTGTCGTCTGAAAGCAGTGGCATTTTTGATTTTGATATAGATGTATAGTGATAATCTCTCACAGATTTCACCTGCACCTCGTAAAATCGCTTCTCACCGGGCAATTTTACCACAAAATCCACACCATGGTCATCGACTTCAGAGGCATACACTTCAAAACCGTAAGATGCAAACTCCATTTTGGCATAGTATTCAGCGTATCGGCCTAATTGCAGATGATTGAGCTTTGACCAGTTTGTGTTAGGCATATTTTTCACCTCAAAATACAGCAATTTCTCAGGAGTCTTTCATCGGCTGGTCAATCTTGAACCTTTCGTTGTGCCCGAGTAGGACAACTATGACTCCGACCATAGATTATCCTACCACAAAAAATGTCAAAATGCAATAGCAAATGCTGCATCAGTATCATTGTTCATGGGAAACGTCTCCCTTTCGGGCAGTGATTCATCTATATGACTCTGCGTGAGATGCAAAAGATCGAAGAACGGCTCAGAAAAATCAACTATGTCAGAAACTGTTGAAATTCAAAGGGACATGTGATATAATAAAAGCAAACAGATAAGGAGACCCTTACCTGCTTTATCAGGACAACCGGCTTGATGTATCTGATCTTTCCATGATAAAACGTGGGTTTCTTACTTAACGCTGAATGGATGAAACACCACATCATTCGAAAGGAGTTTTTTATGAAATACAGAAGCATAATATCCGGATTTCTTGCAGCAGTAATGCTCTCTATGCATGTTATACCGGCACATGCGGAACAATATTCCATCAGTCTCTATGAGGGCGAATCTTCAGCGGATGCATGGTCCTGTCCGGTTACGATCCCGGTTACTGACAAAAGTATCTACGCGGAAGGAAACACCATCGCTGTGCAGTGCGATACAGCCGCTGCACCGTATTTTGTACTGACTTCAAACAGCGGCGGAGAAGCCTGGGCACAGGTACTGCCGGATGGCGCAGAGGGAGATTGGTACTATTATTCCTATGAGGCAATGTCGGCTGCATTCGGAACAGACTTTTCGCTTCTTGATTACA
Organism: Oscillospiraceae bacterium; assembly: GCA_045596625.1. Taxonomy (GTDB): domain Bacteria; phylum Bacillota; class Clostridia; order Oscillospirales; family Ruminococcaceae; genus Firm-04. The sequence continues at coordinate 50,410 of JAZOCU010000044.1, read as the reverse complement.
TATCCGTTATGGCAGCGGATGCACCTGTGACAGTGTACGCCATTGATATGCTGCTGGGCAGCATATCTGATGAGCCGGGGCAGGATAACAACGTGCTGCATGAATCCCGTGTGGTGGGCTATTTGCCGGACTGGTCATATCAGGCGTATGGAAGCCTTGATTTCACAGCACTTACGCATTTGAATATTGCATTCTGCAATCCTGACACGGAAGGCAGTCTCTCCTGCTGGATTCCGAACAATGAAATGCGGAACATTGTGAAGAAAGCGCACGCCTCCGATGTCAAGGTCATGGCAGCACTGGGCGGAGGCGGAGGATGTGACGGCTATCTGTCTCTGATCGATACTGCGGCGGAAATGGCGGACTTCAACGAGAAGATCATGACCTACTGTGAAACCTATGAACTGGATGGCATTGATCTTGACATTGAGTTGGGTTCAAGTCATGAGATCTGGAATTACTACGCAGACTGGGTGTCTTCGCTGCGGGTGCTGTGCGATGAACGAGGATATGAATTATCCACTGCAACGGCTCAGTGGGTTGCCGTGAATGTAAAGCCAGAGACCTTTGCGCTTTTTGATTTTATCAATGTTATGGCATATGATAATGATGCGGATGAAAGTTCCCACGCAGATATGGAATTTGCCCAGACTTCCCTGCAGTATTTCAATGTGCAGAAAAAAATACCGAAAGACAAGCTTGTGTTGGGCGTTCCGTTCTATGGCAGAGGCTATACCGCTGACGGTGCGCTGGACTGGAATTCCTACGTTGCCTTTTCGGAACTGATCGCATCTGATACGGCAAATTATGATAAGGATCTGTACAATGGCGTCGCCTATAACGGAGCCTCCACTATGCGTGAGAAATGTGCCATGGCAAAGAATCACGGCGGTATCATGATCTGGGAACTGTCACAGGATGCAGCGGGAGAATATTCTCTGCTTTCGATCATCAAGGCGGAAATGACAAGTCCGGCAGGAATCACAGGTGATGTCAATGCAGACAGCGTATTTTCAATTGCAGATGTAGTAGCCGTTCAGAAGTGGCTGATCTGTGCACCAAATGCAGAAGAATCCATTGTAGATTGGAAAGCAGGAAACTTCATTGATGATGACAGACTGGATGTGTTTGACTTGACGTTAATGAAGCGTGCGTTGATACAGAATCCTCAATCTTAGTCTTATGCCATTGCCGGAAAGACTTTTGTTTATGAAAAAAGGTATTGGCGGTCAATTCACAATCTCCTTTAACAAGACGGTACATATTCATATTATGAAGGTAATCTGAGCAGCTATAAAGGATCCGGGTCTTGGGCGATTACTGATGAGATTGATGTTCTCTCCGAGAACATCAGAGGTAATGTTATTCGTTTGAAGATACAGGATGGCGCACTTACCTACATAGATGACGGTTCCGGAAATTTTTACTATATCGAAGTGAAAGACGAAGAAAGATTCAACCGATTTCAATAATACTTCAAAGCATAAGATCTGCTGTGCTCATTGCTGTGTTCGTAATGGCAAAAAGCAGAAAAAGAGATGAAAAATTAAACATCATAACACGAAAGGAGCATCCAAAAATGCTCCTTTTCTTGCAATATGAGTTGAACTCTGCTATAATATAAGCAAAGGACGGTGATACGATGAAGTCGAAACAGAAAAAAGCCATGTTCATCACAGGACTCATTGCAATGACGCTCGGCATGAGCGTTTTAGCAGTGTTCGGCTGGAAGCACATCAGCCGTGAGATCGAAAAGCAAACGCTTCTGAAGGAATGTGTAGTATTTGAAATCCCCGCCCTCAACATCAAGGTTCCTGTCATGGAAGGCACAGAGCATGAGGTGCTGTCTGTTGCGGCAGGGCATTTTCCCGATACAGGTGAAGTCGGAAGTGGAAATTACTGCATTGCCGGACATAACAGCACAATTTATGCAGAGATTTTCAATGAAATGAAGCATATTGAAATCGGCATGGAGATGCACCTCGTTGATAATGATGAAAAACGGTCAAAGTATACCTATACAGTAACCGAAAACTTCATCGTTTTGCCGAGTGAAACTTGGATACTGGACGATTTCAATGATAACCGCCTTACCATTGTGACCTGTACCGATGATGGAACGCAGAGACAGATTGTGGTGGGGATGCTTCAAGCAGAGAAGTGATACATTCGTTTGCACAACTGCATATCATATATAGCCGTTTGTGATTAACGATCACAGACGGCTTTTTCAACATCCTCTGTTTTGTACAAGACAGATATCTGAAATTTCTCATGTTGGGACTGCCTATGTCAAGCATAAGAGATTTTTCTTAACTTAACAGTTTTCATAAGCCGGTTTCCTATTTACAATGCCTTTGGAAATGGTCTTTCACAAGCATATGCATTTTGCTGCATGAACGTTTTATTGATTTCAGGCTGATGTTTCCATATTGTGTGATCCTATTTGTTTTGCTATTTTTGTCGAATTTTGTGTTTTGTTCTCCATTTTATTGAAATGCTGTAAGAAATATGCTATAATTTCGATGAACTAAAGAATCGTAAATTATGAAGTCTTGTCGGTTTTTATACCGTTTTTCAAAATTTCTATTCACGAAATCGACAGAAGCAGGAAAGGAAACATTTGTATGAATGAGAACAGAGCAATGTACATCATTGACAATCAATATCGTATTGTGTATATGAATGAAAAATGTAAGCAGTATTATCCTGTTGTCAGACCAATGCAAAAGTGCTATCAGGCACTTGCGCAGAGCGATCAGATTTGTTCCAACTGTCCGCTGCGGTGTAATGGGCAGGAAAATACTTTCTATAATGCCAGAACCAAAGAATGGATTCATGCCAATGCTGTCAAAATGGAGTGGGATGAGAATACGCATTACCATGCCATTTTCTTCAAGCTTCTGCGAGAAGAAGGTATGACGGAGATTTTAGATACGAATTGCCAGTGCAGAGACTTAATCAATACTCTGCTTGCTGAGAATGTAAATGCCTGTTTTCTTGTGCAACATCTTGAAGAAGGCTTTCCGATCATTTATGCCAGTAATAATCTCGTGAAGATGCTGGGCTATAACAACCTTGAGGAGATGATCTGTCATCGTGGAAGTAACAGACAGAATTACGTACATCCGGAAGATGCAATCATTGTTTCGCCGGATTCTCTGACCGCCGGAATGACCTATACTGCATCATTTCGAATGGTACGAAAGGATGGCAGCCATTTCAGTGTTGCAGACAGAGGCAGTGTTATTGCGGAGAATGACTGCCAGCTTCTGATCAGCCAGCTCAGTGATATGTCGGATATGCTGCGAAAGCAAACAACGATCGAAATGGAAAACAAGGCGCTTCAGCAGCAGAATCAGGAACTTCAATTTATGAAAAGCCGCCGTCCGGGTGGTTATCACTCCTGCAGAAATGAAGATGGGTATCCGTTTAAGGAAATCACGCAGCAGTTTTGTGACATGCTCGGATATACTAAGCAGGAGATCGAAGACATCTTTGAAAACAAACTTGTTAACATGGTGATTCCCGAGGATAGAAGTAAGCTTGATATAGTGCGTAATATGACGCAAATCGGCAGCACCGTTGACATTCATTTCCGGATGAAAACCAAGGAACGGGATATCATCTGGGTAAAAGGAAATGTAAGACTGAGCGAATTTGGCGGAGAACGCTTTTATCAGGCTACTGTGGTCGAGATTACCACTGAAATGAAAACACAGCAGGAGCTTGAACAGAAAAACCGTGAATTAAAACTGATCCTGAGTGCGATCCCCGGCGGTCTCAAAAATATTGAGATCAATGATAATTATTCCTATCGCTTTATCAGCGAGGAAGCAGCAGCGCTGTTTGGATATACTGCTGAGGAGATGATGGCAGTCAGCGGCGGCGCTGCGCTGGAAATGGTATATCCCGAGGACAGAGAACTTGTCCGCAGCCAGATGGAGCAGTGCCTTTTGGATGGCAGTACAGATTATTCTGTTCGATATCGGATCAAGTGCAAAGACGGAAATCTGAAATATATCCTCGGCTGCGGCAGAAAAATCGAAGATGAAGATGGCAATCCCTATTTCCAAAGCTTGTATATTGACATCACAAAAGAAATGGAAAGCATTGATATCATTAAGCAGCTGCAGCTCATCAGAGCATTGAGCAACGATTACAGTGATGTCTATGCACTTGATTTCAAAAGCGGCAGTCTGGAACTGATATTCCAGCATGAAAGTTCAATGATTTCCCATCTAAAAAACGAATGTTATGATGCATGGCTTGTACAGCTGACCGATGAGTTGATCCATTCAGAGAACCGTGCGGAGTTCCTTGAACGATTTCATCTTGAAAGTATCCAGCAAAAGCTGCAGGACAAGGAAATGTTCTATCATAATTGTCGCATCAACAAAAATGGCATTGTCTCCCATTGGCAGGTAAAATGCGTTGGTATTCAGGAAAATGGCAGAACAACAAAGGCAATCGTTGGCTTCCGAAATATCGATGAGGAAGTTCAGGTCGAAGAAGAACGGAATCAGGCACTGCATAACGCACTCACGCAAGCACAGTACGCCAATAAAGCCAAAACTACTTTTCTCAACAATATGTCGCATGATATTCGTACGCCTATGAATGCAATTATCGGTTTTACTGCACTGGCGCTTACCCATATCCAGAATACGGAACGTGTAAAGGATTATCTGCGAAAAATCACGCAGTCTTCCAATCACCTGCTTTGCCTGATCAATGATGTTTTGGATATGAGCCGCATTGAATCCGGAAAGATGATCATTGTTGAAAAGCCGGAGAATCTTTCGGAAATTATGGGAGAGATCCGTAATATCATGCAGGCAGATATCAACGCAAAGCAGCTGAAATTTGAAATGGAAGTACGCAACGTCACCGATGAAGTCATTTGTTGTGATAAACTGCGGATCAATCAGATTTTTCTGAATCTGCTTTCCAATGCAGTAAAATTCACTGCTCCAGGCGGAACTGTTTCTATGCTGGTGAGTCAAGTGAAATCCAGCCTTGAAGGGGTTGCTTCCTATGAATTCCGCATCAGAGATACGGGAATCGGAATGGAAAAAGAATTCCTTGAGCATGTGTTTGAACCTTTTGCACAGGAACGGCCAAACACACTCAGCGGAATCCAAGGGACCGGACTCGGAATGGCAATTACCAAAAATATCGTAGATATGTGCGGCGGTACGATCCGGGTAGAAACGGAGCCCTACAAGGGAACCGAAATTATTGTGATGCTGCATTTCAGAACAATGACCGAACAAAAGAAAATCGAACCGATCCGTGAACTGGAAGGTATCCGTGCAATGGTAGTCGATGATGATATGACTACCTGCCAAAGCATTTCCAAGATGCTGCGTCGGTTTGGTATGCGTGTAGACTGGACTGTGTACGGAAAAGAAGCCGTTGTCCGTTCGGATGAGGCAATTGAGATCAACGATCCCTATCAGCTGTATCTCGTAGATTGGCTGATGCCGGATATGAACGGAATTGAAACAACACGGCAGATTCGTCGGGTCGTTGGAAAAGAGCCTCCGATCATTCTCCTCTCAGCATATGATTATGCCGACATTGAAGATGAAGCCACGGAAGCCGGTGTTACGACATTTACCGCCAAACCACTCTTCATGTCGGAACTGCGTCGTGTACTGATGATCGCCTGCAATATCCCCTTTGAGGAAAGAAAACTGAAGGATATTGAGGAACTGGCAGGAAAAAGAGTTCTTGTGGTGGAAGACAATGAGATCAATCAGGAGATTTCTGTGGATATCCTTTCTACTGTAGGTATTACAGCGGATGTGGCTGAGAATGGTCAGATCGCACTGGAAATGCTGCAAGCGAAAGAGGCAGGCTATTATAGTCTGGTCTTCATGGATATTCAGATGCCCGTTATGGATGGCTATGAAACAGCAAAGCGAATCCGGAATCTCGATGATAAAGGTATTTCTTCCATTCCCATCGTCGCAATGACTGCCAATGCATATGAAGACGATAAAAAGATGGCATTCACAGTCGGTATGAACGGTCACATTGGAAAACCAATTGAAATTCCAAAGCTGATTGAAACGCTTCAAACCATGATCAACTAAGGGTTGGATACAGAGAGAGCTGCTATTAAGCATAAATTCCTTGTCTTAAGTGAAATGGTGTGTATCTTTTGGTTATATACTCTTTGTGCGTTGACATTTGAAAAATAATATGTTAGAATGATAATGTACTGCGTGGACAACAAAAGACATATTCATTGAGGAAGGAATTAATGATGAGGATTGCGATTTGTGATGACAGTCAAATAGACAGAAGTGTGATCAAGGATTTTCTGCATACATATATGACGGAAAAGTCCATTCCAATCGTAATGACAGAGTATGAGAATGGAATGAATCTGATTTATGATATTGAGGACGGCGGCTATTATGAACTAGTGTTCCTTGATATTTATATGGATAAGATCCATGGAATGGATATTGCCCGCAATCTGCGGAAGGTTGGCTATACAGGGAAAATTGTGTTTCTGACAAGCACAGCGGAATTTGCTGTCGACAGTTATGAAGTAGAGGCTGTAGGCTATCTTTTGAAACCGCATGATTACGGAAAGCTTAGCAGTCTGCTGGATCGTATCATTGACAGAACAAATATCGGACAGTTCCATGTTACTGTCCGGAATACCATCTACAGCATTCCTTTCAGTGAAATTATGTATGTGGAAAGTCGTAATAATGTCTGTATTCTCCATCGAAGCGATCAAAGCGAATATACCGTCTACAAAAAATTAAGTGAGATTGAAGCACAGCTCAATGACAACAGATTTCTGCGATGTCATCAGAGTTATCTGGTCAATATGAGTTATATCGCCAAGGCAGACAAACAGTTTGAACTGACAACAGGGCACGTGGTCCTGATCCGGCAGCGAAGTCAAAAAGAGATCAAGAGGATCTATCAGGAATTTGTATCAAAAGGAATGAAAGTATGACATTAAGAGAATTCTATGTAAAAACAAATGCGGATTACGATGCAGTAATCCGCAGACTTGTCAGTGAAAAGCTGATTATGAAATACTTAAAAAAATTCCTGAATGACAGCCATTTTCAGCAGCTTCGGCAGTCAATTCAGGAACAGGATTATGAAACGGCATATCGTTCGGCACACACATTGAAGGGATTATGTCTTTCACTGGGCTTTGAAACGATGAGCAAACCGGTGATTGCATTGACGGAGGAACTGCGTGCAGGCAAAACGGATAATGCAGAAAGATACATCACAGCGATAGAGCCTCTTTATGTTGATATCATCCAATGGATCGGTGAACTTTCAGATTAGTGCTTGTATGGTGTGCAACGCAAGCCGAAGCCTTGCGTAAACAATACCCATAACTACGGTGGCAGCCGCAGTTATGGGTAACATTTGCGTAACAATCCGGTGAATGTGAAAGGCAGTGATATCCGTTCAGGAGGCAATGAGATTCTCAGCAGTTTCTGTGTGGAATTGTTTGATGTACTCTGCTACAACGGCAAGAAACTCACGGTTTGTGGGATTGTAGTATTGAATGTCATCGGTGTAATCAAAGATCTCACAAATAAATTCAGAGTTTCCTCTCACACAGCTTTGGCTGATGGCATAACGCATTGCGCGTTCAATGCTGGATGCAGAATCGGCTTTATAATACTCCGCAATAGCAGGATAGAGAATCTTTGACATACTGGTCAGTCCAATGGGATTTTCGATACCAAGCAGAACAGCCGTCTTGATGTAATGAAACCCCTTGGTATTGGCGGGAATTCCCAATCTCAGCAATGTTTTGATTACTATGGTTTCGAAGTCGGCTGCTGTGCTGTTATGCTGGCAGCGAATTGTGAATGCGTGACTGTTCATGTTAATCAACCTCTCATTAATTATAAAGTGTCATCGATGAAGTACTGTTTCATCTGACAAACTTATTATATCTTATCTTTAGACATTTTTCTCAAAAAAATGGAAATTGACATTATTTTGAATGAATTCGACAAAATCACTGAAGTGTTCAGCGCGAATAACGGTTGAATGCAGTCTATGAACGTAAAAATATGTCATCAATTCTGCTGCACTTTGCAAGTGCGCATTCGCATATTTGCACACATTGAAAAGTTCCCGAGAAATCGGGAACTTTTTTCATGGTATAGTCCTCAGCAGCGTATCACCACGCCTGTGGTTTTATTTGCATACACATTTGCATCCAATTTGATCGCCGATGAGATTTTTACTCTCGCATTTGGGGGATATAATCCTGTATTTTGTCTGCTATTTCAATACCCCTTCAGCGATCAGCAGTTCAAGTACTCTGGCTTCTCTCTCAAGCATCATTGCGTTGTGGAGGCTACGTGCTGCATTGCGATTTGTTTTGATGGCGATTTCTGCATCAACATATTCAAGTGTGTATGCTTCCTCCGCTTCATAATTGTCCAAATGCTGTGAAACACTTTCCTCTTCCACTTCGCAAAAATAGTAATAATTATCCTGAATAAAACACTCTGTTGCATCTTTATCACTTTTCTGGATACGATGAACATAGCCATATTCTTTTACTGTTTCGGGTTTCACTACCAATCCCGCTTCTTCACGCGTTTCGCGTATCATGGCATCTACTGGATTTTCACCATTTTCTATGCCGCCGCCGGGGAATTTATAATGATCGTATTTCAAACTATGAATCATAGCAATCTTATTATTTGATATAATGATGCTTCTGGCAGAATTACGTACAAATGTATGTGTGCAGTTTTCGTAATCGTTCTTATCCATCTCAAATAATAGTCTCATATGACCTCCGTAAAGCTGTTATGCTGACATTCTTCTTTATAAAGGTAATCACGACAGATGTTGGACTTCTCGTTATTTCGTCATCCATTATATCTGCTCGATCCAAAATAAAAATGCCCTTTGAAACTAAGGACATTTTTATCATATAACTTTTTCAGACCGGAGAAATAAACGATTGCCGGATGCCGTTCAAGCCTTAAACAGGCAGCGAATGAAGTTGTACATCAGCGGAATCACCGTGCTGCTGTCATGACCGCCGCCCGGTACCGGAATAAAAATATTATCCGTACCATGCTCTGTAAACAGATTGTGATACTGCTCAGGATAGCTTCCCACCATGCCGTCATTGGTGCCGCCTGCGATCATCAGCACATACGGCTGATACGGTGCGTCGATCCGAATCTCATCCTGGCTTAGGCAGCCCGGGTGATCCATGATGTGATCCTTCGTGGGGAAGATACCCGGTGCCGGTGCACCCGCACCAATGTATCCGATCTTATCCTTACACACGATGCCGATATAGAGCGCCTCTCTGCCGCCCATGGAAAAGCCTGTGATTGCTGTGTTTTCGCGTCCTGTTTTTACCGGATAATGGGATTCGATATAGGGCATCAAGCTGCCGGGCAGATCTTCAGCAAATGCATCATAGTATGGTACATCCTCAGCACCGTTTCCGGTGGCAACCGTGCGCTGCGGGTGTGTATACAGATTCGTAAAGACGATGATCATCGGCTCAGCTTCGCCGCTTTTGATGAGGTTTGAGGCGATCTCCCGCACGCCCATGCCGTTGAGCATAGCCGATTCATCGCCGCCGTATCCGTGATTGACATAGAGCACAGGATACTGTTTGCTTTTGTCATATCCCGGCGGCAGCCAAACATTCGCTCCCTTTTCGTGATTTGCCTTTGCGGAGAAATATGTGATATGCTCCACGGTTCCCTCCGCCGTTGCCAAGGCAGAAGCAGGCACATTCACCGTGATCTGATCACGGATCTGCGACATATATTCCGGCTGCTTTCCATAGGAACCTTGCTCCTGCGGATTGAGCAGCATACGTTTGAGCAGTGTCAGATCGGTTGCATCCAGTCTCTCGTCAGCGTTGAGATCGGCAGTGTCTGCATAGATCACACTGTTTTTGGTCAGCAGGTAATCGCAGAGTGCGGCAGCATCGGTTTTGTCAACCGTGCCGCTGTGATCTACATCGCCCTTTTGGAAGCTGTCGGAAGGCGGATTTGTGGCGTCAACCTTTGTGACAATAACCTCATCCAAATAAAAATCGCAGAGATCGGTATCCGTTTCGATATACAGCACCGGATTTGATCCCTGTGCGACGGTGTAATTTGCAGCAAACAGCGTCAGCCATTCGCCGGAAGCAGCATTTCCCTCCGCAAAAGTGTCGTATACAGTGCCGTTGTCGGTGTCATACTGCATTGTCAGTTTGAAATGCACGGGTGCACCCGTTTTCTGCATCACCTGTGCCTGCACGCTGATATGAGTACCCTCAGGGCAGTGATTGCTGTTCAGCGCATACAAAATGCCATTCCATGCTGCTGTACGTCCTGTGACGAATGCGGATGCATTTCCGCTGGCAGCAGCCTCCGATGAGCATACCACGCTTGCATCTCCGCGCCCTTGCCAGCCGGAAAGACCGTTCTCAAATCCGGAATGCAGCAGTTCGGGGTTATTGGGATCATACGGTGTTTCATTTTGTTCTGCCAAATATTCCTCGATCACATTTGCCCAGAACTGACCCATTTTCTCATAGCCCGTCCCATTTGGATGAAGTGCATCGGATGCCAGATCAGCCGTGCCGTTCAGACAGCCGTGAACATCCGCAAACCGAACGTTTTCTCCGTAAGATTCAGCAACCTTTTTCACGGTGTTGTTATAATTTGCAACTCGCTGCGCATTACCGCCGTAAGCCGTAAACTCCGGGATCGAACCCATGAAGATCACACCGTCCTGCGGCAAATCTTTGAGCATATAATCCAGCAGCGTATGTAAATCATTTTCGCAGTCATTCAGGGGACGGTTTGCAGTCATATCATTTGTGCCGATGATGAGCAAAACAATATCCGGCTGACAGGTTTTGATTGCATCCTTGCTTATCAGCTTTTCATAGAGACCATTCTCACCCCAGCTGGGTATCGGATATTGCTGCTTGATCGTATAGCCGCTGTATCCTGCATGGTTATCATCATATTGACAGGTCTGACCTTTGTAATTGAAGCTTGCTTCATTTCTTCCTTCCGGTCCGACCATATCAAATGAAATACCCTTTCCTTTTAGAGCATAATCAAGATATTTCCGATATCCGCCGTCTTCTCCATAGCCGAATGTGATGGAGTCACCGATCGGCATGATACTGACCTGATCCAGCGCCTTGGCATCGGGATTCTCGAAATACAGTCCGGATGAAAACAGTGTTGTAAAAGCTACTGCAGATGCTGTCAGAAGTGTTTTCAGTTTTTTCATAAGCATTTCCTCCTCATCATATGTTGGGCACTCGTCATTTTCGTGCATTGGTGTTGCTGTTGATCCTGTGTGATACACAAAATATGCACAATTTTGCTGCCGCTTAGTAGTATTATAGCGCAGCTTATTCTTGCCGTCAAGCACTATTCTGCCTAAAAACTGTTCAATCATACTTAAAATGCCGGCATACTGCTGCCATTTGGATGTATCTTGGGCTGAATACTCAGCTGAATCGAAAAATCTGTGAATGTGCACCGCCGATTTTAATGCCAATTTTCTTCGATATATCTCTTTCACATATCGGCACTTATCGTTTCTCCCCGTATTCAAGTCATCTCTGAATACGGGGAGCATTCGTTGTTCTTCAAACGGCTTCTATGCAATCTCACAGAACACTCTCCGAATTATCGTTCACAATGTCGTATTGAGCAATTCTTTTGGTTCATTGCGCAAAGTCAATTCAAAAGTGTTGTCTGTCAGATATATAAGGACTTAACAGGACTAAACAAGCAGTTCCAGCACCTGCCGCAGATTTTTCTTTCCGAATGAAATCGCCTTGCCATTCACCACAAGGCAAGGCACGCTCATTACTTGATGCTGTTCCCGAAGCTCTGCAAATTGGTTCACATCGTATACCTCAGCTGTCACGTTCGGATTTTCCGCTGCGATCTTTTGCGCTGCCGTCACAAGCTCAGGACACATCACGCAGGAAAGCGTAACCAACACCTGTATTTCCATAGGCTTTGTAATACGTGTAATATCCGCTCTATCCTGCACATCAAGTGCCTGTCCCGGTCCTGCCGCATTGTACAGCCCCAGCACGAAGGAAGTAAACTCATGACCGCCCGGTACGCCATGGAAGGCTAGTCCCGTTTCTGTACCGTCCTCCTGACAGATGCGTACACAGGGACGGAATTTCTCCGCTTCTACATCCTCTGCAATTTCTACCGATAGCTTGTCTGTACGTTCTGCCATGGCTTCCATATAGGATTTCAGTTCCGCAGAAATCGGCTGATCATCAAGATAAAGCTTGAGCACAAGGTTTCGTTCCATCTTTTCAAATACAGAATCGAGCTGCGCACAGACTTCAGCCGAAAACAATCCGCCATCCCAATGTTTGGATTCCTGTATTGATTTTTCCGCTTGCATACGCTTGGGGATTTCGGGAATCAACCCCGTTTTCTTCTGCATGGCAGCAGCATATTTTTCAAGTTCCGTTGCAGCAACCGCACCATCGCTGACCGCCGTCACCACCTGCCGCAAATTCTTCTCGCAGATGTCGCCTGCGGCATACAGCCCTTCAATATTGGTTTTTCGGTTATTGTCTGTGATAACATAACCATATTCATTGAGCATTACAATGTCACGAATCAACGCAGTTTCCGGTTCATAGCCTGCAAACACGAATACACCGAAGGTATCACCCTCATCTGCGTGATATTCCGTAACCTCACCCGTTGCATTATTGCGATAGCAAATGGTTGTGAGGGCTGTATCTCCCGACACGGACTCTACCTCAGTTTCGTACAGCACGGTAATCTTCGGATGATTTCTGGCTTCGTCGGCGACTGCCTTTGCGCAGGTAAAATCCTCCTCTCGGACAAGGAGGGTGATATGCTTTGCATATTTAGTCAGGAATACGCTTTCCTCTGCCGCTGCAAAGCCTCCGCCGACCACAAAGATCTCCTTACCTGTGAAGAATTCGCCGTCACAGGTCGCACAATATGCAACACCGCGCCCACGGAATTCCGCTTCGCCGTCAAAGCCGATCATCCTCGGATGCGCACCCGTTGCCACGATCACACCAAAGCACTGCACCTCATCCTTGGTCGTATGCACGGTTTTGATGTCTCCCTCCGGCGTAAAGCTCGTAACCTCTGCCAGTAAAAATTCTGCCCCGAAGTCCTCTGCCTGCCGCCGCATAGTTTCCGTCAGCTCCGCACCGCTTGCCAGCCCCACACCGGGATAATTGACAACCTCGGAGGTGATGGTGATCTGACCGCCAAACTGCTCTTTTTCAATCACAAGCACTTTGTATCTTGCTCGGGAAAGATACAAGGCGGCAGTCAATCCCGCAGGGCCACCACCGATGATTACTGCGTCATAAAGATTATCGGTACGCATCAGAGCTGGCCTACGAGATCAAGACTTGGCTTGAGGGTTTCTGTGCCGGGCTGCCATTTGGCAGGACACACCTGATCTCCGTGGGCGGCAACAAATTGGCAAGCCCGCAGCTTGCGCAGCAGCTCCTCAGCATTTCTGCCTACATTGCCGGAGCTGACCTCATAAGCAACAATTTTACCATCAGGATTCACAATAAAGCTGCCACGCTCGGCAAGACCGTCAGATTCGATATACACCTCAAAATCTTTGGACAACGCATGGGTGGGATCAGCAAGCATCACATAGTCGATCTTCTTAATGCGCTCAGACACATCGTACCATGCCTTGTGCACAAAGTGTGTGTCGGTGGAAACAGAATAGATCTCACAGCCTGCGTTCTGAAAATCGGCATATTTATCAGCAAGATCCTCCAGCTCCGTCGGACACACAAAGGTGAAGTCCGCAGGATAGAAAAAAAACACACTCCACTTGCCCAACACATCCTTCTTGGTGACGATTCTGCATTCGCCCTTGTGGAATGCCATCACGCTGAAATCAGAAATTTCCTTATTAATCATTGACATACATTATATCTCCTTTTCAAATATTATTGTTCTTCACTTGAAAAACCATAATTCTGTCTGTCACATACTATACAGATTGCAGTAGACATACACCACCACAGGATTATCCTCCGGCAGTGCAAAGCTGACAACCGGCTCGCCGCTCTGTTTCAGGCAGTTTCGCTGACCTCCCCCGATCGGTTTGCAAATCTACCTATGTGATGAAGAATTCGTTTTACGCACTTAGCTTTTCCGGATTATGAGAAATCATACACTGAATTTGATGAATATTACAGCACAGATCCTGAAAAAACAAACGATTTTTCCAAAAAAACTTCAGATTTTTATCCTGCCTTTCCCGCAACAAATCAAAGTCTCGCTTTCCTCAGCAAGGTATTCGTAGAGATCCTTAGGTGAGGTCAGAAGACAAACCTCAATCTTGTTGCCCTTGGGGGTGCCAAAGAAAGCCAAAGTTATGGATCATCGTATTCACCTTCTTTGCTGCTCATATTGATTAAAGTCATCCAATTGACCCATGATTGCATCACAAATCTTATAGCTGATCTTTTCTTAGCAAAGCAGTTCGGCATTCTTTTATCATGCATTCAAAGCACAGAAACAAAAAGACTCGTACACATCACACCAAACCGGACACAGCAATCTGAGCCTTTGGAAAAGTATGATATGTACGAGCCTTGTGACTCAATATACCGAAAATTGCTTATGGTAGAAGAGATTTCCTCTGTAGAACTTCATGGTATATTGGATAAAAAGCATCAGAAGCAAACATTCACGATTCATTTAGCCCGTTTCCCGAGAAACGCAATCATGATTTTACAAATTTGCATCCTATGGCAAATTTCTCAAAAATGGCAGTCAAAACTTCATCCAGCTTTTTTCTTCGGTTTGGCTGAGGTAAATTCATGCAACATTCCAAAATCATTCCGTCACTCAACGCTGTAAAATAAGCAATGCGATGCACTTGCTTGTTCTTCATTTCGGCTCTCACGGTATAGATGCCGTAATAGACTTCGCGAACATCAATGCTGTCGAATTGACCGTATGCTTTTTCCCACGCCAAGCGAACATTTTCACAGGTTAAAGTGCCGTATATTTCCGGTGCCACACTCAAATAAAAGTCTGCCGAAGAATCTGCACCATCTTTGGCTAGATACGAATAAACTTGGTACAACTCGCCAACGCCGCCATCATCAAAATCGACAAAATGCCGATCTTGCGGCGCTGAAACTTCCACAACAGATCCCTCCAATAGCTCTATGGTTTTTGCGGGACAAAAATCACCCGACATTCGTGCTGCCATTTTCCTGCTTCGGTCAAATGCCTCAAGCACCATCCATCCAAGTCGTTCGGGAGTGATGCTATCATCAAATTCAAGCGGAACATCAAAAGTGAGAATGCCTTTTTCTCCGGTTGAAGGTGAACTATCATTCCAGTATTTTCTGCCTTCTCGATATACAAATGATAAACCGAATGTGTATTTATGAGTTAAAAAATCATAAAGAAGAAAGCAACCATCGTAATTACGACGTAAATCTTCTTCGTTTTTTGCACCCATGACTATCAATCGGTCTTGTGCCTGTTTGACAGTGTATTCTTCCATTGAAAGTTCGGTTATCTGAAAAAGCTCCGATACGGTTAAATCGCCCAAACGATGAAATTGAGCAATTGCTGCGAGCACTGCTTTCCCAACATCTTCTGCATTTGCAACCACAGAGAAGAACTCACAATATCCGCCGACTTGTCTGCAACTCTCATCCACAATCGATGATTGCATTTGTATATAAACATAGCCGTTTCGCATCTTCAGTGATACCGGAATGCGTCTGTTATATGTTCTTTGCGGCAATCGAAAAGCCATAATGGCACCTCCATAAAACTATATAGCTCGTATCCCTGCAGCATCAAAACGGATGGATATACTGTCGGATTCTAAAAACATTCAATGTTATAACTCCAATTGGAATTAATTATTGTACTCCATTAAAATCTGTCTTGCTTTCAAAAGGGCGATTGAAAGAACCAATCTCAATCAGATTTCCCTCAGGGTCGGCTATGTAGCAGGTACGCTGTCCCCAAGGCTCATTTTCGGGCGGCAATATCGAAACAGCACCCTTTGAAATTGCGTCATGATAAGCCTTGTCAACCTCTTCAAAAGTATCAACATAAAGAGCAATTTCAAAATGCCCATTGAAACCTTTGAGATATTCATACTTTCTGCTCGTCATTTTCTCAAAATTCTTTCGTTCATAAAGCATAAAAAGCGTTCCATCTTTGATTAAATATACATTTACTGCATTCTCATCTTCGGTAATTTCAAAACCAAGTACATCTCTATAAAAACGCACCATTGTGGGCATATCATTCACGAACAATCCAAAGCCGTCAAGTTTCATCGCTGATTTCTCCTCAAAATTATCGTTCTTCGGTCTGTCTAATCTCAAATATTATACCACATTCCACCATCTTTTTCAATAGAAAAAAGGGAATCGCTTCCTGCTCTTGATAGACATGACAAACAAAAAACGGATATCACCGAAGTGATATCCGTTTATGGAGCTGTTTGCCGGATTTGAACCGGCGACCTCATCCTTACCAAGGATGTGCTCTACCAACTGAGCTAAAACAGCATAGTATTTATTTCAACATCGTCTTTCTCGTTGACTGCTTTATAATTATACTACATCAAAATAAAAAAGTCAAGCTTTTTTTTATCAAAAGTCGAAAAACCGCAAGAATTGTCAATCCGCACAAAATATTTCTTCATTATTAGATAAAACGATGAAAATGCACCGAAACTATTGAAGTATCTGCCGTGATGTGCTAAAATAGTCTCATGCAAGATGTGCAGGGAACACGTCTCGCTTCCTCAAAAAAAGAAAGAGCTGAGCCGAAGCATTGCAAATCCACTCAAAGAGGTTACCATTATGAATAGTTTGCGATTAAAAAAAGCGTGCAGCTCTATGTTGTGCGTACTACTAAGCGGAATGATCCTCTCCATGCCTGCACATGCAATTTCTTCCGATTTACAGGATGTAAACGGAGATGGTGTCATCAACGTATTTGATCTTGTACTTGCAAAACGAGAAAGCGTTACCGCTTCGAATCCTCTGGTTATAGAAGTTTCCGGCGATCAAGCAAAGCCCGGTGAGATCGCTGAGATAGAGCTGCAGATTTCCAATAATATCGGATTTACATACTTCAGCTTTTTGCTGGAATATGATACTGCACTCACTCCTGTTATGATCGACAACACACTCCAATACACCATGGGCGATGTCTTAGAGAAAAACGAACTCATCGTTATGCCTTCCGGCGTAAAAGGCTCTATGCTGCTGATGACAAATACTTCGAAGCTCAATACCGAAAACGGTGTGCTGCTTTCGATGCAGTTTACGATCAGCGAACAGGCTGAAGCCGGTAAGGATTATGCGATCTCTTTGCGGGATGCCACCTTTACCGACAGCAATTATGAAATCATTTCATCAATTTTGCTTGGAAAAGATTCGGTATCCGTGCTTGCCGGCAATAACGAAGGCAGTGGCAATCAGCGCAAGCCAAGCCATTGGGGTATTGATGTTTCCCGCTGGCAGGGCGAAATCGACTGGGAAGCAGTCAAGGCAGATGGTGTTCACTTTGCCATGCTTCGTGCAGGCTACGGACGGGAAATTACGCAGGAAGATCCGACCTTTGCACAGAATTATGATGCTGCAACCGCAGCAGGGATTCCTGTTGGTGCTTACTGGTATTCCTATGCAGACTCTCCGGAAGATGCTGTTCGGGAAGCTAATGCTTGTCTTACCGTATTGGGCGACCGTACCTTTGCGTATCCCATTGCATTTGATATTGAAGAATCATTCCAGTGGGCGCTCAGTCCCGAAGAGTTTTCCGCTATCGTTGATGCATTCTGTTCTACTATGGAAGAAGCCGGCTATTATGTTATGATCTATACATCTTCTTGGCCGCTGAACAATCTGCTGACACCCGAAGTGGAAGCGAAATATGACGTATGGGTTGCTCAGTATGGAAAACCGCAGCCGGATTATCAAGGAAACTATGGTATCTGGCAATACAGTTGTACCGGTCAGGTCAACGGCATCGCCGGTGATGTGGATCTGGATTACGGTTATGTGGATTATCAATCTTTGATTACCGAAAGAGGCTTCAATGGCTTTGCAAAGTCGTAACGAACCATCACTTTGATCAGATCAAACAATTTGAAATCACCTTTGATTGGGATTCCGTTCAAAGGTGATTTTTATTGTTTACAAAGCCTTCCTCATAGAAAGATGCACATGCAAAAACAATATTCTTTGTGCAATCCGACAAAACTGATCAAGGCATGAACAAAATCGCTGCGCAGATGTGTATCCATTTACAGAGGAGTTCGATTGACCGGATTTGTATAGCATATGGTTGCTATTTAGTCGAAACTGTGCTATCATATTCTTAACAAGTTTCCTCAATTCCCCAAACACAAAGGATACAATTGTCATGGAACAAAACAGAATACAATATCTTTTTGCTGCACTTCTTTTTTCCTGCACCATCCTGTGCGGCTGCCAATCCCCTTGGCAAACAAAATCCGATACCGAAAGCAGTATTGCCGAACATGAACCGCTGCTGCCGCAATTCGATCTGGAGCCGCAAGGGATCATCATTGCCGAGATCATGGCAAACAATCAAACAACATGGAGTGATCTTAACGGCAACACACCGGATTATATCACATTGCTCAACACGGAGGATCAGCCGATCTCTCTTGCGGGCTTTTCTCTTTCAGATGATAAGGATGCGCTGCTGAAATGGCAGTTCCCCGATATCACGATCGATGCACATGCCTTTCTCACGGTATTTGCAGACGGCAGCAATAAAGCCATCCCTGCACTGCATACCAATTTTTCTGTCAGCAGTACAGGTGAAACCATCTGCCTTACTGCACCGAATCAGTTTACACAAGAGATCTATGTTCCTGCAATGCCGCCTGATTATGCCTATGGTCTTGTACTGACCGGTGAACATGCAGGACAATATGAATATTTTTCCAGCGGTACGCTCTTTGCACAAAACACTGCACAGCATTCTGCCGATCTGTCAGCGATCTTCGATGGTGCGCCGGCATCGCTGGTGCTGAATGAATGCATGATCGAAAACCGCAATACGATCCTTGATCATAACGGCGCTTCCTCTGATTGGATCGAGCTGTATAACCCAAGCGATCAGACCATTTCACTTGATGGCATGGCACTGACCGATCAATATGACACCCCCAACAAATGGATCTTTCCGGATGGTCTGACCCTAAAATCCAACGGCTATCTTCTGATCTGGATGGATGATCTGGATATTTGTCAGGGAAACGAGATCCACAGCGGATTTCGACTCAGCACCGAGGATGACGGCATCATGCTGACCGATCAAAACGGACTTTGTGTTTTTCAAATCGATATGCCTCCACTGGAACAAGATCTCTCCTATGGCTTGGATGCACAGCAGAAATATGTCTTTTTCGGAACACCCACGCCTCGTATGCCCAATCCGGATACAGGATATCCCGGAACTATGCTTTCTTTATCCTTCCAAGAAAAAACCATATATATTTCCGAAGCAGCTCCCCTAGCCTGCGGAAAAACCAAGGAAGACTTTGATTGGATCGAGCTGCATAATCCTACCGATCAGGTCATCGACCTCCGAGGATGGGGCATCGGACAAAATCCGTTGGTGCCCGAATATCTCTTTGATACCCTCTCCATTCCGCCGCAGGGTTATCAGCTGCTGTATGCTGCCGGCAATGGAAAATCCGGCAAATCCGATGCCGTGTATCTGCCCTTCAAGATCAGCCAGCAGGGAGACTGTCTCTATTTATTCAATCCCAAGGGCGAATGCTATGATGCCTTGGAAAGCGGCTGGATCCTCGGCGGCAACACCTGCGGACGTACTGCCACTGAGGGTGCTTTCGGTTATTTTGCTGTCCCTACACCCTGTGCCGCCAATCCGGATGAGCAATTCACAGATTACACCCCCATACCACAGCTCTCGCAGCAAGGCGGCTATGCCAAAGCCGGTGATATCATCACAGCACAATGTGATCCCGATGTCATCCTGCGTTATACGACCGATGGCTCTGAGCCGGATCCGAACGACCCTGTATTTGCATCCGTCACCATCGGCGAAAATAACTGTGTACTTCGCTTAAAAGCCTTCAAAGAGGGCTATCTCCCCAGCCGTACGTTCAGTGCGACCTATATTACCGAAGAAACCCACGACATCCCCTTTGTTGCATTATCCTGTGATCCGGCTGATCTGTTCAGCAATCAGCGCGGCATTCTTGCCTATGGCTACAACTACGATCCGGAATTTCCCTATGTAGGTGCCAATTTCTGGCAGGATTGGGGCAGAATGGCTTCCTTTGAATATTTCACTCCCGATGGCAGCCGTCAGTTGGATTGCAATGCCGAAATTAAAGTATTCGGACAATATTCCAGAGCACAGGCGCAAAAGAGCCTGTCGATCCATTTTCGAGGTGAATACGGCAACGCTTCCGTTATCTATCCGTTTTTTGAAGGGAATCCACAAACCGAGTTTTCCTCACTGGTACTTCGTGCCGGTGGACAGGATCAGCAGGGCACAAGGCTGCGGGATGCCTTCTGTGCGGAAATCACCTCCGAATACAGTGATCTTGCCTGTATGGACTGGCAGCCGATCGCTGTGTATCTGAATGGCGAATATTACGGTTATTACGATTTGAGAGAAAAAATCAATGAGGATTATTTTGAATCCAACGAAGACATTGACCGTGATCAGATCACCATTATCAAAGGCAACAGCATCGTACTGGCCGGATCTCCGGAGGAATACAATGCACTGCGCCAATATATCCGCAATCACGATCTTTCTGATCCGGAAGTTTATGCCTATGTGGATTCACAGATTGATATCGACAATTTTATCGACTACCTTATCGCTGAGATCTTTTTCTGTAACACCGATACCGGTAATATCAAATTCTATCGGAATGCCGATGGCGGAAAATGGCGCTGGATCCTCTTTGATATGGACACCGCCATGCGGAAGGATCTCGGACTGAAGGGCGGTTTCAACTCGATAAAGGAAATGTTCAATCCTCAAGGGCATGGCGTGGATAATATGTTCTATACGACTGTGCAGTGCGGTCTGCTGGAAAATGATGACTTCCGCACCCGTTTTATCAACCGCTATGCCGAATTGCTCAACACGGTATTTCTGCCCGAGCATCTCACGGAACGCTTCCGTCAGATGGCATCTGCGATCAATATCGAGATGCAGCTCCACGCCAAACGCTGGAACAGACCTTCCTATTCCACTTGGCAGCGCAATCTCACCGTGATGGAAGAAGTATGCGCCAATCGCCGTGATGTGGCAAAAGCACAACTCATTGCCTTCTTTCATCTAACCAGCGAGCAGGTGGATACTTTATTCCCCAACGGTTGATTACAGAAAAGCGCACAGTTTCCATAATGCTGTGCGCTTTTCTTTTGCGCTTTTTTGCCTTGACAACTGCAAAAATCCAAATTATAATAGTATCAAATAAATCAAAATTCTTTTTGTGGAGGTGTCGTTATATGATCATTCACAATGTAGGGTATCACCATAATCATGATGCGGATTTCTTTGTGGATCGTCCGCAAGGCAGCGGTGACTATCTGCTGCTGCTGCTCAAAAGCGATACGCTCATGAACTTGGACGGAACAGAAATACAGGTTCCTGCCAATTCTTTTTTTCTCTATCAAAAAGATACGCCGCAGCACTATCGGTGCATGCCGCAGCAGACCTTTCTCAACGATTGGATCCATTTCCTGTTTGAAGGCAATGAGGAAGCGCAGTTTTTATCCTATCACATTCCCTATAATACACCGATCCCGATGAAGCACCTGCATTTTCTGAGCTTCTGTATCAAATCCATTGCCTATGAATACTATACCGCTCCTATCAATAAAGATAAAAATATTGCGAACTATCTTGCTCTGCTGTTTTCCAAGGTAGAAGAGGCGATGCAGGAAACACCGCAAACGATTCCCGATACAAAATTTGAAATGCTCTCAACCATTCGCAGCACGATTTACAGCAAGCCTTATGAATCAATAAACGTCGAAGGCGCTGCACATGCCGTTCGTATGAGCCGTTCCGCTTTTCAGCACCAATATAAGCAGCAATTCGGTATCAGCTTCATGCAGGATCTCATTCAAAGCAGGGTCTCTTATGCAAAAATGCTGCTGATCTCTACCAATCTGACCATCTCTGAGATTGCTGTCCATTGCGGCTATCATAGTTGTGCTCACTTTATCCGTCAGTTCAAAGCAACTGCGCACATCACACCAACAGAATACAGAACAAAACAAAATTGCTCTGAAGAAATTGCACAAAATGCACGGTAACCAGCACAATACATCATTGATTCGCATGGAAAAATTTGATATACTGAAAGTATTAACTGTGTTTATCACAGAATGAGAGGGGTATATTATTTTATGAACTACAGCTTAATCAAACGGGGTCTTGCATTTTTGACCTCATGTCTGCTGGTATCGGCAGGCGCTGTTGCATTGCCTGAGGGGGCGCATGCAGCTGCAAATCTCATCACGAACTCTACGTTCGATTCCAGCATCTATGACTGGGCGATCTACAAGGAAAGCGGCGGCGCTGCTACCCTTTCCGCCGACGGCGGCAGACTGGCACTGAACATTTCCAATGTCGGTACTGTCAATTATGCCGTACAGCTCTATTATGATATTGTGCCGCTCTATCAGAACGGTGTATATCATATCAGCTATGAAATTGCTTCTACGCAAAACCGTTACGTTGAGGTAATGCTTCAGCAGAACGGCGGTACCTATCAATCTTATACATGGAAAGGTCTTGATCTGACCTCTACTCCCCAAAAGGTGGATTACACCTTTACTATGACCAAGGATACCGATATTATGGCAAAGTTCGTATTTAACTGCGGTATCCAGGAGCAGGACGGCGCTCTGCCGCAACACACCATCTATCTCGATAATGTGGTGCTGGAGCTTGTGGATGACAGCAATGTCAATTACGATTCCTTTATGCCCAAGGAAGCTTCCATCATGACCGATCAGGTCGGCTATCGTCCCGATAGCCAGAAGATCGCCGTGTTCCGTGATGTAACCTCAGAAACCTCGTTCTCTGTAGTCAATGCCGAAACCAAGCAAACCGTCTATACCGGTGAGCTTTATGGCGAAATCCAGAACTCCTCTGCCAACGAAACAGATCATCTCGGTGATTTTTCCAGCGTTACTGCACCGGGTACCTATTACATCACTTGCGGCAATCTGGATCCTTCCTACTCCTTTGTAATCAGCGATACTGTATACGATAACCTGCTGGATGAATCCATCAGAATGCTGTATCTCCAGCGCTGCGGCACCGAAGTACAGGATTCCGTATTCGGTCACCAAGCCTGCCATACCACAACGGCTACCGTATATGGCACTTCTCAGAAGATCGATGTCAGCGGCGGTTGGCATGACGCAGGCGACTACGGCAGATACATCGTACCTGCCGCAAAAACCGTTGCTGATCTGCTGTTTGCATATCAAGAGAATCCTTCTCTTTACAGCGATAACATCGGGATTCCCGAAAGCGGAAACGGTGTGCCGGACATCCTGGATGAAGTTCGCTTTGAGCTGGAGTGGATGCTGAAAATGCAGGCAGAGACCGGCGGCGTATATCACAAGGTTTCTTGTGCTACTTTCCCCGGCTATATTATGCCCGAAAAAGAAACCGGCGCATTGATCGTAACGCCTGTTTCTACAACTGCAACTGCAGATTTCTGCGCTTCCATGGCAATGGCATATGAGTTCTATCGGGATATTGATGCCGCTTTTGCACAGACTTGCCTTGATGCTGCCAAAAAAGCATGGAGTTTCCTGCAGCAGAATCCTAATCTCATCTTCCAGAATCCTGCCGATATCGTAACCGGCGAATATGGTGACAAGACCGATACCGATGAGCGCTACTGGGCTGCTGCACAGATGTATCGTGCTACCGATGATGCCGCTTATCTGAACGCCTTGCAGAGCATGGCTGCTAAGACCGGTCTGGATTGGTCTACTGTCGGCGATTACGGCAACATCGCTCTGGTAACCATGGATGGTATCGATACCAACTCTACGGTATACAGCAATGCAAAATCCGCATTGCTTCGTCAGGCTGATTCCTTTGCAACAATTAGCCAGAACAGTCCTTATGGTGTATCCATTACCAAGTTCAACTGGGGCAGCAATATGACGGTTGCGAATGCAGGTATCGTTCTAGCAGTCGCTTATGATCTGACCAATGATGCCAAGTATTACGATACCGCAGAAGCCAATCTGCACTATCTGTTGGGTCGAAATCCCAATGCTACCTGCTATGTGACCGGTTTCGGTACCGCTGCTCCCTTGAATCCTCACCACAGACCTTCTATGGCAAAGGGTGAGGCAATGATCGGTATGCTGGTTGGTGGTGTCAACTCCAATTTGGAAGACAGTGCCGCAAAAGCTTATCTGAAAACTGCTCCTCCTGCAAAATGCTATGTTGATAATTCGGAAAGCTACTCTACCAATGAGATCACGATCTATTGGAATTCTCCGCTGACTTATCTGTTGGCACTGACCGCGAAAACAGAGTCTCCTGTAGATCCTCCTGTAGATCCTCCTGTTTCCAACATCACACCCGGTGATGTGAACTGCGACGGTGTGATTAAAATCGATGATGTGGTGCTCCTGAACCGCTATGTCGCTGAGGATACTACCATTGAGATCACCGCTGAAGGCGTGCTCAATGCAAACTGCGATGGCGAGCCTAATGTCAACGCAAACGATGCAAGCCATCTGCTTTCCTATCTTGCAGGTCTGATCACCATCGACCAATTGATCCCTGCGGAATAAGCTGTTAATTGTAACCCCAAAACAGACTGCAAACCATACTTTCTATCACATCTGATACAAAAGCCCCGGCAGAATGTAATTTCTGCCGGGGCTCATTTTATGCTTTTTTTATCCCGATATCATTCTACATAATAGACATAATCGGATTTTCTGGGCTTTGCATCCGCTTCTTCGGTTGCTGCATATCCCAGCACACAATGACCGATGCCTTCATAATCGCCTTGAATACCAAGACTGCGGAGAATCGCTTTGCCCTCTTCGCTGTCGAATTCCTCCTTAGCACGATGGATCCAGCAGCTTCCGATGCCATAATGATGCGCTGCAAGCATCAGATTCCCCATAACAAGGCTGCCATCATACAAATAGGTCGGCATAGAACGATCAGCAAGAACGATTAAAACCACAGGTGCTCCGTAAAACGGATCCATATCAGAACCCATGATCTTTGCATTCATCGCACAAAGACGATCACGCAAAGCACGATCGCTGACTGCAATGATGATCGGCGATTGCCGATTCATGCCTGTTGGTGCATAGGTTCCTGCTTCCACGATCTTGCTTATGATCTCCTTCGGAACCGGATCCGCTTTGAAGTTTCTGACACTTCTTCTGGTCAGCATAGTTTCCATTGCATTCATAATGAACCTCCGTTTCAGATGAGAGTGCAGCATTGCACCCATCAATTTTTCAATCCAAAGCCCACTTCCAGCCACGGACGGTTTTCTTCCAGCTGCTCGATTGAAGTATACCACGGCATAGAAAGTGTACCTTGAAAACGACTTTTACCGGTCAGCACATTGGCAACACCATCACCCTCGCTGCCAAACAGACCACACATAACGATACTGTCCCATTGATCCACATATTCCTCGATGATAACATTTCTGCCGGCAACGATCAAGGCAACAGTTGGAAGATCCAGTGCATCAGCAGTCGCTATCGCTTCCTCATTGCCAGGAAGCCCCAGCGCTCCTGTCAGGGAAAGATCAGCGGTATCTCCGTTCCACTCCGCATAGGGCTGTTCGCCCACACAGAGCAATATAACATCCGCATTCTCAGCTTGTTTTGCATCGGTTACAATGGTCAGTTCATATTCTTCCGCAACGGCCTGCAAGCCTTCCAGAATGGTCGTACCGTTTTCGATCAGCTTTTTTCCGTTGTTCTGCTGATCGGTCATGCCATTCCATTGTCTGGTCCAGCCGCCGCACTGTACACCGGTATCATTGGCCGCTGGGCCAAGAACCAACACCGTTGCGCCACGCTGCAGCGGAAGCGTTTCCTGTTCATTTTTGATCAGTACCAGACTCTTTTCCACAAGCTGCCTTGCCAGATCCCGATAGGCAGCAGAACCTGCTTCGGATTGCGTTGTGGTAAGCTGCTCTAGATAGGGATCTGCAAACAGACCGGCATCCAGCTTGAGCTGTATGATACGAGTCACTGCTTCATCGATACGTGCTTCCGAGATCCTACCCTCCTCCACAGCCTCAACGATATACTTTACGACCAGCTTGAAATCATTGGGTTCCATCAGCCAGTCAATACCGGCATTGATGGCAATAATGATCTGTTCCTTCAGGGTATCGGCTCCCTCAATATTCTGAATCGATTCCCAATCACTGACCACAACGCCCTCAAATCCTAAATCGCCCCGCAGCACATCCAGAATATAATGCCGATTCTCGTGCATTTTGATACCGTTGAGTGCACTGTGACTGAGCATAATGCTTTGCACACCCAAATCGATCTGTGCCTGATAAATGGCAAGCTGTTCTGCGATCTGATCATCTGTCAAGGTAGCATTGCCCCGATCGATCAGCCGATCGGTACCATCACTGGCTTCTCCTGTACCAAACTCTACACTGCCATCACCGATAAAATGCTTGGTACAGGCGATCACGCCGCCATCCAGCTGTCCTTTGGTAAACTGTGCCGCAAGATTTTTGACGATACCGGCATCCGAAGAATAGCTCTCATAGGTTCTGCCCCAGCGAGGATCCGATGCAACTGCCACACAGGGCGCATAGTTCCAGATCATCTTGGTCATTTTCATTTCATCGGCAACCGCAAGCCCCATCTGATAGGTCAGTTCCGGATCATTGGCGGCACCAATATTGATATTGTGCGGAAAAATCACCGTATCCAATGAATAATTTACGCCATGTACCGAATCCTGTCCATAGACAAAGGGAATCGGGGAAGATGCACGTAAGGCTGCTTGCTGATACTTATCAATAATCTCACACCAATCTGCGGGAGTTTGCCGCACTAGACCATCTGTAGACAGCACAGCGCCATAATTATGATTTGTCATCTTATAATATTCCTGATGATAAATCGCAGGGATCTGCATCTGATGTGCTTTTTCCTCCAATGTCAGAGTAGCAGTGATCTCCGCCGCAGACATCCCCTCATACCGTTTCAGCGGATCGGTTTCCGATTGCAGGGAATCCTGTGATTGTGAGGAATGCTCTTGCAGTACGGTACTGCTTTCGATTGCTGAGGAATCTATACCCGACCCCAAAGTATCCGAATTGGATGCCTTGGTACAGCTACATAGCAGCAGCATTGCAGTAAGCAATGCCAGTATTGCTTTGATCTTCATACTTACTCCTTCCTGTTTCCTTTCAAAGCAGAGCCGCCTCAACGCCCAACACCCCGTCCGGCATCGGTTGGTCGGAATCTCCCCACACGACCGAATACAGACGGCTGCCATAATGTACAGTTTTCATGCTGTCAAGCGCACTGCATAACGGATTGTTTTCGAATCCACCCCAAAGCAGCAATGCAAAATCGGTGTTTGCCGCAACCGTTCTCAGAAAATCCGAACACAGCTTCTTGTCATTATCACGGACGTATAAATATGAGACAACACCATAGCGGATCAAGCTGCCTGCCTTTGGAAATGCCGGATATCCCAACAGCTGCGTCGGCAATTTTGACAGCACACGATAGATCCCGCCATAACCGCAAAGCTTGTATTGCTTATAGGCTTGCTGATCGCAGACAAAACAACAGGCAATGATCTCTCCCTGCTCTCTGAGACAGAAAAAGGCTGTATCTCCATAGCCCCTGCAGTCAAATGCCACCGGAGTGAAGCTTTGCTTTGCAAAATGTGATTGCAGCAGCGAAGAAAAGCCTTCTGTTTGATTGATCTCCAAAGAAAGCTTTTGCTTCCCACCATGAAAGCAATAGGTCGTATAGTGCCCCAAATACCGATATTCCGGCATATTCCGATGCGGTTTTTCCAGCAGCGCAATGGCTTCGGTATTCTCATCCAGAATGGTGGTATAACAATAGGCACAATCCGCAATATGCTCCCGCAAAAACTGATATGCCTTTGCAATAAAGCCGATCCGCTTGCGGTAATCATAATGGATCTTTAGTCCCGTAAGATAGGCACACAGCTCTGCTTTGCCATTCACATATTCTGTGCGCACCACAGCGCCTCCCACAGCGGCCGTTGCACCATTGCTGTTGTCGATCACCACCATAATATGATTACGCTCTCCATCGGCACAAAAGGAGGCATAGGGCGAAGGATTGCGAAGATATTGTACACTGATACCGCCACGAAAGCTGCCGCTCTCAAAAATCGCACGAATGCCTGCATCATCGGATGGCTCGGCAAACCGCAGCGTATAACGATCATTTTGGAAGTTCATCAAGGTTCTCTCCAATCGGCACGTGCATTTTCTGATCGACTTCCTCGCCCAGCCGCAGATTCATGCCCCAGAACAAGCCCCATAGCAAGGGACTGGTTCTGCCCAATGAAGCAAAACCTCGACTCAGCACGGTTTTGGCAGAAGAAAACTCTTTTCTTGCATCTCGGCAAAGCGTACTCATACGCTCCGCCGAAAGCAGCTTCGGATGAAATGCAAGCTCACCGTAATGATAGTCCTCTGCAAGCCACCATTTATCATAGATCAGTCG
Organism: Oscillospiraceae bacterium; assembly: GCA_045596625.1. Lineage (GTDB taxonomy): Bacteria > Bacillota > Clostridia > Oscillospirales > Ruminococcaceae > Firm-04. Next base: position 21,582 of record JAZOCU010000044.1, on the reverse strand, counting down.
CTGCTCTGCCTGTAAGCGATCATATAATGCCGTATTGGGGAACGGCAGAAGATGATTGAAAGCTGCGGTATAAAACTTATGCTTTTTTGCAAATTCCAACGCATCCTGCACTGTGCTTTCATCATCCTGATCATAGCCGAATACAAAGGTTGCATAGATCCCGATGCCTGCATCATGGATGCGCTTGACCAGCTCATCCCGTTCACCGATGGCATAATTGAAGGATTTGTTCATCTGTCTGAGATTTTCCTTGTTCAGGCTCTCAAAACCGATCAAAATGATCTCGCAGCCGCTTTGCTTCATCGCCTTGAGCAAAGCTTCATCCTTTGCCATAGAGAGTGTTCCCTGCCCTGCCCATTTGATACCCAGCGGCTTGATATCCTCAAACAGCTGCATGGCATTACGGCGGTCTGCCACCAGATTGTCATCCACAAGGAACGTATAGCGATGCGCGGATTTTTTTATGTCATCCACGATCAAGCGATGATCCCGGCAATGATATTTGCTGCAATAGAACTTCGAAATCGAACAGAATTCACAGCTGTGGCAACAGCCTCTGCCCGTTTCCACCAAGGATACCGGAAGATACTTCTTGCCGGTAAAAATGCTTTTATCCGGCTGCACATCATAGGCACCGACACCACCCTGATATCGCTTTTGCAGTGTGTGATTCCGTGCATCCTGCAGCATCGCAGCCCAGACCGTTTCTGCATTGCCGATGATCACACTGTCACAATATAAAGCTGCCTCATCCGGACAAAGCGTTGCATGATATCCGCCCATTACTACGGGGATTCCACGTGCACGAAATTTGGCAGCAATCCGGTAGCTTCGCTTGGCGGTATAGGTTTCCACAGTAATGCAAACCAGATCGGTTTTTGTGTTATAATCGATCAGCTCCAAACGATCATCAAACAGCTCAGTTTCGATATCGGAAGGTGTCATCGCTTTCAGCAAAGCAATGGTCAAAGGCTCCATCTTCCATGTGCCTATATATTTTTTTCCGGGTTTCTTGCCGATCGCCGGAAGGATCCATGTAATTTTCATAGAAACCGCCTCTTTGGTTTACAGAATCGGAATATCGGAATTGTCACACATCACCTCTCGGGTGAATTTGTGCCATTTGTCCGCATAACCCTTATAGCCCATATTCAATGGCAGCGAAAGCCAAGGACTATGTGTAAAGGGTGCCAGCCGCTTCATAATATTGCCGGTGGAGTAGGTGGCACGCCATGCACGATCGGTACCTGCCTCAAGCTGCTCCTTGGTCATACGCTTTGGTGTAAATACACAGTGCTGCACATCATACATCGCCCAGTTGCGCTCAATGATTCTGCCCTCCCGCTCCAGCTGACGATAGTACTCTGTCTGCGGAAAAGGCGTTAAAATCGAAAACCGAGGCAGATCGATCTTTGCTTTGATGATCATTTCCACAGTACGATCAAAGACACTTTCATCCTCCTCATCACCGCCAAAGGCAAAGCAGCCCTGCACCAGAATACCGTTATCATGCAGTTTTTCCATCAAGGTTACATAGCTATCTACCTTGTTAACACCCTTATGAATATACTGCTGAGATTCCTGCGTGATGGATTCAAAGCCGATGAGCAATCCCTTGCAGCCGCTTTTACGGAACACCGTCATCAGCTCATCATCAATTCCCACTGAGGAGGTTACAAGTCCCAGCCACATAATCTTCAGCGGGATCAAAGCGGTAAACAGCTCGATCGCATAGGCTCGGTCGGTAATGAGATTCACATCCGGAAAGGTGACATGCTTGGTATGCAGCGCTTCGATTTCTGCCACCACTTCCTTGACAGGACGTTTGTAGACACATCTGCCGAATGCCGCTGGATAGGCACAGAAGCTGCAGGTATGACAGCATCCGCGGATCGCCTCAACAGTTTTGGTGGTGATATAACGACTCGACCGAAGCAGATCCCGACGAGGCGTGGGACGACCTGCGATGGTAAAATCACTGTTCTGATGATAAAATTTCTGATGACAGCCTTTGATATAATCATAAATAAACTGCGGAAAGGTCTGCTCAGAAAAGCCGGTAAATACGACATCGGCATGCTGAGCCGCTTCCTCAGGCAGCATGGATGGATGTACACCACCCATAAATACGGTTTTTCCCTTCTTTCGGAAATAGTCCGCATAGGCATAACAGCGTGGTGCTGTACCGGTAATGCAGGTAATTCCGATCAGCTCCGCATCGATATCCAATGGGATTTTTTCAGCGGTTTCATCATAGATCACGACCTGTGCATCCACATCCTCAGGCACCAGCGCTGCAAGTGTCGTCAGCGTTAATGGCGCATAGTGCAATGATTTTCCAAAGCTGCCCGAATATCGATGCATTGCACCGGCAGGAGCAAGTAACGCTATTTTTATCATATTTGGTTGTTCCTTTCCATGCTTTTGTCAAAGTATTGCTTCCATCCGCTGTACCTTGTCAGATAGGCAGGCTTGATATCTCCGATTCGGATGCCCTCTTCCATCAGCCGCCTGAGATACACCTCCTGCGGCTGTCCGCAGATCGGTATCACTTCGGCACAGGCAAGCTGTCCAAGCTGGCGACAATACTGATAATGATAGCTTTCACACAATGCCGCATCCAGTTGTCCACCACTGATCTCTGCCGCATCGGTATATAAACAATAACGGTTCCCTTCCGGTGCCAACAGACAAAAGCGATCCGTTATACCCAGAGTCTGACAAACCGACTGTACAAATGCCTCTGTAAGCTTTTCTCCGTACAGATCTGAACAGATCCCTTTGCGCCGCAAAAAACGGATCCGTGGCGGTCGATTCGGCTCTGCTGCCAACACTGTGATCACATCACCCAGACAATAACGATAGAATCCGCCTCCCGTGGTGACGATCACCTCATATTCACAGCCCGGCTGCAGACATTCCGCAGTTACGATCTTGTCATCCGCAAGACTGCGGAATTCAAAGAAATGTGAATAGACGCTTAGCCGACTGCCCTCCTCACCGATCAGCGGAAATGATACAAAGCATTCCGTGGCAAGCAGACCCTTTGGCTGGATCTGCACACCCGGAAACCGTTTCGATACTCCATGGATCTGGTCTGCCGCGCTGCCATCTGCCCAGCAGCTGATAAGCTTGAGCTTATCAAATACAAGATCAAAGCGTTCTTCGCGAATCGCACTGAGCTGCGCTTGCGTCAGAATATCGGAAAGCTCTGCCGTGTGCGTCCGGATCACATCACAGAGAATGGTCAGAAAGGTCGGATTCCACACAGAGATCAAGGTCAGCTCCTTGCATTGCAGCAGCTGTCTTACTGTTTGCAGATAAAACGAATCCATATCCGATACAAATTTCACAGAGCCATCCACTGCAAATAAGCGCCGCATGATCCCCTGCTCCAGAACGCCGAAATATTCAGCATCCTCCTCAAAGCCGATAGGGATCCCCGATGCAGTATAGCTTCTGCCGGCTGTCACAGGTGTAATCGACCAATAACTTTTTCCGGCAGACAGTCCATCCACCCTTGTATATATATCATACAGCCACGGACGAATGCCGCATTGAAATTCCCGTTTCAGTGAGGCGGTATAAGGAATCCGTTTCTTTCCTCCCGAAGAACCGCTGGTCAATTCAAACAGCTGAATGGGCTCTGCCGTCAGAACCCTGTCTTTTCCTTCCGCTGCCGCATCAAGATATGGTTCATAATCCTCATAAACCGTCAGCGGCACATGCGCTGCAAACTCCGCATAGCTTTTGATTCCGGCAAAGCCATATTGTCTGCCATATATCGTATCAGCCTGCTTGTGCAGCAATGTCAGCAGATATCGCTCCTGTACAGCGCGCACATCACAGCTTGCCATAAATCGTTTGTATTCCCTGCGATACAATGCACGGCAGCAGCCGTTGAGCCATTCACACACAAGACTCATCGGAACAACAGCTCGTGCGCATGCTTTCGCAGCAGTGCTTTATCGATCTTTGCAAGACATACAAGATCATTGCCGATCAGATGTCCGGGATTCCGTTCACAGAAAAACGCAACATCTTTATTCTTCAGCTGTCGTGTACCGATCTCCGCAACGCCTTCTTTCAGCTTATCCTTCTGCGTCTGATACACGATCACACCGCTTTCGGGATCATAAGCTTCCGGATACAGCATAGCTGCGTAAGCATCCATGATCCGTTTGGCATATGGTGTCGTTTCCATTCGATAATTCGGAAAAAACTCTGTCCAGAACAAGGGCAGGATCCGATAGGTCTTATAGCCCTTGCAGATCAAAAACCAATAAAATTCCTCATATTGCTCGGCAAAGGCAAACCAGAACTGCGCCCATACCCGAAACAACTCCACATCGCCCCAATGATCCTTATGAATGATGGTATCGCCGGAAAACATACCATGCACCGGCTTGTCATCCACAGTGACCGTCAATACCTTCTGGGTCGTAAATCCTACCAAGCCATCTGTCTCATGATACAAGGCAAGACAAAAATCCTTATCCGCAAAATCACGTCGGAATACGTTCGGATCCGTATGATCATAAAACTGCGCCATTAATCGGTACATAGTTTCAATCTCTTGTTCCGAATATGCAGAGATCGGCTTGACGAATCCCTTCAGCATGGTGCATTACTCCTTTTCGTTCTTCGATTCTTCCAATCCAAAGCGCATTCCCTGCTTTTTGAACACCTCTTTGCGAAAGAGCGGATTGTAGATCAGATATGTCATAAAGCGATAGGGGGTACGCAAATTGGTTCTCGGCTCCAGTGCACGCTTACAGATCGACCCCAGACTGTTGAATCGGCGGCGGCAATCAAAAGAGATCTCCGTCAGCGCTTCCGGCGTCATGTTCTTCGGCACAATGCTTGCATAATTAAACCGATATTCTTCATGAAGCCACCATTTTCCATCATAAAGCAGCCTCCCCTCCTGCGCAAGCTTTTCATACAAAGGCGTATTGGGATAGGGCATCAGGATATTAAAAGCCGCAAAGGTAAACCGATTCTTGATGGCAAAATCACAGGTTGCACGAATCGATTCCACGGTATCTCCGTCATGGCCCACAGTAAAGGCTGCCCAGGTCTGCAAGCCCCATTTGCGAAGCTCTGCGATCTCAGCGCGATACTGATCGAAAGCACCTTTTTTATTCGTACCCTTATTCATCTCGGAAATGCAGTCGGGAGAAATGGATTCAAATCCGATGACCAACCCCAGACATCCGCTTTTGACCATAAGCTGCATCAGTTCCTTGTCACCGAGCATATCAATGCTGCCCTGACTCACCCAACGGATCTTCAAAGGGATCAGTGCACGGAACAGTTCCTTTGCCTTTTCCCGATTGCAGACAATGTTATCATCCACAAAAAATAACAGCTTGCGCTTTTGCGCTTTGATCTCAGCAACCACATCTTCCACCGGACGGCAATAATGATGCGCTTTGAAATAAACCGAAGATGCACAAAAACTGCATCGATGACTGCATCCTCTGGAAAATTGCAGCAAGGTGATCGGCAAATAGCCCTTACCCTCAAACAAATCCCTGCGCGGGATCACATTGATCTGCGGACATTGCGGCTGCACTGCATCATAGCGTGGCTTTAAGCAGCCGTTCTGCATATCCGACAGCATCTGTGCCCAGATCGGTTCCGCATCGCCTACCAGCACACAATCACAATGCTCGGCAACCTCTTCCGGGATCAGCATGGCATGCATACCGCCCATAACCGTTTTGACGCCTCTGCGCCGAAATTCCGCACTGATCTCATAGGCTCTGCGGGCAGTGAAGGTCTCTACCGTTATGGCAACCAGATCGGTGGGCGCATCATAGGGAATCTCTTCCATACGATCATCATACAGCACCACATCAATCTCCTTGGGCGTCAGTCCTGCCAGAATGCCCAGCTGCAAAGGCTCCATGCGGCCTTCATCAACATAAAGGCTATGTTCCCTTCTGCCGATATTGGGTTTAATCAACGTCAGATGCATTCAGTATTCCTCCCAGTAGTTGGCCCTGCTTTTTGTGAATCTCCCGACGGGATATCAAATTTGCAAGCAAAAATACAACCAGATTCATCGGACGAAGATGAATCGGATTCGCAAACAGCCGTTTGAGAATACAGCCCATGGAATAGTAATCCGTCCGCATTTTCAAACAGCCCTCCTGCAGCTGCAATGGTGTCATGTGTTTCGGTTGATAGGCAGTCTCACCATAGCGATATTGATCCGAAAGCCACCATTTGCGATACAGCAGCCGACCTTCCTGTTCCATACGCTCATAGACACCCGTCCCCGGCATCGGAATCAGCGGATTGAAATTGGTCACTGCCATATGATTGCGTACTGCAAAATCATAGGTTTTTTGAAACACATCCACCGAATCTCCGTCACAGCCCAGCACAAAAGTACCGTATATCAAAAGCTTATGGCGATATATCCGTTGAATGATATCTTCGTAATCAGCTGCGGTATTGGCCGCTTTATGCATTTCTCCCAGACTGTCCGTATTCAGGCTCTCAAAACCGATCAGCACCAGAAAACAGCCCGCTTTTTTCATCTCCGCAAGCAAGGTATCATCCCTTGCCGCATCCATGCTGATCTGGCACGCCCATTTTTTCTTCAGCGGCGCAATGGCACGAAACAGCTCCAGCGCCGATTGCTTATCATAAAACAAATTATCATCCACAAAAAACAGGATCTTTTCCTTCGCCTGCTTCAGCTCCTCTGCGATCATTGCGGCAGATTTACGCCGTACACAGCGATACATGGTCTTTATGGAGCAAAAATCACAGTTGAATTTGCAGCCGCGGGAAATCTGATAGACACCGATCCCAAAATACCGATGCCGATAAACAGAAGGATCCTCCCGCAGCATCGTCAGCGGTATCGATTCATCGGCGATGTATTTCTTCTGCAAGGATCCGTTTTCATAATCGGAAAGCATCTGCTGCCAGTTGCCTTCGGCATCCCCGACAAGCACGACATCGGCATAAGAAAGCATTTCATCCGCCATCACAGCAGCATGAAATCCGCCCATGACGATAATGTTCTGCCGCGTTTTATATTTCTGTGCCAGAAGATAGGCACGCTTGGCTGTAAAGGTCTCGACAGAAAATGCAATGATATCTGCATCAATCACATCCGGCAGTGCCTCTGTCCGTTCATCAATGAAGGTGATCGTATGCTGCTGCGGTGTAAGGCTTTTGAGTATTCCGAACAGCAGCGGTTTCATGGCATCCGAGCTGATATGCTCAAACATATTCAATCGTATTACGGTTATTTTCACTTTGGTTTCCTCTTGGCAGCCCCTAAAAACTTAAAGCCGATGTTTGCCCCCAGCAGGATCCAGTAATAAGCCTTTCCGCGCCAAGGAGAACGCCATGCACGGCGAAATACGCTGCGCCATGTATAGGCTTTTTTCCATACGGTACGATAGATCTCTTCCAAGCGTTCCGGGCTCATATGCAGCGGCTGAAACACGGTAAGATGCTGTGTATAACGATTCCATTCCTTTGTCAGGATCCTGCCGTTCTTCTCATATTCTTCAAATTGCTTTGTGCCGGGATATGGCGTCAGGATCGCAAAGCGGCAAAGATCCAGACCCAGCTGCTCCACACGCTCCGGCAGTGCCAGCAGCTCCTCCTCGGTCTCATGGTCAAAACCCAGTACGAAACAACCGTTGACAGCAATACCATGACTGTGGATATTGGCAATGATCTCTTGATAACGATCCGGTTCGCGGAAATGCTTGCCGACACTTTGCAGCGATTGCGTATTCAAGGATTCCAGACCGATGACCACGCCACGACAGCCGCTGTCATAGGCTGCCTGCATCAGCGCATGATCGTATCCGAAATTCGCTGTGGCATTGGAGGCCCATAGGATCTTCAATGGTTTCAGCGCCTGCATCAATGCCAAAGCATATTCCCGATTGCCAAAAAAATTCGGATCATAAAACACTACCATTTTTGATCCCAGCGCACGAATCTCCTCTACAACCTTTTCCACAGGTCTCGGATCATTGCGCCACATGGTTCGCATCGAGCAATATTTACAGTTATGCATACAGCCACGGTTGGCTACGATTCCGGGGATCCGCATTTTTTTGCGCTTGGTGATCTTATCTCTTGCCGGAATCGGAAATTCTGCCACACAAACATTATAATCACAATAACGCGGCTTGGGACAGCCCTGTGCAAAATCCGCAAGAAATGCAGGAACCGCCCGTTCAGCAGGGCCTTGTATCACCGTATCACAATGCGCTGCCACTTCATCGGGCAATGCTGTGGCATGATAGCCGCCGCACACCACATAGGCTCCGCGCTTGCGAAACTGCGCACAATGACCATAGGCAGTGATGCTGGAGGAGGTCTCAAAGGAGATCATCACCAGATCATATGGCACCCGATCATACTGCACCTTCTGAGAATATTCATCTATTACATCGACCTGCTCAAACATCCCCTCAGGAATCAGAGAACAAATCGCTGCCAAGGTCAAGGATGGATATGAAAATAAATTGGAAAAAGTACCTCGATAAGAACGATCACGATCATTCCATGCGTGTACCAGCAACAACTTCAAACAGAGCACCTCCTCTTTTCACATATTGTATTATTATACCATATCCGCCCTGACAAATCAACACATTTTTCGAGCCATTGTGACAAAAAAACAGAGCACACCTTCCGGAATGCTCTGTTGCGGACTCTGATTGAATCATGGGCGAATCTGCCTTGGCTTACTTTGCGCGATCGATCAGCAGAGTGACCTCCTGCAAGGCTTCTTCAAGCAGATCCATCTGTTCGTGATAACAGGAGATCTGAACTTCATACAGCACATCATTGACTGTGAAGAAATAGTAACAGACATAGGTGCGATCGCGATCCCCTTCCGGTTCACCGTCGCTGAAGATCATGAAGCTGCACCATGCATCATAGCCAAAGATATCGGTTTCCATCATACTCTGTTCCCAATAGAATTCTCTCTGACTATTGGCAATCTGCTCCGCAGCCTCTTTGGCTGTCAGCGTCTGATCCGCTGAAAGCTGGATCTTAACATGGTTGCTTTGTTCCCTTGTGGATTGTGCATTGGAATAAAACAATGTTGTGATCTCAGCAGCATCATCTTCATAATCATTCACCGAATGTGCCCAGCGTTTGGAATGCTTTACGGTATAATGAGATTGCTTGGCTTCTCCTGCCTCAATAGGCTCCCCGGTATAAGCAGCGGTATCTGCAATATACGCAGTTGCACCGCGATACCATTCCACGCCCGATTCCGGCAGGCTTGCTTCGATCATCAGTAATTTTCCCTCGCTGCCGATGGCAGTCACCAGCCACATCATACCCTCGGCTTCTTTCCATTCGCTCAGCTGATAAGCATCGGGCAAAGCACCGTCCAGCTCTGTGACCTCTGCATTTTCAGTGGATAAATATTCCATTTCTGCCTTTGCCGTGGAATGCGCCTGAGAATATTCCTGTATTCTTAATGTCTGGGTCTTATCGGCAGCATTGCTGAAAACCAGATAGTTTGCTTCGCCTTCTTGCTTTTTTGCATCAAGAAGCATATTCTCACTGACAGAAAAACTGAAATTCTTTGTCTGATATTCACCACCGGCAGTGCCTATATCCGATTGGCAGCCGCTGAACGATGCACTTAGCATCATCGCAACCGATAACGCCAATACTTGCTTTTTCATATTGATTCACCTTTTTCCTTTTTCATATGCCATCATTTCCCTTCCAATCGGTTCAGCCGCATCGGAATGATCTGCATAAGTTTCTTCATCTTTCTGCAATTACTACAATGTGTGCAGTATAACATAGAATGCTATCCTCGTCAATCCGTATCGAAACAACATATTCTTCCTTTGCATTCTTAGGAAACCACTTGTGTTTTACAGTGCATCATGCTATAATGCTAACAGAATCTGAAAACGCATCATGCAACAATACGGAAAGGAGCTGCTATGCCGCAATTACTGTTCCAAGTACGCTGCAGCACACCAATACTCCTGCGCAGCTATCTGCGTGGACATGCCGGAATTTCGACTCGCTTGCTGAGTCGGCTGAAGCATCAGAAAAACGGGATTCTTTGTAACGGAAAACCAATCCGCGTGATCGATACCGTAACAAACGGCGATCTGATCTGTCTGCATTTAGAGGAAACCTCATCGTTCACACCCAATCCGGAGCTTGCTGTTCCTGTCGTATATGAAAACGAATCCGTTGTGATCTATAACAAGCCTGCCAATATGCCGGTACATCCTTCCCCGGGACACTACGAAGATACTTTGGGCAATTATCATGCTGCCCGCTATCCCGATCAGACCTTTCATGCCATATTCCGTCTGGATCGCAATACTTCAGGACTGTGTGCCATCGCAAAAACAGCATATGCGGCACATTATTTTCAAAATGCATTCAACAAACGATACTATGCACTTGTGGCTCCGGATTGTTCCGGCAGCGGTACGATCTCGGCACCCATCGGCAGAGTACAGGATTCTGTGATCACTCGCTGTGTTCGCTCCGATGGCAAAGAGGCCGTTACGCATTACCGGACGCTCTTGCAAACGGCTCAATGTGCTCTGGTGGAGCTGATGCCCCAAACCGGCCGCACCCACCAGATCCGAGTACATATGGCACATCTGGGATTTCCCTTGCTTGGTGATGATCTTTATGGCGGTGACTGTACCTTACTGCAGCGCCATGCACTCCATTGCGGAATGCTCTGCTTTTGTGATCCCATAACCCATCATCAGATCATGGTAACAGCACCCCTGCGGCAGGAAATGCTTGCCTTGCTGCCCGATTAGCCTGCATATTCCGGATTTTCCATGATTTCCAGCATTTCTTCCATAGAAATGCACACTGCATATCTTCCGTTCCACATCAATTCATTGTAATAGCGATAGGTTTCCTCTGCTTTCATAAACGCATTGTCAAAAGTGGAATTGGCGTAGGCCGGCACATATATTCTGAAGCCATGTTCAAATCCGCATTTTACTGCAGCATCCATACAGTAGTCTGTTTGCAGTCCTGCAATGATCAGCTCTGTTTCTCCCTTGGATCTCAGATATTCCAGAAGTCCGCTGTTGCGGAACGGACTGTTGACGGTTTTGTCAAAGATCCGTTCCCCATTAACAGGCGCAAATGCTTCGCAGATCTCAAAGCCATCTGTCCCCTTGGCAAGAGGCTTTCCTGCACCGTCATCATGACGGATGTAGATCACCTCGATATCGTTTTTCCTTGCGGTATGAAGCAGGACTTTGATATTGGATACCAATTCATCGAATCGGTATAGGGCTTCGTTTGTAATATGCTTTTGCGTGTCGATAATCAAAAGTACCATTGTTTCTCCTCTGTACTATAATCGATCTTCCGCTGTCCATATCAGACCGCATACAGCGCTGCAGCACCTTGACAGCCAGTTTTGTTTCTTCCATTCTATCACATTTTCCCTCGTTTTTCAATGCTGTTTTCCATAACATTTTCTTTGTGAAAAAGCCCGTGCAGCATCAAAAGATCCTGCACGGGCTTCGTGTTTGTTTCGATGGTGCTCACCTTTCAGTCATTCTTTTCATAAATGCAGCCATTTTCTGAAGATCTGTCGGCAATTCTTTCGAAAATGATATCATTTTTCAACAAAGGAAAGGAAAGAAAAGGAAAGGAAAGTAAAGTAAAGTAGAGTAGAGGAAAAGAGAGCAACCGGCTCAGCGTCTGAATGCACTGATCCCATCCACATCGAAGAAAGAACGCCTGCGCTTTCTTCAGAGCGATCACATGGCAGCAATATTCACAGCCTGCTCGGTACGACGGAATGCAATACTGTGCATTTGCAGTCCACTCTGTGCAAAATACAACCGCATCGTTGTAAACCTGGAGAATATCGGTATTGTTGTAGAGAAGGATACCGGTTTGCCATCGGTACCATTCCAAGTAAAGGTGCTGTACGGCGTACCCATGCTGAACAATGTCATTGGCATCTGGGCAAGCGTGCCATTGTGACTGCTTGCCGTCACGGTAATCTGATAATATCCCGGTGTCTCTACATTCAAAGCAAAGCTGTATGTGGTTCCTCTCTCTGTGGAGATCTCATCCAGCGGCAATGTCATCGTATCGCCAAGCGGATAGAAGATCACAGGGCCATCCTGTGCCGTTTCCTCCACAGGACGCTCTGTCACACACACCTTCTCCTCAGTATCCATCAAACGGCGGAAGGCTTGGGTGCCCATAATAAAGCTGCAGATATTTGCCGCATTGCGCTGCAATTCTCCTCGTGTCAGCAAACCGCTTTGCAATGCCGACATAATATCCCGATCGGGCGTTTCCGTATCAGCACAGACCATATACACATCATTCTGCGCTTTTACCATCACAGAAAACAGATTGCGATCGGGTGCTTCTCCCCGACGGTTGATATTTGCCCACCAATCGGTCATAACAAAGCCCTGATAGCCCCATTCCTCCCGCAGGATCACGGTATTCAGATCAAAATTACCGGCAGTCCACAAACCGTTCACAGAGCCATAGGTCGTCATGATCGAGCCTGCGCCGCCCTCTTTGACTGCGATTTCAAAGCCCTTGAGATATATCTCACGCAAAGCACGCTCAGAGATCACCTCATCGGTAAAATGCCGATTCGTTTCCTGCTCGTTGCCGCAAAAATGCTTGATCGTGCCCTCAACGCCCACAGCATGCAGTCCCTTCAGCTCGGCAGCAGCCATTTTTCCCGAAAGATACGGATCCTCGGAAAAATATTCAAAATTACGTCCGTTCAGAGGATGCCGATGAAGATTCATACCCGGCCCCAGCAGACAATCGACACCATTGGCTCGCATTTCCAGTCCCACCAGAGAAAACAGCTTCGTCAGCAGCGGTTGATTGAAGGTTGCCGCAATCATTGTGCCATTGGGCAGACTAAATGCCTTGGTGCCGCAATCCAGACGCATACCGGAGGGACCATCGGAACAGCAAACTGCCGGAATTCCAAGCGTTGCCAGTTCCTTGCTGACACCGCCAAAGGCAGAAGCCGTACCGGGCGTTACCCGAGGGCTGCCCATTCCTTCGCCTCTGACAATGGATGACAGCGCTTCATCGGAAAACTGTGCAAGAAATGCAGACATGGAAGCGGTTCCCTTTGCCACATCCGCAAGCCGGATCCCACAATCTCCGGTATACGCAATCGTCTGCGGCAAACGTTCCTGCAATCTTGCTGCTTCATCGATCTCCGAAAGAGGAACATCCTCCATGGCGACAGTATAGCCCTGTGCAGCCGGAACGGGACGCATCCGCTGAAATGGCAAAACCGGTGCCATTGCCTGCTTACATTGTGTCACCATACGAGCCTCACAGATCGCTGTCTCATAGCATAAGGCTGCCTGCCGCACATCGGTTCCCAGATAGAAGCGATAGCTGCCCTGCTCCAGCACATAACAAAAACGATATCCTGTCACGCCGCTGTCATCATAGGAAGCAAGCTCGGCAAAAGGCAGCGATATGGTCAGCGTTTGTGAATCTCCCGGTGCAAGCACATCGGTTTTGGCAAAGCCGCATAATACCCTTGCCGGCTTACCCAGATGTCCCTGGGGTGCCTCGCAATAAAGCTGCACCACTTCCTTGCCGGAATATGCGCCGATATTCTTCACCGATACGATTACAGAAAGCATATCCTCCTGTTCCCGTACCGCAACCGTATTCACGGAAAATTCTGTATAAGATAAGCCAAATCCAAAGGGATATCGCACCTGCTCCTTGGCAAAGGTTTCAAAATAACGATAGCCCACATACAGATCCTCACAGCGATAATTACGAGTTTGGTCTCCGAAATATGCATGAGAAGGATATTGGGTAATATCATAGGCGATCGTATCCGGCAGCTTGCCGCTGGGGCTGACCGCACCCGTCAGCACAGAAGCAACACCGGTCCCGCCGGTCATTCCACCCTGCCATACATACAAAACAGCATCCGGTTTTGCAGCCTCCAGCTGCTCCATATCAATGATACTGCCGACATTCAGCAGCACGATCATTTTCCGGAACCGTCTGCGTACTGTATGAAGCATTTCTATTTCGGCTTGCGTCAGCATATAGGAACCTTCCTCAGCCCGATGATCCTGTTCTTCACCGGCCGTTCTGCCGATCACCACCACTGCACGTGTGCAGCGCTTTGCGATCTTCTCAGCCAGTGCATCGCTCAGCGGCATTTCCTGCTGCGACCAAGGTTCTTTGCCCCAGCCATCGCCCAGATCAAAGGGATGGGCAGCATCCCATTCCCGATAAATCGCAAGCAGCTCTTGATTCAGTGCAACGCCGGCTTCCTCCAAGCCCTCCGGAATTCCTGTGACCTTTGCCACATTCACCATTCCGCCGGAACCTGTTCCGCTTTTGTAATAATGCAGCTGGATCCGTCCGAACAAAGCGATCTCTTCGCCTGCGGGCAGCGGCAATGCATGTTCATTATTTTTCAGCATAACGATGCCTTCGGCAGCTACCTCCGCAGCGGTATGAAGATATTGTTTCCAGTTCAGTATTGTTTGCATAGTGACCCCCTCCGATCATCAGATTGCAGCATTATTATAACACAATTCTTCGGTTTTGACAAGTATCAACACACAAAAACAGCACCGCAACCGATTCCAAATAACAGTACCGCAATCGCTTCTGAGATGTTATCATCCAGTATCATCTGTTAGCACACGAAATTTTGCATTCCTCTTGACTTTTCATAGGATATATGGTATAATAGCAAATAAAGTATGAGCGGCATACAATTCAACTGTTCACAAACTATGATTGATAAGGATGGCTGATTTATGAGAGTAAGAGAAAACTTAAAGCGCGGCACTGTCGAAATGATCATACTGCACCTGCTGCAAGAGCGGGATAAGTACGGCTATGAGCTGTGTCAGGAAATGCGTGAGCTCAGCGGCGGAAGATTTTCTGTCACTGAAAGCTCCATGTATCCGATTCTGTACAGACTGATTGCTTCCGGAATCCTGACTGACCGTCAGGAAATCGTTGGCCGCCGCAGAGTCCGTGTTTATTATCATCTTGAGGAAGAAGGGTATGCATATCTCAAGGAGCTGAAAGCAGAATACGATGCTACCTGCAAGAGCATTGCCAAGATCCTCAACAGCAACAAGACAAAAAAATCTGCTGACAAGGAATGATCCTGATAGTATCTTTGTTAGGACAGCTCTTCCGCAGCGACTCTGCCGCCGCATACTTTGAATCGTCGTTGCTGTAGCTTGTCTGAATTTTGTTTTTTCCATAATTCCAAAAAATCCGCTTTCGATTTGTTTCATCGAAAGCGGATCGTTTTATCTTCTTGCAAATCATAATCCCAAACTGTAACCGGCAGCAATTCCCACTGCTGCGGAAATGCAGATAATTATGATCGGATGTACCTTTTTCAGTGCCAGCACTGACATCACCGCAAACAAGACCAGAGAAACATAAAAAGCAGGTGTCAGAAGCACCGATCGCATTATCCCGTTCGGGAAAAACACCGTCTGCGCCATGGAAAGCATTGCCGAAGCGATCAGGCCGATCACCGCAGGCTTCAGACCGGTCATGCAGCCTTGCATGATCTTGTTGTCTTTGAACCGATCAAAAATCTGTGCCACGATCAGAATAATTATAAAAGATGGCATCACAACGCCCAGTGTTGCACAGATCCCACCGGGAATGCCGGCCATTTGATTGCCCACATAAGTGGAAATGTTGATGGCAAAGGGACCGGGGGTGCTTTCGCTGACCGCCACAAAGTTGATCAGTTCCTCCTGTGTGAGCCAGTTATGTGCCGCAACCTCATTCTGAATCAGCGGCAGCATGGCATAACCGCCGCCGAAGGTGAATAACCCGATTTTGAAAAAGGTATAAAACAATTCCCAGAAAATCATTTGGCACCTCGTTTCGCTGCGATCATAGAGGAGATCAGACCCGTAAGTGCACAGCCGATGATAACCAGCAGCACATTGATATCCAGAAATGCTGCCGCAATCAGTGCACCCGCAGCGATCACATAAGAGATCACCTTTTTCGGACATTGCTTATACATTGACCATAATGCCTTGAGGATCAATGCCAGTACACCGGCACGGATCCCGAAAAATGCATATTGCACTGCCTTCAAAGACTGAAATTCCTTTAAGATCATGGAAATGATCGTGATGATCAGAAAAGAAGGCAGTACAACACCGAAAGTTGCACAGGCTGCGCCCAGGATCCCTGCCACACGATATCCCACAAAGGTTGCCGTATTGATCGCAATGGGGCCCGGTGTGGATTCCGCAATCGCTACAATATCCAGAATATCCTGATCGGTGATCCATTTTTTATTTTCTGCCACTTCCTTCTGGATCAACGGGATCATAGCATAGCCGCCGCCAAAGGTAAAGGCGCCAATCCGAAAAAATGCCAGAAATAATTTGAGCAAGCGATCTGTTCTTCGCTCTGTCTTCGTATTGTAATCCATAGAATCCTTCTTTCTGTTTCAAATGTACATTCCCGTCATCTGCCGGAATGCATAATAGGAAAACCACATGACAAATACCACGGAAAATTATACAGGGTATCTTATAAAATGTCAAGCTGACTTTGCCTTTTGCATGTGATTTCATCTCACAAAATCCACTGCGTTTCTTGACAATTGAAATCGGATTGTGTATAATAAAGAACAAAGATTCGACGGCAGTTTCATACATGCTGCCGTCTGATTGTTTTTGCGAAAGGAGCCTTGGAATGGAACCTGCAATTTTGATTCTCTCTGTCATTGTGATACTGCTGAATATTGTGATCCTGTATCGTATGCACAAACTGATGCAGCATCAGCCAACCGAACATTCGGAAGCTGTTCGGGAAGAACGGCTTCGTGCTCTGAGCGAACAGCTCGCCGAACGGCTTTCTGCCATGGAGCATTCCATGGAGATCCGACAGGATATGACACTGGAAACCATCGCTTTGCAGATGAAACAACTGGAACATCGGTTCCGCACACTGGAATCGGGAAACGATCAGCGTATGGAAGCGCTGCGCGATACCATACATCGTCAGCTCCGTGAGCTGCAGACAGATAATGCCAAGCGCATGGAGCAGATCCGCAATACTGTGGATGAGCATTTGCAAACAACCCTCTCACGGCGAATGAATGAATCCTTCCGTCTGGTCAACGATCGCTTAGAACAGGTGTATAAAGGGCTTGGTGAGATGCAGAGCATCGCTGTGGGTGTCGGTGATCTGAAAAAAGTACTTTCCAATGTGAAAAACCGCGGTATACTGGGTGAATTGCAGCTCGGTGCGATCTTGCAGGATATCCTCGCTCCGGAACAATATGCAAAAGAAATCCCCACCATCCCGAGCAGCAGCAATCATGTGGAATTCGCTGTCCGTTTACCCGGCAGCGGCGAGCAGGAACAGATCTGGCTCCCCATTGATTCCAAATTCCCCGGCGACACCTATACCGCTTTGCAGGAGGCCTATGAATCCGGTGACAGTGAACAGATCAAAGCAGCAAAAAAACAACTGGATTCCGTACTGAGAAAATGTGCAAAGGATATTCGGGAAAAATATGTGATGCCGCCTTATACCACACGATTTGCGATCCTGTTTCTTCCTTTTGAAGGGCTGTATGCAGAGGTCGTCAACAGCGATCTGCCCGAACAGCTTCAGCGACAGTATCAGATCACGATCGCAGGCCCTTCTACTATGGCAGCCATGCTCAACGCCCTGCAGATGGGATTTTGCACCTTGACGATCCAAAAGCGCAGCAATGAGGTCTGGGAGATCTTAGGTGCCGTAAAAAGTGAATTTGAAACCTTTGCTTCTGCACTGGAAGAAACACAGAAGCATATCAAACGAGCAGAGGATGATCTGGAAAAGCTCGTGGGTGTGCGTACCCGGCAGATCAACCGCAAATTACGCAGTATTGAAACCGGCGACCATTCTGTCTTCTCTCTGATTACCGAGGAGACATAAGCATTGTGTGCCGTTTTTCTCAAAACCTGACTTTACAAATCTGTTGTTTTGTGATACAATAAAACGGATCAATGGAAGGGAGGACTTCCTTTATGCTGCAATTTATGGAATGGAATGCAAATCGGCTCTCTGAAGCACAATTTGCTGCTTTTTCCGATATGGATCCATCATTTTTTCAAACGCTTTTGCAGATCACATCCGATACCGGCGCTGTATTTGTGATCCTTGATGGAGATATGCTGCTGGGTCTTGCTGCGATCAAACGCTGCCGGATCCAAAACAGCAATGCGGTCTGTCTTTGCGGTCTGATCATTCATCCTCAATATCGCAGACAGGGTCTGGGGCGTACTTTGCTGAGCCTTGCTGCCGGAAAAGCCATGGAATTCGGTGCTTATCAGCTGTATGCAGATGCGCCCGAAACCACACTCGCACAACTGTTCTGTCAAGCTGTGGGCTTTTTGCAGGATACAAAGGATCCCGCATATCGGATCCTTGATCTCACCGATACCAAAGGAATGCGCCATGGCGGATAAGCCATCTTCCCTGCCGCAAAAAATTTCTGCCGTTTTATCTGCCGCTGTATTGACAGGCATACTGTCCTTTGGCGCTGTGGGCAGTCTGATCAACGGCGGATGGCATCAGGATATCACGAAAACGCTCCCCCTGCGCACCGAGCTGCTTTCTCTGCATCATCGTATCACGCTGTCTGTTGGGAAAGAAAGCATCGGTTCCGTCTATGTCACAAATGACCGGATGTTCCGACAGCATCTCAGTTATGATACCGATGCCGTGACCCGATCGGTCAATGCTGTCAATGCCTATGCTGTCAAGCAAAATGTACCGGTTTATTGGATGATGGTGCCTACGGCTGCCGGCATCTATGCAGATACTTTGCCGGAATATTCTCCTCGTGCCAATGAACAGACAATGCTGCTTGCCGCCGCTGCACAGTGCAATGAGTATATAACACAAATTGACGTTTATCACTGGCTCTATGCGATGCGGGATGCCTACATTTATTATCGTACCGATGAGCGCTGGACTACCTTTGGAGCTTTTTGTGCATATAAAACCGCAATCCGCAAGCTTGGCTTTGCCAATATCGGATATGATCGTTTTACCATCGAACACGCTGTCAACGAATTTTACGGCAGCTTTGCAAAGGAAACACTCTATCATGGCATGAAAGCCGATGTGGTGGATCTTTATCACTGCGAGAATGAAACACCGATCACAAAAATCACTGCAATTGATGCCGAAGGCAATGCTTTCCCTCTGGATTCCTTATATCAACGCAGCCTGCTTTCGGATCCCGAAACGGCACGTACTGCCGCATATGAACTCTTTGCAGCGGAAACAACGCCCGTTTTGCAGATCAAAACTGCAGTCAACAACACCAAAAAACTATTGGTACTGACCGATTCCTACGGTGCCTGTATGATCCCGTTTCTGACGCAGCATTACAGCGGTCTGACCGTAGTCAATCTTTCTCTGACCCATGATATGGACTGGCAAGCCCACATCGGTCAAGATCATTCCCAAATCCTTGTAATCAGCAGTGCCGATACGCTTACAGATCCAGAGGGGTTTTCTGCTCTGTCATAACCATTTTTCAGAAAATTAACACACAAGCATCATCTGCTTGCAACTTGAATGCGATATGCTCATTGCAGTACGCAAAGCATGGAAAGGAAAACAGAAAATATGGCGAAAAACAAACATCAGAATCACAAAAAAAGACGGGAATCCGCTGTGCAATCTGCAAAAAAGATCGCCAAACGCGAAGAAGCCCGCCGTGAACGCAAACTGCAAAAGCGCAAAAAAATCATCAAGATAACGGCTCTGACGGCTGCTGCCGTTGTGATCGTTGGCGCTGTCAGCTTCAGTATCTATAAGCTATTACAAAATAACGGCGTTTTTCTGCGCGCCAATATTGCCGCTGAATCCCAGCATTTTACGATCAACAATGCAATGTACTGCTATTATTACGATTCCTGCTATCAGAGCTATCTCCACTATTTCGAAAGCAATCCCGATGGCCTGCAATTTGATCCCGACAAAAAGCTCAAGCGCCAGACCACAGAAGATGGCAGTACATGGTATTCCTACTTCGTGGATAACACCAACGAGGCTGTGGAAACCGTTCTGAAAATGTGTGAATCAGCCTATGATGCCGACTTCAAACTGACCGATGAACAGCGTGCCGCTTGCCAGAAACGTGCTGCCGAACTGGATCGCAGCAACATTCCTTCCGGTGTCCGTGTTGAGGATATCGCGGAAGCAATGGAGCTGGAAGAATTGGCGGCATCCTATCATCAGTATTTCACAGATCAGATTTCCATCACAGATGAGGAGATCGTTGCTTACTATGAGGACAACCCTGCAAAATATTTGACATGGGATATGCTGTGCTATACCTTCAGCTGGGCCGGCGAAGAAGGACAAACAACCTCCGATGACGGTACCATCCGGATCAACCTGAGTCAGGAACAGGCTACACAATATGCCAATGAACTGGCGGCAATCAAAGATCCCGAAGAGTTCAAGGATTATGTTATGAATTTCTTGACCACGGTTAAGAAAAACAGTCAGGAAGATGCGCAGAAAATTGTCAATGCCATGAAACTTTCTACCAACGGAACCAGCTATAGCAACGAGATCTCAAAATGGGTTCTGGAGGATAATGCGAAAGTCGGAGATACAACAATCATCACCAAGGATGGCTATGAATCCCATCAGGTATATCTGCTGACCGCCAAGCCGGAACGCAATGAATCGGAAACCGTGGATTTCCGTACTATTGTACTTTCTTATGCCAATGCCGGCAGTGAAGAGGAGGCTTATAAAAAAGCAGAATCCATTGTACAGGAATGGCAGGACGCCGGTGCAGATGAAGCAGCTTTCGCTGATATGGCTTCAAAATATTCCGAGGATAGTCAGACCTATGCCAATGGCGGCCTGAGCTTTGGTTATGCAGAAAACAGCACGACATATGGTGAAAATGCACACAAATGGCTCTTTGAAGAAAAGCGTGCCTACGGAGATTATTCCATTATCAAGGCTCCCGATGCATCGAAAGGAAGCGGCGCAATTGTAATTGCCTATTTCGTTGAGGATAACCCAAATGCGGTATGGCAAAATCAAGTGTATGAAGATCTGTATGATGCGGAGACCGGAAAGCTCGATGATGCAAATAAACTTCAGCGGGTCACTTTCCATGATGACAATCTGCAAAAGCTCGATTTCTGAGACTTGGTTCAGTACAGCACAAAACCCACAGAGAAAATGTCTTTCTCTGTGGGTTATTTGTTTGGTGATTTTTCCGAACACTCCCGTTTCTTTTGTGGTGTCTCCCCTGATTGTTTATGCGATGCTTTGCATATCAGTATTGGAGAGGTAACTGCAAAAGCGAAAACAAACTGTAGCGTAAAGTTGATGTATGAGATGTGTGAAAAGTGCAAGAGGGAACCACAAGAGAAAGGGGAGGGCGCTTACCGCCGTGACAAGCACGGCTTCGCTTATCTCCCCTTCCTCTTAAGGTTCCCCCTTCCGATCCCCTTCCGTTATCTCCATCCCCTCTGTTTAGCTCCCATCACAACCAAATAA